>JAUSLV010000021.1 GCA_030645495.1 Actinomycetota bacterium
CACCCCGATCGGCACCGTGCTCGTTGCCGTACCGCACCACTTCGCGGTGCCATCCCACCCACCACTGCGCCGCCCGCCCATCGGCGAATTCGAAATCGGAACGACGAGACGAGCAGCACAAATGCGCGGTCGGCCCGCCGAGATGTGGACAACCTCCCCGGTGATCACAACTAGCCGGCGTGATCGGCGATCACGTGGCGAGCGACGATCGCTCGCTGGATCTCTGCCACACCTTGGGCCACTTCGAAGAACTTGCCCTCGCGGTACAGGCGCTCGAGCGGTAGCTCGCGGGTGAGGCCGTACGCACCGCACACCTGCATCGCCGCGCTGGTGACTTCCCGTGCTGCACGGCCGGCCACCACTCGCGCAGCAGCCGCCTCGCGGGCGACGTCGCCGCCGCGGTCGATCAGCTCGGCGGCGTGGTGCACCAGTGCCCGCGCGGCAAGTGTGCTGGCCTCCATCTCGCCCAGCAGCCCCTGGATCGTGGGGAACTTGGTGGCGATCGATTGGCCCCGGTGCGTGCGCTGCAGCGCGTAGGTGGCCGCTTCGTCGATCGCCCGCTGGGCGATGCCCACGCAGATCGCGGCCGCGCGGATCTTGCCCTGCGCCTCGCCGGCGATCATCGCCTGGAAGCCCTCGTCGGCTGCTCCGATGAGCTGATCGCCCGGCACGTGCACGTCGTCGAGGTAGATCGGCGCCGGCTCGCCACCACCCATCGCCAACAGCTCGAACGGTGTACCGGTCGCCCAGCCGGGCGTGTCGGTGCGAACGATGAAGGCCCCCACCGACCCGCCGGGCGTGCGGGCAAACACCACCGCGACCTGTGCCTGGCGTGCGTACGAGATGAACAGCTTCTGGCCGTTCAGCCTCCATCCGTCGCCGTCGGGCACAGCCGTGGTCTGCAACTGCTTCGGATCGCTGCCGGTCTGCGGTTCGGTGAACGCCCACGCCACGGGGGCATCACCGCGCACCATCGTCGGCACCCATCGCTCGACCTGCGCAGGCGTGCCATGCCGCAGCAGCGTGGCGGCCACCTGCACCGTGGTTCCCGGGTAGAGCGCGGCCGACGCGCTCGTGCGCGCCACCGCTTCGGTGGCAACGGTGAACGCGAGGAATGAGCCGTCGAGACCACCGACGGCCGAAGGGAACGGCAAGCCGAACAGTTCGAGGTCGCGCACCTCCGCCCACACTTCTGGCGAGAAGCGCTGCTCGCGATCGAGCACATCGACGAACGGGCCGATCCGTTCGGCGGCGCGCGCCCGCACGGTGTCGCGGTACTCGATCAGTTCGGGTGTCAGCAGCATGGGCGGCCGTGCGGTTTCAGCGGTACCAGCCGCGGTTGATGTCGAGGTGCTGCGAATAGCCGGCGAACTGCGGTGCACGGCGCTCGGTGAAGCTGGCCACACCCTCCTGGAAGTCGGCGTGGTGGGTGTGCTCGGACACCTGCACGATGGCCGTCATCCGCGCTTCCTCCATGCCACGCTCGAGGTCGGCGTGCACCTGTGCCTTGATCGAGGCCAGCGAGAACGGCGAGCAGTTCAGCGCGAGGTCGCGCGCATACGCCAGCGTCGCCGGCAGTAGCTCGTCGGGCTCGAACACCTTGTTCAGCAGCCCGAGCTGCAACGCCTCCTCAGCAGCCACCACCCGCGCCGACAGCAGCAGATCCATCGCGTTGGTGACACCCATCAGCCGCGGTAGCACCCACGACAACGCATTCTCCGCCGGCAGACCACGCCGCGAGAACGAGGTGGTGAACTTCGCGCTCGAGGAGGCGAAGCGCAGGTCGGTGCACGCCACCTGGATGAAGCCGATCCCCGCAGCCGCCCCGTTGACCGCGGCGATGATCGCCTTGGGGATCGACCACGGCAACGTGAGCGGGTAGCGCCGGATCGACGCCATCGGCTTGCCGCGCTTGGCCGAATCCTCCAGCGCCTGCATGTCGAGCCCCGGGCAGAACGACCTGCCGGCACCGGTGACGACGATGACGCGCACGGCAGGGTCATCCCCCGCGGCGAGGAGCGTGGCGAAGTACTCCTCCTCCAGCTCGATCGTCCAGCCGTTGTTGCGGTCGGGCCGGTTGAACGTGAGCAACAGCACACCGGCGTCGTCGAGCTCTCGCAGGACGGTGACCGACTCGGGGTAGGCGTAGGCGGACTGGCTCATGAGGCCACCACGCGGCGGCTGGTGCCGTGCACCGACGCGATCTCGCCCCATGCGAACCAATGAGCGGGCTCACGGGTGTCGCCATGGCGGCGCCAACGGCCTTCAATCTGCGGGTTGGGGATCGGCATCAGATCGACCATACGACCACGGGGGTCGGGTAGGAACTCCCAGTGCTGGTCGCCCGCCATCAGGTCGATGTGCGTGGGCCACGGGCCGTCGCCGTCCAGCGTCACTTCACCACCCATGTCGGTGGAGGTGAAGACGCTGCCGTGCTCGTCGTACACCACAGCGAAGCCGAGGCGACGATGACCCAGCATGAAGTGGCCACCTTCAAAGCTCCCATCGAGATACCGAGTGGCCCACGTGTACCAGACCAGCTCGGCCTGCTCGCCGATGAAGATGTCGTCCTGGTAGATCACGCCGTCCATGAACAGCTGGTCCATCGGGATGAAGCCGCGCACTTCCCTGCCGAGGATCTGCCCTTCGACTTCGAAGATCTGCGACGCGTAGTACATGCCGTTCGCTGCGTCGGGCAGGTGCCAGTGCAGGCCGGGCTTGACGGCAACCCCATGCAGTTCGAACACGCCTTCCTCGACCCACCGGAAGGTGTCGGTGCTGGCGCTGATGGAGAACGGCTGGCCCTGGGCAGCGGGGTCGCTGTCGAGCCGCACGACGCCGTCGACGACGCTGCGTACGACGCCGAAGCTGGACGCCGAGTGCTTGCCGGCGCGGTTGACATGCATCGCGTCGGAGTCGTCGTTGGTCTGCAACAGCAGCTTCTCGTGGCCACCGTCGCCGGCCAGGAGACGACGCATCGGCGTCCAGATGTTGCCCTCCGCATCGCGAACGCTGCCGTAGAGGAACGTTTGTGACGGTCGCAGCCCCAGGATCGGGGCGTCATCGACGTAGTCCTCGGGGCGCATCACCAGCGACCCGACGACGCAACTCCAGTCGAACTGCCCACGGCCATTGCTCGATGCGACGCTCACGACTCCCCCTTCGTCTGCGGACCGGACACCGCATAATCATCTAACAGATTAGACGATTACCTGCCAATCGCGGGCGGCGGGCGCTCCGACCGATCTCGGCGAGTCGCCGCCGACTCACGCAGGAACGGGCAGGCGCATGAACTCGTTGGCGGTGGTGCACATGATCTTGCGGCGGGTGGCCGCGTCGATACCGGCATCGGCCAGTTCGTCGACGTAGCTCAGCGGATCGGCCAACCCTTCGGGGTGTGGGTAATCGGACCCGAAGGTGACGCGATCGGCGCCGAGCAGCTGCACCAGCGCGGGCACGTCGTCCTCCCAGAACGGGTTGACCCAGATGTTGCGGTGGAACACCTCCACCGGGTGCTCGGCGAAATCCTGCGGCACGCGGCGGTAGGTGTACTCCAGCTGTTCCAGCATGTGCGCCGCCCAGTTGGCCCCGTTCTCCACGCTCATCACCCTCAACTTCGGGAACCGCGAGAGCGTGCCGTGGCAGATCAAGGCAGCGAGCGCGTCCTCGATCTCGCGGTGTTGCAGCAACATCAGCTTCAGCGGCGTGGTGACGAACGCGTTGTCGGTGGAGGAAGGTTCCCACTGCTCGTAGTAGCGGTTCAGCGGTGCGAACGAGCCGTGCATGCACACCCCTAGGCCGGCCTCCTCGATCCGCGCCCACACAGGGTCGAACTCGGGCAGACCGATCGAACGCGAACCGCGGAAACCCGTGACGGGAGCCGGCCGCACCAGCACGGCCTTGGCGCCGCTGGCGATCGCCCACTCCACTTCCTGCACCGCCTTCTCCACGATCGGCATGGTGATCACCGGAGTGGCGAAGATGCGGTCGCGGTAATCGAAGGACCACACATCGTGCATCCACTGGTTCACCGCATGCACGGCCGCGTGGGTGAGGTCGGGATCGCCCTCGGCGGTGTACTCCACCAAGTTGGCCAACGTGGGGAACATCAGCGTGCGGTGAATGCCCAACTCGTCCATCAGCGCGAGGCGCGGCTCGGGCGCACGGAACGCTGGCAGGCAGTCCATCGCCTCGCCGGTCATCTCGCGGATCGTCTTGCCCTCGGGGTTGTTGCCACGGAAGTACTCGGTGTGCACGCCGGGGCGGGCGACGCGGTCGAACGTGGGGTTGGGGATGAAGTCGGTGATCTTGCCCTTCACCGCGATACGCGTGCCGTTGCCCACCTTCACGAAACGGATGTCGCGGCGGTGCTCCTTCGGCAGGTAGTCCCACACCTCGCCCGGCTCGTAGAGGTGGTTGTCCGCGTCGAACACGGGATAGTCGGGCTTGCTCATCGGGGTCCCCTTCCCAACTGCAGGTGCGACGGAAGGTATCACCGGTCAGGCAGGTCCACAGACCTCGCGGGTGGCATCCAACTTGTGCTGCAACGCCTCGGCCAACTCCTCGGTGGGCACGTGCGGCGCGTTCACCACGACGCGGTGCACACCGAGCTCGCGCTGCACGGCAGCGTCCTGCGGCGTGCGCGGTGCATCGGCCGTGATCTCGATCGAAAGGGGGTCGCGGCCGACCTGCTCGGCGGCCTCACGTACCAGCGCGACCAGCTTCGTGAGGGCCTCGCCCTGGCACGACAGCGGGAAGAACCCATCGGCCAACCTGCCGGCGCGGCGTGCGGCGGCAGTGGTGTGGCCGCCGATCAGCAGCGGGATCTGCCGCGCAGGCTTGGGTTCGACCCATACGGGTGCGAAGTCGATCTGTGCGCCGTGAAACTCGGTGGGGCCGGGTTCACCGGACAGGCGCAGCACTTGGATGCACTCCTCCATCCGCTGGCCGCGCCCATCGAACTGCGAGCCGAGCGCCTCGAACTCCTCCTGCAGCCACCCCGCACCGAGACCCAGCAGCAGCCGGCCACGCGTGAGCCGATCGAGCGTGGCGGCCTGCTTGGCCACCACCAGCGGGTGTTGCTGCGGCAGCACGAGCACGCCCGTGGCCAGCAGGATCGTGGAGGTGCGCGCACCTGCCCACGCCAACCACACCAACGGATCGGGGATCGCCACCGCCGTGCCACCGGGCACCGTGCCGCTGGGCGAGTAGGGGTATTCGGAGGCGTGCTGCACCGGCATCACCACGTGCTGCACCGCCCACAGCGAGTCGTAGCCGGCCTGCTCGGCAGCGACCGCCAGCGTTGCTGCGTGCTCGGGGTCGGCGGCCAGCGCTCCGTTGGCGAACATCACGCCAACCCTGGGCTCGCTGCTGCCGGACTGCATTGAATCTAGGATACTCTATTCTCGGCGAGTCGTCACCGCGGCCGCGCCACCATGGAGGCACACATGCGCGTTCTCATCACCGGCGCCAGGGGCAAGGTGGGCTCGTTCGCCGCCCAGGCGTTCCGCGCGGCCGGCCATCGCGTCACGCTCACCGACATCGGCCCGGCCCGCTACGGCCTCAGCGACGATCCGTCGCGCTACGTGCGCGCCGACCTCACCGACTACGGCCAGACGATCGCCACGGTGATGGCCGCCCGCCCCGACGTGATCGTGCACGCGGCCGGCATCCCCGACAACTCGCACGACCCAGGCCCCACGATCTTCGCCAACAACACGGTGGCCAACTTCCACGTGATGGAGGCGGTCGCACACACGGGAGTCGGCCGCTTGGTGTACATCTCCAGCGAGACCGCCCTCGGGTTCATCACCGCCGAGCGCGGGTTCCTGCCCGACTACCTGCCGGTCGACGAAGAGCACCCGCGCCGCCCGCAGGAGGCCTACTCGCTGTCGAAGTCGCTGGGCGAAGACCTGTGCGACGCGCTCGTGCGCCGTAGCGACGCCACCGCGGTCTCGATCCGCCCGTCGCTGGTGCTGGCGCCCGCCGACTACGCGCTGCTGGCCCCGCTGCAGCGCCCCGGGCCGAGCTTCAACCACTGGTCGTATGTCGACGTGGAAGACCTCGCCGACCTCATCGTGCTGGCCGCCACTGGCACGACACCGGACCACGAGGTGGTCTACGCCGCGCAGCCCGACAACTTCATGGGCAAGCCGTTCGCCGAACTGGTCGCCACCACGTTCGGTGCCGACGCCCCACCGCTACGCGACCTCGATCGCGACGACTGCGGTGGCATCAGCATCGCCAAGGCCCGCCGGCTGTTCGGCTGGAACCCCACGCGCAGCTGGCGCGATCGAGTCGACACCGACTCAACTTGACACCTACGTCAAGTTAGGGACTTCAGTCCCTAGTGACCCGCGTAGGGGGTGTTTACCGTCACATCCCATGACCGCAACACTCACCTCCGACATCGTGGCCCCCAAGCTGGGCTACGGCATCAGCGACTGCGACCAGCACTTCTACGAGTCCCCGGAGTCCGTGACGAAGTACCTCGACCCCGAGTATCGCCACGCGTTCCGCTGGATCGAGATGAACGGCCGCCCCAGCCTGCTGCTGAACAACCAGCTCTACACGCTCATCCCGAACCCCACGTACGACCCCGTGGGCGCCCCCGGCGCGATGGCCGAGTACTTCCGTGGCCACAACCCCGAGGGCAAGACCGTCAAGGAGCTGTGCGGGCCGCTGGTGCCGCTCGAGCAGTCGTTCCGCTACCGCGAGCCACGCATGAAGGTGCTCGATGAGCAGGGTGTCGAGTTCTGCATCATGCTGCCCACCCAGTGCCTCGGCCTCGAAGAGATGCTGTGGGAGGATCCGGGCGCCGTGGTCGCCTGCATGCGCTCGCTGAACCGCTGGACGCACGAGGAGTGGGGCTGGACCGTCGGCAACCGCGTGGTGGTCACGGGCATCATCACGATGATCGACCCCATGTCGGCCGAGAAGGAGCTGGAGACGCTCATCTCGCAGGGTTGCAAGGCGATCGGCATGCGCCCCGGCCCGGTGAAGATCCCCGGCCACAGCTACTCCATCGGCGACAAGATGTACGACCGCTTCTGGGCGCGTTGCGCCGAGGCCGGCATCATCGTCGGCTTCCACGCTGCCGACACGTCGTACAGCACGCAGCAGGCGATCTGGGGCGAGACCGGCAAGGTGGGGTGGAAGCAGACCGCCCTCGCCGAGATCATGGCCGTGCACACCGAGCGCCCGATCTTCGACACGATGGCCGCGATGATCGCCCACGGCGTGTTCGACCGTCACCCGAAGCTGAAGGTGGCCGTGCTCGAACTGGGCACCGGCTGGGTGCCCGAGCTGTTCCGCCGCATGAAGGTGGCCTACGGCAAGATGCCGCAGCTCTTCGCCCAAGACCCGATCCAGAACTTCATCGATCACGTGTGGGTGATGCCCTTCGCCGAGGACGACGTCGCCGAGCTGGTGAAGGTGCTGCCGATCGAGAACGTGATCTACGGCTCGGACTGGCCGCACCCGGAAGGCCTCGCCGAGCCCGAGGACTATGTGGACGACCTCGCCTCGTTCACCCCGGCCGAGCAGAAGCTGATCCTGCGCGACAACCTGCGCAAGATGGTCGGCCTGCCGATCTAACGATTCACTCGGCCTTGCCGATTGTCCACCGCGTCGTTGTAGGTTCTGGCGGTGACGTCATCAACGCCCTTCCGCAGCGCACTTGCCCTTCTCACCATCGCGGCCTTGGCTGCCGGTTGCAGCAATGACAACGGGGTCACGGTCGCCTCCGACCAGTCGGCCCCGAGCAGCGACTCGACCGCACCCGACCCGTCGCTGACCCCATGGACCGTGCTCGTCTACTCGATCGCCGACACCAATCTTGAGCCGTTCATGATGGTGGACCTCGACGAGGCAGGCGCCGTGGGCAGCGGCGAGAACGTCAACATCGTGGCCCTCGTCGATCGCTCTGCCGACTACAGCACCGATCCGGTGCTCGGCCAGGCCGACTGGGTGGGCGCGAAGGCGCTGTTCGTTCAACCCGGCGGCACGTCGGAAGTGCTGGCCGAACTCGGCGACATCGACACGGGCGACCCGGCAGTGCTGAGCGCGTTCATCCAAGACGGCCTCACCGCCTACCCGGCGCAGCACTACGCGCTGATCATCTCCGATCATGGCGCGTCGTGGCCGGGTGTGGGTGGCGACGAATCGGCCAACGGGAACGGCCTCACGCTGGCCGAGATCTCCACCGCCATCTCCGACGGGTTGCAGAGCGCCAGCGTCGACAAGCTCGACCTGTTGGGGTTCGACGCCTGCCTGATGGCCACCTACGAGGTGGCCACCACACTGGCCCCGTTGGCCGATCGCATGGTTGCCTCCGAAGAGCTCGAGCCTGGCCACGGGTGGGACTACCGCTCGCTGGGCGTGCTCGCCGAGTCGCCCGACGCAACCGCCGACGACCTGGGCAACGCGATCCTCGACGGCTTCCAGGCGCAGGCCCGTGTTGAGGGAACCGACGCCGAGATCACCTTGTCGTTGCTCGACCTCACCAAGGTCGGCGAGCTCGACGCCGCGCTCGGCGACCTCTCCTCGGCGGTCTCCGAACGCGCCGCAGCTGTTGCACCGGCGATCGGCTCGGCACGGGCCAGCACGCTCGGTTTCGGGCGCAGCCCCGACCCTACCGAGGACAGCCACATGGCCGACCTCGGCCAGCTCGTGTCGCAGATCGGCGTCGACGCACTCGACCTCTCGGATCAGGCCGACGCCACCCTGCGCGCCTTGGGCGACGTGGTGGTGCGTCAGCTCAACGGCGCCGCCACCCTCGGCTCCACGGGCCTGTCGATCTACTTCCCGCCGGTGGAGGAGCTGCTCTCGCCCGACTACGCCGCGGCCACGGGCGACTCGCCCTGGTTCAGCCTGCTCACCGACTACTACGCCGCCGGCGACGCGATCCCGGTGGAGGACGAACCTGACTTCACCAACGACGGTGATGTTGCCGAGGCCGAGTTCGACGACTACGGCGTCACCGTCTGGGGCTACATCGACCCTGAGATCGCGGCGAACGTGTCCGAGGCCTACATCAGCTACGGCCTCGTGGACGAGGACGGCTCGATCGTGTTCTTCGGCGACGAGCCGGCCGACGTGTCCGACGACGGCTCGGGTCTGGTCACCGGCAGCTACGACCTCACGATGCTCACGATCACCGACGGCGTCGACACGGCCATGGCCTACCTCTGGCTGTCGGTCGACGAGTCGACTGGCGTGCTCCAGGTCGACGTGCCGATGGCCTACTACGCCCCCGACGCCGAGAGCGACGATGACTATCAGGACGTGCTGCTGTCGCTCACGCTCGATGGCGACACGGGCGACATCCTCAGCGAGACCTACTACGTGTACGACGAAGAACTCGACATGTACGGCGAGCTGACGGCCGACCCGAACGGCATCATCGTGCCCGAGGTGCTGAGGCTCGCCGCCGATGGCACCGAAGAGTGGGTACCCACCAGCGATGTCGGCCTCTACGCCGATCTGCCCAGCCTGCAGTACGACCTCGTACCGCTCGATCCGGGTACCGAGCTGTATCTTTCGTTGACCGTCGTCGACTTCGGCGGCAACTACGACGCGGTCGGCACGATCGTGTTCGTGCCCGAGTGACGGCACCCACACCCACCTCCATCCCAACCCCCACAGCAACGAAGGACCACAACCAGCATGAGTGACGAACAGCAGACCCCGGCAGCGACCGAAGGGCGCGACTGGTCGGAGTTGATCGCCGCGATCCTCCTCGGCATCGCCGCGGTGCTGACCGCGTACGCCGCGTATTACGGCGCCCTCGCCGGCGGCGACGCGCTGCTCACCTACACACAGTCGTCGCGCACCACCGCCGATGCCAACGGTTTCTACAACGACTACTCGCAGACCTACAGCGCCGACCAAGCCCTGTTCCTGCAGTACCAGTTGTTGGTGGAGCGCGGCGACACCGACACCGCCGAAGTGATCAAGGACACGATGTTCTCCGAGGCGCTCACCACGGCCACCGATGCGTGGTTGGCGCTGCCCGAGGGCGAAGGACCGCCCACCCCGATGGACACCGACGAGTACGTGATCGAGGCGTTCGACACGGCCGAGCAGTTGACCGCCCAAGCCGACGCGGAGTTCGACGAAGCCCACAAGATCGACGATCAGGGCGACAACTTCGACCTCGCCTCGGTGTATCTGGCGATCTCGCTGTTCTTCGCCGGCATCGCGATGATCTTCAAGGGCCCCGGCACCCGCCGCGCGATGCTGGTGGTGTCGCTGTTGGCGATCTTCCCTGGTCTGCAAGCCATCGCCAAGGGCAAGGGCTGGCTCTGACCGCTCGCTGAGGTGGGCGCCGCGGCCGGCTGGCCGCGGCGCTCTCGTCGACGGCCGGTCAGCACGGCACCACAGCTCCGCTACCCTGCGTGCACATGCAGGCTGTGGTGCAACAGGGGTACGGCTCGGCTGACGTGCTGAGCATCGACACCATCGACCGACCGGTCGCCGCCAAGGGCGAGGTGGTGGTGCAGGTGCACGCGGCCGGGATGGACCGTGGCACGTGGCACATGATGACCGGGGTGCCGTATGCAATGCGCCTCGTCGGCGGCCTGCGCACGCCGCGGCGGCGGGTGCCCGGGCTCGACGTGGCGGGCGTGGTCGTGGAGGTGGGCAGTGGTGTCACCCGCTTCCGCCTGGGCGACGAAGTGTTCGGCATCGCCAAAGGATCGTTCGCCGAGTTCGCCGCCGCTCGCGAGAGCAAGCTCGCCCCGAAGCCGGCCGGTCTGTCCTTCCAGCAGGCCGCAGCGCTTCCGGTGTCGGGTCTGACCGCGCTGCAAGGGTTGGTCGACGTGGGCCGTCTCGCCGCCGGGCAGCACGTGCTGATCATCGGCGCGTCGGGTGGCGTGGGCACCTTCGCCGTGCAGATCGCCAAGGCGCTCGGCGCCCACGTGACCGCGGTGTGCAGCACGGGCAAGGTCGACCTCGTTCGCTCCCTGGGCGCCGACGAGGTGATCGACTACGCCACCACCGACTTCGCCGACGGCCGACGCCACGACCTGATCCTCGACATCGGGGGTAGCTCGGCGATCTCGCACCTCCGGCGGGCGCTCGCCCCACGTGGCACCCTCGTGATCGTCGGTGGCGAAGGGGGCGGCAGCCTGGTGGGCATCGGCCGCCAGCTTCGTGCTCGCGCCCTCTCGCCGTTCACCCGGCAGCGGTTGGCGATGGTCGTCAGCACCGTGCGACACACCGATCTGGTGCGCCTCAGCAAGTTCGTCGACAAGGGCCAGCTGGTGCCGTCGATCGAGCGCACCTACCCGCTGGCCGACACGGCCGCAGCGATGCGCCACTTGGCCGCGGGCCTCGCCAGAGGCAAGCTCGTCGTCACGCCCTGAGACGCCCCGCTGGGTGCTGGGGTGCCGCCAAGAGCGGCCGAAAACACCAACAGTCGGCCCGTCGGCATGGGTGTTCGTGGACCACGCAACGGGCCGACAAGTGTCGGCATCCGCTCGACGATGACCGGTCAGAGCCTGTCGAGCAGCTGTTGAAGAGCAGGTCGCCCGTTCCCGGCGATTAGTTCCCGACCATCGAAGAATCTTTCGACGCGAGCGCCGCGCCGGTTGGCCGCCGGACTTGGATCGGTGTCGACACCGGTGAATGCTGTGGTGATCTGTGCGACCCGAACGGCGCCGGGCGGCGCCGGGCGGGTAATCATGGCCAAATGTTGCCGCCCACAAGGACCATTCGCATCCTTTGGTGGCAGGACAGTCAGCCACTACTGTGCGAGCCGTGCAGGAACTCCAGCCGTCGATCGGCGACGTCATTGCCGAGCAACGACTGAAGCAGCGCTGGACCCAACGCGAGCTGGGCGAGCAGTTGGGCATCGGCACCTCGTTGGTCGCGAAGTGGGAACAGGGCATCCGTGTGCCGCCGTACGAGTGGCTGGTCGAGCTCGACCGGGTGCTGGGCACCTCGCTCAGCGCCAACAGCTCTCCTGTCACGCGCCGCCGCGGCCCGCGGCCAGCGATCGCGAGGTCGGCCCCTCGCGAGATGGTCTCACCCAATGCGCCGGTGCTGGTGGAGGTGACCCCCGATGGGGTGCGCGTGTTCCAGGCCGATCGCGAACTGGAGACAGTGGTGTTCGATCTGCGAGCGATGAACGCCGCGCCACCGGCCGAACGCGTCGTGCTGATCACCAACCTGCTGCTGCGCTCGCTCGAACTGCCGCGGCCGCTCGCCGACCGGCTCGTGCGCCAACTCGCCGAGCTGGACTGACCTCAGCGCTGGCGGCGCAGTCGATCGGCGAGTTCATGAGTGACGGCGGCCATCAGCGCGTCGTCGCTGATCGGCGCTCCTCCGACCCGCGCGTAGTACCACAGTCGCTCGATCATGCCGAGCACGACCATGCCCTCTTGCATGGGTGGAATCGGCGTGCTGCCTCGCACCCGTGCAAGCTCCTCGCCCACTGAGGTGAAGCTGCGCAGCTGTGACGACACGCCGAGATCGCGGAGCTGTTCGTCGTTCCAGGTGGCGTGGTTCCAGGTGGACAACACCGAGCCGTGATCGTCCATGTAGGCGAGGAATGCGCTCGCCAGCCGCTCGAGGTCGGAGTGCTGCCAGCGTTCGGGCAGCGCCCGCACCGCGTCGAGCACGCTACGGAAGGCGACCGTGGAGTCGCGACCAACTTCGACGAGTAGGTCGTGCTTGTTGGGGAAGTAGTGGTACAGCAACGGCCGCGACACGCCCGCTGCCTTGGCGATGTCGTCCATTCGCGTGCCGCCGAAGCCCATCTGCTCGAACACCCGCCGTGCCGACCTGACGATCTCGGCGCGGGTAGCAGCGGCGCGCTCCGAGCGATCGGTCGGCTGGTCGGCTGCTGCCACTCGCGACGGCGGACGCGGCGGCCGACTGCTGCCGGTGGGTCGCGCCCGACGCGAACCCGGTTGACGTTCCGATTTCGTTGACATTAATGTCAACGCTACCACTGCAGGGAGGTCCGAAATGAAGGTGCCGTTCACATGGAAGCCCACGGGCTGGTTCATGATCGGCTGGAGCGAGGAGTACCGACCGGGCGCAGTGAAGCCGCTCAAGTACTTCGGCCGCGACCTGGTGGCATGGCGTGGCGAGAGCGGCGAGATGCACGTGCTCGACGCGCACTGCCCGCACCTGGGCGCACACATGGGCCACCGCGGCAAGGTGAACGGCGAGTGCATCGAGTGCCCCTACCACGGCTGGGGCTTCGGGCCCGACGGCATCAACAAGTACATCCCGTACGAAGACCGACCCAACGTGACCAAGCACCTGCGTGCGTTCGTCGTGAACGAGATGCACGAGGCGATCTACGTGTGGCACGACCCGCAGGGCGATCCGCCGCGCTGGGACCTGCCCAACGTGTTCGAGGCCTGGCCCGAGCAGGGAGGTGGCCCCGACGACTACTACCGCGCCTACCCGGAGATGTCGGTGAAGTACGAGGGCGAGCCCGTGCATCCGCAGATTCCGCTGGAGAACGCGCCCGACAGCATGCACTTCAAGTACGTGCACGACGCCACGGTCACACCCGTGCTGCTCGACTACGGCACCGACGGCCCCACGTTCCGCGGCACCGTGGGCTGGCCCAACCCGAAAGACCCCGACTCGGGTGAGATGGCGTTGAAGATCCACACGCTGCAGAACGGTGTGGGCAACACGCTCAACGTGTTCGAGGGCAGCACGCCGTATCGCCTCATCTTCTGCGTCACTCCGGTCGACGACGAGAAGAGCGACATGTTCTATTCGATCTGGTGGCCAAGAGGCACCGATACGGCGAAGGTCGCTCCCGAGTCGACCCGCACGCGCGTGGAGCGGCAGTTCCTGCGCACACTGGCCGACGACCTCGAGATCTGGCGCTACCAGATCTACGTGGAGAACCCGGCGCTCGCGCAGATCGATGCCAAGCCCTACGGTGCGCTGCGCAAGTGGGCACGGCAGTTCTACGAAGTGCCGCCGGAGAACTGAGGAGCACCGAGATGGACTACGGCATCGCCGGGCGTACCGCACTCGTGGTGGGTGGCAGCAAGGGCATGGGCAAGCAGGCCGCGCTGATGTTGGCGGCAGAGGGCTGCAACGTCGCGGTGGTGGCTCGCGGCGCGAAGCACATCGACTTCGTGGTCGCCGCGATCAAGGAGGCCGGTGGGGTCGCAGCCGGCATTCCCTCCGACATGTCCACGCAGGAGGGCATCCAGCACGCGGTCAACGAGTGCACTCGCATCTTCGGGCCGCCCGAGATCGTGATCACCCAGGCCGACTTCCACGTGCGCGGGTTCTTCGAGGAGATCGAGCGGCTCGAGGATTACGTGGACAGCTACCGCACGTACACGATGAGCCAGGTGTACATGCTGCATGCGGTGTTGCCGGCGATGAAGGCTGCCGGCTGGGGGCGTTTCGTGCACATCGGCTCGGGCACTGCCAAAGAGCCGCAGAGCAACCCGCCGCACACGGTGGCCAACGCCACCCGCCCGTCCACTGTGGGCCTGCTGAAGAGCGTCGCCGACGAGTACGCACGTCACGGCATCACCATCAACACGGTCGCTCCCGGCTGGATCGCCACGAAGACCACCAACCACTACCTCGAGACCCACGAGGGCCTCACCACCGACGACGCCCGTCGCGAGTGGATGATCGACAAGGCCGGGGTACCCGCCGGCCGCCCGGGCACACCTGCCGAGATCGCGTCCACGATCGTGTACCTGTGCTCGGCCCTCGCGGGCTACCTGAACGGCCACTACATCGCCGTTGACGGCGGACACCACCGCAGCGCGTTCTGAGCGCCGGCGGGGTCACCTGATGATCATGCGGTACATGCTGTGCGGGTACGGAAGCGGGGTGCGGCTGGCCCGGTCGAGCTGCTCGACATGTGCCTCGTCGAGCTGCCAGCCCTCCGCAGCGAGGTTGTCGTCGAGCTGGCCCACGTGGCGCGCACCGAGAATCGGCGCGGTGACCCCCGGCCGGTGCAGCACCCAGTTCAACGCCACCTGGGCCGAGCTGCGGCCGAGCGCGGCTGCCACCTCGCCCACCGCTCGTGCCACGGCGAGGTTGTGGTCGCTGAGTTGGTTGGCCTGCGCCTTGGGTGGCGCGGCAGCGACGCGAGTGTCGGCCGGCACCTCGGCAGCGGTGGCGTATTTGCCGGTGAGCACCCCGCCACCCAGCGGGCTCCAGGGCAGCACGGCGATGCGCTCGTGGGCGCACAGCGGCAGGGTGTCGAGCTCGATCTCGCGGACCAGCAGCGAGTACTGCGGCTGGTGCGACGAGATCGGCGCCCAGCCGTAGCGATCACACAGGTCGATCGCCTTCTGGATGTCCTTGCCGAGGTAGTTGCTGAGGCCGACGGCACGCACTTTGCCCGCCCGCACGAACGAGTCGAGCGTGCTCAGCGTCTCCTCCAACGGCACCGACGGGTCGGGCCAGTGCACCTGGTAGAGGTCGATCCAGTCGGTACCCAGCCGGCGCAGCGAGGCATCGAGCGCGCGAGTGAGGTGGCGTCGACCGGCACCCTGGTCGTTCACGTCGTCGCTGGTGGGCAGCCGACCTTTGGTGGCCAGGATCACGCGGTCGCGCCGCGCGCCCAGCGCGCGGCCGACGATCTCCTCCGAGACGCCACCGTTGTACACGTCGGCGGTGTCGACGAAGTTGCCACCTGCATCGAGGAAGCGGTCGACGATGGCGCGGCTGGCGGCTTCGTCGGCCTCCTTGCCAAACGTCATCGTGCCCAGGCACAGGGCACTCACCTTCATCCCCGATCGACCCAACACCCGTGTCAGCATCGCCCCTCCGATTCGTTGCGGTCACGCTACGCCTTGCTGTCCGGGAGCTTGGCGTGTCCGGGGGTTGGGGTGCCAGGCCTCGTGGCGATCTGGGGCGTTCCGAGCGCAGATCTCGCGCAGACGAGTCGATCTGAGCGCTTCTTGAGAGTTCCCGGAGAGACGACCCTCGCCCTTCACGCAATCTTCGACGTTTCATGGATATTCGGGGGCGTTCCCTTGGAGCACCACCCTGTTGACTCTGTTCCAAGCGGGATTACACCTTCAGGAGACAGACCAAATGAACAAGGCATGGATCACAAGTATCACGATCGCAGGCATCGTCGGCTCAGGTGGCGCAGCCTTCGCGGGGGTCAACGCCATCCAGAGCGCCTCAGCGGACAGTGCCCCTTCCGTCGGCGAGCAGGCGCTCGTGGCCCCGTCGGTGCGCACGGTCACCTACCAGATCGGTACCGCCGGCGTCGTCACCCTCACTTCTGATGGCACCACACTCACCGTCACCGAGTCGACCCCCGCCACCGGGTGGTCGCTGGTCAGCGGTTCGGCCGCTGCGGCTCACGTCGAGGTGCAGTTCACCGATGGGCAGCAGCTCGTCACGTTCCTCGCCGACCAGGTCGGCGACGACATCGCCGTCTCGGTCACCAATGTCGAGGCCCCCGGCGCCACGGTCACCACCGCCACGACGCCGATGACCGTCACCATCATCAGCTCCTCGGGTGAGAGCGATCCGGCGCCCACCCCAACGCCGGCCCCCACGCCGCCCACGGTCACCACCGTGCACACCAGCCCCACGCCCTCCGCCACCACTGCACCCAGCAGCCACGAGGATGATGACGACGAGGACGAGGACGAGCACGACGACGAGGACGAGGGCGACGATGACTGACTCCGATCAGGTCGATCAGGCAGCACGCCTCGCCGCCATCCGCGCTCGCCGCGGCCAGAGCCCCATCGCGGCCACCTCCTCGGCAGCAACCGAGCGCCCGGCCCGGGCCCCCCGTGCCGCGGCGCCCGCAGCGGCGAGCGCGGCGACGTCGTGGGCTCCCCCGGTCGCCCAGGAAGGGCTGATCCCGGCACCCCCCGCCGATCGCACCGCAGCGCCCCTCGCTGCGGCCGCACCGGCACCGCGGGTCGCCGCCACTGCCCGCACCAACGCCGCACCGGCACGCACCGCACCGCCGGCCAAGGCCAAGGGCAAGAAGGCGCACCCGCACATCGCGGCCGGCGCCCGCATCGTGGTCACCGGCCTCACCGCCTCGGGCATCTTCGGTCTCACCACCGTGATCGCCGCCGCGAACACACCGACGCCGGCGGCCACGCCGGTGCTCGACACCACCGCCACCACACTGCCGGTGGCCGACCCGTCACTCACCACCACGGCCACCACGGTGGCCGGCGCGGTGCCACTGGTGCCCGGCCAGACCGTGGTGCTCACCATCCCGCCGATCGGCGGTGTCGCCGCTCCTGCGGCCACCGCTGCACCCGCCGGGCAGCAGCAGGCCCCGGCCGCCGCCAACCAGCCGGCCGCTACTGCGGCGCCGGCCGCGCCGGCTGCCGCCGCGCCTGCCGCCCCGGCTGCCACGCCCGCACCCACGCCGGCACCCACGCCGCCCCCCACCACCGCCGCCCCGGTCACCACGCCTCCCCCGGCGCCGTGCACCACCACCGCGTCCGGAAAGTGCAAATAGCGGCTCGCCGCGCAAGGATTCACTCCATGAGCACCGAACCCATCGAGCGCGAGCTGCGCGTGATGGGAAGTCGCTGCTTCCTGGTGGTGCACGGTGGCACTGTCGAGCTGCTCGATCGGGCGGAGTTCCGCCTGCGTGAGCTGGAGTCGTTGTGGAGCCGTTTCCGCGACGACAGCGACATCACCCGTGCCAACCAGGCAGCCGGACAACCTGTACACGTGCACGAGGACACCCTCGCCGTGGTCAGCCGTGCGCTCGACGCGTGGCGGCAGACGGCCGGGCGCTTCGACATCACCGTGCTGCCAGCGCTGCTGGCCGCCGGGTACACGCACAGCACCGTCGACGACTCGGCGGCACCCCGCATCGTCGGCAACCGCATCGGCCAGAGCGCGATGGTGCAGGTGAATTACGCCGACTCCACGCTCACCGTACCGGCCTTCGGTGCGATCGATCTCGGCGGCATCGGCAAGGGCTTCGCGGCCGACATCGTGGCCGAGGAACTCATCGAGGCCGGTGCCACCGGAGCGTTGGTGAACGTGGGAGGCGACCTCGCCGCCCTCGGTAGCCCGGGCGACGAGGAGGTGTGGATCATGGGGATCGAAGACCCTCGCGATCCTCCGCACCACGTCGCCGTGTTCCGCCTGCTCACCGGTGGCGTGGCCACGTCGGGCACCACGATCCGCAAGTGGACCCGCAGCGACGGCACCACTGCCCACCACCTGATCGACCCCACACAGTCGCAGCCCTCTGCCGTGGGCATCGCCACGGCAACGGTGATCGCCTCCGATGCCGCCACCGCCGAAGCCTTCGCGACGGCGGCGATGATGTTGCCGGCCGAGGCCGGAGTGGCCATGCTCGACGAGGTGCACCTCGCCGGGCTGGTGGTCACCACCGACGGACACGTCGTCCGCACGAACACCCTGAAAGACTTCCTCGCATGAACCAACACTCCTGGTGGTACCTCTCCAGGGCCAGCGGCCTGGTGTCCTGGGTGGTGCTCGCCGTCACCTGCCTGTGGGGCATCCTGCTGATCACGCGCATGCTGAAGCCCGCCGATCGGCCGGCGTGGCTGCTCGATCTGCACCGCTACCTCGGCGTGCTCTCGATCGTCACCACACTGGTGCACGTCGGGCTGTTGTTGGGCGACAAGTGGATGGCCCCCACGTGGAAGGAACTCGTGGTGCCCGGCGCGCTGAAGCCGGCCACCGAGGCCCGCATGGCGCCCGGCGCCGGCGCGGCGATGAACTGGGGCATCTACGCGATGTACCTGATGATCGTGATCCAGGTGTCGTCGTGGGGGATGAAGCTGATCCCGAAGAAGATCTGGCACTTCATCCACCTCACGTCGTACGCGCTGTTCGTGATGGCCACCATCCACGGCCTGCAGGCGGGCAGCGACGTCGACAACATCGTGCTGCTGCTCAGCATGTCGGGCATCATCGGCATCGTGCTGTTCGCCCTCGTGGCCCGCATCCTGCAGGGCCGGGCCAAGAAGATCCAGCGCGCTCAAGCAAGGGCATCGTAGGGCACCTGACCTACCATCGCTGGTGGCGCCGACACGGGGCGCGAGAGCGAGGAATTCGTCATGATCGACTGGACCGAAGAGCAGCAGATGGTGCGCGAGGCAGTGAAGCGCTTCGTCGATGAAGAGGTGCGCCCGCACGTGGAGGAGCTCGAGCACGGCGACCTGCCGCCGTACGACATCCTGCGCAAGATGCTGGCCACGTTCGGCATGGACGACCTGGCTCGCGACCGGTTCGACCGCCAGATCGCGCGTGAGACGGAGCTCGCCGCGGCGGCGGCGCGTGGCGAGGCCGCGCCCGAGGCGACGAAAGAGCCAAAGGGCGGCGACGGCGCCGGCCTCACCCTGATCCCCACGATCGAGCTGTGCCGAGTGTGCCCCGGAATGGTGACGGCAATGGGCGTCAGCATGGGCCTCACCGCGGCGGCGATCCTGGCCAAGGGCACCACCGCCCAGAAGGTGCGCTGGGCACGCGACCTGCTGACCATGGAGAAGGTGGGCGCGTGGGCGATCACCGAGCCTGGCAGCGGCAGCGACGCGTTCGGCTCGATGAAGAGCACCGCCCGCCGCGACGGCGACGACTACATCCTCAACGGCTCGAAGACGTTCATCACCAACGGGCCGTACGCCGACACCACGGTGTTCATCTGCAAGCTCGACGAGGGCAACGCCCCCGAGCAGCGCAAGGTGTTGTCGTTCGTGCTCGATCGCGGCATGCCCGGGTTCGTGCAGTCCAAGCCGCTGCGCAAGATGGGCATGCACTCGTCGCCCACCGGCGAGCTGTTCCTCGACGACGTGCGCGTGGGCCGCGACCGTTTGATCGGCGAGACCGAGAACGTGTCGTCGGGTGGCCGTGACGGCGCGAAGGCGACGTTCATGCAAGAGCGCGCCGGCGTGGCCGCGATGGCCCTCGGCGTGATCGAGGAGTGCCTGCAGCTGAGCGTGCAGTACGCCAAGGATCGAGTGCAGTTCGGCAAGCGGATCGGCGACTTCCAGCTGATCCAGGAGAAGCTGGCGCGGATGGAGGTGGCGCGCATGAACGTGCAGAACCTGGTGTTCCGCACGATCGAGATGAGCACCACCGGCCACTCGATGACGCTGGCCGAGGCCTCGGCGATGAAGCTGTACAGCGCCCGCGCGGCCACCGAGGTGGCGCTGGAGGCGGTGCAGCTGCACGGCGGCAACGGCTACATGAGCGAGTTCCGCGTCGAGCAGTTGGCCCGCGACGCCAAGGTGCTGCAGATCTACGCCGGCACCGACGAGATCCAGATCACGCACATCGCCAAAGACCTGCTGCGGCGCTGAAATGATGGGCCGATGAAGCTCAGCCCCTCATACCCCGTCGCCCGCGCTGCATTCCTCGATGCCGCGCGGGCCGCGGGCGCAACGCTCACCGCGTACCCACACCCGCTGACCGGGCCCGAGGGTGAACAGCTGGCGGTGGATGTGGCCGAGCTGGGCCCGGCCGATGCGCAGCACGTGGTGCTGGTGGTGTCGGCCACGCACGGGGTGGAGGGCTACTGCGGGTCGGCGCTGCAAACCCGTTGGCTGGCCGCTCGGGCCGCCGAGCGCCCGGCCGGTGTGCGCGTGATCCATGTGCATGCGCTGAACCCGTACGGGATGGCGTGGGTGCGGCGGGTGAACGAGGACAATGTCGACCTCAACCGAAACTTCGTCGATTGGGCCCAGCCCGTGCCCACCAACCCCGACTACGACCTGCTCGCCGACCTGCTGGTGTCGGCCACGTTCACGCCTGACGAGCAGCAGCGCACCACCGAGGCACTGCTGGGCTACGCCGTGGAGTGGGGCTTCCCCCGCCTGCAAGAGGTGGTCAGCGGCGGGCAGTACGCGCACCCCACCGGCGTCTTCTACGGCGGCACCGGCCCGGTGTGGTCGCATCGTTGGCTGCGCGAGTTCTGCGCGGCGTCGCTGCCGGCGGCGCAGCGGGTGACGATCATCGATCTGCACACCGGCCTGGGGCCGTGGGGCGTGGGCGAGCTGATCGCCAGCGCTGCGCCCGGCGAGCCGCTGTTCGATCGTGCCGCCGCGCTGTGGGGCGACGACGTGCGCTCGATGCTGGCCGGCGACAGCGTGTCGGCCGTGCTGGCCGGCGACTGGCTGAACGTGGCCGACCAGCTGGCCCCACACGCGCAGGTCACACCGATCACGATCGAGTACGGCACGGTCGATCCGGTGACGGTGCTGCAGTCGCTGCGCGCCGACGCCTGGCTGCACAGCCACGGCGACCCGCGCGGCCCCGAAGCCCCCGCCGTGCGCGCCCAGGTGCGGGCCGCATTCGCCGACGACGACCCCGCCTGGATCGAGGCCTGCTGGCCGCGCTACGTGGACGTCATGTCGGCCGCCCTGGGGGCTGAAGTGGGGCCTGACCAGCACCTTCCGTGAGCAGCTTGCGCGAAACCTGATAGCTTCTGCGCGAATCTGAGCCGGGGGGCTGTCATGCGGATGCGCACATTGGTCAAGGTCGGGTTGGCGGCTGTGCTCGCCATGGGTCCAGTGGTGCTGACGTCGGTCGCGCCTGCCGGCGCGACGGGCGAGCCGCTCAGCGGTGTGGTCACCGACTCCACGGGCAACCCGCTGGAGGGCGTGTACGTCAGCTTGCTAGGTGCCGGTGCCAGCGGCACGTTCACCGACGCCGCCGGCAACTACGCGATGTGGCCCGCCGACGGCACGTACCAGCTCACGTTCTCCAAGCCTGGGTACCGCGGCGAGATCTACGACGAGCTGGTCTACCCGGCCATGGGCCTGCCCCCCACGGGCGCACCGGTCACCATCTCGACAGGGTCGCCGCTCACCATCGACGAGTCGCTTATGCGGCTGCCGCAACTCACCGGCACCGTGGTCGACCGTCAGGGTAACCCTGTGGCCGCCAGCGTCTCGGGCGCCAATGTCTTTCCCGGCCAACCCAACGGGGGCGGCACCGTCGCCACGGGTGGCAACTTCACGCTCGAAGTTCCGCAGAGCGGCACGTACCGCGTCAGCGGGTTCGCCGGCGGGTTCCTCAGCACCTGGGCACCCAGCACGCTCGACGTCAATGCCGCTCAGTCGTGGGCCGTCGGCTACGACCAGACCGTCGACATCGGTCAACTGACACTGTTGCGCGGCGGCAGCATCAGCGGCACCGTCACCTCCAGCAACGGCCCGATCGTCGGCGCCCAGGTGACGGCGAACCCCAACCCACCGCTGCCCTTCGGGGTCCTCGGCGTCAGCGGGTTCGCCACGACCGCCATCGACGGTACCTACACCATCAGTGGCCTCCCCGAGGCCAGCTACCAGGTCAACTTCTCCGCGTCCGGCTACCTCGGCGAGGTCTACGACAACTTTCCGGTGAACGGCTTCAACCGCACCGCGGTCGCCGTCGTCGAGGGCCAGGCAGCTGCGAACGCCGACGCCCAGTTGGGGGCCGCCGCCATCGTCACCGGGCACGTCACCGACCACCTGGGTAATCCGCTGCCAGGCGCCACGGTTCAGGCGTACCTGCAGGGTGGATCCGGCCTGTCAACGACCAACACCATCACCAACTTCAACGGCGACTACACCATCACCGGTCTGGCGAACGGCGCATACGTGATCAGCGCCAGCAGCGCGGGCCTCGCCCAAGGCTTCATCAGCGGCGCATCCATTCCCAGCCCGGCCGACGTGCTCAATCTGGCGGGCGGCACTACCACCACGGCCAACTTGACCCTACAACCGCTGGGTGCGATCACCGGGCGGGTGCTGCAGCCAGACGGCCAGCCTCTGGCCGGCTCATGGGTCAGCGTATTGGCGATCACCGCGCCGGGGGTCCAGTTCTTCGCGGCAAGCTTCGCGAGCTACTCCACCGGCACCACCACCGACGCGAACGGCTACTACACCTTCCCCGCCCTCGCCCCGGTGACGTTCCGCGTCAGTGCCGGCGCGGCCACCCAGAACGATCCGTTGACCTGGGAGTACTACCTCGACCAGTACAGCGAGGCCACCGCCACCCCGGTTGTCGTTCCAGCGGGCGGCACCGCGACCAACATCGACTTCCAGCTCGAGGTCGGCGGCGTGATCTCCGGACGCATCACCGACCCTGCCGGCAACCCGATCGTCGGCACGTACGTCAGTGCGAGTGGTCCGAACGGAGAGAACGGCGGCGCCACCCTGACCGACGCCAACGGCGAGTACACCATGCGTGGTATCACTCCCGGTTCGTTCACCGTGCAGGCGAGCCCGATCGGCGACTACCCGCAGACGTTCCACCCGTCCACCACGTCGTTCGCCGAGGCGACACTTGTGTCCGTGGGCCTCGGCGAAGTGCGCACCGGTATCGACATCCAGATGCAGGCGGCAGCGCGCATCGAGGCCACGGTGCTCGACCCCAGCGGCAACCCGATCCCGGTCAGCGGCAGCGGCTACGCGTTCTGGGGCCTTGGCTTCTGCGTCGATCCGGCAGTGCCGGTCGCTGCCCTTCCACCCTGTACCGACGGGACGTTCGGGGCTAGTCCAGCGAATTCCGCCAAGCCATCCGACGGCCACTGGGTGGGCACCGGCATCGCCAGCGACACCTACAACGTGGCCGCCTTCGCGGGATTCCCGATGGCGACCTCGGCCAGCACACAGCTCACGCTCGGTGCCGGCGATGTGGCCACCTGCACGTTCCAGATCAACGGGCCGGCCTCGTGCACGGTCACGCATAGCCCAACCGAGCCCGACGCCGACGGCGTGCCTGCCACCACCGAGGATGGCGTGGCACCCGGGGGTGACGGCAACGGCGATGCCGTGCCCGACTCGCAGCAGAGCAATGTCACCTCGCTGCCCAGCCCGGTGCCCGGCGGCGGCTATGTCACCGTTGCGGCGCCGGCCGGCCTCGAGTTGTCGTCGGTAACGGTCGTCGACCCGGCAACGATCGGGGCCACGCCCCCGCCCGGCGCCACGGTCGACAACGGCGTGATCGCCTACACGGTCAGCGGTGTCACGCCCGGCGCCACGGTCGACATCGACGTGTACCTCACCACGCCCACTACCGCCACCGGCTACGCCAAGGTGCAGGCCGGTCAGTGGGTGCCGCTGCCGGGCGCAGCGTTCACCAAAGTGAACGACAGCCACTTCGTGCTGCACCTCACCGACGGCGGCAACGGCGACGAGGACGGGCAGGCGAACGGCGTGGTCGTCGATCCGGGCGCGCCGATCAGCCTGGACACCACGGCCCCCACCATCACCTGCCCGGCGGCGCCGACGTTCGTGCTGAACGCCACCGGGGCAGTCGTCACCGCACAGGTGGCCGACGCAGGAGCAGGCGTGGCCAGCAGCACTGCCGGTGCGGCGGCCGTGACCACGGCGATCGGCAACGGCACTGCCACCATCACCGCCACCGATCTGGCCGGCAACTCGGCCAGCGTGCCGTGCGCCTACCTCGTGGGCGTGCGCATCACCCGGTTCGCCATCGGCGAGGACGATGACGATGATCACGGCGATGGTCACGGCGCGGCGCGGATCGAGGCGGGTGAAACCGTGAAGGTCTCGTGGCGCACGGTCGATGCGAAGGGCAAGCCCGTTGCTGTCCCGGCGAATGCCGCACTCCGCACCGCTGCCACCACCTGCGCCTCCGACCCGGTGGTCACCGGGCCCGACACCGCCGCCAACCTCACCAACCAGGGCGTGAAGTACAAGGGCAACGGCTACTGGGAAGCCAAGTGGCGCACCGACAAGGCCTGGCGCGGTTGTCGCCAGCTGACGGTCGTCGTGCTGGGCGACTCGGAGACAGAACAGTTCCGCTTCGTTCGCGGCTGAGACGAACCGCCTAGATCCAGATCGCGTTCACCTGCAGCACGCGGGTGACGATCGGGTCGTCGAAGCGGGGCACATGGTCGAGCCTGGCCGCGATCGCGTCCAGCGAGTCGCGTTCGGCGCGCAGGCCGCGCTTGTAGTCGGCGTTGTCGGTGTCGATGATCTCGCCGCGCAGTTCCTTCACGTACGAGGCCAACACCTCGCGCAACAGGTGCGCTTCGCTTTCGTCGAGGTGCAGATCCATGGGACCACGTCCTCTTCTCCGGGGTCGGCCCGGTTCGGGATCGGGGGAGAAGTTGGTGGGAGGCGCCCCCGATGACGCCTCCCACCACCCAACGCTCTCAGGCACACGCAAGCGTGGGCCTTGGCGACGGGATCTTGTTGCACCTCTCAGATACCGCCGCGGCCGCCGCGACTCCTAGGGGCGAACGTCACGACCAGGGGCACTGTCGGCTGGGGCCGTCGAAGGCGCATGCTGAAGCTATGAGGAAGCACACGTACACGTCCTTCGCTGCCGCCGTCGTACTGGTCGCCGGGTGCTCCAGCAGTCGGTCGGGCTCGACAACGATCGCCGGCCCAGTGACCACGGCAGCGGCCACCACGGTCTCGCCGATGACCACCGACCCGTCCGGCCCCGGCCCTGCAACCACCACGTCCGGCACATGTCCCACGCCGCCGGGCGCGACCATCGCGGCACAGCAGTCCACCGACCCGCTGCTGATGTCGTCGCTGATCGGCGCCGACATCAGGGTGGGGCGCCATCCGTGCTTCGAGCGCCTGGTGATCGAGCTGGGCGGCACCGGTACGTTCCCCGGCTGGACGGTCGAATACGCCACCGACCCTGTTCCCCGGGGAGCAAGCGGTGACACGGTGTACCTGCGCGGCGCCGCCACGTTGCAGGTGCGGATGGGCATGTGGATGCAGACGATGGAGGGCGAGGGTTACCAGGGCGACATCCAACTGTTCCCCACCAACGTCGACCATCTGCTGGAGCTGCGGCTGGTGGAGAACTGGGAGGGCATGACCGTGTGGGCCGTCGGCCTCGACGCGGAGTATCCGTTCACGGTGTCGGTGTTGCACGCTCCCGAGCGCCTGGTGATCGACGTCGTCGTTGCTTCTGGCAGCTGACTCATAACACTTGATATGACTCGTAGCAACATTGGGTGGGCGGGCGTACCCTGAGCACATGGCGTTCGATCCGAAGAAGTGGACCCTCAAGACCAACGAAGCGTTTGCCGCGGCCATCGATCAGGCCAAGGCGCTCAGCAACCCCGAGCTGACCCCCGACCACCTGCTGGCCGCACTGACGCGGCAGGACGACACGATCGTGCCGGCGGTGCTGGCCAAGCTGGGCCAGGCGCCGCTGATGGTGCGCAACAAGGCCGACGAAGCGGTGGCCAAGCTGCCCAAGGCCTACGGCGGCAGCGAGCCGCGCATGAACCGCGAACTCGACAACGTGGTGCAGAAGGCGGTGGCCTACCAGAAGGATCTGAAGGACGACTACCTGTCGGTCGAGCACCTGCTGCTGGCCCTCAACGATGGAGAAGGGAACGCCCGGCTGGGCGTGGGCAGCGAAGAGCTGTTGCAGGCGCTGAAGGAGGTGCGCGGCAGCCACCGCGTCACCAGCCAGAACCCGGAGGAGAACTTCGCCGCGCTCGAGAAGTACGGGCAAGACCTCACCCAGCGCGCCCGTGACGGAAAGATCGACCCGGTGATCGGCCGCGACGACGAGATCCGTCGCGTCATCCAAGTGCTCTCGCGCCGCACGAAGAACAACCCCGTGCTGATCGGCGAGCCGGGTGTCGGCAAGACCGCGATCGTGGAGGGCCTGGCCCGGCGCATCGCCGACGGCGACGTGCCCGAGGGGCTGAAGAACAAGCGGCTGATCAGCCTCGACATCGGCAGCATGCTCGCCGGCGCGAAGTACCGCGGCGAGTTCGAAGAGCGGCTGAAGGCGGTGCTGAAGGAGATCACCGACGCGGCCGGCGAGGTGATCACGTTCGTCGACGAACTGCACACGATCGTCGGCGCCGGCGGGGCCGAAGGCGCGATGGACGCGGGCAACATGATCAAGCCGATGCTGGCCCGCGGCGAGCTGCGGATGATCGGCGCCACCACGCTCGACGAGTACCGCAAGTATGTGGAGAAAGACCCTGCGCTCGAGCGCCGTTTCCAGCAGGTGTACGTGGGCGAGCCCACCGTGGAGGACACGATCGGCATCCTGCGCGGCCTGAAGGAGCGCTACGAGGTGCACCACGGTGTGCGCATCCAAGACTCGGCGCTGGTGAGCGCGGCCGTGCTCTCCAACCGCTACCTCACCAACCGCTTCCTGCCCGACAAGGCGATCGACCTGATGGACGAGGCGGCCAGCAAGCTGCGCATCGAGATCGACTCGCTGCCCACCGAGATCGACGTGGTGCAGCGGCGCATCCTGCAGTTGGAGATCGAGGAGGTCGCGCTGGCCAAGGAGACCGACACCGCGTCGAAGGAGCGGCTGGAGACGATCGTCGACGAGTTGGCCACGCTGAACGCCCAGGCGCACACGATGAAGGCGCACTGGGAGAACGAGAAGCAGGCGATCGACGCGATCCGCTCGCTGAAGGAAGAACTGGAGGGCCTGCGCACCCAGCTGGAGCGCGAGACCGACCTCAACGTCGCCGCCGAGATCCGCTTCGGTCGTGTGCCCGAACTCGAACGGCGCATCGACGAGGCCACCGCGCACCTCGACGACACGCAGTCGGGCACCCGCATGCTGAAGGAAGAGGTGGATGCCGAAGACATCGCCGAGGTGGTCAGCAAGTGGACGGGCGTGCCCGTCAGCCGGCTGATGGAAGGCGAGATGAGCAAGCTGGTGCACCTCGAAGAGCAGTTGCACCAGCGGGTGATCGGCCAGGACGACGCGGTCACCGCGGTGGCCAACGCGATCCGCCGTTCACGCGCCGGGCTCAGCGACCCCAACCGGCCGATCGGCTCGTTCATGTTCCTCGGACCCACCGGCGTGGGCAAGACCGAACTGGCCCGAGCCGTCGCCGAGTACCTGTTCGACGACGAGAAGAGCATGGTGCGCATCGACATGGGCGAGTACATGGAGAAGTTCAGCGTCACCCGCCTGATCGGCGCGCCCCCCGGGTACGTGGGCTACGACGAGGGCGGCCAGCTCACCGAGGCCGTGCGCCGCCGCCCCTACAGTGTGATCCTGCTCGACGAGATCGAGAAGGCCCACCCCGACGTGTTCAACGTGCTGCTGCAGGTGCTCGACGACGGCCGGCTCACCGACGGCCAGGGTCGCACGGTGGATTTCACCAACGTGGTGCTGATCATGACCAGCAACCTGGCCGGCGACCCTTCCACGTTCTTCAAGCCCGAGTTCATCAACCGCGTCGACGACATCATCCGCTTCCGAGCGCTCACCGAGCACGACCTGCGACGGATCGTCACCATCCAGACCGCCAAGTTGCGCGACCGCATGGCCGACCGGCGCGTCACGCTCACGATCACCGACGCGGCGCTCGATTGGCTGGCCCACGAGGGCTACGACCCGTCGTTCGGCGCCCGCCCGCTGAAGCGTGTGATCCAGCGCGAGATCGCCGACCCGTCGGCGTTGCTGATCCTCGGCGGTCAGGTGGCCGAGGGCGACACCGTGACGGTCGACGTGGCCGACGGCCGCCTCACGCTCACCAGCTGACGCTCACTGCTTGAGGTGCACCGCGTGCGCTGTGCTGGCAGGGAAGAACACGCTCTCGTGGCCGTCGTCCCAGCGCACCCGATAATGCGTCTCGTCAGCAGCGCCGAGAACCTCCAGTACCTCGCCCGTGCGCGGCGGGTGGCCCAGATCCATGTTGTCGACCACGATCTCGTCGCCAACGACTGCATGAAGGTTCACAGCGCCTCCTCGTGTGTCACGTCCTGTAGTGCGGTTGTCGCGCCACCACCGCGCACTGGCAAGGGGACGAAGTCCCGCGCGAGGCCAGTTGCGCGGGAACCCGGTCGGCGCCACATGCGCCGACCGGGCCGTCTTGGTTCATGGGAGGTGGATGATCAGATGGAGCGACGGCGAGTCGCCATCAATGTCGCCCCGCCCATCATCGTCATGCCCAAGGCGATCGCCAGCAAGGATGCCGAGCTACGTCCAGAGGCGGGCAGGTCGGCGACGATCGTTGTCGTCGACTGCACCGGCGGCTCCACCTCGACCTGGTCCGTGGTGGGAACCGGATCGGTGGTCGGCACCGTTGCGGTAGTAGTGGTGGTCGTGGCCTGCGCCTCGACCGACGCCACGACCTGGGCCGTGGTCGCACGAGCTGCGATCAGCTTCTGCTTCGGCGAGCTTGCCGTGGTGATGAACACCCGACCGGAGCTCAACGTCGCGGTTGCTGTGCCCGTGATCGTGACCGATCCCTCGGCAGCGATGGTGATGTAGAACGTGTCACCATTGCCGACCGTCACCAGCGGATTGCCGACTGCGTCGGTGATCACGCCACCGGTTGCCAACAGTGCAACCGACGCCGCCGATGTCGTGACGGTGAACGGGCCGATCCGCTCACCGACCGGACCGCTCAACGTGGCGGGCAGGATCGCGAGGCTCGGTGCCGGCTCGGAGACCGACACGGCATTTGTGATGAGGTAGGTGTACACCGCCAGCACGCCCGCCGGGTTCGACCCGGTCAGGTTGGAGCTGTCGGAGAAGTGCCACACCGCAGCCTGCGTACCCGCAGCAGCTTCACTGTCGGACAGGCTGACCAGGTCGGGCTCGATCGTCGCGTTGATGGTGGCCATCAGCGCAGCCGCCGTCACCGTCGGGTAGCCGTGGCCCAGCACCCAGGTGACCTTGCCGAGATTCGGCACGTTGCCCTCTTCCCAGGTCGCCTCGTTGTAGGCCACGCCGTACTGCGTGGTCGTGTTGAGGTCGATGCAGTACGTCTTCAACGTGCCGCCACCATCCAAGTCGAGATTCAACACATACGCCGGACGCGTGCCGGTGTTGGTGGACACGTTCAGTCCAGCCCCGAGGCTGGAGAACACTCCACTGGCACCATCCGCGTTCGCCGTACCGAATATCGCGCCCGCCGTGGTGATCGCTGCGCCAGTGACGAACACTGCGAGTGACCGTGAGATCCGAGTCCTTGCGTTCATCGTTCCACCTCCTGTGGCTCCGGTCGGGCCGTTCGAAGGAGATGTGGAACCCTTCGAATCCCTGGGAACCTCTGGTTTCAAGGTACGTCCGATCGGTGCGACACGCCACAGGACAGGCGGCACACTCGCCCGCGGGCGGCACACAGCGGCTCACGCTGCGCGCGACGGCGTCAGATCATGCCGGTTGCAGCCCACGTGGTCTTGACGCAACCATGACACGGCCTTCGGGCCGTTCGCGCGAGTGGGTGGTGCTCAGCTGTTGCGGAACCGCCGCACCGCGATCGGCGCGAGCACGAGCGTGATCGCCAGCGACCAGATGATCGAGCCCCACACGTAGTCGGTGGGTTCGGTGCCCAACATCAGCGCCCGCACGCCGCGCACGGTGACGCTGAGCGGCTGGCGGTCGGCCCACCAGGCCAGCCAGTCGGGCATCGACGCGGTGGGCACGAACGCGTTGCTGGCGAACGTGAGCGGGGCGAGCAGCGGGAACGCCGCCGCCTGTGCGGCCTCGCCGTTGCTGACCGACAGCCCGATCACGGCGAAGATCCAGCAGATCGCGAAGCCGAACAGCACCATCAGGCCCACGCCACCGATCACCTTCACCACGTTGGTGTGCGTGTTGAACCCGACGAGGAACCCGATGTTCAGCATGAGCACCACGATCACGACGTCGCGTGCCGTGTCGGCCAGCACCCGGCCACCGAGTACCGCGCTGCGGCTCATCGGCAACGACTTCAGCCGCTCGAGCAAACCCTTGTTCTTGTCCTCCGCCAGACCGACGGCGGTGTTGATCGCCCCGAACGTGACGGTCTGCACGAAGATGCCGGGCATCAGGTAGTCGACGTACGGCACGCCGGCCGAGCCGCTGTTGATCGCCCCGCCGAACACGTAGCGGAACATGAACACGAAGATCAGCGGCTGCACCAGCGCGAACACCAGCAGCTGCGGCACGCGGCGCAACATCGTGAGGTTGCGCCACACCATCGCCATGGTGTCGCGCACGGCCCAGCCGAAGCCCACGCCGGGGCTGGTGGAGATGGGCGGGAACGTGGGGGCCTGGTGAGATGCAGTGGTGTTCATGAGGGGTCTCCACTGGCCGATCCGGTAAGGGTGAGGAAGACGTCGTCGAGGGTGGGTTCGCGCAGCGCCACGTGGCCGGGCACCAGGCCGGCAGTCTCCAGCCGGTTGAGGGCCTCGCGCAGGGTGTTGGGGCCCTCGCTCATCACCACCCGCACGATCGTGCCCGCACTGGTGACGCTGCCCAGCACGTCGGCCGCATGGGCGGCATCGGCGGGCGACCGGAACTCGAACTCGATCACCGTGTCGCCCAGACGCGACTTCAGTTGCTTGGCGGTGCCTTCGGCCACCACCAGGCCACCGTCGATGACCACGATGTTGTCGGCCAGGCGATCGGCCTCTTCCAGGTACTGCGTGGTGAGCAGCACCGTGGTGCCGTCGCTGACCAACCCTTCGATCACAGCCCACAGGTCGAGCCGGCTGGAGGGGTCGAGGCCGGTGGTGGGTTCGTCGAGGAACAGGATCGGCGGGTGGGTGACCAACGCCGCGCCCAGGTCGAGCCGGCGGCGCATGCCCCCCGAGTAGGTGCGCACCGGCCGATCGGCGGCGTCGGTGAGGCGGAACTGGTCGAGCAGTTCGGTAGAGCGCTCGCGGGCCGCCGGCTTGGCCATGTGGTTCAGCCGCCCCACCAGCACCAGGTTCTCGCGGCCGGTGAGGTTCTCGTCGACGGCCGCGTACTGGCCGGCCAAGCCGATGCTGCGGCGCACCGCCTGCTGCTGGTGCACCACGTCGAACCCGTTCACCAGGCCCTTGCCGCTGTCGGGCTTCAGCACCGTGGTGAGCATTCGCACCATCGTCGTCTTGCCGGCACCGTTCACCCCCAGCAGGCCGAGCACGGAACCCCGTGGCACCGCGAGGGAAATGTGGTCGACGGCGACGACATCCTTGAACGTCTTGCGCAGCCCGTCGGCTTCGATGGCGATGGGAGACATGACCCGGACTCTAGGCCGGAAGGCACCAGTAGTGACCAAGGTCAGTAGTAAGTGCACTTCACGTGCGCCTACTCTCCCGGGAGATGTACCGGATCGCCCGCCGCCAGGAGCTGTCGCCCACCACGTTCCTCTGGGACGTGGAGGCGCCCGACATTGCCGGTTCGGCGCGGCCCGGCCAGTTCGTGATGGTGCGCCTGCACGAGGGAGCCGAGCGGGTGCCGCTCACCATCGCCGATTACGACGCCGCGGCGGGCACGATCACCTTGGTGGTGCAAGCGCTGGGCCGCTCCACCGCCGAGATGCGCGACCACTACCACGAGGGTGACGAGTTCGCCGACGTGGTGGGGCCGCTGGGCGTGCCCACCGACATCGAGCAGGTCGGGCACGTGGTGCTGGTGGGTGGTGGCCTGGGCGTGGCCCCGATCTACCCGCAACTGCGGGCGTTCAAGCAGGCCGGCAACCGCACTACCGTGATCGTGGGCTTCCGCTCGATCGACCTGGCCTTCTGGGTGGATCACCTCGGCCAGTGGGCCGACGAGGTGATCGTCTGCACCGACGACGGCAGCTCGGGCCGCCAGGGCCTGGTCACCGACGCGCTGGCCGAGGTGGTCGAGCGGGATCGCCCCGACCTGGTGGTGGCGATCGGGCCGATGGTGATGATGCGCGCCTGCGCCGAGACCACCCGCGCCGCCGGCGTGCCCACCGTGGTGTCGCTGAACACGATCATGGTGGACGGCACCGGCATGTGCGGCTCGTGTCGTGTCAGCGTGGACGGCGTCACCCGCTTCGCCTGCGTGGAAGGCCCCGACTTCGACGCCCATGCGGTCGACTTCGACGAACTGCTCGCCCGCCAGCGCCGCTTCAAGAGCGAAGAGCAGGCGGCCGCACAGGACTACGAACACCGCTGCCAGGTGGAGCAGCAGCTGTTCGTGGAAGGCCGCCGCACGTACAAGAAGCTGAAGGACATCGAGCCCACACGGGTGCCGATGCCCGAGCGCGACCCGCGCATCCGGGCGCGCACGTTCGACGAGGTGACGCTGGGCTACTCGCTCACGGAGGCGATGCGCGAGGCCGAACGGTGCCTGCAGTGCAGCCGCCCCACCTGCATCGAGGGCTGCCCGGTCTCGATCGACATCCCGAGGTTCATCCGCCACCTGCTGGTGCGCGACGTGGATGCCGCGCTCGACGTGATCCACGAGGCCAACATCCTGCCGTCGGTGTGCGGCCGGGTGTGCCCGCAAGAGTCGCAGTGCGAGGCGCAGTGCGTGATCGGCCGCCGCATGGAGCCGGTGGCGATCGGCCGCCTCGAGCGGTTCATCGGCGACCACGGCGTGGGCAGCCACCAGGAACTCGCCGCGCCCACCGGCAAACGGGTCGCGGTCGTTGGTTCGGGCCCCGCCGGCCTGGCCTGCGCGGCCGACCTCGCCCGCTCAGGCGTGGAGGTCACGGTCTACGAGGCGCTGCACGTGGCCGGGGGCGTGCTGCGCTATGGCATCCCCTCGTTCCGCCTGCCTCGCGAGATCATCGACCGCGAGGTCGCCGGGCTGGCGGAGATGGGTGTGACGTTCGAGACCGACAAGGTGGTCGGCCGCACGTTCACCGTGCAGGATCTGCTGGGGCCGCGTGGCTACGACGCGGTGTTCCTCGGGGTGGGCGCGGGCGCACCGTCGTTCCTCGGCATCCCCGGCGAGAACGCCGGTAGGGTGATCAGCGCCAACGAGTTCCTCACCCGCGTGAACCTGATGGGTGGCGATCGCTTCCCCGACATCGACACCCCCGTCGGCATCGGCAAGGACGTCGTGGTGATCGGCGCGGGCAACACGGCGATGGACTGCCTGCGCGTGGCCAAGCGGTTGGGCGCCGACGTGCGCTGTGTGTACCGCCGCAGCCGCGCCGAGGCGCCGGCGCGCGCGGAGGAGCTGCACCACGCCGAGGATGAGGGTGTCGAGTTCATGTTCCTGCACAACCCGCTGGAGGTGCTGGTCGACGGCGACGGCAACGTGCGCGGCCTGCGCGTCGAGCGGATGGAACTGGGCGAGCCCGACGACTGGGGCCGCCGCAAGCCGATCGGCACGGGCGACACGCTGGAGATCGAGTGCGACACGGTGATCGTGGCCCTGGGCACCAACCCGAACCCGATCATCACCCGCAACACCCCGGGGCTGGGCCTCGATGGTCGCGGCTACGTCGCCGCCGACCCGATCACCCAGGCCACCTCGCTGCCCGGGGTGTTCGCCGGCGGCGACATCGTCACCGGTGGTGCAACGGTGATCCTCGCGATGGGTGCCGGCCGCCGCGCCGCCGCGGCGATCAATGAGTACCTCGCCACCGGGGTCGATCCGGTGCCCGTCACCGTCGGCACCCAGCACACCTGCCCGCGCTGTCGCCGCCCGATGGACGACGGCGACGAGGGCATCTGCTGCGCCGAGTCGGTGTTGGCCTGGAAGTGCACGCAGTGCGACAAGCGCAGCGACGGGTTCGCGTTCCCCTACGGCCGCTGCAGCGCGTGCGGTGGCGAGCTCGATCTGGCCGATCCGCCGGCGATCAACGACGAGGCGCAGGAAGCCATCCGCAAGGCGTTCGAGATCGAACTCGGTGGCCGCGACTTCTACGTCGCTGCCGCGCTGCACACGCACGACAACGCTCTGCGCGACACGTTCGAGCGCTTGGCCACGATGGAGGGCGAGCACATCGAGACCCTCGTGCGCCGCTACCACCTGCCCCCGCCCCCTGGGGCCGACGGCAACCTGCACCCGGGCATGCTGCAGGCCGGCGGCAGCCGCGACGCCACCGACCCGCTGGATCTGCTGGGCATGGCGATCGACCTCGAACGCCGCGCCGAGGCCTATTTCCGCACCCGCATCGACCTGGCCACCCCCACCGCGGCGATCCTGTACCGCGAGTTGGCCGCCGAAGAGGTGGAGCACATCGACCTGCTCACCACCGAACTCGCCGCCATGCGCGCCAATCGCCGCGGCCTGCTCTAGCGCAGCCGCGAACTACATCAGTGCGTAGCGGAACGTCGCGTTCGCGAACGCGAGCACGAGCGACGAGTCGGCGCAGGTGACCACGGCCTCGCCGTGGCCGAACACCGATGTGTCGTTGAGATCCTGATCGACCACGATCGGCGGTAGTCCGCTGCCGGGGAACGTCTCTTCGAGATGAAGATGAACAACCGCCGAGGTGGACTGGAACGTCGCCTGGTCGCCCACAACGGACATGGTGCCGTCGATCTGACCAGTGAGCACCACGAGCACCACGACCACCATCCCCCCGATGGCCGAGCTTCCTGTCGTGGGGTCGGACCCGTCGTCGGTCATCGTGTAGCTGCCATCAGAGTGGATCACCAGGACGCGACCGCCGACGCCACCGCTGAGGCCCGCTGCTGCGATGCCCGGCAAGAAGTCCGCGCCGAAGACCTGCTCGGTGAGCCGCCAGCGGCCGATCAGGCACGCCACAGGTGCCTCCGCGGCCCTGGCCAGGCGCGCGCACGCATCATCCAGAGGAAGGCTCGTCACGTGCACCTGGACGGTGATCGGCAGGAGGGTCGCATTGGCGACGCCGATACCGACCGCCGAATGGTCACCGACTGCCCGCGCGGCGACGAGTTGCCCATCGGGGCAGCGGCACTCGTTGCGCAGGCACAGGGCCACCTCGCCGGCCGCAGTCTGCACCTGGTAGTCGTCAGCAACACCCACCGCCCACGGGGCGCTGTCCGACGACACGATGACCACCGGGTCGTTCACCCGCAGCCCCTCGGCGGCGGTGTTGAACGCTTTGACCTGGAAGGTCAGGTCGACCACGTCGCCAGGGGCGGCAGCGTCGAGGAGCGGCCCGCTCAGGCCTGTTGGCACTCCCGGGCCAGCGGGCATCCACACCGCGCCGAGATCAGGGATCACGGCGCGATCGACGGACACATCGCCGAGGAACGCGGTGCCGCGGCTGCCGGCCATCGTCGCATACATCGATTCGAAGCCCGGCGCGCCGGCGAGCATCCGGTGGAAGATGCTCCACACGTCCTCGCCGCGCCGGTCGAGCGAGGCATAGATGGCGAAGGCGTCATACGTGCGGGCCCACAACGGGCGCGGCTGCGCCAGCCAGAAGCGCCACCAGTCGGTGACCAGGCTTCCGCCTCCGGCGACGGTGGCACCCACCCATTGAGCCTGGCCCTCCACTACCCACTGACCCAGTCCCAGCAGACCCGCGAGGGTGTGCCCCACGAATTGGAAGCAATGAAAGGTCTCGTGGGCCAGCGCCGCGATGATGTCCATCTCCGGTTTCCCGGCCATCGTCGGGAACACGCGCACGATGCACAGCCCGTACGTCGTGGGATCCGTCATCACCGCGCCCGAGGCGGTCGCCGGCCGAGCGTCTGCCCACGGCGGGGCGTGGCCTTCGGTGGTCGGCAGGTCGTCGAGCATGACGTCGATCTGCACGGATACCGGCAGGATCGAGCCCCACCCGATCGCGATCTGGTTCGCCGCGTTCTGCACGATCGTCCGCATCGGATCGTCGCGACGGCGCGAGACCAGCGCCGAGCCCTCCCCGTTGCCCGCCGAGGGGTCGACCGTGACCGACCGCGCTGGCGCCACCGCGAGGTCGGCGGTGATCACGGTCTGCTGCGCCGTGGTGAGTTCGTCCCAGTGCCCGAGCACGGCGCTCAACGCCTGCGTGCCCTCGGTGTTCGCGCCCGCCAGCGGTGTCGCCCCCAGCTCGGTGGCGTGGCCGTACACGCTCGCGTACAGGTCGAGCGCGAGCTGCTTGTCGATCATGCCGTCGGGCTCGAGGCGCGACGACAGCGCGTCGCCGAACAGCTCCAGCGGTGACGGCTCACCAGCCGCCGTAGTCGTCGTGCCGGCGTCGCCGGTGGGTTCCGACTGCGACGAGTTCGAGCAGCCGACGAACGTCGCCGACGCCAGGATGCCGAGCGCCAGTCCGAGCCTGCCGACGGCACTCGGGCGCGACATCAGGCACCCAAGAGATCGGGAGCAACCGCCAACGCTGCGGCCGCGAGGGCCGCCCGCACAGCATCGGAGATGGGCGTACCGAAATCGCCGGTGGCCGAGGTCACGAACTGCACACTGAGAGCCAACTCCGGTGAAACGGCCACCTCGATCGTCCGCGTCCGCGTGTTGAGGTACGCGTACTCGCCGACGCCGGCGACCTCCTCGATGAACGGCGCCATGTCGGGGTAGGTCTCGATGATGAAGTCGTGGCTGTACTGCATGAGCGCCAGCGCGTCGGCCGCCCTGGCGTTCTGCGAGGCCGGGTCGGGGTACCGCACGGTGATGTACACGGTGCCGTTGAGCTGGGGGCCGGCCACGGTCCAGGTGCACTCTTGCGCATTGGTGTCGATGGTGTTGCCCACGAGCGTGGCGGTACCGCCGAACGCGGTGCCGACGTGTTCGTCGAGCACCACGTCACACGGACGCGTGGACACACCCGCCGACGGGGCGGTGGTGAGGGTTGAAACTATCGGTAGCCCACCGGTCGTCTGTGCGGTCGACCCAGACGTGGTCGCATCTGTGCGCGGCGACGAACCCGAGCCTGAACCGCACCCAGTCACCACCGTCAGCGCCAGTGCTGCGCATGCCATCCGAACCACCCCGACGGCAGGTCGCTGTGTCATGGGCGTCACCGTACTCCCGCGTCGTCGTTCTGTCACCGGTTGGAGCGGTAGCGATGCCAGGTGATGGCGGTCATCACGCTGTACACACCGGCCACCAGCGCCACCACCACCAACGCGGGGATGTACACCCCCAACGCGCACAGGCCGGCCGCGACGGGGATGGCGACCAGGCGTTCCGGCGCCAGCCGCCGCACCGCGCGGAACTGGATCATCAACAGCCCACCCACGAAGAACGCGACGGACAGGCCCAGCAGCCAACGATCGTCCCACGTGAGATGGCCGTTCGGATGCTGCACGAGGTGCTTCACCACCACGGCGTACAGCACCAGCCCGAACACGAGGGGGAAGTGGCCGAACGTGTACACGTCGCGGGCCAACACGCCGCGGGCCGCGCCGGTGGCCTCGCGCAGGCGGTGCTCGCCCACCTCGGGGATGAACGCGAAGTACGCCCACCACAACATGCACGCCACAGCGACCGACACCACGATCGCCAGCATCGTGCGGCCGTTCAGCCCGATGTCGGCGGCCGATGCGCCGGCCGCCACCAGCACCTCACCGAGCGCGATGATCACGAACAGCGCATGTCGCTCGGCGAAGTGCACCGGGTTGATCGCCCACTCGCCCTTCGCCGCACGCAGCCCGGCGAGCAGGTTGATGCACGCGGCCACCGACCACATGCCCCCGCGCACGTGCCCGTGGAAGAACGCGCCGGCCAACACGACGGCTGGGGCAACGATCGCGAACGAGGTGTAGCGGATGAAGGCGGGGCGGGTGACGGGGTCGACGAGCGCGAACGAACCTTGCATGCCGAGCACCAGAACCTGCACGCCGAAGTAGGCGGCACCGAACCAGATGGCGGTGTCGTGGAACGCCTCGGGAATCGCGATCGTCATCAACAGCGTCACCGGGATCAGCGACAGCACCAGCACGCGGGTGCGCGCCTGGCGCTGCAGGTCGATCGCCGAACCGGCCCACGTGAACTGCGACCACTGCCACCACACCAACAGCGCCACCACGAACGCGCGGGCCGTGCCACCGGCTGACGGGTAGTGGCTGATCATCGACGCGATCTGGGTGACCGCGAACACGAACACGAGGTCGAGGAACAGCTCGAGGTTGGTGGCGTGACGCTCCGCCTCGGCGCCGATGATGCCCGGCGCGATGTCGTGGGTCAACGACCCAGCTCGCGGATCGCCGCGGCGTTGGCGTGCGCCGGGAAGCCCTCGTGCGCGCACATCGCCATGATCGTGGGCGTCATGCGCGCGAGTGCCGCAGCGTCGGAGCGGGCCACAGCCGTGCGCTTGAGGAACGTGTCGGCGGTGATGCCACTGCTGACGTGGGCAAAGCCACCCGTGGGCAGGCTGGCCGGGCAGCCGATCACGAAGTTGCCCGCGCTGAACAGCGTGGACTGGCCGATCAGGATCTCGCCCGCGTTCACCAGCAGCTCGAGCAGCTCGGCTTCGGCCGACCGCGCGACCGCGACCTGCAAATGCTCGGGCGCCCACTGGTTGGCCACCTCTGCGGCCTCGGCCAGCGACCCCACGAACACGCACCCGCCGTTCGGGCCGAGCGCGGCGCGAGCGGCATCAGCGCGGGCCACCGGCAAGGCAGCCAACTGCTGTTCCAGCGCGGCATCCACCGCATCGGCGAAGGTGCTGGACGGGGTGATCAGCAGCACGGCCGAATCGGTGCCGTGCTCTGCCTCGTTCAGCAGGTCGGCGGCGGTGAACGCCGGGTCGGCGCTGTCGTCGGCGATCACCACGCTCTCGGTGGGGCCCAGGATCATCATCGTGGCCACGCCGTAGCGCTGCATCTCCACCTGCGCGCAGGCCACTGGCGGGCTGCCAGGGCCGACGATCTTGCGTACCTGTGGGATCGTCTGCGTGCCGAACCCGAGGGCGGCGACGCCGGCCGGCCCGTTGACGCGGAACACGTTGGTGATGCCCAGCTTGCGGCACACCACCAGCACGGCCGGGTCGATTCGGCCGCTGCCGTCGGGCATGGGCGGCACCACCAGCGCCAGCGTGGGCACACCGGCCACCGTGGCGGGCACCGCCAGTTGGTAGGCCACGCTGGGGTAGCTGGCCTTGCCGCTGGGCACGAACAGGCCCGCCGAGGTGATGGGCGTGATCTTCTCGCCGACGGTGAGGCCCGGCTCGCTGACGAAGCTCCAGTCCTGCGCCCGCTGCATCAGCTGCTCGTTGAACGCGCGCAGGTGGGTGATCGCATCGTCGATCGCCGCGTTCACCTCGGGTGCCACGGCGGCCGACGCGATCTCGTGCTCGGTGGCACGCAACTGGTCGGGCGTCAGCGTCACCTTGTCGAAGTCGCGGAGTGCACGGCACACGGCTTCGTCGCCGTACTCGCGCACGTCGTCGATGATCTTCCCGATCGCAGCCTTGAGGCTCGAATCGAAGATCGCCTCCAGCCCACGATCACACAGGGCGCGCCGCTCGGGCTCGTGCATCTGCGCCCACGTCATCCGTCGCATCACCGGCATGAGTGTTGAGGCTAGAGGAGAGTAGGCTCCTGTCACGTTCCGGTCACTCCCGAGGAGCGTTGCCACATGCCCGTCACAGTTGTCGTAGGTGCCCAGTGGGGCGACGAGGGCAAGGCCAAGGTCATCGATCTGTTGGCTGCCGAGCACACGCACGTCGTGCGCTACCAGGGTGGCCACAACGCGGGGCACACCGTGGTGGTGGGCACCGAGCGCTATGCGCTGCAGCTGATCCCCAGCGGCGTGCTGTACCCGCACATCGTGCCCGTCATCGGCAACGGCGTGGTGGTGGATCTGCCCACGCTGTTCAAGGAGATCGACACGCTCGAGAGCCGCAACATCAGCTGCGCCAAGCTGAAGGTCAGCAGCCAGTGCCACCTCATCTTCCCGTGGCACCAGTCGCTCGACGCGCTCTACGAGGCCGGCCGCGGCGACGATCGCATCGGCACCACGCTGAAGGGCATCGGCCCGGCCTATGCCGACAAGGCCCGCCGCATCGGCATTCGCGCCGAGGCCGTGCTGCACCCCGACACGTTCGCCACCGCGGTGCGCAACCAGGCCACCGCGCACAACCACGAGATCGTCGCGCTGGGCGGCGAGGCGCTCGACGTGGAGGCCGTGGTCGCCCAGTTCGCCGCACTCGGCGCCCGCCTGGCGCCCTACGTGGTCGACACGGTGGAGATGCTGCACCAGGCACTCGATCGCGACGATGCGCTGCTGCTGGAAGGCGCGCAGGCCACGTTCCTCGACCTCGACCACGGCACCTACCCGTTCGTCACGTCGTCGAACCCCACGGCCGGCGGAGCGTGCGTGGGCAGCGGCATCGGGCCGCGCTACCTCACCCGCATCGTCGGCATCACCAAGGCGTACAGCACCCGCGTGGGCAGCGGCCCGTTCCCCACCGAGCTCACCGACGAGCTGGGCGACAAGCTGGTGGAGATCGGCCGCGAGTTCGGCACGGTCACCGGCCGTCGCCGCCGCTGCGGCTGGCTCGACGTGGTGATGCTGCGCAAGGCCGTGCGCATCAACAGCCTCACCGAGCTGGCGCTCACCAAGCTCGATGTGCTCGACACGTTCGACGAGATCAAGGTGTGCACCGAGTACACCGCCGACGGCCGGCCCGTGTACGCGGTGCTGCCCGGGTGGCTCACCGACATCAGCGCCACCACCGAGGTCGACGACTTGCCCGCCGGTGCGCGGGCGCTGATCGCGCTCGTGGAGAAGGAAGTGGGCATCCCCGTGCGCATCGTCGGCACCGGCGCCGAGCGCGAGAGCTACGTGACGTGGCAATAGGGTGATGAGCCGATGATCCCCCGCTACACGCTCCCGGAGATGGCCAACATCTTCAGTGACACGGCCCGCTTCGACCGCTACCTGGAGATCGAGCTGTTGGCCACCGAAGCCCACGCGCTGTTGGGCGTGGTGCCCGAGGCCGACGCTCGCGCCTGCCGCCAGCGCTCGCCGATCGTCGACGAGGCATTCGTGGAGGCCGTCTGTGAGCGCGAGGCGATCACCGACCACGACGTGGCCGCGTTCGTCGATGTGGTGCAGGATCGCATCGGCAAACCCGCCGGCGCATGGATCCACTACGGCCTCACGTCGAGCGATGTGGTGGACACCGCGTGGTGCTGGATGCTGCGCGACGCGTGCGACCAGCTGATCGCCGCGGCCACCGAGCTGCTGCGCACACTCGTGCTGCTGGCCCGCGAGCACCGCGACACGGTGATGATCGGGCGCACGCACGGCGTGCACGCGGAACCCACCACGTTCGGGGCGAAGGTGGCGCTGTGGGCATTGCAGGTCGACCGCGACCGCACTCGCCTCGTCGAGGCCCGCCGAGTGGTGGCCGTGTGCAAGCTCAGCGGCGCGGTGGGTACGTTCAGCAACGTCGACCCCTCGATCGAGCAGCACGTCGCCGCGGCGCTCGATCTGCATGCGGTGCCGGCCACGCAGGTGATCGCCCGCGACCGCCACGCGCAGTTCCTGTACGCGTGCGCGTCGGTGGGCAGCACGATGGAGCTGATCGCGGTCGAGCTGCGCCACTTGCAGCGCACCGAACTGCGCGAGGCGCAGGAGGGCTTCAAGCCGGGCCAGAAGGGTTCCAGCGCGATGCCCCACAAGCGCAACCCCATCGCCGCCGAGACGATCAGTGGCCTGTCGCGCGTGTTGCGCGGCAACCTGCAGGCCGGCCTGCAGGACGTGGCGTTGTGGCACGAGCGCGACATCTCGCACAGCTCGGTCGAGCGCATCGTGCTGCCCGACAGCGCACTGCTGGCGTACTACGTGCTGCGCCGCATGAACCGGCTCGTGCAGGGGCTGCAGGTGTACCCGCAGCGGATGATCGACAACCTCAACAGCAGCTACGGCCTGGTGTTCAGCCAGCCCGTGCTGCTGGGCCTGGTGCAGGCCGGGCTGTCGCGCGACGAGGCGTACCGCATCGTGCAGGAGAACGCCGCCCGCTCGTGGGACGAAGGCCGCATGTTCCGCGAACTGCTCGAGGCCGACCCGCGCGTCACGGTGCCCGCCACCGTGCTCGACGAGGCGTTCGACCTGGCACGTGCCATACGGCACGCGGGTCGCGGTGTCGATGCGCTCGACGCCCTGCACCTCGGCTGAGGCAAGCTGTCCCCATGGCCGCCAGCGAACTGTTCGATCTCCAATCACACGGCCCCGACACGTACGTGGGCCAGGGTCCGCAGTACCCGTGGGGTGGCTTGTTCGGCGGGCAGATCGTTGCCCAATCGCTGCGCGCCGCCGCGGCCACGGTCGAGCCGAACCTGATGGTGCACTCGCTGCGGTCGTACTTCATCCGCCGCGGCGACCACACAGAGCCGATCCGCTTCGAGGTCGATCGCATCCGCAACGGCCGCAGCTTCGCAACTCGGCGCGTGGTGGCCCGCCAGGCAGTGGGCGCGATCCTCAACCTCGAAGCGTCGTTCCACGTGGCCGAGCAGACCGAGGACGTGCAGACGGTGCAGTTCGACACCACGCTGCCCGGGCCGCAGGATGTCGCCAGCGATGCGTGGACCGACACGTTCGACCGTCGCTCGATCGAACGCTCACGGCTCGGTGCGGTGCACCGCGACGGCACCGGCCGGATGGCGGTGTGGATGAAGGTCGCCGGCCCGCTGCCCGCCGACGAGCTGCTGCACCGCTGCTGGCTGGCATACATGAGCGACGACGTGCCGATCGATTCGGTGCGCGCCTGCCATCCGGCGTTCAGCGGCCCCAACGGCAACGAGCTCACCATGTCGGCCAGCCTCGACCACACGATCTGGTTCCACCGCCCGGTGAAGGCCGACCAGTGGCACCTGTACGACATCTCCTCGCACTCGTACCAGGGCGCCCGCGGGCTGGGCATCGGCCACGTGTTCGCGCAGAATGGCACGCACGTGGCGACGGTGGCGCAAGAAGCGTTGGTGCGCCACGCTCGCCAGCCGCAAGACTGAGCGGATGACGCACTCGCCCGACGCCCTCGCCGCTCTCGCCGACGACATCAACGCCGTCGCCCGCCTGACCGGCACGTTCACGCTGCGCTCGGGCCAGATCGCCACCGAATACTTCGACAAGTATCGCTTCGAGGCGCAGCCCGCGCTGCTGGGCCGCATTGCCGAGGCGCTGGCGCCGATGATCCCCGCCGGCACCGAGGTGCTGGCCGGCCTGGAGATGGGTGGCATTCCCATCGCCACCGCGCTGTCGCTGCACACCGGCCTGCCCGCCGCGTTCGTGCGCAAGGAGGCCAAGAAGTACGGCACCGCGCTGCTGGCCGAGGGAAGCGAGATCGCCGGCCGCCGCGTGTGCGTGGTGGAAGACGTGATCACCACGGGCGGCCAGGTGGTGATCAGCACCGGCGACCTGCGTGGGCTCGGTGCCTTGGTGGAGCACGTGCTGTGCGTGATCGACCGCAGCCCCGACGGCGGCTCGGCGCTGACGGCCGCCGGCTTGGCGATGCACGCCCTGCTGACGCGGGCTCAGCTCGACGCCGCCGAGGCACGCCGCGGGTAGAGCGTCGGCCCCGTCCCCGAGGCCCTCGCCCGCCCGCACCCTTTGTCACCCGTCTCGTCGTTCCGATTTCGAATTGCGGGGTACTCACATCGGCCTCTGTGTCGCGGGCCTGATCACGGGGAAGCGTCGTCGCAGCCGCGACATGGACGTGGACCGCCGGGGGAGTGGTTCGATCACCAACGCGGGCGGGTCAGGTATGGGCTCTCTGCTGGCTCTCCCAACTGCACGCCAACGACATCGTCGGCGATCGTCGCGGGGCCGAGTCCACCATCAAACTCTGCTCTGAGTCGCGGGTCTGATCACGGAATCTGCGGTCACGGACGCGACATGAACGGTGGGACGAGGTAGCGCAAGGCTGGCCGCCGCCCCAGCCAACTCGCCCCGGCCAATTCGAAATCGGAACTACGAGACGACGGGCAAAGGGTGCGAGGGGGGACCCGCCAGAAACGGCCGCACAGGGCCAGGCCGTGGGCCGGCTCACTCCACCGGCAGCAGCACGCCAGGGTTCAGCAGGCCACCCGGGTCGAGCGCGCCCTTGATCGCCCGCAGCGCGGCCACGTGGGCGGGGCCCTTCAAGCGCTCCAGCCACTCGGCCTTGGCCACGCCGATGCCGTGCTCGGCGCTGATCGTGCCGCCCAGCTCGATCGCCGTGGTGAGCACCAACTCCTTCAGCGCGCCCTCGGCATCGCCCGCGCCCAACACGTTGACGTGCAGGTTGCCCTCGGCGAGGTGACCGAACACGACGAGCTGCGCCCGTGGCGCCAGCTCGCGCAGGCCCGCCCGCACGGCCCGCACCAACCGATCGAGGTGCAGCACGGGCACAGCCACGTCGAGCTTCAACGGCTTGCCCAACGCGCCGATCGCGATCGTCACGTGGTCGCGGATCGCGTACAGCTGGTCGCGTTGCGCGCCCACGGCCAGCACGCCGGTGTACGACGACAGCAGCTCGGCCAGCTCGTCGGTGGGGTCGCGGTGCGCCGCGCAGTCGATCATCACGAACGCGCCCGCCGAGGCCGGGTCGAGCGGCGGCGTCACGCCCAAGTGCTTGCAGGCGATCTTCAGCGCCTCGGGCAACAGCACTTCCACGGCATCCAGGTTCGGTAGCCGGCGCAGCGCAGGCAGCAGACCCACCGCGTGCATCAGCGAGTCGCACGCCACCAGCGCAGCCGCGGTGTGCTGGTACCACGGCACCAGCCGCAGCCGCACGGCCGTCACCACCGCCAGCGTGCCCTCGCTGCCCACCAGCAACTGCACCAGCGATGGCCCGGCGGTCTCCTTCGGCAGCCCACCGAGTTGGGTGATGATCGACCCGTCGGCCAGCACCGCCTGCAGCCCCATCACCTGCGCGCGCATCGTGCCGAAGCGCACCACCCGTGAGCCGCCGGCGTTCGTGTTGACGGCTCCGCCGACGGTGGCCGTGGTGCGCGCACCCCAGTCGACCGCGAAGTCCAGCCCTGCGGCGCGTGCGTGCAACTGCAACTGTTCGATCGTCACGCCCGCGCCCGCGGTGACCTGCATCGAGCGCACGTCGACATCGCCCAACTCGGTGAAGCGCTGCATCGACAGCACCACCGCCCCGTCCCGCGGCGTGCTGCCACCCACCAGCCCGGTGTTGCCACCCTGCGGCACCACACCCACGCCCGCAGCGGCGCACGCACGCAGCACACCGGCCACCTCCTCGGCCGTGTGCGGGCGCACCACGCACGGGGTGTCGTCGATGTACTGACGCAGCCAGTCGATCTCGTAGCCCGACTTCATGTCGGGATCGGTGAGCACATGATCCTTGCCGACGACCTCGCGAAGTGCAGCGGCGAGCGAACTCACGCGACGATCTCGGCGCCCGGCGGCAACTCGCCCAGCAGTGCGTCGCTGACCCAGCAGCGGGTGAGGTGCAGCGTGCTCTCGATGCGTACCACCTTGGCCGGCTCGTCGAACTCACGGCCGCACATCGACAACGCGGCCTTGATGCAGGCCTCCTCGTCGGGCAGCACCATCGGCATCTTCGAGCGCTGCAGGCCGGCGATCGCTGAGGTGAACGTGTTGACGTAGGTCTTCTGCCAGTCGATCTTGTTGGCCAGCGCGGCCGGGATGAAGTCGGCGGTGCCGATGCCCAGCGCGTTGCCGGCGGAGATGTCGGTGAGATCCAGCATGACGATCGCGCGCACGTCGGGTTGGGCGAAGTCGTCGAGACCGTGCACCCAGAAGCGGCCGGTGACGTTGGGGTCCATCGTGGTGCCGCTGATGTCCTTGCCGCCCTTCTCCACGATCAGCACGTCGATCTCGGCGAACGGCAGCGGCGGCACCAGCTCGGCCGACTCGAGCGTGAGGTCGATCTCGGTCTGCGAGCCCACCTCATCGGCGGTGAGCGTGGCCACCTTCACCACATGGCCCGCGGCCGACTCGATGGACGCGATGCCGCCCAGGATGCGGCCGGTGGCCTTCAGCGCGGCGATGCCGTCGATGATGCGGTTGCGCATCTCGATCGGGCCGCGGGCGTGGAACTGCGCGGCGCCCGGCTGCTTGCCGAAGCCGACCACGCACATCTTCGACACACCACTCTGCAGCGGCCCGCGGAAGCACGTGTGCGGCTTGATCCGGTTCACCGGCAGAATGCGATCGGCGCCGGCCGCGTGACGGTCGAGGTAGAGCGGCATGCCCTCTGCGGTGCGGGCCACCTCCACCGTCTCCATCGTCGCCCTGATCTCCGCGCCCAACGACTCCTCGGTCATGCCAAGCGCTGCCATCATCGCCAACTGGCCCTCGGCCTTCGCCCCACCGTGGCTGCCCATCGCCGGCACCACGAACGGCTCGGCGCCCAGTGCGCGCAGGCCGGCCAGCGTGCCGCGCAGCAACGCCACGCGGTCGGTGAGGCCGCGGCTGCCACCGCCCACGGCCACCGTCATGCCGGGGGTGACCGCGTCGGCGTAGCGGGCCACGATCTGATCGCGCACGGTGCGTTCCACGTCGGCCACCGGCGCCGGATCGGGCACCGCCAGGCGCACCTCGCTGAGCGCGGGCACCTTCAGATCGGGGTGGAACGGCAGCTCCACCCCCTGCACGAGTTGGTCCCAGTTCACGCTGGCCAACCTACCCCTCCCCCTGTCACACACCGGCCACGGCTGCCCGTGGTGGGTGTGTGACACAAAGGCCGGGGGAAGGCCGGGGGAAGGCCCGGGGGAAGGGGGGCAGGTGGTGGTGAGCGCTAGTCGATGACGACCTTGTCGGTGGCCGAGCGGCCGAACGTCTCGGGGGCGTACATCTCTTCCGCACGCGTGGGGGGCACCACGAACGTGCCGGGAGTGGTGGCCCGAGCGATGTACTCATACGAGTACACACCGGCCGGCAGCAGTGTGGTGAACGCCTCGGTGCGATCGCTGCGCAGCTGCTCATGCTGGTACCACGTGCCCCACCACCAGTACATGTCCTCCATCGGGTAGTAGCCGCCATCGCCACCGTCGCCGGACGACGAGCCGGCGGGCACCGTCTGGGTGATCGCCAGCGCGGGGTTGAGGCTCTCCAGGCCGGCGGGCAGCGGATCGATCAGTGCCACGTGCGTGCGCTGGCTCTCGGCCACCATCGTCAGCTTCACCCGCACGCGGGCGCCGGCCTTGATGTGCCATGTGCCGTTCGCGTCCTGCGACACGTCGCTGGGATCGTCGACCGCCTCGTACGTGCGGCTGACCGTGAAGCCACGATCCAGCGCGTCCAGCGTGAGGTCGCTGGGTGCGTAGCGCAGGCCGATGCGGTAGTACATCCGCCCGGTACCGGTCTTCGACAGCACCAGGTCGGTGTCACCGGCGGCCACCACGTCGGTCATCGGGATGCTCACCCGTGCCCGATCGGTTTCGCGGCCGGCGAACGTGTGCTCACCGGCGAACCGCTCGCCCAACCAGACGCGGGCCACGAAGTTCGGGGTCTGCGCTTCGTACACATCGAAGTAGCGTTTCAGCGCCAGCAGGATGAACGAGTTCTCCTGGATGCTGTCCCATCGGCCGCGCACCTGGTTGGCCAGCAACCCGGTGACCACCTTCGGGATCAGGTCGCTGGTCGGGTCGTTGGCGATCAGCGCGTCGAGCACGATGCCGTCGGTGCGCCGGTCGCTCTGCATCACCAGGTACGAGCTGTCGTCGTAGCCAGTGGTGAAGTTCGCTGCGCCGGCAGTCTCGACCGCACGGTTGGCGATGGTGCGGGCGATCTCGGCCTTGATCGAGTCGTCGCCCACCGCGGTCCACAGCCACGCCAGCGCATCGACCGCCAGGTCGTCGTGGCGCTCACCGTAGAACGCGTCGGCCTTCGCCGTGTCGCCCTGGCCGGCGAGCGCCCGCACCCACAGTGCGTAGGCGCGGATCGTGTCGCGAGCCGACTCGCCGTAGGCGCTGGGGATGTACGACTCGATGTCGGCGATGTGCGCCATCACCCGGTCGAACATGTCGCGGGGAACGGTGTAGCCCTCGGCCTTGGCGACCACGAGCGCGTGGGCCACCTGCACCGTGTCGAACGGTTCGGACATGTCACCGCGACGCCACCACGAGAAGCCACCGTCGTCGTTCTGCATCGCCGCTAGGGCCGCGATGTCGGATGCCACGGAGGCTTCCAGCTCGGCTGCGGAGGGCAGGCCCTCGGCGTCGAACGCATCGAGCACCTCGCGCAGCGCGGCGATCGCCATGATGCGCGACGCCCTGCCGTCACTGGACTCGTACTTGTAGTCGACGATGTAGAGCACCGCGTCGGTGAGTGCCTGCAACGACGTGGAGGAGGTGGTGACCTCCAACCCGCCGAACTGCGGGATCACACCGGTGGGTGCGAGCAACGGCTGGTCGACCGCGCCGTTGTCGACGGTGCCGTAGGTGGCGAACGCCTCGGCCGTGGCCGGCGTGTACACGGGCAGTTGCACCGTGGCCGAGTCGGCCAGGTCGCCGCTGACCGCCGTCACCCGGAAGGCAGCCGTTCCCGCCTGCTGTGTGCTGACGGGGAAGCGAACTTCCACCCGGTCGTTGGCCGGCACCGTGACCGTGGTGCCCACCGGCTCGCCGGGGGCGAGGTTGGCGGTCTCGAGCACCACGTCCACCGTGAGCGGCGCGTCGGTCTGGTTCTGCAGCACCACGGGCAGCTCGAACGCATCGCCGTAGTTGGCGAAGCGCGGGGCCGACGGGCGCACTGCCAGCGGCAGGCGAGCGGTGATGTTCGCCTCGTCACTGCCGAAGCGGTCGGCGCCACTGACCGCCACCACCATCACGCGATAGCGGGTGAGGTTGTCGGGCAGCGTGACATCCACCGATGCGGTGCCATCGGCACCGGTGGTGACAGTGGGAGCGAACAGCGCCAGCGCGGCGAAGTTCGACCGCACGTCCACCGGCGAACCGTCGTTGGCGGAGTACATCGCATCGCGGCTGGCCTCAGGGGCCGCGCTGGGCATCTCCTCGGCGACCCCCACCGTGGTGGCGGTCGTGTCGCCGTCGGCACCACCGGTGGTCTCGTCGTCCTTCACCCCACCGTTGTCGCCAGGCACCAACGTGGTGGGGTCGACGAGCGTGATCTGCGAACGGCCGTACGCCGCCCGCAGGTACTCCCAGCCACTGCTGTAGAACACGCTCAGCGGATCGTCGAGCTGGTAGCCCGACAGGGCCAGCACGGCCTCGTCCACCACCACGACCGCGAACTCGGCACCCTTCACGGGGGCACCGTTGGCGTCGGTGACCTTCACGTCGATCGCGGTGGAATCGCCGGGGGTCAGCTCGGTGGCTCGCGGCGTGGCATCCACCGTGAGCGTCCGCGACACCGGCGGCACCGACAGGGTCATGCTGCCCACCGCGTACGCCGGGCGTTGCGGCGCGTCGGGCAGAGCCTTGCCGTCGTCACCCGTGCGGGTGGCGGTTCCCACAACCTCCAGCCCCAAGGTGAGGCCGGGGATGTCGTCGTCGGTGATCGGCACCTGCACGATCGCGCTGCCATCGGTGAGCGTGAAGCGCAGCGTGCTGCGCACACCGTTGCGGGCGATCAGCAGCATGCCTTCGCCGGTGGCGAACGGTGCCTGCACCAACAGTTCGGCGGTGTCGCCGGGGGCGTAGGTGGCCTTGTCGGGTACCACGGTCAGCTCTTGCTGATCGACGGTGCGGGTGGGCTGTGCCTCGGCGCCGCTCACCCACGTGGTCAGCTCGCTGCGGTTGAAGCCGCGCTGCGAGCCGGCAACCACTGCGGTCACCTTGTACTGCCCGCCGACCTCGGTGTCGAACGTGCACGTGGTGGCCTCGGTGGCGGAGGTGACGGCACATGTCTGCTCGTCGACCGACACCTCGGTCCAGGTGTTGTCGACGTACTTCCACTCCACGCGGCCGGCCACGACGTTCAGCTGCACGCCGGGCTGCACCTCACCGTCGATGCCGGTGACCACGACCTCGATCTCCAGCGGGTCGCCCTGGCGCACGAACGTACGCGTGGACCGCAGGCCTACGTAGCGATCGGCGGGGTGCACCAGCAGCGAGGTGGTGTCGCTCCAGGCCTGGCGGTTCACATCGGTGACCGTCGCCTGGGCGCTCACCGTCACGGGCAGGTCGGGCAGTGCTCCGTCCGTTCCTTCGAACCCGAGCTGCAGGTAGTGCGTGCCCGCGCCGTCGGTGGTGCCGTGGTACTCGGCCACCTGGCTGTCGCCGGTGTAGTCGCCGCTCGGGTACGACTCGTCGACCATGCCGCGCGCGTCGTTCATGTACCACCACGGCGTCCAGATGCCGAACGTGTAGTCGCTCCAGCCGGGAGGCGAGTAGTTGGCTGCGCTGGTGGTGACCAGCCAATCCACCTGCGCGCCCACCAATGGACCGCCGGCGTAGTAGCTGCCCACCGCGGCCACGGTGGCCGGTGAGGTGCTGACGTACGGCCCCTCGCTCTCGGGGCGGGCCGTCACCTCGAACTCGGGGCGGCGGTACTCCTCGATCTGGAACTGGTGCGAATACTCGGCCGACGAGAGCCCGCTCTCGCCACGCAGCGACAGCTGCACGTAGGCCATGCCCAGGTCGGCGGTCTCGGGCAGCTCGAGCGTGAGGTCGAACCCACCGAGGCCCTTCACGTCGGTGCTGCCCTTCAGCACCTCGTTGCCGTACGAATCGGTGACGGTGTAGTCGATCGTGGCGCCGTTGCGCAGCGCGGTCACACGCGCGTCGTCGCTGAGCGTGAGCCGCCGCACCCAGCCCTTCACCTGCATCGTCTCGCCGGGCTGGTACACCTGACGGTCGTCGAACACGTACCAGCGCGCCTCGTCGCTGGGCAGCTCGCGCGTGGCGCCCACCGGCAGGATCGCGGTCTCGTCGCCGTCGGTGGCCACCACGGCCACCAGGCCCTCGTCGTTGCTCGACGCGGGCAGCGACAGCGTCGCCTGGCCCTCGCCGTCGGTGGTACCGGGGTCGACGGTGTTGCCGGCGATCACCGACAACTGCACACCCTTGCGCGGTGCGCCGGTGGTGAGGTCGGTGGTCCAGACGTACATGTCGCTGGCATCGGCGACCGCGTCGAGGCCGAGCGTGGTGCTCTGCACCCACGTGAGCGCCGGGCGGTTCTGCCAGTAGTCGTTCGAGTTCGGCGACACGGCGGGCACCGGCTCGACGAGCACGATCACTTGGCCGCGCCTGCCCTGCAGCACACCCGCCAGGTCGACGGCGGTGAGGATCGGGGTGTCCTTGTCGCCCTCGATCGCCAACGTGTCGTCGGCCAGCACGTTCCAGTCGGGCAGCTTCGTCTCGGCCCAATCACGGTCGTAGGCGTAGCGGTAGTACTGGGCGAACGTCGTCGGGTCGGCGGCGAACACGCGCACGCGTAGCTTGTCGTGGTTCACCGTCAGCACGGACAACTGCTGCGTGGTGGCGAACGGGTCGAGTGTGGTGATCGCGTCGAACTGCTGGATCGACGGCGCCGCCGACCCGATGCGCACCTTCACCGTGCGATCGCCGCTGAGCTGCTGACCATAGGTGTCGGTGAACGACTGCGGCACGGTGATCTCGTACGTGGTGCGCGCCAGCGTGTTACCGCTGATCACCAGCGAGTTGTACTGCAACGACACCTGCATGCCGGCGAGTGCGGGCGAGATGGTGACCTTGCTCGCATCGCTCAACGCCGCGTCGAGCACGTTGTTGAACTGCACGTACAACTGCGTGCCGGGAGGGCATTCGTCGCCGTACGCGCACGAGGCGCTCTGGATGCGCAGCGGCGCGTAGGTGCGGCCGCTGAACGTCTGCGCCTCGGTGGTGGTGGCGGGCCCTTCTGCCGACGGCGTGTCGGGCCCGATCGCGATCGACAGCGCAGCATCGGCGGGCAGCGGGTCGACCGGGCGGAACGCCAACCAGCGACCCTCCTCGGCACCCTCACTCTGCATCCGCGTGTTGTCGTCGGCGTCGATCTCTTCGGCGGTGGCGAGGCGCACGTCCACTTCCTTGCCGTCGGCTCGCAGGTGCACGGTGTTCAGCACGGCGGCGGTGTCGATGCGCTGGTCGAACACGGCCACGAACACCTGCGTCAGCGACAAGGTGTCGCTCTGCGGGCCGAACGACTGCACGGTGGCAGGCGGGGTGGTGAACGTGAACGAGACGGTCTCGGCGAGCGTGCCGCCGCTGGCCGACTTCGTGCCCTTGGGCACCTCCACCGTGAACGTGGTGGCCATCGCCAGACGGTCAACGGAGGCATTGGCGGCGTCGAAGCGCAGCGTGCGCGTGCCGATCCACTGCCAGCGGCCCTCGACGGCCGGGGTCAGCGTGGCGGGAACATCGAGTGCGTCGAGCTGACCGACCGTGGTGACGGGCACCATCGGCTGGTCGAACGTGATCGACAGGTACGGCGCGATCGGCACGTCGCCGTCGGGCTGGTGGCGCAGCACGTGCAGCGGCCCGGTGGGCACGGTGTCGGGGGTGATGAGCTGCTCGGGCGGGAAGATGCCGTCGACGGTGATGCCGGCACGCGGCGGGGGCGTGGTCTGCGTTGGCCAGTTGAACGGCTCTTGCAGCGCCTCTCCGCCGAGGAACTCGGGCAACCGGGCCAGAATCGCCTGCAGCTGCTGTGCCGGCAACTCGTCGCCTTGCACGACGTGCGTGGAATTGTCGGTACCGGCCAGGGCCGTGCCTTCGGAGAGATGGAGGCCGAACACGCGTGGTGCACCTTCCGAGTAGCTCGCGTTGACGGTCGCGGTGGAGGAACTGCTCGAGTCGCCACCATCGTCGCAGGCGGCCATCACCAGCCCGACCGCCACCAACAGTGCTGTGTACCGACGGATCCGTCGCTGTTCCATGGTCGTGCTCCCTCGCCCCAATGTGACTCCATTGGCTTGGACGTCGGGTACCACCCTGCCGGTTCCCACAGACATGAGTATCGTGCGCCGGATGAGTGTCGACGGGCTGTTGCAGAGGATTCCTGTCCGGAAACCGTTCCAGGTAGGGCTCCTCGCGCTCATCATCGCGCTGGCCTTCTGCGGCGCAAGGTGGGCGATCGTCGCCGATCACGACACGTCGCGGTTCGTGGTGGCCGGCGAGGTGTTCGTCGACCCAGCGCAGACACCCGTTCACCTCCACACGTTCGCGGGCACCGGCTACGACGGCCAGTTCTACTGGCGTCTCGCCAACGACCCCACCAACCTGCACGTCGAGCGCGCCGACGGCGTGCTGCTCGACGGCCCGATGCGCACCAGCCGCATCGCCTATCCCACGCTCGCCTGGGCGTTGTCGCTGGGCAATGCCCGCTGGGTGTCGCTCGCGCTCATCGGGGTGAACGTGCTCGCCTTCGGCCTGCTCGCGTGGGTGGGCGCGGCGCTCGCGCGGCGGTCGTCGCGGCACGTGCTGTACGGCCTGCTCGTGGCTTCGGCCACCGGCCTGGTGATGAGCCTCGCTCGCGACCTGATCGAGGTGGTGATGGTGGCCGCGATCGTCGGCGGCATCCACGCGGTGCGCGAGCGCAGGTGGGGGCTGGCGGCGTTGGCCTGGAGCGTCGCCGTGCTGAGCCACGAGCAATGCCTGTTCGTGATCGGCGCGTATGCCCTGTGGCGGATGTGGACCATCGCCCGCAAGCAGTCGCGGGCGGGCTGGGCCGACGTCGCGTGGGTGCTGCCGAGCGTGGTGTACGGCACGTGGCAACTGATCGCACGTGAACAAGTGGGTGCCCTCCCGATCCGCGCCTCGGGTTCAGGGCACATCGTCTTCCCGTTCCAGGGCCTCGGCAAGGCGGTGTTCGAGTGGGTACAGGGCGACATCGAGCGCCAAGCGCTGTTGGTGTTCCCGCAACTCGCTGTGCTGGGCGCGCTGCTGGTGCTCACGTACCGGGCGCGAAGCACTGTCGCCGTCACCGACCGCTGGATCCTGTTCGTGCTCGCCGCCGGCGCGGGGCAGGCGATCTGCCTGTCGTACGGCGTGTGGGAAGGCCCAGCGGAGCTGCGCCAGATCGTGCTGGTGCCCACCTTGGCCTGCGTGGCGATCGTGGTGTCGAAGCTGCGCGTGCCCACCTGGCTGTTCGCCGGGGTGGCGCTCGTGTGGCTCGCCACGGCCGGCCTGCGCGTCGTCGCGATCTAGCGCATTCCGTGCGGGGTCAGGCTTTGCCGGTGTGGCCGAAGCCGCCGCCGCGGTCGTCGCCGTCCAGCGACTGCACCTCCAGCCACTGCACTTCCTCCACCTGCTGCAGCACGAGCTGGGCGATGCGATCGCCGCGGTGGATGTGGAATGGCTCGTGGGGGTCGGTGTTCAACAGCACCACCTTGATCTCGCCGCGGTACGCGGCATCGATCAGGCCGGGCGCGTTGGCGACAGTGACGCCGTGCTTCAGCGCGTTGCCACTGCGCGGCAGCACGAACCCTGCATACCCCACCGGTATGGCGATGCTGATACCGGTGGGCATCAGCATTCGCCCACCGGCGGGCTGCACCACACCGCTCTCGCGAGCGCGCAGGTCGAGCCCGGCATCGCCCGGGTGGGCGTAGCTGGGCAGCGCCAGTTCGGGGTCGAGGCGGATGATCGGCACGGGCAGCACGCCGAGAGTGTACGAGTACGCTCGGGCGGGTGACAGCGGCCGACTCGCAGCAACAGGCCAGACCGCCCAGCGTCGATCGGCTGGCACGGGCGATGGGCGCGGCGACGGGATTGCCGCACGCGGTGTGCGTGGAACTCGCCCGCAGTGCGATCGCCGACGGACCCACGGCGTATGCCGAACCGGCGGCGATCGAGCGCGCCCACCACTATCGGCGCACGCTGCTGTCGCCGGTGATCAACGCCACCGGCGTGCTGCTGCACACCAACCTCGGCCGCGCCCCGCTGGCGTTGGCGCACCCACCGCAGGCGATCAACGTCGAGCTCGACCTCACCACCGGCGAGCGCGGCTCGCGCCAGCATGCCGTGGGCGGGCTGCTGGCCACGTTGTGCGGGGCGCAGGCAGCGATCGTGGTGAACAACAACGCCGCGGCCGTGCTGCTGGTGCTGGCCGCCCTGGCCCGCGACCGGCAGGTGCTGGTGAGCCGCGGCGAGAGCGTGGAGATCGGCGGTGGCTTCCGCGTGCCCGAGGTGATGGAGCAGAGCGGCGCGCAGCTGGTGGATGTGGGCACCACCAATCGCACCCGCCTGGCCGACTACACCAAGGCACTCACCCGCAAGCATGCCGACGTCGCGCTGGTGCTGAAGGTGCACCCCAGCAACTACCGCGTGGAGGGCTTCACCGCCGAGACCACGATCGAGCAACTGGCCACGCTGCCGGTACCCGTGTTGGCCGACATCGGTAGCGGCCTGCTCGACGCGGCTTGCCCGTGGCTGGCCGGCCCACCGCCCCCGTGGCTGGCCACCGAGCCCGCCGCGCGCCAAACGCTGGCCGCCGGTGCCGCCCTCGTGACGTTCAGCGGCGACAAGCTGATGGGCGGCCCGCAGGCGGGCATCATCGCCGGCCGCGCCGACCTCGTCGCCGCCTGCGCGGCCCACCCATTGGCCCGGGCGCTGCGGCCAGGAGCACATGTGCTGTTGGCCCTGCAACAGGTGACGCTCGCGTACCTCGACCGCACCGCGGCCGACACGATCCCGTTCTGGCAGATGGCTGCCGCCACGGTGAACGACCTATCGATTCGCGCGCACGTGATCGTCGCCGACAGCGGGCGCGGCCACGTGGTGCCCAGCGAGGCGCTGCCCGGCGCCGGCTCGGCGCCCGGCACGATCATCCCCTCGGTGGCCATCGAGATCGTGGGTGATCACCTCGCCGCGTTCCGCGAAGCCGCCACGCCGATCGTGGCCCGCAGTCGCGACGGCGCCACGTTCATCGATCTGCGCACCGTGCACCCCTCCGACGACACAGCGCTCACCGCGGCACTCGCGGCGCTGCCCGCCTGACCTGAGCCTCTGACCGACATGCGCGTCGTCGCCACCGCCGGCCACGTCGACCACGGCAAGTCGTCGCTCGTGCGCGCGCTCACCGGCACCGACCCCGACCGCCTGGAAGAGGAACGCCGCCGCGGCCTCACCATCGACCTCGGCTTCGCGCACACCGTGCTGCCCGACCGTTTTGGGCTGCCCGGTGGCGAGGGCATCAGCTTCGTCGACGTGCCCGGGCACGTGCGCTTCCTGCGCAACATGCTCGCCGGCGTGGGCGGAGTCGACGCATGCATGTTCGTGGTGGCGGCCACCGAGGGTTGGAAGCCGCAGAGCGAGGAGCACCTGCGCATTCTCGAACTGGTGGGGTTGCGCCATGGCATCGTCGTGCTCACCAAGGCCGACCTGGTGGACGACGAGTGGCGCGCGCTGCAGGAACTGGACGTGCGCGACCACCTGGCCGGCACGTTTCTGGCCGACGCACCGATCGTGCCGGTGAGTGCCACTACCGGCGCGGGGATCGCCGGCCTCCAGGAGGCGCTCACTGCGCTGGTGCGCACGACACCTGCAGCAGCGGACAGCGGTAGGCCGCGGTTGTGGATCGATCGGGTGTTCGCGGCCAAGGGCAGCGGCACCGTCGTGACCGGCACGCTCACCGGCGGAGGCGTGCGCCTGGACGACACGCTGGCTGCGGGCGCGCACGTCGTGCGCGTGCGTGGCATCCAGAGCCACGGGGAACACTGCAGCGAGATCGCCCCCGGCAATCGGGTGGCCCTCAACCTGGTGGGTGCAGTGCACACCGAACTCGCTCGCGGCCAGGCCATCGTGCGTGCCGCGCAGTGGCGACCCACGCAGCGCTTCGACGCCAGCCTCACCGTGCTGCCCGCGCTCGCCCACACGGTGTCGCGCCGCGGCGCGTACCTGGCCTACATCGGCGCGGGTGAGTTCCCGGTGAAGCTGCGCGTGCTCGGCACCGAGGCGCTCGCCCCCGGCAGCACCGGCCTGGTGCGCCTGCACCTGGCCGGCGCGCTACCGCTGCTGCCCGGCGACCGCTACGTGCTGCGCGAGAGCGGCCGCGACGAGACGGTGGGTGGCGGCGAGGTGCTGGATGTGGCACCGGTGCTGCCGGCGTCGAAGGCCACGCCCGATCGCGACGTGGACCGCGTGGTGCGCGAGCACGGGTGGATCGAGGCCACCGACCTGGAGGCGCTGACCGGCGATTCCCGCACCCCCACGATCGGCAAGTGGGTGGTGCACCCGCAGCGGGCCGCAGCGATGGCCCACCACCTGCGTGCGAGCGTTGCGGCGGCACCCGACCTCGGCCTCGAGGTCGCGACGCTCGACGAGCGCGAACGGGCGCTGCTGGCCACGCTCGACGGCATCGCCATCGACGGCGGGCGCGCCCGGCCGGCCGAGGTGCGCGACCCGCTCGCCGACCATCCGTTCGTGGCGGCGCTGGCGGCGGCCGGCGCCGCTCCACCCGACGCCACGGGCATCGACCGCGCCGAACTGCGCGAGATGGTGCGCCGAGGGCTGGTGGTGGAACGCGAGGGGCTGTTCTTCCACGCCACCGCCATCGACACTGCGGCTCGCGCCGCTGCCGCATTGCTGACCGGCGACCCCGCCGGGTTCACGATGTCGCAGTTCCGCGAAGCACTGGGCATCACCCGCAAGCACGCCGTGCCGCTGGGCACCGAACTCGACGCGCGCGGCATCACCCGCCGGCGCGGCGACCTGCGGATCGCCGGGCCGAAGCTGCCCGGCTGAACCCGTCGGCTCGGCACGCTGGCTAGGCACCTCGCCGCGCCAGGCTGCGCACCCGCCGCAGGCCCTTGCGCTTGGGTGCGTTCAGTTCCAACTCGCGGGCGGCCTTGGCCACGTTCACGTCGTTGGTGATCACCTCGCCGAAGCGCGCCGGATCGGCCAACAGCCAGCTGTGCGAGCCCTCCACCACGGTTCCCTCAACGCCGGAGGCCACGCACAGCGCTTCGAACGACTCGCGCGGGATGATGCCATCGCGGGTGCCCCACAGGATGCTGATCGACAAGCCGCTGTCGCGCAGCGTTTCCAACTCGACGCGCAGGTCGGCGCGGCGGGCGAGGTTGGCCACCTTCACGATCGCCCGTGGGTTGCGCACGAGGTTGGGCAGCAGGTCTTCGGCCAACACGGGCAGCACCCGGGTGGCCTGCCGCAGCGGCCACACGTCGCCGGGGAAGTGCAGCCCCCAGTCCCACAAGGGCCGTTCGGCGATGCTGCGCAGCGTGCGGCCGCGCTTCCACGACGACCCGCCGATCGAGTTCACCAGCACCAGGCTGCGAACTCGCGAGCGATGGTCGTGGGCATAACGCACGGCAACGCCGCCACCGAAGGAATGGCCCACCACGACCGCCGGCTCCTCGAGCTCGAGCGTGTCGAGCAGATCTGCGACCCATTGCGCGTAGCCGCGCAGCGAGAACGATTCGCTGGGCAGATCGGCGCTGCCGCCGAAGCCGGGCAACGCGGGAGCGATCACGCGGCACCCTTGCGCGGCGATCGTCTCGATCACGTTGCGATAGCTGTGCTGACCCAACGCCCAACCGTGCAACAGCACCACCGGCAGGCCCTCGCCCGCCGCGCCGTAGCTCGCCGTGCGCCCCTGCACGAACGTACGCCGGTCGACGACGGTGACCATACGGCTGTCTACTCGGCCTTCGGGCGACGCTCGCGGTAGTCGCGGGCGGCACCGTCCACCGGTTCGACCTCCAGCGTCACGCCGTCGATGGCGATCACCCGCAGCTCGGCACCGGCAGCCAACGGGGTGGCCCGGTTGGTGCGTGCTCGCCACTTGGCCTCGCCCACCTGCGCAACACCCTCGGGATCGATCGCCCCCACGGCCGAGCCGGTGGACCCGATCATCCAGTCGCGACCGATCGTGGGTGTGGCGAAACGCGTGCGCACCATCGACGGCATGCCCACCACGAACATGAGCAGCACACCGGCGATGCCCACGCCCAGCGTGAGCCAGCCGAGCCGCAGATCGTTGCCCGGCAACGGCTCGTAGAGGAACCACGAGCCCAGCACGAACAGCGTGGTGCCCACACCCGTCCAGAACCGGGGGATGCCCACCTGCACGTCGATCGCGAACGCCAACATGGCGACGATGATCAGCGCCACGGCACCGGGGCGGGAGGGCAGGGCCGACAGGCCGTAGCAACCCAGCACGGACAGCGCGGCACCCACGCTGCCGGCCACACCGACACCCGCGGTGAAGAACTCGAAGATCAGCAGACACAGCCCGATCACCAGGAACAGGTAGGCCATCGGCGGGCTCGCCACGGTGTGGAACATCTCTTCGATCAGCCCGAGGCCGGAGAAGCGCACGAGCGTGGCGACGTTCTGCGTGTCGCCCGCGTCGTTCAGTTCCTCGGCGACGGTGTCGAGCACCGTGCCGTCCCCCAGCGTGACACCGTCCATCGCCAGCACCATGCTGCGCACGGTGGGCACGCCTTCGTCGGCGGTGTCGAGGCGCAGCACGCCCTTCTTGCGGGCGTCGCCGAACGACATCGAGTCGGTGCGCAGTTCGTCGCCGAAGCGGCCGAGATCGACCTCTGCGCCCTCGAGCGCCAGCAGTTCGCCGGTGTGGCCGATGCGGCTACCGGCCACCATCGCAGTCACGTCGGCGACGCCGAACAGCTGAGCCGGCGTGCCGTAGGCGCGGGCATCGCGCGACGGCCCTACCCACACGCCGATCGCGATCTTGGCATCGGCCACCTTCTGCAGCAGCTGGCGCATGGTGTCGTCGTCGACGACCGCCCCGCCCGTGTTGAGCTGCAGGATCAAGGCCTGCGAGCCCTTCTCGGTGGACTCGTCGATCGCGTCGGACACCGACTGCACCGTCACTTCGTCGAACAGGCCCGACACCTGCAGCACGTCGACGGGGGCCAGATCGGCTGCCCCACCCTCGTCGCCGGTGGGCGCGGCCTGGGCTGGGGATGACAGCAGCGACAACCCCGCCAGCCCCGCCAGCGGGACAATCAGAAGTGAGATCGCTAGTCTGCGCACAAGTGCCTCCGAAGCGCGTTGATCCGCTGCAGTTCCTCACCTCCGCCACAGTGGCCATCGTGGCCGGTAAGGGTGGCGTCGGGAAGACCACGGTAACCGCCGTTCTGGCGCGTGCGGCAATCCGTCGCGGACTTCGTGTGCTCGTGATCGAGCTGGACGGCAAAGCGACCCTCGGCCGGCTGCTGCCCGACGCCACGGTGCTGCAGCTGTCGGCCACCGCCGCGCTGGCCGAGTACCTCGACACTCACGGCCTGTCGCGAGTGACGAAACGCCTGGCCTCGACCGGGATCATCGACGTGGTGGCCACCGCCTCGCCGGGTATCGACGACATTGTCGTGCTCGGCAAGATCAAGCAACTCGAACAGAGCGGCAACCACGACCTGATCGTGGTGGACGGCCCCGCCGCCGGCCATGCGATCACGTTCCTGCTCGCCGCCAAGAGCCTGCTCACCAGCGTGCGCGGCGGGCCGGTGCACACGCAGGCCGTCGACGTGGCGGCGATGCTGGCCGACCCCGCCCGTTGCCAAGTGGTGCTGGTGACGCTGCCAGAAACCACCCCGATCAACGAGGCGGTCGAGACGGCCTACGCGCTGGAGGACCGCGTGGGAGTGCACCTCACCCCGATCGTGGTGAACGGCGTCGACGCCGGCCCTGCGCTGCAACCCGAGGCGGCACCGGCCGGTAGCCCGATGGCGCTCGCCGGCGAGTTCCGTGTCGCCCGCCGCCAGCTGCACGAAGCAGCCTGCTGCGACCTGGGCGACATGCTCGGCCTGCCGCAACTGATCCTTCCCAACGTGCCGGGCTCGCTGCTCGACGCGGCCTCGGTCGAGCACCTGGCCGACGAGTGGAACCCGGCATGAACACCCTGCGGCACCATCTGGCCACCGCCGAAGTGCTGGTGTGCTGCGGCTCGGGCGGGGTGGGCAAGACCACCATTGCCGCCGCATTGGGCCTTCAGGCGGCGCGTCTGGGCCGTCGTGCCGTCGTGGTGACGATCGACCCTGCCAAACGCCTGGCCGACGCTCTGGGCGTGCCTGGCGGCCTCGGCAACGACCCCCTGCGCCTCGACGTGGAGGGCCCCGGCGAGCTGTGGGCGCTGATGCTCGACACGGCCACCACGTTCGACGGCCTCGTGCGCGCCAATGCCGCCGACGACGAGCAGGCCGAGCGGATCCTGGCCAACGGCTTCTACCGCAACGTGGCGGGCGGCCTCAGCGGCACGCAGGAGTACATGGCTGCCGAACGGTTGCACGCGCTACACCTCGACGACCGCTTCGACCTGGTGATCGTCGACACGCCGCCAACCCGTAACGCGCTCGACTTCCTCGACGCGCCAGGCACGATCAGCAAGTTCATCGACCACCCGCTGTTCAAGCTGCTGATGATGCCCACCCGCCGCGGGTTGAAGGTGCTGAACATCGCCACGCAACCCCTGTTGCGCACGATCGGCCGAGTGGTGGGTGGCGACGTGCTGGCCGACGCGGTGGCGTTCTTCCAGGCCTTCGCCGGTATGGAGACCGGGTTTCGCGCTCGCGCAGAAGCAGTGACGACGCTGCTGCAGAGCGACATCACACGCTTCGTGCTGGTGGCCTCGCCGCGTGAGGACACGATCGAGGAGGCCAGCTATTTCGCCGGCCGCCTGCACGAGGCCGGGCTGGAGGTGGGCGCCGTGGTGGTGAACCGCTGCACGCCCTCGTTCGGCGAACCGCCTGCCACCCGGCCACGAGCTGCGGACAAGGCTGCCCTGTACGACAACCTCGTGGAACTAAACGTGAACGCTGCCACGGAACGCAAGCAGGCGGCAGCGCTGCTCACCACCACCGGAGTGCCCAAGGGCGTGCGCACCACCTGGGTGCCCACGCTGCCCGGCGACGTGCACACGATGCAGGCCCTGGCCACCATCCGCGACCTTCTGTTCGGCTGAGGTCAGGCGCTAACGTCTGGCCCGTGCACATTCTCGTCGCCACCGATGCCGACCATGTCGTGAACGCCGTCACCGACGCGCTCAGCGGGCCACACACCTCGTTCACCATCTGTCGCGAGGGTCGCCTCGTCAGCGGGCTCGTCAGCGAGCGCACCCCCGATCTCGTGGTGCTCGATCTGCAGATCGGTTCCAAGGGCGGCATGGCCGTCACGATGGACCTGCGGCTCGACGAGAGCTCGGGCAACCTGCCCACGGTCAAGGTGCTGATGCTGCTCGATCGCCAGGCCGATGTGCACCTCGCCCGCCGCTCGGCCGCCGACGCCTGGCTGGTGAAGCCGTTCACCCCGCTCGATCTGAAGCGGGCGGTTCGCGGCGTGCTGTACCCGCCCGACGTCACCGCCGAGGTGGCCCGGGTGCCCGTGGGGGCCGAATCCGCTGAGGAAGAAGCCGTCGTCGCCGGGTAGCATCGTTATCCGCTACGGGGTGTAGCGCAGCTTGGTTAGCGCGCCACGTTCGGGACGTGGAGGCCGGAAGTTCAAATCTTCTCACCCCGACCAGTCCGATGCCCGCCCACCGTGTTCGGTGCGGCGGGCATCAGTCGTTTTCGCCCCGTCAGCCGGCGCCCACGAGTGGGGCCAGCAGGTCGAGCACGTCGGCAGTGGTCCCCAGCGTCACCGAATAGCCGGGCACCCGCTGCGCCAGCCGGGCCAGCTCGTCGAAGCCGGCTGCCCCTCGATCCGCCAGCGTGGCCGAGTGCTCGGTGAGGGCCAGCAGGGTGCGCGCCCGGCTCAGCGGCTCGATCCCGGCGGTTGCACCCCACCCCAGCACGCCCACGGCAACCAGCGCACGCGGCCCCGGTGCCGTAGTCGCACCCAACGCGCTGGCGGGCACGAACCACTCGTCGACGAAGAACTGTCGATACCGGTCGTCGACGAGCACGTCGCCCAGATGCTGGCGACCGCCCGCGCGCAACATGATCGGGCGGGCGTAGGGAGTGACGGTGCGGTGCTCGACATCCACCAGCCCCAGGTCGTCGCTGAAGTGCCGCCACCCTCGGCCGGCGGCCGCTGCACTCAGCGTGCTCTTGCCGCTGCCACTCGACCCGCAGAGCACCACCGCCCCCGCGGCACCACCGAACACTGCCGCGTGCAACACCGTGCGATCGGCCACCGACGCACGCGCCCGACGATTCACTTCCCACACCAGCAGTTCGAACAGGGCAGGGGCGCTGCGGCCCTCGCTGCACACTTCCACCGGGAGGTCGGCGCGCTCGATGCTCAGGTCGTACACGGCGCCCACGCGATCGGCGCGCAAGGTGGCCGGCCGACCACCAGTGGCCGCCGGCAGGTCGCGGTAACAGTGCTCGACCAATTCGGCGAGCACGGCGTCATCCGACGCGAACTGGAACTCGAACCCCCACGCGGCAACTGCGCGGGTCAGATGCAGCACGTAAGTTGGATGCGGTACGCGTCGTAGAAGCACCGCGAATCGGTGATCGTGGGAAACGTGACCACCTGACCGACGATGGAGCCGGTGACACAGGTGAGCACCGGGCTGCCGCCGGACGACAAGAAGCAGGACTTCACGGCCCGAGCCTCGAGTGGGGTACACCCAGCGGCGATGGTGATGGTGGCGCCCTTGGCGACACCGGGTGCCGGTGTGCAGGAGAAGCCGACCCCGTCGTTGCGGCCATCGACCCACCCCGTGGGCACACAGCCCGGCAGGCCACCGTTGGTGGTGGTGTTGACCGCGGTGCAGCTGATGTTCACCTGCAGCAGCTTTTCCACCGGGGTACACACCGCGGACGCGGTGGGAGTGGACAGCACCTGGGGCGCGACCCACGCACCGGCCACGGCAGCGCCGAGGCCAGCCCGCCGAAGGAACTCGCGACGATCGTGGGAGGTGCTCAAGCGCCGCCCCCCACCGGCAATGCCGGATCGCCGAGGATCGTCCAGCCGAGTTCGATGTCGGTGACCGAACCAGAGGCACCCTGGCGAACGGACTGCTTCGCGGCCATGACCGCTTCACCCACGGTGACCTGGCCGCCCGCCAGTTGCTGGCTGAGGAACTGGGCAAGGCTGAGGTCGCCGGCCGCCGAGGTGAGCGTGGCGGCACCCATCACCACCGCAGCACCACCGGTTGGGGTGAGCATCAGCGTATGACCGAGGGTATCGGCGTACGGCGACACGTAGTACGTGTTCCAGCAACCGAACTGGGCGACCGCCGTGGGGCGGGCCGCGGCGGCCAACGCCGGAACGTCGGCAGTGCCGAACAGACCCGACTCGGTCCACTCGTACGAGCTGGAGTGACCGAGGTAGAACACCATGCCCACCCCGTCGATGACTGCGTCGAGCAACTCGGTGCGGGCGCCCTCGACGCCCTGGCGGTCGATGTCGGCGCGGCGCACCGACCAGCCGGACAGCTCGGCCTCGACACCGTCGTTGAAGCCCGCGTAATCGATGCCGTCGTTCGCGTCGGAGGCAAGCACAGCAGACCGCTGCGGCACCGAGTTCGCATACTCCAGCGTCTTCGAGATCATCGTCGCCAGCTCGTCGGGGGTGCGGGCCGGCATGCGCCCCAGCGCCACGTCGGGAATGCCGTCGGCATCCCAGTCAGCATAAGCAGGGTCGAGCGGGGCATACGTGATGCTGGAGCCCGTGGAGCCGTAGGGCGACGGCAGCAAGCTGAACGAACCGATCCCGAGGTAGTCGCGATAGTCGACAGAATCGGCGCCGACCAGCAGCACCCAACGCAGCTTCAGCTTCGGGATGGCCACGGCCAGGTAGGCATCGATCGCCGCCGCGTCGACCACACCGTGGCTGTAGGCGCGATAGATGTCGGCGACGTCGATCACCTTCACCTTGAGACCGCGGCTCTTGTGGTACGCAACCAACGGAGCAAGACCGTCGACCAGCGCGCCGTTGGTGATCATCACGTAGTCGGCTTTGCCCGACAGCAGGTTCGAGGCCACCGGCAACGGAGCGACCGCCGGCGAGCGCACGGCACCAGCCGCGCTGAACACGTAGCGGGCCTGCGTCGCCGCACCCGCCACCTGCAGGGTGGCACCGTCGAGCGTGGCGGGCAGTGCCGTCACCGTTCCGTCGGTGGCCACGCGGTAGGCGAGGGCACCAGTGGGGTCGAGGCCGGTGACATCGATGCGGTCACCGGTGGCGGTGAGGTCGAGTCGGCCACCGATCGCGGCCGCCGACCGCTGATACGTGACCGACCACGTGTTCACCGCGGTGAAGTCGACGAAGATGCCGTCGACAGCGAGCGTCGTGAGGGTGAGGCTGTTCGCGCCGGATTGCAGCAATCCTGCGGGGATGGCACCCTGCAGCACGATCGAGCCAGTGCCGTCGAACACACCCTCGGCAACCTGCTGGCCGTTCACCGACAGCTGAACATGGTGTTCGTCGGGAATCGGCGTGTAGCTGATCCCCCACAGCTCGACCGCCACGGTGGCCGGCTGATCGGCCACCACGTCGGCGAGGTCGATCGAGGTCGAGGCAGTGCCCGGGGCGCCGGGGAAGGCCACCAGCACTTGGTCGTACCACGGGTCGGACCCGGGTGCGGTGACCGAGTAGTCGTGGTTGTCGTCGCGGGTGACCGTGGCCGAATGGGTGGCCACGGGCGACGTGGCCGCGCCGACGGCCGGGCCGGCCGCGACACGGCGGGCGAGCGTCTTGTCGACGTGCACCCAGTACGAGTTGGTGCCGGTGTAGAGCGTGTCGAGCGGCTCGCCGATGAATCGCAGCAACGAACCAGGGCCGAATGCGGCGGGCCCCACCACTTCGATCGCCACCGGACCCTGCGGATCGGTGACGGCGATCTTGGTGGCGTTCACGCCGTTGAGGTTGACACCGGCGGCGAGCAGCTGCTCGTAGGTGACCACCTGCACGCCAGGTTCGGTGACGGACAGTTGCGCCACCGGGCCGCTGACGGTGGGCTGGCCACCGCGACGCTCACCGGTTTGGCGCAGCGAGAGCGTGCGAGCCGACTGCTGCTGCGGAGCGAGGGCAGCATCAACCTCGGCACGGTTCGCGGCCCAGTCGATCTGCTCGGGCTGCTCAGGGTCGCCATACGCTTCGCCGACCGCATACGGGCCGTGCTGTTCGGGGGTGCCGTCGAGCGCGATGTCTTCCAACCACAACACGGTGGCCGTCGTGGAGACCACGAGTTCGTAGTCCTGCGGGGTCATCGAGGTGGGCGCCTTGGACACCACCAGCTCGTCGTTGAGCTGCACCAGCGAGCCGTCGGCCGCCTCGCCGTAGATGTTGAAGCCAAGGTTGTCGACCTCTTGGGCGGTGCGCCAGTCGAGGGCCACGGAACCACCGGACCGCTGCGAGGCGAAGTACGACAGGTTCACCGGCAAGGTGTTGAGCGTGGTGTTGTAGTCCTCGACCTCGCCGTCGGAGGATTCACCCGTGGGAGCCTGCACTTCGCTGAGCAACGTGGCCACACGGAAGCGGCTGTAGACGGTGTCGCCGATCTGGTAGCCCGAACCGTTCTGATCGAGCGCCGGCACGGTGACGGTAACGGTGTAGGTGCCCGGCGCCGGGGCCTGGCCGACGCCATTGACCACGGTGAGCCCACCGGTGGACGAGACGTAGTAGAGCGGGTCGAAGAGCGATTCCTCGGGGTCGAAGTCGCCGTCGTTGTTCCAGTCGAACCAACCGTTCACGTACGACGGGCCACCCGTCGCATCGGAGATCGTGATCGGGATCTGCAAGGTCTCGGTGTTGACCGCGGGCAGTGCGACGCCGTCCTCGTCGTCGCCACCGGCGCTGTCGTCGCCGAGCGGCGCTGCAGGAGCGGTTGCCGGCACGGGCGCCGCGCCGCCGACGCCGCTGGCCTCACGGTCGGAATTCGTGCCAAGGCGCGGCCCGGGCAGATCGTCGTGCGCCGTGGCAGTGATCTGCACGTCGTTGATGAACAGGTAGTCGCCTGCGTCGAGCGCGTTGTTGACGATGAAGCGAACCGTGGTGGCCGCGCCGAGCGTTCCGATCGGCAACTCGGTGATCTGGTTCGAATAGGTGACGCCGTTGCAGCTGGTGAACGTCTGCAACGTGGTCCATGGCGCACTGCCGTTCGGGCTGACCTGCATGTACACGACGTCGTCGGCCTCGAGGCTCTCGCAGCGATAGGTGACGTTGATCATCGCCGACGAGTAGCCGGTGAGGTCGCCCACCTGACGGGTGAGCGCGGTGTTCGCCGCGGCCGTGGTGCCGTTGCCGAACCGGGCGCTGCGCTCGCCACCGTCGGCGGCATTCTGCAGGTAGCCGGTGGTGGCGCCGATGCCACCTGCGTCGACCTCCGTCCAGCTGCTGGCGTTCCAGGCTGTGGAACCGGTGGAACCGGCAAACCCACCGGTCTGGAACGTGTCGCCGAACGTGCTGCGCAACGACTGCTTGGCCGCGCGCGCCGGGTCGGTTCCGCCCGGGCCTTCATAGCTGGCCGGAGCGTCGCCGTAGTCGAAGCACCTCACGCAATCGGTCACTTCGGCGGCCGCCACCTGGTTGCCGCTGCGGGCCATCGCGTAGTTGGTGAGCTCGTCGGGGCCGGTGAACGGATCGGTGACGGTGGTGTTGATCACGATCGTGGCCGACTCGCCGGCCAGCAGATCGGTGAGCGTGACGAGGTTGGGCGGCGCGGCACCCGGCACCGTGGACGTGACGCGCGGCGGGCCTGGCATGCTGGCGCTCACCACCACGTTGTCGACGAAGAACCGGTCGCCGGTGTTGTCGAACGCATTGCTGACGATGAACCGCACCTGCGTGGAGGCGCCCCACTGGCCCGACGTGAGGTTGAACGAGGCGGCGGTGTAGCCGGCCGCGTTGCAGTTGTTGTACGTCGCCACTGCGACCCACGTGCCACCGGTGGTGGGCCGCACCTGGGCCTGCACCTCGTCTCCGGCTTCCAGGCTCTCGCAGCGGTACTCGAACGCGAACGTCACCGCCGTGGCAGCGCTGAGGTCGCCCACCGTGCGCGTGAGGGCGGCGTTGAGGACCGCCGTGTAGCTGATCCGCGCCGACAGGTCGCCGACGTCGGTGCGCTTCCTGATCGAGCCGTTGTCCCAATCGCCGTCCTGGCTGTCGGTCCAGGCCGCGTCGGTCCAGGCGGTGGCACTTGCGCTGCCCAGCCAGGTGTCGACCGTTTCGAACGTGTCGGTGTAGGTGCTGACGGTCGTCCCGGTGTTGGCGGGGCGGGTGACGGAGGTGGACACCCAGTTGAGGCCGGCGGGCAGGAGGTCGGTGACCGCGATGTTGCTGATCGTCGAGGTGGTGGTGTTACTGACCACGATCGAGTAGCTGAGCGCCTGGCCGGGCACCACGGGGTTGCCACCCGAGTTGGAGGTCTTGGTGAGGCGCAGGCCGTCGATCGGGATGCAGGCGGTGCTGGCGCCATTGGCCGGCGAGTTGAGGTCGGCGCGAGTGGCCAGCACGATGGCCCGGTTGCAGATGGTGCCCGAGCCCGAGTAGTCGAGGTTGACCGTGGTCTGGTAGCGGATCGTGACCGCACCACCGATGAGGATGTCGTCGTTGTCGTACCCGATGAGGCGACCGCTCTCGTCGAACGGGAACAGCGTGATGGCCGAGGGAACGGCGTCGTCGGCAACCGGCGTGGGCGAACCGGCGTTCACCGTGAAGGTGCTGCTGCCCGGCACGTAGGAGAGCCCGGTCTGCAGGTCGTCGATCAGCACCGGGTCGAGCAGGTTGTGGTAGTCGGTGTCGCTGGCCCTGATCGACCACTGCAGCGTGTCGCCCGGATCGACATGGCCGTCGCCGTCGAGGTCGATCGCGAGCTCGACGGTCTTGCGCACGCACATCGCGCCACACGGCGGGAACATCGTGGTACCGAGGTCGATACCGGGCGTACCCTTCTCGTTGCCCGCCTTCGGGTCTTCGCCGTACGCCGTGGCGATACCAACGCCATCGACGGTGTAGATGTGCGCACCGGTCATATCGTTGTCGACCGTGTCGGTGACCTTCAGTTGGTTGAGCGCCGCGACGGGGTACGACAGGTCGTAGCGGCCACCTTGCGGGTCGGTGAACGGGCCCGTGGTTGCGTCGCCGTCGAGGTCGACATAGATCGTGGTGGCCGTCGTGGTGGTGACCCACACCACGTCGTTGTCGGGGGCCGTGAGGTCTTGCGAGCCGGGTGCCCACCCGACGTACACCGAGTCGAGCATCAGGCGCGCGGGCACGGGGCTGAAGCCCCAGTCGTAGTCCTGCGAGATGTTGCCGTTGCCGCCGGTGGCCTGCTGCCGTGTGCCGCTGGCGGCGAACACCGCGAATGTGGAGGTGGACGTGAGGCGTGCGGTCTGCCCGGTGAGCAGCCACGGGGCGCTGCCGCTGGGCGAGCCGGGGAACGTGGTGCCGGCCGCGATGTTGTACGAGTTGGTGCCGGCCGACGTTTGCACGTTGACGGTGATCGCCGTGGCCTGCGGGTTGTGGATGTAGAGCACGGTGGCGTATTCGTTGCTGCCGTCGTTGCGCGCGGTGGACGCCGGAACCGTGTAGTCGTTGACCAAGCCTTCGGTGGGGAACACCTGGTACGAGCGGTCCTCGTAGTTCGAGCCGACGCGGCCGGTCATCATGAAGACCTGCGCGGGCTTCGAGGTGACGGCCTTCGCGCCTTGCGAGATGTTGGGCGCGTACACGAACTGGCCTTCGCCGATCGTCACACCGTTGACGTCGACGCCATCGAGGTAGTCGCCGTCGTTGTTGGCGTCGATCGACACGACGGTGTTGGCCGCTTGGGCCATCACCTCCATGCCGGCGTACGAGAAGTTGGAGACACCGCTGCCCTGGTTCACCGTGTTGATTCCGACAGGGGCGACGAAGTTGACGCCCCAACGAGAGGTGTCGAACGCCGCGGCCATCTCGGAGTGCAGTGCGTTGACGGTGGTTGGCCACGTGGCGTGGGTGACCGCCAACGGGTCGGTGGAGGAGATGCGATCGCGACCGTCGAACACGACGGTGCCGGCAGCGCGCGGGTTGGTGAGGGGCCCGGGCACGATGTTGCTGGGGTTGGAGTTGTTGAGCCGCAGCACGTCGCCGACGTTGAGCACGTCGCCGGTGGCGCACGGCGCAGGCTCGCAGTAGGTGGCCGCGTTGCCGTTGCCGGTATTGCCGTCGCCGAACACCACGGTGCTGCTGCCACTCGGGGCATTGGGAATGGGGTCGTACGTGGGCGCGGTGTTGCCGTTGCTGCCGCTCTCCCAATGGTCGTAGTAGATGATCGTGTTCGGCGCGGTGACCGTGATCGAGACCGTGGACGAGAGCTGCGTGCCGATGCTGTTGGTGGTGCCGGCATCGACCGCGTCGAGCGCGAGGAACGCGTTGTCTTCGAACAGCGGCACGTAGAACGTGGCTGTGATGGTTTCGCCGGCTGCCGAGGCCTCGCGCAGAGGAGTGCTGACCGACCACGCGACGGCACCGGCGATGATCGCCACCGCCGCGAGAGAACCGAGTGCGCGCCGAGAGCTACGCGAAGCCATTGTTTCCACTGCGCTCCTATTCGGGTTCGCGGAACTACCTCACTCTAGGTCGCATTTTCGAGCTTCACCAGTCATCAATGTGCATTCCTTGAGGCAACCCTCGGATTAGCAGCATGGAGAGTGGGCGCCGAGCGCCGAACCTCACCGTCGGTTGCGGGCGCCAGCAGCGACTCACGCACACGCGCACGGCAAGGTCGCGCAGCGTGGGCATCCCTGCTCGTAACGGGCGACGGCCTCGGTGAGGTCGATACCCATCTGGTTGGCCAACGTGGCCACCCACGCGATGACGTCGCCGAATTCGTGCGCTTGCTGCGCCCGGTTGCCCTTGCGCACGGCCTGCGCCAACTCGCCCACTTCCTCGGCCAGCCAGGCCACCGTGGCCGGCACCCCGCGGGCGCGGTCGCGGTCGCCGAACGTGCGCTCGATCACATCTTGTAGCTGGGCGAGGTCCATCGTGATGTTCTACCGTCCGCGTCGCCGGCCTGCGTGTTCGGCCCGAGCCGAGCGAAGTGCCAGACTGCGGGGGTGACCCTTTCGCCTCCCCCTGGCCCGTTCTCCGCTCCCCCTCCTGGTTACGTTCCTTACGCCCCGAACCAGGGGACAACACGACCGTCAGCCGGGCTGAGCAAGGCGATGATCGTGCTCTACTCGATCACCACCGCAGCGGCCGCCCTCCTGGCGGTCACCTTCTTCCTGCGGAAGGCGAGTTGGGACGACTTCCTCGCGGGCAACGCCACGATCTCCGATCTCGATGACTCCGACAACCTGGTGGCCATGGCCGCCCTGCTGCAGATCGGGCTGTTCATCACCGGCGCGATCGTCACCTCGATCTGGGCTCGGCGCATCGCCCAGAACGCCCAGGCTCGCGGCGCCCAGGGCATCAAGGTGGGCATGGCCACCGGTGGCTGGTTCATCCCGATCGGCTTCTTCTGGCTCGGCTTTGGTCAGCTGCGCAAGTCGTCGGAGGCGTTCGGTCGCCAGGTCGACGCTCTGCAGCGGTGGCAAGCGCTGTTCATCGCGCAAAGCCTGATCGGCACCGTCACCCGGAACATGGGCGAGATCGACGAAAGCAACCCCTCCACGGTGGCCGACTCGTTGCGCAACCAGTGGATGCTCGGTCTGCTGGGCGCGGCGATGTTTGCCGTCACCACGTTCTTCGCCGCCAAAGCCGCCAAGGAACTTGACGCGGTCGTGAGCGGCGGCTGACCGGCGTCGCCGCGCGGTCTTCGCTGCGGTCAGAGCAGCAGTTCGGCGATCTGTACGGCGTTGAGGGCGGCGCCCTTGCGCAGGTTGTCGTTGCTGAGGAACAGCACGAGGCCGCGGCCCACGTCGGCGCCGACGTCGAGCGACGTGTCCTGGCGGATGCGGCCGACGTAGCTGGGGTCTTTCCCGGCTGCTTCGAGGGGCGTGGGCACGTCGAGCAGCTCCACACCGGGTGCTGCGGCCAGCAGTTCCTTGGCGCGAGCGACGGTGATCGGCCGGGCGAACTCGGCGTTGATGCTGAGCGAGTGGCCGGTGAACACCGGGACGCGCACACACGTGCCGCTGACCCGCAGGCCGGGGATGGCCAGGATCTTGCGGCTCTCGTTGCGCAGCTTCTGCTCTTCGTCGGTCTCGAACGAGCCGTCTTCGACGTACGTGCCGGCGTAGGGCAGCACGTTGTAGGCGATCGGCTTGGCGAACTTGGTGGGCGCGGGGAACACCACGGCCTCGCCGTCGTACGCCAACTCGCGGGCGCGATCCACCACCTCGCGGGCCTGCTTGTCGAGTTCGTCGACACCGGCGAGGCCGCCACCGCTGACCGCCTGGAACGTGGCCACCACGATGCGCAACAGGCCGGCCTCGTCGTGCAGCGGCTTGAGCACCGGCATCGCGGCCATGGTGGTGCAGTTCGGGTTGGCGATGATGCCCTTGCGCGCGTTGGCCACCTCGCCGGGGTTCACCTCGCTGACGATCAGCGGCACCTCGGGGTCCATCCGCCACGCCGACGAGTTGTCGATCACGGTGACACCGGCCGCGGCGAACTTGGGGGCCAGTTCCTTCGACGACGTGGCGCCGGCGGAGAACAGGGCCACATCGAGGCCGGCGGGGTCGGCCAGCGAGGCATCCTCGACGGTGATCTCGCCACCCGCCCACGGCAGCGTGGTGCCGGCACTGCGGGCCGACGCGAAGAAGCGGATTTCGGACACGGGGAAGTTGCGTTCGGCGAGGATCGAGCGCATCGCTGCGCCCACCTGACCGGTTGCTCCGACGACGCCAATTTTCATGGCCGTCAGGTTAACGGTGGGCCGAGCGCGGCCGGTCGGAAATAGCGCTCCGGCTCAGGCTCGCACCGGAACGGCCGGCATCACTTCACGCGGGCGACGAGCCACCAATGGCTGGGGTGCACACCCACATACGTGGCTTCGCCGGTGCCGGCGATCTTGAACGTGCGGCGCTTGGGTCCACGGAACAGCGTGATGCCGGCGAGCTGGTCGGCCACGAGCGGCATCACCTGCGAGGGCGAGAGGCGGTTGGCCTGCCAGCCGAGGCGGGTGAGCATCCGCCGCTTGGCGAGCGCGGGGCCGATGCGCGGCAGGCGCCACAGGCCGCGGACGATCTTGCCTGCGGGCCACAGCAACATGTCTTGGGCCACCCAGGTGCGCAGGTTGAGCGCGATGTGCCCGCCCGGCTTGGCGACGCGGATCGCTTCGCGCACGAGGCCGAGCGCGTCGTCGTGGTGGCAGTGCTGCAGCGTGATGTAGCTGAACACGATGTCGGCGCTGTCGCTGGGCAGGTCGAGCGTGCGCCCATCGGCCACGTGGCTCGTCTGCAGGCGGTCGGGCAGGCCGAACTGCGCCACGGTCTCGCGGCAGCGCTCGAGGAACGCCGCATCGAGATCGCAGGCGACCACCTTCTGAAACATGCGCGTGAAGCTGGCCGTCATCCGGCCGATGCCGCTGCCGATCTCCACCAGCGACTGCTCGGCCATGTTGGGCGCGGCCACGCCGAACGCCTGCAGGTACGCGAGCGTTTCGTGATCGCCCGTGGACACGAACTCGGCGAGGTTCAGTTCGCTGCCGGTCTGGCTGTTGAACACCCACCCGGTGCGGCGCACGACATCGTCCGCCGAACGCTGATTCTCCGAGTCGGTACCGGCGGCTTTCCAGGGGACGTGTTGTCTACGGCGGGTCATGGCGGCACCAGTGTGGCAGGCCTCACGGCAGGAATCGAAGCTTCCGACCGTGGGATCGGCTACTTGCGCTCGGGCAGGGGGGCCGAATAGGCGTGGCCCGAGTCGAGGCCGAACGCCGTGTGCAGCGCGCGAGCGGCCCGCTCGAGGTCGGTGGCGGCGGTGACGACGCTGATACGGATCGTGCTGGTGCTGATCATCTCGATGTTCACGCCCTCGTCGGCGAGCGTGCGGAACATCTTCGCGGCGATGCCGGGGCTGGTCTTCATGCCGGCACCCACGAGGCTGATCTTGGCGATGTCGGCCTGGTGTTCCACGCCCGCGGCGCCGATCTCCTTGGCCACGCGCTCGACGATCGCCTCGGCGGTGGCCTTGTCGGCCTTGGGCATCGTGAAGCTGATGTCGGTAGTGCCATCGTGGCTGGTGTTCTGCACGATCATGTCGACGTTCACGTTCGCGGCGGCCAACGGCTCGAACAGCGCGGCGGAGATGCCGGGGCGGTCGGGCACCGCCACGACGGTGACCTTCGACTCGCTGGTGTCGGTGACGACGCCGGAGATGATGGGGTCTTCCATGTTGGGCTCCTGTGACGTGACCCACGTGCCGTGTTCCCAGGTGAACGCGGACCGGACGTGGATGGGGACGTTGTGGTTGCGAGCGAACTCGACGCTGCGCAGCGCGAGCACCTTGCTGCCCGCGCCGGCCATCTCGAGCATCTCGTCGAAGTTGACGTGCGCCAGCTTGCGCGCCTGCGGCACGATGCGCGGGTCGGCGGTGAACACGCCGGTGACGTCGGTGTAGATCTCGCACGCGTCGGCGTTCAGCGCTGCGGCCAGCGCGACGGCGGTGGTGTCGCTGCCGCCGCGGCCGAGGGACGTGATCTCCTTGTCGGTGCTGATGCCCTGGAAGCCGGCCACCACGCACACCTTGCCCTCGGCCAGGGCCTCGCGCACGCGATCGCCCTTCACCTCGATGATCTTCGCCTTCGTGTGCACCGTGTCGGTGATGATGCCCGCCTGGCTGCCGGTGAAGCTCTTGGCCTCGATGCCCAGGTCGGCCAGCGCCATGCACAGCAGCGCCATGCTGATCCGCTCGCCGGTGGTGATGAGCATGTCCATCTCGCGGCCGGGCTGCGTCTTGGAGACGTCGTTGGCCAGCTTGATCAGGTTGTCGGTGCTCTTGCCCATCGCACTGGGCACCACGACGACATCGTTGCCGTGCCGCTTGGTGAACGCGATGTTCTCCGCGACAGCTCGCATGCGATCAGGGTCTGCGACGGACGTGCCGCCGTACTTCTGCACAATCAGGGCCACGGGGGTAAGAGGCTAGCGAGGAGGGTGCGGGTCAGGGCAGTGAGATCTCGCTCGGGCCGATGCCGGTGCCCTCCGGGAACCACACGGTGATCACGTCTCCGGCTGCGGCGATCACCACGCCGCCCGCGTGGCGGGCGTAGTAATAGCCGATTTCGCCGCAGCACCCGTCGGAGAAGCCACTGATGCCGGTCCATGACTGGCCGGGTACGTCCTGGCCGGTGCTCGTGTCGATCATCAACCATGTGCTGCGATCGTCGTCCACGTCCCACACGATCGCGAAACCGTCGTCCACTACTCGCGACAGGTTGAATCTGCCCGCACGCTCCCAGATGACCGTGCCATCGGACGGGTTGTAGCCGCGCAGCACGTGGTGCGCGCACCCCATCGGCCCATTGCCCAAGCCGCCAGCGGTGAGGCACCCGATGACGACCGACACAGTGTTCCCGCTCACGACGAACTGGCCCTCCCCGCCCGGCTCGGCGATGGTGCGGTCCGTCCACAGCACGGTGCCATCGGCGGCTCGACCCAGCAGCCCGTCGGCCAGCATGCCGTCGGGCAGGAAGAAGGTCACTTCCGGCGAAGTGGGCTGATACGGCGGCCACTCGGGTACGTCGGTGGTCGCACCCAGTGAGCCGTCGGCGAGCGACAGCACCCGGGCCTGGTAGTCGATGGGGCCGTCGTCGCTGCCGCTGCCCAACACCACCGCCAATTCCGTGGGTTGTTCATCGAACGGAGTCAACTGCCTGATCTGCACGATCTGGTCGAAGCACCGCACCCAGCGAACCTCGCCATCGAAATCGATCGCCGCCACCATCCCGGCCCGGGCGGGAGGCGGAAAGGTCGGCTCGTCGGATGTCGATGCTGTGACCAGCACCCCACCGGGAATGCGGAAGGCACCGGGTAACGGCTGGCTGGGTTCGCCGTCGCCGTCCCAGACCCGCGGGAGGGTGATGGTGAACCCGGGCTCCGGGTCGAGCGGGCCGAACGTCTCGCGCATGCCGTCGGTCGGGTCGATCGTCGCGGGTGTGGCCCGAACGGACTCGTGACATTCCGGGTCGAACACTGGGGGAGCCGTGGGCGCGGTGGTGGTCGCGGGCACCGTTGTCGCCACCACGGTCGATTCGATGGAGTCGGAAACGATGCGCGGCGTGGACGACCCGCATCCGGCGAGCAGCCCTGCGACCAGGAACACCGGCACGCGCCTCACGGCAGGTCCACCTTGTGCGGTTCGAGGTTCGCGTCGATCGGGTAGTACACACGCACCTCCGTGGGTTGGAACCAGCCGACGTAGCCACTGTGCACCACCACGCCTCCGGTGGTGAGGGTGAAGGTTCGTGGGTCGCCGCAGCAGCCCTGGTCGAACTCCAGGCCCGCCACAGGCCACTGCTGGCCGGGTACGTCGGTACCGGTGGCCATGTCGATCATCGACCACCAGCCGACGTCCTCGGCACCGGGTTGCGGAAACACGTATGAACGCACCAGCGCGAACCCATCGGCAACCGGCCCGAAGCGATGCAGCCCCGGCTTCTCCCACAGCACTCGGCCGGTCGTCGTCTCGTAGGCGCGGGTGATGCCGTCACAGTCGGTGCCCTGGCGGCACCCGCCGTACAACGCCACGTCTCCTGCGATGACCGACCACTGTCCCTCCAGCCCGACGTCCACCAGATCCGTGTCGCGCCACGCCACTTCACCGTCCTCACCCCGGTACTCGATTCCGGCTTCCAGGGCCGACTGGAGCCGCGGCAAGTCCGGGTAGGGCGGCTCAAGAGGTGCGGGCACCACCACGTCCGAGATCGTGCCATCGGCGAGCGAGAGGAGGTGCGCCTCGCGATCCATCGCCTCCGCGTGTGGGTAGTTCACGGCGTACGCGTGTTCTTCGTCCGCCAGCGCCCACCGGTGGACGTGCCACGTCCCGGAGAGGCAGCGCACCCATCGCACGCCACCGTCGAGATCGACGGCCGCCAGCATCGCACCCTCCGCCTTCGTGGGTCTCGTCTCCACGTCCGCCGCATTTGCGGCGATGAGCACGCCGCCCGGGATGGCGATCACGGAAGGCATCGCCGGCTCGAGCCCTTCTGCTGTTCGTACTTGCGGCAGCACCACCCTGAGTACTGGCTCGGGCATCAACGGGCCGAACGTGTAGAGATCGAGTTCGACGGGCTCCTGTGGAGTGGCGCGCTGGTACTCGACGCAGCCCGGCTCGAACGGATCTGTCGGCCGAGGCGGGGTGGTGGTCGTCGCCGCGTCCGTTGTCACGACCACGGTCGATTCGGTGGAGCCGGAAACGAGCCGCGGCGTGGATGACCCGCATCCCGCGAGCAGCACTGGAACCAGGATCACCGGCCAGCGCTTCACGGCAGGGCCACCTCGTGCGGAGACACGTCGGCGTCGATCGGGTACCAGGCGGTGACGACGCCGCTGGCGTATGCGATCACCACTCCGCCGGCCAGGAACACGCCCGTATGGGTGTCGGCACAGCAGCTGGGGAAGAAGCCCACACCGCCCGTGAACGACTGGCCGGGCACGTCGTCGCCGGTGCGGGCATCGATCATCGTCCATGGCGCGTTGGCTGACGCATCCGAAGAGAACGGCGTGACGAGCGCGTACCCGTCCGAGGCCACCGACAGCGTGAATGCTCCGGCTCGCTCCCACAGCACCGTGCCGTCCGACTCGCTGTAACCGCGCAGCACTTCCGCCGCACACCGGCCGTTCGCCGCAAGCCCGGCCGATGCATCACACCCGCCCACGATCGTCACGTCGCCCGCGTTCAGCGTCGCAGCACCCTCGCGGCTCGGGTGCACGATCGTGTCGTCCTCCCACAGCACCGACGCGTCCTCGGCCGTCGCTCGCAGCGCCACGGTGCCCTCGAAGCTGAACTGCACCCGCGGCCACGGCCGGTCGTCGACACCCCAAGGAAGGGTGACGCCTTCGACATCCACGGTGCCGTCGGCGAGGTCGAGGACGTGGGCCTCCAACGAGGTCTCATCGCCCGGCTCGGTGAACACGAGGTACGCGTCGGTCGGATGCTCCGTCCACGGTGCCGTCTCCGCCACCATCCCTTGCCGGTCGAAACAGCGCACCCAGCGCACCTCACCATCGAGGTCGATCGCGGCCACCATCATCCCGATCGACGACGGCGACCCGAAGTTCATCGGGTACGGCTTTTCGGTCGAGGCGGAGACCAGCACGCCACCGGGGATGCGTACGGCGCCAGGTCGCGGCGGGAACGGTTCGTGCAGTTGCACCTTCGGCAGCGTGATCGTAAGGCCCGGCTGCGCGGCGAGCGGACCGAACGTGTCCAAGTTCGCCTCGGCCGGGCCAGGTGCCGCGCCATCGCGCTGGTACTCCGTGCAGTCGTCGATGAACCTGATGTCTGCGCTCGCGACCGTGGTGGTGGTCGTTCCGGCCACAACCGTGGTCGTGGTCGTCTCTGCGACCGTCGTGTCGGTCGGTGCCGTCACCACCGCGCTGTCGTCACCACACGCGGCTAACAACCCCGCCGCTGCCAGCACGATCGCCGTCCGCATCCGAGCTTTCATCGCCCCTCCATCCGCCGCTCGCGACACTACCCCCGCTGTCAGACGGTGGTGGGCGCCACGGGCTGGGCGCGTCGACGCCCGATGCGCCGCCAGCCCTTCGCGCCGGAGCCGTGCACCGGCTCTGCCGGCTCGCCAGCCGCGGGCTCAGCCGACTCGACCACCAGCTCGGCCGGCTCGTCGCTCGCGTCGCTCTCTTCGGCGGGCTCGGTGTGCGGGCTGGTCTCGCCCCGCGGCGGCGTGGCATCGAGTTCGCCGACGCCCACCGCGTAGGTCGCGACCGCCAACGCCGGCCTGGAACCCGTGGTGGCCACTTGGAACTCGGTGACCAACTGCTCGAGCAGGGCGGGGGGCACGTCGGGCCGCTCACCGAGGTGCGCGCGCAGCCACTCACGATCGGCCCCATCACCGGTTTCACCGAGCCAAGCGAGCGCCTGCGCGTACAGGCGGTCGACGTCGGGCGCCGAGATGCCAGCCTCACGAGCGACCCGCGCAGACGACATCCCGTCGACGGCGCGCAGCACCACGATCGTGCGCACATGCGCGGGAAGATCGGCGAGCAGGCGGAACCCATCCGCGTGCGCCTTGCGATCCTGTGGCACACCCGCCAGGTGCTCGATCCACCGGCGGCGCACGACACGGCGCAACGACCTCCCGACGGCCTCCACCTCGATGCCCTGCCGGCGGGCCTCGGCGAGGGTTGCGTAGGCGGCACGCACGAGTGTTTCGGCGGCGTCGGTGTCGCGGCCGGTGAGGACAGAGGCATACCCGTGCGTCTCGCGCACCGATCCTCTGACGAGATCCACCCAAGCCATCACGACATCAACGTAATTCCGTTCAGCGCGCGGATCAGGGAACCTCGGCAGAGTACCCGCGGCCACCGCCGGTAGCGTCAGCCGCCGTGCTGCGCCGTGCCCTCGATGATTCGTTCCCCGAGGACGTGCGCCGGCGGATCACCACACTCACCGTCGCGCGCACCACGGCCAACGGCTGCTTCCGCTTCGCACCCCCGTTCCTGGCCACGATCGCCCACGGCAACGGCACAGACCTGGCCGGGCTGGGCATCGCGGTGGCGATCAGCGAACTCTCCGGCCTGCTGTCGCCGTTCAACGGCGAGATCGTCGAGCGACTGCACCGACGCACAGCGATGGCGCTCGGGCTGGCCGGCGTGGGCGTGGGCACCATGCTCGCCGCCGGGAGCGTGCATCCGGCGATGTTCGCCGTCGCGCTGATCGTGCTCGCGCAGAGCAAGGTGATGTTCGACCTCGGCCTCGGGGCGTGGATCTCGGATCGCGTGCCGTTCGCTCAGCGCAGTCGCGTGATGGGCCTCACCGAGACGTCGTGGGCCCTCGGCCTGCTGCTGGGAGTGAGCGCGATGGGCCTGGCCACCGCGCTCACGAACTGGCGCGTGGGCTACGGCCTCGGCGCGGCAGCCGTGATCGCGCTCGCCGGTTACGTGGCGCGCACGCTGCCCGCCGACTCGGGCGCGCACACCAGCGCCGACCGGCCCGCCCGCGAGCCGGTCAGCGTGGCCGCCGTGGCCCCGCTGATGATCGCGATGTTCTGCCTGATGGCCTCCAGCCAGGTGCTGTTCGTCACGTTCGGCAGCTGGCTCGACGATCGCTTCGGCTTCACTCCCGCCACGTTGAGCGCCGTGGCGTTCGGCCTGGGGTTCGGCGAGTTGCTGTCGTCGTTGCTGTCGGCGCGCAATGCCGATCACTGGGGCAAAGCACGCAGCGCCGCGTCGGGCGCCGCGCTGATGGTGCCAGCGGCCGCTGGCCTGGCCATCTGGCACGACCAGCTGTGGATCGGTCTACCGCTGTTGGTGGTGGCGATTGCCGGCTTCGAGTTCGCAGTGGTCAGCGCGATCCCGCTCACCACCGAGGTGATCAAGGGTTCACCCGCCCGCGGCATGGCGCTGGGCCTGGGTGCCGGCACGTCGGGCCGCGCGCTCGCCAGCATTCCGGCCACCCGCTTCTACGACAGCCACGGTATGGCCTGGCCCGCCGCCATGTCCTGCGGCCTCGCGGTGCTAACCCTGCTGGCGTTCACCCGCCTGCACCGCCGCCGCTCGACCGGTGCGGCGGCGGGTCAGCCGCGGTAGCCGTTGGTGATCGGCAGTCGGCGATCCTTGCCGAACGCCTTCACGCTCACCCGCACACCAGGGGGGCACTGGCGGCGCTTGTACTCGTTGACGTCCACCAGGCGGGTGATGCGGCGCACGATCGCTTCGTCGTGCCCCAGCTCGATGATCTCGGCCGCAGTGCGATCCTCCTCGACGTACAGGCGCAGGATCGGGTCGAGCACCTCGTACGGCGGCAGGCTCTGGTCGTCGCGCTGGTCGGGGCGCAGCTCGGCCGAGGGCGGCTTGGTGATCACGCTCTCGTTGATGATCTCGCGGCCCTCGCGGCGGTTGACGTAGCGGCACAGGTCGTACACCCGCGTCTTCAGCACGTCCTTGATGACCGCGTAGCCGCCCACCGAATCGCCGTACAGGGTGAAGTAGCCAACGGCCATCTCGCTCTTGTTGCCGGTGGTGAGCACCATCCAGCCGAGCTTGTTGGACAACGCCATCAACGTGGTGCCGCGGATGCGGCTCTGCAGGTTCTCTTCCGTGAGGTCGGGGGCCTTGCCCGCGAACGCCTCGGCCGCCATGTCGAGGTAGGCCGTGAACGCCGGTTCGATCGCCACCGTGCGGTAGTCGATGCCGAGCTTCTGCGCGAGGTCGGCTGCGTCGGACTTGGAATGGTCGCTGCTGTAGCGCGACGGCATGGACACGCCGTGCACGTGGTCGGCGCCCAGCGCATCGACGGCCACGCAGGCGACGATCGTGCTGTCGATGCCACCCGACAGACCGATCACGACGTCGGTGAACCCGTTCTTGCGCACGTAGTCGCGGGTGCCCAGCACGAGCGCGTCGTACAGCTCGGCGTCGGGCGCGGGCAGCGGTGCGAGGCGCGCCGGGCGCGGGCCGTCGTGGTGCACGGCCTGCTCGCTGATCGTGACGGCATTCATCTGCTCGTCGGTGCGCCGGCCACGCGGGTCGAGCAGGCGCTTGCGGTACACCGGCTCGATGACGATGTCGGTGATCAACAACTCTTCGGCGAACGTGGCCGCCCGCGCCACGAGCGTGCCGTCGGCGTCGAACACCATGCTGCCGCCGTCGAACACCAGCTCGTCCTGTCCGCACACCTGGTTCACGTACGCCAGCGCGCAGCTGGCATCCGCGGCGCGCGTGGCCAGCATTCGCTGGCGGGTGAACGCCTTGCCCGCGTGGAACGGCGAGCCGTTGATGTTGATGTTCAGCTCGGCGCCGCCGGCAGCCTGCTCGGCGAGCGGGCCGGTGGGGCTCCAGACGTCTTCGCAGATGCTGATGCCCACCTTCACACCACCGATGACGTACAGCTCGTACCGGTCGCTCGCGTCGCCAGGTGTGAAGTAGCGCGCCTCGTCGAAAACTGCGTAGTTCGGCAGCAGCCGCTTGCGGTAGGTGCCCACCACTTCGCCACCCGCGCACACCGCAGCGGCGTTGTAGAGGTCGCGATCGGCGGCGACATACCCCACCACTGCCGCGCAACGGCGCGTTCGCGCGGCCACGGTGGCCAGCGCGGCGAGGTTGTCGGCCACGAACCCCGGCTTCATCACCAGGTCTTCGGGCGGATAGCCGGTGATCGCCAGCTCGGGGAAGGCGACGATGTCGCACCCCGCGGCCTCGGCCTCGTCGTAGGCCGCGCAGATCTTGGCGACGTTGCCGTCGAGGTCGCCGACCGTCGGGTTGATCTGGGCGAGTGCGATGCGCAGCCGGGTCACGGCTGGAAGGCTACCCACCTCGACCGATCGACACCGCTCCACCACCCACCGTGGTCATCTTGTGACCTACGCCCCTAAAGCAGCAGACTTATGTGGACCGATGATCACGTCGAGCCTTCACGTGGAACACGCCGCGCGACACAACCCAGGGAGACGACGATGGATTCGTCGAGTGGAACTCGCGACATCGTTCGCCAGGTCGGTGTCACCAACGCGACTGATCGGATCGACGAGCAGCGTGAGCTGTGGCGCGCCGAGCACCTCGCGATTCCCGGCACCGGGCACATCCAGTTCAACGCGTTGCCCTCCGACGACGACGTGTCCGCTCAAATGGCGCGGCGGGTCGCGCAAGACCCCACCGATGCGCGGCTGCACGTCGCCCGCGTGAACCATCACCTCCTGCGCGACGAGCCCAACGGCCTCTACGCCGCGCTCGTCGACGTGTTCTTCGCGTTCGGCCCCACGGGTGCCGGCCTGCGCTCGCGTCTGCTGGGCGGCGCCCGCCGCCAGATCGGTGCCGAACGCGCGGCGCTGCTCGATCCCTACGTCGACACCGGCCTCACCGCTCGCTCCAGCCTGCCGTTCTGCCCCGGCTCGATGCTGAGCAACGGCATCACCGGCGAGACCGCCATCGTCTCCCTCACCGCAGGAGTGCGCACATGACCGACCTCACCACTTCGTCGTCGGGCAGCCCGTCCGGCGTGTACGAACTCGTCGGCAGCGGGTTCTTCCTGCAGCCCACCCCGGCCGGCGCGTACTACGCGGTCGCCAACCCCGACATCAACCCCGAGCGCTATCTGCTGCTGAACCTGATGAGCAGCCCGGCGTCGCGTCGCGCCGGTGGTGCCGAGCTGTTGCGCTGGACCGGCCAGCAGACCGAACAAGCGGCCTTCGGCGTCGTGTTCCGCGCGCAGGAGCGCGGCTGGCTCGAAGGGTTCCGGCAGCCGCAGGGGCCGCCCCCCGGGTCGCTCGAGCCGATCGCCACCAACTGTCTCGCTTCGCTGTCCAGCACCGACCACGGGCTGCTGTCCGACGCGCAGGGCTTTTGCATCGCCAGCCTCGGCTTCGACAGTGGCGCCAGCGACTTCCTCGCCGCCGTCAGCGCCGACATCGCGTCCATGCACGAACGCCACTCGCGCTATCTTGCGGATGCGTCGGGCACTTCCACCGGCGCATGGGCGCTCGTCGACATGGCCGGCAACAGCCGCGTCGGCTTCTGGCCGCTGTTCGTCGGTGATCATCGTTTCGTGTTGGCCCTGGGCGGATTGCCAGCATTGAATCATCCCGCGTTGGTAGAGCTCGTCTGGGCACTCACCATCAGGTACGGCGGGCTCGATCAAGGCACATCCGCCTAGACCTCAGCGAAAGGCACTGCAATGAGAGAAGAAGCGCTGAGGACCATCCTCGCTCAGCTCAATGCCACATCCGCCGACATCCAGGCGTCGGCGGTCATCTCCACCGACGGCCTGATGATGGCTGCGTTGTTGCCCCAAGGCCTCGACCAGGATCGCATGGGCGCGATGAGCGCAGCCCTGCTGTCGCTCGGTTCCCGAGTCGCACGCGAGCTCGACCGTGGCGTGCCCGAACAGGTGCTGGTGAAGGGCGACAACGGCTACGTGCTGATGCTGCAAGCCGGCAACGACGCGGTCCTCACCGTGCTCGCTTCCACCCAGGCCAAGCTGGGGCTGATCTTCCTCGATGCCAAACGCGCCGCTGTGAGCATGGCGCAGGTCCTGTGACCGGCCAGCGGGCGGTCGACGTGGCGGCACTCATCGACGGCATCATCGCCTCGCTGGTTCCGGCGGCGCTGCCACAGGCCGACGACCACGACACGCTTGCTCGCAACCGCCAGTGGTTGCTGGGGCTCGAGGACGAGATCATCACCTTGTTCTACGACTCGCTGTACGCGCACTCGGCCACTGCCGCCCTCTTCCAGGACGGCGAGCGGGCTGCCCGCGAGCAGACGCTGCGCGGATGGTGGCAGCGCACGGTCGGCGCCCCGGTCGATCTCGCCTACTTCCGCTGGATGAGCCTGGTGGGCATCGTGCACATCAAGCGTCGCGTCACCAACCCGATGATGCTGTCGATGCTGCCGATCGTGTCCGAGCGCGTGGTCACGCGTGCTCGCGCCGACCTCGGCGAGGCCGAGGCGCAGCGCCTGCAGCAGGTGTTCTCGCGCCTCAGCACCACGATCGGCGCGATCATTTCCGAGGCGTACACGATGGGCTTCGTCGGCGCGCTGGAGGATCTCGCCGGGCTCGACCCGAAGCTCACCGCCAGGATGCTCGACCTCGAGGTGCAGCGCATCGAACGCGAGAGCCGCGCCCAGCTCAGCTGATCGGTGCGGCGGTTCCCGGGAAGAGCCGACCAGTGTGCTCGACCACGACGGCCTCGAACAGCGAGCACGGCGTGTCGATCACGTTGTGCAGGTGCCCGAACAACTCGAGCGAGATCGCGCCCATCACGTTCGCCCACGCCACCATGCCGGCTGCCAGCAGATCGTCGTCGATCGCCAGGTCGAGTCGCCCACACAGCGCGGCGACATCCACCAAGAGCTGCTGCGGCAGGTTCGCCGCTGCGTCGGAAGGCACGCGACCGCCGGCCTGCACGTCGGCCAGCAGTGCGAGCAGCACACCCGTGTAGCGGCTGGCGGGGCCGATCGTGTCGAGCGGTGCCGCGTAACCCGGCACCGGGGTGCCGAACAGCAGCGCGTACTCCGCCGGGTTGTCGACCGCCCACTGGCGGATGCCGGCGGCGATCGCCCGCCACCGTGCCGCGAAGTCGCCACGCCGGCGCACGGCATCGTCGGCAGCCTGCGCGGCGACGCCGAGACGGTCGTACGAATCGATGATCAGCCGGGTGAGCAGTTCGTCGCGGCTGGCGAAGTAGCGGTACACCGCCGAACTCACCATGCCCAGGTCGCGAGCGATGGCCCGCAGCGACAGTGCAGCGGCACCCGACTCGGCCACCTGCACCCGAGCGAGGCGCACGATCTCGGCCACCACCTCTGCGCGGGCACGTTCCCTGATCCCTGCCATGACGACGAGTGTAGCGAACGTCACTCACATACGAGAGCAGTGCTCTTGCTTTCGCTGGTGACCGTCGGCATGATGTGAGCAGTGCTCTCGCTTCTGAGCGGCACTCACTCGAACCGAACACTCGGAGCAACCATGAACCGCCATCTCGTCATCGGCGCCGGCCCTGTGGGCAGCGGCGTCGCCAGCGCCCTCGCCGCGCAGGGCACCCCCGTCACCGTCGTCACCCGCAGCGGCTCGGGCCCCGCGCACCCGCTCGTGACTCTCGTGAAGGCCGACGCCACCGACGCGAGCGCGCTCACCGCTGCTGCCACTGGTGCCGCGGCGATCTACAACTGCGTCAACCCGCCGTACCACCGCTGGCCCACCGACTGGCCGCCCGTGCACCGTGCGCTGATGATCGCGGCCGAGCGCAGCGGCGCTGTGCTCGTGATGATGGACAACCTCTACGCGTTCGGCCCCGGCACACCGATGCCGATGGCGGAAGGCTCGGCGATGAACGCCTCCGGCCCGAAGGGGTCCACCCGCCGCACGATGGCGCACGACCTGCTGAAGGCGCACGCCGCCGGTCGGCTGCGAGCCACGTTCGCCCGCGCCAGCGACTTCTACGGCCCCGGGGTGCTGGGCGCGGCCCTGGGCGCGCGCGTGGTGCCCAAGGTGCTGGCGGGTAAGAAGGTCAGCCTGCTGGGCGCGCTCGACGTGCCGCACTCTTTGAGCTACATGCCCGACGTGGTGCGCACGCTCGTCACGATCGCCACCGACGAGCGTGCCTGGGGCAGGCCGTGGCATGTGCCCAACGCGCCGGCCGTCACGCAGCGCGAGGCGGTGCAGGCGCTGGCTGCGGCCGCGGGCACGAGCGTAAAGGTGACCACCGTGCCGAAAGCGATGGTGCAGGCGCTCGGGCTGGCGGTGCCAACGATGCGCGGGCTCACCGAGACGTGGTACCAGTTCGACAGCCCGTGGATCACCGACTCGGCACTCACGGAGCACACGTTCGGCCTGACGGCCACACCGTTGGCCGATGCTGCCGCGGCCACCGTCGCCTGGTGGAAGGCGCGCACGGCCGCGTGAGCAGCCCGCTCGCGTTGGGAGCCGCGCTGACGGCATCGTTAGGGTGGTGCGCGGTAGCCGATCCAGCCGACCCTCCCAACGAAGTGGGGACTGCGTCTGAGCCGGGCCAACTTCACACAGCGTTCACATGCGGGCAATGGGGCGGAAACGGCTCTTGCGCAGCATGTTGATGCCCCTCCCACCACACCCGTAAAGGATTCCCGTGGCTTACCAAGCTGAATACATCTGGATCGACGGCACCGAGCCCACGCCGCTGCTCCGCTCGAAGACCAAGATCATCGCCGACGGCAAGACCCCGCCGATCTGGGGCTTCGACGGCTCCTCCACCAACCAGGCCACCGGCGACAAGAGCGACTGCGAACTGCAGCCGCAGTTCGTGTGCCCGGATCCGATCCGTGGTGGCGACAACGTGCTCGTCATGTGCGATGTGCACCTGGCCCAGGACGACAAGCCGCACCCCACCAACACCCGCCATGCGCTGGTGAAGGCCGCGAAGAAGTTCGCCAAGCACGAGATGATCTTCGGCATCGAGCAGGAGTACACCTTCCTCAAGCTCGACGGCACGCCGCTCGGCTTCCCCAACAGTGGCTTCCCCGCCCCGCAGGGCCCGTACTACTGCGGCGTCGGCGCCGGCCGCGTCGTCGCTCGTGAGATCATCGAAGAGCACACGCAAGCGTGCCTCGATGCCGGTCTGATGATCGAGGGCACCAACGCCGAGGTCATGCCCGGTCAGTGGGAGTTCCAGATCGGTGCCGCCGACGGTGTCACCGTCAGCGACCACATGTACGTCGCCCGCTGGTTGCTGCACCGCATCGCCGAGGACTACGACGTGGTCGTCAGCTTCGCCGCCAAGCCGCAGAAGGGCGACTGGAACGGCGCCGGCGCACACACCAACTTCAGCACGAAGGCGATGCGCGAGGACAAGGACATGAAGGCGATCAAGGCCGCGTGCGAGGCGATCGGCAAGAAGATCGACCTGCACGTCAAGAACTACGGCCACGACATCGAGAGCCGCCTCACCGGCGCCCACGAGACCGCCCCGTTCAACAAGTTCAGCTACGGCGTCTCCGACCGTGGTGCCTCCATCCGCATCCCGTGGCAGGTGTCGCGCACCGGCAAGGGCTACGCCGAGGATCGTCGCCCCAACGCCAACTGCGACCCGTACACGGTCACCCGTCTCATCATCGAGACGGTCTGCGGCGCCGCCGGCTGACCTTCAGTTCACAGGTTCCAGCATCGAGGGGTCCGGGTTCGCCCGGGCCCCTCGTGCCGTTTTCGGGTGGTGGTCGCCCTGCTAGCGTCCGGCTGGCGGACGGCGGGAGGAACACGATGGCGCGCATGATCAAGGTCCTGCCGACGATGGTGCTGCTGATCGTCACGTCGATCGTCACGCCCGCCGAGCAGGTGCCTCAGGCTGCCGCCGCCGGCACCGACGCTATGTTCGTGCAGGGCGAGGACGGCACCTGGGTCACGTTCGGCTCGTATTACTCGTTCATCCACCCGACGTTCCAGCGCTCCTGGCACGGCACCAACGGGGTGATCGTCGGTGCGGACGAAGGCGGCCACGACTTCACCGTCTGGCTGCGTGCTGCCGACGGCGCGCCGCTGACGGTCGGCGTGTACGAGAACGCCGAACGCGACCCGTTCAACTCCGCGGGTCATCCGGGCATGAGCGTGTCAGGCGACAGCGCAGGGTGCAACATCGTGTCGGGTCGCTTCATCATCGACGACATCGCCTTCGACGCGAGCGGGGTGGCCACGCGACTCGCGGCGCGGTGGGAGATGCACTGTGAGGGGCACGAGCCGGCGGTCTTCGGAGCAGTGACGGTCAACAGCAGCGCCACCTACTGGAGCCGCAACATCACCCCGCGCCTGCGGTTCGGCTCCACCAGCATCGGAGCGCCGACAGCGGCGCAAGACGTCATCATCGCCAACACGGGTCCCTCACCTCTCCACGTGACCGAAGCGCAGCTCACCGGCCCCAATGCAGCGTCGTTCGAGGTCGTTTCCGACCCCTGCACGGGTGTCGACATCGCCGTGGGGGGCACATGCAGGGTGACGGTGCGCTACAACCCGGTCAGCGTCGGCACCCACACCGCTCGCCTCACCGTGTTCGACGACGTAGCGCCGAACACCGGGTTGGGCACAGGGCAGGACACCGTGCTCGACGGCTCTGCTGCGAGCGTCTCGATGAAGCTGTTCATGGACGGTGAGGCCGGCAATGCCTCACCCGGACCGATGCACCTCCTCAGCACCTCGTTCACGTTTGACTCCTCGAGTGCCGGCATCACAGCATCCGGCTCCGCGTCGGGCGTCGAGTTCTCTCTCCACCTCCTGGCTCCCCTGGGCCAACCGCTCGCGACCGGCGTGTACGAAGGAGCGGCGAGGTTGCCGAGTGCCGACACGCCTGGCATCGATCTGACCGCGGATGGTCTGGGCTGCGCGAGCGCCACTGGGCGGTTCATCGTCGACGACCTGGTGATGCGGCCCAACGGCTCGATCATCACCTTCGCTGCTCGATGGGAGTACCACTGCGACGGGGCGGAGACCGCCAGCTTCGGTGCCGTTGCGTTCAACTCCGCCATTTCCTACCCGGAACGAACGCTGTCGGTTCGCATCCTCGATTTCGACCAGGTAACTCGAGGTGTGTCCTCGACCGTACCGGTGACGGTGTCCAACCTCGGGCCGGCGCCGCTGCATTTCGGCACTGCCGCCATCGGCGGCAACGATGCCGGCGACTTCGCGATCGTCGGCAACAACTGCACTGGCACGACGGTCGCATCCGGCGCGACGTGCACGCTGCAGGTGCGATTCCTCGCCGACGGCGCCTACGGCGACCGAACCGCCCGCCTCACGTTCTTCGACGACATTGCACCAGCGGGTGGGGGCGGCACGGGACAAGACGTGCTGCTCTGGGGCACCGTGTCGTCGGCGTACGGCGAATTCGTTCCGCTCACCCCAAGCCGAATCCTCGACACACGCGAAGGAAACGGCGCGCCCCTGCGGCCGATCCCAGCAGGCTCGGTCATCGACGTCCAGGTCACCGGCAGAGGCGGGGTGCCGGCAACGGGCGTCAGCAGCGTCGTCCTCAACGTGACCGCGGTGAACGCCACGACCGAAACGTTCATCACCTTGTGGCCCACCGGCGGCGAGCGACCGACTGTCTCCAATCTCAACCCCGCACCTGGGCCACCGATCCCGAACCAGGCCACGATCCAAATGGGGGCTGGCGGCAAGATCAGCGCCTACAACCACAACGGGCGCGTCGACCTGATCTTCGATGTCGTCGGCTACTACTCGGATGAGGAAGGGGTGCCCGGCTCCCGCTTCCACGCCGTTGGGCCGTTCCGCATGATCGACACGCGCTACGGCACCGGCCCCCTGCCCATCGCGCCGATCGGCCCGAGGCAGACGCTGCCCTTCGACGTTCGCGGAGCCGGAGGCGAAGTCCCGTCCGACGTCACGGCCGTGGTGATGAACGTGACGTTCGTGAACCCGACGGCACCCGGCTTCGTGACTGTCTACCCGGGCGACGTGCCGTTGCCGACCACCTCGAGCCTCAACACCTCGCCCGGCGCCGTCCGGCCGAACCTCGTGACCGTGCGCGTCCCTCCCAGCGGGATCGTCAACTTCTTCAACTTCCAGGGCTCCACCGACCTTGTGGTCGACGTGGTCGGGTACTACGACACCACGCGGGTCGGCGACGCCGGACGCTTCCAGCCGGTGACCCCGTTCAGGGCGTGGGACACTCGCGACTCCGACGTGCCGCTCGACTCGAACGAAGTCTGGTCGTTCCCCATCGGCGACTTCGGTGGGGCAGCCCCCTTCGCATCTGCAGCCGTCCTCAACGTGACGGCCGTCAGCCCGACGGCAAGCGGATTCCTCACCGTGTACTCCGATGACCTCTGTGATCCACCGCTCGCGTCGAACCTCAACTTCGTTGCCGGTCAAACGGTTCCCAACGGCGTGATCGCGCAACTGTCGCTCGGCACCGAGTGCGCGCTCGGAGACGGGCGGATCGACGTCTACAACCTGAGTGGCAAGACGCACGTCATCCTCGACGTCGTCGGGTACTTCATGACCTGACCGCTTCCTGATCGGCGGTTCGCCGGCGGGATTACCTTGTCACACCCTCGTGGTTGACTACGTACATGAGTTCGTTCCTCATTCCCGATGTCGAGGCCGTGCGGGCGATGTCGCCTGCCCAGCTCGAGGCGCTGGCGCGCGAGCTCGATGGTGAGCGCCGCGCGCTCGAGACGGCATTGGCGACGCTGGTGGCGCGGGTGGAGGAGGCGGGGGCGTACCGCAGCGATGGTCATCGCACCGTGCGGGCGTGGGGCATGGCCGCGTGCAACTGGTCGCTGCCCGAGGCCGCCCGGTTCGTGAAGGCCGGCCACCTGCTGGCGCGGTTCCCGTCGGCTGCGGGCATGGGTGTGGCGCAGCTGCACGCGCTGGCGGCCGTGGCCGCGAATCCGCGGGTTGCCGAGCATCTCCCTGAGGCCGAGCAGTTGCTCGTCGGCCAGGCCGCGGTGCTCGACTTCGACGACTACTCGGTGTTGCTGCGGGCGTGGGAAGCAGCGGCAGACCCTGATGGCGCGCACCTCGATCACGAGCGGGCGCATCGCGAGCGCGAGGCCACGCTCGCCCACGTGGGCGCGAAGGCGTTCCTCAACGCGCAGGGTGGCGCGGTGGCGGGTGTGCAGCTGAAAGAGGTGCTCGACGCGTTCGTGCACGCCGAGTTCTTGGCCGACTGGGAGGCCGGCGTCGCGATCCACGGCGAGGCGATGTCGGTGTCGCGCATGGCGCGCACCGAACGCCAGCGCCGCTTCGACGCGTTGCTCGCCGTGTTCGCGGCCGCGGCAGGGTCGGGCGTGCTGGCCGGCTTCGAACCGACGGTGAACGTGTTGGTCGACCAGGCCACCTTCGAGCACGCACTCGTGAAGGCGTTGGGTGGCACCCCCGAACCGCTCGACCTCACCGTTGCGCACCGTTGCGAAACAGCCAATGGCGTGCAGTTGGACCCGATGGATGTGCTCATCGCCGCCGCCGTCGGGCACGTGCGCCGGGTGGTACTCAACTCCGCTGGTGTCGTGGTCGACCTCGGCCGCAAGCAGCGCCTGTTCACCGGCGCGTTGCGTGAGGTGCTGTTGGCGCTCGAACGACACTGCAACTGGTGCGGGTGTCACCACACACCACGCCAGGTCGATCATGTGCTGCCGTTCTCCAACGCCGGCCCCACCGCATCCTGGAACGGCGGCCCCGCATGCGGCCACCACAACCGATGGCGCACGCGCGGCTACCGCACCTGGCGCGACCCCGACGGCCACTGGCACCACTACCGCCCCGACGGCACCGAGATCGGCTGGCGCGCCGCCACGCCCGTCGCCGGCGCGTGAGGTGCGGGCGCGCTCGCGCCCATATCGGCAGACATCCGCTAGCACGGCACCCGCCCAGGCGGTTCAGCTGAACCGCCCACTTCGGCAGTCGGGGAAGGGTGCTCAGGGCTTAGGGCTCAATGCGCTCGACGGTAGTGACCCGGTCGATCGTTCGGTCGAATGATGCGACGCGTCCGATGCCGGTGCTTTCGGCGCAGGCGACGAGGTACGCCTCGGCGAAGTCGAGTCGCTCGACCTCGTACACCTCGAGTGCTCGAAGCAGCAACACTGGGTCGACCGTGGTCATCGAGCGCATCGCAACCAGCGAACGCATCGCTTCCGCGACCTGTACTCGGGGGGCCTTGTAGAACGACTCGAGGACATAGACGGTCTCGGCAACGATCAGGTCAGAGAGGTACAACTCGGGTTCTGCTACGAGGAACGCTGTCGCGCGTGCCGCCATCGCCGGCGGGTGACCGGTGAGGTGCCGGACGAGTACGTTCGTGTCGACGAAGGCCGTCATCTACGACCGTCAGCGCGGGCGGCTCGCGTCTTTCGGACCACGTCGTCCCATGCAGCGTTGCGGCGCGATGCAGGCACCTTGATGCTCCCGGCCAGGGACAGGAAGTCCGAGGTACGTGCCAGTACTGCTCGGCTGCCTTCGACACGGAACACGACGTTGTCTCCCTCTCCGATCCCAAGTGCATCGCGTACCGCCTTGGGGACGGTCACCTGACCCTTTGAACTCATCCGTGCTGCGATCTCCACATCGTCCTCCTTACTTATGGCCAACAGTAAGGGTAGCCGAGGTTGGCGGGTGGAGCGACCGGAGCGCCGAATACCGACTCAGGGCCTCTGGCCGACCGCACAGTCCGGCAGATGTGCGTGCCCTTCGCTGTCAGCCTCGCCCAACCGTAACGGTCACACAGTCCGCGTCCAGGGTGACCTCAACCCCGCTGTCGGACACCTCTAGCTCCTGCACCTTCGCCGGGGACACGTCGACTCTGTAAGCAAGGAACACACGACCGTCCCTTGCTGCGTTCAACAGCAACGGGTTCCCCAGCACTGCGCTGAACGCTGAGGTACTGAGCTGCCGCCTCGCCTCATCAGCGGTAGCTCCCACTTGAGCGTAAATTGTCGTGGTCGCACAGTTGTCGATGAGCGACAGGCCGAAGAACTCCCCACCAGCAGTACTTCCGCCGTCTGAACATGCCGCCACGCTCGTCATCATCAGCGCCACAGCGCCGAGGCAGCATCGACCGCCCATCCATGGCCGTCGATTCATCCGCCCACTCTCCCGCTGGCAACAATGCCGGACTCGTTCCCCACCGCCCAGCGAGCAGAATGCCCGAAGCGGACGACGTTGTCCAGCGCCAGATCGGCAGCTCGGGGCGCTCATCGCCCGAGGACTCCAATATCCGGGGCTGGATCGTCTCCATCTCCGGGACGATTCAGCCCCAGTTCCGGGAATGGAACAGATCAGCCCCAGAAACCGCTGGGAGCGAGCACTTTGCC
>JAUSLV010000025.1 GCA_030645495.1 Actinomycetota bacterium
GCCAACAGGACCATGTCCTCACGCTCCGCCGCCACGGCGCCAACTGGGCCTTTATCGGCCGCCACCTCGGCGTCACCCGCCAAGCAGCCATCGCGCGCTACGGCCACTGGGAAGCACCCACACAAAGGTGAGGAGAACCACCGCTGTTGCCGATCGGCTGGAGAGATATCGCCTGCCCGCCGACCAGTCTGAGCAGTGACGCAGAACCGACTGGCGGGCCACGCTGCTACCCGCGGTTGACGCGGCCGCGCAGGGAGCGGAAGGCGAGGCCGAACGACAACAGGCCGATACCGGCGATCGCCAGCAGGCCCTTGCCGATCTCGCCCCACGCCCAGCCGGTCTGCAATAGGGCGCGCATCGCCCCCAACAGGTAGGTGGTGGGGTTGAACTTCGCGGCCGTGGCCAACCACCCGGTCATCGCCTCTTCGGGCAGGTACGCCGTGGTGAGGAAGGCGAACGGGAAGAACAGCAAGAACGCGTTGTTGACGGCGGTGGGGTTGCCGGTGCGCAAGGCGATGGCGTAGGGGAACCCGGTGAACGCGAGCCCCCACATGCCGGCGATCAGTACGAACAGCAGGATGCCGGCGACCCCAGTGGCCACGTGGATGCCCAGGATCAGGCCGAGGATCATCACCGGTAGGGCCAAGGCCACGATCAGCACGAAGTCGGCGGTCATCAGGCCCAGCAGCAACGTGCCGCGCCGCACTGGTGTGAGCAGCAATCGGTCGAGGTAGCCGTCGCGGATGTCGATCACCAGCGAGTTGGCCCGGCTGACACCGGTGACGGCGAACACCACGGCCACCGGTAGCTGGAACGCCTTGTAGTCGAAACCTGCAGGGAAGCTGACCTCGACGAACGACTGCAGCGCACCGACGTTGACGACGAAGAAGAACAGCGGGATCGCCAGCGCCGGGCCGAACGCCTCGGGGTCGCGCCAGGTGAGGCGCAAGGCGCGCAGGCTGACCGTGCGCCAGTCGGCGATGAACCCGGCGGCCCGCGGGTGCACCCGTTCGCCGTGAGCGGGGGTGATGGGGGTGGTAGTCGTCGCGCTCACGCCGCGTCCTCCTGCATGCGCCCGCCGGTCATGTGCAAGAACACGTCGTCGAGCGTGGGTGTGCGCAGCGTGAGGCCCTCGACGGTGATGCCCGCCTCGGCGAGTGCGACGGCGACGGGGCTGATCGCCGCCGCCCCGTGGTCGACCGACATCATCACCTCGTCGCCGGCGATCTCGACACGCTCGACCTGCGCCAGATGCTCGACCACCTGGGCCACTCGCGCCCTTTGTTCGTCGTGCACCTTGACGACGATCACGTCGCTGCCGATCGAGCGTTTCAGCGCCGCGGGTGTTCCCTCCGCGACGAGCTTGCCGTGAGCGATGATGCCCACTCGGTTGGCCAACGCATCGGCCTCTTCGAGGTACTGCGTGGTGAGGAAGATCGTCATGCCCAGCTGCTGGTTGAGATAGCGCACCTCGGCCCACACGGCGGCGCGGCTGGTGGGGTCGAGGCCGGTGGTGGGCTCGTCGAGGAACAGCACCTCGGGCTGGTGCACCAGTGCCGCCGCCAGATCGAGACGGCGTTTCATGCCGCCCGAATAGGTGTTGATGCGGCGGTCGATCGCGTCGCCGATGTCGACCAGCTCGAGCAGTTCGCTGACGCGGCGATCGCGCTCGACACGGCCGAGGCCGTAGAGACGACCCTGCAGGTCGAGCAGCTCGCGCCCGGTCTGCTTGCCGTCGAGCGCGGCCTCCTGCAACGCCACGCCAATGCGCAACCGCACCTTGTCGGCGCCGGTGATGACATCGTGGCCGGCCACCTGGGCGGTGCCCGCGGTGGGCTTCAGCAGCGTGGTGAGCATTCGCACCGTGGTGCTCTTGCCGGCGCCGTTGGGGCCGAGGAAGCCGTAGATCTCACCGCGCTGCACGGCGAGGTCGACACCGGCGACAGCCGCGGTGTCGCCGAACTGCCGTGCCAGGGCCGTTGCTTTGATCGCGACCGGGTGGTCGAGTTGTTGATCGAGCTGCATTCGTTCGACCTTACCGGCGGGGTGTGACAGAGATGCCCGAGCTGCCGACGTTGGGGGCGGGCCTACCGCTGGCGCAGCATCGCCTCGATGCGGGCGATGCGCGTTCGCGCCGGCGGATGGGTGGCGGCGAGGCGCTCGCGCCAGGTGATCGGGCGGTCGCTGCCGAACTCGGCCACCACACGGCGCAGGGCGATGGCGAGTGGCCTGCCGAACCCCATCTGTACCGCGCGCCGGTCGGCCTGCAGTTCGCTGTCCTGGCCGACCAGGTTGGCGAGCGCGTTGCTGAGCAGCAGCCCGCTGAGGAACACCCAGGAGATGGCGGTGAGGAGGAACGCAATGGTGTGGCCCACGACCGAGAACACCGAGGACGGCCGGCCGAAGCTGGTGGTGGCGGCCGAGGCAACGTTCTGCAGGAAGAAACCCACCCTGGCCAGCACCAGCACGGGGATGCTGAGCCAGTGGGCGATGGTGAGGGCGACGGTGTGCAGCCCGAGGTGGTGGCTGAGCTCGTGCGCCAGCACCCCGCTCAGCTCGTCGCGTGGCAGCGTGTCGATCGCGTACGACGTCACCACCACGAGGTGCCCGCCGCACGCGAACGCGTTCAGCTCGTTGGAGGGCAGCACCGCCAGCACGTAGCGGTGCCCGGGGATGTCGTTGATCTGCAGCACGGGACGCCAGGCGGGCGCCAGCACGGCGTGTTCGTGGCGGCTGGGTCGGCGGGCACCGAGCAACGGGGCAAGCACCCACACCTGCACCGTGCGCAGGAAGAGCAGCACCACGGCGGCGAGGTAACCACCGGCGAACAGCAGCAGTGGCACACCCCAGATGGCGTGGAACGGCAGCCACCAGATCGCGATGGACAACGCCCACACCGGGGCGACGGCGATGACCGGCGCCAACGCCGTGACGGCGGACGAGTCCAGGTTTCGTCGGGCGGCTTGCCGTGGCCGCGTCGTGTCCACCCGGACACGATAGAGGTGGGTAGCCTGCACACGCGTTGAGTTGCTGTTGACGGGCCGGTTCGGCGAGTGATGAAAGGGGAGTGCACATGACGTCGCGGACCCCCCTCGTGCAAGATCCCGGTGGCGGATCGCCAGTGCTCGAACTGCTCCGACAGGCTCGCGACGTCGAATCGGTCGACATCGGCCGGTCGCGTGGGCTCGTGCAACAGGCCCGTGTCGTTGCCCGGTCGATGCAGGACGTGCCCGGTGAGGCCGAGGCCCTGTACCGCCTCTCGGAACTGTCGTATGCATCCGGCCTCAGCAATGAGGCGTTCGCACTGGCGATCGAGGCACGCGACCTCGCTGCCGCCTGTGGCGCGATCGCGACTCAGGTGGCCGCCGTCAACCTCATCGCCGCGGTGCAATATCACTCGGGCAACTTCTCCGAGGCGCTCGCCTGTGCGTACACGGCGCTCGAGTTGTACCGCTCCACCGGCGAGCGGGTCAGCGAGGGGTTGCTGCTGAACTCGATCGCGGTGATCCAGCACAACGTGGGCGACACCGATCGGGCGATCGTCACCTACGAGGCCGCGCTGATGGCCAACAAGGGTCAGAACCGCCCCGACCTCGATGCGATCACGCTGGCCAACATGGCCAAGGTTCGTGCCGATCGCCACGAAGACCTGCTCGCGGTCAGCCTCGGCGAGTCGGCGCTGGTGCTGGCGAAGGTGCACGTGGCCGAGTTCGTGCCCGAGATCCTCGCCCGGCTGGCGCTGGCCTACGTCACGCTGGCGGCACTCGACCGCGCGGCGTCGTGCCTCCACGAGGCCGATGGTGTGCTGCGCGACCGCACCGAACGGCGAGTCGCGCTCTCGCCCGGCAGCGTGGTCACCGTGCGCCTGGCGCGCGGCGAGCTGTACGTCGCGCAGCACCTGCGCGATCACGCGTTGCGCGAGTGGGACGACGCTCTCGTGCTGGCCACGAGGGCGAACATGGCCGAGGTGGCGCTGTTGCTGCACGAGAAGCTGGCCGGTCTCTGCAAGACCATGGGCCGTTTCGACCAGGCGCTGGTGCACCAAGAGGCGCGCTACGCATTGAACGAGGAGATCATCAACCGGGGCATGCACCTGCGGATCACGACGCTCCAGACTCAGTACGACACCGAGCGCACTCGTCAGCAGGCGGAGATCCTGCGACTGCGCACCACCGATCTCGAACAGATGGTGATGCAGCGCACAGATCCGATCGAGGCCTTCCAGTTCGAGGCGTTGCTGCGCATCGCCACGTTGGCCGAGTTCCGCAGCCTCGATGCCGTCAACGATCTGCAGCGAGTCGGTGAGCTCGCGGGCGACATGGCTGCCGAGCTGGGCTGCGACAGCGGCTACGTCGAACGGCTGCGCAGGGCCGCGTGCCTGCACGACATCGGCAAGATCGCCCTTCCCGACATGATCCTGATGAAGCCCAGCACGCTGACGGTGGGCGAGTTCGAGGTCGTCAAGGGGCACGCTGCCGACGGGGCAGCGGTGCTCTCCGGCAGCGCCACACCAGTGGTGCAACTCGCCGAAGAGGTCGCGCTCACGCATCACGAGCGGTGGGACGGCACGGGCTACCCGGCCGGTCTCGCCGGTGACGACATTCCCCTCAGTGGTCGCATCGTCGCCATCGCGGACACCTACGACGCGCTGATCAGCGCTCGCGTCTACAAGCGGGCGTGGTCACCGCTGGAAGCGGTGCATTGCATCGTCGACGGGCACAGCACGCACTTCGATCCGCGCCTGGTCGACGCCTTCGTCAAGGTGATCCTGCGCCGGCACCCGTCGCTGGCAGCGGGCTCCGACCAGCCACCGCCAGCGTGACCCATTCGCCCACCAGCCGGGCCAGGTCGTCGATGGGCATGTCCAACCGCCCCGAACGGTGAGCGTGACCGAACGACGACACCGCGCCGAGCACGCCCACCACGCAGAACGCCGGATCGCCGTCGGGCACCAGCCCGAGCTGCTGTGCCTCGACGATCAGTCGCCGAACGTCGGCCGCGTACACGTCGCTGCCCTCGCGCATCACCGAGGCGAGCGTGTCGTCGGTGCGCTCCACGTGGAGCAGTGCGAAGTACGTCTGGTGTTCGGCCATGAACCGCACGCTGGCCTCGGTGCCCTGGCGGAGGCGGGCGACCGGATCGGCACCGGGCTGCATCGCCGCCGCTTGGGCCCGGCGGAGCTGCAGTCGCATGGTGCGCACCAACTCGGCGAACAACGATTCCTTGGTGGGGAAGTACCAGTAGAACAGCCCCTTGGCGACGCCTGCCGCGGCGCAGATGTCGCTGATGCGGGTGGCGCCGTAGCCCTTGTGGGTGAACAGTTGCTCGGCGGCGCGCAACAGCTGCTGCTTGCGCTCGAGGCCGTGCTCGGTGTGCAGCCGCTCGGTGCGGGCCTGTTCGGGGCCGAAGGGTTCGCCGGTCACGACCTCAGTTCATCAGGCCTTGACCGGTGGGTCAATCCGACGGCCCGGTGCCGATCGTGCCGATCACGCCGATCACCGGGGGCCGCCACGGTCGTACACTCCGCCCCATGATCGCCGCTCGGGCCGCACGGGCCGCACGGATCGACGCCCGTGCCCGCAACCCGAAGTGGGCCCGCTCGCCGCTGCGCATCGAGGTGCTGGAGTGCATCGACTGCGACAAGTGCATTCCGGCCTGTCCACCGCAGTTCGGGGCGATCTTCCGGCATGGTTTCGACGTCGTGATCGTGCCCGAGCTGTGCAGCGGGTGCGATAAGTGCCTGCCTGCGTGCCCGGTGGACTGCATCCTGCCGTTCGCCGATTGGCAGGCGCGCCGCACTCCACAGGAGTGGTGGCAAGAACCGGGTGGCGCGAACGACCCGTATGCATGACGCCGCGCACACTCGAGGTCGGCTGACATACTGCACCCCATGACTGCACTCATCCCCGGGGCCGAACCCTGGTCGCATCACGGTACGTCGCCTCACGGAGCGCTCGTGCTGCACGGGTTCACCGGCAATCCGGGCAGCATGCGTGGCGTTGCCGAGGCGCTGGCCGCCGCTGGTTACCACGTCGAGCTGCCACTGCTGCCCGGCCACGGCACGGTGGTCGACGACATGCTGCCCACGCGCTGGGCGGATTGGGTCGGCACGGCCGAAGCGGCGTACCGCACGCTCGCGGCGCGGGCGAACAAGGTGGTGGTGGTGGGCCTCAGCATGGGCGGTGCACTCACGCTTCGCTTGGGTGCGGATCATCCCGAGGTGGCCGGCCTGGTGTGCATCAACCCGGTCACCGTCCCGCAGCCCGACGACGTGCTCACCACCATCCGCGTCATGCTCGACGGGGGCACCGAACTGATCCCTGCGATCGGCAGCGACATCGCCGATCCCGATGTGCACGAGTCCGCCTACGACGCCACGCCGCTGGCCCCGCTGCTGTCGATGATGGTCGATGGTGTCGCCCCGTTGGTGGCCACGTACGCCACCACCGTCATGCCGTTGCTGCTGATGAACTCGCCACAGGATCACGTGGTCGCTCCGGCTTCCTCCGACTACCTGGCCGAGCACTACGGCGGGTCCGTCGAACGGATCAGCCTCGAACGCAGCTACCACGTCGCGACGCAGGACTACGACCGCGAGCTCGTGTTCGCGGCCACGGTGGCGTTCGCTCAGCGAGTGTTGGTCTGACCATGACTGTGCTCGCCACCATCCCCAGCCCGTCGTCCGGCGCGATCGAACTTCTCGGCATCTCCATCCACGCCTACGGCCTGATGATCGCGCTCGGCGTCGTCGCCGGGGTGTGGCTCGCCGGTCGCCGCATGGAGCAAGCGGGTGTCGGTACCCGCGACGACATGAGTTCGATCGCCGTGTGGGCGGTTGCCGCCGGCGTCGTCGGTGCTCGCCTCTACTACGTGATCACCGACAAGAGCCGACCCTGGAAAGAGCCGAGCCGCTGGTTGAAGATCTGGGAGGGCGGCCTCGGGATTCCTGGTGGGTTGTTCGCCGGCGCACTCGTGGCGGTATGGGCCGCCAAGCGGCGCGGCGTCTCGCCCGCTGGTCTGTTCACCGCGGCCGCGCCGGCACTGCCGTTGTCGCAGGCCATCGGCCGCATCGGCAACTGGTGGAACCAAGAGTTGTACGGCCGCGCCACCGACCTGCCCTGGGCACTCGAGATCGACGACGAGCACCTCCCCAGCGGATATGCCTCGGGCACCACGTTCCACCCCACGTTCCTCTACGAAGTGCTCTGGAACCTCTCGCTGTGCGGCGCGCTGATCCTGATCGGCGCGCGGCTGAAGCTGCGGCCCGGGCGGCTGCTGGCGGTCTACGTGGTGGGCTACTCGATCGGACGCTTCTGGATCGAGGGTCTGCGCATCGACCCCGCGAACTCGGGCGGCGGCTGGCGGCTCAACCAGTGGACGGCGCTCGTCGCCGGCCTCGGCGCGGTCGCGTATCTCATGATCGACCGGTGGCAGCACCGCAACGATGTGGCCGTCGCCGCCCAACCGGCCGCCGAGCTCGAGCCCCACGACGCCGCGAGTGGCGAGGGTGATGGGATCGACGAGTACCTTTCCGAGGATGAGTGACGACGTCGTCCTGTACGAAGTGCGCGAGCCGGGTGTTGCCCTGCTCACGCTCAACCGCCCCGATCGGCTGAACGCCTGGACCAACGAGCTCGGCAACCGATATTTCGAGTTGCTCGATCGAGCGGCCGCCGATCCGGCGGTGAAGGCGATCGTGGTCACGGGTGCCGGCCGCGGGTTCTGCGCCGGCGCCGACATGAACACGCTGCAGCAACTGGGCGCATCCAAGGGCGGCGCCGATGGCAACGGTGCCGCAGCTGCCGCCGGCACGCGACCGCAGTACACCACCACGCTCGTGCCCAAGCCGGTGATCGCCGCGATCAACGGCGCGTGCGCCGGCATGGGGTTGTCGCAGGCGCTGATGTGCGACATGCGGTTCGCGGCAGCAGGGGCCAAGCTCACCACTTCGTTCGGCCAGCGCGGGCTGATCGCCGAGTGGGGCCTGGCGTGGGTGCTGCCCCGGCTGATGGGCACGGCCAAGGCCTTCGACCTGCTGTTCTCCGGCCGGGTGGTACTGGCCGAGGAGGCCGCGGAGATGGGCCTGATCAACGCGGTGCTGCCACCCGACCAGTTGTTGGAGCACGCGCTGGCCTATGCCGCGAACCTCGCGCTCACGGTGTCGCCCACGTCGATGGCGGTGATGAAGCGCCAGGTGTACGCCGACTGGACGAAGGATCTCATCACCGCCCACGACGATGCGGTGCGCCTGATGGCACAGTCGTTGAAGCGCCCCGACTTCGTGGAGGGCGTGAACAGCTACCTCGAGAAGCGCCCGCCGAGCTTCAGCCCGATCGACCCGAACGCCTGAGGTCGTGCGCGAGCGCCTCGGGTGACACCGGGTTGAAGAACTCGCCGCCGGCCACTTCGGCAGCGGCGATGAACCGAGGCACACCGGCGCTGCGCCAGGGCGACACGATCTCGAAGTGCAGCCAGGTGTTGGGCCACTCGCCGCCGTCGGTGGGGCGCTGATCGATCCACATCATGTAGGGCAACGGGCGGTCGAACAGTCGGTCGAGCCGATCGAACACGTCGACCAACAGCGCGGCGAGCTGGTCGCGGCCTTCGTCGTCGAGCGAGGGCAGGTCGGGCACCCGCGTGGTCGGGGCGAGCTCGAGTGCGATCGGGTACGTGCTCGCGTAGGGCACGGTCGCCTGCCAGTCGCCGTGCTGCGCCACCAGCCGCTCGCCCGGGTGCAGGTCGGGTGCCCACGGTGCCTCCAGCAGGCGGCGCTGGCGATCGGGCACGTGGTCGTACGCGTAGATCTGCCCGTGCGGGTGGCTGATCGTGGCCCCGATCTCGGCGCCGCGATTCTCGAACGCGAGCACGAACGCGACATCGGGGCGGGCACCGAGCGCAGCGGTGCGGTCTGCCCACAGGTCGATCACGCGTCGTGCGCCGGGCACGCCCAGCGACGCGAACGTGGCGTCGTGCAGCGGCGTGTAGAGCACCACCTCGCAGCGGTCGCCCGGCATCGCCGGCCAGCGGTTGGGGAACCAGCGCACGTCGTAGGGTTCGGGCGCCTCGATGCCGCCGGGGCAGAACGGGCAGCCGGTGGAGGGCAGGTTGGGGCGGCTCTGGCGGGTGCCCACGACGTGCACGACGGTGCCCAGGTGCGGGTCGCTGCGGATGTCGGGTGACTCGCTCATCGGCGCACAGCCTCGCGCATGCGTCGGCGCACGAGGCGTACGTGTGCGGCCGTCTACCGTGAGCGCCGTGATCCATCTTCGCGGCGCCACCTTCGACGTGCTGCTCGACGAGTCCACCGGCGTGCCCACCGTCGCGCACTGGGGCGCGCCGCTGGGTGATATCGACCCGGCCGCGTTCGCTGCGGCCACCGCCCGCTTCCCACTGCCCGGTGGGCTGGACGTCGTGGCGCCGCTGTCGGTGCTGCCCGAGCACGGCGCCGGGTTCCCGGGGCGCCCGGGCTTGCATGGCCATCGCCGCGGTGGCATCGCGTGGGCACCGCGGTTCGTGCCGGCGGGTGTCGCGCCGATCGAGGCCGGTGGGGTGGACGGTGTTGCCGTGGCGGCCGTGGATGTGGTCGCGCAGTTGCGCCTGGTCACCGAGGTGACCGTCGGCGACGTGCTGTCGGTGCGCTGCACGGTGGTGAACGAGGGCGATGGGCGCTACCTGCTGGGCGGTGTGCACCCCACGCTGCCGCTGCCGCCGCACGCGACCGAACTGCTCACGTTCGACGGTCGCTGGACCCGCGAGTTCCAACCCGTGCGCCGGGCCTGGCCCAGCGGCACGTGGGTGGCGGAGAACCGCACGGGCCGCACGTCGCACGAGCACCTGCCGCTGCTGTTCGCCGGCACGCCCGGCTTCGGCGAGTGGGCCGGAGAGGTGTGGGGCGTGCACCTCGCCTGGAGCGGCAACTCGGTGCTGCACGCCGACTGCCTGCCCGACGGCCGTCGTTGCGTGCAGGCGGGCGAGCTGCTGCACCCGGGCGAGTGCTGCCTGGAGCCCGGTCAGTCGTACTCGTCGCCGTGGGTGGTGGGGGTCTGGTCGGGTGCGGGCCTCACGCCGGCGTCGTGGGGGTTCCACCGCGCGGTGCGCTCTGCGGGTGTGGTGCAGGGTCGGCCTCGGCCAGTGTTGCTGAACACGTGGGAGGCGGTCTACTTCGACCAGTCGACCGCGGCGTTGCAGGAGTTGGCGTCGGGCGCGGCGGAGCTGGGCATCGAGCGCTTCGTGCTCGACGACGGGTGGTTCGGCGGTCGGCGTGACGACCGGCGCGGCCTGGGCGACTGGTGGGTGTCGCCCGAGGTGTACCCCGAAGGCCTGGCCCCGTTGATCGCACACGTGCGCGGGCTGGGCATGGAGTTCGGCATCTGGGTCGAGCCGGAGATGGTGAACACCGACAGCGACCTGTACCGCGCTCATCCCGAGTGGGTGCTGGCCACCGATGGGTACGAACCCGTGACCGGTCGCAACCAGCTGGTGCTGGATCTGGCGCGGCCCGACGCGTTCGCGCACGTGCTGGGGCAGCTGCACGCGCTGCTGCGCGATCACGACATCGCGTTCGTGAAGTGGGACATGAACCGTCCGCACGCGCAGGGCAGCGGGGCGTCGGCTGCCGCCGGGTCGCACGCGCAGACGCTGGCGTTCCTGCAGCTGTTGGATGCGCTGCGAGAGCGTCATCCGGGTGTGGAGTTCGAGTCGTGCGCATCGGGTGGTGGGCGCATCGACCTCGACGTGCTGCGCCGCGCAGCACGGGTGTGGACCAGCGACTGCAACGACGCGCTCGAGCGGCAGGCCATCCAGTGGGGCGCGTCGATGCTGATCCCGTACGAGGTGATGGGCGCGCACATCGGCCCCGAGCGCTCGCACACGACGGGGCGAGTGCATTCGCTGGCGCTCCGCGCGCTCACCGCGTTGTTCGGTCACCTGGGTGTGGAGGCCGACGTGCGCACGATGTCGACGCGCGATCGCGAGGTACTGGCCGAGGTGATCGCGTTGCACCAGAGGTTCCGTTCTCTGATGCATTCGGGCGACGCTGTGCGCCTCGACCCGGTGGCCAACGGGGGTGTGGTGTCCACGCACGCGTACGGCGTGTACGCGGCCGACCGGTCGGAAGCCTTGGTGGCCCACGTGTCGCTCGTGCCGGGCGGCTCGCTGATGCCGCCGCCGTTGCGCCTGCCCGGGCTGCTGCCCGACGCGGTGTACCGCGTGCAGCACGTGCCGTTCCCCGGCTCGCGTGCGTTGTGGCTGGGGAGCGGTGTCGAGCTGACCGGCCGGCAGCTGGCCGCCGTGGGCCTGCAGCTGCCCCCGCAACACCCCGAGTCGGGCTTGTTGCTCCACCTGACCGCGGTCTGACCTGCCAGGGGGTTGGCCAGCCCCCGTCGGGCACGCCCGCGCCCCCGTCCCCGCCGTCCCTGCCTTACCCCCCTCGCGTCGTTCCGGGAATCTCCACGTGACGAAATGGTTGGCCGCTCCACCATTCCGTCACGTGGAGATTCCCGGAGGAGGCGGGCCAGGCGGCGAGAGAGGCGGCGGGCGGGGCGCGGTCGGGGCGCGGTCGGGGCGCGGTCACACCCAGGGTCAGACTGCCCCGGGGGAGGACCCCACGATTATCTCTGTCACACCCTTTCGGTACACCGACGACCATGGAGCAAGAGCAATACGTCCCCGTGCCGCCGCCGAAGCAACGCTCGTGCCTGTGGTGCCACACCACGTTCGCCCTCCGCGTCGGCCCCGGCCGCAAGCGGATCTACTGCCGCACCAGCTGCCGTCAACGGGCGTACGAGCGTCGGCGGGGCTTGGGCGTGTTCCCGCCGCCCGAGCGGCTGATCATGCAGCGGGGTGGTCCGTTGGCGCACCTGCCCAACCGGTTCCTGCGCTACGAGTCCAGCGGCACGATCCTCACCGGCGGCAAGCGGCACGCATTGCGGCCGGCCGGGTTCGCCGAGCCAGGCGAGCGACGGGCCACGCTGTGCGGGTTGAAGCGCCGTCCCACTGGTCGGCCGTTCAGCGACGGCGATCCCGCGGAGACCTGCCAGACGTGCGTCCGGATCGCTCGGCAACGGCCGCCCGCACGGCGGAGCTACCCCTCCAGCGATCTCGCCGCCTTTCGGGCCCAGCTCGATCAGGTGGCGATGCAACTGTCCGAATTCGGCATCAACACACCGTACGTGCGGCCCGACGTGTCGGCCCGGCTGCTGTTCGAGCTACTCGCTGCCGCCTGAATGTGGTCGGGCCGTAGGATCATTCCTCGTGTCCGACCGCATTTCCGCCGCCGATGTCACGAAGGTCGCCCGTCTCGCACGGCTCGACCTCGCACCTGACGAGATCGAGCGCATGACCGCCCAACTCGATGGCATGCTCGAGCACTTCGCCGATGTCGATGCCCTCGACCTCGCCGACGTCGCTCCCATGACCCAGCCGTTCCCGCTGGTGAACGTGTTCCGCGCCGACGTGGTGCAGCCCGGCCTCGACCGCGAGGAGGTGCTCGCCGCCGCTCCCGCAGCGGAAGAAGGCCGGTTCCGCGTGCCCCCGATCCTCGGTGGGGAGGGCTGATGAGCGCCTCGAAACCCACCGCCGCCACCAACACACCCACCGCGGCCGCCATCGCCGCGGCCGTTCGCGCCGGAACGACGAAGGCCGCCGACCTCGTCGAGCAGCACCTCGCCACGATCGCGGCTCGCGAACCCGAGATCCACGCCTTCAACCACGTGATGGCCGACCAGGCGCGCGCCGCGGCGGCCGCCGTCGACGCGCAGGCGTCCAAAGGCCACGACCCCGGCCCGCTCGCCGGTGTCACCGTCGCGCTCAAGGACAACATGTGCACGCGGGGCATCCCCACGACGTGCTCGTCGAAGATCCTCGACGGTTGGAAGCCTCCATACGACGCCACGGTCGTGCAGGCGCTGCAGCAGGCGGGTGCGATCATCGTCGGCAAGACCAACCTCGACGAGTTCGCCATGGGCAGCAGCACCGAGAACTCGGCATTCGGCCCCACTCGCAACCCGCACGACACCAGCCGCGTGCCCGGCGGTAGCAGCGGTGGCAGCGCCGCGGCGGTGGCTGCCGGTTTCAGCCAGTTCAGCCTGGGCAGCGACACCGGCGGCAGCATCCGCCAGCCGGCCGCGCTGTGCGGCGTGGTGGGTGTGAAGCCCACGTACGGCTATGTCAGCCGCTACGGCCTGGTGGCCTTCGCCAGCAGCCTCGACCAGATCGGCCCGTTCACCAACACCGTGGAAGACGCGGCCCTCGTGCTCGACGTGATCGGCGGGCACGACCCGCACGACAGCACCAGCATCCCGCAGGCGCACCCCAGCCTCACGCAGGCGATCCAGCAGGACGTGAAGGGGCTACGCATCGGTCGCATCACCGACCTGCCCGAAGGCGCCGACCCCGACGTGCAAGAACGGCTGGAGGCCGCGTTCGATGCGCTGAAGGCCGCCGGCGCCACGATCGTCGACGTGCAGGTGCCGGCGTTCACGTTCGGCCTCACGGCGTACTACCTGATCGCCCCCGCCGAGGCCAGCAGCAACCTGGCCCGCTACGACGGTGTGCGCTACGGCCTGCGGGTGGAGGCCGCCGACACCGACGCGATGTACGGTGCCACCCGCGCCGCCGGCTTCGGCGACGAGGTGAAGCGGCGCATCATGCTCGGCACCTACGCCCTCAGCGCCGGGTACTACGACGCGTACTACGGCAAGGCGCTGAAGGTGCGTCGCCTGATCCACGACGATTTCGAGCGGGCCTACCAACAGGCCGACGTGTTGCTCACGCCCACGTCGCCGACCGTGGCGTTCAAGTTCGGGGCCAAGGGCGACAACCCGTTCTCGATGTACCTGTGCGACACGTACACGATCCCCACCAACCTTGCCGGCCACCCGGGCATGAGCGTGCCGTTCGGCACGGGTGCCGAGGGTCTGCCGGTCGGCGTGCAGATCCTTGCCGGCACCCTGCAGGAACCGACGATGTTCCGTGTGGCCGCAGCCCTGGAACGGTCGATGTCATGAGCACCGGTGAACGAGCGCAGCGAGTGAACACGGAGGCCGGCGCAGCCGGCACGGAAATGGACGGTATGTCATGAGCGCGTACGACGGCCTGCCTGGCGAGTGGGAACTCGTGGTCGGCCTTGAAGTGCACGTCGAGCTGGCCACCGCCACCAAGCTGTTCAGCGCCAGCCCCAACCGCTTCGGCGACGAGCCCAACACGAACATCGACCCGGTCACACTGGGTCTGCCCGGGGCTCTCCCTGTGCTCAACGAGTTCGCGGTCGAACTGGCGATGCGCATCGGTCTGGCCCTCAACTGCACGGTGCAGCCCAGCACGTTCCACCGCAAGAACTACTTCTACCCCGACATGCCCAAGGCGTACCAGGTCAGCCAGTACGACCAGCCGCTCAACGTCGGCGGCCATCTCGACCTGCCCAACGGGGTGCGCGTCGGCATCGAGCGCGCGCACATGGAGGAGGACGCCGGCAAGAGCACCCACGTGGGCGGCACCGGCGGCCGCGTGCACGGGGCCAACCACTCGTTGATCGACCTCAACCGCGCCGGCGTGCCGCTGGTGGAGATCGTCAGCCGGCCCGACATCCGCAGCGCCGACGACGCCCGCGCGTACGTCAACGAGCTACGCGCGATCCTCGTGGCCATCGGCGCCAGTGACGCGAAGATGGAAGAAGGCAGCATGCGCGTCGACGCCAACGTCAGCGTGCACAAGCCGGGCACGCCGCTGGGCACCCGCTGCGAGATCAAGAACGTCAACAGCGTGCGCTCGGTCGGCCGGGCCATCGAGTACGAGGCTCGCCGCCAGATCGATCTCATCGAGAGCGGCGATGCGGTGCGCCAACAGACCCGCCACTGGGACGAGACCGACGGCCGCACCCACACGCTGCGCACGAAGGAAGACGCCGACGACTACCGCTACTTCCTCGAGCCCGACCTCGTGCCGTTGGCGCCGTCGGCCGAGTGGGTACAACGCGTGCGCGCCGGGTTGCCGATGCTGCCCGCGGCTCGCCGTACCCGGCTGTCGCAGGCGACGGGCCAGCCGGCCGACAGCGAAGCAGTGTGCTCTGTGGTCGAACGCGGCCAGGACGAGTATGTGCTGGCGGTGGGCACGGTCGGTGGCGACATCGGCCGCGCGCTCGTGCACGTGAAGGAAGCCTTTGCCGACCAGCCCGCCACGCCGCATGTTCCTGCGGCAGATCTGGCCGCGCTCACCACGCTGGAGGTGGGCGGCAAGCTCACCGCCACGCAGGCCAAGGCGGTGCTCGCCGAGATCGTCGCCAACAACGGTGGCGACGCTGCGGCGCTCGCCGCCGCCAAGGGGTTCGAAGCGCTCGACACGTCGTCGCTGGAGAGCCTGGTCGACGAAGCGATCGCCGCCGAGCCCGACGCGTGGCAGAAGTTCTGCAACGGCGACGGCAAGGCGATGGGCGCACTCGTGGGCCTGGTGATGAAGGCCAGCAGGGGCAAGGCCGACGGCAAGTTGGTGACGGCCCTGCTGAATCAGAAGAAGGGCTAGCCGGTCGTTACCCGGCCGCGGCCGCCGGCCCCGGCAAGGCGATGACGAAGCGGCACCCGACGCCGGGTGCGCTGTGCAGCACGATCTCCCCGTTGTGCGCCTGCACGATCGACTGGGCGATCGCCAAGCCCAGGCCGCTGCCGCCGTTGTGGCGCGACCTGGACGGATCACCCCGATAGAAGCGTTCGAACGCGTGCGCCGCGGTGTCGGCCGACATCCCGTCGCCGTGGTCGACCACTTCGATCACCACGCCCACCGCTTCGCGGCGACCGATGATCTCGATCGGTGTGTCGTCGGGCGTGTGTACGAGCGCGTTGTGCACGAGCGCGGCAACCACTTGGTGCAACCGTTGCCGATCGGCAGAGCCCAACAGCGGCGTGTCGGCCGTGAGCGTGATCGGTCGCTGTGGCTGCACCACGCGGGCGTCGGCCACCACGTCGCCCAGCATGTCGCCGATGTCGAAGGGTTCGAGCCGCAGCTGCAGCCCCCGATCGAGGTTGGTGAGCAACAGCAGGTCGTTGACGATCGAACCCATCCGCTCGGCCTCGCCGCTGACTCGGCGCATCGCATCGTCGAGCCTGGCCTGCTCGACGAGCCCACCTTGGCGGTAGAGGTCGGCATAGCCACGGATCGAGGTGAGTGGCGTGCGCAACTCGTGCGAGGCGTCGGCGACGAACTGGCGCAACCGATGGTCGGCCTCGTCGCGCTCGTCGAGCATCGTGTTGAAGGCCGCGGCGAGGTGCGCAGCCTCCGTGCCCGCTGGGTAGCGCGCCATCCGGGCGCCGGTCTCACCGGATGAGATCGCGTCGGCGGTGGCGGTCATTTCGCGGATCGGGCGCACGCCGAGCCGCATCACCCACGCGGCGATCAGCAGGATGATCGCGACCACGGCGAGCGCGCCGACGCCGGTGGCGATCAGCAGTCGCTGGTAGGCGTCATCGGTGGCCTCCAGCGAGAGCGCGACGATATCGAAGCCCTTGCGATCGGGGCGAGTGGCGATCAACACGCGGAACCGCTCGGAGGTGCCCACGCCGTCGACGGTGAACGGTTCGGGTGAGCCGGGACGGATGTGGTCGCGCGCCATCGCGTTGGTGACATCGGGGGTGCCGGTGATGCTCTGCCCCTGCACGATCGTGACGAGCGTGTCGTCAACGTTCAGATGGCCCACGTACATCTGGCTGAGCGACGCGCCGTCGCCCGGCTGGAACGGCACCTCGCGGTTGCCCAGCACGGCCATCGCCACCGGCATCGACTGCTGCAACTCCTGGTCGAGCTGCTCGGTGAGATAGCGGTGCTGCGTGGTGGCCACCAAGTAGCCGGTGACCCCGAACGCGACAGCGATCGCGCCGAGGCCGATCGACAGGCGGGTGCGCAGCTTCATGACTCGATCCGGCTCATGGCTCGACCCGCAGCGTGTAGCCCACCCCGCGCACGGTGTGCAGCAGCTTCGGCTCGACGGTGTCGACCTTGCGGCGCAGGTAGCTCATGTAGGTCTCCACCACCGATGCGTCGCCGCCGAAGTCGTAGTTCCACACGTGGTCGAGGATCTGCGTGCGGCTGAGAACCTGGCCGGCGTTGAGCAGCAGGTAGCGCAGCAGCTTGTACTCCGTGGGCGACAGCGTGATCGCCTGCCCGCCGCGAGTAACCCGGTGCCCGCGTTGGTCGATCTCCAGGTCGGCAATGGCGAGCACGGCGCCCTCGTCGCCGCTGCCCGCGTGGCGCAGCGCGAGGCGCACCCGCGCCACCAACTCGGCGATCGCGAACGGTTTCACGATGTAGTCGTCGCCACCCATCGTGAGGCCGTGCACCCGGTCATCGATCGCATCGCGGGCCGTGAGGAACAGCACCGGCGTCTTCACCCCGTCGCTGCGCAGGCGGCGCAACACCTCGAACCCGTCGAGGCCGGGCATCATCACGTCGAGCACGATCGCCTGCGGGTTGAACGTGCGCACCAGCGCGAGCGCCTGGTGGCCATCGTTGGCCTTCGCCGTCTCGACGCCGTCGAGTTGCAACGCTGACTCGACGAGGAACGAGATGTTCTCCTCGTCGTCGACGACGAGCACACGGGGTTTCGACACGACACTCATTGTGGCTCAGCGCGGCTCAACGCGCCGGCCGGAACACCCAATTGCGCAACAGGCCGAAGCGGGCCAACGTGGCCAGCGTCCACGTGAACAACAGCACCAGCACCTGCGCCACGCTGCCCGACACGTTCGCCAGCGCCACGCTGGAGAGTGCAAGCCCCGCGAGCGAGATCACCACGCCACCCATGTAGTGGCGACCTCGCTCGCGGGTTCCGCGGTAGCCGAACGTGTACCGGCGATTGGCCCATGTGTTGCCAACCGCCGTGGTTCCTACCGCGATCAGGTTCGCCAGCACCGCACCCGTGCTGCCGCGCAGCCACAGGAACAGCGCCAGCGAGATGATGGTGCTGACCACACCGATCTTGCCGAACACCACGATCTGGCGCCCGAAGTCGTCGTCGAGCGCCGGCCGGGCCACCGGGCCGAGATCGGTGGTGCCGCGACCGTGGGCAAAGTCGTTGGCCAGGCGGGCCACACCCTTCAGATCGTCGCGGGCGGTCTTGCCCACTTTCACACGGCTGTCGGGGTCGTCGATCCAGGTGACCGGCACCTCGTGCACGCGCAGCCCGTTGCGCTCGGCCAGCAGCAACAGCTCGGTGTCGAAGAACCACTCGTTGTCGCGCACCAGCGGCACCAGCCGGTCTGCCACCTCGCGGCGCACCGCCTTGAACCCGCACTGCGCGTCCTTGAAGCCGTTGCCGAAGACGGCGCGCAGGATCGAGTTGTACGTGCGGGAGATGAACTCGCGCCGTGGCCCGCGGGCGACGGAGGCACCTGGGGCCAGGCGCGAGCCGATGGCCACGTCGCTGTGGCCGCTCACGAGGGGGGCGATCAGCGGCAACAGTGCGTCGAGGCCGGTGGAGAGGTCGACGTCCATGTAGGCGACGATCGTGGCGTCGTTGCCGGCCCAGGCCCGGCGCAACGCTCGCCCGCGGCCCTTCTGGTCGAGGTGGATCGCGCGCACGCCATCGAGCGTGAGCGCCAGGCGTGCCGCCACCAACCACGTGGTGTCGGTGGAGGCGTTGTCGGCGATGGTGATCCGCCAGGTGAACGGGAAGTGGTCGCGCAGGTAGTCGCGCAGCGTGGTGACGCTGGCGGCCAGCACCTTGGCCTCGTTGTACACCGGGATGACAATGTCGACCAGCGGGCTGGTGACGTTGTCAGGGTCGACCAGCGGGCTGGTGACTGGGCTCGGCGCGGCAGCGGCGGTCGTGTCGGGGCGAAGGTCGATCAGCGTCATGGACACATGGTCGGTTCGCGGCCTTGGGGAAGCGTGTGAGCTTGCTGGGAAGTTGCTGTGAACCGGGCGACCTGACCGGGATGGTGTCAGCGCGGGACTGCGGTGTGCGCGTGGCGGCACAGCCACTCGGTGCACTCGTCCACTGGCATCGGCATCGCCAGGTGGAAGCCCTGGGCCATCTGGCACCCGAGCAGACGGAGGTGGGTCAGCTCGTCCTCGCTGCCCACGCCCTCGGCGATGACCTCCATCCCCAACGACTCGGCCAGGCGCAGCACCAGTTCCACGATCGTGCGGTCGGTGCCGCTGCGGGTGAGGCCGGCGACGAAGACCCGGTCGATCTTGATCACGTCGGCCGGCAGCTCGTGCAGCGAACTCATCGACGAGTAGCCGGTGCCGAAGTCGTCGATCGAGACGCGCACCCCGATCACGTGCAAGTCGTCGAGCACCACCCGGGCGCGCCCGGCGTCGGCCATCAGGTAGGTCTCGGTGACCTCGATGCTGAGGAACCGTGGGTCGACCCCGGCCTCTCGGCTCTTGGCGGCCACCAGTTGCGGCAGGGCTCCGTCGGTGATGTGCCGACCCGAGATGTTGATCGCCAGTTGGAATCCCGCTGTCGCCGGGTGCGCCTGCCAGGCCGCCAGCACCTCCATCGCGTGCGTGATGACCCACTCGTCGATGGCCAGGATCACCCCGGTGCGCTCGGCGATCGGGATGAACTCGGCGGGGCCGACGGAGCGCCCGTCGGGCAGTGTCCAGCGCAACAGCGCTTCGGCCCCAACGGGCTGGTTGTCGGCCAGTTCGACGATCGGCTGCAGGTGCAAGGTGAAGCCGCCATGCTCGAGGCTGCGGCGCATCATCAGCGCCATCTCCGAGCGGGTCTCGATCTCCGCGGCGAGCCGCTCGTCGTAGGCTTCCACTCGGCTGCGGCCCTCCTCCTTGGCCCGGTACACCGCCGAGTCGGCCTGGGCGATGCACTCGAGCGGCTGGCACTCACCGTCGACGAGGGTCACGCCGGCGCTGGCGGTGAGCATGAACTGCTGCCCGTCGCGTGCCTCGCAGGGTTGGCTGACCAGCCCGATCAGCTGCTGCGCGAAGGCCTCCACCCGCTCGATGTTGCCGGCCCGCTCGATCAACACGATGAACTCGTCACCGCCCATGCGGGCCACGACGCAATTGGGGCACGCGTGCTGCAGTCGGGTGCCGATCTGACGCAAGATGCGATCGCCCGCCCCGTGGCCCTGAGTGTCGTTGACGTTCTTGAAGCCGTCGAGATCGAGGTACACGATCGCACCGGGCTCACCCGAGGTGCGTGTCGCGGCACCGATCTCGGCGAGGTGTTCGAGGACGGCGGTGCGGTTGGCCAGGCCGGTGAGCGCGTCGGTACGCGCCTGCACGACGGCAGCGGCCTCCGAGCGGTGCAACTCGTTGGTGACGTCCAACAGGTGGTCGACCGAGTCGCGCAGCGTCTGCCCCAGTGGGCCTGGCAGAGGTTGATCGACGTCGGTCTCGCCGCGCGCCATCCGCTGCACCTGCGCGTCGAACGCGCGCAGCGTGACCACCATCTCGTTGAACGTCTGCGTGAGCGTGCGGATGTCGGTGGGCCCGGTCGGGCGTACCGTGGGCACGTCGAGATCGCCCTCGCGGACCTGCTCGGAACTGCGCAGCAGCGCTCGCACCGGCCTCAGCACTGACCACACCACCAGCACCAGCAGCACCAAGGTCGCGCCGATCGCGACGACGGCCCACATGATCGCGTTGCGCTCGCTGGCCTGCGCCTGCGCCTGCACCTGCTCGGTCAGGGCCGCCTCCTCGCGAAGGAACGTGAGGCCATACCCTTGCAAGTCGTTCATCCGCTGGAACGAGGCGACCAGCAGGTCGGACACCGCGGCGACGGCTTCGGCGCGCGCGGCCACCGATTGGGTGGTGAGCACCGCGTCGGACACCGCCAGCAGCCACCGGGTCTGAGCTGCTTCGACCGCGGCGAACGACGGGAGCGCGAGCACCTCGGCCAGCCCGGCAGCGCGATCTGGCGTGAGGATCGTGGCCAGTCGCTCGATGGCCGAGTTGAACGCTCCTGATGAGGCCACCATTTCGTACATCTGCGTGCCGTCGGTGGCATTGGCAGAGTCGATGACGGCGCTCAACCCATCGGTGAGATAGTGGAACGCGTACACGAACGATCGGGTCTCGATCGCGATGTGGGCGAGGTCATTGGTACCTGCCGCGTCGGCGAGCGCGATCACGGACTGCACGCCGATCTCGTCGAGCATGGTGATCAGGACCCCGAACGAGTTGTCCAGGTCGGTCCGCAGCAGGTCGTTGTCGTCGAACGCAGCGCGTGTCTCGGCCAGTGGTCGGGCGAGCAGCGTGAGCGTCTCGCGGATGGTGCGGCCATCTGGCAGCGTCACATCGCCGTGGCCGGACAACAGCTCCTCGATGCCGGCGTCGAGGTCGCGTCGGGCATCGATCGTCAGCGTGAGGAAATCGATCGGCACCATCGCCCGCAGATCGTCGAGGCTCACGCCCACGCGTTCTGCCTCCTGCAGCCCATGGGTCGCTCCGTACTCGCGGAACAGCGGCACCAACAGCGGTTCGCTGGCCCGCAGCAGCGCCACCTGGGCGCTGACCTTGGTGGCGTCGTCGTGCACCTGGTGTCGCCGGGCCACGTCGCGGTACCCGATCAAGCCGAGCGTCGCTGTGGGCAGCAGCATCACCAGGATCAACCTCGCCGTCAGCGAACCCAACCCGCGCCGACGATCGGGGCCAGGTGCACGACGACCCGGTTCAGGCGGGCCGGCACTGATCGACCGCCGAGGACGAAACCTGGGCACAGGGTCAGGGTACGCCCGCCTCCCGTCACCTGACACATGACCAAAGACACCGATGTGAGGGTCGGGTAGCGTCGCCAGGGATGGCCTCCGACTCGCTCGCCCCGTTCCGGTCGCGGCCGTTCACGCTGATCTGGACCGGTGCGCTGGTGTCGAACATCGGCACCTGGATGGAAGCGGTTGCCCTCGGCTATTACGTGGCCGACACCACCGGCAAGGCCAGCTGGTCGGCGATCGTGGCCGCAGCGGCGTTCATCCCCAGCGCCGTGCTGGGCCCGATCGGGTCGGCGATGGCCGACCGCCTGCGCCGCCGGCGAGTGCTGATCGTGGGCAGCCTGTGCTCGGCCGTCATCGCCGCCGTGCTGGCCGTGTGGGTCGGCGGTGGCACCGCCACGCCTGCGGGTATCGCCGTCGTCAGCTTCCTCGGCGGATGCTCATCGGCGTTCACGTTCCCCTCGTTCCAGACGGCGATGCCGTCGCTGGTGCCTCGCGAACAGCTCGTTGCGGCAGTCGGCCTGTCGAACGCGCAATGGAACATCGGCCGGGTGGTAGGCCCGGCGATCGCTGCCGGGGCGATCGCCATCGGTGGCATCGGGCTGGCGCTGTGGTGCAACGCGGCCAGCTTCCTGGCGGTGGTGGTGGCGGTCTCGATGGTGTCGTTGCGGCAGCCGCCCGGCGAGAAGCGACCAGTGTTCGGCGCGCTCGCCGACGGGTGGCGCTTCGCCCGGGCAACACCGGCGATGCGCTCGATGCTGGTGTTGATGGTGGCCACCATTGCGGTGGCGTCGCCGTTCATCGCGTTCGTACCGCAAATGGCCACCAACGTGTTCGGCGGTGGCTCCGCGGCCACGGCGCTGTTGGTGGGCGCGCAAGGGGTGGGTGCCGTTGCCGCGGCGTTCACGCTGGGTTCGATCACCAAGCGGTTCGGGCTGCCGCAGGTGATGTTCGGTGCGATCGTGGCGATGTGCCCGGTGCTGGTGCTGTACGGCGTGGCACCAGGCCTGTGGGCGGCGGTGCCTGCGTTGGCGCTGGTGGGCCTCACGTACGGCTACGCGTTCACCTGCTTCTCGGGCACCACCCAACAACTCGCCCCCGACCACCTGCGCGGCCGGGTGCTCTCGGTGAACGCGTTCGTGCTCGGCGTGCTGTATCCGGTCAGCTCGTTGCTGCAAGGCCGGTTGGCCGACACGATCGGCCTGCGCTGGGTGACGGCCGGTTCCGGCGTGCTGCTGGCGCTGCTCATGGTCGTACTCGTGAGGCTCCGCAGTAGGCTCGGCGCCATGTCTGCTACCGCTCCCGATGGCACCCCTGTCGATGTGAAACCCCGTAGCCGCGACGTCACCGACGGCTTCCAGAAGGCCCCGGCTCGCGCGATGCTGCGCGCCGTCGGCATGACCGACGACGACTGGCAGAAGCCGCAGGTGGCGATCGCTTCCTCGTGGAACGAGGTCACGCCGTGCAACATGACGCTGCGCAAGCTGGCCGAGCACGCCAAGGTGGGTGTGCGCGCCGCCGGCGGGTTCCCGATGGAGTTCGGCACGATCACCGTCAGCGACGGCATCAGCATGGGCCACGAGGGCATGCGTGCCTCGCTGGTCAGCCGCGAGGTCATCACCGATTCGGTGGAGTGCGTGATGCACGCCGAGCGGCTCGATGGGTTCGTGGGTCTCGCCGGGTGCGACAAGAGCATCCCCGGCATGCTGATGGCCGCCGCCCGGCTCGATCTGCCCAGCGTGTTCGTGTACAACGGCAGCACCATGCCCGGCAGCCACCACGGCCAGGCCACCGACATCACCAGCGTGTTCGAGGCCGTCGGCGCCTGCGCCCGCGGCACGATCACCGAGGAAGAACTGGGCGAGATCGAGCGCACCGCGTGCCCCGGCGAGGGCGCCTGTGGCGGCATGTTCACCGCCAACACGATGTCCAGCATCGCCGAGGCGATCGGCATGTCGCTGCCCGGCACCGCCTCGCCGCCGGCCATCGACAGCCGCCGCGAGGGCGACGCGCACATGGCCGGCGAGGCCGTGGTGAACCTGCTGCGCCTGGGCATCACCCCGCGCATGATCATGACCAAGCAGGCGTTCGAGAACGCGATCGCCGTCACCTCGGCCCTGGGTGGCAGCACGAACGCGGTGCTGCACCTGCTGGCCATCGCCAACGAGGCCGGGGTCGAGCTGGCGTTGGAAGACTTCAACCGGATTGCGCTGAAGGTTCCGCACATCGCCGACATGAAGCCCGGCGGCAAGTTCCACATGAGCGACCTCGACCGCGTGGGCGGCGTGCCCGTGGTGCTGAAGCACCTGCTCGATGCGGGTCTGCTGCACGGCGACTGCCTCACCGTCACCGGCAAGACCATGGCCGAGAACCTGGCCGAGATCGACCCGCCGGCGCCCGATGGCGTGGTGGTGCACCCGCTGTCGGCCCCGATCAACGCCGAGGGTGGCATCGTCGTGCTCACCGGCTCGCTGGCCCCCAAGGGCTCGGTCGTGAAGGTGGCCGGCCTCAGCGCCGAGCAGAAGAAGTTCCTCGGCACCGCCCGCGTGTTCGACGGCGAAGACGGCGCGATGGCGGCGATCCTGGCCGGCGAGATCCAGCCGGGCACCGTGCTGGTGATCCGCTACGAAGGCCCCAAGGGCGGCCCGGGCATGCGCGAGATGCTCGCCATCACCGGTGCGCTGAAGGGTGCCGGCCGTGGCGCCGACTGCGCCCTGATCACCGATGGTCGCTTCAGCGGCGGCACCTGGGGCTTCTGCATCGGCCACGTGGCCCCCGAGGCCACCGACGGCGGCCCGATCGCGTTCGTGCACGACGGCGACCAGATTTCGGTGGATGTGCACGAGCTGTCGCTCGACCTGCTGGTCGACGACACCGAGCTCGCCCGCCGCCGTGCCAGCTGGCAGCCGAACCCGCCGCGGTACACCACCGGGGTGCTCGGCAAGTACGCCAAGCTCGTGCAAGGTGCCGAGACCGGCGCGATCACCAATACGCTCTGAGCACTCTCCGAGTCAGACGAACAGGAAGAACATGTCCCAGCCCAAGCTCACCCCGCTGCAGGAAGCCGAAGCGCGCCGTCAGGCCGCTGCCGCTGCGAAGGCCACCAAGCCTGCCCGCAACTTCTCCGAGGAGGAGAAGGCCAAGCGCAAGGAGCGCGTCGAGAAGGCCAAGGACGCCCTCGCCCGTTCGGTCGGCGCCAAGGGCGACCATGTCGTGGCCGGCCGTGCGGCGCTGAAGAAGTACCTGCAGAACCTTAACGAGGCCAAGCAGCCCGACGACGCGCAGTTCGAGACGCTGATCGAGGCCCCGTTCAAGGCGCCCGAGAAGAAGCGCACCAACGACCGTCGTTTCTGAGGCGATCGAGCTCGCGCCGAGTGGGTGTGTCGACGACGGAGGACGACGTCGACACACCCACGGGGCGGGGCGAACTGGCTGGCCCGGTTCAGGTGAAGGTGTTCAGGTGAAGATGATCTGGCCGCCGGCGGCCATGTCGTAGAAGTCGCCGACGGTGATGATGTCCTGCACCTGCGGGACGAAGTCGTCCTTGCTCAGCTTGAACATGTCGACGCTGGCCTTGCAGGCGTACATGCCGCAGCCGGTGTCACCGATCATCTCGATGAACTCGCCGATCGGCGGGATGTCCAGGCTCTCCATGGTCTTGTTCATCATGTGCGTGGCCAGGGCGCTCATGCCGGGCAGGCCGCCGATGAGCGTGGGAATGTGCATCGCCGGGTTGCCCACGGTGGCGACCTTGATGTGGTCGATCCGCTTGGTGTGGATCGCGTCGAGGCCGAAGAACGTGAAGAACAGGTTCGCGTCCATCCCTTCGGCGCGAGCGCCGTTGGCCATGATCAGCCCGGGGTAGATGCCTTCCAGCGACCCCTTGGAGATGATGATCGATACTTTGGTGATTTTGCCCTCATTGCTTGTTACGTCACTCATGATCAGATGCAACCCTTCGGCTTGGGGATCCCGGCGATGCGCGCCGCCATCTTGGCGGGGCCCTTCGGGAACAGGAGGTAGAGGTCTTTCACGCTGACGCCGGACGTCTTGCCGAGCACGCGCACCGTGGGGCCGGTGCCCTTCTCGAAGAACTCCTTGCGCATGAACTTCAGCACGGTCCAGTGCTGGTCGGTGAGCGTGTCGATTCCGTCGGCCTTGGCCATCTCGACGGCCATCGCCTCGGTCCATTGCTGCGGGTCCTCGAAGAACCCCTCGTCGTTGAGGCGTACTTCCACGCCTGCCATCGTTGCTGTGCTCATACGGTGAGCTCCTCCGTGTCGTGTGATGTTGATTCGGGGTGGTTCTTGCCCCGTTCGGGCATGGTCGCTCCGATGCCCGGGATGTCGCGGCCCTGCAGCAAGGCGTGCCAGTAGACCCACTGGAACATCAGCTTGCCGAGGTGGTTCATGCGGCTCTCCTTGAGGAGCGGCATGCCGAGTGCGGACGGGAAGTGACCGGGCAGCGGCTCGGTCTCGTAGTTGAAGTCGATCAGCAGGGCCTTGCCGAACCCTGTCTCGATGAAACAGTTGGCATGGCCGTCGAATGTCGAATCGAGCGGCTTGTCGTCGAGGAAGCGGATGATGTTGTCGACCAACACCTCGCCCTCGAAGTGGGTGACCGAGCCGGCCTTCGAGGCGGGCACGTTGGTGGCGTCGCCGATGGCGAACACGTTCGGCTTGGCGTTGGTCTGCAGGGTGCGCTTGTCGGTGGGCACGAAGTTGAGGTCGTCGCCCAGGCCCTCACTGCGGCCTACGTAGGCGGCACCGCTGTGCAGCGGGATCACCACGGCCAGGTCGAAGGGCACCTCGCGACCGTCGTACCCGATCAGCTTCGGCGACTCGCCGTCGACCGATTCGCCCACCACTTCACCCGTGTTGAACTCGGTGATCAGGTGCACGCCCTTCTCCGCCAGCAAGGAGGTGAGGGCTGCCGATGCGACGGGCTTGGTGAAGGCCCCGTCGAGCGGGGTCGCGTAGGTGATCTCCACCTTGTCGCGTATGCCGCGCTCGGTGAAGTACCAGTCGGCCAGGAAGCAGAACTCGAGCGGGGCCACCGGGCACTTGATCGGCATGTCGACCACGTTCACCACGATCTTGCCGCCCTCGAACTCGGCGAGGGCCGCTTCCAGACCGGTGGCGCCGGCCAGGTCGTAGAACGTGAAGACCCGCTCGTTCCAGCCGGGGCCGGTGAGGCCTTCCGTCTCCTCGGTGGCGAGGCCGACGCCGGTGGCGATCACCAGCACGTCGTAGGCCAGCTCGCGGCCGTCTTCCAGCACGACGGTGTCGCGCTCGGTGTCGACACGGTCGATCGGCTGCAGCACGAACTGGATGTCCTTGTGCAACTGCGCCTGGCGCGGCCGCACGATCTCCTGGTGGTGGGCCAGGCCGAAGGGCACGAACAGCAGGCCCGGTTGGTAGATGTGGTGGTCGTCCTGGTCGACGACGGTGATCTCCACGTGTTCGCCTTGCAGCGTGTGGTGCTTGAAGTGCCGGTGCAGGCGGTTGGCAGTGAGGGTTCCGCCGGTGCCTCCGCCGAGGATCACGATGCGCTTGGTCATGGTGAGTAGTCCTTTCGGCTCTCACCTTGCGCTCGCAAATACCCCTAGGGGTAGGGACCAACGGCCCGCTGCCGCCGGGGAAGGTCACGCCCGCCCAGCACTAGCGGCGTTCGCGCACCCATTCGGCGATCATCCGCCACCCCACGAGCGCCACCAGCAGGAACACCGAGCCGACGATCACGAACGCCATGGCGGTGCTGCGGTCGAACACGAACCGCCGCAGCAGCAGGCCGCCGGCTGCGGTGACCAGCCAGAGTTGGATGCCCGTAGGCACCGGTGCGAGCGGCTTCAGCCACGCGCGGGTGGCCACCCAGCCCACTGCCAGAGCGATGAGGAACGGGGCCATCACCGAGAGGGCGTCGCCGAGGCCGCCGTCTTCGTGGTGGCTGTTGCGGCCCATCAGCACGAACACCACGACGGCCAGCACGTCGGCACCGGCGGCGAGGGCGATGCGGCGAGGGGTGGGCAGTGAGCTCATGACAGCACCCGGAAGTCGCCGAGCTGGCCGCGGAAGAACAGCAGCGGGGCGGGGTCGGTGGCGGGGTCGACGTGCTCCAACTGCAGCACCCGGCCGAGCACGAACACATGGTCACCGGCCTCGACGACGTTCTCGATCCGGCAGTCGATCCAGGCGATCACGCCGTCGATCAGGGGCGATCCGGTGATCGGCGAGGGCTGCCACGGCACGCCCTCGAACGGGTGGTCGATGCTGGTCTTCGCGAACCGCCAGCACAGCTCGCCTTGGTCGGCGGCGAGGATGTTCACGCAGAACGACCCCGATCCGTCGATCTGCGCCCAGCGGGCCGAGTCGTTCATCGGCAGGAACCCCACCAGCGGCGGGTCGAGCGACACCGAGGTGAACGAGCCGATGGTGAAGCCGACAGGGGTGCCGTCCGCGAGGGTGGCGGTGATCACCGTGACACCGGTGGGGAAGTGCCCCAGGACGTGCCGGAACTGGGCTGGGTCGATCGACATGTCGCCGACTGTAGCCAGCGGACCGCTGCGCGCACATGGTCACCAACGCTGCTCACATGTGCGATCCTTGCCCGATGCAGCAGGGGAGCAGCGGCGCCAAATCCGAACTCCGGCGTCGGATGTGGATGGTGCGCGAACTCGTGGGCGACCACCTGTTGCGCAGCGTCGAACTGTGGGCCAAGGTCGCCGAGTTGCCCGAGTTCCAGGCGGCCGGCGCGGTGATGGCGTTCGTGGGCACCAAGGGCGAACCCGACACCGACCCATTGTTCGCCCGCCTGGCCCGTGACGGCAAGCGCCTGTTGCTGCCGCGGGTACAGGACGGCGAGATCGTGGTGTGCAGCGGGGACGACCCGCGCGTGCCCAGCCGCTTCGGCATCAGCGAGCCCCAGGGGCCGGCGCTGCCGCTCGCCGAGGTGGAGTTCGTGATCGTGCCCGGCCTGGCCTTCACCGCCAACGGCGCCCGGCTGGGCTACGGCGGTGGCTTCTACGACCGCTTCCTCGCCCGCCTCGCGCAGGGCTCACCCGCTGTGCCCAACGTGGGCGTGTGTTTCGCGGAGCAACTGGTCGACACCCTGCCCGTCGAGCCCCACGACGTGCGCGTGCAGCGCGTCGTCAGCGCGTAGCCCGACCCCATCGAGCTTGCGCGCCTGCCGACCACCTCGTTGCGCTGCCACCTCCGCCCCGGGTCACCTCTTTCGGACGCGCACGTTCGCACTCATCCGATTCGTGTCGCGCTTGGACCACGGGCTGCCGAGGTCGTTGTGGGATGCGAGTCCGCCGACACCTGCCGCTCTGGTCGACGCCACTCAGCTGCGGCACCCGTCTGGCGAGACGGTCCATCCCGTCAGCACTTCATCGTTCAGGACCTCGTCCGGGAGCGCAGCTACCCACGACTGGCCGTCCACGCCCCTCTCCAGTTCGATGTCGACGTGCGCCGCAGCGGAGTCGAACGCCACATCGCGGATGCCAGCCAGGAAGTAGCCATCCACGAGGAACTGTCCGTCGAAGTCAAGCCCCTGCTGCATGGGCACCCCGACACGTAGCTCGAAGCACACGTGCTCCCCGCGAGATGAGGCGGACGGCGATGCTTCACCTTCGGCGGAAGTGCACCCTGCGCATACAGCCACAAACAGCGCAACCAGGCCCACCCTCCGCCCGTAGTCCACGCAGCGACACGATTCACTGATCGAGATGCGACCCACCCGATCAACGTAGCGTCGAACTCGGCCCCGAACGGCCGATCTGTCCGGCGATCGAGACGCCTCGCGGAATCTGAAAGAGGCGGAATGCGGGGTTCGACCAAGGAGGCTGCTCGCCCAAGCGGCCGCGCCACTGCGCCCCAAAAAGACAAGTTGGCGTTCAGAGCGGGCAGGAGCCGCTCTGAACGCCAACTTGGGCAGGGGACTCAGGCTTCGTCGTAGTACTCGCGGCCGAGGTGGGTGATCTGCTCTTCGCCCATCATCCAGCGCAGCGTGTTCTTCATCTTGGCCAGCTGCACGAACAGGTCGTGCTCGGGGCTGAGGCCGGGGGCGGTCATCGGGGCCTTGTAGTAGAAGCTGAGCCACTCCTGGATGCCGTACAGGCCGGCGCGCTGGGCGAGGTCGCTGAACAGGATCAGGTCGAGCGCCAGCGGGGCGGCGAGGATGCTGTCGCGGCACAGGAAGTCGATCTTCAGCTGCATCGGGTAGCCGAGCCAACCGAAGATGTCGATGTTGTCCCAGCCCTCCTTGTTGTCGCCGCGCGGCGGGTAGTAGTTGATGCGCACCTTGTGGTATACGTCGCCGTACAGGCCGGGGAAGCTCTCGGGGTTGAGGATGTCCTCGAGCACGCCGAGCTTGCTCTCTTCCTTGGTCTTGAAGTTGTCCGGATCGTCGAGCACTTCGCCGTCGCGGTTGCCGAGGATGTTGGTGCTGTACCAGCCGGCGAGGCCGAGCATGCGAGCACGCAGCATCGGGCCGATGACCGTCTTCACCAGCGTCTGGCCGGTCTTGAAGTCCTTGCCGCTGATCGGCACCTTGTGGTGGATGGCCAGCTCGCGCAGCACCGGGATGTCGACCGTGAGGTTCGGGGCGCCGTTGGCGAACGGCACGCCCTCGAGGATCGCGGCGTAGGCGTAGAGCATCGAGGGGGCGATGGTGGGGTCGTTGGCGTCGATCGCGGCGTTGAACGACTCGATCGTCTGGTGCGCCGGGCCTTCTTCGATGAAGATCTCGGTGCTGGCGGCCCACAACATGACGACGCGGTCGACCTGCTTCTCTTCGCGGAAGCGGTTGATGTCGGCGCGGATCGCGTTCAGCATCGTGCGCTTGTCGACGGTGTGCATGGTGTTGTCGGCGTCGATGCGCTTGGCGTACGAGCGGTCGAACGCGGCAGGCATCGGGCGCACGTCGCGCAGTACTTCGGAGATGGCTTCGATGTGCTTGCCACCCTCCAGCACGCCGGCGCGGCTGGCGGCCACGTAGGCATCGTCCGGGAATGGATCCCAGGCGCCCCACACGATGTCGTCGAGGTTGGCCAGCGGCACGAAGTCCTTGATCATCGGCGAGTTGTTGTCGGTGCGCTTGCCGAGACGGATGGTGTCCATCTGGGTGAGGCTGCCGACGGGCAGCGACGCACCGCGCTTCACGAGCTCGACGCCGGCGATGAGGGTGGACGCCACGGCGCCCAGGCCGACCGTGAGCACGCCGAGGCGGCCGTTGGCCGGGGCAACAGTGGGTGACGGAGGTGTGGTCATGACCATCGACCATAAAGCGATCTGCACGACATGGTGCTATTAGTTCAGCAATACTTCACAATATGGACGACACCCTGCCGACCCTCTCCACGGCCCAGCTGAGCTACTTGGTGGCGATCACCCGCCACCGCACCTGGGCCGAGGCCGCTACCTCGCTGCACGTCACCCCCTCGGCGCTGTCGCAGGGCATCGCCGAGTTGGAACGGCGCTTGGGCGTGCCGCTGTTCGCCACCGACGGCCGCCGCCGCGTGCCCCACGACTACACCGCGACGATGGCCGCGTGCGCCGAGCGGATCCTCGCCGACCTCGACCAGGTGACCCGCTGGCTGCGCGCGGTGGGCAGCGGGCAGGTGGGCAAGTTGCGCGTGGGGATGATCGACATCGCCGCGGTGCACCATTGTCCCGACGCGGTGCGCAGGTTCCGCCGCGCCCATCCGAAGCTCGACGTCGGGTTCACCGTCGCGCCCACCGGCGAGCTGCTCGACCGGCTGGAACGCAACCAACTCGACGTGGCCGTGTGCGTCGACCCCGACGGCGTCGGCCAGTTCGACGCCACGCCACTGCTCAGCGACGCGCTTGCGGTGTACGCGCCGCCCGGTGTGAAGGCGGTGGGCCCGCCCGCGCAGTGGGGACCGTGGCTGCTGTTCCCCGCCGAGTCGCGCACGCGCACCGCCATCGACCGCCAGTTGCGGGCGATCGGCGCGCCGCTGGTGGTGGAGATGGAGTCGCACCAGCCGGAGGTGCTGGTGGAGATGGTGCGCTTGGGCCTGGGCTGGACGGTGCTGCCCACCGCCCAGGCTGAGCACGGCCCGCACCGGCTGGCCCGCGCGATGGCCGAACCGCTGCTCACCCGCACGATCAGCGCGGTCACTCGTCGGGGCGGCGCGCTGCACCCTGCAGTGGCACCGTTCATCGCCGCGCTGGGTGCGTGAACTGCTCAGCGGAATTCGGGCGGCAAGTTGCGAAACAGGTACTGCCAGTGCCAGACTCGGGGCGATGCGTGCCCACCTCACCACCCTTGTCGTAGTACTCATCGTGTAGACGTACGCCCCCATACGCGTACGTCCTTGCCTCCCCAACGGGAGGCAGTTGTGTTTTTCGGGCCAGTTTTCGCACCGCAGTGTCAGCAGCAAGTTCCAGCAGCAAGTCCTCAAGGAGTGTCATGAAGATCACCGGGGCGCAAGCCCTCATCCGATCACTGGAGATGGAGCACGTCGAGACCATCTTCGGCCTGCCCGGCGGGTGCATTCTGCCGGCGTACGACCCGCTGCTCGATTCGCCCATCCGCCACGTGCTCGTGCGCCACGAGCAGGGTGCCGGCCACATGGCCGAGGGCTATGCCCACGTCACCGGCCGCCCCGGTGTCGTGCTGGTCACCAGCGGCCCGGCGGCCACCAACATGGTCACTCCGCTGATGGACGCGTTCATGGACTCGATCCCGATGGTGTGCATCACCGGCCAGGTGGGCACCTCGGCGATCGGCACCGACGCCTTCCAGGAGTGCGACACCGTCGGCATCACCCGTAGCTGCACCAAGCACAACGAACTGGTGATGACGGCGCAGGACATCCCGATGGCCATCCGTCAGGCGTTCCACATCGCCACCACCGGCCGCCCCGGCCCCACCTTGGTCGACATCCCCAAGGACTGCCTGGTCAACACGATGGACTGGCACTGGCCCACCGACGAGGAAGTCGCCGAGAGCCTGCCCGGTTACCGACCCACCATCAAGGGCCACCCGCGCATGATCAAGGAAGCAGCCAAGCTGATCCTCGCCAGCGAACGCCCGGTGCTGTACGTGGGTGGTGGCGTGCTGAAGGCACGTGCCGCCGAGGCCGTGCGCGAGCTCGCCGAGCTCACCAACATCCACGTCGTCACCACGCTGATGGCCCGCGGCGCGTTCCCCGACGACCATGCGCTGTGCCTGGGTATGCCCGGCATGCACGGCAACGCCACCGCGATCTCGGCGATGCAGCAGTCGGATCTGCTGATCAACATCGGCGCCCGCTTCGACGATCGCATCACCGGCAAGGTGTCGGCGTTCGCCCCTGAGGCCAAGGTGATCCACGTCGACATCGACCCTGCCGAGCAAGGCAAGGTGCGCAAGCCCGACGTGCCGATCGTGGGCGACGCCAAGTACGTCACCGAGGAGATCATCAAGGCGATCAAGGATCTGCTGCAGCACGGCACCACGCAGGCCGACACCGGCGCGTGGCGCAGCAAGATCAGCGGGTGGCGCGAGCAGTTCCCGCTGAGCTACGAGCCCAGCGAGCCGGGCGAGGCGCTGAAGCCGCAGTTCTGCCTGGAGGCCCTGCGCGACAGCGCGCCGGAGGGCACCATCCTGGTGAGCGGCGTGGGCCAGCACCAGATGTGGAGCAGTCAGTACTGGACGTTCAACGAGCCCTACACCTGGGTGAACTCGGGTGGCCTGGGCACGATGGGCTTCAGCGTTCCCGCAGCGATCGGCGCCAAGGTCGGCCGCCCCGATCGCACCGTGTGGGCGATCGACGGCGACGGCTGCTTCCAGATGACCGCGCAGGAACTCGTCACCGCCACCGTCGAGCGGATCCCGATCAAGGTCGCGATCCTCAACAACAGCTACCTGGGCATGGTTCGCCAGTGGCAGGAGATGTTCTACGACGAGCGCTACAGCGAGGTGTACCTCTCGCCCGAGGTGCCCAACTTCGTGATGTGGGCCGAGGCGATGGGCTGCGTCGGCATTCGGGTCGACAGCCCCGAGGAAGTGCAGCCGGCGATCGACAAGGCCAACAGCATCAACGACCGCCCCGTCGTCATCGACTTCCGCGTCGATGCCCGCGAGAAGGTGTTCCCGATGGTTCCCGCCGGCTACGGCAATGACGACATGCTGCTGCCCGAGTGGCAGGAGTGCAACCGAGGTGGTCTCAAGTGAGTGCTCCCATGACCAATCACCACATTCTCAGCGTGCTGGTGCAGAACCGGCCGGGTGTGCTCGCACGCGTGGCCGGCCTGTTCGCCCGTCGCGGGTTCAACATCTTCAGCCTCGCCGTCGCACCGGCCGAGGACGAAGGCTTCAGCCGCATCACGATCGTCGTCGACGTGGAGAACGCGCCGCTCGAGCAGATCGTGAAGCAGCTGTTCAAGCTGATCGAAGTGGTGAAGATCAGCGAACTCGACCCGCGCCGCAGCGTGGAACGCGAGCTGCTGCTGGCCACCGTGCGCACCGCCGCCGATCAGCGCGGCCAAGTGGTGGAACTCACCAACATCTTCGAGGGGAAGATCCTCGCCGTGGGCGCAGAAGCGATCACGGTCTCCCTCGATGGTCACCCGGACAAGCTGGACGACTTTGAGGAATTGCTTGCGGGCTATGGCATCGTGGAGCTTCAGCGCACCGGCCGGGTGGCGCTGCCCAAGCTCGATCGCGACGCTCGCCTGCGAGCCGTGAGCAACAAGAAGACCGACAACGGAAAGGCTGGCTGATTCATGGCCGCGAAGATGTACTACGAGGCGGATGCGGATCCGTCGATCATTCGGGGCCGCAAGGTGGCCATCATCGGCTACGGCTCGCAGGGGCACGCGCACGCGCTGAACCTGAAGGAGTCGGGTGTGGAGGTCGTCGTCGGCCTCCGCGACGGCAGCAAGTCGGCCGCCAAGGCCGAGGCCGCGGGCCTCAAGGTGATGGACATCGCTGCTGCCGCCAAGTGGGCCAACGTGATCATGCTCACGATGCCCGACACCGAGCAGAAGGCCACGTACGAAGAGTTCATCAAGCCGCACATGCGCAAGGGCAAGGCCCTCGCGTTCGCGCACGGCTTCAACATCCGCTTCAAGCGCATCCGCCCGCCCAAGACCGTCGACGTGATCATGATCGCCCCCAAGGGCCCGGGCCACCTCGTGCGGCGCACGTACACCGAGGGCGGCGGCGTGCCGGCGCTCATCGCCGTGCACCAAGACGCCACGGGTGGCGCCCATGCGCTGGCCCTCAGCTATGCCGAGGCGATCGGCGGCGCTCGCGCCGGCGTGATCGAGACCACCTTCGCGGAAGAGACCGAGACCGACCTGTTCGGCGAGCAGGTCGTGCTGTGCGGCGGCCTCACCTCGCTGGTGCGCGCCGGGTTCGAGACGCTGGTCGAGGCCGGCTACCAGCCCGAGATGGCCTATTTCGAGTGCTTGCACGAGGTGAAGCTGATCGTCGACCTGATGTACGAGGAAGGCATCGCCGGCATGCGCTACAGCATCAGCGACACCGCCGAGTACGGCGACGTCACCCGCGGCCCGCGCATCGTCACGCCGAAGACGAAGCTGGAGATGAAGAAGATCCTCAAGGAGATCCAGTCCGGCAAGTTCGCCAAGGAGTGGGTCGCCGAGAGCGAAGCCGGTCGCCCCAACTTCACCGCGCTCCAGGAGGCCGGCAAGGCCCACCAGATCGAGGAAGTCGGCAAGCAACTGCGCGGCATGATGCCGTTCCTCGGCGCCGGCAAGACCAAGGTCGCCGACGTGAGTGGTGGCTGACCACAATCAGGCACAGCCGCCGATGTGAGTGGTGGCTGACGACCCTAGATTCGTGGTGTGATCGGCGACGGCGCACCGCGACAGAAGAAGTTCGGCTATGTGCCCGCACTCGATGGAGTGCGGGCACTGGCCGTTGTGGCCGTGATCTGCTTCCACGCCGGATTCGGTGGCGTCACCGGCGGGTTCATCGGTGTGTCGGTGTTCTTCACGCTCTCGGGGTTCCTGATCACGTCGTTGCTGATCACCGAGCACCTCCACTCGGGCGGCATCTCGTTGAAGGGCTTCTACAGCCGTCGCCTCCGCCGGCTGATGCCCGCGTCGTACCTGTGCATCGCCCTCGTGTTGCTGTCGCTGCCGTTCTGGGACGAGTCGCAGCGGCGCAGCCTGCCCGGTGATGCGCTGGCGGCGGTGTTGAATGTCGCCAACTGGCGGTCGGCGTTCTCGACGGTGTCGTACCAGGAGCTGTTGAACACGGTGCCCAGCCCGCTCGCCCACTTCTGGTCGCTGGCGATCGAGGAGCAGTGCTACCTCGTGCTGCCACTGATCGTGGCAGTGGCCCTGCGGCGCGGGCGTAGCACGCTGGCAGTGACTGCGATGGTGCTGTTGGGGGCTTCCGTTGCGGCAGCGGTGCTCACCTCCGACTTCGACCTTGCCTACAACGGCACGCACGTGCGCATCGCCGAGGTGCTGGTGGGTGTGTTGCTGTCGGTGGTGCTCACGTACCGGCGGCCTTCCGGTGCGATCGTGGGCGCCGTCGGTGCGGCCGGGTTGGCGGCGCTGGTGGCCGGCTCGTTGATGCTCGAGATCACCGACGAGTGGCTGGCGCACGGTGGCCTGGTGCTCGTGTCGGTGGCGTCGTGTGCCGTGGTCGTGGGGGCGATCGCCGGCGGTCCGCTCGCGTCGGCGCTGTCGTGGGGGCCGCTGGTGGCGATCGGCAAGGTCAGCTACGGCATGTACCTGTTCCACTGGCCGCTGTTCCTCATCCTCACCGAGGATCGCACCGGGTTGGGCCATTGGCCGTTGTTCGCCGTGCGCATGGCCGCGCTCGGCGCCTTGTCCGCCGTCTCGTTCCGGCTGCTCGAACGACCGGTGCGCACCCGCCACCTGTTCCAACGTCCTGCGGCCGCGTCCGGCGCGTTCGCCATCGGGATGGCGGTGCTGCTGGTGGGCATCTGGGCGCTGCCCGGGCCGCGGCTCAGTGCCACCGAGCAACTGGTGCACGACTCCGAGGGTGGCCCGGTGACGTTCGCACCGCAATCCACGGTGCCGCCGCCGCCCCCAACCCTGCTGGTGGTCGGCGACAACGCGGCCGCGCTCGACCTGCTGGCGGCGGGCGACCTCGGTGCCCCGGTCACCTCGCGGCTCACCCCCGACTGCCCGCTGCTCTCGGGCATCGAGGTGCGCCTGGCCGATGGCACCGCCCAGGCGATCGATCACTGCCGACCCAGCGCCGACGTGTGGCTCGAAGCCGTGGCCGAGACGCAGCCCGATCTCGTGCTGGTGGCCATGGGTGCACTCGACGAGGGGTTCGTGCGGGCCACCGCGGCCGACGTGTTCCCCACGAACCCGTCGGAGGCAAAGGTGGCGTTCACCGCGGCCCGCACCGAATTCGGCGAGATGTTCGCCGCACTCGCCACCCAACGGCTACCCGTGCTCGTGTACTGGCCGGTACGCGTGGATGCCGACACCTTCAAGCTGAGTGGCTTTCTCCTCGGCGCCCCGGGGGTGGAAGGTGTGGTGACCGCCGAGAGCACCCTCGTGCCTCGCGTGGAGGCACTGCTGAGTGTCACCGTGGCCGCAGGTGCGCCGCACGTGCTGGTGGTGGGTGACTCGATGTCGCTGCCGTTCGCCGCGGCGCTGGATCGCGCCGCGGCGGGTTCGGTGGTGGTGCAGTGGGCCGGCCAGGAGGGCTGCCCGTTCGTGCGCAACACCGCGTACCGAGCCTCGATCAACGACAACCAGCCGTTCCACGAGTGGACCGAACCCGAGAACTGCTGGAACTTCGAGACCGACCTGCCACCGCTGCTGGCCTCGTTCCAACCCGACCTCGTGCTGGTCGTCGCCAACGGCACCGAGCTCACTCAGCAGCGCTATCACGGCGACCCCACGCCGTACCTGCCGGGCAGCGACGGGTACCAGCGCTACCACGACTCGGAGATGGAGGTGTTCATCCGCACGTTGGGCCCCGACACGCCGGTGCTGGTGGCCGACAGCCCACAGCTGCGGGACAACGGGTGGGGCGAGTCGGGCGCCGGCGATCCGGAACGGGTGGCCGCGTGGAACGCGCAGGTCGCTCGCTGGATCGCGCAGCACCCGCAGGTGCGGCTGCTGTCGTTCGGCGCAGCCGTGGTGGACTACGAAGCTGTGCACGGCACCATCCGCAAGGACGGCATGCACCCCGAGGTGATCCCGCTGGCGGACATGCTGCGCGGCACCCTGTTGCCCGAGATGCTGCAGTTGCTCGACACAGAAGGGTGACCGCCGATGAGGCACCAGTGTGCGAGCCTCGCGCGATGACGATCCGGATCGAGGCACAACCGGCGAACCTGGCGGGCGGCTTCGTGTGCGGCGACACCAAGGTTGCGCTGATGGATGGCCACAGCCTGTCGATCGCCGACCTCGTGGAGCACCTTCACCGAGGCGTGCATCATGCGGTCTACGCGATCCAGGAGGACGGCAGCGTGCAGATGGCGCGGCTGCTCGGTGCCCGGCGGATGTCGCACGACATGGAGGTGGTGGAGGTGACGCTCGACGACGGTTCCGTGGTGCACTGCACGCCCACACAGGCGTTCCTCGGTGCCGACGGGCAATGGGTGGAGGCTCGCGAGTTGCATCGGGGCGATGCCTTGCTGACAGTGGTGGATCCGCACTTGTGGACCAAAGGTGGTCTCGACCCCGACCTGCACGCCCGCACCGACGCGCAACGCCACGTGGTGGCCGTGCGTCCGTCGCCGGACCGCGCGGTGTACACGTTCGACATCGACCGGGCCAACAACCTGACCCACGCCTGCGGCATCATCCTCCACGACTGAGCGCGCGCCCCCGTCGGATCAGCGGGCCTTCTTCGCCGGGGCCTTCTTCGCCGTGGCAGGCTTCACCTTGGCGACGGTCACCTTCGTCGGCTTGATCGGGGGCAGTCCGACGAACGGCGCGAGCTTGGGCGTGGGCTTGCCGCCGAAGTCGGCCAAGCTGAGCCCGCTGCTGACCAACGACTTGCCGACACGATCGAGGTCGCTGCCCACGTCGCCCAGGCGCTCACCGAGGCCGAGCATGTGCGTGGCGACTGCTTCCACGTTGGTGGCCACGCCGCGAATGGCGGCGAGCCCGTCGTTGATCATCTCGCCGAGGTCGTCGAGGAACGGCACTTGCGCGATCGCCTTGCCGACGTTGTCGAGCACCGTGAGCACGTTGTCGAGTTGCGCCGTGGAGGTGCTGAGCGCGTGCGCCGCGCCGCTGGCGATCTCGCGGATGTCGGAGGTGAGGAACGCACTCGCGCGTTGCGCACCTTGGCCCGCGTTGTGCATGAACTCGCCCGCATCGCCCAGCAGGGCGGGCAGCTTGGTGGCGACGCGCACGATGTCGTCGCGGTGCTGCCACAGCACCTTCAGCGTGTCGGCGGCATCGTCCATGCCGAGGCCACCCGCGGCAGCAAGGAACGGCAGCGCGGCTGCGAATGGCTGTGGTTCGGTCATGGGGTGGGGTCCTTTCGCCGGAAGTCGTGTGGAGCGTAGACGCCACCGCTAAATCCGACTTGAGTGGTCAGGAATAGCGGACTAGGGTGTGCGGCCTATGAGCAACTCCTGGGGTTTCGAAACGCGTCAGATCCACGTCGGGGGCGAACCCGATCCCACCACCGGCGCTCGCGCCGTGCCGATCTACCAGACCACGAGCTACGAGTTCCGCGACGCGGCCCACGCGCAGAACCTGTTCGCGCTGGCCGAGGTGGGCAACATCTACACGCGCATCATGAACCCCACGCAGTTGGCGCTCGAGTCGCGGGTCAACTCGCTGGAGGGCGGCTGCATCACGGCCATCGGCCTGCCCGGCACGCTCGTGGTCAGCAGCGGCCAGTCCGCCGAGACGCTGGCGATCCTCACGCTGGCCGAGGCCGGCGACCACATCGTCGCCAGCCCGTCGCTGTACGGCGGCACGTACAACCTGTTCCACTACACGCTGCCGAAGATGGGCATCGAGGTCACGTTCGTCGACGACCCGCACGATCTCGAGCAGTGGCGTGCGGCCATCCGCCCGAACACCAAGGCCTTCTACGGCGAGGTGCTGGCCAACCCCAAGAACGACGTGTTCGACATCGAGGGCGTCAGCAAGGTGGGCCATGACAACGGCATCCCCCTGATCGTCGACAACACGGTGCCCACGCCGTACCTCATCCGCCCGATCGAGTGGGGCGCCGACATCGTGGTGCACAGCCTCACCAAGTTCGCCGGTGGCCACGGCACCTCGATCGCCGGCGCGATCGTGGACAGCGGCAACTTCGACTTCGGCGCCAGCGGTCGCTTCCCCAACTTCGTCGAGCCCGACCCCAGCTACCACGGCCTGGCCTACTGGCCCGCGCTCGGCGCCGGCTCGTACATCATCAAGGCCCGCGTGCAGCTGCTGCGCGACCTGGGCATGGCAGTGTCGCCGTTCAACGCCTTCCTCATCCTGCAGGGTCTCGAGACGCTGAGCCTGCGGATGGAGCGCCACTTCGCCAACGCCGACAAGGTGGCCAAGTACCTCGTCGCGCACCCGCAGGTCGAGGCCGTCAGCTATGCCGGCCTGCCCAGCAGCCCGTGGCACGAGCGGGCCAAGAAGTACGGCGGCGGCAAGGGCTACGGCAGCATCCTCGCGTTCGACATCAAAGCCCCCTCAGGCAGCACGGTGAAGGAAGCCGGGCAGAAGTTCGTGGAAGCGCTGCAACTGCACAGCCATGTGGCCAACATCGGCGACGTGCGCAGCCTGGTCATCCACCCGGCCAGCACCACCCACAGCCAGCTCACCGAAGCCGAGCAGGCCAGCTCGGGCGTGCGCCCGGGCCTGGTGCGCCTCAGCGTTGGCCTGGAATCGATCGACGACATCCTCGCCGACCTCGAGCTGGGGTTCGCCGCCGCCAAGTGATCACGCCGGTGCGCCGCGGTTCACGCCCCGCGTGAGCCGTGGCGCACCAGGGCGGTCAGCCGCTCGAGCGCCTCAGCGGTGCCCAGCACCACCAGCACGTCGCCGGCGCTCAGTCCCTCGGAGGCCTCGTGCCAGCGCACGAGGCTTTCGTCGCTCTTCAGCCCGAGGATGTGCACGTCGTCGGCCTGCTCCATCAGCGCGCGCAGGCCGCAACCCTCTGCCTTCGAGCTGGCCCCGATCTCCATCTCCTCGACGCGCATGTCGGTGCCGGGGATCGGCAACACGCCCAGCACTTCGGCATCGAGCGCGGTGGCCGCGAGGCTGGCACCCACGCTCTCGTACACGGGCACCGCGTGCGACGCGCCGGCGCGCATCAACCGTTCGCGCCACGATTGGTCGGTGACCCGCGACACGATTCGCAGTTCGGGCGACAGCGAGCGGGCGGTGAGCGCGACGACGGCGTTCGACGGGTCGTCGAGGCTGGTGATCAGCGCCGCGGCGCGCGAGATTCCGGCCATGCGCAGGACCGTGGCATCGCGCGCATCGCCGCACAGGAACACCGCCCCGATGCGAGTGACGACTTCCTCGGATGCACTGTTGGTGTCGATCACCACCACGTCGCGGCCGCTGCGGATGGCAGCCATCGTGGCCGAGCGGCCGACACGTCCGAACCCGGCGACCACCACGTGCTGGCGCAGCTGTGACCTCACCTTCGACCTCCTGCTCTCCCTGATCGCCGAACGCACGTCACCCGAGAGGAACAGTGCGGCGAGCGACGCTGACGAATACACGAACACTGCGAACCCGGCCAGGATGACGAACATCGTCCACGTGCGACCCGACGTGTCGAGTGGCCGCACTTCGGCGAACCCGGCCTGGCCGACGGTGATGAACGTCATGTAGACGCTGTCGCCCCACGACCAGTCCTCCACGAACACGTAGCCCGCGGACCCGATGAGGATCAGCAGAACACCAGTGACCGCCGGCCCGAGCAGCGCGTGCGCCACCAAGCGCAGCGCGGAAGCCCGCGGGATCGCCTGACGCGTGTCATCCATGGCCCGAGTATGGCCCAATGCCCCTGTCCCCTACGGCGTCGGCCGTCGTACCGTGAACGCGTTCGTAGGCTTGAGGGGGCAGTGCAATGAGCACGTGGTGGCGTCGAGGTGGCGAGTGGCTGAGTCGGCGAACCGTGGCGACGTTGGCGATGGTGGCGGCTGTCACCGCAGTGTTCGCCGTGGGCATCGGGCAGCTCGACTTCGAGACCGGGCAGGACAGCTACATCGATCCCAACTCGAAGGTCGCCGACGACAACCGGGCGTACCAGGAGCTGTTCGGCGGCGAGACGATGATCGTGCTCTTCACGGTTTCCGACGACACCACGCTCGTCGACCTGTTCACCGTCACGAACGTGCAGCAGATGAACGAGATGGAGACCACGCTGCTGGCGCAGACCGACGTCGTGCACTCCGTGGTGTCGCCGGTGGCGTTGCTGCAATGGACGAACGACCTGATCACCAAGGGCACCGCCAGCGGCATCCTCGCTCGCGCCATCGAACGCGAACCCGACGAGGCGGCCAAGGCCCTGCGCGAAGACGACGCCCTGCTCACCACGTTGCGCCTGGGTGCGGCGGGCGAGCAGAGCCTCGCCAACCCCGACTGGGTGAAGTTCCTGTTGTTCGACAACACCGGCTTCTCGGTCAGCGCCGACAACGCGGTCGTCGCCCCGGCCGACGACGAGCTGCAGGTGCGCAAGGCACTGCGCGCGTTCATTCCCGACTCGCGACACGCGATCTTCGGCGCCGTGCTCGTGGGCAACGCCCCGCTCGACGACCTCAGCAAGGGGCAGGCGGCGGTCGACGACGCGCTCGACGGTGTGGCCTGGGAGAACGCCGACGTGATGGTGACGGGCACGCCCACGTTCCTCACCGACATCAACGACTACCTGCAGGGCGGCATGATGGCGCTCGGCGGGATCGCCGTGCTGGTGATGATCGTGATCCTGGTGGTGGCGTTCAAGGTGCGCTGGCGGCTGCTGCCCTTGGTGGGCATGGTGTTCGGCGTGGCTTGGGGTTTCGGTGCGTTCGGGTTCACCGGCACGAAGCTGTCGCTGGTCACCATCGCCGGCCTGCCGATCCTGATCGGCCTGGGCATCGAGTTCGCGATCCAGATGCAGAACCGCATCGAGGAGGAGCGGATGCTCGACCACGTGCAGCATCCCGTTGGCTCGACCGCGCGGCACCTCGGCCCGCCGATGCTGGTGGCCACCATGGCCGCGGCGATCGCGTTCCTCACGGTGAAGATCTCACGAGTGCCGATGGTGCAGGACTTCGGCGTGCTGTTGGCGCTGGGCATCATCGCCCTGCTGGTGGCCGGCATCGTGCTGCCGTCCACGCTGATCGGTGCTCGCGAGCGTCGGTCGCCCACCGGGGCCGCGCCGAAGGAGAGCTGGGTCGAGGCCACCGTGCACCGCCTCGGCTCGCTGCCGAAGTACGCCGTGGTGCCGCTGGTGTTGATCGCCGTCGTGGTGCCCGTGGTGGGGCTGGCCGTGGAGGGTGGGTCGAAGATCGAGAGCGACCCGATCAACTGGGCCAACCAGTCGAGCACCTCGATCAAGAACGCCCGCTCGCTCGAGCGCCAGACCGGGTTCTCGTCCACGTTGGGCGTGCTGGTGGAGGCCGATCCGGCCACTACGGCCGACGGCGTGTTCACCGACCAGATGGGCGCGTTCCAGTTCGACCTGGTGCAGGCCGCGCTGGGCGACAACCCCGAGCTGGCCGAGGCGTCCAGCCTTGCCACCACGGTCGCGTGGCTGATGGAGGTGCCCGGCAGCACCCCGCTGGCCCCCACCGGGCGCGACATGCTCGAGGCCTACCGGGTGGCGCCCGCCACGCTGCAGCAGCTGATGGTGGCCTCCGACGGCAACGCCGCGCAGGTGCTGTTCCAGGTGGGGCCCTCGTCGCTGGAGGAGCGCTCAGCGGTGCTCGATCGGGTGAACGCGTCGATCGCCGACCCTGGCGATGCTGCGCTGCTGCCGCGTGCCGCAACCGCCACCACGGGCGGCCTGGCCGTGGTGGGTGTCGGCCTGCTCGACAACATCACCGCCAACCGTGCCCAGCTCACCATCGTGGCGCTGCTGCTGGTGGCCGCGTTCTTGGTGTTGCGCTACCGCGACCTGGTGCGCGGCCTGCTGACGATGGTGCCGGTGTGCCTCGCGGTGGGTACCTCGGCGGTGCTGGTGCGTTCGCTGGGCATCACGCTCAGCCCGCTCACCACCGTTGGTGGCCCGCTCGTGGTGGCCACCTGCGCGGAGTTCGCCGTGTTGCTGATCGACCGGTACGCGGAAGAACGCAGCCGAGGGTTGGGGCCGGAGGAGGCCACGAACGTCGCCGCCGCACGCACCGGCCGCGCGTTCTTCACCTCGGCGCTCACCACGTTGGGCGGGTTCGCCGTGCTGATGTTCTCCAGCCTGCCGCTGCTCAGCGACTTCGGCATGGTGGTCACGATCAACATCGCCGTGGCGTTGTTGGCCGCGCTGGTCGTGGTGCCGCCGCTGGTGAAGGCCGCCGACGAACACCACCTGTTGGTGATGGGTCCCGACGTGGTCTCGGGGCAGCACCGGCGGCGGGTGGTCGTGGCCGCTGTTGCCGGCGCGGTGGCGGTGGTGGGTGGCCTGGTGATGGTGAGCGCCGCGGTGGACCAGACCTCGCTGGCGATCGCTGCGCCGCGGATGACTGACAGCGGTGAGGCACCGGCGACGATCCCACCCAGCACGACCGCCGCACCCACCACCTCGCTGGCACCCGACGTGACGTTGCCGCCGGGCCCGGCGGAGAAGCCGCCCGGCCTGATCGCCGGAGTGTTCTACGACAGCCTCGTCGGCGTCGGCGTCGACCCAGGCGTCGCCCGTTGCGCGGCCGACGATCTACTGGCCACCACGTCGGAACCCGAGCTGATGGGGATGGGTATTGCCAGCACGCCGCGCCCCGACGCGGTGAACGCCCTGCTCGAGGCTGCAGCCAAGCGCTGCGGCGTCACCGACGAACAGCTGGCAGCGCTCGCCTGACCTGACCTGACCTGACCGGCCGGCTCGGGTCGTGCGGCTACTGCTCGTCGCGCTGTTCGCGCAGGAACTGCTCGAACTGCGCGGCAAGGTCGTCGGCGCTGGGCATCGCCGCTTCCATCCGCCGGTCGTACTCGCGCTCCAGCATCTCCACGTAGCGCGCGGCCTGCTCGTCCTCGGCAACCGCTTCGTCGTGCAAGCTGCGCCAGCGCATCGCGTCTTCGGCCAGCGCGGCATGGCCGGTGGGCACGCCGAGCACGTGCTCGAGGTGGCGCAGCAGCGCGGCCGAGGCCTGCGGGTGCTTCGCGTTGCCGAGGTAGTGCGGCACCCCGACACGCAGCGACACCGCCGGCAACTGGGCACGATCGAGGCGTTCTTGCAGCACACCCACCAGGCCGGTGACGCCTTGGTAGCGCGGCCGGCTGAGGCCGAGCGCGCGCACCAGGCCGTCGTTGGTGCTGCTGCCCACCACCTGTGGCAGGCGCGAGTGCGGGGTGGCTTCGGGCGCGGCCCCGAGCGTGACGACCACCTCGCAGCCGAGGGCGACGGCGACGGTGACGATCGCCTCGGCGAACGTGCTGTACCGCAGGTGCGGCTCGACGCCGGCCAGCAGCACCAGATCGTGGGCCATGCCCGGGAAGCGGGCGACACGGAACTCGTTGACGGGCCAGCGGATCTGCCGCTCCTCATCGTCGTCGAACTCGACCTGTGGCCTTTCCTGCGTGAAGTCGAAGAACGGGTCGGGGTCGATGGACGCGACGACCGGCGCCACTCGGCCCTCGGCGAGCGTGTCGACGGCGTCGGTGGCCACTTCGGCGATGTCGAACAGGCCGCGTAACGCCAGCACCATGATCGGCTGGTGCAGCGGGGCGAGCCCGTCGAATGCCGTGGTGAGCACCGTCAAGCCGGCACCGTCACTTCAGCGCGGCGACGACGTGGTCGATGCAGGCGGTGAGGCGACGCACGTCGTCGGGCTCGACCGCGGGGAACATGCCGATGCGCAGCTGGTTGCGGCCCAGCTTGCGGTAGCTGTCGGTGTCGACGATGTGGTTGGCGCGCAGCGCGGCGTTGATGTCGTGCGCCTCGACGCCGGTGAGGTCGATCGTGCCGACGACGTGCGAGCGCTGCATCGGGTTGGTGACGAACGCGCTGGCGTACGACGAGGCCTCGGACCAGCTGTAGAGGTGCTCCGCCGACTGGAAGCAGCGGTCGATGCACCAATCGAGGCCGCCGTTGCCCAGCATCCACTTGATCTGCTCGTCGAGCAGCACGAGGGTGCCCAACGCCGGCGTGTTGTACGTCTGGTTGGCCACCGAGTTGTCGAGCGCGATGTTGAGATCGAGCGAGGCCGGACGCCAGCGGTTGGTGTGGCCGATCTCGCGGATGCGCTGCACGGCGGCCGGCGAGCAGGCCGCCAACCACAGGCCGCCGTCGCCGGCGAAGCACTTCTGCGGGGCGAAGTAGTACACGTCGACTTCGTCGCGCAGCCACGGCAGGCCGCCGGCGGCGGACGTGGCATCCACCACCACGAGCGCGTCGCCCTCGGGGCGGGTGAGGTGCATCGAGACACCGGTGGACGTTTCGTTGTGGGTGAGCGCCACGAGATCGACGCCATCGGCCACCGGTTGGATGGCTGGATGGGTGCCGGGCTCGCTCTTCACGATCACCGGCTCGCCGATGTGCGGTGCTGCGGCCGCGGCCTCGGCGAACTTGGAGGAGAACTCGCCGAACACGTAGTGCTCGCTGCGCTCGCGCACGAGACCGAACGTGGCGGCGTCCCAGAACAGGGTGCTGCCGCCATTGCCGAGCATGATCTCCCAATCCTTGGGCAGGTTGAACAGCGTCTTGAGGCCCTCGCGCACCGACCCGACGAGATGCTTCACCGGTGGCTGGCGGTGCGACGTGCCGAGGATCGTGCCGTTGGCCTTGGCCAACGCCAGTACCTGCTCGGGGCGCACCTTGGACGGCCCGCACCCGAACCGCCCGTCAGCGGGCAGGAGGTCGGTGGGGATCACGATGGTGCTCGGGTCCGTGCTGCTGTTTGGGGTCACGCTGCCAGTCTCGTGCGTGAGCCGCCCGACGGCAAAGGCGAATGGACGAAATCTCAAGGGTCCGGCCGTGGTCGCGCCCGTAGAATCGGGGTGCTCTTGCATCGAAAGGCTCCCCCCGTGAACCGCACCTCCGCCCGACTCGCCGCGATCGCCGAATCCGCAACCCTGGCGGTCGACGCCAAGGCCAAGGCGCTGCAGGCCGAAGCGCTGAAGAACGGCGGCGAGAGTGTGATCGGCTTCGGCGCCGGCGAGCCCGACTTCCCCACGCCCGAGAACATCGTCGAGGCCGCGGTGCGTGCCTGTCGCGACCCGAAGATGCACAAGTACAGCCCGGCCGCCGGCCTGCCCGCGTTGCGCGAGGCGATCGCGGCCAAGACCCTGCGCGACAGCGGCTTCTCGTGCCAGGCCAGCCAGGTGTTGGTCACGAATGGCGGCAAGCACGCCGTGTTCACCGCCTTCGCCGCGCTGTGCGACCCGGGCGACGAAGTGATCTGCCCGGCCCCGTACTGGACCACCTACCCCGAGGCGATCACGCTCGCCGGCGGCGTACCCGTGGTGGTGCAGACCGACGAGACCACCGGCTTCAAGGTCACCGTCGAGCAACTCGATGCGGCGCTCACGCCGCGCACCAAGGTGCTGCTGTTCGTCAGCCCCGACAACCCCAGCGGCGCGATCTACTCACCCGCCGAGGTGGAGGCGATCGGCCGCTGGGCCGTGGAGAAGGGCGTGTGGGTGCTCACCGACGAGATCTACGAGCACCTCGTCTACGGCGACAACCAGTTCGTCAGCATGCCCACCGTGGTGCCCGAGTTGGCCAACCAGTGCATCATCGTCAACGGTGTCGCCAAGACGTATGCGATGACCGGCTGGCGCGTCGGCTGGATGATCGGGCCGAGCGATGTGATGAAGGCCGCCACCAACTTCCAGTCGCACAGCACGTCCAACGTCAGCAACGTGGCGCAGATCGCGGCGCTGGAAGCCGTGTCGGGCGACCTGTCGGCGGTGGCGATGATGCGTGAGGCGTTCAGCCGCCGCGCCGTCACGATGCACCGCATGCTCAACGAGATCCCGGGCGTCAGCGCGATCGTGCCGCAAGGCGCGTTCTACTGCTACCCCAACGTCTCGTCGCTGCTGGGCCGCCCACTGGGCCCCAACGGCACGGTCAGCAGCACCACGCTCGAACTCGCCGACGCGATCCTCGGCGAGGCCAAGGTGGCGTTCGTGCCCGGCGAGGCGTTCGGCACGCCCGGCTACGCCCGCTTCAGCTTCGCGATGGCCGACGCCGACATGGAAGAGGGCATCCGCCGCATCGCCGCCTGGGTCGGTGCGTGACATGACGTGCCTGACATGAGCGATCAGTTCGGGCTCGACTCGCTCTCGGTCGACGGCCTGCAGGCGCGGCAGGGCACCAAGTGGGCGCGCTACCCCGGCGACCTGGCCGCGTGGGTGGCCGACATGGACTTCCCGCCGGCGCCGGCGATCGTGCAGGCCCTGCGCGAGGTCGCGGAGTCCGGCGACTTCGGGTATCCCGTCTGGCAGTCGAAACCGCCCTCGCCGGCGGAGGAAGCGTTTGTCGCGTGGAGCGAGCGTCGGCACGGTTGGCAGGTCGATGTCGCCGACGTGTTGCCGCTGGCCGACGTCGTGCAGGGCATCCAGCTCGTGCTGCACACGTGCACCGCGCCGGGCGACCGCGTCGTGGTGCACACACCTGCGTACCCTCCGTTCCTCTCCAGCGTGGAGAAGACCGGTCGCGAGGTGGTGCGGCTGCCGGCGCGGCGCGACGACACGTCGGTCACCGGTTGGGCGTTCGACTACGAGCGGCTCGACGCAGAGCTGACGGCCCGCCCTGCCAAGGCGCTGTTGCTCAGCCATCCGCACAATCCCACCGGCCACGTGTTCGCCGAAGCCGAACTGCGGCTGCTGGCCGAGCTGGCCGAGCGCCACGACCTGCTGGTGATCAGCGACGAGATCCACGCCGATCTCACCTACGCGCCGCACGTGCACCGGCCGATGGCGCTGTTCGCACCGCAGCGCACGGTCACGGTCACCGCACCGTCGAAGGCGTTCGCGATGCCCGGCCTGCGGTATGCGGTGGCGCACGTCGGTTCGCCGGCAGCGCGGGCGGCGGTGGCGAAGCTGCCCGACCACCTGCTGGGCACGGTGAGCCTCACGGCCGTGGCTGCGGCGACGGCGGCCTGGACGAGCAGCGACGAGTGGCTGGCCGCCGTGCTGGCCCGTCTGGATGCGAACCGCCACCTGGTGGCCGAGCTGCTGGCGCAGCATCTGCCCAACGTCGGCTACCACGTACCCGCGGCGACGTACCTCGCGTGGCTCGACTGCCGCGCGCTGGGCTGGGGCGACGACCCGGCGCAGACGTTCGCGCAGCGCGGCGTGCGCCTCAGCGAGGGTCCGAACTTCGGCGTCGAGGGCCACGGCTTCGCGAGGCTCAACTTCGCCACCTCGTCGGCAGTGCTGCGCGAGATCGTCGAGCGCATGGCCACCTGACATTCCCGAGGGTTTCGGCGCGACCAGTGCGCGCCGAAACCCTCGGGAATGTGGGGTCAGGAGAACAGGCGGCCGGTGGGGGTGGCGAGGAACGCGTCGAGCTGGATCGATTCCTGCTTGATGAAGCCCTGCTGGGGAAGCGAGCCGTTGCGCACCATTTCGATCACCGCGGCGACGGACCCGGCAGTGGTCCAGGCGATGGCGGTGCGATGGATGCCATCGACCTCGCGGGGCAGGTAGCCGCGCACGAACTCGACCCGCTTGAGCTGCTCGTTGATCGTGCCCTCGGACGACACGTGGATGTACACCACGTCGTCGTTCACCGGCGGCTTGGCGTGGGTGAGGATCTGGCCGGCCAGTGCCCGCTCGTCGCGCATCAGCAGCTCGTGGAAGAAGAAGTTCATCAACTCCATGTGGCCGGGGTAGCGGATCGTCTTGTAGTCGATGTTCGCCACTCGCCCGTGGTACGTGTCGCACATCGTGCCCAGGCCGCCGGAGGTGGTGAACGCCTCGAGGTTCACACCGTTCACGTACAGGTTCTCGCGCCACTCCATCGGCGACACCCACTTGCGCCGGCCGTCCTCGATCACTTCGCAGTCGTTGAGGTACTCGTTCACCACGCCTTCGGGTGACCAGTTGAACGCGTAGCCCAGCAGGCCGGTGGGGTGCTGCGGCAGCGCGCCGACGCGCATGCGCACGGCCCGACACACGTCGAACGATTCCACTTGCGAGGCGGCGACGATGCCCACGAAGCCGGGTGCCAGGCCGCACTGCGGGGCCATCACGCCGGTGGACGTGGCGGCCAACCCGTGGATCGCTTGCGTGGTGGACACGTCTTCGGTGAGGTCGAAGTAGTGGATGCCCAGCTCGTGTGCCAGCGCAGCCACATTCTGGTTGAGGTGGTACGGCAGGCACGACAACACGCCGTCGTGCGCGGCCAGCTCGGCGCGCAACGCCGCTGGGTCGGCCACGTCGAGCAGGTGCACCGCGAAGCCGCCGCCGTCGCGCGGCAGGCGCTGATCGACCCCGGTGACGCGGAGGCCCGCGTGGTGGAGGAACGTGGCCGCGAGCTGGCCGACCTTGCCGAGGCCGAGCACGGCGATCGAATCGAGGGACATACCTTGAGCGTACCCGGGGTGTCGGGGCCACCCGGGTGGCGCTCGCCGCGGCGTCAGTAGTCGATGCCCCGCTTGGCGTTGATGCCCTGCTGGAACGCGTGCTTGACCTCGCGCATCTCGGTGACCGTGTCGGCGATGTCGATCAGTTCCTGCGGGGCGTCGCGGCCGGTGACCACCACGTTGACATGGCGTGGGCGCCCGGCGACGGCAGCCACGATCTCGGCGGTGGGCACCCAACCCCACGCGCACAGGTAGGTGAGCTCGTCGAGGATCACCAGCTGGTGTTCGCCGGCGGCGATCAGCGCGGCGGCCGTGGCCCACGCGTCGCGCGCGAGGGCGATGTCGTGGCTCTGGTCGGCCGAATCCCAGGTGAAGCCACCACCGAGTGCGTGCCACTGCACGCCCAGTTGGCGGCCGATCTTCTCCTCGCCCACCTTCCAATCGCTGCCCTTGATGAACTGCACGACGGCCACGTTCCAGCCGCGGGCGACGGCGCGAACCATCACCCCGAAGGCCGCCGAGCTCTTGCCCTTGCCGTTGCCGGTGTTCACCAGCACGAGCGAATCGGCGTTGCGCAGCCCGTCGGGGATCGGGTCGTCCTCCAGCGGGAGGGTTCCGGGCTCGCGGTCGCTGGCGTCAGCGGTGGGGGAGTCGGGCTGCTCGTCCATGGGTGGTGCGAGCTTAGGCAGACGGTGCTACGGTTGCGCCGTCCACCCGCTCAACGGGCGGATGCACGGTGTTCAGCGAAGTCCGGTGAGATCCCGGCACTGTCCCGCAACGGTGGTTCGTGAGGCCTTCCAGGTGGTCACGACGAGTCCGGTCGCCTGAAGCCGAGCGCGTACTCACCCTCGAGGCAAGGGCGGTTCGCGACGGGGGCCACCCGTCGGATCCCAGCTTGTCCTCCCGAACCGGAGGCGACGAGCTTCCGGAGAAACGGAGGATCCGATGAAACGGTTCACTTCACTCGCCGCTCTGACGGCGATCATGCTCACCAGCGCAGCCTGCGGCGACGACCGCGATTCGTCGTCGGCGTCCGCCAGCACGGGCACGCAGGCCTCCAACACGGTGACTGGCGACACCGTGGCCGGCGACGCGCCGCAGGCGATCATCAGCCTGTCGCCCACGCACACCGAGATCCTGTTCGCGATCGGTGCTGGCGACCAGGTGATCGCGGTCGACGACCAGTCGAACTACCCCGCCGAGGCGCTCGAGAAGCCGCACGACCTCTCCGGCTTCGAGCCGAACGTCGAGGCGATCGCCGCGCTGCAGCCCGACCTGGTGGTGATCGGCGACGACTTCAAGGGTCTGGCCGCGCAGCTCGAGCCGTTGGGCATTGCCACGTGGGTCAGCCCGGCACCCACCTCGTTCGACGAGGCGTACTCGCAGATCGAGCAGCTCGGCGCTGCCACCGGTCGCATCGGCGACGCCGCCGAGTTGGTGGCGCAGATGCAGGCCGACATCGAGGCCGCGATCGCCGCAGCACCGGTGCTGGCCGAACCGGCCACCTTCTACCACGAGCTCGACAACACGCTCTTCAGCGTCACCAGCAACACGTTCATCGGTCATGTCTACGAACAGTTCAACCTGGTGAACATCGCCGATGGCGTAGCCGAGGGCAATGACTACCCGCAGCTCAGTGCGGAGTACGTGGTGTCGTCGAACCCCGACCTGATCTTCCTCGCCGATGCGAAGTACTCGGGTGAGTCGCCCGAGACGGTGGCCGCCCGCGCTGGGTGGGACGCCATCGCTGCGGTGCAGCACGGCGGCGTGATCATCATCGACGACGACATCGCCTCTCGTTGGGGGCCGCGCCTGGTGGACTTCGTCGAGGCCGTCTCGGCCGCGATGGCCACGGTGCCGGCAGCCTGATGAGCCGTCTCCGCGCCTCGCGCGCCTGGTGGCTGCCGGCATCCCTCGTGGTGCTGGTGGCCGCCGCCGCGCTCGGCGCGATGATCGGCCCGGCCGGCACCATCAGCTCGGCCAACTGGAACATCATCTGGAACATCCGCCTGCCGCGGGTGGCGCTCGCCGGCATCGTCGGCGCGATGCTTTCGCTGGCCGGCGCCAGCTACCAGGGTGTGTTCCGCAACCCACTCGTCGACCCCTACCTGTTGGGCGCGGCGGCGGGCGCCGGCTTGGGGGCCACGTTGGTGTTCATCTACGGCCGCACCAGCACGTCGGGTTGGCCGGTCGACCCGCTGCCGCTGGCCGCATTCGTGGGCGCGTTGGCGGCGGTGTTCGTCACCTACACCGTCGGCGCGTCGTTCGGCGGCAGCAGCCTCAGCCTGGTGCTGGCCGGCGTGGCCGTTGCCGCGCTCGCCACCGCGGTGCAGCAGTTCTTGCTGTTGCGCCACAGCGAGGTGATCAAGGAGGTGTACTCCTGGATCAGCGGGCGGGTGAGCACGGCGACGTGGAGTGACGTGCGACTGGTGTTGCCGTACGTGATCGCGTCGGGTGCGGTGCTGCTGGTGCACCGACGCCACCTCGACGTGCTGCGCGTGGGCGACGAGGAGGCCTCGACACTGGGTTCCGAGGTGCGGCGGGTGCGGTTGATCGTGGTGATCGCGGCCACGTTGGGCACGGCCGCCGTGGTGAGCGTCAGCGGTCTGATCGGGTTCGTGGGCATCATGGTGCCGCACCTCGTGCGCCTCGTGGCGGGGGCGTCGTACCGGCTGGTGCTGCCGCTGTCGATCGTGGTGGGTGCCGCGTTCTTGATCCTCGCCGACATTCCCGGCCGAGTGCTCGAACATGGCAGCGAAACCCCGATCGGTGTGGTCACCGCGCTGGTGGGCGCGCCGATGTTCATCTTCGTGCTGCGCTCGCGGAGGGCCGTCTCGTGAGTTCACTCGGGTTCGAATGCGTGAATGTGCGCTACGGCGAGCAGGAAGCGCTGTACGCGTTCACGGATCAGGTGAAGCCGGGCGAGTGGCTGTGCCTCATCGGCCCCAACGGCGCCGGCAAGTCGAGCGCGTTGCGCGCGGTGGCCGGGCTGGTGCCGCACCGCGGGATCATCACCGTCGACGGGGCACCGCTGTTCGAGCGCTCGCCCCGGCGGCGGGCCGCGCTGGTGGCCTACGTGCCGCAGTCGCCGCTGATGCCCGACGACATGACCGGTGGCGAGTACGTGCTGCTGGGCCGCAACCCGTACATCGGGTACTTCGGCAGCGAGACCAAGCACGACCGGGCGCTCGTGGCCGATGTGCTGGCACGGCTTGATCTGGAGGCGTTCGCCGCGCGCCGGTTGGGCACGCTCAGCGGTGGCGAGCGGCAGCGGTTGGTGATCGCCCGGGCCGTTGCGCAGGAGGCGCCGATCCTGCTGCTCGACGAGCCCACCAGCGCGCTCGACATCGGCCACCAGCAGCAGGCGCTCGAGCTGGTGGATCGCCTGCGCCGTGAGCACGGGTTGACGGTGGTGTCGGCGATGCACGACCTCACGCTCGCGGGGCTGTACGCCGATCGCCTGGCGCTGTTGCACCAAGGCCACGTGGTGGCCAGCGGCGACGCGGCGCACGTGCTACGCCCGGAGACGCTCAGCGAGTTCTACGGCGTGAGCGTGTCGGTGCACCACGAACCCGACGGCACCGTCGTGGTGGTGCCGCGGCGATTGGTGCCGTAGAGCTGGTTGCGGCGGGTCGGGCGGTGCCGGGCCGGGCCGGGCGGGGTGCATGGTTGGCCTCGTCTCGTAGTTCCGATTTCGAATCCGGTGCCCGTGTGCCCGTGTGCCCGTGTGCCCGTGTGGCCGTGTGGCCGTGTGGCCGTGTGGCCGGGCCGGGCGGGGGTCCGACCCGGACAATTCGAAATCGGAACTACGAGACGGCGGGCAAACGATCGACCCGCTGCCAATTCGAAATCGGAACTACGAGACGGGTGACAACGGTTGAGGCCGGGTGGCCCGGGCCGCAACCCCGGTCGCGCGGGCCGACCAGCCGACGCATCCGACCCAGCAGAGCAACTCACCCCGACGGCGGGAACCAGGTGTCGCCGCACAGGATGCGGTCGGCCTCGGCCGGACCCCACGAGCCACGGAAGTACGGGTGCACCGAGCCGGGCACGTCCAACGCCGGCTGCGCCACCCGCCATGTCTGTTCCACGATGTCCTCGCGGGCGAAGCGGCGCGGCAGGCCGGCGAGCGCGTCGTCGAGCAGCCGCTCGTACGCCTCGCGCCGCTCGCCGAGCGCGGCGGCGAAGTCGACCGACACGTCGACGTCTTGGCTGTCGAGGTGCGGGCCGGGCGTCTTGGCCTGCAGCGTGAACGTCACGCCGTCGTGCTTGCCCAGGCGGAAGCGCACCAGGTTGCGGTGTGGCGGCGGCCCACCGGCCTCGTCGAACAACATGCTCGGCGGCTCCCGGAACTCCACCACCACCTCGGTGGCGTTGGCCGCCAACCCCTTGCCGCAGCGCACGTACCACGGCACGCCTGCCCAGCGCCACGAGTCGATCTCCAACCGCGCCGCCACGAACGTCTCCACGGTCGAGTCGGCGGCCACACCCGGCTCGTCGCGGTAGCCCACGTACTGGCCGCGCACGAGCGCGGTGGGGTCGATCGGGCGCATGGCAGCGAACACCTTGCCCTTCTCGTCCTGCAGGAACCCGCTCTCCGGCCCAGCGGGCGGCTCCATCGCCACCAGCGCCAGCACTTGCAGCAGGTGGTTCTGCAGCACGTCGCGCACCGCGCCTACACCGTCGTAAAAGCTGCCGCGGCCCTCCACCCCGATCGTCTCGCTCATCGTGATCTGCACGCTGCGCACGTAGTTGCGGTTCCACACCGGTTCCAGCAAGGTGTTGCTGAAGCGGAACACCAACAGGTCTTCCACGCTCTCCTTGCCGAGGTAGTGGTCGATGCGGAAGATGCGCTCCTCGGGGAACACCGTGTGCAGCGTGTCGTTCAGTTCATTCGCCGAGGCGAGGTCGCGGCCGAACGGCTTCTCCACCACGATCCGCCCCCGGTCGTTGAGGCCCACGGACGCGAGCGAGTGGGCGACCGTCGGGAACATCGACGGCGGGATCGCCATGTAGAACACCGCGTTGCAGCTGTCGTGACCGTCGAGCGCGGCAGCCAGCGCGGTCCAGGTGGCCGGGTCGGCGTAGTCGCCGGGGATCAGATCGAGGCGGGCCAGCAGCCGCTCGAGCACGGCCGGGTCGGCGTCGGGCACCGCGGCCAGCACCGAGTCGCGGGCGTGCGTGCAGAACGCCTCGTCGGTCCAGTCGACGCGGGCCACGCCCACCACGGGCACGGTGAGCGTGCCGTGCAGCTCCATGCGGTACAGCGCGGGGAACAGCTTGCGCTTCGACAGGTCGCCGGTGGCGCCGAACAGCACCAGCGCGTCGGCCATGGGTTGCGTGCACGGGGCGCTCACGGCTTCACCTCGTGGTGGCCGCCGAAGCCGGCGCGCATCGCCGACAGCACCTTGTGCGCCACGTCGCCGCGATCGCGCGACGAGAAGCGGTCGAACAGCGACGCCGCCAACGTGGGCACCGGCACACCCTCATCGATCGCCGCGTGGATCGTCCAGCGGCCCTCGCCCGAGTCGCTGACCCGGCCTTCGTACGCCTCCAACGCCGGATCGGCGTGCAGCGCCTGAGCGGTGAGGTCGAGCAGCCAACTCGTCACCACACTGCCGCGCCGCCATAGCTCGGTGACCGCAGCGAGATCGATGTCGTACTGGTAGTACTCGGGGTTCGACAGCGGCGCGGTCTCCGCGTCCTCGGCGTGGCGCTCGCTGCCGATGCCGGCCTTGGCCAACACGTTCAAGCCCTCGGCGTAGGCGGCCATCATCCCGTACTCGATGCCGTTGTGCACCATCTTCACGAAGTGCCCGGCACCGCTGGGCCCGCAATGCAGCCAGCCGGTCTCCTCGTTGGTGGGTTCGCCCACGCGGCCCGGCGAGCGCGGCGCGGCGGCCACGCCGGGGGCGAGCGCGTCGAACACCGGGGCCAACTGCTGCACCGCGTCGGCCGGGCCGCCCACCATCAGGCAGTAGCCGCGCTCCAGGCCGAACACGCCGCCACTGGTGCCCACATCCACGTAGCTGATGCCCTTCGCCGCGAGCGGCGCGGCGCGATCGATGTCGTCGCGGTACCACGAGTTGCCGCCGTCGGTGATCGTGTCGCCGGGCGAGAGCAGTGGCTCGAACACCGCGATCGTGGAGGCCACGTACGCGGCCGGCACCATCAGCCAGATGTGGCGTGGTGCCGGCAGTGCCGCCACCAGCTCGTGCGGCGTGCGGGCACCCTGCACGCCCTCCGCCTCGAGCGCGGCGACGGCCGCCTCGCTCACGTCGTAGGCGACGCACTCGTGGCCGGCGCGTTGCAGCCGCCGAACCATGTTGGCGCCCATGCGGCCGAGGCCGACCATCCCGATTCGAACCGGTGTGAGTTGCATGTGGCACAACGTAGCCATCGGGTGGCTGCGGCTCGGGGCGGTTAGCTTGGGTGGCTGTGACTGCTGCGCCTCGTGAGCTCGCCCGTGACATCGCCGGTGCCACTGCCGCGCATGCTGCGCTGGTGGCCGCGCTGGCCACGCTCACCGATGCCGAGGTGGCGCGCCCCTCGCTGCTGCCGGGCTGGACGGTGGGCCATGTGCTCGCCCACATCGCCCGCAACGCCGACAGCCATGTGCGGCTGCTGCAGGCCGCCGATCGTGGCGAGGTGGGCCAGCAGTACCCCGGTGGCTCGCAGCAGCGCATCGACGACATCGACGCGGGGGCGGGCCGCCCCGCGCACGAACACGTCGCCGACATCGCGGCCACGGCGCAGCAGCTCGAAGCTGCCTGGGCCGCGACCACCGAGCAGGGGTGGCGCGGCGAGGGCAGCTCGGCGGCCGGCGTGGTGAAGATCGACGACCTGCCCTTCCGCCGCTGGCGCGAGACGGTGGTGCACCACGCCGACCTCGGCCTGGGCTACACGTGGGCCGACTGGCCGCACGAGTACGTGCGGCTCGAACTGCAGCGCGCCACCATGCTGTGGGCCAGCCGCAAGCCGATGGGCCTCACCACGCTGCCGGTTGCGGCAGCAGCCCTGCCCGACAGCGAGCGCCTCGCGTGGCTGCTGGGCCGTACGGTCGTGCCGGGCCTGGAACCGGCAGGGATCTTCTGATGGCGCGTGCACGCACGTGGGCGCTCGCCGCCGTGATGAGTGCGGTGCTGGTGGCCGGCGTGCTCGCCGGCTCGGCGCGCACGGCGTTCGCCCACGCATCGCTGCTGAGCAGTACGCCCGTCGCCAACAGCGTGCTCGAAGAAGGCCCGGCCGAGATCGTGCTGCAGTTCAGCGAACCGATCGAGGTCGGCATGGCGAGCATCCGGTTGTTCGACGGCGCGGGCAGTCGGCTCGACCTCGGCGACCCTGTGGAGGGTGCCGACGACGCCACCGTCAGGGCGGCGGTGCCCGCGCTGGGCGACGATGTGTACGCCGTCGTGTGGCGGATCACCTCGGTCGACGGCCATGTCGTCGATGGCGCGTTCAGCTTCCAAGTGGGCACGACCACCAACGCCGACGGCCAGGCGCTGATCGAGTCGGTGCGCCGTGGCGTGCGGGCCGCCCCGACGGTCGGCCGCATCTATGGCGTGTCGCGCTTCCTTGCCTATCTCGCAACCGTCGCTCTGTTGGGAGCCGGCTGGTGGATCATGCAGGGTGCCGCGCTGGGTCGTGCCGCCGGTCGCAAGTGGCGAGCACTGCCCGTGGTATCGGCAGTCGCGCTGCTGGTGGCGTCCATCGGTGCGTTCACGTTCTTCGGTGCGCAGGCCGTCGCCGGTTCGGTGGGCGATGCCTTCTCGCCGTCGGTGTGGCGCGATGTCGCCGGCACCCGCACGGGCGCGCTGCTGGCCGTGCGTATCGGCCTGGCTGCTGCATGGCTGGCGCTGGTGAAGGTGCAACCTCGGCTGCGGCCCGAGTTGGTGAAGACGGTCGCGTTCGTGATGGCGGTGTGCACGCTCTCCACGTTCTCCGCGGCGGGGCACCCCACCACGCTCGACCCCTCGGCACTCTGGATCGCGGTCGACCTGCTCCACCTCGCCGCGGTCTCCGCCTGGCTGGGCGGGCTGTTGGCCTTCGCGTTGTTGCCTCGCGCGGCGCTCGCCCTCCCTGCGGGTGAACTGCTGGCGAAGCGCTTCTCGCGATCCGCCCTGCTGGCCGTGCCGGTGGTCGTGGTCACCGGCGCCGCGCTGGGGTGGCAGTTGAACGACGGGCTAGAAGGCCTCACCGACACGGCATGGGGCGAGGCGCTCGTGGCCAAGATCATCGCGGTGATGGTGGTGTTGGCGATCGCCGTGGTGTCGCGCTGGTTCTTGCACCGCCGCTCGGCACGCTCGATGTGGGGCACCGTGGTGATGGAGGCAGCGCTCGGAATCCTCGTGGTGGGACTCGCCGCCACCATCGTGGGCATGTCGCCCGAGCCGCCGATCCGTTCGCAGGCCTACGCCGAACAGTTGGCCTCCCCGAGTGGTCTGATCGCTGTCGTGTCGCTGGGGCCGGGCAGCATCGGTTCGAACGAAGTGCACATCACCGTCACGCCGACGGGTGGTTCGCTCACCCCGGTCGTGAAGGTGAGCGCTCGCGTCTCGCTGCCCTCGGCCGATCTGCCCGCCGCTCCTGTCGACCTGGTGAAGGAAGGCCAGAACCACTACAGCGGCTGGATCACGTTCCCGCGCTCGGGCCAGTGGGAGCTGGAGTTGATCGTGCAGGTCACCGCCAGCGAACAGCAGTCGCTGAAAGCGGTCGTTCCGATCCCTTAACGCGTGGCGAGCCAGGCAAGGGCGTGCCGATGGGCCTCGTCGATCATGCTCACCGATTTGCCCACGTCGAACGTGGTGACGTCGCTCTCCGGCGCGGGAACGTCCACGACGACGATCCCTGGCGGTGGACGTCGCAGCACCGTGCGCCCGTGCGCCTCAACACCCAGCGAGCTGGCCCGGAACAGGATGTCGAGCGCGTGTTTCGGTATGGGCCCGGCGGCCAATGACGGCACGCACAGCACGAGCGCGCTCGCCGCGCCCAACTGCAGCGTCAGCTCGAGCGGCACGTCGGCAACCACGCCACCGTCGATGAAGGTGCGGCCGTCGAGTTGCACAGGAGGGAACACGCCAGGGAAGGCGGTGCTGGCCAGCACCGCCTTGGCTGCATCGCCGGACGTGATGGCGACGCCCTCGCCGGTGGACAGGTCGGTGGCCACCACTGCCACTCGCGTGGGAGCGTGCTCGAGCAGCCGGGCGCCCAGTTGGTGTTTGAGGAAGCGGTGGCCGTGCATGCTGTCGAGAAACGACGGGTGGCGACCCATCAGCCCCATCGCCAGCCGCCCGAACTCCAGGCGCATCAGGTCGCGGCGCTTGATGTTGCGCCACATCGTCTCCAGCCGTTGCACTCCGTCGATGCCGCCGTTCCAGGCGAACAGCACCGAGTTCACCGCGCCGGCCGACACGCCCACCAGCAGGTCGGGGGTCACCCCGGCCTCGGTGAGCGCCTTCAGCACGCCCACCTGGTACGTGCCCAGCGCGCCCCCGCCGGGCAGCACGAACGCCAGCGGCCTGGGCAGTGCGGCGATCTGCTCGGGCGTCATCCGCAGAGTGTGGCACCTGCACCGATCTGGCGTGCGTGACCCGTTGGTCAGCGCACCACCGCGGCACCGGCATCGGCGCCGTTCATCAGCGCGCTCACCATCCGATCGATGTGGTCGGCCATGGTGCCTTCGTCGCCGCCGGGCAGTGTCGTCAGCCATGTGTCGAACTCGTCGCGGAAGGCGACACCCAAGTGAGCGGCGGTCGGGTCCGGCAGCGGTGGCGCCGGGAAGTCGCCGGGCAGCACGCCGTCGGCGAGCCACTGCTGGTGCACCGCCGCGGCCACCGAAGCTGCGGCCACGGTGAGCACGTGCTCCTTCGCTGCCTCGGCGTCGTGCCGTGCGCCGGCGACATCGGTGGGGTCGAACATGCCGGCGCCGACGAGCGCAGTGTTGACGAACACGGAGGCAGCGACGGTCATCGGTACGAACGCCAGGCCGACACCCGCCACACCGAGCAGCATCGACCATCCGCGCTCGCGAGAGGCTTCGTCGGCGCGACCTTCGACGATCACCTGGGTCAGCATCCCGAGGTACGCGGCGAACTCGTCGAGGTCGCCCGCCGCGTTGCCGGCGGTGACCCCGGCGACGACACGAGAACGCACCACATCGGCCCGCTCGATGAGCCGCTGGATCGTGGCCCCGTCGTGGGCGAGCAGGGCCACCAGGTCGCGCTGGTGATCGGCGGTGAGCTGCCAGTCGTGGTTCAGTGGCCCAAGTTGCATCGTCCACGGTGCGATCGCATCGGCCAGCAACAGGGGCCAACTCGCGTCGTACACCGCGGTGCCCTCCACCCCGGGGTAGCCATCGCGGAACCAGTCGAGGAGCGGCACCAACAGCCGGCCGGCGGTGGCGACGGGCACGTTGGCTGGGTCAGTGGCGGTGAGCATCAGCTGGTGGGCGAGCGCGGGGTCGGTGCTGGCCGCGAACAGCGACTGTGGGTGAGCGCCCGCCAATGACACGTAGCGCTCCGCTGCCTCGGGTCCGGCGGCCAGCAGCAGGGGGAACAGCACGTCGGCCGGGCTCGGGTGGCTGCGATCGGCGAACTGGCTGGGCGAGCCGATGCTGTCCTCCGTCCATGGCTCGTCGCACCAGCGCAGCACGAGCGTGTCGGCCATCTCGGCCAGTGCCAGCGGGTCGAGCTGCAGGTACTGCACCACCAGCGCGGCGCTGTAGGGCTGCAGCTCGTCGAGCACTGTCAGCGTGTCGCTGAGGTCGCTGCCCTGCAGCGCGTGCGCCAGCCCGGCGAGCACTGCGTCGATCGCGGCCACGTCGGCGGTGTCGCCATCGGCCTCGCGGAACATCCGTGTGGTCGCCAGCGCGTCGGCCAGGCGGGCCCACTCGTGGAAGTGGCGTGCGAACGTGGCCCGGCGTGTCGGGTCGCCGGCGATCAGCTCCAGCTCGGCGGCCAGCACCCGCAGCTCGGCGGGGTCGGAGGTCAGCTCGTCGAGGTTGGCCGTACCGAGCATCTGCGCCAAGGCGCGCACCCCGGCGGCATCGAGCCGGATCACCGGCGTGTCGAACAGGTCGGTGCCGTCGCCGCGCACTCGCAGCGGGTCGTCGGAGAGCACGCGGTGCACGAGCGGGCGCCATACGTTCTCGATGTCGCGCAGGGCACGGCGCACCGTGGCGATCGCGTCGGCGGCGGCCGGGTGCGTGCCGCCACCGGCTTGCGCCACCTGCTGCAGCTCGCCGAGGGTCGCGCGCAGGTGCAGGTGAAGCCGCGCGAGCTGTGCCGGGTCGTAGCCCAGAACGGTCACGGCTGCGGCTCCCACTCCAGCCGGCGGGCCACGGCCAACAGGTGCTCAGCCTGATTGACGACGAGCATCGCGTGGCGCCGCAGCGCGTCGTGACATGCCTGGGCCGGCGGCCCCACCCACGTGTCGCCGCCGGCGAGCCGGTGTACCGTCAGCAGCCGCAGGTGCTGCAACCGGGTCGCCAACCGACGTAGCTCGGCAGCCTGTGAAGTGGGTGTCGTCTGCTCGGGCATACACCCCTACTGGGTACACCGAGATCGCCGAACCGGCAGGCTGGGATGTGAGCGGTCAGACCTCGTAGCAGGCTTGGAGGCCAGCGCCGATGCTGTCGATCCACAGCGTGCTGGTGCCACCGACGAAGCCGTGGAGTTCGTGGCCCGAGCCGTCGCCGACGGGAGCGTGGTACAGGATGCGAAAGCCCAGGCCGATCAGGTCGGTCTCGGCGGCGGTGAGGGTGGGGTACAGCGCCGTGGCGGCGGCCAATGAATCGCCGAGCACCATGCCCTCGTCGGTGGCCATCCGCATCGCGGGCAGCGGTCCGTCGGCCGTCGGGCCGACCACGTGCTTGAGCGTGTACGTGTATCCCAGGAACCGCTTCGCCCCGGCGGCATCCTCGCCGAACTCGAGTCGCAGGCCGAAGCTCCAGGAGACGTATCGGTAACGGGGTGTGCAGTCGGCGCCTGCCGTGGGCGTGAACACCACCCAACCCGTGTCGGAGTCGGGCTCGCCGAGGCCACCGTCCACCAGGTAGCGCAGGACGGTGTCGGGGTCGTCGTTCAGTGCCGCCGTGCCGATGCCGGCGCCGTGGAGGAAGACCTCGGCCATCGGCGGAAGGACGGCCACGAGCGCCCACAAGGACGCATCGACCTCGCCCGTTTCTGCCAGGCCCGCGAGCCGTTGGAAGTCCTTCACGGCCTGTTGCGTGCGCGGGCCCAACTCGCCGTCGATGTCGATCCCGAAGCCCCAGTCACGCAGGAGGGTCTGCAGCGACCACACCGCATCGCAGGTCGCCGACACCCCGTCGTAGAGGCGCAACACCGCCGGGTCGCCACCCGGGCATGTGGACCACGCCGGCACCGTGCTGGTGGTACTGGTGGTGGTGGTAGTGGCGGTGCTGGTGGTAGTGCTCGCGGGATCCGTCGTGACGACCGCGGCAGTGGTGGTGGCGGCGGCGACGGGGTCGGTGGCGGACGCCCCGTCGGAGGAGCACGCGCCCGCGATCAGCGCGAGGAAGGTCGCGATGGAGAGGCTGGCGGTACGCCGGGTGCGGGGCGCATCGTGCTGCATGGGCGAACGCTAGTCACCGAACCGGCAGAACTGCCCGGCTCAGCCCAGGTGGCGCACGATCAGGTGGTGTGGCAGCTGGGTGTTCTGGTCGATGAACCCGTCGCCCACCACCTCGAAGCCGTGGCGCAGGTAGAACATCAGCGCGGCGTCGCGCGCCCGCGCCCACACCAGCGTCACGCCATCGGCGGCCATCAGTGCGCAGCCGCGCTCTACCAGCACGCCGCCGTAGCCCTTGCTCTGCACCGTGAGCGAGGTGGCCATTCCGCGCAACTGCACCGCCGGCAAGGCCGCCGCGTCGGTGGGGCACGGTCGCGGCACCCAACTGCTCACGGCCACCAGCTCGCCCGCCACCTGCAGGCCCAGGTGGCGGGCACCCGGCCAGGTGTCCTCCGGGAACACGACCTCCTTGGTGGGCGTGTCGAAGCGCAGCACGGCCAGCCGCAGCGGGTGCGTCTGCTCGGCCGTCAGCTCCACGACCACCGGCGCGTCGGCCGGCATGGTCACGGCTGCACCGCCTCGCCGCCGGCTGCGGCCGACGCGTACATCGCGTCGACGATCCGGTGTGCAAGCACGGCGGTGTGCAGGTCGGGCGAGGCGCCGCGCCGCTCGATGATCGCGCGCACGAACTCGCCGTCGGGGTTGTTGCTGCCCTCACGCATCGGGGCCACCGCCTCCTCGATCGCGGCGCCTTCCAGCGAGCCGTGGGTGCCGTCGCTGTCGGTCCAGCTCACCGGGCCGAACCAGTCGTCGCCCTCGATCACGATGTGGCGGCGCTCGCAGAACACCTCCACCCGGCGCAGGCTGGGCCGCGCCAGGTTGTCGTGCCAGATGCTGTTCAGCGTGCCCACTGCGCCGTTGGCGAAGCGCAGCACCGCGGTGGCGACATCCTCGATGCCGTCGTGGCCGTGGAAGTTGGCGGTGTGCGCGCTCACCGATTCCACCTCGCCCACGAGGTAGCGCAGCATGTCGACGTCGTGGATGCTGTGCTCGATCAGCGTGCCCGCGCCCACCTTCTCGCGATCGGCGCGCCACGTGCTGCTGTAGTGGCCCTGGATCGGGATGAACTGGTCGTCGCGGAACACCACGCTCATCACCCGCCCGGCGGCGGGCTGGTGGATCAGGTGGTGCGCCCAGATGTACGACGGCGCGTAGCGCAGCACCAGCCCCACTTGGTGGGTGACGTTCTCTGCGTCGGCGTGCGCGGCCATCGCCTCGGCTTCGGCGGCGGTGAACGCCAGCGGCTTCTCGCAGAACACATGACGCCCGGCGGCAACCGCCTTGGCCAGCAGGCGCGGGTGCTCGCTGGTCCAGGTGCAGATGTACACCGCGTCGCAGTGCTCGATCACCTCGTCCTCGCTGTGCACCACGTGGTGGCCGCTGGCCGCGGCGAACGCCTCTGCGCGCGCCGTGTCGGGGTCGTACACGCCGGCGCGCACGACTGGCGCGCCGCTGCCCTTCAGGCTCTTCGAGTGGTAGGTGGCGATGAGCCCCGCACCGAGGAACCCGATGCGCACAGGAGCAGACGTCATCCGCCCAGCTTGCCAGGAGCGCCGGCCAGCGTCACCGTTCGATCAAAATCACCGTGCGGTCGGCGATTGCAGTTGCCTCGTCGCGATCGTGGGTCACCAGCAGCGCGGTGGTGCCGGTGGTGCGCAGCAGTGCGGCGAGGTCGCCGGCCAGCCGGTCGTGCAGGTCGCGGTCCAGCCCGGTGAGCGGTTCGTCGAGCAGCAGCACTCGCGGGCGTGGTGCCAGCGCGCGGGCCAGCGCCACCCGCTTGGCCTCGCCCCCGCTGAGGCCGTTCACCCGGCGGGCTTCGAAGCCCGCCAGCCCCACCAGCGCGAGCAGCTCGCGCACTCGCTCGGCAATCGCGGCCTTCGGGGCGCCTTGCATGCGCAGCCCGAACCCCACGTTGCCCGCGACGGTGAGGTGCGGGAACAGCTGCTCGTCCTGGAACACCAGCCCGATGTTGCGCCGGTGCGAGGGCAGCCGGGTGATGTCGACACCGTCGAGCAGCACGGTGCCGGCATCGGCCACCAGCAGGCCGGCGAGCACCCGCAGCAGGGTGCTCTTGCCCACGCCGGAGGGGCCCAGCAAGGCCACCACTTCGCCGTCGGCGACGGTGATCGCGGTCGCGTCGAGCACGGTGCGGTCGCCGAAACGCACGGTGATGTCACGCGCCTCGAGCATCGAGCGCTCCTCTGCTGTCGGCGATCGCGGCGATCGCGGCGGTGGCAGAGAGCAGCATCGTGGCCAGCGCGAACCCTTGTGCGCGCGGCACCTCACCGGCGCGGCCCAGCAGGCGGGCGATGGCGATCGGCATGGTTTCGCGGCCTGCGCGGGTGAGGAACGTGGTGGCCCCGAACTCGCCCAGCGAGATCGCCGCCGCCAGCCCGGCTGCACCCACCAGCGGAGCGGCGATGCGGCGCACGTCGACGTTGCACCACGCCCGCCACGGCGAGGCGCCCAGCACGGCTGCCGCGGCGCGCTGGTCGGCGGGGATGGATCGCAGCACCGGCACGAGCGCGCGCACCACGAACGGGGTGGCCACCAGCGCGTGGCCCACGGGGATCAGCCACCACTTGGCCCGCCAGTCGATCGGTGCGGTGTCGAACGTGATCAGGATGCCCAAGCCGATGGTGACCGCCGATGTGCCCAGCGGCAGCATCAGCCCGATGTCGAGCAGCCGGCCGTGGCGGCGGGCCGACCCGATGGCCAGCGCGGCCAGCGTGCCCACCACCACGCTGATCAGCGCGGCCACTGCGGCGAAACGCAGCGACGTGAACAGCGAGGCCAGCGGATCGATGCCCAGCCCGATGCCGGGCCGCACTTCGGTGCGCCCGAGCGTGCGCCACGCGCTGAGCGTCCAGTGCCCACCCAGGCGCAGCGAGCGGCTCACCATCACCGCGAGCGGTGCCACCATCAGCACGGCGGTGGCACCGGCCACGCCACGCACCAGCCGGCGCTGGCCGCGCGTGCGAGCCCGCCGCACGGTGGGAGCGCCCGCCAACTGCACGGCCGCCTTGCGCTGGAAGCGGGTCGACAGCCACACCACCGCTGCCAACAGCACGAACTGGACCATCGACAGCACGGCCGCCCCATCCACGTCGCCCAACGACGTGGCCCGGCGGGCGATCTCCACCTCGATCGTGGTGTTGGCCGGCCCGCCCAGCAGGCGCACGGTGCCGAACGAGGTGAACGTGAACAGGAACACGACGGTGCCCGCGGCCCACAGGCCGGGCCGCAGCAGGGGCACCACCACATGGCGCAGCAGCTGCCAGGGCGACGCGCCCAGCGTGCGCGCCGCGGCGGTGATCTGCTCGGGCACCACCGCCCACATCGACCCCAGCAGGCGCACCACCACCGCCACGTTGAAGAACACGTGGGCCACGATCACCGCGCGCGCGGTGCCGTGCCACGACTGGGGCAGCAGCGCAAGGAATGCGGCACCTACCACCACGGTGGGCAGCATGAACGGCACGGTCACCGCGGCCAGCACGGCGCGGCGGCCGGCGAAGCGGTAGCGGGCCAGCACGTACGCCGGCGCGAACCCCACCACCAGCGTGAGCACCGTGCTGAGCGCGGCCTGCCACAGCGTGAACCACACCACGTGTGTGAGGCCGGGTGTGTCGAGTGCGTCGGCGAACGAACCGGGGCGCACCACGCGCGCCAGCAACGTGATCAGCGGGAACGCGAAGAACAGTGCCAGCCCCGCGGCAGGCAGCGTCGCCAGCGCGGGCACGGCCCATCGCGGCAGCCGGTTCAGCGCAGCACGATCTCGTTCCACGTGTCCTGCCACTGTTCACGGTGCTGCGCGATGTCGTCGGGGTCCAGTTCGTACGGGTTCGGCGGCACCACCGCGAACTGCTGGAACGCCTCGGGCAGCGGCACCGATGGGTCGATCGGGTACACGAACAGCGTCAGCGGCAGTTCCTGTTGGAAGCGCGGTGACCCGAGGAACTGCAGCAGCTGTTCGGCCTCGGCCGGGTGGTCGGTGCCGCGCAGCACGCCGGCGTATTCGGTCTGGCGGAAGCACGTCTCGGCACTCACGCCGGTGGGGGCGTCGGTGCGCGGCGGGTCGGCGAACACCACCTCGGCCGGCGGGCTGCTGCCGTAGCTGACCACCAGTGGCTTGTCGCCGGTGCTGCCGGCCGAGCCGCTGAACCGTTCGTAGTAGCTGCTGGTCCAGCCGTCCACCACTTCCACCCCGTTGGCAGTCAGGTCGCGCCAGTACTGCTGCCAGCCGTCGTCGCCGTAGGCCGCGATCGTGGCCAGCAGGAACGCCAGGCCGGGCGACGACGACGCGGGGTTCTGCACCACCAGCAGGTCGGCGTACTCGGGGCGGATCAGGTCGGCCAGCGTGACCGGCGGTGCGAGGTCGCGTTCGGCGAACCAGGCGATGTCGTAGTTCACGCACACGTCGCCGTAGTCGACCGCCGTGGGGTCGCCGTCGAACACGGTGCCGTCGAGGGCTGCCGACAGCAGCGTGTTGTCGACACCCCACATCACGTCGCCCTCGGGGTTGCCGGCGGTGAGCGCGGCCTTGGTGACCATCGTGCCTGCGTCGCCGGCGATCACGATGCGCACGTCGATGCCCGACCGCTGGGTGAACTCGGAGAGGGCGTCGTTGAGCGCGGTGCCCTCGGCGGGGAACGAGTCGTAGGCCACGAGCGTGATGGAACGCCCGTCGGTGGAGTCGTCGCTGCACGCCACGCCGAGCAGCGCGCAGGCGACGAGTGCGGTGAAGGCGGATGAACGGTTCATGGGATGACCACCGTGAGCACTCCTTGGTTGACCCGAACGACGGTGTCGCCGTCGGAGATGTTGCTGACGCCGCGCGCCTCGGTGGGTGCGAGCGAAGCGCCGTCGAGCGGCCACTGCGCGCCGGTGAGCGTGACCCCGCTGCACGGGCCGTGCAGCGCGAGCAGCGAGAACACCTGCCCGGCATCGAGCCGCAGGTCGAGTGAGCGCCCGCCGTGCACGACGCGCACTTCCGACGATCCGATGACGGCGGTGATCGTGCGCATGTGGGCCAGCGCGGCGTGCCCGAGGCCGAGCAGCGTGCCCAGCAGGTGATCGAGCCGGTCGACACCTTCGAGGTCGATGCCGCCCAGCAGCAGCAGGTGCTGTGCGTCGGTCATCGCTGCCGCGGCCGCGAGCGCCAACTCGGTGTCGGTCTCGTCCTTGGCCTCGGGGTGTTCGTCGATCAGCAACTCGTGGGCGTAGGCCCACATCCGGCCCGAGGCGCTGATGCTGTCGAGGTCGCCCACCAACATGTCGGGTCGCAGCCCGGCGGCCACGGCGTGGTCGAGGCCGCTGTCGGCCGCGATGACGCGCCGCTGCGTGTCGACGGCAGCGAGCACGTCGAGCGCGCGCGGCGACAACGCTCCGCCGCCGATCACCACTACCGCGGTGAACGGTGCATCGCCCGGGGACTCTGCTGCTGGCATCATCGGCTCCCTCCGCTGGCATTACCCAGATCAGGTTCTCGGGTCGGTGGCGGCGGCCACCCTCTCAGCCCACGTTCCGTGAGCTCCCCGTATCGGTTGCCCGCAGTGTAGCCCTGTTCACACCTCGGCGTGTTGGGCCGCGCGTTGGGTGGCGCGTTGGCCGGAGCGTTGCGTGGCGACGGTGACGAGGGTGAGGCCCAGGATCACCATCGCCATGCCCACCAGCTGGATCGGGCGCACCGAGCTGCTGAGGAACAGCACCGACCACAGCACCGACAGGCCCGGTTGCGACACCTGCAGCATGCTGATCACCCCGATCGGCACCGAGTGTTGGGCGAACACCATCAGCCCGTGAGCGATCGTGCCCGTCAGCACCGCCAGCAGGGTGATGAACACCACCGAGCGCCACGTGATCGCGGTGAGATCCTCGCGGGCGAAGGCCAGGCCCACCACCAGCGTGATCGCGGTGGCGATCGGCGTGATCGAGGCCATCACCACGGCCACCGAGCGGCCTTGGCGCAGCGTGCGGCTGGTGAGCAGGTAGGTGCTCCACATCACCAGCGCGCAGGCGATCCAGGCGACGCCGCCCCACGAGAACTCGCCGGTGGGCGGAGCGTTGAACAGCACGATCGCCAGGCCGGCCAGCCCGATCAGGCCGAACGACAGCGCTGCCAGGCGCACCTTCTCGTGGAACATGATCGCGCCCAGCGGCACCACGATCAGCGGGGTGAGCGCACCGGTGAACTCGGCGGAGGCGATCGTGGTCTTGGTGACGCCGGTGAAGAACAGCACGATGTTCAGGCCGAAGGCGATGCCGGGCAGCAGCGCCGGGCGGATGTCGGCCCAGGTGAGCCAGCGTCGTTCGCTGACGCGCAGGATGCCGATCCAGATCAGGCTGCACAGCAGCATCCGCCAGAACGCGATCGCCACCGATGGCGTGTGGGCCAGCTTCACCAGCGTGGAGCCCAGGCTGAACAACAGGATCACGACGGCCAGGGCCGCCAGGCCGAGCGCCCGGCCTTCCAGGCGGGCCTTCACCGAAGCCGCCGCAACTGCCCGGCGGTGGTGGGCCTGTGGCTGCGGTGGTGCACGGCCGTCAGGCTACCCACCGGTCGCTCCGGCTCACGGTGCCCGCCGGCGGGTGGGCCACAATGGAGCGATGAGCAACGAACTGGAACTTCAAGGGCGCGTCGCGCTGGTCACCGGCGGGGGCCGCGGCATCGGTCGCAGCATCAGCGAGCTGCTGGCCGCCAACGGCGCGACGGTGGCGGTGAACTACGTGCGCGATGCCGACGCCGCGGCGCAGACGGTGGGCGCGATCACAGGTGCTGGCGGCGAGGCGAAGGCCTACCAGGCGGCGGTGGAGGACGAGCAGGCGTGCGCGGTGATGGTGAGCGACGTGGTCGCCGACTTCGGCGGCATCGACATCTTGATCTGTAACGCGGGGGTGGCGTCGCGCGGCCGCTTCGTGGCCGACACCGACGCGGAGGAGGTGGCGCGCGTGGTGGCCACGCACGCGTTCGGCCCGCATCACCTCAGCCGTCTGGCGCTGCCCTCGATGCGCACCCGTGGCCGCGGCGACATCGTGATGATCTCGTCGATGGCCACCAGCAGCATGAACGCGGGCGGGGCGCCGTACAACATGGGCAAGGCGGCGATGGAGGCGCTGGCGATGACGCTGGCCAAGGAAGAGCGCCAGCACGGCATCCACGTGAACGTCGTCGCTCCCGGCATCGTCGAGACCGACATGGGCATTCGCCTGGCCCGCGCGCTCACCGGCAATCGCGAGATGCAGGATCTGCGCGCGCTCGACGCGGTGTCGCCGTTCGGGCGCGCCTGTCAGCCCAGCGACGTGTCGAGCGTGGTGCTGTTCTTGTGCACCGCCGCGGCCGGCTACGTGACGGGCCAGCGCATCGAGGTGGACGGCGGCGGCAGGGGGTGAGTCCCCGAGGTATGAACCGGCCGGGGTTTTGCATCAAGTCCTCTGAGAATGCTGAGAGGATTCGGAGATGCCCAGAAAGAGGGAGTACACGGTCGAGTTCAAGGACCAGGCGGTGAGGTTCGTGCTCGAGGAGATTGAGCCGGATGAGT
>JAUSLV010000029.1 GCA_030645495.1 Actinomycetota bacterium
CACCCCGATCGGCACCGTGCTCGTTGCCGTACCGCACCACTTCGCGGTGCCATCCCACCCACCACTGCGCCGCCCGCCCATCGGCGAATTCGAAATCGGAACGACGAGACGAGCAGCACAAATGCGCGGTCGGCCCGCCGATGTAGTGCCGAAGCCATGGCGCAAGAGCAGGCACCTGTCCGGTGAGCGGAACCAAAGACTTTCTCGATTGTGAAGCGGCAAACTCCACAAGACCCGGAGGTCTTCACTCATGTCAACCCGTCACCAACCTCGTGGCCGGGTACAGCTAGGCCGCCGGCTACTGGAAGTAGGGGTTCTCGCCCGACGAGTGGTCGGTGAGGTCGCGCACACGCTCCACGCCGGCGACCTGCTCGACGAGCATGGTCTGCACCCCGTCGAGCATCGTGGCCTTGCTCATCGAGCACCCGTGGCAGCCGCCGCCCATGGTGAGGTACACGGTGCCTTCGTTGTCGTGGCCGACGAACGTGACGAACCCGCCGTGCGCGGCGAGTGCCGGGTTCACCTCGGCGCTCACCACTGCCTCGATCTCTGCGCTCAGCGCGTCGTCGTGCAGCAAGCCCTCCACCACCGGGGCCTGCGGCTTGTTGGGGTTGCGGATCACCAGGCCGGCCGACGAGGTGTGATCCAGCGTCGCGCCTTCCAGCAGCTCGGTGCTGTTGGCGGGGATGATCACCTTCAGCGAGATGCCCTCGGCGGTGTGCGTGCGCACCTCGTCGGTGAACCCCGCGGTGGTGACGACGTCGAAGCTGAGGTCGTAGCGGAAGTCTTCACCCGGCTTGCTGATGATCTCCAGCCGCAGCCCGAGGCGCTCGGCATCAGGTTCGGTGTCGCGCAACGCGGCGAGTTCGGTGATCGCGACCGGCGTGATCGTGATGATCTGGTGGACGGCGTTGGCGGCGAGAGGGCTCACGGAAAGCACCATACCGTCGGAACTCGCCACCGGCGTTAGGCGTGCTTCACGCCCGGGCGGACAGGTGTCACGCAGGGGAGACGCCACAGCGGTCGTGTCGGGTGCAAGACTCGCCCCCATGCGTTTTTCAATGCCTTCCCGCTCGCGCGCAACCCTCGGCATCGTGCTCGTCGCCGCCGCCACCCTGGCCGCCTGCGGCGGCGACTCCTCCGGCGATAGCAAGGAGACCCTGCCGATCTCCTCCTTGCCGCCCACGGTTGCCAGCACCATCCCGCCCAGCACGGTGCCCGGGCCCACCACCACCGGGGTGCCCACGGCCACCTACCCGCTCACGGGGCTGCCCGTCACCGACCCCGCGGCGGCCGCTCGGCCGGCGATCGTGGCCAAGGTGGGCAACTACGACAAGTACCCCACCACCGGCCTCAACGACGGCGACATCGTCTTCGAGGAACTGATCAACGATCACATCACCCGCTTCGCGATCGTGTACCACAGCCAAGCGGCGAAGGAGTTCGTGGGCCCGGTGCGTTCCGGCCGGCTGCAGGACGTGGATCTGCTCACCTCGCTGAACCACCCGATCCTGGCGTGGGCCGGCGGCAATGCCCATGTCACCAACGACATCAACGACAGCACGCTGGTCAACATGAACATGACGCACTGCAACGGCGCCTGCTTCCGTGTCGACTTCTTCAGCGCCCCGTACAACCTGTACTTCGACATCGCCAAGGCGTGGACCGTGGCGCCCGAGGGTGGCCAGACGCCCCCGCCGCACTTCACCTACCGCAGCGCTGGCGAGGCCGCGCAGGGCACACCGGCCGGCGGGGTCGATCTCACCATCGACAGCTACAAGATCGGCTGGGCCTACAACTCCGGCACCGGCCTGTACGAGCGCACGCAGAACAAGAAGGCCGACACCGAGCGCAACGGCGATCTGGTCACCACCCACAACGTGCTGATCCTGAAGATGGCCTACAAGGCGGGCTTTGCCAGCCCCGATGCGCAGAGCATCGGCAACGGCGAGGCGTGGCTGTTCAGCGGCGGCAGCATGGTGCACGGCACCTGGAGCCGCACCGAGAACACCCAGCCCTACACCCTGCTCGCCGACGATGGCACGCCGATGAAGCTCACGCCCGGCCGCACGTTCATCGAGCTGCCCCGCACGCAAGACACCATCACGTCCAAGTGACGTGTGGGCGGTAGGGCCTCAGGCCCTGCCGCCGCCGTCCACCTCGGAGTTTGTGGCAACACACGGAGCCAGGTCGTAGACGTACTCGCTGCCAACGCAGGTGGCGAGACATGCCACCACTGAACAACGCTGAGCTGAGCCAACTCGGCCTCGCCGGCCCCATTCGCATGAACTTCGACGCGCGCGATACCGCAAGCGTCGTAGGTGCAGGTAGAAACATGTACGACTGCCGGAGCAACAACGATCGCCCCAACGAAGACCGCGACTACCAGCCTGAGCCATCTGTTCACTGATCGACTGCGCCCTGTCGTGCACTGCCCAGCACGTAGTCCTCAACGGCCTGTGGCTCTCGATCGAAGAAGTCCTCCCAAAACCCCTCGCGCATCCATTGGCTGGGGCCGATTCTGAGTTCCCCAGCTTCGGCGACTGAAGCGACCCACGATGATGGGATGGATCTGTCGATCGTAATAAACATGGATGAGTCGAACAGCGCAGGCGTTGCCGAGTCGCTACTCGCGATGCGCAGCTTGATCGTTCGTCCCGGGCTGCTGTAGATCTCGAGCACCTCATACTCGGCGCTTAGATCCAGCCACGGGCTCGTAGATTCCTCGGCTCCTGTGACCTGATTGACTATTCGTATGCAGACAACTCGCATGGGTCACCTCGGGCCGTTGAACACGACTTTGTAGTCGTCGAGATAGTGGACGACGCCAGTCGAAGGGTTCATGTAGAAGTGGACCTGGAAGGGCCCAGACGGACTGTTGTACGTGGGGGTCGTGTACTTTCCCCAGTCGGCGAGGCTTGATCCATCTGCGGTCAGATTCTTGATGAGCTGGCCGTTACTCAGGCCCGTTCCTGGGATGATTTCTGTCGACGCGTCGATCACTGACGGCTTCAAGCCACCCGAGGTCGTGAATATCGATGACGCCTCCTCGCCAGCCAACTGCCTTGCCAGTGCTGGTCCCGTGGCCGCATTCGCCGCGCCGTTCGCCGTGTTTGTGGCAACACACGAACCTGACACGACATCGGGCTGCGCAGATCGTAGACAGCCGACGCCACCTGCTGTTTTGCCGCTCTGTTGCCCGACGGCATCGGCCGTCGCGGTCGAGATCGCGCGGACGCATGTTTCCGGGGCGGGACCAGCGGCCGCCGATGACGTTGCGACGCCCAGGACGCCAGCGAGCGCGACGGCCAACAGCAGCGGCGAAAGAATGAGCCGGCGGCTGGTGGGCATGGTGTGCAGTCTCGCAGCCGTGACGTTCTCGCCGTGGTGATTGCCTGGCGTTCCGGCCGTGGCACCGTTGTCGGGCGGGTGGTGGTAGTGGGCCTGCTTTCGCGTCGCACCTTGGTCCCCCCCCCCGGCGCCTCTTCGCCAGGAACAAGCTCCAAGGACCTCTCCGACAGCCTCAGCTCAAATCAGAGTCCGTTCGATCTCGACAGCGTCGCCAAGCTCAGCAAGGCCACCAAAGAACTCGTCATGGGATCGCCCCGGCTCGATGCTCACGGTGACGTATCCGGGGGCAAACCACTCATGCAGGTACTCGATTCGCCCGAGTAGGTCATGAAGACGTTTGTGGATGGCATCGACGTCTTCGGGACGCCTCACCGCAACCCGCACCACCCCGTTGCCCGATCGCTCCACGACGCCTTGGACAACGTAGCCAGTCGCGTCGTCGGCATGGACCACATCCCCGAGAGCCATGTCGTAGGCGAAGAACGGGATACAGCTCAGCTTGTACCGATCGACGCCGACGCGCTTGGTCCACAGCTGTTCGAAGTTGTCGCCGCCACCGCCAACATCATCGAGCGCGGCGCGAAGCATGAAACTCGGCGTCGGCCGCTCAATCGGATTCGAGTGAGTAGCGATCCTGGTCACGGATTACCCCCGTATGTGCTGTGCCACCAGTCCGTCATTCTCTGTGGCCAGAACGACGGAGGCCACTCACCGACGTAACCGGCCGGAGGATTCACCGGCGCCACCCTGGCCCCCTTGGACATATTGCACCACTCACACGCCGGCGTCAGATTCTCGGGCAACAAATCGCCGCCTTGGCTTCGCGGGATCACGTGATCCAGGTGCTCGGCCGGATTCTGCTGGCAGTACGAACACACCGGCGGCTCGGCACCCTCTTGGAAATATCGGTGATGTTCCACCTGACAAACCCAGGTGGTCAGGTCGGGGGTGCGTACCCCTTGGTCCATTCAACCGGTTGGGCAACCACGAAGGATGGGGTCTGCACTGTGAGCGGTAGCTGGTTGCTTCTGAAGGCGCTCTCCCAGACTGAGCTGCGTCGGACTGGCCTCGGCAGGCGTGAACGGTTCAGCGTCAACGCGCGCTACGGCCGGTGCGTCGTAGGCGAATGCGGGCGCAGCTACGACTTCAGGACCTGAAAGCATCGAGCCGATCGCGAACGCCAAGAGCCACGTTGCAACCCATCGCGCCATTCGGCGCACGTCAGCGACCGCCTTCGGCGAACAGCCTGAAGGCATCGAATGCCCGACCGAGATCCTTTGGCCCGCAGCGGGCCTCGAAGAAGCGCCCTGTCGCACGCCACTGAAGCCATTCCTGCTCAGATTGCTCGTCGACCTTCCAGTCGACTTCGATGCCCTGGAGTTCGGTGTCCTCGATTCGGATGTCAACGCGCCACCCCGGGTTGTCCAGCGTCGCGACACGAATACCGACGTCGTGTTCCCAGTCGCCGTCGCAGTGCGCAGCGAACCATCCGACGATGAAGTCAAAGCTGTTCATCTCCATGGGATCTCCCAAGGTTGTGCGGGTCGTACTCCGCCGGGTATGCCTGGTCCCTGGACGTGGGGTGTCGGAATGTCGATCTGATCGATCTTGTTGAAGTGCGCGCCGCCCACGCCGTCGTATCGGAGAACCGGGTCATAGCCCAGAGGGTTCTGAGGGTTCGGCTCCCAAGTGGTGTAGTGGGTCACTTCGCCTGTAACTGGGTCGGTTCGGAAGGTCGAATGAGGGCTCCCGCCTGCCGCCGGGTCTGGGCTAAGCCTCTGGCCCCCACGGCCGAACCCATCCCCGCACGTGTTGTGGACGAGAACCGCGACATCCCCAGCCTTCACGTAGAACGTGTGAAGTCCGCTCACGGTCAGGTTGAGCATCTCGGACTCGCCAGATCGATCGCTCACGTCCGCGATGACGACGTCTCGTCCGTCGACAGTGCGAAGTTCCTGGCCAGCACGAAGGTTGCCGGCCGGCACCCAAGTATGTGAGGTGTCCTCCCAGAAGGGATGCCGGGCAGTCGTGTGGATGACGTGCAGCTTCCCGTCTCGGCCCGTGACGTTTATGTCGATGAGGTCGTCGTCCTGATGGCTGTGCAGTGCGGTCACCGAGCGGCCGCCCTGGTCTTGGCCGCTGCTCGGATCGGCGGCTTCGACGGAATCGCCGATAGCGACGTCCTTGATGGCCTTGGTCGTGCCGTCGGCCATCAGCACTTTGGTGTCAGGGTCGAAGCTACAGACCCCGCCGTTTAGGACACCGGATTCCGCTTCTGTGGCAGGGTGCTTCGAAAGGAAGTCTCGCTGCCCCGGACTTGTAGACGGCACGTGCCCGCTGGCACCCCAAGCGGAGAAGAACCCAACTACCGCCGCGGCCTCGATAAAGGCACCAGTTGACTGATTCACGGCCCGTTCGTACTGCTGACGGAAGGCAGGGTCGCCCTGATACCCACCGAGTTCAGCGACAGTGGCCTGCATGTAGTCCTTGGTGTACCAGTACTCCATGTGTGTGGTGATCATCCCGGCGAGAATTGCCTTGATCTGCTGACGGTGCTGTTTCCGGTAGTAGGCGGCAGCGCCATCGCCGAACCCTCGTGCGATATTTTCGGCGTTGATGTTCTCGAGCTCGCCAAGCTCGTACCTGAGTCCACCGGAGAGCACGCTGTTGTACACGATGGATTCCATATCCTCGCTAAGCGAGTCAATGTACGTTCGACCCGCGACGCTTGGGTTCGCCTTCAAGACGCTGAATGGGCTGACGTGTAGTTGTTGGTCGATCTGGCGTAGCACCGGGTCGTCGGCCCAGTTGGTGTTGGAGCCGCTGGTCTGTAGTTGGGCGATCCGCTTGTCAGCCTTCATGTCCAGCCCCCAGTCCGAGGCACTCTGCTTGCTCACCGGGAGCGCGGCCTTGGCGGACTTCGCCGGATTCCCCTTCGAGGGCGACTTCGCCGCAGCCTTGATGTTCGACGTCTTGCCAGGCCCGCCACCGCCGTCGATGTTGGCGAGCCGATTCGCGCTGCGACCATCGGGATCGAAGTAGGACAGTGGGTTGCCGTTGGCGTAGGTGTAGCGGTTCAGCGAGATCGGCGTCGACAGCACACCGTTGTAGGTGTCACGGTTGGTGAACGTGCCCGTCGACGCCTGATACCAACGCGCACCCATATCGATCAGACCGGTCGTCGGGTCGGTGTAACTGCCCTGGAAACCGACCGTCAGCGCCGTACTGCCCTGGCGGGCCGCCTGCTCACCCCACGGCGTGAACGCCACCGTGTCAGTCACCACACCAGCCGACGTCGTCGTCGCGATCACATCACCATGACGATCGGCCAACAAATTCAACCGGGTCGCACCCTGCGCCACCGCCAACGCACTGCCATCCGGCGAACGCGACAACACCGTCGTGCCATCACTGGTCGGCTGATTGTTCGTACCCGAATAGGTGAACGTGACACCAGCGCGGGTGATGATCCGATCGAGCGCGTCATAGCTGTAACCGACACCATCAACACTCGTCATCCGCCCCAGGCCATCGAACGTGTAACTCGACGAGCTGGTGCCATCACTGATCGTGTCGAGCGTGCCACGCGCATCCCACACGTAGTTCTTCGCGCCCTCGGACACGATCCGGTTGCGTTCGTCGAACACGATCGCCGTCGCACCATTACTGGTGCGGTTCCCCGCCCCGTCATAGGTGTAGCCGGTGGTCACGTTCGCCGGGTTCACCCAACCCGTCAACCGGCCCGCCAAGTCGTAGCTGTAGCTGTTGGTGCCCGCGCCGGCCACCCCGGCAGGAGCGATCGTCTTGGACTGCACCAACCCCGTGTTCGAGTCATAGCCGTAGCTGGCCGACCACAACGTGTTCGCACCAGCAGTCGTCGTGTCACTCGTGACGCGATCCAGATCGTCATACCCGTAGGTGCGCGTCGTTCCGGAGCCGGTGGCCACCGTGGTCAGGCTGCCCGCATGCGCGGCACCGGGAGCCGCCCACGTGTAGGTGATCGTGTTCCCCGTCACCGGATCACCGATCTGATACAGCTGGCCATTCGGGTTCCAGCTGTAGCTGGTGGTACCGGCCGCGTCCTGACGTTCGGTCGTCCTGCCCGCAGCGTCGTATCGGAACGCCGAACTGCCGGCCGAGCCGGTCACGTTCAACAGTTGGTTGCGTTCGTTGTACCCCAACGTGATCGACGTGCTGCCCGACGTGAGCACGATCGGCCGACCGGCCAGGTCGTAGCTGAACGCACGATTCCCGCCACCATCACTGCTCTCAGCGGCAAGCTGACCGCGAGCATCGAACGTGCGGCTGATCGTGACGTCGGGCTGGAACTCCTTCACCGGCAACCCGCCGCTGTCGTAGCTGGTGGTGAACGTCCGATCGGCCAGATCCGGATACGCGGCAGTGGCCGGTTCGATACGTGATTCGGTGAGACCCCACGGGTTGTAGGTCGTCCACCAGACATGCCCGTTACCGTCGGCCACCCTGGTGTTGTTGCCATTGGCGTCGTAGCCATAGCCGGTGCTGACGGTGGACCCGGCAGCGACAGGCTGCGCGACACCCGTGAGGGTGTTGGTGGCGTCGTAGGTGTACGTGGTGGTGGTGCCCACCTTGTCGGTGCTGGTGACCTTGTTGCCCACGTTGTCGTAGCCGGCGGTCGTCCACAGCAGCTTCACACCCGTCGCCGTGTACGCAGCCGATTCGATCGCCCGCCCAGCCAGGTCATATACGGTCCGTGTCGACGCACCACTGGGTGACGTCACCTTGGTCTGCCGTCCGGCCACGTCGTACTCGAAGGTTGTGACATAGCCGAGCGGGTCGGTGGTGCGCAGCTGCTGCCCCGTGCGGTCGTAGACAGCCGTGGTGGTCGCTCCGGTCGGGTCGGTGCTGGAGATCTGGTTGCCGGCACCGTCGTAATCGTTGGTGGTCACCAACGCCTGCACGACACCGTTGTCGGTGACATGCTCGGTGACCGTGCGAACGCGACCGAGCTTGTCGTAGCCGTAGTCGGTGACCGAACCCTGAGCGTCGGTGCGGGCCAACACCAGGCCGGTGTCGCCGTAGGTGACCGTGGAAACCGCCCGCGGGTCACCCACGTTCGCGGCCGGTGCGGTTTGGCGTGTCGCCCGGTTCAGCGAATCGAACTCGTAGTCGGTGATACTGCCGCGCCGATCGGTCGATGCGATCAGGTTGCCGACTGCGTCGTAGCTGCGAACCTCGGTCGGTTGCAGCGTCGCCGGGTTCGACCCCGGCTGTGTGTAGACGGGTGCGGTGATGGTGGTCTGTCGGCCGAGACGGTCGTACGCGGCGGTCGTCACGTTGCCGGCGCCATCCACAGTGTGGGTGGTGTCACCGAACGTGTTCCGCCCGGTCAACTTCGTCGGCCGCGCCGTGGTGGCCGCGACGCCGAACGCCTCGATCGACACCGCCGGCAGTTCGGTCTTGAACAGCCGACCCAGGATGTCGTAGCTGTTGATCGTCATGTACGTCGCGTCGGTTGCGGAGCTGCCGCGCGCGTCCACCACTGTTTCCGGGTTGCCCAGCTGGTCGTAAGTGGCGTAGGTGACCAGATCGATCGCTCCGTTCTCCACGGTGGTCGTCACCGGCCTGTTCGCCGCGTCGTAGCTGTAGCGCCGCTCCTCGGTGTGGGGACCGTCGGAGATCGAGGTCTTGGTGACGTTGCTCGCGGCGTCGTACACCGTCTCGACCACTTTGTCGGGCAGCGTGACCCCGGCGACCGGGCCCACCTTGAACGTCTCCGTCGTGCGCCGCCCATCGTTGTCGTACAGGTACTCGACGCGCTGGGCGCCGTTACCCGACTCCTCCGCAACGAGCCGGTTCGCCGCGCTGAACCACCGTTCCGACAGAACGAAGTTGTACGTCGCGCCCGTGAGCGGCTGGAAGTTGAGCAGCTCCGCCTTAGTGCGGTTGCCACGCACGTCGTAGGTGAACTGCGTGACGTTGCCGATCGCGTCGGTGATCGTCGCCTCGCGCCCGAGCGCGTCGTACGTGGTCTGCGACAGCGTGATGTCCCGTGGCGCAGCCGGCGCCGCAGGGTTCGTGTAGTCCTTCAGGATCACATCGAGCGGACGGTTCGCAGCGTCGTACGTGGTTTGGGTGACCCGAAGCAACGGATCGGTCACCTCGATGACATTGCCCGCACCATCGAACGTGCGGGTCGTGGTGCCGTTCTCGCTGTCGAGGCTGCTCGTCTGCCGGTCATCCGCGTCGTAGCCGAAGACGGTCACCCGCGGCTGGTCGTTGCCGAACGTATCGTCGACAGTCACCTGGGTGAGGTTGCCGTTGTCGTCGTAGACATTCGTGGTGCGCTGCTGATGCGACACCAGGCTCACCGGGTTCACCACGATCGGGTCAATCACCGTGACCACCCGCGACAACGCGTCGTACGCCGTCGTGCTGGTGGTGGTGGTCGAGCCGTTACGCCCCGACCACACCGTGCTCGTCGACACCGGCCGGCCGATCTCGTCGTAGGTGGTGATCGTCTGCTTGCCCGCAGCATCCGTGGTGCGAGTCAAGTCGCCCGCCGCGTTGTAGTCGTTGGTCACCGTCACATGCGCCAACGGGTCAGTGACCGTGCGCAGCAACCCGGCAGGCATCGTCCCCGACGACCCGTACGCCGCCTCAGTACCCGACGTGTATGTCCAGGCCGTCACCGCGCCCAGCGGCGTGGTCTCCGACATCTTCAGACCATTGACGTACGTGAAGGTTGTCCGATGGCCCTCGGCATCCTCCGCCCACAGCATCGAGCCGTTCGCGTCGAACCCCGACTTCCATTCATAGTTGAGGCTGTCTTTGCGACTCGTCACGTTGCCGAATGCGTCGTTCGTGTACTGCTCCACTTGGCCCAGTTCGTTGAAGAACTGACTAACGAACCCGTTGGCATCGAAGCTGTACCAGCGGTGAGTGCCATCCGGGCCCGCGCGGTGGATCAGCCGACGCGCGCCATCGAAGTCATAGGTCGTGGTGTGCGACAGCGGATCGGTGACCGTCGCCCGATGAACCGTGATCGACGCGCCGGTCGGCGACGTGATCGTCGGATCCGGCGTCACCCAACCGAACGTCCATGTATTGCCCAACGCGTCGGCGCGTGTGCTCACACGGCCCGCGGTGTCGTACGTGAGCGTCGTGTGCAGGTTGCCGCGAACACCGGTGATCGTCACCAGTCGACCTGGCGTGTCGTAGCCGTACACCTCGCATTTGCCGGTGTCGCTGTTGTCGCGCGGATCGCAGGCCTTCACCAACAGATCGCCGGAGTAGTAGTAGCGCCATTCCAGCGGCCCGCCGTTGGCAGCAACCGCGGTTGTGACGACATGCGTGATGTGCAGCCGCGTACCCGATGACTCGTAGGTCAGCGTCAACGAACGGCCGCTGGCGACGTCGGTCAGCACCTGAGTCGTCGCCGTCGGCCACGTCGAACTCAGCACGTGTCCGACCTTGTCCGTTGCTTGCAGGAGTTTCCCTTCGGCGATGTCGAAGTCGTAGATGGTTCCCGACAGCTCTTGGAGGTGCCACCGGGTGGCGTCCTTGGTCAGGATGGTCGACGCACCCAGCGCCCGCGAGTAGCTGCCATCGGGGTTCTTGCCGTGGAACTCCTCACGCCCGTCGGGCAACACGACGAACGCGTTCCCATCCGTGTCGGTACGGATCTTCATGTCGAGCGGGAACATCCAGCCCTTGCCGAACGCCCCGTTGACCACCGACGTGCCCGACATCAACAACGTGTCAAGCGTGCGCGTAATCGCCAGCGGCGTGCCGACCGCAGGGATGCTGATATCAGTGGTGCTGAACCGGAAGTTGCCGTTCGCCGGGTCGACACCGACCGCGTCGGCCGAATACGGGTTGAAACCGCCACCGATCGCAGGCACGTCCGCTGCTGTCTTCGTCGGCATCAGGCTCGCTGCCACCCCAGCGCTGAGGACACCGTCGGAAGCGAAGGCAAACCAGTCGTACGCTTCGTTCCAACGCAGGAATCCTGACGGAACTACCCAGGTCAATGAGTTGGACCATGTGGACTGGCGACAACTGGCCGCGTTCGCACTGGGAGTCAAGCCGGCAGGGCACACCCAGAACTGATACTCCAACGGGTCGCTGTCAGGATCTGTACTCGGCGACACCGACAACGTCGGAGTCAGAGTCGGAACCGGCGACCCGCTGGTTGGGCTGACCACCGTCGGCGCGGTAGGCGGAGCATCCACTGGCGTCGATATGGCGACAGACGGCCCGGCAGTGACATGTGCCTCCCCGTTCACGGTGAGGCCATCCCAGGAGTACACGACGGCACGCATGTTCGGCTGCCCGGTCAGCCACAGCGGCACCGTCAGCGACATGCTTGTCGCCGTGACCCAACCTGACTCAACCCACTGGTCGCCTGCATCCGCAATGAGATTCCCATTGATATCCCGGAAGACCCTGTAGAACCTTTGGAGCGCGTCGCCATCCGGGTCGGTAGTCACCACGTTCGACCAGGTGACCGTGCGGCCCGCCGTGGAGACAGTTGCTGTGGGCACGTTCGGGAACCAGTTGACCGTCAAACGCAACGACACAGCGAACTTCTTCGTCGTGTACGCCGACGACTCATCGCCAGTGAACAACAGCGCCATGGGACTGGCCGTCCGCGTCCCATTGTTGTACAGATCATCGAACCCAATGGGAGCCGTGGGATTGGACAACGTGGCCGAACCAGTTGTCAGCGTAGAGACCAAGTACGAGTTCGGCGAAGCGACCCACGCCGCCGAGGGCGGGGAGTATTCGTTGTACCACCGCCTTCCGCTCGAGAAGCTGTCCTGATCAGCCCAACCGACCCGAATGCTCTTCGCCACCGAGGTGCCGCCGACCACGACCGTGTTCAGCTCGGCTGCCACCACGCTCGCCCAGTTGAACGGGGCGGCGTCGAAATAGGCGACGCTGCGCCAGCGCACCGTCGGCGCGCTGGCGATGGCGGGGTTACCGATGCGGACATAACTATCGGCGTAGAACGAGTACCCGGCGCCATTCGAATGGTTCGCGAACGAATGCACCCACGACGCACCCACCGTGAACGCCATACTTGGATCCACGGTCAACGGAAACGCGTCCGCAGGCAACGACTTCACGAGCTCCGACGTCACACCGACCGTCACCCGCGACTTCCCCGGCCCATCATCCCGGCTGGAGAACACTTGGTGCTCCTGAGCTACCGGTCGACCCTTCGCGTCGAACGTCTCCGGCGACGACACATGAATCCGCCTGCCCACCTTGTTGCCACGACCGGCCAACTCACCTGGACGCACATCGAACTGCGCGCCATCCACCGCGAAGCTCACCGACGGCGTGCCCTTCGCCGACTTCACCACCAGCAACTCCTCGATGCCCGACCCCGTCACCAGATACACCAAGTCGGTGTCCGGGAACACGTTCCGGTAACGAACGCTCTTGCCATCCGGCTCAACAACCGGCTTCACCGCAGCAGCACCCACCGCCGTGAAGCGAAAATCCCCATCCGGCGTGCTGACCGACACGCCCTCACCAGCACGCATCGGCCCGAACGTCACCCGCCACTCATTGGCCGCATTCGTCAGCCCACCCTTGCCATCCGTCACCACCCGGTTGTCGACATCCGTCCACACTCCACGAGCGTCCTTGTAGTGCACCGGCATCGACGACAGATCAACCGTACGAGTGCCGTCCGGGTTCTGGTACGTCGTCGTGAACGCATCACGCAACCCCACCAACTCCACCGACTTCCCCGCCTCGAACCCCTTCACCTCGCGCACCGACTTCGGGTTCGTGGCCTCACTCGGACCCCCAGCCGGAGCATTCACCGGCGGCAGCACCGGAGGAACCGCCCCCACCCTCGGATCAGGCGCCGGCGCCACCGACCCATCAACCGGCAACGGCTCCAAGGTGCTGCTCGACAGCGGCTCACCCGTCGCTGACGACCCCCGGCCGCTCGCCGCAGCGACATCAGCCGCATGCTGCGCCGTCACCGACGCCGGCACACCATCGGCCGCACCCAACCGCACCGACCGAGGCGAATACCCCCGCGACGCCCCCACCGCCGGAACCCCACCGATCCCGCTCAACAGCAGTGCCGCCACAACCACGAACGCCGCGGCGTGACGCGTCACCCGCAACACAACGCGCCGGCGACCGCCACCACGAACACCCACAGCACACACGACCGGAATCACAACGACCTCCACAACCCATGCAGCCCGCCCGCATACGGCTCGCTCACCGTAGCCACCCACCCACTCTGAGTCAATCGTCCGAAAGAGGTGACCCAGCCCTCACCACCACTCCATTCCCGAGGGTTTCCACGTGACCCGCCCGCACCGAAACCCTCGGGAATGGCCGCCAGAGACGGGCCGAACTGAATCGGCCGGTGTTTTGCATCAGGTCCGGGTTGTTGTTGTGACGGGTTGTTGGCCCTTGCGGGCAGCGTAGTAGGTGGCCTCGAACTCGTCGGGTGGGATGTCGCCGAGCTCGCTGTGCAACCGCCGGTTGTTGAAC
>JAUSLV010000030.1 GCA_030645495.1 Actinomycetota bacterium
TGTCAGTCACCGGACGAGTCAGCATCTACGGCGACGGCAGCCTCTTCATTCCGAGGTGGACCGGCATCCCGGACGACGCCGGCGGCTACTGGAACTCCACCGAGTCTCCCAAGGGGCGCGACATGTACGGGATGGGCTGCACAGACCCGATCGATCTCGGATCCGATTGGTGGGCGTGTGGCATGTAGGCCCGGTACAAGCCGATAGCGCCTAGTGCCCGAAGTGGAGTTCGCTGTCCAGCCACCTAACGGCAGGTACGCGCTTGGACTAAGCGCGCTTCCGGGTTGAGGTCCTTCGGTGCAGGAGCGAGCCGACACCGATCAGCAGAACGACCCCGACCTCTACCGCGAGCACGACCGGCGCGCACCAGACAGCGACCAAGACCGCCGCCGGATCGATCGGGGCTCGCAGGAGAAGGAGTATCAGAACAATGTCGAGGACGCCGAAGAAGATGATCGCGCCGGGAGCGAACCGCGACCCTCGCCGAAGATCCTCCGACACACCTGAGTCACCCACCAGCGCAGAATGCCCGTTATGGCGCTGGTTGTCCAGTCAAAGACTCAGTCGCCCAGGGCGGCATGCGCGTCGTCGAGATCGAGGTAGCCGGCCGTTGCCCACCACCGGTGGTCCTCGGGATGGGTGCCGTCACCGCTGTGCTCACGTCGCCAGTCGCGATCGTAGAACTGCGCTTTCACCGACGCGAGGTGACCTCGGCTGACATCTCGTTCGATCGCCACCTGTCGAGCGAGCTCCGCCTGAGTGCCGGGCTGCTCGACCGTCGGGTCGTTCACACCGACATCGTCAAGAGCCCTCTGAGCCGCCTCGTCCTTCCCGTCAACCGAACTCCAGAAGCGGGCCGCCCGGCTGATCTCGTGGTTCCACACGGGCCAGGCCGCCGGCCGCCAACGCCACGACACGGGCGACTTGTCGAACCGGCACAAGGATGCGAGCGCCTCGAGGCGCGCTGGGCGGCTCATCCACGGCAGCTCCTCCGGCGGCTCGTCCACAACCAGCGCGAGCTGAAGCACCTCAGCGGCCGCCGCTCTCACGTCCGCCGGCGATCACCTGGCCGATGATGTCTGCTGCTGCCCCGCTGCGCCTCGCGCTTGCCGGCGCGCACGGTGCGGGTGGCGTACCGCTGCTTGCGGGTAACCGGATCGGCGCCGAGGTAGACCCTCAGCTCCCAGCCATCTCCCCGTTGGCGGATGAGCCCCTTCATGGCCGTACCCCCTGAAATACACTGGCACGCCATTGGCAACCAGGGGTGAAAAACCAGCGAGCCACTCCGAAGAGTGGCTCTGACCTGGGATTACTTGGCAGCCCCAACGGGATTCGAACCCGTGCCGCCACCTTGAGAGGGTGGTGTCCTAGGCCACTAGACGATGGGGCCAGGCTGCTTGCGTGTTGCTTGCTACTGCGTATTGCTGCTGACGCCCAGATGAGCGAAGCGTTGGGGCGCAAGGAATCGAACCCTGAATAACAGAACCAGAATCTGCTGTGTTGCCAGTTACACCACGCCCCATCGAGTTTCCCCGAAGGCGCAGGAAGTGTAGCAACGCACCCCCCGATCTCCCACCGGGAAACTCAACCCGTCAGCCGCAACAACCGGTCGAAGCCGATGATCCGCCCGGCGGCGATGCCGGCGGCTTCCTTCAGCTCGCGCACGAACGCGGTACCGCCTTGTACCGGGCTGGTACGGGTGGGCGACACGTATGCCGTGAGACCCAGCTCCTGGCTCACCAGACGGATGCGCAGCGAGTGGTAGGGATCACTGACCAGCAGCACCGAATGCAGCCCCCTGGCGAACAACAGGTCGCGCACCGCCTCCAACTCGTCGTACGACGTAGTACCGCCCACCTGCTCGATCGCGTCCGCCGGCACACCACGGTCGACGAGATAGATCGCCGACGCCTCCGCCTCGGTGAACCGGTCGCCCGGCCGATTGCCACCGGTGGTCACCACCAGTGGGGCATGCCCGTCATTCCACAGCTCGACGACGTGGTCGAGACGAGCCGCCAACTGCGGCGACGGCCGGCCGTCGTACTGCGCTGCGCCCATCACCACGATCGCGTCCACCGGCCGCGCCTGATCGCTCTCACCCGTGCGGTACACCTGCCACAGCGTGACCAGGTAGTACAACGCCAGCACCCCCACGACGGCAATCGAGATCCGGCGCGCCCGTCGCCACCCCCGCCGCGGCCGCATCGGCGGTATCTGCGGCGTCGCGTCGACGACAACCGCGTCGGACCCGACCACATCGTCGGGCCCGAAGGACGGCGTGGCCTCGGTCAGAGCGTGGCCTCCGCGGCGCGCATGCGGCGCAACGTCTCGTCGCGGCCCAACACTTCGAGCGCCTCGAACAGCGGCGGGCCGACGGTGCGGCCGGTGACCGCCACGCGCACGGGCGCCTGGGCCTTGCCCAGCTTCAGCCCGTGCGCCTCGCCGATCGTCTCCAGCGTGGCCTTCAACGCATCGGCGTTCCACACCGGCAGCACCTCGTACGCGGCGGTGGCCTCACGCAACACCGTCGCGGCCTCGGCCGCACCGAACGTCTTGGCCCACGCCGCCTCGTCGACCACCGGATCGGCGACGAACAGGAAGTCGACCACGCCGGCCGCATCCGCCAAGGTGACGCAGCGCGGCTGGATGTGCGGGGCCATCGCGAGGAACATGCCCTCGTCGAACCCGCTGCGCGGAAACGGGGCGCTGGGGCCGAACAGCCACGGCTTGCAGGCCTCGAAGAACGCCTCGGTGGAGAGCATGCGAATGTGGTCGCCGTTGAACGCGGCCAGCTTCTTCAGATCGAAGAACGCCGGCGAATGGTTCACGTCCTCCAGCCGGAAGTCGCGCTCCATTTCCGACCACGGCGCGATCTCGCTGTCACCCTTCGGCGTCCAGCCCAAGGTCATCAAGTAGTTCACCATCGCGTCGGGCAAGTAGCCCTCGTCGCGGTACTGCTCGAGCGCCACCTTGTCGCGGCGCTTCGACAACTTCTTGCGCGCTTCGTTCACCAACACCGGCACGTGCGCCCACACCGGCGGCTCGTGGCCGAGGGCTTGCCAGATCATCTGCTGCTTCGGCGCATTGGGCAAGTGCTCCTCCGCGCGCACGACATGACTGATGCGCATCTGCAGGTCGTCGACCACATTGGCCAGCAGGAACATCGGGCTGCCGCTGCTGCGCAGCAGCACGAAATCCTCGATGAGGGCGTTGTCGAACACCACCTCGCCGCGCACGAGGTCGTGCACCGTGGTGCTGCCCGCGGGCACCTTGAAGCGCAGCACCCGGCCGGGGCCGGGGCCCAGGCCGAGGTTGCGCGACCAGCCCTGATAGCCCTGGTTGCCCTCCACCTTGTTGCGCGCCTCCACCTCGGCGGCGGTCATGTCGCAGTAGTAGGCGTTGCCCTGCTCGAACAGTTGCTTCGCTGCCGCGACGTGCGCATCGGCGTAGTGGCTCTGGTAGTACGGGCCTTCGAAACGCGGGTCGTCGGCACCGATGCCGATCCAGGCCAGGGCATCGATGATGCCTTGGGTCCACTCGGGGCGGTTGCGCTCCTCGTCGGTGTCTTCGATGCGCAACACGAACGTGCCGCCCTGGTTGTGAGCCAGCGCCCAGTTCCATAGCGCTGTGCGCGCACCTCCCACGTGGAAGAAGCCGGTGGGTGAAGGTGCGAAACGGAATCGAGGACCACTCATGCCTGGTCGAGGCTACCCGCGGCCCTGAGAGTCGGCCCGCCCACCCCGGTTCAGGTGAGCAGGGCGAGGTTGCGCAGTTGACGGACGGCAACCGACAACGTGGTGAGGTCGTGAGTGTCGACACGGCGCAGGTCGGTGAACATCGCCATTGTGCGCGCCACCAATCGCTCGTTGGCAGACTGCCAGGGAGGCACCCCACCGGCCAGCAGCACATCGTCGGCGAGATCGGCAAGGGCCGCCACCAGATCGTCGCGCAGCGCCGAGCGGGCCTGCGTCTGCCAGCGGGTGCTGCGCGGCAGGCCGCCGACGGCCTCCCACAACCACAGCAGGTCGAGTTCGTCGAACACGTGCCAGTACGCGGTGGCCACATCGCTGGTGGGTCGGCCGGCGCGAGTTGCCAGGTCGACCATGTCGAACGCGGTGTGCAGCAGGCGCCACTGCACGCTGCGCTGGGCGAGGCCCTCGGGCACGCCGGCCGCCAGCCGACCGGCCTCGAGCGCGAAGGCGGCGTCGCGCAGCTTGCCGCGCAGCGTGCCCTCCAGCCGCACAAGGCCTTGGATACCGTCGCGATAGGTGTTCACGGCGGCGTCGATGTCGAGCGGCAGCTTGCGATGGCGCAGCAGCCACAGCGTGGCCCGCTCGACCATCGAGCGCAGTTCGAGGAACAGATCGATCTGCACGTCGGGCTTCACCTGGCCGGTGAGCGCGTCGACCTGCTGCCACGAAGGCACCAGGTCGAGGATGTCGCGAGCGGCCACCCAGGCGCGGGTGATCTCGACGACGCCCACGCCGGTCTCCTCACCGACGCGATGGTCGAAGGAGATGCCCGACATGTTGACCATCTGGTTGCACACCTGGGTGGCGACGATCTCGCGCCTCAGTCGATGAGCGAGGATCTGGTCGCGATACTCGCCACGCAGGCGCTGCGGGAAGTAGCGCACCAAGTCGGGCACGAGGTACGGGTTGTCGGGCAGGTCGCTGCGCACCGTCTCGGCGACGTTGGCCGTTTTCGTGTAGGCCAACAGCACCGAGAACTCGGGTGTGGTGAGGCCCACGCCGGCTGCCTGCCGTTCGGAGATCTGCCGGTCGGTGGGCAAGAACTCGAGCGAGCGGTTCAGCCAGCCCTCGGCCTCGAGCGTGTTGAGGTAGCGCGCGTGCACGTTCACCATCGGCAGGCCCTGCCGACGGGCAATCGCCAGCGCGAGCGTCTGCGCGCGGTTGTCGTCGAGCACCAGCTCGCCGACGTCGTCGGTCATCTCGGCGAGCAGCGCATTGCGCTGTTCGAGCGTCAGCGCGCCGCTCTCCACCACCGGACCCATCAGGATCTTGATGTTCACCTCGTGGTCGCTGCAGTCCACACCGGCCGAGTTGTCGATCGCGTCGGTGTACACAAAACCACCACCCAAGGCGTATTCCACGCGGCCCCGCTGGGTGAAACCCAAGTTGCCGCCTTCGCCCACCATCCGGCAGCGCAGCTCGCCACCGTTCACCCGCAGGCCGTCGTTGGCCCGATCGCCCACGTCGGCGTGGCTCTCCGTGCTCGCCTTCACGTACGTGCCGATCCCCCCGTTCCAGAGCAGGTCGACCGGTGCCCGCAGGATCGTGGAGATCAATTCGTTCGGGGTGAACGTGGTGCGCTCGGCGCCGAGCCGCACCCGGGCCGCCTCGCTGATCTCGATCGTCTTCAAAGTGCGCGGATACACGCCGCCGCCAGGGGAGATGAGGCCGGCGGTGTAGTCGGCCCAGCTGGAGCGGGGCAGTGCGAACAGCCGCTTCCGCTCGGCGAACGACACAGCCGGGTCGGGGTCGGGGTCGAGCAGGATGTGACGATGGTCGAACGCGGCGAGCAGCCGCACGTGCGGTGAGCGCAGCAGACCATTGCCGAACACGTCGCCGCTCATGTCGCCCACGCCCACCACCGTGAGGTCGTCGGTGTCCACGTCGATGCCCAGCGCTGCGGCGTGCCGGCGAACGCTCTCCCATGCACCGCGAGCGGTGATGCCCATCTCCTTGTGGTCGTAGCCCGCGCTGCCGCCCGAGGCGAACGCGTCGTCGAGCCAGAAGCCGTAGTCGGCGGCGATGCCGTTGGCGATGTCGCTGAACGTGGCAGTGCCCTTGTCGGCGGCCACCACGAGGTACGGGTCGTCGACGTCGTGACGAACCGTGTGCGGCGGGGCCACGACGGCGTCGCCGACGATGTTGTCGGTGAGGTCGAGCAGCCCGGCGATGAACTGGCGGTAGCAGGCCACCCCTTCGGCACGGAACTCGTCGGTGCCCGGCGCGGGCGGCCGCTTCAGTACGAAGCCGCCTTTCGCGCCGGTGGGCACGATCACCGCGTTCTTGACGATCTGTGCCTTCACCAGGCCGAGGATCTCGGTGCGGAAGTCTTCACGGCGATCGCTCCAGCGAATGCCACCGCGGGCGATCCGGCCGTTGCGCAGGTGCACGCCTTCCACCCGCGGCGAGCACACCCAGATCTCGAACAGCGGGCGGGGCAACGGCAGGTCGGGCACCTTGGTGGTGTCGAACTTGAACGCGAGCACGTCGCGGTACCCGGCGTTGGGGCCTGCGCGGAACGCGTTGGTGCGCACCGTCGCCTCGACGAGGGCGAGCACTGCACGCAGGGTGCGATCATCGTCGAGGCTGGGCACATCGTCGAGCGCGTGCGCGATCGCTGCGCGGGCGCCGTCGGCAGCAACCTCCGCACTGTCGAGTTCGGGCGTGAAGCGAGCCGTGAACAGGTCGATCAGCGAGCGGGCGATCGCTGCGTGACGGTGCAACGTGGCCTCGATGTACTGCTGGCTGAAGGGGAACCCGATCTGGCGCAGGTAGCGCGAATAGGCCCGCAGCACCTCCACCTGGCGAGCGGTGAGGCCAGCCGCGAGCACGAGGCGATTCATCCCGTCGACCTCGACGGTGCCGTCGAACTCGGCGAGGAACGCCTGCTGCACCTCGCCGCGCGCCGCATCGGTGAGCTGCGCGCCCGCGGGAACCTCCACGCCCACGTCGTGCAGCCACACGGTGGTCTCGGGCAGGTCGAATTGGAACGCTCGCTCGTCGATGGCGCGAAAGCCCAGGTTGTCGAGCAGCGGCAGCAGGTCGGCCAGCGGGATCGCCCCGCCGGCGCGGTAGACACGGAAGCGCCACTCGTCGGGGCCGGCCTCGGTGAAGTGCATCATCGCCGTGTCGGTGGGGTGGGCCCCCGCCGAGCAAGCGATGCGATCGATGATCGGCAGGTCGATCGCCGCGCTGTTCGGCCAGTTCAGCTCGTCGTACCCGGCCGGCACGATCGGCAGGACGCGATCGAGCAGTTCGGCCGCCGCTGCGCCACCAAGGCTCGCCGCCAGCGCTTCGCGGACGGCGTGCGCCCAGTCGGTGTCTGCGGCGCCCGCCGAACCCTGGATACTCATGACCCACCTGCTTTCCGCGACCACGCTGTCGCGAACGATCTACCGCCAGTGTGCCACGCCTCACCGGGTGGATCCCGCGCTACGTTGCCTCCATGGCACAGATAAACGCGTTGGCATGGCACAGATGAACGTGTTGGGTCGAGAGCTCGAACCGTGTTCGCTCGACCCCATCACTGGTTACTACCGAACCGGGTGTTGCGAGAACCACGGCGACGACCCTGGCCTGCACGTGGTGTGCGTGGTGTGCACCGACGACTTCCTGCAGTACTCGGCGGCCGCGGGCAACGACCTCAGCACCCCGATGCCTCAGCACGGGTTCCAGGGGCTGAAGGCGGGCGACCAGTGGTGCCTGTGCGCCTCGCGTTGGCAAGAGGCGTTCGACGCCGGCAGCGCACCACAGGTGCGGCTGGCGGCCACCCACGTGTCCGCGCTCGAACACTGCAACCTGGCCGACCTGTCGGCCCACGCGATCGACGCCGCGTCATGACCGTTCACGTGCACGACGACGGGCAGGTGCGGATCGTCACCATCGACCGACCCGAGGTGCGCAACGCGGTCGACGGCCTCACCGCTGTCGCCCTCGCCGAAGCGTTCCGCGCGTTCGACGCCGACCCCACGGTGCACGTGGCGGTGCTCACCGGCGCGGGAGGCACGTTCTGTGCCGGCGCCGATCTCAAGGCGATCACCGATGGCCGCGGCAACCGGGTGGAACGCGACATTGAACTCGACGGGCCGATGGGCCCCACCCGGATGCTGCTCTCGAAGCCGGTGATCGCCGCAGTGGAGGGCCATGCCGTCGCCGGCGGCCTCGAGCTGGCGATCTGGTGCGATCTGCGGGTGGCCGCCACCGATGCGGTGTTCGGCGTGTTCTGCCGCCGCTGGGGCGTTCCGCTGGTCGACGGCGGCACCGTGCGGCTACCGCGCCTCATCGGCCACAGCCATGCGCTCGACCTCACGCTCACCGGCCGCGGGGTCAGCGGCGACGAAGCGGCACGCATGGGCCTGGTCAATCGTTCGGTCGCGCCGGGCACCGCATTGGCCGCTGCCGTGCAGTTGGCGCACGAGATCGCCGCGCTGCCGCAAGGGTGCATGCGCCGCGATCGGCGCAGCAGCTACGACCAGTGGGATCTGCCCCTCACCGAGGCGCTCGCCAACGAGACCGTGCTCGGGCTCGACACGATCATGAGCGGCGAAACCCAGGCGGGCGCGGCCCGCTTCGCCGCTGGCGCCGGCCGCCACGGCGGCACGGCCTGAGCGAAGCCATCACGATGCAGCAGGTTCCCCTCGTCGACCTCACGACTTGGCTCGACAGCACCGACCGCGACGGCGTGGCCGCCCTGGTCGACACCGCGCTCTCGTCGGTGGGCTTCTTCATCCTCGTCGGGCACGGTGTCGACCCGACGCTGGTGGCCGAGACCCGCCGGCTGTACGACGAGTTCTTCCACCTTCCCACCGAAGCAAAGGCCGCCGTGCGGATGCCACGGTTGGGGCTGGCCGGGTGGGCGCCGATGGGCATGGAGGCCAACGGGTATTCGTTCGGCCAGGAGACACCGCCCGACATGAAGGAGAGCTACCGGCTTGGTGCGCACGCGCTACCCGGCCGGCTTCCCCTGCGCGGCGACAACGTGTGGCCCACCGCGCCGGCCGGCTTTCGCGACACGATCACGCAGTACCTCGCCGAGGTGGATCGTGTGCACCTCGAACTGTTGCGGGTGTGCGCCGTGGCCGCCGGCCTTGCCGACCACGACCACTTCACCCGCCATGCCTTGCGCAACGACAACACCCTCAACGTCAACTGGTACGCACCGGTCTCGGTGCTGGGCGCGCCTCAGCCGGGCCAGTACCGCATTGGGCCGCACACCGACTTCGGCACGCTCACGGTGCTGCACCGCCAGCCCGGCAACGCCGCGCTCGAAGTGCAGCTGCCCGACAGCACGTGGGTACATGCACCCGTAGTGCCCAACTCGTTCACGATCAACTGCGGCGACATGCTCACGCACTGGTCGGGCGGCCGCTGGCGCTCGGCGATCCACCGCATGCAGGCACCCGACCCCACGGAGCCCGGCGCCGGCCAACTCGACGCCAGCCAACCCGATGAGGGCCTGCTCTCGGTGGTGTACTTCTGCGAGCCCGACCCCGACACGATGATCGTGCCGCTGCACGGCGACGCGCCACCGGTCAACGCCGGCGAGTACCTCCGTGCCAAGATCGAGGCGATCACCATGACGCAACCCGGCTGAGTACCCTTTCCTGCGTGTCGCACACACTCGCCCCCGACCCCGGCCCAAAGCCGCTGCTGCGTGGGTGGGCACACCTGATCAGCTTCCCGCTGTGGCTGATCGTGGGTGTATCGATGGTGACGCTGGCCAACACCACCGCTACGGGTCGCGTGCTGCTGGCCGTCTACGTGGGCGGCACGGCGGTGATGTTCGGCGTTTCGGCGATGTACCACCGCGGCCGTTGGCAGCCGCAAGCGAAGTTGCTCATGCAGAAGTTCGACCGGTCGGCGATCTTCCTCGCCATCGCCGGCGGCTACACCCCGATCGCCTGGGTCAGCCTGCACGGCACCACGCGCATCGTCATGCTCGCCGGCGCATGGGCAGGCGCGCTGCTCGGCATCGTGCTGCACTGGCTGCCGCGGGTGCCGCGCACATGGCGTGGGGCCAGCTACATCGTGGTCAGCTGGGCGGCAGTTGCGGTGTTCCCGCAGATGCGGCAGTCGCTGGGTGCCACCGGGTTCTGGCTGATCCTGTTCGGTGGGGCGTGCTACACGATCGGGGCGCTCTCACTGGCCACCAAGTGGCCCAACCCCTGGCCCCGCGTGTTCGGGTTCCACGAGGTGTTCCACGCGTTCACCGTGGTGGCCGCTGGCGTCCAGTTCGTGGCGATCAGCGTCATCGTGGCACCGCGGATCTGACCGCGTCACGCCTCGGGCCGCCGTCGCAGTGTGCAGTGGCGCGCGACTAAGGTCTGGCATTCACCACGGCGATTCGACCCGCCGGGAACAGGAGCACCCCATGATGCGGCGAACCAAGTCGGCCACCCTGCTGTGTGCCCTGATCCTGGCCGCGGCGTGCAGCGACTCCGGCGACAAGGGCGCCGACGACTCGGTTGCACCGCCCGACAGCACCACTGACTCCACCGGCGACACCGTCGTCGACACCACTGTCGACGACGGCGCACTCACCAACGACGACATCGACGGCAGCTGGGTGGTGGTGCGATACGCCACTGAGGACAATGGCTTCTCCGGCCTGGCACCTGGCAGCGACCCGGCGGTCACGTTTCGCACGTACGACCTCGAGTGCCGTGACGATGAGTGCGCCACGATCGACGCCTACATCGGTCGCGCCAACGGCGAGGTCAACACCGACGAGCCGCTGGAGATGACGTTCGACGGCGCGACCCTGACGGCCATCGACGAGTGGCAGGCGAAATGCCTCAGCGTCGCCACCGGCGCGTACGACGGGCCGCAGGATTCGCAGGGAATCGCCAACATCTCGCTCGAACCCCAGTTCACCGATGGCGTGCTCGTGTCGTTCGTCGGCAACTACGACGTGACGATGCACACCGAGGCATCAGCCGACTGTGCTGCCGAGGACACCAGCCTGAAGGCCGACATGGTGCTGTTCCGCCCCGAGCAGTCCACCATCATGGAACTCGCCGACGGGGTGTACTGGGGCGAGGGTGCACAAGGGTTCACCGCTCGCGGCATCAGCGGCTGCGCCGCCGACACCTGCCGGCTGCGCGAGCCCTACGCCACCGTCGGGCAGGCCGGCATCGAGAACGTCTGGGTGGAGGGCACGGTGTCGCTGAGCGCCGATGGCTCGTACAGCGGCGCTGTCACGTTCACCGACAACTGCGTCGCCGACGTGTGGGTCGCCGACGACACCACGATGATCACCGTGGAGGCTGCCTTGGCACTGCTGGAGGTGGTCGGCTTCGAGCACCCGATCCTGATGGTGTACCAACAGGTCACCGGCGAGCCGGCGCCCGACATGGCGGCCGAACTCGCCGACCGGTGCGGCACCAGCTTCACCCGCACCCTCATCTTCGCCGGCGTTCCGTCCGACACACCCGGGCTGATCGACTTCGCAGCGCCTGCACTCGGCACCGACGTCTGACCCCGGCCAGCTGACCCCGGTCAGCTGAACAGCTGTCAGGGAGGGTCATCGACTGGCTCATCTCACACGCCCAGCAGTTCGCGCCACGCCGAGGGGAACTTGGCAGTCACCTCCGCCGGGGTGAGCCGCAGCGTTGCCTCTGGCACCAGGTCGGCGATCGCTCGCGCCTCGGTGTAGTGATGGCCGTGGCCCACGCCCACGAACAGCACACGTCGCGCATCGACCAACGCGGCCGGCGCGTTGGCGGTGAGGAACCCCCAGATCGTGAACGCCACGGTGAGGTCGTGCACGACTGGAGCGCGGCTGAACAGCGAGGCCCGGCGCAGCGCCACGCCGAAGCAGCCGCGGATCGCGTCGGTGGCGTGTTCGCCCGGCTGCAGGTGCAGACGGTCGGCGAACCCGTTGGCAATCTTCAGCGCGAAGCCCTGGTCGGGGCCTTGGTAGCCGAGGCACTCGCCCTCCGGCTGGAAGCCGGAGATGTCGCCAGGGCGGCCGGGCCACCACGCGGCCGGAACGACATCGGGCGACGAGTACGAACGAGCAGTGTCGAGAACAGGCGTGGGGACGAAATCAGGTGCAGCCATAGCCCCCTCAGTCTGTCACTCACGCCGGAGCGTGCAGCAGCCGATCACGCCGGAGCGTGCAGCAGCCCGTAGACCAGGCCCTCTTCCAGGGCTCGCCAGGAGGCTTCGATGATGTTGCTACTGACACCGATCGTGGTCCAGTTGCGCGAGCCGTTGGAGAAGTCGATCAGCACGCGGGTGACCGCACCGGTAGCGGTGGCGCCGTCGAGGATGCGCACCTTGTAGTCGGTGAGGTGCACACGATCGAGCTGCGGGTAGGCCAGGCGCAGCGCTGCGCGCAGCGCCTTGTCGATCGCGTTCACCGGGCCGTTGCCTTCGGCGGTGTGCACGTGGCGCACGGCGTCGTCGCCGGCACCCACCCACACCTTCACCGTGGCTTCGGTGGTGAAATCGCCGCTGGGCAGCTCGTCGGTGATGACGCGCATGCTCTCCACCTTGAAGAAGCTCTGCTCCCAGCCGGAGGCGTGGCGCATCAGCAGTTCCAGCGAGGCGTCGGCGGCCTCGAAGTGGAAGCCCTCGTGCTCGAGCCGCTTGAGGTCGTCGATCACCTGGTTGACGGCCGGGCCGTCCATCGGCAGGCCCAACTCCTCGGCCTTCATCTGGATCGTGGCCTTGCCGGCCATTTCGCTGACCACGAAGCGGGTGCCGTTGCCCACCAGCTCGGGGGCCACGTGCTCGTAGGCGTCGCGGGCGCGGGCGATGGCGCTGACGTGCAGGCCGGCCTTGTGCGCGAACGCCGACGAGCCCACGTAGGGCGCCTGAGGGTTGAGCGGGCGGTTGAGCACTTCGGCGACGTGATTGCTGACCGAGGTGAGGCGCTCGAGGCGGCCATCGGGCAGGCACTGCATGCCCAGCTTGATCTGTAGGTTGGGGATCACCGTGGTGAGGTTGCAGTTGCCGGTGCGCTCGCCGAGGCCGTTGAGCGTGCCCTGGATGTGGCCGGCGCCCGCCAGCACGGCGGCCATCGAGTTGGCGACGGCGCAGCCGGTGTCGTCGTGGCAGTGGATGCCGATGATCACGTCGTTACCCACGTGGCGTTGCACGTCGGCCACGATCGCGGCCACCTCGTGCGGCAGTGAACCGCCGTTGGTGTCGCACAGCACGACATGGCTGGCGCCCTTCACCACGGCCGCCTCGAGCGCCCGCAGGGCAAACTCGGGGTTGCGCTTGTAGCCGTCGAAGAAGTGCTCCATGTCGACCATCACTTGGCGACCGGCCGAGTGCAGGTAGGCCACCGAGTCGGCGATCATCGCCTCGCCCTCGTCGAGCGTGGTCTGCAACGCCTCCAGCACGTGATAGTCCCAGCTCTTGGCCACGATGCACACCGATGAGGTGTTGGCATCGAGCAGGTTGCGCAGCGTGGCGTCGTCGTCCACCTTGCCGCGGGGGCGGCGGGTACTGCCGAAGGCCACCATCGTCGAGGTGGTGAGGGTCAGCTCGTTCAGCGCGCGAGCGAAGAACTCGATGTCCTTCGGGTTGGCGCCCGGCCAACCACCCTCGATGAAGTGCACGCCGAGGTGGTCGAGCTGCTCGGCGATGCGCAGCTTGTCGTCGACCGTCGCCGAGACGCCCTCCACCTGGAGGCCGTCGCGCAACGTGGTGTCGAACACCTCGACGAGCCGTGTCGTGGGGGCCGGCATGTTCTGTTGGTTCCCTGCTTGATTCATGGGGGGATGCACCTTTCCGGAGAAATGAAAGAGCCGCCCGGAGGGGCGGCTCTGAGCGCACATCGGCGGGGGCCGACGTGCGCTAGCGAATGATGATGATCGAGGTGAGGGCGATGAGCCGAGTCGACGAAGTCACGCCGTCATTCAAGCCTGCAAATCGCCTCACGTCAACGTGGCACCTGTGCACAACCTGTGCGTGAACGGTGGATGAACGAAGAAATTCTGTGACTAACGGCATATCTCGGGGGATAACCCTGTGAGGACGAAAAGTACCCCTTGACCTGCGGAAACGACCCGTGCAGAGTGACCTTCGTACCGGACAGCGCATGCCGAACGGGCCCGAGGAAAGGTGTCGCCGAGCCGCCGCCGCCAGCAATGGTGGGGGTGGGGACAGCGAAGGCCAACCGGGTTCGGGTGGTGGAAGCGGAGCTGGTAGGAGGAGGTCTGGAAACGGGCCGACCGATCGGCAGCGGGTGTGCATACCCAACGTCGGAAGGCGGCGCTGGCGACACGATCGAGGAGCCCGGGGCACCGGGTCAGTCGAGCGGTGAGTCGGTCACTGGTGTGGGGAGACTCGCAGCGGTGTCGGTCCGGGAGACCGGCGTCGGGACGCTGACGCGAGGACCTGGTGAAAAAACGGATCGCCCGCCGGCTGCAACCGACGGGCGATGTCATTGATCGAAAAGCAGGCTAACGCCCAAAGGTCGATCGATGGTGGATCCCCTCCATCACAGGAGTCGCCCCGGGTGGTGCGCACGGCTTCGGCAGTGCAGCGTCGCCCGGGGCGCTTCGCTTTTTCCGCCCCGGTTGCTGGCTACGGTGGCAGGCATGAGCGAACCGCAGCGCCCGGCACCGAAGCGCGAGATCTCCGCGAGCTACCAGCAGCAACTCGACCAGGGCTACAGCCTGGGCAGCGTGCTCACGTTCGGCCAGCGGCCGCTGCTCACCGACGCCGCGCAACTCGACGAGTGGCAGCCCGACGTGGCCGTGATCGGCGCACCATTCGACCTCGGCACCACCAACCGCCCCGGCGCGAGGTTCGGCCCGCGGGCGATCCGCACCGATGCCTACCAGTCAGGCACCTACCACCTCGGCCTCGGCCTGGAGATGTACGACTGGCTGGAGGTGGTGGATTACGGCGATGCGTTCTGCCCCAACGGCCGCACCGACGAGAGCCTGGCCAACATCCGCCAGCGCGTGTACGAGGTGGCCAGCCGCCGGATCGTGCCGTTCGTGATCGGTGGCGACCACACGATCACCTGGCCGTCGGCCACTGCCGTCGCCGACGTGTACGGCCACGGCAAGGTGGGCATGGTGCACTTCGACGCGCACGCCGACACCGCCGACACGATCGACGGCAACCTGGCCAGCCATGGCACCCCGATGCGACGGCTGATCGAGTCGGGCGCGATCCCCGGCAAGAACTTCGTGCAGGTGGGCCTGCGCAGCTACTGGCCCGGCCAGGCCGTGTGGGACTGGATGGCCGAGCAGGGAATGCGCTGGCACCTGATGGACGAGATCTGGGACCGCGGGTTCAAGGCCGTGCTCGCCGACGCCGTCGCCGAAGCGATGGAGGGTGCCGACCACTTGTACATCTCGATCGACATCGACTCGCTCGACCCGGCTCACGCGCCGGGCACCGGCACGCCAGAACCCGGCGGCATCGTGGCCCTCGACCTGCTGCACGCCGTGCGCGAACTGGCGTACCGCCACCACGTCGTGGCGATGGACGTGGTGGAGGTGGCCCCCGCCTACGACCACGCCGACTGCACCGTCAACGTGGCCCACCGGTTGTTCACCGAGTGTCTGGCCGGCATGGCCGCCCAGCGCCGCGACGCCGCCGGCGCCACCCCAGGCCTGCCGGCGCGCTGACCGATGTCGTCGCACACACGCGCGCTCGATGCGACGGCGAACCTCTCGGGAGAGCTCACCGTCGACATCATCTTCCTCATGCGCCGCAAGCCGTGGCACTGGGTCGCGGTCGCCGGTGGGTTCGTGTTCGGGCTGGCGCTGGGCTACGCGGCAGGCACGCTGATCGGCGGCTACGCGCTGTTCCTCGCCCTCTCGTGCGCCGGTGTGCTGGCCGGGCTGGGCATGAACGTGGGCAGCGATTTCGAGTTCGTGGCCCTCACCCCCAGCCGACTGCTGCTGGTGCAGTCCAGCCGGGTGATCGCCCATCCCACCCGTGTCACACGCGAACTCGACCCGGCAGCGGTGCGGTGGACGACGTGGGGGCCGCTGCTGCGCCTAGACCTGGGCGACCACCGCTGCCTCACCAGCAGCGGCAATGGTACGCGGCTGCAACGGATGCTCAGCCGCGCCTAACGTTCGCCGGATGAGCGCCACTGCACCGCTGGGCGAACCGCCCGCCATGAGCGACTACGGGGTGGGCGGCCCCGACTGGGTCGCACTCCCCTGGGCCTGGGCCGGCGAGCGGCTGGCGGGCACGCGCAACTACTGGGTGGTCACCGCCGGGACTGACGGGCAACCGCATGCGATGCCCGTGTGGGGCGTGTGGCACGACGACGAGTTGCGGTTCGTGTTCAGTTGCTCGCCGAACGCGAAGAAGGCCCGCAACGTGGCCGAGAACCCGCGCGTCACGGTCACCAATGGCGACACGGTCGAGGCCGTGTCGCTGCAAGGCACGGCGACGTTGCTCACCGACCCGCAGCGGATCGAGACGTGGGTGCAGCGCTACGCGGCCAAGTACGCGGCCGAGGTGGGCGACGACTTCGCCGACTTCATGCGTTCACACGCAGTCATCGAGGTCGTGCCCACCGTCGCCTTCGCGATGATCGAGCGCGCCGACGAGTTCTCCACACGGGCAACTCGCTGGCGCTTCCAGTAGGTGGCGCCAGCCGTCAGCCGGCCAGTTCGCACCAGTGGGCGTACTTGGCTTCCTGGGCGCGAACCGTGCGGGCATAGATGTCGGCGATCGCCTTGGTCTTGGGGCCGGGGCACGGCACCTTGCGCTCATCCACCGAATTCACCGAGCTGACCTCGGCGGCGGTACCGCACACGAAGATCTCCTCGGCGATGTACAGATCGCTGCGGGCGATGTTGTCGACGCGCACTTCATACCCGAGGTCGCGGGCGATGGTCATCACCGTGTTCTGGGTGATGCCCTCCAGCGCGCCGGCCGAGATGGGAGGCGTGAGGATGATGCCGTTGCGCACGGCGAAAATGTTCTCGCCGGTGCACTCGGCCACGAGGCCGTTGGGAGCGAGCATGATCGCCTCGTCGTATCCGGCCTTGAGGGCTTCGACCTTGGCGAGTGAGCTGTTCACGTAGTTGCCCGTGGTCTTCGAGGCCGGGGGCATCGTGTTGTGGTCGTGGCGGGTCCACGACGAAATCTTCATCCGCACGCCCTTGTTGACCGCGTCGTCGCCCAGGTAGGCGCCCCATGGCCAGCAGGCGATGGCGACATCGACGCTGCACGGCAGGGTGTTGAGGCCCATCTCGCCATAGCCGTAGTAGGCGATCGGACGGATGTAGCAGCTGGGCAGGCCGGTGCTGGCGACGGTGGCCTTGGTGGCGGCGACGAGTTCTTCCACCGTGTAGGGGATCTCCATCCCGACGATCTTCGCCGAGTTGAACAGGCGCTGGATGTGCTCGGTGAGGCGGAACACGGCCGGCCCGTTGGCCGTTTCGTACGCACGGATGCCCTCGAACACGCCGGTGCCGTAGTGCAGGGTGTGGGTGAGCACGTGGATCTGAGCATCGGCCCAGTCGACGAGTTCACCGTTCATCCAGATCTTCGGTGTGGTTTGGATCGGCATCGTTGCCCCTTGTCCCCTCGTGTACCCGTGTGGGTGTCTCTTGAACGCCTGTGAAGTAGCGCTGATCAGCCTGCCACGCGGGCGGCGATTTGTGAACCGATCTCGCTGGTGCTGCCGCTAACAGGCTGCGCGCAGGCGGCGCGCACACGATCGGCGGTGGCGCTCTCGCCCAGGAAGTCGAGCATCAGCGCGGCCGACAGGATGGCGGCGCGCGGGTCGGCCTTGCCGGTGCCCACGATGTCGGGCGCCGAGCCGTGTACGGGCTCGAACATGCTGGGGCCGGTGCGGGCCGGGTTGAGGTTGGCGCTGCTCGCCAGGCCCACACCGCCGCTGACGGCACCACCGAGGTCGGTGAGGATGTCGCCGAACAGGTTGTCGGTGACGATCACGTCGTAACGGTGCGGGTCTTGCACGAAGTAGATGCACGCCGCGTCGACGTGGTTGTAGGCCGTCTCGACCTGCGGGAACTCGGCGGCCACCTCGTTGAACGTGCGCTGCCACAGATCGCCGGCGAACGTGAGCACGTTCGTCTTGTGCACCATCGTGAGGTGCTTGCGGCGCTTCATCGCTTCGCCGAACGCATGGCGGATGATCCGCTCGGCGCCCATGCGGGTGTTCACCGAACCCTGCGTGGCCACCTCGAACGGGGTGCCCTTGCGCAGCACGCCACCCTCGCCCACGTACGGACCCTCGGTGTTCTCGCGGATCACCACGAAGTCGTGCGGCACGGTGCCGCCGGGCGCGGTGCCGATGAACGGCCGCTGGTTGACGTACAGGTCGAGTTCGAAGCGCATCTTCAGCAACAGGCCACGCTCGATCACGCCGGGCGCCACCTCCGGCGTGCCGACCGCGCCCAGCAGGATCGCGTCGAAGCCGCGCAGCTGGTTCAGCGTCGCGTCGCTGAGGATCTCGCCGTCACGCAGGTAGCGCTTGCCACCCAGTTCGAACTCGGTGAGCTCGAGCGCCACGCCGGCCGCCTGGATCACCTTGAGGGCTTCGGTGGTGACCTCCGGACCGATCCCGTCGCCGCCGATGACTGCAATTCGATGTGCCATAAGGGTTCTACCGTACCGCCCGCACCCGGCCCCGGCCCAGCCCACAGCCCACAGCCCACAGCCCACAGCGTGGACGGGGAATCAGTCGAGCAGGCGTCCGTGACGATGGCGGGTGGTGCTGATGGCTTGCTCGCGCACCCACCGCCGCAACTCCACGTGCGCGTCGGCTACGGGCTGCACGCGGTCCACCTCCACCCCTGCTTCGTGGCAGCGAGCCAGTTGCTCGTCGCTGATCGACCCCACCACCCGCACCCGTTCCCGCGTTCGTGTCGCAGGATCCACCGCAACCGTGACGGGTACACCCGCGACGCGGGCGGCCATGAGGGCCAGTTCGACGGCCGCTGGGTCGGCATCGGGGCCGACGAACAGGCCCACGGAAGGCAACGGGCGATGGCGCAGCACGTTGCGCTCGCAGGCCAGACCGGACGGGTCGTGCTCGGTGGCGAAGTGGCTGCGCCACACCTCGCGGAACTGGTCCTCGCCGTCGTTGCCGCCACGCCACTCACCCAGCGCCTCGATGTACGCCGGGCCGCCCGCCTTCGGGCCACACCCCACCGACGATCGTTTCCACCCGCCGAACGGCTGGCGCTGCACGACGGCGCCGGTGATGTGCCGGTTCACGTAGGCGTTGCCCACCTGCACGTGCTGCAGCCAGTGCGCCACCTCGTGTTCGTCGAGCGACTGGATGCCGCCGGTGAGGCCGAACTCGGTGGCGTTCTGCAGCTCGATCGCGTGGTCGAGGTCGCGGGCGCGCATGATGCCCAGCACGGGGCCGAAGCACTCTGTGCGGTGGAACCAGCTGCCCTCGCGAACACCGATGCGCACACCCGGCGACCACAGGTTGGCGTGCTCGTCGAGACACGCGGGTTGCACCAGCCACTCCTCACCCGGCTCCAGCACGGTGAGCGCGCGCAGCAGCTTCTCCGACGGCGGGCCAACCAGCGGCCCCATCATCGTCGCCAGGTCGGTGGCGAGGCCGACACGCACGCTGCGCACCGCCGCGGCAAGGCGCGGCAGGAACCCGGGCTCGTCGTACACCGCGGCTTCCACAATGGCCAGGCTGGCGGCGGAGCACTTCTGGCCCGCATGCCCGAACGCCGAGCGCACGAGATCCTTGATCGCCGCGTCTTCGTCGGCCGCGGCGGTGATCACCATCGCGTCCTTGCCGCTCGTCTCGGCCAACACGCGAATGCTCGGCTTCCACGAGCGGAACATCTGCGCCGTCTCGTAGGCGCCGGTGAGCACCACCGTGTCGACGTGCTCGTGCGACACGAGGCGACGGCCCACCTCGTCGTCGGGCGTGGCCACGAACTGCAGCACGTCGCGGGGCACGCCGGCGCGCCACAGTTGCTCCGCAAGTTCCAAGCCCACAGCGCGCACTTCAGGCGCGGGCTTCAACAGCACGGCATTGCCCGCGGCGAGCGCGGCGCACACCCCACCGACCGGGATCGCGTACGGGAAGTTCCACGGCGACGCCACGAGCACCACACCGCGCGGCGCGAACGTGAGGCCGCGCCCGATGCCCGCCTCGATCGCGTGAGTGCACTCCGCGTAGTAGCGGGCGAAGTCGATGCCCTCCGACACCTCCGGGTCACCTTCGGCAACGGTCTTGCACGCGGTGTGCGCCATCAGCCCCAACGTCGCGCCCCGGCTGCGCTCCATCTCGTCGGCCACCGCCTGGAGGAGTGCGCGCCGCTCGGCGTAGGGGGTGCGTGCCCACCGGGCGCCAGCGTCCACAGCGACGGCCACCGCGGCGTCGACCGCCTCGATCGTGGTCGTCAGCGGCACGTGCGGCACGGCCACGGCGGCCATGTGGCGGGCGATCCACGCCCGGTTCGCTGTGCGGGTCCAGTCGGTGTCGGCAGCATTGACGAACCCACTGCCGGCCGTCGGTGCGGCAGCGAGTGAGCGATCCTGCGTGCGGCGCGCCGCGGTACTCGCGGTCGTCCGCGCCGCCATCGACGCTTCGAAGCGCGCCGCCTGGTCGATCCACGCAGGCGTGCCCGGCCGCAGGGTGAACAGCGCGCGCAGGAAGTTGTCGGGCGACGTGTTCTCGTCGAGCCGGCGAGTGAGATAGGCGATGCTGGCAGCCAGATCGTCGTGGCGCACGACGGGGGCGTACAACAGCACCGACCCAGCCTCCTCACGAACGGCGCGGGCCTGAGCAGGCGCCATCCCCTCCAGCATCTCGATGTCCAGCCGACCGCTGTACGCAGCCTGTAGCTCGAGCGCCCAGGCCAGGTCGAGCAGGTTCTGGCTGGCGAACCCAAGGCGTACGGCACTCGCCCACCGTTCGTCGAGCACCGCCATCACCAGCCGCTTGAAGCTGGCATCCACTTCCGCCTTCGTCGTGTACGGCGCCTGCGGCCAGCCGTGCAGTTCGGCCTCCACCCGCTCCATCGCCAGGTTCGCGCCCTTCACCACGCGCACCTTCAGCGTGCCGCCGCCCCGATCGTGACGGTCATGCGCCCACTCGCACAGCTGCGCGCACGCCGCGTGCGAGTCGGGCAGGTAGGCCTGCAGCACGATGCCGGCGTGCACCGCCGCGAACTCGGGCTCGGCGAGCACGGCGGTGAGCGCGGCGATCGTGAGTGACAGGTCGCGGTATTCCTCCATGTCGAGGTTCACGAACACGCGCGGCGTCGCCTGCTCGGCCTCGCGGTACAGCACCCGCAGCCGCTCGCTGATGGCGTCCACCGAGTGATCGAACGCCAGCACGTCGAGGTTGGCGACGACGGCCGAGATCTTCAGCGAGATGTAGTCGACGTCGGGGCGGGCGATGCGCTCGCGGATCAGGCGCATCCGCTCGTCGGCCTCGGCGTCGCTGAGGATCGCCTCACCCAGCACGTTCACGTTCAGCGGGAACCCCTCCGCACGGCGGCGAGCGATATGGTTGGCGAAGGCCGGATCGTCGGCGGACAGCACGACGCCGTTGCTCTCCTTCACGATCCGCCGGCGCACGAGCGGCATCACGGCCCACGGCAGCACCGGGGCGACCACCGCGCCGATGCGCAGCGAGAGTCGGTCGAACAGGCTCAGCGACGTGGGCACACCCACTTCGCGCACGATCGCCTTGAAGCGCGACGCCGCACGCCGGTGCTGCTCGAAGCGCAGCACTTCGTCGGTCAGCGCGAACGTGAGCGCCCGCAGGCGTGGGTCGTCGACGACGGCCGCGAGCCGAGCCTGCTGGCGGGCTTCAGGCCCGGTGGTGCCGGCCAACGAGGAAACGAGGAGGTGTTCGGCATGCGCCACGGTCATGCCTCCATCGAACGCCTGCGGCGCTAGCACGTAAAGGGGCCGTGGGCCGTCGGATTCGTACAACAATGGCCGAATGGACCTCGTGGTGACCGCGCTCGACGAGGTGTTCGCCGGTGTGCCGCACACGATGTTCTGCGTGAAGGCGCCCGATGGCCGCTACCTGGCGATCAACCAGGCCTTCGCCGATCGTGCCGGACGGGCGGCCCACCACGTGCTCGGGTGCACTGCGGCCGATCTGTTCCCGGCCGATCTCGTGGAGACGTACGACGAGCAGGACCGCCGCCTGTTCGCCACCGGCGAGCCGATCCGCAACGAGCTGGAGTTGATCCTGCGACCCGATGGCAGCCGCGGCTGGTACGTCACCACCAAGACACTGCTGCGCGGCGCAGATGGCACCGTGCTGGGGATCGTGGCCGTCAGCTACGACCTGCACACCACCGAAGGCAATGATCGCCACCACGCCAGCCTGCAGGCGGTGATCGACCTGGTGCGCCGCCGCTATGCCGAGCCGTTGATGGTGGCCGACCTGGCGCAGGCCGCCGGACTGTCGGTGACGCAACTCGAGCGGGCCACGCGAAGGGCACTTGGTGTGTCGCCCAAGCAACTGCTGATCCGAGCGCGCATCGACGAGGCGATCCGTCGGCTCGACGACACCGACCTGTCGTTGGCGGCCATCGCCGGCGAGTGTGGCTTCTACGACCAGAGCTCGTTCAACCGTCTGTTCCGCCGCACCACCGGCATCACCCCCGGTGCCTACCGATCCCGCGCATGACCGCCGGCAGCCTGACCCCCGGCAGATAGCATCAGAAGCCCTATGGCCAGCACGCATCTTTCCCGCACTGCCTTCGAACGGCTGAAGGAAGAGCACTACGACCTCAGCACGCGCGGCCGTATCGAGGTGGCGCAGAAGATCGAGGCCGCGCGTCTGTTGGGCGACCTTTCCGAGAACGGCGACTACCACGCGGCCAAAGACGAACAGGGCCACATGGAAGGCCGCATCCGCCAACTCGAACACTTCCTCGAGAACGCCGAGATCATCGAGACCGGCGCGGAGGGTGTCGTGGCTGCCGGCACGGTCGTCACGATCATGTACGAGGGCGATACCGAGGCCATGGCCGAGACCTACCTGTTGGGCCACATGGAAGAGCGCCACGGCGACCTCGACGTGATGAGCCCGCAGTCTGCGCTGGGCAGCGCCCTCCTCGGTGCCGGCGAGGGCCATTGGGTGCAGTACACCACCCCCACGGGCGCTCAGCTGAAGGTGCAGGTCCTGAAGGTGGCGCTCCTGTAGTGGCCATTCGCGACGGGAAGTCGGCAACCGAGGCGGACCACGCCAAGCCTCATCTGCCCCCCGGAGCGGCGATGCAGCTGCCCGGTCGTGGCACCACATTCGTGCGCACGATGGCAGGCCCACCCAAGGCCGCGACGATCCTGTTGCTGCACGGCTGGACGGCGAGCTGCGACCTCAACTGGTACACCTGCTACAAGCCGCTCTCGCGCCACTACCGCGTGGTGGCACTCGACCATCGCGGCCACGGGCGGGGCATCCGCTCGAAGAAGGCCTTCCGCTTGGAGGACTGCGCCGACGACGCGATGGCCGTGTGCGACGTGCTGGGCGTCGACAAGGTGATCCCGGTGGGTTACTCGATGGGCGGCCCGGTGGCGCAGCTCATCTGGAAACGCCACCGCGAGCGCGTACGCGGCCTGGTGCTCTGCGCCACCGCCCCGTACTTCATCACCTCACGCGAAGAGCGCATGGGGTTCCTCGGCCTGTCGGGGCTGGCCACGCTCGCCCGGCTGACGCCGTCGCAGACCCGGCAGTGGCTCACCGAGCAGGTGTACCTGCAACGCAAGACCGAGGAGTGGGAACCGTGGGCCATCCAAGAGGCCGCATTGCACGACTGGCGGATGGTGCTGGAAGCCGGACGCGAGATCGGCAAGTTCAACTCGCGTGAGTGGATCGGCGACATCGACGTTCCCACCTCCGCGCTGATCACGATGCGCGACAAGGTGGTGCCGCTGCGCCGCCAGGTGCGGCTGTTCGAGGGCATCCCCAAGGCCGAGGCGTTCCGCGTGGACGGCGACCACGACGCCGTGGTGGCCAACGCCGATCGGTTCGTGCCCACGCTGCTGCGCGCGATCCACTCCGTGGTCGAACGGTCCGCGCCGGTGAAGTCGTGACGCTGCTGCGCCGCCTCGCGGCGTTCACCGGCGTCGCCGTCGCTGTGGCCGCCGTGGTCGCCGTCGTGCGCAAGGAGCAACAGCACCTGCGCACCAGCCGTTCGCAACGCAACGCCGACGTCGCCCGGCTGGGTGCCACGGTGGGGCGCCACTACGCCACCACTGCGGCGCGCAAGCTGTTCGCGTCCGCAGAACGCCGCATCGAACTCGACAACGAGCGCGAGCTGCGCACTGCCGAGGCGGTGGCCGAGCGGCTGGGCAGCATGAAGGGCGCGCTGATGAAGCTGGGTCAGATGGCCAGCTACATCGACGACGCGCTGCCCGCACCGCTCCGTGACGCGCTCTCGGCGCTGCAGTCCAACGCACCGCCGATGAGCGCCGAGTTGGCTGCGGGCGTCATCGAGCGCGAGTTCGGCGTGCCCCCCGAGCAACTGTTCGTGCAGTGGGACCCACAGCCGATCGCGGCGGCCAGCATCGGCCAGGTGCACCGTGCTGTCGTGCTCGACCCGGCCACCGGCGACGAGCGGGCCGTCGCGGTGAAAGTGCAGTACCCGGGTGTGGGCGAGGCGGTGGAGGCCGACCTGCGCAACGCGAACCTGCTGGGCATGGTGCTGCAGCAAGGCTTCGGCGGGCTCGATGCCGACGACATGGTGGAGGAGATCAAAGAGCGCCTGATCGAGGAGCTCGACTACCGGTTGGAGGCCACCAACCAGCAGCTTTTCGCCGACTTCTACCGCGGTCATCCGTTCATCCACGTACCCGAGGTGCTGCCGGCGTTCAGCGGCGCCACCGTCATCACCAGCGAGTTGGTGAACGGCAGCACCTGGCAAGAGCTGCAGTCGTGGCCGCAGGCGGAGAAGGACCTCGTGGGTGAGACGCTGTTCCGTTTCGTGTTCCGCAGCCTGTACGGCATGCAGGCGTTCAACGGCGACCCGCACCCTGGCAACTACCTGTTCCACGGCGACGGGCGGGTCACGTTCCTCGACTACGGGCTGGTGAAGCACTTCACCGACGACGAGATGGGCACGTTCATCGGGATGGTGAAGTCCGCCGCCTACGACCACGACCAGACGGCGTTCCGCCGCATCGTGCAGGCCGCGGGGATGCTGCGCGAGGGCTGCCCGGCACCCGACGACGAGATCGGCGAGTACTTCAGCCAGTTCTACGAGAGCGTGCGCCACGACCAAGACGTCACCTGGAGCAGCGAGTACGCCAGCGGCATCGTGCGCCACACGTTCGACCGCACCAGCCCGATCGCGCAGTACGCCACCGTCCCGAGGGCGTTCGTGTTCATCCAACGCATCAACCTCGGGTTGTACGCACTGCTGGGCGAACTGCAGGCGACGGGCAACTATCGGCGCATCGCCGAAGAGCTGTGGCCGTTCGTGCACGGCCCGGCCAGCACCCCGCTGGCCGAGCGCGAGCGCGGCTGGCTGGCCCACCACCCCCGATAGCGTTGAGCGGATGCGTCGCTCCGCCCCCATTCTGCTGTGCCTCTCGTTGCTCGCCGCGGTGTCGGCCTGTGGCGACTCCGACCCGAAGTCGGACGGCGGCGATGGCTCCACCCCGGTGTCGGGCGAGTGCGGCGCAGTGGGCACGGTGTACACCAAGCCCGAGGTCACCACGCCGTCGGCCACGCCCACCGAGCTGGTGATCACCGATCTCACCACCGGCGCCTGCAGCTCGCCGGCAGTGGAGGGCGACACCGTGGTGGTGCACTACGTGGGCGTGCGCAGCGAGGACGGCACCGAGTTCGACAACAGCTACGACCGTGGCGAGACGTTCGAGGTGCAGCTGGGCGCCGGCGGTGTGATCCCCGGTTGGGACCAGGGCTTGGTGGGCGTTCAGCAAGGTGGCCGCCGCCAGCTCGACATCCCCGCCGAGTTGGCCTACGGCGACGCCGGCTCGGGCGATGTGATCCAGCCCGGCGACGCGCTGTCGTTCGTGGTGGACGTGGTGGCGGTGCTTCCCGGCTCGAAGGCCACCGACGACCCCGGCATCGAGATCGAGGGCACCGACAACGTCGACGAACTCGTGGCCGACGAGCTGTTGCAGGGCGCTGGCGCAGTGCCGCAGGACGGCCAGATGGTGGCCGTGCGGATCGTCACCTACCGTGCCGACACCGGCGAGCAGCTCGCGAGCAGCTGGGGTGAGCCGGCGTTCACGTTCCTGTACTCGCCCGACTCCGACGTGTGGCCCGGCCTGCTCGATGCCGTCGAGGGCATGAAGGTCGGCGGTCGTCGTCAGGCGCAGATCCCCTTCGCGTCGATGTTCGACGGCGCCGGCAACGAGGGCCTCGGCCTTCCGGCGTCGGTAGACCTCACCGTCGTGCTCGACCTGGTGGCGATCTACTAACCCGCAGTGTGCGGCTCGGCGGGCAGCGGCCGGGTGGCACCCGCCAGCACCACACCGCAGCCCAGCAGGCCGGCGGTCACCAACAAGGCCTTCAGCACGCCCACGTGGTTGCCGATCGCACCCACCAGGGCTGGCCCCGCCAGGAACGCCACATACCCGATCGTGGACACCACGCTCACCCGCGCGGCCGCGCGCCGCGGGTCGTCGGCCGCGGCGCTCACGCCCACGGGGAAGCCCAGCGCTGCGCCAAGACCCCACAGCACGGTGCCCAGCAGCGCCGACCACAGATCGGGGCCGAACACCACGATCAGCAACCCGACCAGCGAGGTGAGCGCGCTCGCGCGCAGCACGGCCACGCGCCCGTGGCGGTCGAGCACGTGGGGGCCGAACCAGCGGCCGGTGGTCATCGACACCACGAACACGACATACGCGAGCGATCCGGTGGCAGCGCTGGCCCCGTAGCCGTCGATCGCAGCGACACCCAACCAATCGTTGCCGGTGCCCTCGGTGAAGGCCATCGTCAGCACGAACAGACCCACCAACACCGTGCGCCGCTCACGCCAGGCCACCAGCGGCCCGTGGCGTTCGCCCTGGTGGGCGTCGTCGGCCGCAGCCAGGAATCGTTGCGCGGCGAGGGGCACCGTGGCCGCCAACAACACGGCAACGACCACCAGGTGAACCGTGACCGACAGGTGGATCGCATTGGCACCGGCACCGCTGAGTGCGCCCACCACGGTGCCGACGCTGAACCCGGCATGGAAGCGCGACATGATCGAGCGGCCCAAGCGCTGCTCCACCGCGGCGGCCTCGACGTTCATGGCGACGTCCCAGCAGCCGTTGCCGAAGCCCAACAGCAGCAGACCGGCCACCACTGCCGGTGTGCCGATCTGCACACCGATGCCGGCGAACGCCAGCCCGCTGAGGCACAGCAGCGACATCACGCTGACGGTGCGGATGGCACCGAAGCGGTGCACCACGACACCCGCGGTGGGCAGGGCGATCAACGAGCCGATGGCCACCACCAGCAGCATCAGGCCCAGCGCGCCTGGCGACAGGCCCAGCTCGTCACGCACTTGCGGGATTCGCGACGCCCAGCTGGAGTAGCCCATCCCCGCCGCCATGAACACCACCGACACGCTGTGCCGAGCGGCGCGGAGATCCGGTGCGTCGATGGTGGTCACCGCGCCAGGGTAGGGCGCGGCACCCCTCAGAGCGCGAGGAGTCGGAGGGTGGGGTCGAGTCGCCGCAGATCGTCGGGGTCGGTGGTGACGACCGCCTGGCCGGCCCGCCGAGCACACACCACCACGTGCGCGTCGGCGATGTCGGCAGTGCCGGACAACGCGAGCAGCCTGCCGGCGGCTACGGCATCGGGCCGGTCGAGTGACCGCACATCGCTGGTGGCCTGTCGGAGGAGTCGGGAGAGTCGCGCCTGGCGGGAAAGGCTGCGCGCCGCTTGCGCCAGCGCGGTGGTCGGGATGGTGATCCGTTCGGCAGTTTCTGCGCAGTGTTGCAGCAGCGCCAACACTCGACGATCGTTGCGGTCGAGCGCGATGAGCGCACCGGCATCCAAGGTGAGTCCTCGGTTCATGCCCACTCACGGCCGTTCCGACCATCGACCCACGACTCGGCCCATGCCCGTTCTGCTTCGGTGAGTGGCCCCCCAGTCTCCGCGAGCGCCTGCGCGAGCTCGATCGCCCAGAGGTCGGCATCCTCGAGTGAGATCCGCACGGCGTGTTGCACGAAGGCCGACACGCTGCGAGCTCGCCCCTCGGCGACGAGCACCCGAACGCGAGCGAGGTCGGCCTCGTCGATCGTGATCGTGACCTTGCGGGTGGCCATACCAAAAAGCATACTCATCGTCGCGTCATGCCGCCGACGTGAACACCACGTGGTTGGGCTCGTGTTCGAAACGCATCACCACCGCGCCGCCGCTGTTGTCGCGCACCTCCACCACGCGCGCCTTGCGCCGCACGGGGTACTGGCGCGGCCGGCGCGGGTCGGGCGGCGGCACGATCCGCCACTCGGCCGACACGATCGCGATCGCGTCGAAGTCGCGCACGCGAGGAGCGTCGGGATGGCGCGCCAACGCGTCGATGTCTGCCCCTTCGGCGATGAACGTCACCCTCGCTGCGCCCGGATGGTCGTGGTCGAACCCTTCGGGGTCGACCACCTCGAACCCGTAGAGTCGCAGCGAGGAGTGGTTGAAGTCGATCGTCTGGTGCAGTCGCGCCTCGAACCAGCGGGCGAGGCGGAAGGGCAGTGATGCAGTGGTGTTCATGCCCTCACTGGGTACGGCGAACCCGCCGAACCGGCAGAAGTTCCCAACGCCCCAAACCCGTCGGGCGCCGGACGGGCGGGTCAGCGCGGCAGGGCGGCGGCGAGGGCGGCGGCGGCGGACTGCACGGCGACCCCGAACGACTGGCGCGGGGTACGGGTGAGGCGCTCGACCGGGCCGCTGAGGCTGACCGCGGCCACCACGGCCCCCTGACGATCGCGCACAACGGCGCTGACCGAGGCAACGCCGGCTTCCCGCTCCTCCACGCTGTCCTCCAGGTCGGGGCCACCCTCGGCCAGCACACGGCCGGCGGAGCCGAGGTCCAGCGGCAATAGAGCACCTTCGGGCACGATCCAGCGCAGCGCGTGGTTGGCCTGCAGCGACACCACGCAGCGCCGCCCATCGTGCTCGCGCACGTACAACTGCACGCTCTCGCCGGTGCGGTCGCGCAGTTCGGTGAGGATCGGAGTGGCCAGCTCGGCCAGCGGGAACGCCTCGGTGGCTGCGTGGCCGAGGCGGATCAGCTCGAAGCCGAGGCAGAAGCGGCCGAGCGTGTCGCGTCGCACGAAGTGGTGCTGCTCGAGCGCGACAGCGAGGCGATGGGCGGTGGCTCGCGGCAGGCCGGTGGCGTCTTGCAGCTGCGCGAGATCGAGCGGGCCGCCGGCCAAGGCGCGCAAGATCAGCACCCCTTTGTCAATCACCCCGACGCCGCTTACACTGTCCACAGCGAGAACTGTATCTCAGAAAGTGAGACACTGGTATGTCTGACCCGAGAACCCTGGCACAGCCAACGACCCTGGCCCAGAAGGTGTGGGACCGGCACGTGGTGCACTCCGCGGTCGACGAGCCTGATCTGCTGTACATCGACCTGCACCTCGTGCACGAGGTCACCAGCCCGCAGGCGTTCGACGGGTTGCGCCTCAGCGGCCGCACCGTACGCCGGCCCGAGCTGACGATCGCCACCGAAGACCACAACGTGCCCACGGCCGACATCCACCTGCCGATCGACGACCCGATCTCCGCGCGCCAGGTGGAGGTGCTGCGCGAGAACACCAAGGAGTTCGGCATCGTCGAGTTCCCGATGGGCGACCCACGCCAGGGCATCGTGCACGTGATCGCTCCCGAGCAGGGCCGCACGCTGCCGGGCATGACGGTGGTGTGCGGCGACAGCCACACCGCCACGCACGGCGCATTCGGCGCGCTGGCGTTCGGCATCGGCACCAGCGAGGTCGAGCACGTGCTGGCCACGCAGACGCTGCCGCAGAGCCGCCCGAAGTGGATGAGTGTGAAGGTGGTGGGCGACGCCCCCGCCGACGTGACCGCCAAGGACATCGTGCTGGCGATCATCGCTCAGATCGGCACGGCCGGAGGCATCGGCAGCGTCATCGAGTACCGCGGCCCAGCCATCCAGGCGCTGTCGATGGAAGGCCGCATGACGCTGTGCAACATGAGCATCGAGGCCGGGGCCAAGGCCGGCCTGGTGGCCCCCGACGACACCACCTTCGACTACCTGAAGGGCCGCGAACATGCACCCAAGGGGGCCGCGTGGGACACCGCCGTGGCCGAGTGGCGCACGCTGGTCACCGATGAGGGTGCAGTGTTCGACAGCGAGGTCGTCATCGATGCGAGTGTGCTCACCCCGCAGGTCAGCTGGGGCACGAACCCGGCGCAGGTGATCCCGATCGGCGGGCTGATCCCCAACCCGAAGGACTACGACGGCCAGGCCGCCGACACGGTGGCCCGCGCACTCGAGTACATGGGCCTCACCGCCGGCACCCCGATGCGCGACGTGAAGGTCGACACGGTGTTCATCGGCTCGTGCACCAACAGCCGCATCGAGGATCTTCGCGCCGCGGCAGCGGTGATGAAGGGCCGTACCGTCACCGTGCCCCGCGTGATGGTGGTGCCCGGCAGTCATGCCGTGAAGGCGCAGGCCGAGGCCGAGGGCCTGCCCGAAGTGTTCCGCGCCGCGGGAGCCGACTGGCGCGAGCCCGGCTGCAGCATGTGCCTGGCGATGAATCCCGACAAGCTGGCCCCGGGCGAGCGTTCCGCCAGCACCAGCAACCGCAACTTCGAGGGCCGTCAGGGCCGCGGCGGTCGCACCCACCTCGTCTCCCCCGCCGTCGCCGCCGCCACTGCGGTCGCCGGCCACTTCGCCACCCCGGAGGATTTGAAGTGAAAGCTGTACACGTCATCACGGGTCGCGGTCTGCCGCTGAAGCGCAGCGACGTCGACACCGACCAGATCATCCCCGCCGAGTGGCTGAAGCGCGTCGAGCGCACCGGTTTCGAGAAGGGCCTGTTCGCCACCTGGCGCGACGATCGCAACTTCGTGCTCAACGACGAGCGCTACGCGGGCGCCAGCGTAATGGTGGCCGGCCCGTCGTTCGGCGTCGGTTCGTCGCGCGAGCACGCCGTGTGGGCGATCCAGCAGGGTGGGTTCGACGCAGTCGTGGCCCCCAGCTTCAGCGACATCTTCCGCAACAACTGCACCAAGAACGGCCTCGTTCCCGTGATGGTGCCCGAGGTTGTCGTGGAGGCCATCTGGGCGGCGATCGACGAGGACCCGAACGTGGAGATCACGATCGATGTCGAGCGGCTCAGCGTCGAGGTGCCGGCCAAGGGCATCAGCGCCACGTTCCCGATGGACCCCCAGACGCAGCACCGGTTCCTCAACGGTCTCGACGACATCGGCATCACGCTGTCGCACGCCGGCGCGATCGACACCTACGAGGCCAACCGCCCCGCCTGGCTCAGCTGAACCCGTCGCCGACGGGATCGCAGGATCACGGCTGGAGGCTTGGCCGGACGATCACGGCGAATTCCTTCACGGGGCCATCCGGTCGGAACTCCGGGTCAGCGCCCAGCGTTCGCGCCCACGCGTCGGCCAAGCTGCGCTCGTCGTGACGGTGAGTGTCGTCCAACACGAGCGAGCCGCCGCGGGACAGAACATCGGGGAGCAGCTGGCCCAGACCGGATCGACCGCCGCGGGTGGCCCCGGGCGGCCCATCACAGACGATGAGGTCGAACGACGCAGGGAAATCTGCGGGAAGTGTGTACCAATCGGCACCATCCACGTCGCGCAGCCGGGCATGACGAACGATCTCCGGCGACAGGCCGGCCAACTTGAGGCGACGGCGCACCACCTCGACCCAGCTCTGCTCATGCTCGAGCGAGACGAGCGACGACCCTGACCGACGCGATCGGAGCGCCAGCACCACGGTGGTGAGCCCTGAGCCACACTCGAGTATCCGACCGTTCGAGAGCTGCTTCGCGCTTGCATCCACCTGCGACACGTAGGCACGGCCCGCGGAGTAGTCGGGGTTGTCCCACAGCCGCATGAGCAGGTGCAGACGACGAGCGCCGAGGTGGTGCCACAGCCGGAAGCTGGACAGCAGCAGCACCCGTGCGCTGCGCCGGAGTATCGGCTGCAGCCGATTGGGCCCGCCTGCCATGGGAACCTCAGCCTTCGGCGTGGAAGTCGGGCAGGTGCTTCAGCTTGGGGTTGTTGCTGAACACCTCGATCGGCGGCGCCGGGTCGAGGCGCATGCCGCGCTGCAGGATGCGCACCTGCGTGTGCTGGTTGTACTCGGCCAGCGTGACGGCCCAGCCGTCGCGGCCGGCGCGGGCCGTGCGACCGCTGCGGTGCAGGTAGTCCTTCACGTCGCCGGCGGGCTCGTAGTGGATGACCACGCCGATGTCGTCGACATCGATGCCGCGAGCGGCAACGTCGGTGGCCACGAGAACGGCGAGGTCGCCGTCGGTGAACCGCTTGAGCGCACGCTCGCGCGCTGCCTGGGCGAGATCGCCGTGGATGGCCGCAGCCTTCACGCCGAGGTCTTGCAGGTTGCCCTCCACGCGATCGCAGGTGCGCTTGGTCTGGCAGAACACGATCGTCTTGGTGACGCCACTGGCGATGGACGCGACCACCTTGTCCTTGTCCATGTGGTGCACGGCGAGGAACAGGTGGTGCATCGTGCCCACCGTGTCGTTGGCGGCATCGATGGCCACCTCCACAGGGTCTTTCATGTAGCGAGCCACGAGGTGGGCGACGTCGCCGTCGAGCGTGGCGCTGAACAGCATCGTCTGATGCACGCCGGTGACCTTGCGCAGGATCCACTCGACCTGCGGGGTGAACCCGTCGTCGGCCATGCGGTCGGCCTCGTCGAGCACCACGATCTCGATGCCGTCGAGCTGCAGTTCGTTCTCCTTCAGCAGGTCGATGAGGCGCAGCGGCGTGGCGACGATGACATCGACCCCGATCTGCAGCGCGTCGATCTGCTGCTGGCGCGAGGCGCCGCCGTACACGGCGAGCACACTGCGGCCGCAGGCGATGGCCACGGGTGACAGCACTTCCGACACCTGCAGCGCGAGTTCGCGGGTGGGCACCATCACGAGCGCGGTGGGCCGGCGGGGTTGGCCCTCACCGTTGAGGCGAGCGAGCAGCGGCACGCCGAACGCGAGCGTCTTGCCCGAGCCGGTCTTGGCCCGGCCACACACGTCGCGGCCGGTGATGGCGACGGGGATCGCCTTCTCCTGGATGGCGAACGGGGTGGTGAAGCCGGCGGCGGCGAGGCCGAAATCGACGTTGGGCGGTACGCCCAGCTCGACGAAGCCGGTGGGAACGTATTCCTCGGGTAAGAGCGTGAGCGCCGGCGCCGGGGGCGGGGTGCGGTGTTCCGGGGTGTGGTGCGTCGTGCGCGGTCGTGCGCGCCGCGCGCCCGGAGGGCGGTTGAATCCAGACATGTTGCTGCCAGGGTACTTGCGCGACAGGCGGTTGCACGATCCTCGTGGTCGCCGCACGGCCTAGGTCGAGCGGGCCAGCGCTCCCAGCTCCATCAGGTGTCGCAGCACGAGTTCCACGTCGTCACGCACCGTGGCCGGTTGCGCGTGGAAGGTCTCGGCCAGGAGTGCGGCGATCTCGGCCACCGAGGTCTCGCCGTCGATCGCCGCCCAGACCACTGCGGCGGTGGGGTTCAGCAGCACCGCGCGAGTCTCGTGCACGAGGTACAGCACCGCCTCGTCGTCGAGGAACGCGGTGCGCACAAAGGGCGCAGGCTGCGGCACGAGGTCGTCGGCGAACTCCCGATCGTCGGTCACGCGGCGCTCCTGTGCGGCAGCGCCGTGCGCAGCAGGTGCACCAGGTGGTCGCGGCGGCGTTGCCCGCGAGCTGCCAGGTTGCCGCGCGAGGGCCACACCAGCGCCGCCGCGTACCGCGCCTTGGCGAGCGGGCCACGCAGGGCGCGCAGCTCGGCGCGAGCGAGCGAGCCGAACGATCCGCTGTACGCAGCGAGCAGTTCGCGGTCGGCCCGGTGGGGCGAGTCGGTGGCGTCGGGGTCCACTGCCAGCCACTGCGCCCACTCGGCGGGCAGCGTGGCGGCATCGCCCGCCCACGTGAGCGCGGCGTGCACCACGGCTGCCGACCAGCCGTCGGCCAACTCCGCGGCCACCTCCGCAGGGCGCACGGTGCGGGCCAGCAGCAACACGTCGCGCCGGTGACGAGGGCCGCGCACTCGGCCCAGCACGGCGTGGTAGCAGGCGTGGAGGAAACGGTGCACGTCGGCCATCGCCGTGAGCGTCGTGCCGCCCACCTCGAACGTACGGCCTCGTTCGAAGGCACAGGCCATGCGCACCCGCGACCCGAACGGGCCGGGAGCGAGCAGCCGGTGGAGGTCGACCTGCACCCCACTGGGGTGAGTGAGCGTGATGCCCTTGCCGTGCCGGGCCAGCCAATGCCTGCCCACCGGCGCTGCTGCGGGCTGCAGGCCAAGACCGGCGAGCGCATCGATCGCCGCGAGCAGCCGGTCGGCGGGCACCAACACATCAATGTCGCCGTACGAACGCCACGACGGGTCGGGTTCGTCGAGCGTTGCCACGGCTACACCTTTCAGCACGCGCACCGGAATGTCGGCGGCGGTGAGCCGCGACACCACCGCCAGCAGCATCGAATCCAGCCGCACGCACCAATCCAGCCGCTGCGCCCACGCGGCGGAGATCACTTCGGTGGTGGCCTCGTCGGCGCGAACCGTGCCGCGCTCGACGGCCGCGCCGAGCAGGCAGGCCAGGCCTTGGTGGGCCGCCGTGGCACACACGGCCTCGGCCGTGGACCGATCGATCGTCGTCGGCTCGCCCGGCGCGACGAGGCCGATGGTGGCCAGTCGCGCGGCCCACTCGTCGGCCGACGTGAGGGCGGGTGCCGTCATGCCACCACCTCCACCAGGCCCAGCGGAAGAAGCGAGTGCACCAGCGCGCGGACATCGGCGGCGATGTCGTCGGCCGGCGCACCCACCTCGGCCGCGACGCGGCCCACGAGTTCGGGCAACGTGCCCTCGTGGGCCAGCGCGTGCCACACGGCCGCGGCCGACCCACCCACATGAGTGGGCGTCGCCGGTGGCACGGCGGCCACCAGGAAGAAGCGGGTGGCGCGCCACACGGCCTGCGGGCACCGGCGGTACCGGGTGTCGCTCACGGCGTGCACGCCCCGAACGTGGAGGGGGCACCGAAGAGGGCGGCCTGGAGGTCGCCCCGCGCCGCACTCACGGGTAGCGGCGGCAACTGCTGCATCAGCGACATCAGGCCGGTGAGTGCTGCGGTGGCGGGCACGGCGAGGTCGAGCCGCGGCGCAGTGCGCACCATCAGCTCGGCGAACGTCAGCGAGGCGGTGGGGTCGTTGAGCGTCACCCACCACCGGCCCAGCGGGGCCACGATCGGCGCGGCATCGCTGCCCAGCGGCGCGGGAATGTGCACTGCCATGGTGGCGGGGTGGATGGTGACGGACTGCGTGTACACGGGCGTGTAGCCGTGCGCGGCCAGCCATCGCGACGGCAGCGCTGCCGCGAGCGCCGGCGGGGCGAGATCGACCGCACCATCGCGCAGCAGGGGCACGCCAGTGAGCCGGATCGTGTCGGCCGGCGCGGGGCCGAGACCGGCAAGCGTGCGCAGCAGGCCATCGCACAGCGCGGCCGTGTCGTGCGCGCGGGCCATCACCTCGGTTCCGTGCCGCAGGCTGGGCAGCTCGCGAGGAACACCTCGCGGCCGCACGGGGGGATGCATGGTGAGTCCGAAGTCCACCAACCCCGCCGGTTCGTCGATGTGCCACGGCTGCAGGTGCGCGGCAACGTCGGCGTCGTCGGTGCCCACACACACCGCCACCTCACCGACACCGATCACGAGCGAATGCGGCCACACTGACCGCGCGGCACCGCTTCAAGCGTTCGGCGGGTCGACGAGACGCCGCCACGTACGGATCGATGGGGAGGGAACCGTGGGCGAGCTGTCGTCGGCGACGATCTCGGCAGCCAGCCACGACTGCACCACGGGCAGGCAATCATTGGCCACCGTGTCGACCGGAACGGCCACCACGTCGGCGATGTCGGCGAACACCTCGGCCAGCGGGCTCTCGCCGTCGAGGCACTGCCACAGCAGGGCAGCCATCGGTTCGAGCAGGTACGCCTTGCCATGCCGGTGGTGGTGCACCACCACCTCGCGGTCCACCTGCACCCAGGCCACGTCGCCGTGGCGCACCACCGAACGCAGCGCTCGGGTCTTGTCGGTGCGGGCCATTCGGCAACAATACGAGCATGAAGGTCGCACTCACCGTCAACGATTTCCTCCGCCGAGCGGAAGAGATCTACCCCGATCGGGTCGCCGTCGTCGACGAGCCCGACCAGCCTGCCGAATCATGGGGGTCGTACACCTACGCCGAGATGGCCGCCAGGGCGCGGGCGATGGCCGCACACCTCGATGCGTTGGGCATCGGCGTCGGCGAGCGGGTGGCGATGGTCAGCCACAACTCGGCCCGCCTGCTCACAGCGTTGTTCGGCGTCAGTGGCTCGGGGCGGGTGCTCGTGCCGATCAACTTCCGCCTCGTGGCCGAAGAAGTGAAGTACATCGTGCAGCACAGCGGCGCTCGGGTGCTGTACGTCGACCCCGAACTCGAGGAGGCAATGGCGAGCGTGGAGTGCGAGCACAAGTTCGTGATCGGCAGCGCCAGCGACGCGCCGGCCGACCACGCCCCGCCGCAGCCGTGGGTGTACGACGAGGACGCCACCGCCACCATCAACTACACCAGCGGCACCACCGCCCGTCCCAAGGGTGTGCAGCTGACCCATCGCAACGTGTGGCTGAACGCCACCACGTTCGGCTGGCAGTTGGGCATCAACGACCGCGATGTGTACCTGCACACGCTGCCCCAGTTCCACTGCAACGGGTGGGGCGTGCTCTACGCGGCCACCGGCATGGGCGCGCAGCACATCATCCTGCGCAAAGTGGATGGCGCCGAGATCTTGCGGCGGGTCGAGCGCCACGGCATCACGGTGATGTGTGGCGCACCCGCCGTCGCCAACATGATCCTCGATGCCGCGGCCACGTGGGAGGGGCCGATCCCCGGCCGCGATCGCGTGCGCATCGTGTGCGCCGGCGCTCCCCCGCCCACCAAGACGATCGAGCGCATCGAGACCGAGTTGGGGTGGGAGTTCATCCAGATCTACGGCCTCACGGAAACCACGCCGTTGCTCACGATGAATCGCACGCGCGCCGAGTACGACGCGCTCTCCCCCGCCGACCGAGCGGTGAAGCTCAGCCGCGCCGGAGCGCCCGCCATCGGCGTGCAGGTGCGCATCTCACCCGACGGCGAAGTGCTGGCTCGCGGCAACCACGTGATGGCCGGCTACTGGAGCCAGCCCGAGGCCACTGCCGATGCGGTGCACGCCGCGGCCGACGACGCCGGCGGCCCGGAGTGGTTCCACAGCGGCGACGGTGGGTACCTCGACGACGACCACTACCTCACGATCAGCGACCGCAAGAAGGACGTGATCATCACCGGCGGCGAGAACGTCAGCAGCATCGAGGTGGAGGACGCGGTGTTCAGCCATCCCGAGGTGGCCGAGGTGGCCGTGATCGGCGTGCCCGACGAGAAGTGGGGCGAACTGGTGATGGCGCTGGTGGTGCGCACGCCCGGTTCAGCGCTCAGCGAAGCCGACCTGATCGCCCACACGCGCACCAAGTTGGCGCACTACAAGTGCCCGAAGCGGATCGAGTTCCGCGACGCCCTGGCCCGCACCGCCACCGGCAAGCTGCAGAAGTTCAAGCTGCGCGAGCCGTTCTGGGAAGGCATGGACAAGAAGGTGCACTGAGGGCGGGGCGTGTCAGGCGCAGAGTCACCCGAGTCTGAACTCAGGGGTTGCCGAGAAACTGGACGATCGCATGATGCCAAGCATCCTCGTGGCTCATTGCGGCTTGATCGTCGTCAAGCTCGGACAAGCGCGACAACGCACCGTGGTGGTAGGCGACATCACTCATGCTCCAGCCCCCGAACCTGCTGTCTTGTGTCGGCAATACCACAACACGATCGGCGGGTAGGGCGAGAGAGACGAGTTCGCCCGTGTCCCAGATGTTGGTGCCGTATTCGGGAGCTTCGATTCGTTCGATCACGGATGTCGTCATGAAAGGGGAGAAACTCAGACCTGTGTTGAAGTAGTCATCACGCCGATAGGCGGCACACGCCGGATGGAGACGGCCACGTCGACCCCACATCCCCGCCGCTACTGCTCCGGCATTCGCCATGGGCCGAAGCATGGTCTCCAGCCACTTGTCCGAGTACGGGAAGGCATCGGAGTCCATCGTGATCACCACAGAGGTCCGCGCCAGAGCAAACCCAAGGTCAAGTCCTCGTCCATGATGGATGTTGAACGGCAGCAGCACAGGTCGCACGCCGAACGGGCGCTGCCGCAGCCACTCCCGGCTGCCATCGCTCGAGTGATTGTCGATGACGAGGATCTCCGTGTCGGGCGGGCTGAATCGTCGGACCGCCGCGAGCGTCACCTCCAGAATCGCCTTTGTGTTCCAACTCGCAACGACGACCGTGACCCCGTCCGACGTTGGCGGACGCCGACTCCCCCAGAAGCGGACAAGGCGCATCGCCAGATCGAGCGGATGCGCAAAGAGAACATCGTCGAGCGGCGAGCTGACGTACAGCGGCCGGGGAGCCCGACCTGGGCAACAGCGTCGCCTCGTCCAAACACCGCCGCGGCGGACCGCTCTTACGAAGAGTCCTCCAGCGCGCCGAAGCACCCGCTTCGCGGAGGATCTAGGCGTGCTCTGGTCAGGGAGTCTCATCATCATTCCGCTTGGTCGACAATCCCGAAGGTGCCGAGGTGGTGTCCAACCGCCTCATGCCAGTCGCTCGGTGCGATCCCTTTGCGTTCGCCCCAAGTTGCACCTTGGTTGTGGTAAACGAGTCCGCCGAACACGGCCCCCGCCATTCCTGGGCCCTTCAAGGACGTGATCGGAAACCTGTGAAGCACCGCTGATCCGCCGCCATAGATGATCAGGCGCTGGCACAGCGCCTCCGCTACGTCCAGAAACAGCGGGGCTACCCGAAACCGGCTCTGCGTCCTACCGAAGGGCCGGAACGTGAGACCGAGGTCATGTATCAGCTTCGTTCTCGTGACGAAGAAGCAGGGGTGGATGAAGTTGCGGTGCATGTGTGCCCCGGCTACCAGCGCGCCGCTTTCAAGGGCGGCGACACTAACGCTCAACCACTTGTCGTTGATCGGAAAGGCGTCAACGTCAAGAATCGCGACGAACTCGGTATCGACGGTTGGCAACGCTAGATCCAGCGCAATACCGTGCCCGAAGTTCAAGGGCAACCTGGCAACACGCACGTCACGGCGAGTCGCAAGATAATCTCGGGAGCCATCCGTGCTCCCGTTGTCGACGACCAAGATCTCGGTGTCTGGCGGCGACATCGCCCGCGTCGCATCCAGCATGACACTGAGAAATGGCAGCGAGTTCCAGTTCACGGTCACGACGGTGACGCCGGGGCGGTAGTCGGTCGCAGAGCGGTTGCGGCGCAACGCAGCAACCGTGCGACCTAGGCCATGCACGGAGCGTTTCCGGAGGCCTCGCGTGAAAGGCACCGGCCTCATTACCTGGTCGCCATCATCGCACAAGTGCCCTCTGTGTCACCTCGGTCACGCTACATCCGGCCCTGTCCGATTCTTGGCTCCTCACCGAGAGACGGGCCTTGGTCCCAACGAGCGGGCAAACTGTCGCGATGAACGATGCCATCTCGTACCAAGATGTTCTCGACCGACTACATCAAGCCTTGGCCCCCAGAACTTACCTCGAGATCGGCGTCCGCCATGGCGACGCGTTGGTTCATGCCTTGCCAGGAACAAAGGTCGTCGGAGTCGACCCACGTCCGAACATCCTTCGACCCCTGCCCAAGGGCGCCAAGGTCGAGAGGGTGACGTCAGACGAGTTCTTCACGCGGGGGTTGGCGTCACACCACTTTGGGACGTTGCCAGTCGACCTGGCCTTCATCGACGGCATGCATCTCTATGAGAACGCCCTGCGCGACTTCTTCAACGTCGAGAGAGTCTCCAGCCGCAACTCAGTGGTCCTGCTGCACGACTGTCTCCCGCCGAGCGCCGAGGTCGCGACGCGCGAAGTCCCCCGAGGATGCTGGACCGGTGATGTCTGGAAGGTGCTTCTGTATTTGCGCGACAACCGTCCCGACCTGGACATCTGCGTCTTCGACGCGGAGCCGACCGGGCTTGGGGTAATCCAGGGACTCGATCCTGACCGACCGGCCGAAGAGTTCGAATCTCTGGCGAGAAAGTACCGAGACCTCGACTTCTCCTCGTTTAGCGACGACCTCTTGCCCAGCCTCGATGTGGTGAGAGGCTGGCCCGCGATGCGGTGCCGCGTGCCTCCGGATCCCTGGCGGCAAGTCGATGACCTTTCCGCTGCGATCGTCGCCCGATCGAGTTACAGGCCGAGCCTCGCGACCTACGCGCGACGCTTCAAGCGAGCAGTACTCCAGACAGGAGCGGGCCTGGCTTTGGCCAAGGCCCGCGCCTCGGTCCGACGATGAGTTTCACGGGAGGCGCGCCTCCATCGCTGTCAGTCGTAATACCAGTGAGAAACGGCGCGACCACGCTCTCACAGCAATTGGAGGCACTCGCTCAGGCTGAGCGGCCGCAAGGGGGCTTCGAAGTCGTCGTGGCCGACAATGGGTCGACGGACCAGTCGGTAGTCATCGCCTTGTCGTTCGCCGACCGATTGAACATCCGCGTCATCGATGCTTCCCAACGGACGGGCGTCAATGCTGCACGCAACAGGGGGGTGCTCGCCACATCAGCGCCCTGGATACTCTTCTGCGACGCAGACGACGAGGTTGACATCGCGTGGTTGGTGGCGATGTACGCCGCCTTCCGCTCTGGGCACGGAATCCTCGGGGGACCTATCGACTACCGCATCCTCAACGATGGAGTCACAACCGCCTGGAGGGGCGCGACTCGAGCGACCGTGAAGGAGATGCACGGCTTTCTTCGGGCGGGTCACGGGGCCAACATGGGAGTGAGTCGTGACGTATTCGACGCTCTTGGAGGATTCGACGAGGGATTCGTTCACGGCGGCGACGACACCGAGTTCTTCTGGAGAGCGCAACTCGCAGGGTTCGACCTCCTCGAGGTCCCGAACGCCATAGTCCACTATCGCCTTCGTCAGACAGTGGCTGCCCATTTCCGACAGTTCGTGCACTATGGCACGGCCGAAGTCATGCTGTACCAGCGTTTTCATCAGCGAGGTTTGCATCGACGACCTGTTAGGGCACTGCTGCGCGACCTCTGGTGGTTAGCAACCAGAGCTCCGTTCGCGACCAACAAGGCTCGACGGGGTGCATGGGCGCGCAGGTTCGCCACTCAATATGGGCGCCTGATCGGCTCAGTGCGGCTGCGAACTCTGTGGTGGTAGCCCAGCCGCCTCGGCCGGCTGAGGCGGCTGCTCGTTTAGAGCATGACCACTCGGTAACGAATCGACCCCACAACCTGGCCGACCCGGTTCGCCAGCACCCATGTCCAACTCGCTCGCCCCTGCCGAGTCGCCACTGAGGGGAACCGTGCAACAAGCAGGAGCCACGACCTCCAACCTGAGAATCGGGGGACCCTGGCACGACCTTCGTCGCTGACGAGGCGGGCGACCATCGGTCGGTGCGAACCATAGGCGTAGCCCTGCCGCCACAGCTCCGCGACCGTCGACCGGTACCGATAGTGGACGACAGCCTGAGGAACCCCGACTATTTGGATGCCCAGTACCCAACACCGAAACGAGAATTCAAGGTCCTCGACGGGGTGGCAGTTCTCTCTCATGCCTCCCAGCGAGTCCCACGTCGTTCGGCGCACCCCCCAGTTCGCTCCGCGCAAGGTGGGAAACAGGCCGACAAAGGTACCCGTCGCTTCAGTTTCTACCGACCGACCACGACTGTCAGCGAGCCAGCGCGGGTTGAGGAGATCAAGTTCGTGCGGCCCGGTGACCACCTCATGGACTTCTAGTCCATCGGCTATGGCGTCGATCCATCCTGGACACACGATGTCGTCGCCATCGCAGAAGGCCAAGAGCTCCGCACACGACGACGCGACGCCAACTGACATCGCGTAGCTCTTATCGGCACGTTCACTCGCCGCGACCAGTCGCACACGCGGATGTACGGATGCGTACTCGCAAGCAATCTCAACCGTTCGATCGGTCGAACGGTTGTCGACGACGACGAGCTCCCACTCTCGGTTCGTCACCTGAGACACAAGAGCGTCCAGTTGCTCTCCCAGTCTCCGCTCCTCGTTGTGAGCGCACAGAATCACCGAGACCTGCATCGGGGCGAAGGTATCATCCCGCTCCTGCAGCCGGACTGATCGCAGAACGCCGAGCCTGTCCGCTAGCTTCCCGACCGTGCGCATCCTGTTCGTATCGTCAACGACCGTTGGCGGATCCGGAAGAAGCCAGCGGGAACTCGCCACACACCTCGTCGAACGCGGCCATGAGGTGCTGTTCGTCGCCGACGATGGACGTCGAGCCCGTCTCACCAGATGGCTGTACGGTCACATCTCCGACCTAGCCGTTCGGTGGGGTCGGAGGCGGGGGCGATCGCTGCTCGCGTTGATTGAACGCGTCCCCGGACGCAGAGCGCGCACCTCCTCGATCGAGCGGCTGCCACACATCGTCAGCCCGACGCCCGAAAACGCCTTTCGGCGGGTGATCGAGTTCTGGCCGCCCGACGTCGTCGTCGGGAACAGCCTCGTCAGGCTCACTTGGAGGAGGGTCCGTGACACCTGCGCCAGCCGTGGAATCCCAACAATTCTCTATGTGCGTGAAGTGTCGACGTGTGGACACGTCGCGGCGATGCCGGATCCCGCCGATGCCATAGTGGCCAACGCAACGAGCCTCGCTGACGCTGTACGAGCTTTGGGTCACACATGCGCACTCATCCCTTCCGTCGTTGACACCAGTGTGACGAGCGTCGAGTCGACACGCTCGGTAGCGTTGCTCGTCAATCCGATCGAGAGCCACGGGATTGGCCTGCTGTGGAAGCTGGCAGACCGCATGCCCGAGGTGTCGTTCGAGGTCAGGGAGTCGTGGCCACTGAGCGACGAGGCGGTGCTGGATATCGAGCGGCATGCGCGCAAGCGGGCGAACGTCGACTTCCGACGGCGCTCGGCACCCGGGCCTGAGGTCTATGGGCGAGCGCGCCTGCTGCTCGTGCCACATTTGATCGACAATCGGCCGAGGGTAGTCATCGAAGCTCAGAGCAACGCCATCCCCGTCCTCGCCAGTGACCAGCCGGGGCTCGCCGAAGCGGTCGGAGATGGAGGTCTGATCTTGCCGCCCGACGACGCCGACTCCTGGGCCAAGGCCATCCGATCGCTCTGGCCGGGCGGGGCAGAGTACGACGAGTTGAGTCGCGCTGCGCAGCAGCACAGCAGGAGAGAGGACCTGCAACCTTCGACAGCCGTTGCGGCGTTCGAAGCGGTCCTGCGCCGCGTCGCGTCAGACGAATTCTGATCCTCGTTGGGCCTCACCTCGAGCTCACACGCGAGAGGCACAGTAGCGGTGAGCGAAAGACCCGAACACGACCGGCCGGAGGGACGCGACCGGCGGATACGCATTCCTGGCTAATCTGCACACCTGCGCCGTAAGGGAGGGTGGAGCGAATGACTGCTGGCCGTTTGATCCCGGCACGACTGAAGCCAACCGGTCGGCGAGCACTGCGCGCATGGCAAGGCCATCGCAGGCGTCGCCGCGTGTTCTTCGGAAGCTTCGGACGCACGAAGCCGATCGACCCCTACTACGGGTACAGCCGCGGGGTACCAGTCGATCGTGTCTACATCGATCGGTTTGTCTCCGACCACGCGGACGCCATTTCTGGCCATGTGCTCGAAGTCTCAAGCCCCACCTATACCCAGCGATGGGGTTCGAACGTCGAGAGAATCGATGTGTTGATGGTCGAGGAAGGCAATCCGGTCGCAACGGTAGTTGCAGATCTCGCGGCGGCTCCACACATCGCGTCGGATACCTTCGACTGCGCCGTGATTACCCAGACGCTTCAGTTCATCTACGACTACGAAGCCGCGATTGCGACCCTCTATCGAGTTCTCAAGCCAGGTGGAACTCTTCTGCTCACCGTTCCCGGCATTACCAGGATCTCCCTCGACGAGGATGCCCAGTGGGGCCAATGGTTTCACTTCACTCAGCGCTCATTGCATCGAGCCGTGGCAGATGTCTTCGGTGAGGACAACGTTCAGTCCCAGGGGTTCGGCAACGTGCTCACAGCGGCCTCCTTCCTCTGGGGTCTTGCGGAGCATGACCTACGCCCCGCCCAGATCGCTAAGCGCGATCCGGCATACGACGTGGTCGTGGGCGTGCGGGCGACGAAGAAGCTGTAGCTGGCCATGCAGCAGTCGAACGGGAGGATCGCGACAACGATGACGAAGACCATTCGCCGCGTCGAGAGTGCGGCGGCGGCGCCCGCTCGAGTTCTGGCGTTCCATCGTGTAGCACCCCCTACGGCGGGCCGGCGAAATCTGACGGTGACAGCCGACAGTTTTTCGGAGCAGATGCAGGTGCTCTTCCGTACAGCATTTGTCGATGCCCAAATCGACGCCATCGCGTCGCATGATCGAAGGCTCCACCGCCGTGGGCGGCACCACTTCGCAATCACGTTCGATGACGGTTACGTCGACAACCTGACCACCGCGTTGCCGATTCTGGAGCAGAACGATCTGCCCGTGACTGTCTTCATCTCAACCGCATTCATCGGCAAGCCGTACTTCTGGTGGGACCGACTCGATGAGCTGACGAGCAACGCCGACCAACGCTCCACGCTCGTGAACGCCGCATGTTCCCTTCAATTGCTCGCGGAACAGCAAGAAGATGAACTCGCTGTCGCGACGCCAGACCAGATCAACCGAGCGTTGGAGCGCCGTCTGGAGCGTCTCGTTCTGGAGGAACGAAACGATCTGCTCGACGAACTCAGCCAACTGACAGGGTGTAAGCCGCTTGATTCTTCTGCGAGGCCGCTCAACGAGTCCGAGCTGGTCAGACTCGCATCACACCCACTGGTGACCATCGGCTGCCATGGACACCGCCATTTGAAGCTTGGACAGAGCGATCGGGCAGACGCGGCCAAGGACATCCTGCACAGCAAGCAGGCCCTCGCTGCAGTTCTTGGTCCGAGACAACACACGTTCGCATACCCGCACGGCAGCCATGACAAGACTTCGGTGAGTCTGGTCAAGGAAGCCGGCTTCTCGCTCGCATTCACCACGGATTCCCGGCCCGTGTCGATCCTCGACTCGAAGTGGCGGCTACCGCGGATCGCGACGGCGGACATCGGTGGCGAAGAGTTCGCTCGACGAAGGCGCCTCCCTATCTGAGTTGAGTGGGCCGGCTACGGACTATAGAGGACAGGCGGATTGCCGCGCCTGGGCGTTTTCGGCGGCCGCAAGGAAGCGTTCGATGTCATCAGCGAGCAGCAGTGGCAAGAACTGCTTGATCTTCGCGTCGTCCCAGTCCCACCACTTCACCACAAGCAGTCGCTGGATCGACCGTTCATCGAAACGCAGCCTCAGCACGCCGGCTGGGTTCCCTGCCACCACAGAGTACGGCGGAACACTCTTGGTCACGACCGCCCCGGCAGCCACCACAGCGCCATCGCCGATCGCCACGCCTGACAGGATGATCGCGTCGCTACCGATCCACACGTCATTTCCGATCACGACGTCACCTCTGATTCGGGGGTACCCCTCGATGCCATGCGCTTCCGGCCAGAGGGCCGCGAACGGGTACGTCGTCACCCAGTCCACCCGATGTTCCCCACCAAGAAAGATCTGCGATCGAGCAGCGATCGAGCAGAAGGCGCCAATGCGCAGCGTTGGTCCCTCCGATGAGTTGCGCACGCGTGGTGAGCCGTACGTGCCGCGGCCGATCTGATACTGAGGGTACTTCTCATGAATCGTTGAAGGCCCCAGCCTGCCGAGAAAGCTCCGCACATGTCCGACTGATCGACGGACAGCTCTCCGCACGAATGCCCTCATAGCCACACCTCCTGCTCGTGAGTGCTACCGCCACTATCGCACCAGTGCGCTGCCCCGAGCCCTTTGCGGAGTGCGGACTCAAGGACGCTGAGCGGCACCAAGGAGCTCGAGGTACACCCGCCGCAGTTCCTGACCGACCACGCTTGGTGCTCGCTCGCGAGCGACGCGGTCACATGCGGCAACCCATCGGTCCCAGGCCACGCTGTCGAGCGCTGATTCCATTGCGGAAGCCAGCAGCGATGGGTCCCGAGGAGCAACCACCTGCCCCGTTCCATCCTCCTCAACAGTCTTACCGAGGGCGCCCACCGCCGAAACGACAACGGGACGACGGTGTCCATAGGCATCGTGGAGCACGCCGCTCTGCGAAGTGAAGCTGGTATACGGCAACAGGACCGCAGAGGCTTGCCGGAACAGCTCACCCTTTCTCTGATGCGTCACCTGCCCGATCTCGCATGTCACTCGCTGATCGCTCGCTGCCAGCGTCCGAGCCATGTCTTCGATGTCCGGGGATCCCCGCCCAGCGATCACTACCCGCGCATCAAGCTTCGGCACGATGCGCAGCGCTTCCACGAGCACGTCGAGACCCTTGTTGGGACGTAGCGCGCCAAAGAAGAGGAACATCGGCGCGCCGGCGGGCCGGACCGAATCGTACTCATCGACGGGAAACACTTGATGCGGCACTACACGAATTGTCGATCGGTCGATCCCGAAGCGTTCGACGAGGTCCGCCATCAACCGCTCGTGATGGACTACGAGCAAGTCTGCCCGACGGTATGTCCGACCGAGCAGTCGGTGCTCGCCCTGAACCCCGAGGCGCTGCTGGTGAGGAAGCACGTCGTGGACACTCATGACGAGCGGCCGCGGCAGACGCGAGTACGCGTCGGTAAATCGGTTGATGTAATGCAGGTGAACCAGGTCAAACTCGTGTGCACGCATCAGGCGGCCTCGGAGACGTGCTCGTGCCTGGTAGGTATGCATCCTGGAGCTGGCCCATCGCAGCCGGCCCATTGCGCCACGCTCCACGTCCGGAAGATCACGGGCCACGAACACCCGCCCCTGCTGACCGGCGTGGGGGGCCTCGCGTCGGTCGATCGTCTGCACTACGATCTCCGAGTCCTCCCCAGCGCATGCCGCCGCAAGATCGATTTCTTCCACCCGAGCAAACGGCCAGTACCAAAGAAGCTTCATTCGAGCGCCGACAGTAGCCCCGCGAGAGGCGATGCCTATCGCTCAGCGCCTGCGAAGGAGGTACTTCTCGAAGTTGCGCTTCCACCGGCGCCAGCCCAAGCGCCCCTGGATAAATCTCAGATGCTTCTCGCGCACGTACTGTCGTGCCCCATCACGCGAGGAGTGCGTTGAGGCACCCATGAGGCTTCTGGCATGCCGCCGGTAGCGCCAGAGCGGTTGCTCGACCGACCGGAACACCGCGGAGCGTTCGGCACACGAGAGCCAGAAGTCCCAGTCCTCGAAGTAGGTCAGGGCCGGATCGAAGCCCCCTACCCGCCACCACAGGTCGCGCCGGAACAGCGAGTTGGCCGGTACGAAGTTGCCACGGCGAAGGTCCATAGATTCCGGACGATCAGCTGCGGTGAACCACACTCCTTGCTCGACGCCAAACACCTCGGCCGCGCCGAAGACGACGTCCGCTCTCTCTTCACGCGCCGTGCCCAGGTAGGTCTCGAGATACTCCGGGAGCCATACGTCGTCCCCGTCCAGGTTGACGATGTACTCGCAGTCGTCCAAGAACACGCAACCCACGTTGCGCGCCGTCGACGCACTCATCGGCTTCTCAATTCGGATCAGGTCGAGCTCATAGGCCAAGGCGACGGCACTCACCGAGGCATCCGCGGGCGAACCATTGTCGATGACCACGATGCGATCTGGGCGGAACGATTGGCTGAGAACTGACTCGATGCACTCTTGCAGGTAGTGCGACTCATGCGAGATGACCATTACGCCCACCCGGGGCGTCGGATCAGCGAATGCACTCGAGCTCGTCATCAGTTGGCCTCCAGCCCACGACTGCAACAAGGTTCGAGTTCCACTCTCACACCGCTCAGGCCAACCCAGAGAGGCGCACTGCGTCAGCATAAAAGTCGCTGGTCGCTCTCAACGCCTCAGGGGTGTCAAACGCTGTCAAGGCTCCGTTCTGGATCACCATGATCCGATCGCAACTATCGATCGTCGACAGCCGGTGGGCGATCACGATGATTGTCATGCGGTGCCGAAGGCCATCGAGGGTGCGGCGGATCAGCGCCTCAGACTGAGGATCGAGCGCGCTTGTCGGCTCATCCAGAATTAGAACTTCAGGATCACCACAGAGCGCTCGGGCGATGCAGAGGCGCTGCTGTTGACCACCGCTGAGATTTCCCCCACGGTCGCCCACTTGATGCCCGTACCCGTCAGCAAAGCGGAGTATCTCATCGTGCAACCCAGCCGACCTCGCAGCTCTCTCCACCTCGGCGTCGGATACACCCACGCGAAAGAATCGAATATTCTCGCGTACCGAGTCTGAGAGGAGCGCCGGCGCTTGAGGAACGAACGTCACCCGCTGAGACCACTCATGACGATCCAGCAGACGGATGTCGCGACCGCCAGCTAGCACCGCTCCTTCAGATGGATCTCGAAGCCCCAGAAACAGTTGAACAAGCGTCGATTTCCCGCTCCCCGAGGGCCCGACAATGCCGACCATTTCCTTCGGCGCCACCGAGGCAGAAACCGATTTCAACACGAGCTGGTGCGGGTTGTACCTGAACGAGACGTCGCGTACCTCCAACGCGCCAACCTCGCCCACAGGCTCTCCCGCAGCGCTGACGTCCGAGTGCGTCAGGTACTCGATTTCTCGGAAGACCTCAGCGACCCGCGGAAGGTTGGAGTGGACCCCGGTGTACGCGTTCTGGACCTGCTGCCCGTATGCCAGAGACCGCAGCATGACCAACATGACTGCACCTAGCGACGTGAGCTTCGCAGTCGACGACACACTGGCGAGCGACACCGCTCCCACGAGAACCAGATAGGCAAAGCCGCTATAGACAACCGGCACCATTCCGGCGACAAGGTTCAACGTCCGGTTTGACCGACGAGCGGACCGCACAAAGGAGACGAACCTGGCTTTCACCGGCCCCTGAACACCAAAGATTCGAACCGCTAGGCCCAGCTCAGCAACTTCATTCGCTCCTGCCGCCAAACGCAAGTTGTCTTCGTTCGCTCGACGCGCATGCGATCGAACCTTTGATCGCAGCGGTCGCAGCAGGAAGCCGAGCGATCCGACCCCAGCAACGCCAACGAGCGAACCCAACGGGTCGACTCCGATGGCCAACAGCAGCATCGCACCGACCGAGCATGCTGAGACCACCCCGGTCGTGAAGCCTTGCACCATGATTCCCGCTGCCGACGCTGAAGAGCTTGTCAGCTCCTGGAATCTGCTGGCCGATGTCTCACGCTGAACAGACCACGAAGCTGCGAGAAACGCACCGCCAAGTCGCTCTCGAGTTCGACTGGTGACGGCAACAGTCACTGACGCCGACAGCCAGTTCGCCAGTAGCGCGAGAGCCATCCTCAGCACCACGAGTCCTGTCGCGAGCAGCATCGCCCCAGCGACCGGCATTGTACGTCCTGCGAGCACACCGAGACTCCGACTACCACTCGTGACCGCGAACGCAGCGCGGGTCATCAACACCAAGAAGACCGCTTCGACGAGACCACCGATGACCGAACTGACGGCAATCAGGAGAACTCGTCGGCGGTACCCCAACAGCAGGCGAGAGAGCATCTGCCGCGCTGGGTAGATCGGGATGGCAGCACTGTCAGTTGAAGTCATGGGATCGAAGGGCAACGGGGCACGGGCGAGAGCCAGATCCCCATCACGGAGCAACAATACGGTGGCCAGCTCGCCTTCGTGGTGATTGGTGGGCAATGAAACCTGGCCAACGCCGCACCAGCACCAACGCCGTCTCGTCAAGATGGTCGGTCCACCAGCCGTTCAGGTTTTCAACGACGCGGCGAACCACGCTCCGAGAGCTTCGGACGCGGCGACGCTGATGTGGCTGTCGTCGCGGTACATCCATGTCGAGCCGACACGCGTGCGGCACGGGTCCCCTGGGCACAGCTGATCGAACGGATCAATGGTCGATGCTCCAGCCAACTTGGTGGCCGCGTCCTCGGCGTCGACCGCACGCTGACGGCGCCCCAAGGCCTCGACACGAGAAATCTCGATCGTGGCCCCATCCGGGAAGCCGAGCAGTCGCAGCGGAGCCATGTTGACGGGGCGCCAGCGGGAGGCGAACTTCGGCACCGGATGAATCACCACCACGCGGATCCCTGCGGAGGTGAGCTCATCGACGATCTGTGCCAGCCCTGCCTGCCACATCTCGGCCTTCGCTGTTGGATCGACCACCCGGGCAGACTCCCCGTCAACCGCGAATTCGAAGATCGAAGTGCCGATATAGGCATCCGACGAACTGGCGAGGTACACGGCGTCGGGCCGCATCGAGATCAAGGCGCGGAGTGACCCCTCGACGAACTTCCGACACTCCGTCAGCTCGTCACCGGCCTGCCAAACCACGAATGGCACGAACGGGCAGCTCGAATAGGTGGCCACGGTGAGCCTTGCACCGACACGCTGCGCTCCTGCGCGCATGCCCTCTGAGAACTGCCCTGCATTCGAGTCGCCGATCAGCACGATGTTCGTGGCGACGCCGTACTCCCACACACACTGCTCGGTATCACGCCGCTCGAGGGGCACAGACGAGTCACACCCGCTGGCATCAGCGAGGTGCGGAGCGAAGGCCGAAGCGATGGACGTGTCGAGCAGGACGTGGTGGCCCGCCTCGAGGGAAACTGCTGCAGCGAGGGGCGCGACCACGCAGACTGCCGCCACGAGCAGGGTGCGGTGTCGCCCTCCCGACTTGACGTGGCGAATCGGCTCCTCCAACCACCGGTACGAGATGAACGCCACACCGAGCGACAGAACCGCTGCCACGGAACGAGCCAGGCCGGCGCTCGGCCACATCGCTGCGGCGAAAACGATCAGCGGCCAGTGCCACAGGTACCAGCCGTACGACACATCCCCGATTCGCCGCAACGGTGCGAGGCTGAGTATTCGTGCGACCCACGTCGCTGACCCGCCCTCACCGGCAGCGATCAACAATGCGGTGCCGACGACCGGCACGATGACAGCAAAGTCGGGGAAAACCGTCGAGTCGTCGTACACGAACGTGGCCACGGCGACGAGAACGAGCCCCGACAGTCCGAAGGTGTACCGCATCACTCCCGACAGTCGAACCATACGAGGGGCGGCCACAGCCACGAGCCCACCAATCGCGAACTCCCACGCACGCGCTGGCGCTGAGTAGAACGCGAGCTCGGAGGTGAAGTCGCTGAGCCCGATCCCATGCCGTAGAGCAATCGACAATGGAAACGAGATGGCGACGATCGTGGCCAGCGTGAACACGCCGGCGCGTGGCCGGCCGAACCTCGAGCCAACGCGCCACGATGCCCAGATCAGTAGAGGGAACACGAGATAGAACTGTTCTTCGACCGACAGTGACCAGGTGTGCAGCAGCGGGTTCGACTTCGAGTCGAGAGCGAAGTACCCGGTCTTGATGCCGAAGAACGTCAGGTAGTTGTTGGCGTTCACAAGAGCTGCACTCGCCCCGGTTCTGGCGGTGGAGACCTGCGCCTGTAGGGCAACAAGCATGGGGCTCAGCACCAACACGACGCCGAGCATCAACGCCAGCGCCGGAAGGAGCCTCCGCACGCGACGCTGGTAGAAGCGCCGGAAGTCGAGTGTGTTGGACGGCCCCAGCTCGGCCAGCATCATCCGCGTGATCACATAGCCGGAGATCACGAAGAACACGTCGACACCCACGTAGCCGCCGCTGAAGCCTGCGCCGGCGTGATACGCGACGACTGCGAGCACGGCGAGCGCGCGCATGCCTTGGATGTCGAGGCGTCGCTCACTCATGGTGTCGGCCATCGTCAGAACAGCTCGATGTCGCCCATGGTGAGGGCCCAGTTCGTCAACGGCGGCAAGCCCTCGCTGTTGATCCCTCGCCACGTGAGCACCGGCCCGCCACCGGGCAGCGGCAAGAAGCCCCCACGGATGCGTGGCGCTCCGAGGCGCAGCGCATAGTCGGCGTGCGATTCGCGGGCAGCCCTGGCGAAGCACCGATCGGCCTGCGCTGCCGACAGCCCGAACGACGCAACCTGCACCAGCTCGAACGCCCGCCCACGGCGGCGAGCGCGCACCACCAGGGCACCACTATCGGCCTCGACGACGCGGTACTGCAGGTCGGCTTGGCCGAAGCGCCAGCGATCGAAGGCCTCAGTCGTGTGGGTGGCGATGGTGCGCACCGGCAACTGCTGCTCACCGCGCCACCCGTCGCGACCCGCGGCCCACGCGGCGAACGCGACGCCGACGTCGATCGGTTGCGACCAGTGCTCGGCCGATGCCCGTGAGCGCGCCATGCGCCACACCCCACCGGGGCCGATCGGCCGCACTGCCACAGGCAGGCAGCCAACCTCGCGCCAGCCCATCTTCAGGTAGCCCGGCAGGCTCTGTGTGTTCGGCGTGTTGAACACGAAGTCGACGCCGTCGGCCTTCATCTCCGCCACGCCGTGCATCGTCAGCGCCGTGAACAATCCTCTGCCCTGGTAGGCGGGATCGGTGGCCGTGTCGACGGCCCGCACCGCGCGCAACACGTCGGCACCGCGCACGAACTCCCAGCGCATGAAGATGCGCACGGCCACCACGGTGCCGCCGTCCGTGGCCACCCACGTGGGCGACGGACCGAACGCGTTGAGGTCGTGCTTCCAGCGATAGAGCTCCGCGAAGCGCGGGTCGTCGGCGCGGCCCATAGAACGCTGCAGCAACTGCAGGATCGCTTCGCGGTCGGCGAGCGTTGCCGGCCGGATGTCGAGGCCCGGCGCAGTCGCTCGCCGTGCCGCGACGTCCACCGGTTCGGGCGCAGGTGGCGTGGCGCCGCCGAGGTAGGCGGCCTCGATCACCCGCTGTGCCCGTGCGGCATCGAACTCCGCAGCACGCTGACGGTTGAGCCGCGCCATCCGTCGGCGCAGTGCCGTGTCGGCGAACAGCGAGCGCCACCCATCGGCCAACGCCTGCGGGTCGCCCGGCGGCACGAGCACCGCGTCCACGCCGTCGTGCATCGTCTCTGCCACCCCGCCCACGGCAGTGGCCACCACCGGCAAACCGAGCGCGAGCGCCTCCATCAGGGCCACGGGCAGGCCCTCCCACTTCGAGGCCAACGTGAACACGTCGAACGCGGCCATCACGCGGGCGCCATCGGCACGGAACCCGGTGAACGTGACCACGTCGTCCAGCCCTAGCTTGGTGGCCAGCGCACGTGTCTGCGCCTCCTGCGGCCCCTGCCCTACCAGCAACCACCGCAGCGGCACACCAGCGTCGATGCACCGACGGGCGGCCTGTAGCAGGTTGGGGTAGTCCTTCTGCTCGCGGAAGTTGGCGACCGTGCCGACCACGAACGCATCGGCCGGAATGCCCAACTCGCGGCGCACCTCGTCGCGATCGGCGGTGAACGCGGCAGTGCGCTGCACATCGATGCCGTGCACCAGCGTGACCGCACGAGCAGCGGCCTTGCCGCTCATCGTCGCCCGCGTCTCTTCGCTCACTGCGAACATCGCGTCGTTCCACCGCGACGTGAGCCGGTTCACCCAACGAGTCGGTCGGGCGAGCGAGGCCCAGCCGTTGTGCTCCGTGCTCACCACGCGCGGCCGGTGGCGCATGCCGCGTACCGCCAGGCGGGCAACCGACGCGGGCAGCGGCGAGTGCACGTGCACGACGTCGTACTCGCCCGTGCCGATCAGCCGCGCCAAGCGCAGCGGCCAGCGCAGATCGCGAGGACCGCGACTGAGGCACACCGTGCGCACGCCCGCCGCCTCGAGATCGCCGGCAAGGTGGTCCTTGTACGGCAACACGTAGGCGCACTCGATGTGGAACCGCTCACGATCGTGCACTCGCGCCGCCGCTGCGAGCAGGTGCTCGGCGCCGCCCGGCCCGAGCCCCTTCACCACCCAGAGCACGCGCAACGTCACGACCGCCGAGGCTAGTGCTGCGCGGCGTCCGCGGGCGTGTGGGCTCGCACGTGGTTCGCGACCACCACCATCCCTGCTGGTCACCTCATTCGGACACCACGCAGCAGCGGGCGGCCCGCGTCCGGAAGAGGTGACCCGGCAGCACCCGGCTGCCGCAGCACCGGCGGTGTCGTCAGCTGCGATCGAGCCGCACGACCACAAGGGTCGCTAGCCCGGCCGTCGCGGCACACGCCGCCACCGAAACGACGGCGGGCGACAACGAGTCGGCCACGCCTCCGGTGCGGGCCATCACCAGGGCGGCGGCCACCCACACCACAGCCACGCCTACGCCACGCCAGCGAGACCCGCCCCGCACCAGCCCCACTGCGATCAGCGGTGACAGCGCGAACAGACCACCCACCAGCGCACGATCGCGCCCGGTCGCCCCGAACAACGCGGCCCACTCCACCAGCGCGGCCGCGGCTACCAACGCAGGCGCTGGCAACCGCCTGCGCAACAGCACCTCGGCGGCACCGCCGGCGATCAGCACGACAGCGACCTCGCGCATCTGGTCGGTCTCGGGCACGCAGGCGTACACCGCCGCGGCACTGCCCAGCAGCACCCACCAGGCGCCACCCGGCACGGCCAACCGCTCGTGGGCCTTCGGCACAGCCCACCACAGCGCAACGGCGGCACACACCGCCACCGGAGCAGCCCACCCAACATCCCAGCCGACGAACGACACGTCCCACACCGAGGCCACCAACAGGCCGCCTGCCACCGCAGCCATCGCCCATCGCACTGGCCACCAGCGCGGCCACACCGTCGCCAGCGCGAGCAAGGCGAGGGCCGCGGCCCTCATCGGCGGGCCGACGCCACGATGTCGGCGATCATCTGCACCTCGTCGCTGGAGAGCCGGCCCGAGCTGGGCAGGCTGACGCTGCGCGCAAAGTGGCCCGCCGACACGGCACCACCCACCACCGGTGCATCGGCGAACACCGGCTGCAGGTGCATCGGCATGAAGCCAGGCCGGGCCTCGATGCGCTCGGCGCGCAGCGCGGCCAACACCTCGGCGGGTGTTGCCCCGAACTCGTGCGGGTCGAGTTCCACCGTCGTGAGCCAGTGGTTGGGCACGCACCCCACGGGAACCGCCTGGAAGCGCACACCGGGCAACTCGCCCAGCGTGCGCAGGTAGTGCTGGTACACCCGCCGGCGCGCCTCGATCCGTTCGTCGAGCGTGTGCAACTGGCCGCGGCCGATCGCCGCGTTGATGTTGCCCATCCGGTAGTTGCGGCCGATCTCGCGATGTTCGTAGTGCGCCACCGCTTCACGCGCCTGCGTGGACAGGTGACGAACCCGCGCGGCCAGCGCGACATCATCGGTGATGATCGCTCCCCCGCCACCGGTGGTCGCGATCTTGTTGCCGTTGAACGAGTAAATGCCCACCTGCCCGAAGCGGCCGGCGGCGACGCCATCGCGGCTGGCGCCCACTGCCTCGGCGGCGTCCTCCACCAGTGGCACGCCGTACTCGGCGCACGCAGCCGCGAGGCTGGTGCCGTCGGCCACCGACCCGTACAGATCCACCGACACCACCGCGGCCGGCAGCCGGCCCGCAGCCGCACGCACGGCCAGCTCGGCGCGCAACAGCTCGGGATCGATCTGCCACGTGTGCGGGTCGCCGTCGATGAAGCACGGGCGCGCACCGAGGTAGGCGGCCGCGAACGCACTGGCCGCGAACGTGAGGTCGCTCATCAGCACGTCGTCGCCACGGCCCACCCCCACCACTTCGAGCGCCAGGTGCAGTGCGGCAGTGCCGCTGGACAGGCCGACCGCAGCCGCCGCGCCCGACAGCGCGCACAGCTCGTCCTCGAACGCATCGAGGTCGGGCCCGGCAGGAGCGATCCACCCGCTGTCGAACGCGTGCAGCAGCCGCTCGCGCTCGACGGCCGACATCTCCGGCGGCGACAGGTAGATCTTCCACATGCCCACAGTGTGGCAGCGTCGGCCCCGGCCGACGGGGAGAGCGGGGGTGCCGCGCCGCCGAGCGGGTACCCACTACAGTGACCGCCGTGGAATGCCCACACTGCGCGGCGCGCGTACACACCTCATGAACCGCATCTCCCCCCTCCAGGCGTTCCGTCGCTTCTGGTGGGTGTGTCTGCTGTTCGGCCTCGCCGGTGGCGTGCTGGGAGCGCTGCCCACTCCGGCCAAGTCCACCGCAGCGACAGTCCGCTACACCGCCGCGTACGCCATGGTGATGTCCACCGACGACCCCAACGGTCTGTACGGCGGCGGCATCGTCACCCAACTGCAGGTGTTCGCCACCTACGGCGATGTGCCCGAGCGGGTGGCCGTGCGGCTCGGCCAACCTGAGAACGAGGGTCCGTCGCTTGCCGCGCAGGTCACGGTCACCGTCGACGTGGGCACCGCCGCCGTCACGATCACCACCACGCAGGACACGCCCGAAGCCGCTGAAGATCTCGTCAACGCATTCGGCGAAGAGCTCATCATCAACATCGCCGAACGGCAGGACATCTCGCGCACGAACCGCCTCGGAAAGATGCAGGCCATCGCCAACGATCTGAACGTGCGACTGACTGATAAGCAGAGCCAACTGGATGCGTCGCCCGACAGCGCAGTACTCAAGGCGGAGCGCGACGCGCTCAGCACCCGGTACCAAGCCACCCTGCAGCAGATCGAGATCATCAACAACGACACCAGCACGCTCACGCTCAACGAACTGCAGCGAGGCACAGCGTTCCCGGTCACCCAGTCCGCGGGGCTGACAGCACCCAAGAGCCGCAGCACGCGCGGCGCGCTGGGCATGATCCTGGGCCTGCTGGTTGGTGGCGCCGTCACGGTGGTGTTGGGCCGCCTCGATCGTCGCATCCGCAACCGCGAGCAGGCCGAGACCGTGTTCGGCGGCACCGCCTCTACGAACATCCCGCTGGTGTCCACCAAGGGCGAGCGGCTCGATGTGATGCCCGAACGCCACGACCAGCTCAGCGACTCGTACCGCACCTTGCGTAGCGTGGTGACGTTCTCGCAGGCGGCACTCGACGACGACGACGAAGAGGCGAAGGCCCCGAAGGTGACGCTGGTGGTGAGCGCCTGCGCCGGCGACGGCAAGACCTCCGTCGCCGCCAACCTCGCCGCCGCGTTCGCCGAGACCGGCAAGCGTGTCGTGCTGGTGAACGGCGACTTCCGCCGCCCATCCATCGCCAAACGGATCCTCGAGCACACCCCGGCCACGTTGCCTTTCGCGCTGGAAGACCTCACCACTGCGCCGCTGTTCCATCTGCTGCAGCGCACACCGGTGCCCAACCTCGTGCTGTTCGACCTGTCGTCGGTGAAGGCTTCGCCCGGCAACCTCGCCCGCGCCACCACTCGCCTGATGCCCGACATCATCTCCATCTCCGACGCCGTGGTGATCGACTCGTCGCCCGTGGGCCTGACGGCAGAGGTGCTCGACCTGCTGCCGCTGGCCGACACCGTGGTGATGGTGATCCGCCTCGGCCACACGCTCTCCGCCACGGCGCAACGCACGATGGAGATGCTGCAGAGCCTCACCAGCGCCACCATCCACCTGGCACTGCTGGGCGAGGCCGGCGCGCAGTCACCGTACTACGAGTACCAATCGCAGGGACCGAAGAAGCCCGACCGGGCGGTGAAGTGAGCCCGTGGCGGCGCCGAACACGCACCCGCCGCGTCCAGCCGTCCTGCTGATCGTGCTGGGCGGGCTGGCCCAGCTCGGGTTCCTGGCCACCCAGATCGGCCACGCGTCGAACAAGTTACTGGTCACCGAAGTGGTGGCCCCGCCGCTGGCCGCGCTCACGATCTACGCGATCTGGCGCGCGCTGCACCGCGACCCGCACGCGCCGTCGTTGCTGACCATGGTGCAGATCCGCATGGGCAGCACCACCAGCCTGGCGGTGGTCGCTGCGGGCCTGTGCTACCTGTTGATCACCGGCTGGCTGATGACAGTGGCCAGCTACGACATCTGGGGAGCATTCGTGGCCGCGCCCGCAATGGGTTGGATCGCCGTGCGCGCGGTGCAGCGCGTGTTGAAGGGCGACCTGGAGGTGCTGCAGCGGGCGGCACTGGCCGGGCTGGCGGCGAAGGCGGCAGGTACGGCAGCGCGCTACTGGGTGGCCAACGACGCGTACGGCGGGGCCAGCGACGCGACGGAGTACCACAATGTGGGCAAACGGCTGTTCAGCGCGATGTACAACGGCGAACGTTCGATCCTCGACATGATCCCCCACAGCCAGGGCACCAAGTTCATCGGCGAACTCACCGGGCTGTTGTACTCGTTCGTCGGCTCCAGCCGGCTCGCTGGATTCTTCTGGTTCGGCCTGTTGGGCTACCTGGGCGTACTGCTCACTGTCAAGGCGGCAACGCTCGCGGTACCCGGTCTGGTCACGCGGCGGTACGCATGGTTGTGCTTCCTGATGCCCAGCCTGGTGTTCTGGCCGTCGAGCGTCGGCAAGGAGGCCTGGCTGAGCCTCACGGTGGGCACCATGTCGCTGGGCGTGGCGCACGTGTTCGGCGGGCACGCCCGAGTCGGGGTGATCTGGGTCGCGGCCGGAGCGGCGGGCACCGCGATGGTACGGCCGCACCTGGCACTCATCGGCCTCGCCGGCCTGGTGCTGGCGGCTGTGGTCACAGTGTTCGGCACCCGCGTCAGCGAGACCACCCGCCGCCGCAGGCCGGTGATTCTCGTCATCACGCTGATCAGCCTGGTTGGTATCACGTTCCTGGGCCGGCTGACCCTGGAGTTTCTCAACCCCGACGACGGCACCTCCACCTCGCTCACCAACCAGGTCACCTCGATCCTCGACACCGCCAGCAAACGCACCGCCGAGGCCGGCAGCTCGTTCACTCCCGTTCAGATCAACGGCCCCATCGACTACCCCGAAGCCATCGTGCGCACGCTCACTCGGCCGATGCTGTACGAGGCGAAGAACATCGCGACGCTGCTGCCCGCGCTGGAGATGACGTTCTACGTAGGCCTCTGCCTCGCCTCGTGGCGGCGCCTCGCTCGCCTTCCGAGCGTGCTGATCCGGTCGCCGTTTGCGATGTACGCCACCACAATGCTGCTGCTGTTCGGTCTCGGCTGGGCGTCGTTCGGCAACCTGGCGATCCTCGTGCGGCAACGGTCGCTGGTGATGCCGTTCCTGCTGCTGCTGCCGTGCCTGCCCGACCCGCGACCCCTGCTCACCGCACCGCTGCGCAACGTGGCACCCACTCACATGTGGCACCAACCAGCCCGCGGTGGCAGCCGCTGAGGCCGCCTGGCGTCAGAGCGTGGCGCCGGGGAACGTGACGTTGCGCAGCAGGTTGCGTGTGTCGAACACCAGGCTCGCGTGCGTGGCGATCATCTCGGGTTCGAACACCGGGTGCTCGACCATCACCACCACGATGTCGGCCGCGGCCAGCTGCTCGACACCCCATGGCACCATGCCGAACGGCAGGTCGTGCAGGTTCACTTCGGGCACGTACGGATCGCACACCACCACGTCGGCCCGCGCGCTCGCCAGCAGTTCGGCCAGCGGCAGCGTGGGGCTTTCTCGCCAATCGCTGGTGCCCGCCTTGTAGGCCAGGCCCAGCAGGAGCACACGACTGCCGTTCACCGGCTTGCGCTGGTCGTTGAGCAGCGCCGTGATGCGCTCGAACACGTGGTTGGGCATGGTGGCGTTGATGTCGTTGGCCAGCTCCACGAACCGGAAGGGCCGGCCAAGGTGCTGCTTCACCCGCCACGACAAGTACGACGGGTCCACCGGCAGGCAGTGCCCACCCACGCCCGGGCCAGGCGTGAAACGCATGAACCCGAACGGCTTGGTGGCCGCGGCGTCGATCACCCGCCACACGTCGATGCCCAGCTCCCGGGCGAAGATCGCCAACTCGTTGATCAGCGCGATGTTCACGTGCCGGAACGTGTTCTCCAGCAGCTTGGTCATCTCCGCCTCGGCGGTGCTGCCCACCGGCACCGTGCGCTCGACGATGTCGGAGTAGAACGCGTCGACCGCGGCGAGTGACGCCGGGGTGCTGCCCGACACCACCTTGGGCGTGTTGAGCAGCGTGAACCGCTGATTGCCCGGATCGATGCGTTCGGGCGAATAGCCGAGGTGGAAGTCGACACCCGCCTTCAGGCCCGAGCCGTGCTCGAGGATCGGGGCCAGCAGTTCCTCGGTGGTGCCCGGGTAGGTGGTGCTCTCCAGCACCACCACACACCCGGGGCGCACGTGCGGAGCAAGCAATGCACCCGCCGACTCGATCGCACTGAGGTCGGGTAGGCCCTCGTGCAGCGGGGTGGGCACACAGATCACCGCGACGTCGAACCCCGCAAGGCGGGCGGGATCGCACGTGGGCTCGTAGCCGTTGGCCAGTGCCAACCGCACTTGCTCGTCGGAGATGTCGCCCACATAACTGCGGCCGGCGGCCAGTGCTTGCACACGCGACGTCGACAGCTCGAAGCCCACGACCCGGTAGCCCTGCTCGGCGGCTCGCACCGCGAGCGGCAACCCGACGTAGCCCTGACCGATGACGGCGAGCGTGCGCTGCGTGGTGGGTGGCATTGGCCCGACGCTACTCGTCGCCTTCGGTTTGCGGCGGCAACTCGTGCATCGTGACCCCTTCACCGTGGTCGACACCCGACCGACCCAGCACCACCGGCACCGTGCGCGCGAGGATCGTGGCGTCCAGCCGCAACGAGCGGCGCTGCACGTACTCCACGTCGAGCGCCAGCCGCTGCGGCCAGTCGACCGCGTTGCGGCCGGCGACCTGCGCCAGGCCGGTGATCCCCGGGCGCACCTCGAAGCGACGGCGCTGGGTATCGGTGAAGCGCGGCCAATAGTGCAACGGCAGTGGGCGCGGACCCACCAGCGAGATCTCACCACGCAGCAGGTTCCACAGCGACGGCAGCTCGTCGATGCTGGTGGACCGCAACACCCGGCCGAGACGGCCCAGCCGCTCGTGGTCGAACTCGGGCCCTTCGCGGCCCGGCACCGGCAACGCCATCGAACGCAGCTTGAGCAGCGTGAACGGCGCCCCGCCACGGCCGAGGCGTCGCTGGTTGAACAAGACCGGCGCACCCATCTGCACCCTCACCGCCAACGCGGCCACCAGCAGGATCGGGGAGGTGAGCACCAGCCCCATGACTGCCGCCGCGATGTCGACGAGGCGTCGCACCGCATTTGCGGCGAACCTCAACGCGCCCCTCGCTCGCGAGCCGGCACACCCATCACCGTGGTGCCGGCGGCGACATCGCGCACCACCGCGGCGCCGGCGCCCACCACGGCGTCGGCCCCGATGCGGGCCAACGGCACGACGCACGATCCCACACCCAGGAGCGCTCGCTCGCCCACGGTGACGCCACCGGCGACCGCCACCCCGACCGCCACGTGCGCGAACGGCCCGATGTACACGTCGTGGTCGATCGAGCAGCGCGTGTTGAGGATCGCACCATCGGCCACGATCGCCGACGGGTTCAGCACTGCGCCGGCCAGCACGGCGACGCCACTGCCGAGCTCGGCCGCCGCGGACACCATCGCGAACCGGCTGATCGCGTTCACCGGCGCCAGGCCGGCCTCGCGGCAGCGGGCGGTGAGCAGCTCGCGGGTGGCGTTGTGCCCAACGGCCACGAACACACGACGCACGTCGATGCGTTCCGCGATCTGCTCGAGCTCCTCGTCGCCCCCCAACACGCGACAGGGCAGACCGCTGATCCCCGACCCGTCGCGGCTGACGCAGCCCACCACGTCGAACCCCGAATCGGCGAGCGCCTCGATGCACACTCGCGCGTGCCCACCAGCACCCACCACGAGCACGCGTACCATGTCGGAGGCAGTCATCGTGATCACAGTACTGGCGAGGGTGCCCCAGCGGGCGGAGTGGCCCGCGTCGCGCAGGTCGGCGCGCCGGTAGCGACCGACCGACCGCCTATCCTCGCCGCATGCGAGTGATCGTCACCGGGGGAGCCGGCTTCATCGGTGCAAACCTGTGCGGTGCCCTGGCGGCCCACCCGGCGATCGACACCGTCGTCGCCTTCGACGATCTGTCGACAGGTCGTCGCGAGAATCTGCACGGCGTGAACGCCGAGCTGGTGGTGGGCACGATCCTCGATCCCGAGGCGTTGGCAACCGTGTGCGCAGGAGCGCACGCGATCGTGCACCTCGCCGCCATCGGGTCGGTGCCGCGCTCAGTGGCAGACCCGCTGCCCACCCACTTCGCCAACGCCACCGGCACGGTGAACGTGCTGCAGGCCGCACGCGAGGCAACGACCGGCGGTGCCCAGGTGGTGGTGGCCGGCAGCAGCAGCGTGTACGGCGCCAACCCTGCGTTGCCGAAGCACGAAGACCTCGCCACCAGGCCGCTGTCGCCCTACGCCGCCAGCAAGCTGGCCACCGAGGCGTACGCGCTCGCCTGGGCCGCGTCGTACCAGCTGCCGGTGATGTCGTTCAGGTTCTTCAACGTGTTCGGCCCGCTGCAGCCCGCCGACCATGCGTACGCCGCGGTCGTGCCGCGCTTCGTCGCCGCCGCGCTCGCCGGCCAGCCACTCACCGTGCACGGCGACGGCACGCAGAGCCGCGACTTCACCTACGTGGGTACCGTGGCGGGGGTGATCACCGACGCGGTGGTGCGACGGGTCACCAGCCTCGAGCCGGTGAACCTGGCGTTCGGCACGCGGCACACGCTGTTGCAGGTGATCGAACTGCTCGAACAGCAGCTCGGGCGCACACTCGACGTGCAGTTCGAGCCGACACGCGCCGGCGACATCGCCCACTCGCAGGCCGCACACCACCGGCTCGATGCCCTGTTTCCCGGTGTCGTTCCGGTCTCGCTGGCCGACGGCCTGCGTGCGACCGTGCAGTGGATGGCGGGTCGAGTGTGAAGGTCGCACCCGTCTATGTGCGACGCAATACGATCCTGCGCCGCGACCTACCGGTCGTGTGGAGCCTCGCCGCAGTGGCCGCGGTGCTGGCCTGCCTCGCCGGCTGCAAGCCCACCGGCCAGCCGGTCGTCGATGCACTCCTGACGGCAAGCCTCGCCGTGTTCACCGTATGGCTGGGCGCGTCGGCCTCGTGGTGGTCGCTGTGCGCCGCCGGCTGGGTTGCGGCCCTCGCTGCGGGCACGGTGCTCGGCGTGGCCGTCGCCGTCGTCGCGCTGGCGATCGGGCTGTACCTCGGCGACCGGCGCCGCAACCTGGCGTGGGTGCGCAGCCTGTCGGTGGCAATGGTGCTGCAAGTGCTGCTGCGCCTGGAGGTGAGCCCGTTCTTCGGGTTCTCCGCGATGGTCGCCGCCGGGGTGCTGCTGTTCCTGTGGGGCGTGTGCAGCACCCGACGGCGCGATGCGGTGCGTCGGCGGCTGAAGCTCGGGGCGTTCGTCACCGGCGGCGTTGCCCTGGCCGCCGCAGCGGCGTTCGCCGGCGGGGTGTCGACCGTGCAGTCCGACCTCGAATCCGGCTACCAACGTGTGCTCGACGGCCTCGAGCAGTTGCAGGACGGCGACGCCGATGGTGCCGCAGTGGTGCTACACGAGGCCGCCGATCAACTCGCCTCGGTGGCCGACACGGCCGATTCCGTGTGGACGCAGCCGGCACGGCTGCTGCCGGTGGTGGCCCAACACCGCAACGCGCTCGCCGACATCATCACGCAAGCCGCATCGGCTGCAGAAGCCGCAGCAACTGCACTCGACTCGGTCGATCTCGACTCGCTCACCGTCGAGCAGGGCATGATCGACGTCGACGCCATCGCGGCGCTGGCGACGCCCCTCGCAGAGCTGCACGCGGCCGTAGAACAACTGCGCCGCTCGCTCGACGACGCCGACTCACCCTGGCTGGTCACCCCCGCCGCCGACCGCCTGCACCGCTATCAGGAACGCGCCGAGCAGGCCGCGACGCAGGCCGAAGCCAGCGCCGCAGCAGCCGCGCTGGGCCCGGATCTGTTGGGTGCGAGCGAGCGGCGCCGTTACCTCGTCGGGTTCTTGTCGCCCGCCGAAGCGCGTGGAGCGATGGGGGTGATGGGCAACTACGCGGTGATCGAGATCGACCACGGCTTGATCACGCGCACCGATTTCGGGCGCACGAACTCGCTGAGCAACGAGATCGACGCGGCCGGCGGCGTCGAACTGGATCTCACCGAGGAGTTCCGCGGTCGGTACGGCCGCTACTTCCTCGACGAGAACGGCCTGGCGGCACACGAGACCTGGTCGAACGCGACGATGAGCCCGGACGTGCCCACCGTCGCGTCGATCATGGCGCAGGTGTGGGAAGCCACCGGCCACGATCCGCTCGACGGCGTGTTCCTCATCGACCCGGCTGGGTTGGCAGGATTGCTGGAGGCGACCGGCCCGACCACCGTGGACGGCCTGGACGAGCCGCTGAGCGCCGACAACGTCGAACAGTTCCTGTACATCGATCAGTACAAGTCGGACACCCCCGAGCGCGCTGAAATGCTCGAGAAGGTGGCTGCCGCGACACTCGAAGCGATGCTCGGCGGCCAGTTGCCCGCGCCACAGGAGTTGGCGCGAGTGCTCGGCCCGGCCGCCACCGGCGGCGATCTCGTGGGATGGGCACGTCGGCCCGAGGAGCAAGACCTGATGCGCCTGATCGGCATGAACGGTGCCCTCCCGGCGGCCCCCGTCGACGGGATCGCGGTCGTCACCAACAACGCCTCGGCGAACAAGATCGACAGCTTCCTGTTGCGCACCATCACCTACGACGCAGTGGTTCGCGGCGACCGCGTGCATGCCACGCTCACGGTGCAGTTGCACAACAGCGCACCCACATCGGGCTATCCCACCTACGTGATCGGCAGCGAGTTCATCGACATGCCGGTGGGCACCAACCGCACCCTGCTCAGCGTGTACTCACCGCTGCAGCGCAGTGGCGCCACGCTCGACGGAACAGCGGTGGCGCTCACCAACGACACCGAGCTGGGCTGGAACGTCAACACCGTCGGCTTCGACATTGCTCCCGGGCAGACCCGCACGCTCGTGTTGCAGCTGGTGGGAGCAGTGGGCGACGAACCGTACGAGTTGGTCGTGCGACCGCAGCCGATTCCCACCCCCGACCAGTACTCGATCCACGTCGCCGGCGACGTCACGATCGATCACGTCGGGACGGTGGAACGGCGTAGCGCGTTCAGCGACCATCGCACCAGAGCGCTGACGGCATGAACTCGCGCACCCTCGTGCAGGGCATCGCTCGCGCCTACGACCGCCTCCGCCCGCCACCTCCTGGGCTTGTCGTGTTGATCTACCACCGCGTCGGCGGCGGCACCGACAGCATGGTCGACCTGCCGACCGAGGTGTTCGAGGCGCAGATGACGCAGCTCACCGCGGCTCGCCCGGTGCTCACCCTCGACCACGCGATCGACGAACTCGCGGCCGGACGCACCCCCGACGGTGTGGTGCTGACCTTCGACGACGGCACCAGCGACTTCCACGACATCGCCGTGCCGATCCTGCACCGCCTGGGCCTGCCGTGCACGTTGTACGCGGCCACCGGCTTCATCGATCGTGGCGACCCGATGCCGTGGGGCGCCCCCAGCGCCACGTGGAACGGGCTGCGCGACACGCTCACCTCCGGCCTCGTGACGGTCGGTTCGCACACGCGCGACCACCCTTTGCTCGACACGCTGTCGAGAGAAGCCGTGGCCGAGCAGCTCGACGCCTCGATCACGTCAATCACCCAGCAACTGGGTGTCGCGCCACGGCACTTCGCCTACCCGAAGGCCGTGCCCGGCAACGCCGTCGCCGAGATCGCAGTGCGTGCCCGCTTCGCCTCCGCGGCGCTCGCCGGCAACCGCGTCAACATCGCCGGCGGCGACCCGCACCGGCTGTGGCGCACCCCGGTGCACCGCCACGACTCCGCCGACGTGTTCGCCCGCAAGCTGCACGGCGGGCTGCGCGTGGAGGGTGCCATTCGCGAGCAGGTGGCCAGGTGGCGGGCGTGGCAGGAACACCGGTGAAAGTCGTTCACCTCACCACCACCGACATGAGCCTCGACTGGCTGCTCGGCCCACAGCTGCAGGCCTTCGCCGCCGCTGGCTACGAGGTGGTGGGCATGTCGGCTCCCGGGCCGCACGTGGCCGCACTCGAGGCGGCCGGCATCCGCCATGTCGCGGTGCCCGCCCTCACCCGGGCCCCGGGCGTGATGGCCGACCTGCGGGCGATGCGCCAACTGTGCACGCTGATCCGCCGCGAGCGACCCGACGTGTTGCACACGCACAACCCGAAGCCAGGCATCCTCGGGCGCGTCATCGGGCGCGTGGCAGGGGTGCCGGTAGTGGTGAACACGCAGCACGGGCTGTACGCGCAGCCCACCGACCGTTGGCAACGACGGCTGCCCGTCTATGCCGCCGAACGCTTCGCCGCGGCCTTCTCGCACGCGGAGCTGGTGCAGAACGTGGAGGACGCCGCCACGCTCACCGACACGCTGAAGGTGCCACGCCGGAAGGTCACCGTGCTCGGCAACGGCATCGACCTCACCCGCTTCGACGGCGACCGCCGCGACCGTGCCGCCGTGCGAGCCGAATGGGGCGTCGACGACATCACCGTGGTGGCCGGGGTGGTGGGTCGCCTCGTGCACGAGAAGGGGCTCATTGAACTGTTCGCCGCCGCCCGGTCGCTGCACGAGCGCGGTACCCCGGTGCGGCTGGTGGTGGTGGGCCCGAACGAGCCCGACAAACCCGACGGCGTCACCAGCGAGGCGATGGCTGCCGCAGAGGCCGACGGCGTGGTGTTCACCGGGCTGCGCACCGACATGCCGCGCTGCTATGCCGCGATGGACCTCTTCGTCACGGCAACACATCGTGAGGGGTTTCCGCGCGCCGCCATGGAAGCGTCGGCCAGCGGCCTGCCGGTGGTGGCCACCGACATCCGCGGCTGCCGGCAGGTGGTGCACCACGAGGAGACCGGCCTGCTGGTGCCGGTGCGCGACGCAGCCGCGCTCGCCGACGCGATCGCCAGGCTGGCCGCCGACCCCGCCGAACGCGAGCGAATGGGCGCGGCCGCTGCCGCGACGGCACGCACCGAGTTCGACCAGCAGCGCGTGATCGACATCACGCTCGCCACCTACGCCCGCCTGCTGGCAGCGAAGGGCCGAGCGTTGCCCCGCTGAGGCTCCCCCGGTTTTCACTACCAAGTGCACTACCTTGAGTGCCCTGGACACCACGTTGACCGACGCTGCCTCGACACCTGTCGAGGCCGACCCCCGCAGCTTCGACAACCTGTGGCGACGACTGCTGATGGCCACCTCCGACATCCTCGGCTGGCCACTGGCCTTCCTGTTCGTCGCGCTCGTAGAAGAACAGCCCCTCGACGACCACCAGCTGGCGCTGTTGATGTTGGTGAGCGTCGTGTCGCAGCTCATGTTCGGCACGCTCACCGGGCTCTACCGCGGCCGCTTCCGCCCGTTCAGCTTCGAAGAGATCGGCGCCGCCAGCCTGTCGACCGGGCTCAGCGGCTTCGCCGTCCTGATCGCCGACCGGTTGGCCAACGACGACCCGTTCGGCCACCGATGCGTGTGGGCCACGGCCAGCGCCGCGTCGTTGATCCTGCTGACCCGGTACGTACGCCGCTGGCGAGCCCGCTACGTGCGAACGAAGCGGGCTCGCTCGCGGATACCCGTGATCGTGCTCGGCGCCGGCGATGGCGGCGCGCGTGTGCTGCGGGCGATGCTCCACTCCAGCCGCAGCCCGTATCGCCCGGTGGCGTTGCTCGACGACGACCCGTCGAAGCGCAAGCTGTCGATCATGGGTGTGAAGGTGCGCGGCACGACTGCCGACCTCCCCGCCGTCGCTCGTGCCGTCGACGCCCAGGCGGCCGTACTGGCAATGCCTTCGGCCACCCCCGAGCTGCTGCAGCACCTGCACCGCATCGCCGCTCGGGCCGGCCTGCAAACACTGGTGCTGCCACCCGTGCAACAGCTGGTAGGCACCGGCACCACCGCCGAGCTGCGCAGCTACAGCGACGAAGACGTGCTGCGCCGCAAGTTGGTGAAGCTCGACATGAGCGCCGTGCACGACCTGATCGCCGGGCGGCGGGTGCTGGTCACCGGTGCTGGCGGCTCGATCGGGTCCGAGCTCTCGCGTCAACTGTCTCGCCTCGAACCCGCCGTGCTGGTACTGCTGGACCACGACGATTCACTGCTGCATGACGTGCACCGCTCGATCACCGCCAGCGCCACCGTGCATCAGGAACTGGCCGACATCCGCGACCCGAACCGGCTCGCCGAAGTGTTCGGTCGCCACCAGCCCGAGGTGGTGTTCCACGCGGCGGCCCTCAAGCATGTTCCCGCGCTCGAATCCGCGCCCAGCGAGGGGTGGAAGACCAACGTGATCGGCACCCGCAATGTGCTCTCTGCCGCCGAAACCGCCGGCGTGCGCCAGTTCGTCAACATCAGCACCGACAAGGCGGCCGACCCGGTGAACGTGTTGGGGTACACCAAGCGCATGGCCGAACAGCTCACTGCCGCAGTGGCCGAACGTACGGGCCAGCGGTACGTGTCGGTGCGCTTCGGCAACGTGATCGGCAGCCGCGGCTCGGTGATGGAGACGTTCCAGTTCCAGATCGACCAGGGCGGACCCGTCACGGTCACCCACCCGGACGTCACCCGCTTCTTCATGGCGGTGCGCGAAGCCGTGCGGCTCACACTCCAGGCGGCTGCGATCGGCGGCCCGGGTGAAGTGCTCGTGCTCGACATGGGCGCCCCAGTGCGCATCCTCGACGTCGCCCAGCAATTGGTCGAGCAGTCGGGCCGCAAGATCCCGATCGTGTTCACCGAACTACGTCCCGGCGAGAAGCTCCACGAGGTGCTCACTTCCTCCGATGAGTCGGCCTCACGCCCTCAGCACCCACTGATCGACCACGTGCGCGTGCCGCCGGCCTGGCCGGAGCTGGGCGACACCTACGACCCCACCCTGGTGTCCGCCCTGGTAAGAACCGGTTCCAGCGGGTACAATTCCACAAGGCCTGTGCCTCACCAGGAGACCACGACATGATCAAGCGCATTCTCATTGCTGCAGCGGCGGTCAGTGCTGCTGCCGCGGGCCTGGTCATGCCGGCGCATGCCGACTATCCGCCCGGCTGCGCCACGGTGGCCACCGACAAGGGCGTCTACGACCCCAGTGGGGCCATGGCCGTCACGGTGTCGTGTTACGAACTGTGCATCGGCAACGTCGTGCGCCTGTTCATCGTCGCCCCTGGCCAGTCGCCGGTCGAGATCGGCTCGGTCATCATCGGCCCCGATGGCACCGCCACGCTCGCCCTCACCGCACCGGTGCAGCTCGCGAGTTACGACATCATCTCCGAGGGCGACCCGTGCCCCGACGCCATCGGCTCGTTCACTGTCGGCCGCTTGCCACCCACGGGTGGGCAGTCGAACCAGTGGATCGTCAGTGCCACTGCGTTGGTCGCCACCGGCCTGGGCTTCGTGCTGATCGCGTTCCGCCGTCGCCGCCAGGTCGCCACCCCGGCCTGACCACACCACCATCGTTCTCGCGAGGAAGCCTGGCCAGGTAGCCAGGCTTCTTCCGCGTTTCGGGCGTGTTGCGAATCTGTCCGCCGAGACAGTCGTACTGACCGACTCATCAGCCCCGCTGTCTGTTGCATCAGTGAGTAGCAACACCGCCATACGCGGCGTTATGGTCCACCCGCTTGTGCCGGAACGACCGGCCGAAAGGAAGCGATCCCACCCCCCTCTTCGTCTTCGAAAGGCGCAGCGATGAACGACATGACGACCGCCCCCGTGTTCAGCCAGAACGGACGCAAGGGCATCTCGTACGACTGGCAGAGCCTCTATGCCGAGGCCCAGGCCGAACTGATCGACAGCGAGCTCCGAGCGCTCGCCCCCGCGCTGGCCGAATGACGCGCACCCCCCAGCGGGTGCTGGTTCTCGGCTGCGGCTCGGTCGCCCAGTGCACCGTGCCGCTGCTGTTACGTGACCTCGGCATCGAGGGTTCACGGGTCACGATCGTCGACTTCGTCGACAACCGCGCCCGTGTGGCGGACTGCCTCGCGCAGGGCGTGACGTATCAGCAGGATCGGGTGACCCCCGAGAACCTCGATGCGTTCCTCAGCGCCCGCGTGGGCGACGGCGACCTGCTGCTCGACCTGGCGTGGAACATCGACAACCCCACCATTCTCCAGTGGTGCCGCGACCACGGGGTGCGCTACCTCAACACCAGCGTCGAGGTGTGGAACCCGTACGACGAGCTGACGGCCACCTCGCCGCTCGATCGCACCCTCTACGTGCGCCACATGCAGTTGCGCCGGATGAAGGCCTCGTGGCCGCACAACAAGGGCGCCACGGCCGTGCTGGAACACGGGGCCAACCCTGGCCTGGTGAGCCACTTCGCCAAGCAGGCGCTCACCGAGATCGCCACGCGGATGTTGCACGACGCGCTCGCCGGCGGCCACCAGACCGCCATCGAGCAGGCGCTCGCCGAGGGTCGCCACAACGAGCTTGCGATGCTGACGGGCACGAAGGTGATCCACATCGCCGAGCGCGACACGCAGATCTCGTCGCTGCCCAAGCGACCCGGTGAGTTCGTCAACACCTGGTCGGTCGATGGCCTGTACGAAGAGGGCGTGGCCCCCGCCGAGATGGGCTGGGGCACCCACGAGCGCCGCCTGCCGCCCAACGCGTTCGTGCACAGCGGCGAAGGCCCGTGCAACCAGATCTGCATCGCTCGCCCGGGCGTGGAAACCTGGGTGCGCAGCTGGGTGCCCAGCGGCGAGATCCGCGGCATGGTGGTGCGCCACGGCGAGGCGTTCACGATGTGCGAGCACCTGACCGTGAACGACGAGCGGGGCACGGCCGTGTACCGCCCCACGGTGCACTACGCCTACCACCCCTCCGACGCGGCCATCAACAGCCTGCTCGAGCTGCGCATGCGCGGCTGGGAGATGCAGCCCGAACAGCGCATCCTCAACGACGAGATCATCTCCGGCCGCGACGAGCTGGGTGTGTTGCTGATGGGCCACCCGTACAAGAGCTGGTGGACCGGGTCGCTGCTCAGCATCGACGAGGCGCGGGCGATCCTGCCCGGCCAGAGCGCCACCACGCTGCAAGTGGGCGCCAGCATCGTGTCGGCCGTGGCGTGGATGATCGACAACCCCGAAGAGGGTGTGTGCGTGCCCGACGACCTGCCGTGGGAAGCCGTGCTGGCCAGCGCCCGCCCGTACCTCGGCACGTTGCACTCGGGCCCGTCCGACTGGGACCCGGTGTCCAGCCGCCGCGACCTGTTCGCCAACTTCAGCGACGAGGCCAACCACGTGGACACCACCGATCCGTGGCAGTTCACGAACTTCCTCGTCGACGGCTGAGTCGCTGCTCACCCCTGCCGGTAGCGCCTAAGTTGGCTCGATGACGTTGCGGGTCCTGATCGTGTGCACCGCCAACGTGTGCCGTTCGCCGATGGCCGAGGGCCTGCTGCGTCGCCAGTGCGAACAGCTCGCCGTCGACATCAGCATCTCCTCCGCCGGCACCCACGTTCCCGGGCTGCCGGTCGACCCGCTCGCCGTGGTCGCCGTCGGCGAGCTCGGTGTCGACATCTCGGCCCACCGGTCGCGACAGCTCACTCGCACCGTGATCGACGCCGACGGCGCCGACCTCGTGCTGACGATGACCCGCGAGCAGTTGCGCCACGCGGCCACCTCCACGCAGGGAGCGTTCCGGCGCACGTTCACGTTGCGCGAGTTCAGCCGCTGGGCGGCACAGCAGCCACCAGAGCCGGGCGACACGCTGGGCAGCTGGCTCGACCTGGTGGCCACCACCCGCCACGCCCGCGACCTGATGGGCGACGACCCCGCCGACGACGTTGCCGACGCCTACGGCCTGTCGCTCGAAGCGCACCGACGGTGCGCCGACATACTCGACCGATTGGCGGGCACCGTCGCCCGATCCCTCGCCGTTTTCTCGCCAGTGCGTTGACAAGCGGCATCGCGTTGGGCAGACTCTGTGCTCATGCGCACCGACCTCGGCCTCCTGCTGCTTATGTAGGGCAAGCGCCGCATACTCGCGCTTGCCCGCTGCCCCTGCCGAACGGCCGGGGCTTCTTGCTTTTTCCAGCCGGTTTCCCATCGGTTCGCCCTCGTTCTCCCCCCCCTGTACCCACTCGCCAGAGGAACTCATGTCACCCGCACCCGTCAGCCCGAAACAGATGCCCTTCCAGCGCTACGAGCGCTTCCTGCCCGTCGTGCTCACCGACCGCACCTGGCCCAACAAGGTGCACGAGCAGGCACCCACGTGGTGCAGCGTCGACCTGCGCGACGGCAACCAGGCGCTCATCGACCCGATGGACCCGCAGCGCAAGCGGCGGATGTTCGACACGCTGGTGAAGATGGGCTTCAAGGAGATCGAGATCGGCTTCCCCTCTGCCAGCCAGCCCGACTTCGACTTCTGCCGCCAGCTGATCGACGAGGATCTGATCCCCGACGATGTGAGTATCCAGGTGCTGGTGCAGTGCCGTCAGGAACTGATCGAGCGCACCTACGAGGCGCTGCAGGGCGCCAAGCAGGCAGTGGTGCACTTCTACAACAGCACCAACCCGCTGCAGCGCGAGGTGGTGTTCGGCCTCGACAAGGCGGGCATCGTCGACATCGCGGTCAACGGCGCACGGCTGTGCAAGAAGCTGGAAGACACCATCCCCGGCACGCAGATCCGCTACGAGTACTCGCCCGAGAGCTTCACGCTCACCGAGCCCGAGTTCGCGATCGAGGTGTGCCACGCGGTGATGGACGAGATCGAACCCACCCCCGAGCGGCCGCTGATCCTCAACCTGCCCGCCACGGTGGAGTGCTACACGCCCAACGTGTACGCCGACGTGATCGAGTGGTTCTGCCGCCACATCCGCAGCCGCGACAGCGTGATCATCAGCCTGCACCCGCACAACGACCGCGGCACCGCCACCGCCGCCGCCGAACTGGCGCTGCTGGCCGGTGCAGACCGGGTGGAGGGCACGCTGTTCGGCAACGGCGAGCGCACCGGCAACGTCGACATCGTCAACCTGGCGATCAACCTGATGGTCGGGGGCGTCGATCCGCAGCTCGACGTCAGCGACATCGATGCCGTGCGCCGCGTGGCCGAGTACTGCAACCGGCTGCCCGTCGGCCCGCGCCACCCGTGGGTGGGCGACCTGGTGTACACCGCGTTCAGCGGCAGCCACCAGGACGCGATCAAGAAGGGTTTCGACGCGATGGAGCGCAAGACGGCCGCCGGCGAGACCCCGTTCTGGGGCGTGCCGTACTTGCCGCTCGACCCGAAAGACCTGGGCCGCACGTATGAAGCCGTGATCCGCGTCAACAGCCAGAGCGGCAAGGGTGGCGTGGCCTACCTGATGAAGACCGAGCACGGCTTCGACCTGCCGCGCCGCCTGCAGATCGAGTTCTCCAAGACCATCCAGCACATCACCGAGGACTCGGGCACCGAGATCAGCCCGATCGTGATGTGGGAGGCATTCCAGGAGGAGTACCTGCCCCAGGCCCCACGAATGCGGCTCAACAGCCACGAGCTGCGCAGCGACTCGGCCACCGGCACCACCACGATCACGGCGCAACTGGTGATCGACGACCAGCCGATCACCGTGCAGGGCAAGGGCAACGGACCGATCGATGCCTTCGTGCGGGCCCTGCGCGACGGCGTGGGGGCTACTCTCGATGTGGTGGACTACGCCGAGCACGCGATGGGTGCCGGCAGCGAGGCGATGGCAGTGGCCTACTTGGAGACGAAGAACGCCGACGGAGAAGTGCTGTGGGGTGTTGGCACCGACCCCAGCACGATCACCGCTGCGCTGCGCGCCGTGTTGAACGCTCACGAACGGCACACGAGCTGATGAGCAGCACACGTCGCCGAGGTCGCGGATGGATCATGGTGGCCCTCCTGGCAGTCGCTGCGGCAGCCGCCTGGCGGCAGCGACGATCGGCCACCACCTCACCGGTCGCACCCTCACCGGGTGAGCCCCAGTTCGTGCCGTTCACTCCGTCAGCTGCGCCGACCAGCGAGCCCGCCGCACCGGCGCCGCCCGCCAAGCAGCCGGTGGCCAAGCAGCCCCTCGCCAAGAAGTCACCGGTGAAGCAGCCGGCCGCCAAGGTGCCGGCCAAGAAGCAGCCGGCATGGGTCGCCCCAGCCGACGGTGAATGCCCCGCCGGCTACCCGGTGAAGGCGGTCCAGTCGGGCCTCTTCCATGTGCCCGGCGGACGCTTCTACGCGCGCACCACGCCCGAGCGCTGCTACGCCGACGCAGCAGCGGCGATCGCCGACGGCTACCGTCAGTCCAAAGCCTGAGCCGCGATCAGGACGAGGAGAACCAGCCATGAACGTGTCCGTGAACTACGACGTGTGTGCCAGTACGGGTGCCTGCATGCAGCTGTGCCCGGAAGTGTTCGAAGTGCGCAAGGATGGCTACCTGTACGTGCTGCAGGAGCAGCCCTCGGCCGACTTGGCCGACAAGGTACGCCTGGCGGCCGACATGTGCCCGACGGCAGCCATCACCGTCACCGACTGACGTCGAGCCGCCGAATCGGCTTCAGTTCTCCACACCTGCAGCCGATGAATCCCCGTGCACTTGACGGAAGCGCGGCGAGCTATGGATCGAAGAGCGAAGCTGGCAGCGAGTATCACGCTGACCACCACCGTCGCCTTCGGCACCGTTGCGTTCGCTGCGCTCGGCGGCTCTGCGCTGCTCGGCTTCGGGGCTGACGCCGACACCGGCAGCCACAGCGCCCCACCGGTGATCATCACCTCCGCCACCGCCACCGCCGACACGACGATCGTCGCGCCCGGAATCGTGGCGCCGGCACCGGCAGCGCCCGCCACCAACGCCCCCTCGGGCCAGTCGTCCGGAGCCCGTCCGGCTGTCGCCGCTAACGCCCCGCCTGGCCCCGCCGCACCAGCGGGCACCACGGTCGGCCCGGCAGCCACTGCAGCACCGGTCACGCCTGTCACCACGGCTACCCCGGTCACCACCGCAGCACCGGTCACGACGGCAGCACCGGTTGGCGGGCGACCCACGCTCTACACGCAGAACGGCACCCTCGTGCCCGCCAGCTACGACGTGCCGTCCAAGTGGTGGACGCGCACCATCCCCAACCTCCCGGCCGGTACATGGTCGAAGTGCACGCTCGAGGACGAGGGCTGGGCCTGCGAGAACTGACCGCGCGCCGTAGGGCCGGTTAGATTCGACCCGATGGCGTTCCACGATCACCTCCGGCGCGCTTGGGCCGCCACCGACTCGATGCTGTGCGTGGGCCTCGACCCCGATCCGGCCCGCTTCCCCGCCATCGTCGGCGGCTCGGTGTTCGAGTTCTGCCGGGCGATCGTCGACGCCACCGCCGATGTGGCCTGCGCGTTCAAGCCGCAGATCGCCTACTTCGCCGCCACCGGCGCCGAAGCCGACCTCGAGCGGCTGTGCGTGTACATCCGCGACTGCCATCCGCACGCCCTGCTGGTGCTCGATGCCAAGCGCGGCGACATCGGCAGCACCGCCGAGCAATACGCCTGCGAGGCCTTCGATCGCTACGGCGCCCACGTCGTCACCGTCAACCCGTACCTCGGCGGCGACTCCGTCGAGCCGTTCCTGCGCCACGCCGACGGTGGCGTGTTCGTGCTGTGCCGCACCAGCAACCCGGGCAGCGGCGACTTCCAGTCGCTGGCCGTCGACGACCGGCCGCTGTACCTGCACGTGGCCGAGCGGGTGGCCCGCGACTGGCAGCAGATCGGCGACTGCGGCTTGGTGGTGGGCGCCACCTACCCGGCCGAACTGGCCGAGGTGCGGGCCCTCGTGGGCGATCTGCCGCTGCTGGTGCCCGGTGTGGGTGCCCAGGGTGGCGACATCGCGGCCACCGTGCAGGCCGGCCGCGACAGCGCCGGATATGGCATGGTGGTGAACTCGTCGCGGGCGATCCTGTACGCCGCGCCGGGCGCCGACTTCGCCGACGCCGCCCGCGCCGAAGCGATCCGCACCCGCGACGCCCTCCGCGCCGGCTGACGCCGCGCAGCTCGGGGTCGTCAGCCGACGAGTTGGATGGCGCTGATGATGCCGGGGGCGCTGCGCAGTTCGAACATCACGTCGTCGGGCACCATCGCGGTGGTGGCGATGAGCATGACGGCCGTACCGGGAGTGGCCGCGCGGCCCACGTCCATGTCGGCGATGTTGATCGCCGCGGTGCCCAGCAGCGTGCCGACGGTGCCGATCACACCGGGGCGGTCGTCGTTCTTCACCACCACCATGTGCTCGGCGGGCGGTACGTCGAAGTGGTGCTCGTCGACCATCACGATGCGCTGCTCGCTGCGCCGGCCCACGAGCGTGCCCGACAGCGAGTGCCCGCCGCCCTTGAGTGTGACCAGGTTGACGAAGTCGGGCGACGAAGCGGTCTTGCTCTCGCGCAACTCGATGCCCTTCTCCTTGGCGAGCTGCGGGGCGTTGACGTACGTGACCTGGTCGTCGCTGATGCTGCCGAAGAAGCCCTTCAGTGCCGCGAGGCTGAGGATGCGGGTGTCGTAGCCGGCGATGTCGCCCTCGGTGGCCACTTCCAGGCTGTCGGGCAGGCTGCCCACCAGCGAGGCGAACAGACGGCCCAGGCACTCGGCAAGGGGCAGGAACGGGCGCAGTGTCTCGTTGGCCTCGGCCGCATCGACGTTGACCGCGAACGGCACGAAGTCGCCCGCCAGCGCCAGCTGCACCATGTCGGCGATCGTGTCGCCGGCCTTGTCCTGCGCCTCGCGGGTGCTGGCCCCGAGGTGCGGGGTGACGACGATGCTGTCGAGTTCGAACAGCGGCGACACGGTGGTGGGCTCGGTGACGAACACATCGAGGGCGGCACCGGCGATGATGCCCTCGCGCACGCAGTCGGCGAGATCCTGCTCGTGCACGATGCCACCGCGAGCGACGTTGATGACGCGCAGGCTGGGCTTGGCCTTCAGCAGCAGGTCGCGGTTGATCAGCCCGGTGGTCTCTTTGGTCTTGGGCAGGTGCACCGTGAGGAAGTCGGCTTCGACGACGGCCTGATCGAGGCTGACCAGCTCGACACCCATCTGGCGGGCACGGTCGGCCGACACGAACGGGTCGTAGGCGACGATGCGCATCTGGAACGCCTTGGCGCGGTCGGCCACCAGCTTGCCGATGCGGCCCAGGCCGATGACCGCGAGGGTCTTGTCGGCCAGCTCGACACCCTCCCACCGGCTGCGCTCCCACCGGCCGGCGACGAGCGCGGCATGCGCCTGCGGCACATTGCGGGCCTGCGCCAGCAGCAGCGCCATCGTGTGCTCGGCCGCGGAGATGATGTTGCTCTGCGGGGCATTGACCACCATCACACCCCGGCGGGTGGCCTCGGGCACGTCGACGTTGTCGAGGCCGATGCCGGCGCGACCCACCACCACCAGCTCGCTGCCGGCCTCGAGCACCTCGGCGGTGACCTGCGTGGCCGAGCGGATGATCAGCGCGTTCGCACTCTTCACCACATCGAGCAGCTTGGACAGATCGAGCTCGACGACCACATCGTGGCCGGCGGCGCGGAGCCGATCGAGGCCCCCTTCTGCGATCTCTTCCGTGACGAGGATGCGTGCCATCCGCACATCGTTACCGCCCGCGTTCCACGATGCGAACTCGGTTGAACGTTCTGTTCACCCCGGGGGCACAGGTCACACCGCCATTGCTCACCATCCCACCCGGCCCGTGTCGATTTCGTACACTCCCAGGGTGCACTCACGGCGCAGCGACATGGAGCGGTGGTTCATCCGCAGGGGCCTGCCCCACTTCATCGAGCCGTACAGCGCCGGGCCCGACATCTGGAGCCGAGCGGCACCGGTGCTAGCCGTCAGCTACGTCGTGGGCGGTCTGCACGGCCTCGACGTGAGCAATTGGTCGGTGGCCCGCAACCTCGCTGCGGCAGGTGTCGTGCTGGCCGTGCTGCTGGCCACCTGGATGCTCACCAACGTGTTGCGTCACCGGCCGCCGCTGTCGCGCCCACGCAACCTCGGTGTGCCCGAACTCGCCGCGTTCTTGATCGGGCCGGCGATCCCCTCGCTGGTGTTCGAGCAGTGGGGCGATGCGGTGCAGGCTGTCGTCGAGGGCACCGCGGTGTTGGCCGTGATCTACTTCATCACCAGCTACGGCGTGATCCCGCTCATCGGTTGGGCCGCCACCCAGACGTTTCGTCGCATCGGGTCGGTGGGCCGCATGCTCACCCGCGCGCTGCCGCTGCTGTTGCTGTTCACCGTGTTCTTGTTCATCAACGCCGAGGTGTGGCAAGTGGCCGGCACGCTGTACGGCCCGGTGTACGCGATCACGCTCGGCGTGTTCTTCCTGATGGGCAGCGCCTTCGTGCTCTCCCGCATGCCCGCCGCGATTCGCTCGGTCACCAGTTTCGACCACTGGAGCGAAGTGGTCGAGTTGGTACGCGACACCCCCGCCGAGGGCCTGGCACTGCCACGCGAAGGCGACCCGATGGAACGGCCCCTGTCGAAACGGCAGCGGCTGAACATCGGCCTGGTGAGCGTGTTCAGTCAGGCGATCCTGATCACGATGGTGGCCCTCGCGCTGGCGTTGTTCCTGACGGTGTTCGGCGTGTTGACGATGACCGAGGCGCACACGAAATTCTTCACCGGGCTCGACGAGGTGCACGTGTTGTTGCGGCTGCACCTCGGCGGCCGCGAACTGGTGCTCACCGAGCCGTTGCTGCGCGTCACCGGCTTCCTGGGGGCCTTCTCAGGGATGTACTTCACGGTCGTGCTGGGTACCGACGCCACATACCGCGACGAGTTCGCCGAGGACGCCGGCCCCCAGATCCGCCAGGCGCTGGCGGTGCGGTTGGCCTACCAGCACGCCGCGACGACCGAATCCGGCACCACCGAGGCCGGGCACGAGCGAAGCTGACGTGAACGGATAGGTTCTCCGTCATGTCGCACCCGTTCCTGTCGCCCGAGTGGATCGCCGCCGCCAAGGGCATCCGCACGAAGTACGCCGACAAGGCTGCGAAGGTCACCACCAGCATCCGCCTCAATGGCGTGGTCACCGACACCCCGTTCGGGGCCGAGCCTTTGAACATCGCACTCGACACGTCCACGGGCACCGTGCAGCTCGATCTCGGCTCGCTCGACAATCCCGACCTCACGATCACCACCGACTACCAGACCGCGCACAAGATCTTCGTCGAGCAGGATCAGGCCGGGGCGATGCAAGCCTTCATGGGCGGGCGGATCAAGGTGCAGGGCGACATGATGAAGTTGATGGCGCTGCAGACGCAGATGCCCGACGACGACATCGCCAAGCAGATCTCCGCCGAGATCAACGACGTCACCGCCCGCTAGCCCGGCCTAGGTGCACCCGGCCACGAGGTTGGTGACGGGTTGACATGAGTGAAGACCTCCGGGTCTGGGCGAGCCGCGGCGAACCAAAACGGTCGCAGGAACCAAAGGGCCGGCTACGACTACGTCCGACTTCAGTCACCAACGTGATGGCCGGGTACATCTCGGCGGGCCGACCACTCATTTGTGCTGCTCGTCTCGTCGTTCCGATTTCGAATTCGCCGATGGGCGGGCGGCGTAGTGGTGGGTGGGATGGCACCGCGAAGTGGTGCGGAACGGCAACGAGCACAGTGCCGATCGGGGTGTGACGCGGGCAGCACCTTGCGTCGTGGCGATCTGGGCAATTCGAAATCGGAACGACGAGACGGGGCAGCAACAGCCCGGGTGGCGGTGATCACCCGTGGCAACCCGTCACCAACGTGATGGCCGGGTACACCTAGGTGCGCGGGGTGCTGCGCACGAAGGCCGAGCACACGCAGCCGGCGGCGGCGGCTGCGGCGCCGATGAGGAAGGCCACGTGGAACGGGCCCATGTTGCCCGGGTCGGCCGCCACGCTGACCGTGGCCAGCACGGCCGAACCCAACACGGCACCCAGCTGCGTCATCAGCTGCTGCATCGCCCCGGCGACGCCGAGGTCGTTCTCGGACACCGACCCGGCCATCAGCGAGGTGAGCGCAGGTGACGAGATGCCAAGGCCGATACCCGACAGCGCGGTCGCGCCGATGATGTACAGGTAGCCGGCGTCGATGCCGACGCCCGACCACAGCAGCATCGAGCCGATCACACCGATCGCGCCCACCACACCGGCGCTGCGCTCGCCCACGCGCAGCGTCACCAGGGCGGCCAGCGGCGCGATCAGCGAGAACGCGAGCGGCCGCGAGATCACGAGGTAGCCCTTGGTGGCGTCGCCCAACCCCAGGCCGCGTTCGCCGAGCACCTGCGGGATGAGGAAGAACCCGCCCATGTAGGCGAAGTTGGTGAACAACTGGCTGAGCACAGGGAACGCGAAGTTGCGCGTGCGGAACCACTGCAGCACCACCAGGGGCGCGGCGGTGCGCCGCTCGATCTGCACGAACAGCAGGATCGTGGTGAGCGACACCAACAGGCAGCCGATCGTGGCCGCGCTGCCCCACCCCCACACCCGGCCCTGGCTGATCGCCGCCAGCAGCAGCGATGCGCCCACGCCCAGCGTGACCGACCCCCACAGGTCGAACTTGACGTTGGGGATGCGGTCGGTGCCCGGCAGCAGCCACACGGCCACGACGAACCCGGCGAAGCACAGCGGTGCCTGCACGAAGAAGATCGCCCTCCAGCCGACGGCCTCCACCAGCGGGCCACCGAGCACCACACCGATCACCGGCGCGCCCGCGGTGACGAAGCTCCAGTAGCTGAGCGGCTTCACCCGCTCGCCCGCGTCGAACATGCGGTTGATGTACGCCATCGCCGACGGGCCGCACGCGGAGCCGGCGGTGGCGGCCAGCGTGCGGAACAGGATCAGCGATGGGGCATCCCACGCCATGGCCGAGGCGATCGAGAACACCCCGGCGAACAACAGCCCGCCGACGAAGATGCGCTTGTGGCCCCACAGATCACCGGCTTTGCCGAACGCGGGGCCCACGACACCGAAGGCCAGCATCGGCCCCGTGATCGCCCATGTGAGCACCGTGGTGGTGGTGTTCAGCTCGCCCGAGATGCGATCGAGCGACACCACCAGCAACGTGATGGTGAAGCCGGTGGTGAACAGGCCGCTGAGCACCACCCACAGCACCGCCCAGCGGTGGTCGATGCCCACCTTCTGCGCCAGGCGCTTGCGCAGCAGGATCGGCCAGGGGATGACGCCCAGCTCGTCGACGCCCGCAGCGTCGACCGACACCGACGGGTGCGTGCCGCGATGAACGTTCTCGCGCCGCGGTAGCCGCCAGCTCACGGCCGGGCGAGCGGGGCGAGCGCCTGCGTCAGTTCGCTCACGCTCCACTTCGAGTCGCGTTCCACGTGCGCGCCGCGCTCCCAGCTCTCCACCAGCGTGACGTTGCCACCCGACACCAGGAAGGTCTCGCCGCTGAACGCACAGTCGGCGGACGCGAGGTAGGCGACGAGCGGCGAGATGTTGGCCGGATCCCACGGGTCGAACGCGCCGGGCGACGGCTTCATGATGTCTTCCAGGCCGGGTGTGGCCAGCGTGAGGCGGGTGCGCGCACCGGGCGCGATCGTGTTGCTCTTCACGTTGTAGCGCACCAGCTCTTTGGCGGCGATCTGGCTGAAGGTGGCGATACCGGTTTTGGCCGCGCCGTAGTTGGCCTGGCCGGGGTTGGCGAACAGGCCCGAGGTGCTGGACGTGTGCACCACGTTGCGCGGCTTGCTGATGCCCGCCTTGTGCTGCTCGCGCCAATAGGCCGCGGCCCAGCGCGTGGGGGCGAAGTGGCCCTTGAGGTGCACGGTGATGACCGCGTCCCACTCTTCCTCGGTCATGTTCACCAACACCCGGTCGCGCAGGATGCCGGCGTTGTTGACCAGGATGTCGAGGTCGCCGAACGTTTCGACCGCCTGGTTGATCATCCGCTGCGCGCCTTGCCAGTCGGCCACGTTGTCGCCGTTCACCACGGCCTCGCCGCCCAACGCACGAATCTCTTCCGCCACCTGCTGCGCGGGGGTGAGGTCGCTGCCCGAGCCGTCGTTCGTGCCACCGAGGTCGTTGACCACGACCTTGGCGCCCTCGGCCGCGAAGTACAGGGCATGCTCGCGGCCGATGCCGCGGCCGGCGCCGGTGATGATGGCGACACGACCGTCGAGTGAACCCATGACGTGAGCCTCCTTGATGCGCCCTGGTGCAGGAACGTTACCGAGGGCGCTCACGTGCGGCGAAGTCCGCGGGACGCGAACGGGTCAGCTCTTGTAGAAGATCTCGACGATCGTGCCCCTGGGGAAGGTGGCGCCGGCGGCGGCGACCACCCCGTTCACCTGGTAGCGCAGGAAGCCCTTCGACGCCGAGCCGGTGACCTTGCCGACGGTGAAGCCGGCCGACTGCAATGCGGCGACCAGGCCCTCGTGGTTCAACCCGGTGGGATCGGGCAGCGCCACCATCTCGGGGCCCTTCGACAGCTTCACGGTCACCGGGTCGCCGGGCTGCACGCTGCCGCCCACCGCCGGGTCTTGCTCGGCCACCATGCCGGCCGCCACCGAAGCGCTGAACACGTCGTCGCCCTTGGTGATGCCGAAGCCGGCGGCGGTGAGCGTTGCCGTCGCTTCCTCGAACGTCTGCCCGGTGAGGTCGGGAACGGGCTGCGGGTTGGGGCCCTGCGACAGCACCACTTGCACCGTGGTGCCCTTGGTGACTGTGCCCCCGGCGACGAGGGCCGGCGAATCGGGCACCAGCCACGACACGACCTTGCCCTCCTCGACCACATCGTCGTACACCGGAGCGCCTTCGCTGATCACCAGATCGATGTCGGTGAGTTGCTCGGTGGCTTCGGCGAGGGTGAGGCCCTTCAGTTCGGGCAGCACCCGCGGTGCCGGGCCGCTGCTGACGTACAGCGTGAGCGAGCTGCCCTTGTCGACCGAGGTGCCGGCGGCCGGGTCGGTGCGGATCACCTGGCCGGTGGCGATGGTCTCGCTGGGCTCGGGTTCGATGGTGGACGAGAAGTCGCCGACGATCTGGTTGAGCGCGACGGCCTCTTCGATGCCCACCAGCTCGGGCACCGTGACCTTCTCGGGCTTGGAGAGGTACCAGGCCAGTGTTCCGCCCGCGGCTGCGAGCACCAGCAGGCCCACCACCAGCAGCGTGCGCAACCGGCCGGCGGGCGCGGGCGGCTCGGGGTACTCGTCGAGGTCGGCGTCGTCGGCGATGTACTCGACCCTCGGCTGCACCATGGTGACGGCCGAGGGCTGGGGCGGGGGCGGTGCGGACCGGCCGTGCTTCGAGCGGCCCTGGGCGGTGCGCAGCGGACGGTTGGCCGGGAGCGCTTCGATCACCGTGGGGGCAACAGGAGCGGGAGCGGCGGGGGCCGCAGCCGCGGCGGCGGCAGCGGCCTGCTGAGCGATGGGGCCGGTGGAATCGCCACCGAACAGGGTGCCGGCGATGATCGGCAGCGGCGTGGGCCTGGGCAGCTTCTCGGCGGCCTGCACGAGCGCCCGGCCGAACTCGGCGGCGGTGTAGCGGTCGCCGGCGAGCGGGCGGCCGGCGCGCTCGAGCACTGCGGCCAGCGGGCCGAGATCGGCCGACACGGGCATCAGCTTGTCGATGCGGTTGGCCAACGTGGCCACGGCCGAGTCGCTCTCGAACGGCACGCTGCCGGACAGCGACTCGATGAGGGTGAGGCACAACGAGTACACGTCGCTCTTGGCCTCGATGGGCAGGCCCAGCGCCTGCTCGGGCGATGCGTAGCGCACACGGTCGCTGTCGGCGGCCGATGCGCCGCCGCCCACACTGGCCAGCAACTGGGCGAGGCCGACATCGACCAGCCGAAGCCGTCGGTCGTCGCCGAACACCAGCGTGGCGGGGCGCACGTTGGAGTGCACCAGGCCCGCGCGGTGCACGGCATCGAGCGCCTTGCACGCGTCGAGCCCCACCACGAGCGCCTGCGACGGCGCCAGCAGGCGGCCACGATCGAGGATGTCGCGCAAGCTGCCGCCGGCGAAACGCTCGGTGACCACGTAGAGCACCTCGCGGTTGCCCCACTGGTCGGTGCCGAAGTCGTGCACGGCGGCGATGTTGGGGTGGGTGACGCCTGCGGCAACGGCCATCGTGGCGCGGAACTCGCGGCGAACCTGCGGCGCATCGCCCAGATCGGGGTGCACCACCTTCAGCACCACCATCCGCTGCGACTGCTCGTCGAACGCTTCGAACGCGGCAATGTCGACCCCACTGCCGAGGCGTGGGCCCAACCGGTAACGACCTGCGACGATCCGCCCCGGGGACTGAGGGTTGTTCTGCACCATGGCGATGCATGAACTTAGCTCCGACTGACCCCTCCCGCATCGCGACGGTGCGAAATCCCTGCGCAGGGGCGAGACTGGCCGGGTGCCTCTCCGTCTCCGGCGACCTCAAACTTCGCTGATGATCGTCAGCGCGATCATCGCCATCTGCATCGTCGGCATGTTCATGGCCCTCGACGCCGCCGTCACCGGCACCGAGGGCGACAAGCTGCCCGAGGCCATCGAGCGCATCGACCCGTCGCGCAGCGCCACGCAGACTCCCGCCCAGACCCAGGTGTTCGTCGACCTGCAGTCCGGCTATACCGGCGTGCTGATCATCGACGGGCTCGAGCTGGAAACGGTCGACCTCGACGCACTGCGCGGCGAAACCAAACCCGGCCAGCAGATCAAGCTGCCGCCCACCACCGTGTACGAGCCGGGCAACGCCACCCTCTCGTTCGGCCCCACCGAGGGGTCGTCGATCGAGGAGTTCAGCCAAGGCGAGCACCTCGTGCAAGTCGTGTACTGGAAGGTCACCGAAGGCCGCGGCAAGGCCCGCAGCTTCACCTGGACCTTCAGCGTCTTCTAGGGCCGCGTCACGCGGCCTGCGCCAGAGCACTCACAACCACCGTCACCCGAAGTAGCGGGAGACCCTCCGGGCTCGCCGCAGAACCGATTTCGGTCGGAGGTCAGCTACTGACCGCCACTCCCGCCGATCGGTAGTCCGACAAGGCGCTTTCCAACCAGTCTAACCACCTCGTTGCCTGGCGTCTTGTCAAGGATTCTGTCTCGCGAATCATGACTGTGGAGCCGTCCCGCATTCGCGCTCTTACGCCAGACAGACTGTTTGGTGTCCACCTCGCCTCCGAACGTGGTACACACAGTTCAAAGCTAACAATCGATGAAAGCTTGACGACCTTCTTCAACGGGAGCGCGAAGACGTGAACCAGCAACTCACCCGCGGCCACGTTCACCTTCGGTCGTCGATAGCTCGAAAGCAGCAAGCCCCCAAGACCGAACGTGATAGATACGGGCCCCGCCGTGCCTAAGGCGAGCCAGATTGGGCTAGTAAACGCCATCGCGAGTGCATATGGCACTGCAAGGTACCAAAGATGAGCAAAGCTCAAACGGGGTGGCGAGATCGTCATCTAATTACACCATGACAACTGTGATAGAGGATTACCTGTCATTCCGAACACAATACTGTATATCCCTCCGGCCACTTCGTCGATGGCTGCACCACCTAGCGGGGAAATTCGAGAAGCAAGGCAATCGAAGCAATCTCAACCGCCCTCACCATGACGAGGAGGTTGACTACTGGCTTGTTGTGCCCCGTTCAACCAGCCAGTAGTAGACAAGCACCAGCGCGTTGCATACGTGTTGTGATGGTTCAATTGGTCGGCCAGGTCGGCTCTCTACCGTCGACAGACGACTCCGTGCAGTCGGCGATTGTCATCTTTCTCGTCACGCGGGCCGTCCGATCGGCGCGCTGGCGTTCGCACTCACTCTTGCTCGGCCACCGAACGGCCATCGGCACACCGTGTCAGGCCCCAGCCCGCACCTCCGTGTAGACAAGGTTCATTACAGACAGTCCGCTGACGGTCTGACACTGAGGGTCGCCGTACCTGAGGATTCCGGGATCTGCCGGAGACGCACGCAGTCACCGACGTGGAAAGTGTCGCCGCTGCGTTCGAGAAGTCTGGTGTCGTCAATGCATATCTCATTCTCGTCCACACTGTCGCGGAAACAGACACGCGACTGGTCGGCTGTCGTTACTACTCCGAATGTGTCGATCGGGGCGGTTGAGCAACCAGATAGAAAGCAGAATAGGAGGGCTGCCGAGCTCAGAAGAAGTCGCATCGGATTAACACCCCTGCCTAGGTGGTGTCGTATAGCAGCCATCATAGAGCCCAGCGAGCTTTTCGAAGGGATTGCCGTCCCCCGGAGCTACTGCCGAAGTGAGGATGTAGGCCGAGGCGAACAGAGCCGGCCCCAGAAATGACCACTGATCAGCATGCTTTCCCTCATGAGCCATTAGTCGCGAATCGGGTGGTCCGCCAGAAGTGATAAATAGGCTGCCATATGTTGTTCCACCACCTTGAACGAGCCCGCCCTTTTCCGCACTGTGGCAGACAATCATAATCTCTTGCCAGTTCATACCACAGTGGCCCGCACCACCCGTCGGATGAGCCAGATGGTTCATTGCTAGAAAGGTGACGGTCGTCGGCGCATTGGCAATGAATCGGAGAGTCTGGTGAGTCTTTCTTCGAACCGTCTTGACGGCACTAACTACCTTCTTGGCTGCTTTGGAGTAGCAGTCGTCATCGCTGAAAGGATTTATAGAACACAGACCCGTTAGGTCACGTCCATTAACAGGGTCGCTCGGGTACAGGTAATCGTTCGGGGTCCCACCCTCGACGGGGTCGACGGCCATGAACCGGCCGGTGTTGGGGTCGTAGATGCGGGCGCCCATCTCAATCACACTCGATAGGCCCGCAGCGTGCTCGGTACCCTTGGTGTGTTGGCCGAGCCAGCCGTAGTCCCAGTTGCCATCGGAGTTGTCGGGCAGGGCGGTCGTGTTGCCATACGGGTCGTACGAGAGCGTGGCACCTTGCTTCACCCCTGCACCATCGCACACCGCCGCCACATCGCCGTGCACGTTCGGATACGACCACACTGAATCGGCCGGTGTTTTGCATCAGGTCCGGGTTGTTGTTGTGACGGGTTGTTGGCCCTTGCGGGCAGCGTAGTAGGTGGCCTCGAACTCGTCGGGTGGGATGTCGCCGAGCTCGCTGTGCAACCGCCGGTTGTTGAAC
>JAUSLV010000003.1 GCA_030645495.1 Actinomycetota bacterium
CAAGTTCGGCGACTCGATCAAGGTCTGTTCGGTGACGATCAAAGAACTGCTGAGCGGTCTCCTTGTCGTCGCCGCGGGTGATGACGACGATGCCGATCCACGCAACAGCGAGAATCGCGAAGCCCCACGCCACTGCGCCGATCAGCGTTCGCAGCTCGGGTGGTTTCGCGCTTCGGGGATTAGGCATCTTCAGGACACGATAGGTCGGTGCCGAGTTTCTATGCCGGGCGGCGCTGTCGCTTTCCGCTGCTTGGAACTTGTGACCTCGCGCTAGCACAGAGCTGCCGATCTGCACGGTGGACATGGCCGCTCGGTTCGGGCATTTAGCGCTTCCTGACCGTGTTCGAAAGACGTCGCGTGCGATGCGTTGCGCTGCGACGCACCAGTGGACGGCGTTGGCGCGTGCAAGGTCGTTGCCCGGTCACCGGCGGTTTGCGCCGACCGGCGGCCGTGGCCTACTTGCCGAGATACGAGCGATCCGCGTAGGGGAATCCGTTGAGTTGGCAATCCTTGGACTCGTTGTATTCGTAGTAGGCGCGAACCTCTGCGATCCGGCTTTCCTTCATGACGTACCACTCGCAGCCGCGGAAGATCATGCGACTGCCTGTGCTTGGCAACGTGTACGCGCAACTCCACTCGCTGACCACCTCGTCGCCACTCCCGATCAGGTGATCGATCTTCCACGTCGGGTCGTAGACCTTCTTGAACTTCCGCCAGTAGTTGGCGAGATGGGCTGCGCCGTGGATGGGCGGGTGCACGGCGGGCAGGAAGTAGTGGACGACGTCGTCATGCAAAGTGCGAAGGAGATGATCGATCTCACCGGTGTTGCATGCCGCGAAGTAGTCCAGAACCACCTCGATGTGCGCGTCAGCTGACATGGCGTCTCTTCTCGGGTCTGATCCACGGATCGGCTCAGCTTGCTCCCGCGCCGTGCAAGCGTCAACCGTCTATCTCCCTGCAGAAGCGAGCTCGACGAGAGGGCTCTCCTGCCGGCACGGGCAGTGGACCGGGGGTCGATCTGGGAGCGCCAGATCTGCCGCTAGGTGCGCTTGCGCTTGGCCGCCGGAACGGGGCATGATGCGCTGGTTGGCTAACACGCGTATCCATTGGATTCTCATTGCGACGATCTCCGTCGCGCTCGGCGTCTCGCTGACCTACACCTGGGCCCATGCGGTTGTAGATGCCGACGTGGGAGCTGAGCGCGGATTCGTCGTGTCGGTGCTGCTGCTCGTTTTTCTCGTCGTTCTCTCGCTACGACGAAGGTTTAGTCGAGAGGCGCACCAGTGAACCGACGCGCCAGAACCGAAAGTGACTGGTGCCCCGTTGACCGTCACTCGGCCCTTCGTGCCCCAAGTTCCCAGGAGATGAGCCATTCGATGATTACCAGGGCACTCAAGTATCCGTACGCGAAGACCCACAGGCCATCGCCGTCGGCCACCGGCAATCGCCAAGCGAAGCCCAGCACCAATGCCGTGAAAGTCCCTGCCGCAGAAGCCGTTGCCACCAAGGCCGGATTCTCAACTCTCCCCGTGATCGCAATGGCAATTGTCAACAGGACTGAAAACAGGTAGAAGCCGACGCCAAGAACGAGGTCGCGCCGAACATCCAGGTAGTAGGCGAACCCGGTCGCGACCGTGGTGAGACCGAAGCAGCAGGCAAGTCGTACGAGAAGCCGCGCCATCGCGAAAAGCGTACTGCTGCACAGTCATGAGCACACCGCTATTCGCGCGTAAGCAGTACAAATACGCCTTCGAACCGCCAGGCCTCGTCCGATTTCGGCGCGCCATACCTGCCGATATGAGTCGCTGATCTTCTGGAACACTGTCGACGTGAATCGCGAAGAGCACGGTCCAATCGTTGGTCTCGTTTCCGTCTGGCATGAGGAAGAGGGTTGGGGAGCGATCCGATCGAGGGACGTCGAGGGCGAGATCTGGGCGCATTTTGTCAATTTCGCTGGCGATGGCTACCGGACGCTGTCGGCCGACGATCTTGTGACCGTGACGTACGAGACGCCGGGCCAGGATGGCTACCCACATCGCGCTGTAAAGATCACGCCGGGTCGCCACGCATAGCTGCCGCTCTGCTCGCTGGACAAGTGCGGCCACTTCGGGCAATCTGCTCGCGTGCTTCAGTCGGACGACCTGCGCCGGGGCGGGACCCGTCGCGTGGGAGAGACGCTGGAGGTGCGCGATCTTTGGCAAGGGCTGTTCGGACCGAACGCATGGCTGACCATCACGATGGCTGCGCTTGCAGTCGCGTCTGCTTTCTTTGCGCTCGCGATCCCCGAGGACGTCATCCAGTTCGCGTCTCTTGCTGTGGTCTGTACGGCCTTGCTTGTCGTCGTGCCACTGAGGTTCTACCCGTTCGTTCAATTCGAACCCGAGGTGATTCGCTGGCGCAACCGGTTCGCCGTCGCACAGGTTCCGACGGCGAGCGTCAAGCGCTTCGCTATCGAGAACTACAACCCACGAGCGTGGGTGCCAGTGGTCGTTGCCGACTGTGATTCCAAGCTCGCGGGCCGTCGGCGACCCGTCAGGTTCATCGCCACGTTCTCATACAGACCGAGCGTCGCCCGGGTGATCGCAGGTGAAGTGCAGGCGTGGGCAGAAGAGCATCAGATCCAGTCGGACCTCGAGGCCGAACGCATGGTCTGGAGGTCCAGCCCACCGCGGCGCAATCGCTGACAGACTGGGCTTCCACACCGAACTGCCGATCGGCTCGCCCTACGCACCTCACGGGTCTTACGAAGAGAGTGGCCGATCTTCGTCGGGCGCGGCGTTGATAGGTTGCCGCCAATGACCGTTGGAATGACATGTCCCGCCTGCGGCGAAAAGATGGTGCCAGGGGCGATCGGAGTTCGTGGGACCAAGCCAGGTTTCGTGCTGTTCGGTTTCTCTTGGCAACACCTCTGGTGGTCCAACGGTAACGAGTGGCCCAAGAATCGTCGGCGGTTGATCACCAGCGGTGAGTCGTGTGCCGCACATGCCTGCCCCTCATGCGGCACGGTGGCGTTTCGGCCTTTCGAGATGGACCCAGCGACCTGACCCGTTGGTGGCTCATATCTGCCGTTCTGGTGCTGCGCTGGGCGGCCACCTCGGACATTAGGGTCGAGTCGTGATCGCGCTGCAACTCCGTGCCGATGGCATGATCTGGGCGACGATCTTCGCCGTGTTCGGTCTGCTGCTCATGCGATTCGTGAGCGGCGCTTGGCCATGGCAGGGTGACGAACACCGCCACGACAAGCGCTACTACTTCGCTGCAGTTGTTCTGTACGCAATCGGATGGATTGCTGTCATCGCGTTCTGACCGGCGGTGCGATCCACGGCACGCTTAGCTGCTGATCTTGGCGCATCAGTCCCACCTGCCGTACGGGAACACTTTGCGCCCCTGTGCGATGAGTCGACCGTTCACCTCGATCGACTTCACGTGGTCGTCGTCGCAGAAGTGAACGTCGGTGCTGAGGAAGCGTCGAAGGTTCCCCGGACGCCACCAGTCGTCAGGAAGTCGATCGACCACGAATGCGGGCAACAGCTTCACCGGCCCAGTCTTGCCGACCTGACCCGCACACATCTGCCGTTAGGTGGCTGGACAGCGGGCTCGGCTTCGGGCATTAGGCGCTGCCTGGAAGCCCGAGGCGTACGCGTAACGTGGGAACATGTGCAACATGGTCGATGGTCAGACGTCGAGAGGCTGACGCGGAGTGAATCGTTCGGAGCTTGCGGACATCCTGTATCGGGAGGGGATCCGTCCCTACAGCTACTCGCTGAACGGCGGCCGACAGGACGACACTCATGTGATCGACCGCCGTCCAGAAGGGTGGGTCGTTTACTACAGCGAGCGCGGGGAGGAGTCTTCGCACCATCACTTCGCGACCGAGGATGAGGCGTGTCGCCACCTGCTCGAGATATTGCGGTCTTCTCCATTCAACTTCTTCCAGCTCGTTGCGGGACCGCTGCAGCCCGAGGCGGCAGACGCGGCGTTCCACACGTTCCTGGCGGGCAACGGACTCTCCCCTGACGACTTCGGACCGGAGGATCTGATGATCGATCACATCCCGATCCGGCCGTATCCCCAGGACAGGCGGTACTTCATTCGAGCGACTCGGCTGCCGGATCGGCTGCGTGACAAGCCGCGAAACATGCTGAGAGCGACCGTTGGCCGCGTTGGCATTGGCAGCGGCGTGGCCGGTGTCGTGGTGAGCTTCCCCGACGGGCAGGAAGTCGAGGCGTTAGTGCCTCGCGATTCCGCGATCGAGATGAACCTAGAAGTCGGCGACGACCTCATCGTCATGATTCGCCCTACCGACGTTCTCGTACTCAAGACAGATGGATACGGCGAGTCTGTCGAGTCACCGCCAGGCGACCTCGCATAACTGCCGATCTGCACGGAACGCCTGCGTCTAATCTCAAGCCATGGCGGTGTCGTGGAACTGGCAGCTATTCGACGAGCACCTCGCTACTGAAATCTCGCTGTTCACAGAGGCGAACATCCCAGAACTGGTGCACCCGGAAGCGGAGTTCTGGCCCTCGAACTACTTCTTGAACTCAGCGATGCGGACTGCCTACACGTCACCTACCAAGGAATACGTGTTCACCTTCATCCGACGGACGACGGCAGCTTTCGAAGAGTACGACTTGGGCCGCGACGCCACGCTGCGGTTCGTCGAACGCCGGTCCGCCGGTGAGCAGCCCGTGAAGACCTACCGATCAGCGTTGCACCACTGGGAGCAATGCGTCGCCCTGGCGTGGCAAGCAATCGACGTGTGGCGAAAGCTCACCGGGGTGGACGCATTCAAGGTAGGCGACGGTTCCCCCGAAGAGCGCCTCAACCTCAGCTACAACCGCTCGAAGCACACCGATAAGGCGATCGCTGCCGCGCAGATGCCTCCAGTAGGTCCGTTGGCCATGTGGCTGGCGAACAACGGCTTGCGCACCACCGAGTCCCTGGTGGAGTGGGTGGAGTTGCACGATGTCTTGGGTGACCTGGGCAAGTCCGCCGACCTTCTCCAGGACCCGGAGAAGATGCGCTCCCCGTCAGAGTGACTGCGGCAACGACCACGGTTGTTCCTGGTCGGAGCGAGTGCAGAACTGCCGATAGGCGTTCTCCCGTCTCCTGCTGCCTCGGGGCGACCGTCGTCGCTACTCTGAGGTCAGCGAGGTGGCGAACGTGAACATCAAGGCGGCATCTGCGGATGAACAGATCCGCCAGATTCTTTACCCGTACGGGCACAGAAGGTTGGGACGGACCCCCGCGGCGCCGGACATACGTCAGTGGGCGGAGAGCCGCTTGCCTGCGGGCCTCGCCCTAGGTGACGTCCGCATCGGGGATCTTTTGGACGTGTCGGAGGGTGACGTGCTCGACTACGTCAACCGGCATGGATTCGATCCTCGCAGTGTCCGAGAAGATGACTTTGACTGGATACCGGAAGTGTTCTGGATCCTGGAGGATGGGGCCAGGTTCCACCTCTTCTACAGCGAACGCGGCACTATCAGAACCACCGGATGGTTCGCTAGCCGTCAGGATGCGCGACGTGAGATGGTGCGCGAGTTGATGCGGGCCGCGAAGCGACAACTGCAGATGAGCGTGTGGGGCCATCCCAACCCGATTCCGGGCGCGAAGGATTGACGGCACGGTTCCAGTTGAGCTACGTCCCAGCTCATGACCCGCCCAGATCTGCCGCTCTGGGCGGGCTACTTGTCGGCCGAAGAGCTCGTGAGCTTGCGCATCTCATACAGTTGCGGCGACCAGATGCCTTCGATCCAGTAGCGGACGCCGTTCACCTCGATCGATGCGTCGCCAACCGTGTCGTTCATCGGGCCGAGCACGTCGAGGGAGTCGAAACGTTCCCTCACTCGCACCGGTCGCCGGAGACCGGAGTTTTCCAGGATGACCAGACCTCGGTCCGTCACGGCGATGGTGGTGAACCGTCGGCGAGCGTTCGCGAACAGCCACGGCAACAGACCGAGCACCGGAGCGAACATCGCTTCCAGGCCGGGACGCGGCCCCAGGATCGCTACAACGGCTGCGCGGACATCTTCGCCGTCACCAAGCAGCGCCTGAACTCGCTGCTGAAGTCGGCGCTCGGTACCACCGAGCGGATATGCAGAAGACGCCATCGCCACAAGGTACCTCTGATCGTCAACCCGTCCATATCTGCCGTTAGGCGTGTCGATCAAGGTCGCGCTACGAGAAGTCGATAGAAGGGCATGACGACCACAGACGCCAAAGCTGCCGCTAAGGCGACTCTCCAGGTGTACGCACTCCTCTTCCTTGTGCTCGGAGGCGGCCTTGGGGCGCTGCTCGGCTACAAAGTCGGGGCGTTGAGCGATGGAGCCGTGACGGATCTGACGATGGTCCCGGAAGTGGAAGGAACTGGCAAGACGTTCAACTGGCTGTTCTTCGAGGTTGGTGCGATGGCTGGCCTCATTGCTTGCGCGGTCCTGCTGGCCGCGAGTTTCCGCTTCCTGCCCGACACGAACGACTGACTGACTGACTAGCGACGGAGCGCCTAGCTGCCGCTCTGGGCGGGGGCACTCGAACTGATAGGAGTTAGTCGATGACGACCGTGCTTCCGCTCGTTGCCGCCACCGCCGTATTCGCCTGGGGTGTCTGGGACTACTTCCATTCCGACCGCCCGTCGTCCGCAGCCTTCGTGAAAGCTGTGATCGGTATCGGAGCGATCGGGTTGCTCATCTTGCGCGCCGTTGCCTGACCCGCTCATATCTGCCGATATGCCCGCTGGACAACGCCTGCCACTTCGGGCAATCTGCTCGGGTGCGGGGCTGGTGGCGACGGGGCGGTAAGGGCCCATCTCGGGAAGCCCGTCAGCGTCAACTCGATGAGATCCACCGACTCGCTTCGCAGATTGCGACGGTGTTCCGAGCGAACGGTGACGGCCGATCGGCGGACATGTACGCAGACTTGGCGGATGGCGCTGCGCGTCTGCTCAGCGACGGCTTCACCCAGCACTCCCTCAACGAACTGTCCGGAGTGATGCCTGCCGCCCCCTCATGGCTCGACCCGCGGGCAGCGGACTTCGACATGCGCCGTGAGCCGTGGCAGGTCGAGCTTGGTCCGGTCGTGGCGGAATGCCGCCGGGTTGCCGTGGAGCTTCGGGTCGTGGACTCGCTGTAGCGCAGAGCTGCCGATAGGGCCGGTTGGACAGCCGGCTCGGGATCGGGCAAGGTAGTCGGGTGTCGAGCAAGAACCTGGTAGTGATTCGACCATTGCTCTGCGCGCTGGGGCTGGGTGCCATAGGAGCACTCACGGTTAGTGCCTGCGCGGCTGAGTCAGCGCAGAGTCCGCAGAGTGATTCGGCGGCCGTCTCCACGGTCGCCCCTGACGGCAGCGGGCCTTCGTTCCTCCCCATCACGACGGAGGAGTCGGTGACGTCAGTCGCGGCGGACTTCAGCGTTGATCTGATGATCGAGTTGCAGGGCACCGGCAACTTTGTGGTTGACGAGACGACGAGCTGCGCGGGCACCGGCAGCTATGCGGGCTTCCGTGAGGGCGGGGTGGTGCAGGTGATCGGCGACGATGGCGCGGCACTCACGACGGCCACCATTGAGTCTTTGGATTCGCACGTGCTCGATGTCGGTCGGATGGTGCTCGGTCCATTTGCCCCGGCGGACGACGTCGAGCGGTTCGCGGGCAGGTTGGTGGCCGAGCTCAAGGCAAAGCCAGACCGCGGTTGCTTGATGTGGCTGACGATTCAAGGATTGCCTGACCAGGCCAGCTACCAACTTCAACTCGACGATCATCTGTACGACATCCCCGGGCCGGGCCAAGGACAAGTGGAGGACGGCCACCATCGGCAGGAGCTTCCCTGGAGTGTCGGTTGCCCTGACGAACCCGAGTGCGCCTCGATGTGGTCGATCCTCGGAACCCTGCGTCCACCCACTTAGAAGCGCAAGACGAGCCAGCATCGGGTGACCCGCAGGCAACAACGTCATTACCGTCATCGGCGCATAGCTGCCGAACTGGGCGGGTCGCGGGTGGCACGATGGGAGCGATGGAAGTGACCCCGCGACTTCGAAAGCGCATCGAACGTGACTTCGGTGCCAGCGAAAGTGCCGACGAGGTCTGCCGGCTCGTAGGCGAGGCGAATGACACTGAGCGAGTACAGGCGGCGATCGTGCTCGCCGCGTCGGGCCGGGTCACCGAGCTCCACGATGCGATAGCTCTCGCACAGATCGACTGGCGCGACCTTTTGATGAACGCTGGCCTCGCCAACCCGGACTGGCCAATGAGGCTCGACGCGCAGCTCGGTCCGGCGACGACCTGACCGCCCAGATCTGCCGTTCTGGCGCTGGACAACCGGGTGCACTTCGTGCAATCTGCGCTGGTGCAGGACAAGAGACGGCCGTTACTGCTCGTGCGCAGAGGAAGGTTTCTCTCCCCGAAGGAGAGGTTGAGATATCGCTTGTACCGAATGAGGACTGGCAACGTGTTCGCGTCGAACGCTGGGGTTGATCTCGCTGGGAGCCTTCTCGTACTCGTTGTGGCCTACGGAGTCCGCCTCGTGACTCTCCCGATCGCGATCATCGGCGATTGGATCGCGCAGCCTGTGCTCCAGCGGATCGACCGGTCGGACAAGTGGTGGGTCGTCGAGGTTCGCTTCGACGGGTGGGACGCAGAGTTCGTCCGAATCGCAGAAGCGTCCTCTGAGGTCGACGCTCGGCGACGCATGAGCGAGATCGAGAGGGCGCAACTGCCGCTCTGCGTGGCTCAGTCGTCGGGACGCGATCAGACACGGGGCAGCGGCGGCAATGGCTTGAGGTAGGGCGCATGGTGGCAACACGCGGCTTCAGCCACACCTACAGCGGAATCGTCAGGTCACCGTTCCCGGGTTCGCGCACAGTGATTGAGGCGCCGGTGGAGTCACCGACTTTCAGAATGGCAATCACGGGTCCGTCCTCGGAAGTGAGAACTTCCGACGACGTGCTAGACGAACCGAGTTCGACACCGAGTACCTCGTAGTTCGGTGCCAACACCACGATGAGCGTTCCGCCATCAAGCTGAGCAACGGTCTGCGCGGTGGGCGTAGCCGTGCTGGCCGCGCTCCAGCACAACTCGTCCGACTTGTCGGGTACTACTTGTTCTCCGAGCTTGACATCTGAGATGCACCACTCATCACCGGTAGCCGTGAGTGTTAGGGCCCACGAGATCTTTCGCACCGACGACTCTGCATCGAACGGCGGTTCAACGAACTCACCGACATAGACGCCAGCTTCGATCTGCTCCCGTTCGCCGCCATCGGTGCAGCCAAGAGTCAGCATCGAAGTCGAGAGGACGAGGCAGACACCTCCGGACCACGTTCGCTTGTTCACGGTACCCACTCCCGAATTGCCGCCCCGGCACGCAACTGGAGGCGAGGTGCACGATAACCGCAGCACCCACCAACATGACGCTGATGAAGTACCCAACTCGGCCAAGGAGCAAAGCGCGAGGGTTCTCGCGTCGTGGATTGCGAGCAGATCTGCGGTTCGGGGCGACCAAGCATGCGTACCCGTAGCCTCCTAGCGATGAGCGATGTTGTGGAGAGCGCAATCGGTGGTTCGATTGGATGGAATCTCGGGCAGCGCTTCAATCGCCGGCGCGCTCGTCGACTCGCCTCGCAATCGCGAGTTGAGTGCTCTCTTCGGCGGGCAAGCGATTCCACAAAAGGCCCTGGGACTGGCTGGACGCATGGGGTCGCCGACCTTGCTCCGGGACTGCTGGAGTTCACGTCATTCCTGCCGCCGGGAATCCGCATCCCGAACCCGTTCCGAAAGCGCTTGAACATTGAAGTCGTCAGCGTGTCGGTGGTCGGCCCGCGGCTGGCCGCGTCGTGGTTGGGGCCAGGCCCAGGCACCGTCGGCGTCACGCTGGTCGGTGTCAACGAGACGTTTGAGGTTGGACTTCAAGAATCGTCGGCAGCCTGGTTTGTCACCACCGTCGCCCCCACCTCATCTGAGAGTGCATAGCTGCCGATAAGCACGTCACAGAGCACGAAATGCAAGGCATTCGACGTAGACCTGTCGCAGTGCCTTCGCGTAGTCCAGAAGGTCTTTGCGCTGCGTCTCGTAGATCATCTCGTGCAGAAATCCGCCTGCAGGGGCTCCTTCGCGGGTCTCCGATGCGTTTGTTGGCGGCGTGAGGAGCACGTCTGCCCGTGCTAGCAGAACAGGCTGCCGTCGCATCCGTCGCCGACGCCGGCCGGGACTTGGGTCGTCGTTGCCGCCTCGTAGGCTGCACGGTCGAGTACTTGGACGCTTCGTGCGAGAACGAGCGGGTCGATGCTCGAGTCGACAGTGCCGAGCACGACAACGGTGCCATCAGGGTTTGCCCAGACGATTGAGCGGCGGCTGTCGGTGGAGTTCAGCCAACCATGTGTGCCGTTGACGTCGACACGCTGAAACGACGCGCCAAGCGCCTGCGCGATCAAGTGCGTGGACGCGGGAGAACTCAACATCTGGGCCACGACACGGTCTCCGTCAAACCAGGTGATCGATCGTTGACCGGCAGAGTCTTCCCAAGCGCCGTTGATCTCGACCAGATCGTTCCAGGCTTCGGACAGATCCCAGCCCGCAGTGCCGCGAGCGCGGCGTCGCATCGAGGTCAGGATTGAAACCGCTTGGTCCGAGTCGATGCCGGTCCCTGCAAGCCGAACGAACCCGCCAGGCTCGGAGGCGACGAGGCGGAGACCGCCAACGGTGAGGAACGCATCGTCCCAGCCGGCGATCGTGACGGGTTGCCGCAGATCGTTGGGGGTCGACTCGACTCCGCCCGGCTGAGTCTGCAGCGTCAGCACCATGTCGCGCTCTGAATCGGCGAAGACCTGAGTGAACGTCGCGGGCGCGGCACTGCCGCCGTCGAAGGCGGACCGCACGGGATCACCGGCTGATGCCACCTGTGCACCCGGTAGCAGGAACGGAATCTCATCAAGCGGCAACGAATCAGTAGGTTCGGGCCAAGCAGCGAGCCGGTCGCTCGGGATTGTTGTCGACGTCGTGGTCGCCACATCGGTTGACACGGGCGTACTACTGGCCGTGGACGGCGCCGTGGTGCTGGCGCTCATACTGGTCGAGGGCTTCGCCCCTGTGGAGCTGTCGCTGCAGGCGGAAAGGCTCATCACGAGTAACCCGGGAACTATCAGCGAACGAAGATTGGACACCACATCCGACGTGTACACCCTTCGCAACATCACGGGTAGGGCCGAATTACCAGACGGCGCTGTCTCGGGGCCAAGAAAGTCCGTTTCGTCGAAGAGCGCGGCGAACGCCACTACGTCATGAATTACATTGAGAGCAACGAGTTCTGCCTGCAGCAGCACCCCAGAACTGCCGATAGGTGTGGCTGGGCAGCCGGCTCCAGTTCGGGCATTGCGAGCGGTTGCGGAGACTCTGACCAATGGTGCGCTATCCTTACAACCAGCTATGAGTAAGGAGATGTGATGGAGATCGCAGCGAAGATGAGCTCGAAGGGTCAGATCACGGTCCCGAAGTCGGTCCGTGACGCGCTCGGGATCGGTGAGGGAGACAATGTGGTCTTCCGCGTTGAGGGCAACCGTGCCGTGCTCGCGCGCACGCCGGACTTCCTGTCGCTGGCCGGAACGATCAAGGTCCCGGCGGCCCGACGCAACGCAGCGTGGGACGACGTCATCCGCACGACACGCTCGGTCCGCACTGACGCACGCCGATGACGGCATTCGTCGACACAAACATCCTCGTCAGGCACCTCACAGGTGACCCGCCAGCGATGGCCAAGCGAGCCACCGCATTCCTCGCCAGCCAGCCCGAGTTGTACCTTGCCGACCTGATCGTCGCCGAGACTGTGTATGTCCTCGAGTCGTTCTACAAGGCCCCTCGCGACCAGGTCGCCACCGCGATGCGGTCGCTGATCGCCATGCGCTCGATGATCACCGTCGACCCCGCGCTACTGCTTCGCGCCATCGAGGTCTACGAAGTCGATCGGCTGGACTTCGCCGAGGCGTACCTCGTGGCGTGTGCGGAGACTGCCGGCGTCGGCGCGATTGCCTCGTTCGACAAGGCCATCGATCGCGTCACCACCGTGACCCGGATGGAACCTTGACCCGAACAGAGCTGCCGATCTGTCACGTCAGCCGTGAGTTGCCGTATGGACGATTTGATAGCAGAATGCAAGCATGCCGAATGTACTAGTACGCGATCTGCCCGATGACGTGCACGCGAGCCTGCAGCGCCGCGCCGCGTCGGCAGGCCAGTCACTTCAGCAGTACCTGGCCACTGAACTCACACGATTGGCATCGATGCCCACAATGGACGACGTGCTCGCGCGCATCTCTCGCCGGAACGGTGGGCGCGTCGGCCTTGAACGAGCCGTCGCTGACCTCGACGAGGAGCGCGGCGACCGTTGATAGTGATCGACGCGTCGGTGCTCGCCAATGTGGTCGGCGACGACGGGCAAGCCGGACGCGCCGCACGCACCCGGATCGCAGCCGCCTCGCAGTGGTCCGCGCCGGACCTCGTCGATGTCGAGACCGTCTCCGTGCTCCGCAGGCGCTGGCGCGCTGGAGACCTCACAGCGCGACGATTCCGATCAGCAGTCGGTGACTTGCTTTCACTTCCGATCACCCGCTTTCCGACCGGCCCGTTGATGATCCGGGCCTACGAACTTCGGTCGAACGTGACCCCATACGATGCCACCTACGTTGCGCTTGCCGAGGGCCTCTCGTGCCCACTCGTGACGGCCGACGCTCGACTTGCCCGAGCGCCCGGCATCCACGGCGCAGTCGACGTCCTGGTCTTCTGACCGTGCGACCGACCCGCCCATACCTGCCGCTCCACTCGCTGGACAACGCTGGCCGCTGCGGCGCCGGCTGAGTGCCAACCGATACCAACCCGACACGGTAGTATCACTTCTAACCGTAAGTGATATCAGAGAGGTGTGCTGGTGACCGAACGCGTGGCGTGGCCGGCCGTCGACTTCGAAGCATATGACTGGCACAGCCGTGACGACTTGCCGGCGTCACGGCAGGCTCGCCTGCTCGCCCGCCAGCCGTACCAGGCGGCGATCCCGCCGGTGATCGCCGACGTGCAGGCCACCATTCCGGCCGCAGTCCTGGCCGTCGCCGAGGCCGCGAGCACCGAGATCGCTCGCTTCGACGCCGAGGCCGGGGCCGAGATCGCACCCTTCAGTGCGATCCTGCTCCGTTCGGAATCCGCTGCGTCGTCGAAGATCGAGAACCTGACCGCCTCGGCCCGTGCGATCGCCGAAGCCGAACTCGGCCATGGGAACCGAAACGCGGCGTTGATCGTCGCCAACGAACGGGCGATGACTGCCGCGATCGCGCTCGCCGACCGGCTCGACGGTCCGGCGATCCTCAACATGCACGACGCGCTCTTGCGCGACAGCGCCCCGGCGATCGCCGGACGGTGGCGCGACCAGCAAGTGTGGATCGGTGGCAGTGACTACAGCCCGCACGCCGCCCAGTTCATCCCCCCGCACCAGGACCGGGTGCCGGCTGCGATCGACGACCTGATCCGCTTCATCGCCCGCACCGACATCCCGACCCTCGCGCACGCGGCGATCACCCACGCCCAGTTCGAGACGATCCACCCGTTTCCGGATGGCAACGGCCGTGTCGGGCGGGCACTCGTCCACGCACAACTGCGCCACGCCCGACTCACCCGACACGTGACCGTCCCGGTCTCCGCGGGGCTGCTGACCGACATCGACGCCTACTTCGCGGCGCTCGGCGCATACCGTGACGGCGACCCGGCCCCGATCGTCGAACGGTTCGCCGACGCCACTTTCGCTGCGCTCGCCAACGGCCGGCAGCTCGTCGCTGACCTGCACCGTGTCCGTGCCGAGTGGTCACAAAGGGTGAAGGCCCGCCGCGACTCGGCCGCGTGGAAGGTCACCGAGATCGTGGAGCGGCATCCGGTGGTCAACGCTCCGTCGTTGAGCCGTGAGCTGGGCATCCCCCAGACGAACGTGTATCGGGCGCTCCAACCACTCGTCGATGCTGGTGTGCTCGTCGAGTTCACGAACAACAAACGCGACCGGTTGTGGCGCGCCCCGGACGTGCTCGAGGCACTCGACGCGTTCGCCGCCCGCACCGGCCGCCGCCAGCTGCCCGGCCGCTGATGCTCGCACCACTCGCCGTCAGCCGCTGAGGGATCTCTCTCGGCGCCGATCCGGTCACCTGCCACGGGTACCGCAGCCCGAGATCAAGCCGCCTGGATTTGGCCGACTGGTCGGTTCGTTCGGAAGCCAACCTCACGGTGACAGGGCATTCGAGGGACACCCGGCCAGACTCTCGACGCTACGAATCACCGCACCGCCTTGCATCTCATCCTCCATCAGGGCAATCTGCTCGGGTGCGGCGGCTTCTTCTCACCTCGGCCGGCGTCAGAAACGCGACCATCCACGACGCGCTGCTCGACTTGCTTGGCCGTCCCGTTGAGGACTGCACAGCGCTGTGCATTCCTACTGCG
>JAUSLV010000011.1 GCA_030645495.1 Actinomycetota bacterium
TCGGGGCGCTCATCGCCCGAGGACTCCAATATCCGGGGCTGGATCGTCTCCATCTCCGGGACGATTCAGCCCCAGTTCCGGGAATGGAACAGATCAGCCCCAGAAACCGCTGGGAGCGAGCACTTTGCCCGATATGGCGCTCACTGTCCAGCGCGGGCTTGCGGTCCGTCGCTCTCGGGGTGGTTCGCTTTCTGGGCGGGCTCAGTCTCGGAAACCGGCCGGGACGAATCGCCCAGAAGCCGATTTGGGACGAATCAGCCCCAGAAGCCGACTGCGGATGCAGGCTCAGCCCACCATCACGGAGCCGTCGGAGGTGCCGTCGATGATCACCTTGCGGTGATGGATGCGCCACGTGCCGTCGACCAGCTTGTAGCGGTCGACGTAGCGGCCCCAGTGGTCGAGGCCGATGCGGGTGACGACGGCGAAATACATGCGGCCGGTGGCGTTGTCGGGATCGATCAGCTCGATCTTGTGTGTCGCACCGAAGTGGCGTACGTAGCTGGGCGTGGCGCCGGTGAGCTTGGCGCGGGCACCGGTGAAGATCTCGCTGATCTCGGCCTTGCCGGTGTACGTGCGGTCGGGCAGTTCCATCACCGAGTCGTCGGCGAACACCTCCATCAGCGGCACGAAGCGGCCCGCATCGCCGTTGCTGTTGTACGTCGTGACCAGGTCGCGGATGCATTCGCGTGCGATGACTTCCCAGATCTCCATTGCCCCTCCTGCTGCCCCGCTTTGACGCACTCGTCAAGTGCTGACGAGACTAACGGCCGACATCCACGATCAAGGAGATCACACGTGCAGATCAACGGCCTGCGGGCAATCATCGTCGGCGGCGCATCGGGCATGGCCCGGGCCACGGCCGAGCGCATCGCCAAGGGCGGCGGCAAGGTCGCCATCCTCGACCGGCCCGGCAGCGCCGGTGCCGAAGTGGCCAAGGCCATCGGTGGCGAGTTCTTCGAGACCAACATCCTCGACTTCGAGGGCACCGAGACGGTCATCGCCAACGCGGTTGCTGCGCTGGGCGGCCTCGACGCGTCGGTCACCACTGCCGGCGGCGGCATCGCCAAGCGCACGCTCACCAAGGACGGCCCCCACCCGCTCGACGAATTCCGCGGCGTCATCGACCTGAACCTGAACGCGACGTTCAACATCAGCCGTCTGGCTGCCTGGCACATGAGCAAGAACGAGCCCAACGAGGACCAGGAGCGCGGCGTGATCATCAACACTGCGTCGATCGCCGCCTACGAAGGCCAGATCGGCCAGGTGGCCTACACCGCCTCGAAGGCTGCCGTCGCCGGCATGTGCCTCACCATGGCCCGCGACCTCGGCTCGTTCGGGATCCGCGTCAATGCGATCGCCCCCAGCCTGTTCGACACGGGCATCACCTCGGGCATCCCCGAAGACTTCAAGGACGTGCTCGTGAAGGACGCTGCGTTCCCCAAGCGCATGGGCCGCCCCGACGAGTACGCCCGCCTCGCGGTGGCGATCATCGAGAACCCGATGCTGAACGGCGGCTGCATCCGCCTTGACGCTGGCCAGCGCTTCGCCCCCAAGTGATCTGTCTGGCGCGGGTCAGATGCCTTGCGTCTTGGCCCGCGCCACCACGGCACCCATGTGCTCGTTCAACGTGTCGCTGCCGACACCGTGGAAGCCGCCCTCGCGGGCGATCTCCATGTGCCGACGGTGGGCTTGTTGCACGGGCAGTTCACCGGTCTCGTCCCAGTCGCGGCGCATGGTGGCCACCATCGCCGCCGGCTGCTCGGCGATCGCGTCAGCGAGGCCGAGTGTGAACTCCATCAGCGCCTCCGGCGGCACCACGTGGTTGGCCAGGCCGATGCGCAGGGCCGTGTCGGCATCTACGAAGTTGCCGGTGAGGCTGATCTCACGTGCCTTCGCCATGCCCACTCGACGGGGGAGCTCCACCAGCACCGGGCCGGGGTACACGCCCACGCGCAGGTGCGTGTCGGCGAAGGCAGCGGCCGTGCTGGCCACGATGAAGTCGCAGGCCAACGCGATCTCGAACCCGCCCGTGACCGCCGGACCGTTGACGGCCGCGATCACCGGCACCTGGCTGGCGGTGACGGCCGCGATGAACGGCGGCAGATCCATCAGCTTGTCGGTGCCCAGGTTGCGCAGGTCGAGACCTGCGCAGAACGCGGTGCCGTTGCCGGTGAGCACGATGCACTTCGCGTCTTGACACGCGCCGATCGCCGCGACGAGCGCGGCAGCGAGTTCCACGTTGATCGCGTTGCGCGCAGCCGGGCGGTTGAGCGTGATCAGCGCGACGTGGCCGGCGCGCTCGACGAGGACGACAGGCGCTGCGGGAGTGGTGGCGTCGGACATGCGGCGAGTCTGACAGAAGGGTCAGCGCAGCTCGGCGGCGAGCACGCCCACGTCGCCCAGCGACCGCAGTAGATCGTTGAGGTGTGTGCACGTGGAGGTGCCCCGGAGGTCGGTGCGCACGAGCGAGCGCACCTGAGTGGTGGGGTGGCCGACCAGCTTCCATGCGCTCGCCGCGGCCACCGGGCACTCCACCCATGGCAGCACGCGGGGGATCGCGTCGCACGACCGGATGACGAGCGTGTCGGCGGCCGCCACCGCCGTAAGGGTGTACTCGTGCAGCACCGTCTCCACGCCGTCGAACCCGACGTAGGTGTCGCGGAACATTGCCTGCACCCACAGTTCGTCGGCCGTGTCGCCGGGCGACACGTCGACGAGGCGGCGGCGACGCATCGCGCCAAGGCCCAACTCGCCGATCGGGTGCCAGCCCAGCGGATCGTCGGGCGACTCGAGCGGTGTGGTGGGCGGGCCGACGGGTGTGGGGATGGCCCCCTTCTCACGGAACGCGACGAGCATGGTGCCGTCGCTGCGCCAGCCAGAACAGATGTCGGCTTTCACTGCCGGCCCATCGGTGTGCTGTGGCAACGAATCGCCGTACAGGTAGGTGTACCCGGAGATCAGCGCAGCCACCGGCAGGTCGTCGAGCAACAGCGCGAGCGGCGTCGACGCCGCCATCTCGGCGGGGAGGCAGCGGGCCAACGCGTCGCGGAACCCCGGCCCCACCACTCGGCCGATCAGGGCGTCGGCGGCGGGCCGGTGCGGTGTGATGTCCAACTGCTGCAGCACCCGCGTTGCCGAGGCCGTGGCGGCGACGGTGGCCGCGGCGAGCACCTCGCCAACGGCGGTCGGGTCGGTGGGGGTGTGCAGGTCGCGAGCCGCTCCGACCAGCACCAACGAGTCGGATGTGACCTGCATGTCGATGTGGCTGGTGCGCCGCACCGAACCGAGTCGCCGAGCCACCGTACCCGTGAGCGGCTTCACCATTGCGCTCGGGTACAGACGCCAGCCATCGGAGTTGCTCGTGTTTGACATCGTCGTCAAGAATAGGCAGCTATGCATTTGGCATCACTGGTCGAGATGGTCGAGTCCGGCTTCGACGAGCGCGTCCTTCTGGGCAGCGTCGCCGAGCCGGTCACGGGGGCTCAGTTCGGGCAGTTGGTGCGTGCCGGCGCGTCCACCCTGCCGGGCTACACCTCGCTGGTGTACGCGGGCGAGAACCATCCGCTGCTGCCGGTGGCGCTGTTCAGCGCGGCCTGGGCCGGCATCCCGTTCGTACCGGTGAACTACCGGCTCGAGGACGCTCACCTGATCTCGCTCATCAACCGTCAGCCGGGTGCGCTCGTGCTCGCCGACGAGCACACCGCTGCTCGCCTCGGTGGCATCAAAGAGCCGGTGCAGTTGTTCGACGAGTGGCTGGCCAACCTGCCCGCTGAAGCACCCGCGAGCGAGCCGCCGTTCGACGACGACGAAGTGGCCGTCGTGCTGTACACCAGCGGCACCACCAGCGAGCCGAAGGCGGCACTGCTGCGCCACCGGCACCTGATGGCCTACCTGCTGGGCACCGTCGAGTTCGGTGGCGCCGGCGACGACGAAGCCGTGCTGGTGTCGGTGCCGCCGTACCACGTCGCCGGTGTGGCCAACATGCTGTCCAACACCTTCTCGGGCCGTCGCCTGGTGTATCTGCGTCATTTCGACCCGGCCACGTGGCTGGGCACCGTGCGCACCGAGGGTGTCACTCACGCGATGGTGGTGCCCACGATGCTGGCGCGCATCGTCGAGGCGCTCGACGGCGCCGAGGCCGGGGTGGCCTCGCTGCGGTCGCTGTCGTACGGCGGTTCCAAGGTCAGCGAGCGCGTGCTCACCACCGCGCTGCTGGCGTTCCCCACCACCGGTTTCGTGAACGCCTACGGGCTCACCGAGACCGCCAGCACGATCGCCGTGCTCGGCCCCGACGATCACCGTGCCGCCATCAGCAGTGACGATCCGGCGGTGAAGCGTCGCCTGTCGTCGGCCGGCCAGGTGCTGCCCACGATCGAGGTGGAGATCCGCGACGACATGGAGCAGCCGGTGGCCGCCGGTGAGACCGGCATGATCTACCTGCGCGGCGAGCAGATCTCGGGTGAGTACGCCTCGGGCAGCGTGCTCGACGCTGACGGCTGGTTCTGCACTCGCGACCGCGGCTCGCTCGACAGCGAGGGCTACCTGTTCATCGAAGGTCGCGCCGACGACACGATCATCCGTGGCGGCGAGAACATCGCTCCGGCCGAGATCGAGACCGTGCTGCTGGCGCACCCGGCCGTCCAGGAGGCGTGCGTGGTCGGTATCCCCGACGACGTGTGGGGCCAGCGCATCGTGTCGGCAGTGGTGCTGCGCGTCGGCCAGTCCGTTGATGAAGAGGCGCTGCGCGACTACGTTCGTCATGAGCTGCGCGGCTCGAAGACCCCCGACACGATCGTGTTCCGCGACTCGCTTCCTCACACCGACACCGGCAAGATGTTGCGGCGAGTGGTGCTCACCGAGCTCACCCAGTCCCTCAGCTAATCCCTCAGCCAGTCATCACCGGCACTCCAGGAGAACACGAAGATGTCCATCACCGTCAAGGCAGGCTCCCGTCTCTACGGCGCCACCAGCACCACCGAACTCATCGTGGTGAAGACCCCCCATGCCGAACTCGAACTCACCATCGGCGGTCACCCGGCGTTGCTGAGTGCTGCCGAGCGCACCGGCGGCACCGACGTCGCCGATGGTCACGGCGGCGGCGCGGCCATGGGCAAGCGCTACGTCGACGAGGCGGGGTCCGTCGAACTGCTGTGCACCAAGGCCGGCGAGGGCGTTCCCGCCGTCGCTGGAGAAGTGCTGCAGCTGAAGGACGCCAAGCCCCTGCCTGCCAGCGACTGACGGTCCGCCAGCGACTGACCGCCACGGGCAACCACACCGGTCAGTTCACGATCTCGTCGATCAGCCCCCAGCGCAGTGCGGTGGGGGCGTCGATCGTTCCGGTGGTGAGCGCCAGCAGCGCCGTGCGCTGGCGGCCGATGCGCCGGGGCAGGCTGACGGTGCCACCTGCCCCGGGGATCAGGCCCAACGACACCTCGGGCAGCCCGATGCGGGTGTCGGGGTGCGCGACGATGCGGCCGGCGAACGCTGCCAGCTCGATGCCGCCGCCGAGCGCCGCGCCATGGAGGTGCACGATCGTGCGCTCGCGCAGCCGGTGGATCAGCCGGGCGGGGCTGCGCGCCAGGCGCGTGCGGTGGGCACTCGCCGGATCGAGCCGCGAGCCGAACTCGCCCAGGTCGCCGCCGCTGCAGAACGAGGCTCCGACACCGCGGAGGTGCACCGCCACGATCGAGTCGTCGAGCACGGCCAACTGCAGCGCGGCCGTCAGTTCGTCACGCAGGCGGGTGGAGATCGCGTTGTGGCGCCGTGGGCGATCGAGGCACACGGTCAGCACGTCGCCGTCGCGCTCGACCCGCACGGTGGGCGAGTCGTCGACGAACGGGGACGACGGCGCGATTGCCCTCCACGTGGCGAACTCGGGCCCGGCCTGCAGCGTGGAGTACACGGCGGACTCTGCGGCCAGGCCGGCTTCGACATCGGTGGTGGGCATCGACCGCAGGAGGACGGCGATCGAGGTGGCGGCGAGCGGGGCCGCGGCGATGGTGGCCGAGACGGTGGCGAGTTCTGCTTCGTTCACGACGACGTCGGCGTGCGCCGGGCTGGATTCGTGCTCGGGGGCGAGCGCGATCACCACGACGGGCAAGGCGCCGGGTGAGGCGGTGGTGGTGCGACCGGTGACCACCACGGAGGTGACGCCATCTGGCCCGCCGACGGCCTCATCGGCGAATGGCGAACGCACGAACTCGTCGTACTCCTGGGGGGTGAGGATCAGCTGGCTGATCGGCACAGCGTACGAGCCGTCGGTACCGGCTGCGGCGGTCAGACCTGCGAAGCGGACTTGCGGGCAGCGCCCCCGCGGCGGACCGGTAGCCGGGGAGACGGGCCGTCGTAGTAGTCGATCAGCTGGTCGGGCGCGGATTCGATCATGTACGTCATCTGCTGTTGCCAGTGGGTGCGGGCGGCGTCGGCATCGCCGGCGGCGATGAGCGTGAGCAGCTTGGCGTACGAGCGGGCGGCGCGGCGCAGCAGCGGCTGGTTCGCGCGTTGGGCACCCGTCTGGTAGCGGTGTTCGACAAGCTGGTTCAGCAGTTGTGAGAACAGTGACAACGTCGTGTTGCGACCACGCTCGAGCAGCAGGGTGTGGAACCTGCTCGCCGCGACAGCGAAGGCGGACAAGTCGTTGTCGTCCGCCGCGTCCTGGGCCGCGTCGGCGGCAGCGGCAAGCAGCGCAAGGTCGTCGTCGTCGTGCGACATGGCCAACCACGCGGCGAGTTCGGGTTCGATGAGACGGCGTGCCGAGTCGAGGTCGGCGAACGACGTGCCACGCATCTGTAGCGCACCGGCGAAGGCCTCGGACAGGCGAGCGAGGTCGGGCATGGTGACGGTGCCACCGCCGCCGCGTCCGCGCTTGATGCGAATCAGCCCCTGCGATTCGAGGATGCGCAGCGCCTCGCGCAGCGTGGTGCGGGCGATGCCGAAGCGTTCGGTGAGTTCTTCCTCGGTGGGCAGCTTGGTGCCGACGGGCAGTTCGCCGCGCACGATCCGCTGGCGGAGAAGCGCGGCAACGGCTTCACCCGTCTTGTGCGTCTGTCCTTCTGCAGCCCCCGCAGCCGTCGCCATCCGTCATCCCCCACGTGTCGCAGGCACGATAGTAGGGGTTGCGGTCGACTCGTCATGCGAATCGAAACCTCCGGTGCCATACCCCTGCTCACGCCAACGACATGGGGGTGAAATAGTCCGCTCACTACTGTGCTGTCATGACCCTTGACTCGTTCCGAGCCTTCCGCGCCAACACGTCCGGTGACACCATCGATCGCGGCGTCGTCACCATGTCCGCGAGCGACCTGCCGGCCGACGGCGTGCTCGTCGAGGTGCATTACTCCAGCGTCAACTACAAGGACGGCCTGGCCTCCACGCCTGCAGGCAAGGTGGCACGCGTGTCGCCGATGGTGCCCGGTATCGACCTGGCCGGTGTGCTGCTGGAAGCGGCCGGTGATCTGCCGGCCGGCACCGAGGTGATCGCTCACGGCTACGACATCGGCGTTGCGCAGCACGGTGGCTTCGCGCAGTACGCACGGGTGAAGCCCGAGTGGGTCGTGCCGCTGCCGAAGGGCCTCACCACTCGCGAGGCGATGATCATCGGTACGGCGGGCTTCACCGCGGCGATGTCGGTCATCGCCCTGCAGCACTATGGCATCACCCCGGCCAACGGCCCGGTGCTCGTGACGGGTGCCACCGGTGGCGTGGGCAGCACCGCGGTGGCGATGCTCGCCGGCCTCGGGTTCACCGTGGTGGCCAGCACGGGCAAGCCCACCGAGTCGGGATGGCTCGCCGACCTCGGTGCGTCGTCGATCATCGACCGCGCCGAGCTGGCCGAGCCGGGCAAGCGTCCGCTGGAGAGCACCGTGTGGGCCGCGGCGGTCGACTGCGTGGGTGGCGTGCCGCTGGCGAACGTGCTGAAGAAGATCCACTACGGCGGCGCCGTTGCTGCCTCAGGCCTCACTGCCGGCAACGACCTGCCCACCACGGTGCTGCCGTTCATCCTCCGCGGCGTGTCGCTGCTGGGCATCGACTCGGTGATGGCACCGATCGCTCAGCGCTGCGAGGTGTGGGGCCGCATCGCCACCGACCTCAAGCCGGCCGGGTTGGCCAGCATCGGCCACGACGTGGGCCTCGACGACCTCGACGGTGTGCTCACCGGCATCCTCGCCGGCGAGGCCAAGGGTCGCAGCGTCGTGGACCTGCGGAAGTAGTCGCAGTGACCACCATGCCGCAGCAGGCCGTGTCGGCTGCGCCGGGCGCCCCGGTGCAACTGAACCACGTCGCCTACATCACCACCGACACGGCGGCGACGGTGGAGTTCTACACGAAGGTGCTCGGGATGGCTTTCGTCGCCGCGGTGATGGACGATGCGATTCCCTCCACCGGTGATCCGGTGCCGTACTTCCACTCGTTCTTCCGGATGAAGAGTGGCGAGACGATCGCCTTCTTCGAAGCCCCCGAGCTTCCGGAACAGTCGCCCGCGGCACACCCGGCGCACAACGTCTTCAACCACCTGGCGCTCGAAGTCGAGTCGCCGGCGGTGGTGGATGCGTGGCGCGACTGGATCGCGTCGCAGGGCGTGGACGTGATCGGCCCGGTGAACCACAAGATCATCTACAGCATCTACTTCTACGACCCCAACGGCATCCGCCTCGAGCTCACCACGCCGCTGGACCCCACGTGGAACGACCACGGCGATCAGGCGCAGGCCTCGTTGGCCGAGTGGGAAGCAGTGAAGGCCACCGCTCGGTCCACCGGGCAGGACATGGCCACGGTGCTCGCCGAGCTGACACGTCAGCGCAGCCACCGGCGCAGCTGATCGTGCGCACGATGAGTACTTCCGACACCCCTGACGGCGAGAGGCACTGATGGACCTGGCATTTTCGAGTGAGGACAACGACTTCCGTGACGAAGTCCGCACCTGGATGAACGAGAACGCACCGCGCGACCGGCGGCCGCGCGAGCTGGTGGCGATGCGCGAGTTCGACCTCGCGTGGCAGCGCAGGCAGTACGACGCAGGCTGGGCGGGTATCGGCTGGCCCGAGCAGTTCGGCGGCCGCGAGTTGCCGCTGACGCAACAACTGATCTGGTACGAGGAGTACGCCCGCACCAGCTTGCCCCCGATCGACGCTCGATTCGTCGGCCTGGCCCACGCCGGCCCGACTCTGATGGTGCGCGCCACTGCCGAGCACCAGGCGTTCCACCTGCCCAAGATCCTGCGCGGCGAGGTTGTGTGGTGCCAGGGCTTCAGCGAACCCGAGGCAGGCAGCGACCTGGCCTCGCTGAAGACCCGTGCGGTGGTCGACGGCGATCACCTCGTGGTCACCGGTCAGAAGATCTGGACCAGCTTCGGCCCCGTCGCCGACTACCAGGAGCTGTTGGTACGCACCGACTTCGACGTGCCCAAGCACAAGGGCATCACCTGGGTGATCTGCGACATGAAGTCGCCCGGCATCGAAGCCCGGCCGATCAAGACGATCGAGGGCGGGCAGGAGTTCGCCGAGGTGTTCTACGACGAGGTGCGCATCCCGATGTCCAACGTGGTCGGCGGCGTCAACAACGGCTGGAGCGTCGCGATGTCCACACTGTCGTTCGAGCGCGGCACTGCGTTCACCGTCAGCCAGGTGCAGCTGTCCACCAGCGTCGAGCGGCTGATCGAGATGGCCAAGAGCCGCACGAGTATCAATGGCCGACCGGTGATCGACGACGAGGCGCTGGCGAAGAAGCTGGCGCGTGCCCGTGCCGATGTCGCCGCGCTGCGCTCACTCACCTACCTGAACATCTCGCGCAACGCCCGCACCGATCAGCCCGGCCCTGAAGGGTCGATGTTGAAGCTGCAGGACGCCGACCTCACCAAGCGCGTCTACAAGCTGGCGCTGGAAGTGCTCGGCACCCGCTCGCTGGCCAACCCCGAGGAGGAGGACGACAGCTACTGGGTCGATCGCCACCTGCTGTCCTACTCGTCCTCGATCGGCGGCGGCACGTCCGAGATCCAACGCAACATCATCGCCGAGCGCGTGCTCGGCCTGCCCCGGTGACGGCGAGAGCGGAGCTACTACATGGACCTCACCACTTCCCCCGAGCAGGACGAGATCATCTCGTCGTCGGCAGCATTCCTGCGCGACCGGCTGCCGATCACCCGCATCCGTGCCCTGTTCGACGAACCGTCGAACGTCGACGATGCCGCCTGGAGCGGCGCCGCTGAGCTCGGCTGGTTCGTGCTCGGGCTGCCCGAGGCGCTCGGCGGCGTCGGCTTCGGCCTGGCCGACGAGGTGCACCTGTTCCGCGAGATCGGTCGCGGGCTGGCCACCGGCCCGTTCCTGTCGAGCGTGCTGGGCGCCCGAGTCGCCGCGTTCGCCGGCGATGCCGCGCTGGCCGAGGCGATTGGTGGTGGTCAGCGGGTGGGCATCGTGATCCCTGGCTCGTCGACGCTGATCGGGGCCGACGGTTCGCTGACCGGCCCGCTGCAACTGCTGGACTGCGAACCCGATGGGCTGGCACTGGCCGTTGCTCCCGACCAAGCCGTGCTGGTGCGCGTGGCCGACCTCACGGGCGTCGCTGCGGTGCCGTGCATCGACCCCGGCGTGCGCCTGCGTCGTGCCGAGGCAGCGGGTGCCGTGCCGGTCGCTCGCGTGACGGCCGACGTCGACCCGATCCAGCGTCGCGGCCATGTGCTGGCCGCAGCGATGCTGGTGGGCATCAACGAGGCGGTGCGCGACCTGTCGGCCGAGCACGCCAAGAACCGCTTCCAGTTCGACAAGCCGATCGGCGTGAACCAGGCGATCAAGCACCCGTGCGCCGACATGGCCGTGCGCGCCCAGTTGGGGTATGCGCAGTCGATTTTCGCTGCCGTCGCCACCGACGAAGGCCGCGACGATGCCGACTACCACGCGATCAGTGCTCACCTGACGGCCGCCGAGTACGCCGACATCAGTGCCGCGGCCACCGTGCAGATCATGGGTGGCATGGGGTTCACGTTCGAACACGACGCGCACCTGTACTGCAAGCGGGCCTTCGTGCTCGGCCAGCTGTTCGGCGGCGCATCGAGTCAGTTGGGGCGTCTGCTCGACCTCCCGTCCGCACGATAGGAACGACATCATGACCGTCGACATCGAACGCAACCTGCTCGGTGCACGCACTGCGGCTCACGCCAAGGTGGAGATCTATTCGGGCGTCGCGCGCCTGGCCCGCACGGTGTGGGGTGCCGAGCAGAAGCTCGCGGGCACGCAGCCGAAGACCGCGGTGATGATCTGCCATCCAACGGCCAACTTCCTCGGCCACTATGCGCTGCCCGGCCTGGCCGAGCGCGGCCTCGGCGCGGTCGGCTTCACCACCCGCTACGTGGGCAACGACACGTCGCTGATCATGGAGAACTGCCTGCTCGACATGGGCACGATGGTGGACCACCTGTACGACAGCGGCTACGAGAAGGTCGTGCTCGTGGGCAACAGCGGCGGCGCCTCGATCGTGCCGTACTACCAAGCCCAGGCGCTGAACCCGTCGATCACCGCGCCGGTCGATCTCACCACCGCTGGCCTGCGCCCTGTGGACGCGGTGGTGCTGTTGAACGCGCACCCATCGCGTGCCCGCCTGTGCACCGAGTGGCTCGACCCGGCGATTCACGACGAGGCCAACCCGTTCGATCGCGACCCGGCGCTCGACATGTTCAACCCGGCCAACGCGGCGCCGTTCAGCGCGGAGTTCATCGCCACGTACCGTGCCGCACAGTCCGCCCGCAACCGACGTATCTCGGCGTGGGCCGAGCAGCGCTTGGCCGAGATCACCGCGCCCGGCCACTTCCCGCAGGGGCTCGACGATCTCGCGTTCGTGGTGCAGGGCACGGCTGCGGATCTGCGGTTCCTCGACGGCAACATCGACCCCAGCGACCGCGAGATCGGCGTCACCCTGTGGGGCAGCCCGCAAGTGGCCAACTACATGCCCGCCGGCATCACCCGCGTCACCACGCTGCGCGCTTGGCTGAACCAGTGGTCGCTGGATCACACCAACGCCGACTCGCTGCGCTGGCTGCCGCAGATCACCACGCCGCTGCAGGTGGTGTTGGGCACCGCCGACCCCACCGTGCTGCCGGCGATGGCGCAGCAGATGTACGACCACGCCACGGCCTCGCCGCGTCGTGAGTTGAAGTACGTGAAGGGCGCCACCCACTACTTCGAGAAGCAGCCCGAACTGCTGACCGAGGCACTCGACGCGATGGCCGCGTTCATCCACGACGTCTGCGCCTGAGCGCGCAGTGGTGTCACGCACGGCACACGCTCGGCGAGTGTGGTCGTGGCCGTTCGCTGGTTGACTGTGAGTGGCTACCCGGGTAGGGCGGTGAGCAGTTGCCTTCGGGCGACTTGGCGGTTCGACTCCGCGCTTGGCCACCATTGAGTCGGCATTCACGGGGGTCCCGTTCGTCCCTCTGCTGGCCAGCGTCGGCCGCTATGGTTCGCTCATGGCGCAGTGGGATCTCAGATTCCCGTGGCACGGTACTTCGCTGCGGTGGCGGGCGGCCTTTTGGGCGACTGGAGTGTCCTTCGTGCTGCTGCCACTGCTGTTCGGCCTGCGCCCCGGCGGCATGACCTGGGTGCTGGGGCTGGTCGGTGCTCTCTCCATGGGATGCGCGTACTGGTTGCACCAGTGGAGCCAACGCGTCAGGCGCGGTCGAGCTGGGTGGTACCCGACTTGCGGCGAGCCCGACACGCTGCGGTATTGGGACGGTGGCAACTGGACCGACGAACAGGCCGTGAAGGCGCGGAAGCGATCCACACGCGCTGCGGAATGATCAGCACCTGCGCACCTGCGCACCGGCCCTCAGGCCGCCATTGCCAGGGGTGGGCCGTGGATGGTGACTGCACCGCCTGGGGTGGTGACGGTGAGCGTGCGATCGGCGTCGAGCTGCAGTTGCCAGCCGCCCTCGTGCACCAGCCCGTGATGCCGCCGGCATAACGGCACCAAATTGTGAATGTCGGTGGGGCCGCCGTGGGTGGACCAGTGCACGTGGTGTGCTTCGGTGAACTCGAACGGGGTGTCGCACAGCGCGCAGGTGCGGTACGCAGCCCGCAGCGCTCGCCGCTGTGCCCGGTTCGCCAACCTGGTCTCGCGACCCAACAGCAACCTGACGCCGTCGGCGCCGACGATGATCGGCGTGACCTCACCCAAGCAGGCCAAGCGTCGGACCGTCTCGATCGGTAAGCCGAGCACGCCTGTGCCGCAGTCGAGCACGGTGCCCTCGTGCCAGCCGGCCAGCAGTGACTGGGCGTCGATCAGCACCGTCACATCGGGTGCACCCGCCCCACCCCTGCCCTCACACAAGGCCAACAGTGCGTGCGCCTGCAGGAACTGCTGCCGCTCGAGCGGGTCGGAGGGGCAGCCATCGGGTTGCGTGCCGTGGAACAGGCGCTCGACCTGGTTGCGGATGCGGCCGGTGAGCTCGACACCGGTGACCGGGTCGAAGCGGCCATCCAGCCGCAGCATCCCGTCGTCGTCGGTCCACCAGCGCAACCGTGTCGCGTTCTTTTGCCGGGCCAGCTTGGCCAGCCCGTCGTCGGCGCGGGCCTGGCGCACCATCTGATCGAGCAGCCGCCGGAACGCACCCTCCGACATCGACACCGCGGCCCGCGCCAGCTCGTCGCCGCGGGCCGCGACCCGCGCCTTCTCCGCCTGCGACAACCCAGCCGTCGCAGCGGCCACCGCATCGACACGATCACCAGTGGTGGCCCCCGCGGCCAGCGCATCGGCCAACTGCGGCACATCATCCGCAGTCCGTTGCCGGGCCCGCACCTTCGACGCCTTCTTCAACGACGACTTCGCCGCCTTCGCCAGCTCGTCCTCGGGGAACACCGCCGGCTCGGCGGCAGCCAACTCGTCGAGCCGCGCTGCCACCCGCATCTCACGCGCATCGAGCAACCCGCGCACACACTGGATCGCCGCCAACTCGCCACGGCACGCGGCCAGATCGCCCAGCGGCGAGGCCACGACCAGGCTGCGAATGGACTCGGTCTCCATACGAACAATCGTACGTAAGGGGTGTGACAAGGTATGAAGCAGTCACCGTGGCCCCTGAGTGACACGCGTGTTAGATTGGCATCGCACCTGCCAGGAGGGGATTTCGTGGTCGATCACGCGCGCATGCTCGAGTGGGGACATTCCACGCCCGCTCCGCCTGCCGCCACGCCTCCGGCCACGTTCGCCGAACCCGACAGTCCGGTGCTGTTGGTCGGCGCCGATCCGTGGTGGGAGCCCAACGGGTTGTCGGCCGCCCTCGAAGCAGCAGGGTGGGCGTGGGTGGCCGCCGGCGACCCCGGCCGCGCCCGCTGGCTGGCATCGATCCGGCGCGTCTCGTTGGTGGTGGTGGGTGGCGGCGCCGCAGCACGGTGGGAGGTGGTGCGCGAACTGCGCAGCGTCACGGTTGCCCCGATCGTGGTGCTCAGCGATGACGCCTCCGAGACGGCTCCGCTCGTCGCGGCCGGCGTCGACTCGGTGCTCACCGCCGCAGACACCGGCGAGTCGCTCTTCGCACAACTGCTCGCACTGCTGCGACGGTCCGATCATCGTCGGGGCACCGGTACGCGCTTCCTGCACGCGGGCGATCTGGTGGTCGATCTCTGGACGCAGACGTGCACACGCGCCGGCATCGACATCGGCTTGTCGCCCACGGAGTACGCGCTGCTGACCTTCCTGATGACCCGCCCCGACGTGGCGATCCCCAACGCCACCATCGTGCGTCGCGTGTGGGAGTGGATGCCCTCCGACGGGCGCAACGCGCTGCGGATCATCGTCAACCGCCTGCGCCGCAAGCTGGAGGACGACCCTCGCGAACCCACCTACATCGCGTCGGTGCGCGGCATCGGGTACCGGTTCGTCGCCCACGTCACCGAGGTGGCCGACGCGGCCGAGCAGAACCCTGATCACGTGGACGTGACGCCGTTGCTGCAGTCACTGTCCACGTTGGCCGACGAACTGCACGACACAGTGACCGTTGCGGATGCGGGCGCCCGGCTGTTGTCCGTGATCGACGCCGCGGGCCTCGCCGACGGCATCGGCCTGTTCCGCAGCGACGGCACGATCATGCGCCTCGTCGGCTCGCTGAACATGCCCGAGTCATGGGTCGAACGCGTTGCCGAGGGCGTGCCGCTGGATCCGTCGTTCGCCAGTGCGCACAGCATGATGTCGGGCCAGGTGGTGCAGTTCGCCGACGTGCGCACGGTGTCGGGGCACTTCGAAGGCACCGCTCGCCAGTTGGCCGCCGACGGGTTCCGCGCCTGCCACTTCGTGCCCATCACCCACCATGGTCACGCGTGGGGGCACCTCGGCCTCGTGCGCCGTTCCAGCCAACCGCTCGACGTGGTGGCGATGAGCTACCTCGGCGCGCTGTGCTCCGTGTTCCTGCTCCACGTCCACTCCCGCTGTACGCCCGACACCCAATGACGGAACTCCGATGAACATCGCTGCCTTCCTGCGCCTCTCCGCGCAGTGCTTCCCCCACCGACCCGCGCTCACCTGGCGTGGCACCACGCTCGACTACCGCGCGTTCGACGAGCGCACCGCGGCGTTCGCCGAGTGGCTGCACGAGATCGGCGCTGCGCCGCAGCAGCGCGTGGTGCTGTACCTCGACAACCGGCCCGAGCTGATGATCGCGATGTTCGGCGCGTTCCGCGCCGGGGCCACCGTGGTGCCGTGCAACTCGCGCCTCACGGTCGACGAGCTGTCGTTCCTGGTGCAGGACTGCGAGGCACGGGTGCTGATCACCGACGCCGCGCACGCCGATGTCGCTCGCGCCAGCGCTGCGCCGTACACCATCGTGAAGGTGGCCGGCGAGGATCTCGACGACGTGCTCGCCCGCCCGGTGGTGAACTTCGAGCCCACCGAGGTGCACCCCGACGACACGGCGTGGATCTTCTACACCTCGGGCACCACGGGCCGCCCGAAGGGCGCCGAGCTCAGCCACGCGGTGCTGAACTTCGTCACCGTCTCGTGGCTCGCCGACCTCACGCCGATGGACGAGACCGACGTGACGCTGCACGCCGCCCCGCTCAGCCATGGCGCAGGCTTCCACGCCATCGCCGCAACAGCCCGTGCCGTGCACCAGATCATTCCCGATGCGGTCAGCTTCGACCCGCCGGCGATCCTGCAGCTGATCGCCGAGCAAGGCGTCACCAACACCTGGCTGGTGCCCACGCAGATCGTGATGCTCACCGATACCGCCACTGCCAACGGCGCGGCCGGTGCGGCACTGCCCAGCCTGCAGTACGTGGTGTACGGCGGCGCACCGATCACGCCGGTGGCGATGCAGCGCGCGCTCGACACGTTCGGCCACGTGTTCGTGCAGCTGTACGGCCAGGGCGAGACGCCGATGACCGCCACCGTGATGCGCCGCCAGGATCACACGCCCGACATGCTGGGCAGTGCCGGTCGCCCGCGCCCCGGCATCGAGGTGCGCATCGTCGACCCCGAGGGCAACACCTGCGCGCCCGACGTGCCCGGCGAGCTCGTGGTGGCCGGGCCGTCGGTGATGACCGGCTACTGGAAGCGTCCCGAGGCCACGGCCGAGACGATCAAGAACGGCTGGCTGCACACGGGCGACCTGGGCCGGATGACGGCCGACGGGGTGGTGTGGCTGCTCGACCGGGCCAAGGACATGATCATCAGCGGCGGCTCGAACGTGTACGCCGTGGAGGTGGAGCACGTGCTCACGCAGCACCCCGGCGTGAAGGAAGTCGCGGTCATCGGCATTCCCGACGATCTGTGGGGCGAGCTGGTGGTGGCGGTGGTGGTGCCGGAAGATGGAGCCGACACGAGCGACCTCACCACGTTCGCGCGCGAAACGCTGGCCGGGTACAAGATCCCGCGCCGCTACATCACCACACAGTCGCTGCCGCGCAACGCCTACGGCAAGGTGCTCAAGCGTGAACTGCGCCGCGCCGTCGCCGACGGCGAACTGGCCTGATTCGGGGGGATCAGGCGGCGAGGGCTGCGGGCTCGCCCACCTCGGGGAACAGCTCGAGGAACGCGCCGCGGGTGATGCGGTAGGTGGTTGCCGCGTCGACACCGTCGAACAGGTGGTGCAGCGTCTCTTGCGTGTGGCCGAAGGTGCCCTCCATGTGCGGGTAGTCGCTGCCGAACATCACGTTCTGGTAGCCCATCGCCGTGCATGCGGCAACGGCGGTTTCGTCGTGCTGGAAGCTGGCGTAGACCTGGCTGAACAGGATCTCCTTGGGAGTGCGGTTCAGCTTGGGGCGCACCATCATGTGGTGCTGGCGGTAGCCCTCCATCATGCGGTCGGCCAGGAACGGCACCCAGGTGGCGCCACCCTCGGACACGAGCACCTTCATGTTCGGGTGCCGGTCGAGTGCGCCCGAGGCCACCATCTTCATCGCCGCCCGCTGGCCCGAGAACGTGGTCTCGGTGTAGTTCAACACTGCACCGCCGGGGCCGCGGTAGGCCACGCCCACCTGCCCGCCGCCCACGTAGTCGATCGGGTCGGTGCCGATGTGGAACGCGACCACCATGTTGTTGGCCTCGCAGGCGGCCCAGAACGGCTCCCAGTCGGCGTAGTGGTAGTCCTTCGTGATCGCCGGGGGAGTGGTGGGAAGGAACACCGCGCGGAAGCCCAGTTGGGCGGTGCGCTCGACTTCGGCGATGGCGTCGGGGATCGACAACATGCTCACCTGTGCCGTGGGCACGAGGCGCGGGGAGCGGCGCAGGATCTGGTCGAGCGCCCAGTCGTTGCTGACCTTGCTCGCCTCGCGTACTGCCTCGGAGGTGCGGAACATCGAGTTCCACATGCCGAGCGATGGGAAGACGACCTCGCCCCAGATGCCCTCCTGATCGAGATCGGGGAGGCGCTTGGACACGTCGCTGTGGCCGGGCGCCTGCCCCGACTTCTCCATGAACTCCAACTGGGCGGCGCCGGGCAACTTGCGGCGGAAGCTCTGACCGTCGACGAACACCGTCTCGTGCGTGCCGTCGGCATCCTTCTCGCTGCGCGGCATCAGCTCGGCCAGGCGCGAGGGCAAGTTCGTCTGCCACAGATCGTGAGGCTCGATGAAGTGTGAGTCGCCCGAGTTGGCCCAGATCTTGGTGGTGGTGGCGGTGGTCATGTTCGCCATCGTACGCCAACTCGGGTGAATATGGTAGGGGCACTTTCAAATGGGGGTGAATGGCGCTGATCACGCGTGCGGGTGCACCCCGGACGTAGATTCGAGCGATGGCCGATGCCCACACCGACCCTCGCGCTGCCCGCACGCGGGCAGCGGTGCTGGCAGCCGCAGCGAAGGTCATCGCCGAGGAGGGTGCCGGTGCCGTCACTCACCAACGGGTGGCAGAGCGCGCGGGGGTGGGCCGAGCGACGATGTACCGCCATTGGCCGACGGCCGCCGACCTGATGTACGACGCGTTGGCCGAGGTGGAGACCCCGCTGTTCCATCGCCACGATGGACCATTCCTGCCATGGCTGCGCGCTGAACTCAGCCGCATCTCCGTCGAGATCAGCCAGCCCAACGGCATGCAGTTCACGGCCGTGCTGATGAGCCGCCTGCAGTTCGACCCGGAGGCAGTGGCCCTGCGCGATCGATTGCTCGAACGTTCGCTCGCGCCCTTGGCGCTGGCGGTGGAGCGTGCTCTCGTCACGGGCGAACTCACGGCTCCACCACCCGTTGGCGACCTGTTGGCGCTCTTGGTCGGGCCGCTGCAATTCCGCTCCGTGTTCGAGGGGCGGCCGGTGCCGCCCGAGTTCATCGACGCGGTGATCGTCGGCGCGCTCGGGCGGTACCTGCCCGGCTGATCGGGGGGTGATCAGCCGTTGACGACCACCCGCTTGGGGTGCAAGGTCAGCACGACGCGGCCATCCTTCGGCGCGGGGAACGTGTCGGGGTCTTGCCCGTAGTGGCGCACGATCCGCTCGAACAGCGCCCCGCCCGGGTCGATCTCGAAACTGACGTCGCCACGAATCTCGATGGTGCGGAACGGGTTCGCCGGATCGAGCACGAACAACGTGGCCTTGGGGTGCGCCGCCATGTTCTTGTACTTCTGGCGGGTGGTGAGCAGCGAGGTGCGGATCTCGGCGCCGTCGCGCACGAACCACACGGCGGTTGACTGCGGCCGACCGTCCGAGCCGAGCGTGGTGAGCACGCCAACGTGCGGCATGTCGACCAGGTCGTGGTGTGCTTCGGGGATGACGGCGGAGGTCATGTGGGTCCGTTCGGTGTGGGCGGGTCAGTCGTCGACGAGCGTGATTGCACGCTCGGGACAGGCCGCCACTGCGCGCTGCGCGGCGGCGACCTGCTCGGCGGTGAGGGTACCGTCGCCCAACACGTAGCCATGGCCGAACTCGTCATCACCGAACAGTTCGGGCACGAGGGCGTAGCAGCGGCCGTGGCCGGTGCACAGATCGGGGTTGTGGACGACCTTCATTGCGCGGCTCCGGTGTTCCAGACGAGGTTGACGGATTCGAGGTGCAGCGTGCCGCCGGGCCACTTGCACACCGGCTGCGTGCCGGGGGCCAGGCTGAACTCGGGGATCAACGCGAGGAACTCCTCCAGCATCAGCTTCAGCTCGCGGCGCGCCAGATGGCTTCCCATGCAGCGATGCACGCCACCGCCGAACGTGAGATGGCCGCGGTCCGCGTTCTCCACGTCGATGTCGTCGGGGATCGGGCGGTCCTCGCGGTTCGCTGCGCCCAGCACGAGGAAGGTGAAGGCTCCGGCGGGGATCTTCACGCCGCACACCTCGGTGTCGGAGAGCGTGACGCGGGGCGTCAGCGGCGCCGGCAGTTCGAGCCGCAGCACCTCCTCGATCACCTTCGCGCCGAGGTCGGGGGTCTCCTTGATCGCCCGCTGCAGGTCGGGGCGGATGGCGAGGTGGTACATCAGGTACGAGATCGCGGCCGTGACGGTGTCGAGGCCGGCGATCACGAACAGGAAACACAGGCCGAGAACTTCCTCGTCGGTCCAAGCGTCGTCGCCGCTGAGGGCCAGCACGGCGCTCAGCGAGTCGTTGCCGGGGTTGGCACGCTTCTCGGTGATGTAGCCCTGTAGGTAGCCGAACAGGTTCATCGCCGCTTCCATCTGTGCCTGGCTCATGTCGCTGGCAGCGTTCTTGCCCGAGGTTTCGATGATCGCCTCGCTCCACTCGATGAACGTGTCGCGGTCCTTCAAGGGCATGCCGAACAGAGTGAGGATCACGCCGGTGGGGTACAGCGAGCCGAGGTCGCGGATCACCTCGCACTCACCCTTGGCGGCGAACGCCTCGATGATCTCGCGCACCTGGCGGCGCAGTTCGGGCTCGAGCGGGGTGACCACGCGCGGGGCGAACATCGGGTCGAGGATGCGCCGGTAGCGGATCTGCTGTGGCGGGTCGATCGCGATCGGGATCAGCGGCACGGGGCTGCCCAGCGAATCGAACGCCTTGGCCGAGCTGAAGACCTCCGGGTGCTGGTGGGCGAACCGGATCGCTTCGATGCTGGTGAGGTAGTACGCGCCGTCGCGTTCGTACACCTCGCCCGGTGCCGTGAAGTAGTCCCAGCCAACGGCTCGGTCGAGTTGCAGCGGGGCGTTGTTGCGGAAGGGCTGGGGGTCGTTGATCACGTCCGTCATGGCAGTGATTCTGTCGGTTTCAGCATTGTGAGTCAAGGTGTCTCAGAAGTTGACGTCAGCCCAGTCGCCCGCGACCGGTGATCACCGGCAGGTCGAACACCGATTTCACGCCCGGGCCGGCGGCCACCACGAGCGGGATGGCGTTGATTGCCCGCATCGCGGTGATCGCCCAGCCACCAGTGAGGTGTTCGCCGGTCTCGCTGGAGAACTCGAACTCGCAGTCCAGTCGCGGCTCACCCTCGATGACCACCCGGTACGCGTCGCCGCGCAACGGGCGCGGCCAGTCGGGTGCCAGGTCGTGGCGGGCGCGGGTGACGTGGGCCACTGAGATCAGCTTCTTGCCGTCCTTGATGCCTGCGATCTCGAAGCGCATGCCGGCGATCGTGCCCTGCTCGATGACTCGCCCCTGATAGGCGAACGTCTCGGGGGAGGGCAGCATCTCGTGGCTGCTGACGATCTCGTCGAGCTGCACGTCGAGCTGCTCGGCGATCATGTGGATCGTGCCACCCCACGTGGCGCTGAGGCCCGCAGGGTCGACAAGCGGTGTGACCGTGTGGGTGGGTTCGCCGAAGCCGCAGATCTCGAACGACACGCTGTCGCTCTGCTGGCCGGACTCGTAGGTGGCCATCTCGAAGATGCGGATGCCATCGATGCGCCGACCACACCCACTCAGCACGACGGGCATGAAGTCGCTGAACACACCAGGGTCGATGCCGGTGGAGAACAACGTGGTGCCCCCGCCCTCCTCGCAGGCCGCGTTCAGCTGTGCAAGGACATCGGGTCGTGCGGTCTTCGGGTTGATCAAGGCGCCCACGGAGGTGGTGACGACGTTGGACCCGGCGGCCAGCGCCGCACGGAACTCCTCGATCGTCGCCTTCAACCGGCCGTGGCTGGTGTTGAAATAGGCGACCACATCGGGCTGCAGTGCCAGCGCTTCGGCGAACGACTGGATCGCCTTCACGCCCACCGGGGCGCGGCCCACCAGCTCACCGGCGTCGCGGCCAGCCTTGTCGTCGCTGTGCACCACAACACCCACCAACTCCATCTCAGGGTGGTCGAGCACGGCCATGATGCCCTGTTGGCCCACCAATCCAGTACCCACGCACACCACACGTAACGACATGACGACCCCCAGGACGACGTAGTGGCCGCACTGTAGAGCGTGCGGACGCGCCAGGGACGAAGTGAGTGAAAACGACATTTTCACGACATCATCCCGATGAGTAGGGTGACGCCGCTGGGGTCGGGGGACTCCATCGGAAGGGGACGGTGTCGTGAGCAACGACATGCAGGGCAAGGTCGTCATCGTCACTGGGGCCAGCCGTGGTATCGGCAAGCAGGTGGCCATCGAACTCGGCCGCCGCGGTGCCACGGTGGTGGTGGCCGCGCGCACCGTCGAGGCGCGCAAGACCCTGCCGGGCACCATCGGCGAGACCGTCGCCGAGATCGAGGCGGGGGGCGGCACCGCGCTAGCGGTGCAGGCCGACATGGGGGTGGAGGACGAACTGCTGCGCCTCGTCGCCACCACGCTCGACACATTCGGTCGCATCGACGTGCTGGTGAACAACGCGGCCGCCACTTCTGGTCGCGCCTGGGGTGCCCCGTTGCTGCAGCTCAGCCGCGCCGACTGGCAGCAGCAGTACGACGTGAACCTCAATGCCCCGTTCACGCTCACGAAAGCAGTGGCGCCGATCATGGCCGCGCAGGGCGGTGGGCGAGTGGTGAACGTCACCACTGGCCATCACGGAGGCGACGACTACGAGCCTGCCCCAGGTATCCCGGTGCCGCTGGCGTACCCGTCCAGCAAGGCTGCACTCGACAAGTTCTGCAACCTCGTCTCGGGCGAACTGAAGCGGATCGGCATCTCGATCGTGAACGTGAACCCTGGGTTCGTGCGCACCGAGATGGTGGATCTGATGGAGCAGAGCGGCGTCGACACCAGCGCGTCGATCTCCATCACCATCCCCACCCGGGTGCTGTGCCATCTCGCCACGTGTGACAATCCGATGCAGTACACGGGCCGGGTGATCCAGGCCGAGGAGATGATCGAGGAGCTGAGGAGCTGACGTGGAGATCAGGTCAGCGGACGAGGAAGCCGGCGTCGACGCCGAGCGTCTGGCCGGTGATGTAGCGGCCGCGCTCGCTGACGAGGAACTCGACGAAGTCGGCGATGTCGGTGGCTTCGAGGATCTGCACCGGCAGCGCGTTCTGCATCGCGGCAGTCATCGCAGTGGGATCGGCGAACATCGCGGCCATGACATCGTTCTGCGTCATGCCCGTGAGCACACCCGTGGGGTGGATCGTGTTCACGCGGATGCTGTACTGGGCGAGTTCGCGCGCCCACGTGCGCATCAGGCCCACCATGCCGTGCTTGGAGGCTGCGTACGCCTGGCCGCCGGCGAGCATCGTGGCTGGTGCCTTCAGGCCGGCGGTGCTGCTGGTCATCACGATCGCGCCGCCGTTGCCGCACTCGATCATCTTCGGGATGCTGACGCGGCACGCGTTCCAGACGCCGGTGAGGTTGGTGGCGAGGATCTCCTCCCACTCGAGCTGGGGGTTGGCCTCACTCGCCAGGCGAACGACACCGGCGTTGGCGAGCACGATGTCGATGCGGCCGAACTCGGCGAAGCCTTCCTCGAACACCGCCTCGACCTGGGCGTATAACCGCACGTCGGCCTGGCGGGCGATCATGCGGCGACCCGTGGCCTCGACCAAACGCTTGGTCTCGGTGAGGTCGTCGAGCGTGGCGTTGGGGTAGTCCATCGATTCGAGATCGGCGCAGATGTCGAGGCCGATGATGTCAGCGCCCTCCGACGCCAGACGGACGGCGTGCGCGCGACCCTGCCCGCGTGCGACGCCAGTGATGAACGCGACCTTGCCGTCGACCGAACCCATGATGATCCCCCTCGTACGTGCCCCAGTTTGGAAACGCCATTGAAAATAGCGCGTCGCAGTGGCGTCGGCGACATGGTCCTGATCTAGAGTCCGCATCCGGGGGTTACACACGTGAAACCGAGTTCATTCAACTACCACGCGCCCGCCAGCGTGAACGACGTCACCGCACTGTTGGCCGAGCACGGCGACGATGCCAAGGTGCTGGCCGGCGGCCAGAGCCTGGTGCCGATGTTGTCGCTGCGGCTCGCGGCGTTCGAGCACCTGATCGACCTCAACAAGGTCGAGGGGTTGGCGGGCATCACCCGCAGCAACGGAACGCTGCGCGTAGGGGCCGTGGTGCGCCAGGCCGTTGCCGAGCACAGCGCCGATGTCGCTACCTCGGTGCCGATGCTGGCCAAGGCGCTGCCGCACATCGGCCACTTCCAGATCCGCAACCGCGGCACGGTGGGCGGCTCGATCGCCCACGCCGACCCGGCCAGCGAACTGCCGGCAGTGGCGTTGGCGCTCGACGCCACGATCGAGGCCGCCGGCCCCGGCGGCACACGGCAGATCGCTGCCGCCGACTTCTTCGTGTCCACCTGGCAGACCGCGCTCGACGAGGGCGAGATCCTCACGGCCGTCGAGTTCCCCGTGTGGGGGCCCGGCAGCGGGTTCGCCGTGGAAGAGCTGACCCGCCGCCACGGCGACTTCGCCCTCGTGGGTGCAGCAGCCGGCGTACAGCTCAGCGGTGGCAAAGTCACCAAGGCAGCCCTCGGGCTGTTCGGGCTGGGCCCCACCCCGTTGCGTGCGGCCGAGGCCGAAGCGGCCCTGCTCGCCGGTGCCGATGCCGCCGAGGTTGGGCGCGTCGCGGCCAGCGGGCTGAACCCGCTCGACGACATTCATGCGAGCGGTGCCTACCGCAAGCAAGTGGCCGCGGTGATCGTGCGGCGGGCAGTGCAAGCGGCGATGCAGGAGGCAGGAGCATGAGCGACGAAGTGATCGTGAAGTTGAATGTGAACGGACGCGACCACAAGGTGATGGTGGAGGCGCGCAAGTTGCTCAGCGACGTGCTGCGCGACGATCTGCACCTCACCGGCACACACGTCGGTTGCGAGCATGGTGCGTGCGGCGCCTGCACCGTGATCGTCGACGGTGCTGCAGTGCGCGCGTGCCTGCTGTTCGCAGTGCAGCTGGAGGGTTCGCAGATCGTCACCGTCGAAGGCGTCACGCCCGGCGATGGAACGCTGAACCCGTTCCAGCAAGCGATGCAGGACTGCCATGGCCTGCAGTGCGGCTTCTGCACCCCTGGGTTCGTGGTGTCGATGACCAACTACCTCGACAACAACCCCAACCCCACCGACGACGATCTGAAGATCGCGCTCTCCGGCAACCTGTGCCGTTGCACCGGGTACCGAGGCATCATCAATGCTGCCCGCACTGTTGCGGGCCTGCCCGTGCCCGCGAACGCAGCCGACGGGAGTGATCACTGATGAACACCCGCCTCACCGCCGGCCGCTACGTCGGCCAGGCCGTCAAGCGCATCGAAGACCCCCGCTTGCTCGCCGGCCGCGGGCGTTATGTCGACGACGTGCAGTTGCCCAACATGCTGCACGTCGCGTTCGTTCGCTCGAACGTGGCTCGCGGCAACATCGTGTCGATCGACACCAGCGAGGCCAAGGCCCTTCCCGGCGTGCACGCGGTCTACACCGGCGACGACCTGAACCCGCGTGTGCAGCAGTTCTGGCACACGATGATCGGCCCGCCGATCGAGATGGGCGGGCAGACGCACTACGCCCCGCTGAAGCCGCTGGCCCAGGGCGATGTGCGGTTCGTGGGTGATCCGATCGCGATCATCATCGCCGACAACCGTTACATCGCCGAGGACGCCGCCGATCTGGTGCAGGTCGAGATCGATCCGCTGCCGGCGGTGGTGGGCATCCTCAACGGTGCTCGCGACGACGCGTTGGTGCACAAGGAGAAGCCCAGCAACATCTCCGACACGATGCCGATCCCCGAGGTGCCCGAGGTCGAGGCGCTGTTCGCCACCGCCCCGCACGTGTTCACCCGCCGGTTCCACCAGGCCCGCGCCACCAACGTGCCGATGGAACCCCGCGGCATTGTCGTGCACTACGACCGTTACGCCGGCGACATGCAGATCTGGGCCGCCACGCAGAGTGTCAGCGAGTGGCGCTCCAGCGCCGCCCGCCTCACCGGGCTGGGTGAGAACCGTGTCCGTGTCATCGCCAACGATGTGGGCGGTGGCTTCGGCCAGAAGATGATGGTCACCCGCGACGAGGCGGCTGTGATCATGGCCGGCCACCTGTTCGGCGAGGCGCCGATCAAGTGGACCGAAGATCGACGCGAGAACCTGATGACCGCCAACCAGGCGCGTGAAGAGATCTTCGACGTCACCATGGCCGTCACCGACGACGGCACGCTGATGGGCGCCAAGGTGTTCTTCTGGGAGGACATCGGTTCCTACCCGGCCGGTGCCGGTGCCGGTGCCGGGCTCGCCGGTGGCGTGTTCCCCGGGCCCTACAAGTTCCCGGTGGTGCTGCCCGGTGGTTCGGCGGTGTTCACCAACACGGTCGGCAAAGCGGCCTACCGCGGCCCGTGGATGGGCGAGACGGTGGCCCGCGAGCAGATGATGGACCATGTCGCCTACGAGTTGGGCATCGACCCGATCGAGATCCGTCGCAAGAACGTGATCAAGGCCGAGGATCTGCCGTACACGACGTGCACCACGATGGTCTACGAGTCGGTCACGCCCAGCGAGACGATGGAGCAGGCGCTCGAGATGCTCGACGTCGATGCCTTTCGGGCGATGCAGGCCGAGGCCCGCAAGGAGGGCCGGCTGTTGGGCATGGGCCTCGCGGTGTACATCGAGCCGTCGGCCATTGCGTTCGGCATCCTGTCCAGCGACCAGGCGATCATGCGCATGGACAACACCGGCAAGGTGATCGTGGCGATGTCCACGGGCAACCACGGCCACAGCCTCGAGACCACCATCCCGCAGGTGGTGGCCGAGCACCTCGGCTGCGACATCAACGACGTCGTGCTGGTGCAGGGCGACACCGACTCCAGCCCGATGGGCCCTGGCACCGGTGGCAGCCGCAGCGCGGTGATCGCCGGTGGTGCCGCACAAACCGCGTCGCTGCGCCTGAAGGACAAGATCCTGCAGATCGCGGCGCACATGCTCGAGGCCTCGCCCGAAGACCTCGAGGTGAACAACTCCGTGGTGTCGGTGAAGGGCACGCCGGCCAAGGCGCTGCCGTTCGCGATGATCGCCCCGATCGCCTACCAGATGCCCGAGATGCTGCCCCCAGGCATGGAGATGGGTCTGGAGGTCACCGCTCGCTACCAGCCGCCGGGGCCGTTCACGTGGAGCAACGCTGCCCACGTGTGCACCGTCGAGATCGATGCCGAGACCGGGCACACCAAGATCCTGCGCTACATCGTGTCGGAAGACTGCGGTCGGATGATCAACCCGATGGTGGTGGAGGGGCAGATCGCCGGTGGCGTGGTGCAGGGCATCGGCGGTGTGCTGTTCGAGCATCTCGTCTACGACGACGAGGGCAACCCGCTCACCACGACGTTCCTCGACTACCTGCTGCCCACCGCCCCCGAGGTGCCCGACATCGAGATCGGCCACATCGAGACGCTGTCGCCCACGCTCGGCGGCTACAAGGGCATGGGTGAGGGCGGTGCCATCGTGGCACCGCCTGCCGTCGCGAATGCGATCCACGACGCGCTGCGTCACCTCGGCGTGCACCCCACCGACTTCCCGTTGGGCCCGTCGCAGGTGCTCGCGTTGATGAACGAGGCCGCGCAGGCCTGATCCTGTGGTCCTGCGCCGCGCCTACTGGGCGTGGCGCAGGATCGTCTGCACGGCCTCGGCGGCCGTCACTTGCATCGCTGACGCAGAGCGCCCCATCGCGTCGGTCTCGTGCGCCAGCAGACCGACATCCTTGCTCAGCAGGCCACCAGCGTGCGCCGCGCTGGCAGGATTCACCAGGTGCGGCGCCACGCCGAGCGCGAAGCTGGCCGCACTACCTGCCTGCAGCACGGCAGCCACGGCCTGGCGGTCGAGTCCCAGCGCGTCACCGAGTTCGAGTGCATCGAGCGCGAGGCCGACGTTGGCGGCGAACAGGCAGTTGTTCACCAGCTTGCACAGCTGGCCGGCGCCCACCTCGCCGACGCGGTGAACGGTGCTGGCGAACGTGTCGAACACCGGCATCGCCTGTTCGAGCGCGGCGCTCGCGCCGCCCACCATCACAGCCATCGTGCCTGCCGCGGCACCTGCCGCGCCGCCGCTGACCGGGGCATCGAGCACGTGCACACCGCGGTCGTCGGCGGCCTCTGCGATCTGCTTCACCATCGCGGGCGAGACGGTGGAGTGGATGGCCAGCACCGAGTTCTCGTGCATCGCCGCCAGCAGCCCCTGATGGAAGACGACATCGCGCACGGCTTCGTCGTCGAGCACGCAGATGCCCACGACCTGGCAGAGATATCCCATCGCTGCAGGCGACCCGGCCACGGTGGCCGTCGTACCGGCAAACGGCTCGAGTGCCTCGGGGCGGCGCGCCCAGACGTGAAGGTGATGACCACCGGCGAGGATTCGTCGTGCGATGGGGAGGCCCTGGTTGCCCAGGCCGATGAAGCCAACGTTCATGGCGCTATTGCTAGCGCATGAGACCGCTCGGGTGCAGGCTCAAACGATCTCGTAACGGATCGGCAGGTGCTTCACGCCGCTGACGAAGGTGCTCTTCGTCAGCTGTGGCTCGCCGGCCAGTTCGACACTCTTGAGTCGGGGGAGCAACTTGCCGAACAGCGCCTTCAGCTCCATCCGGGCCAGCATCGCACCCAGGCAGTAGTGCACACCGAAACCGAACGCGAGGTGCTTGTTGGGTGTGCGGCCGACGTCGAAGCTGAACGGGTCGGCGAACACCTCCTCGTCGCGGTTCGCCGACCAGTACGACAGCAGCACGTCCTGCCCGGCCTTGATGGTGGTGCCGCGGATCTCGTAGTCGACGGTGGCGGTGCGCATGAAGTGCTTCACCGGCGATGTCCAGCGGATCACTTCGTCCATTGCCAGCGGCAACAGCGACATGTCGGCCTTCAGGCGGGCCAGCTGGTCGGGGTGCTCGAGCAACGCCTTCATCGCGCCACCCATCGCGTTCGAGGTGGTGTCGTGGCCGGCAGTCGCGGCGATGATGTAGTAGCCCAGCTGCTCCTTGTGGCCGATCGGCTGGCCCTCGATCATGCCGTTGGCGATCACCGACGCGAGGTCGGCGGTGGGGTTCGCTTTGCGATCGGCGGTGAGTGCGTCGAAGTAGGCCACGAAGTCGGCGACGGTCTGCAGGATGCCGGCAAGCGCGTCGTCGTCGCGCTTGAACTCGTCGTCGTCGGCCCCGAACAGCTCCTGGGTGAGCTTCAACATGCGGCCGTAGTCGCTCTCGGGAAGGCCGAGGATAGCGAGGATGACATACAGCGGGTACTGCATCGCGATGTCGCTGGCGAAGTCGCACTGGCCGCCGAAGTCGACCATCTTGTCGATGTAGCGGTCGGCCAGCTCGTTGAGTCGATCCTCGAGGGTCGCCAGGTTCTTCGGCAAGAACCAGTCGGCGGTCAGGTTGCGGTGGTTGCGGTGTTCGGGGTCGTCCATCTGCACGAGCGACTTGACGATGTGGCCCTGCATCTCCTGCATCGCGTCGGCTTCCTTGTTGCCCAGGATGCATCGCGGCGCGTTGAGGAACTCGTTGGGGTGCAGCTCGACGTCGAGCACGTCGGCGTGCTTGGTGAGGACGTAGAACGGGTTGAAGTCGGGGTGTTCCACCCAGTGCACCGGCGATTCGTTGCGCAGCTTCGTGGTGACAGCGTGGAACAACGCTTCGTCGGCGAAGGTGGCGCTGGACAGGAATGCCTGCCCGCACTGTTCCAGGGTGAGGTCATGCGACGTGGTCATGGCCCGGTACCATACCACAGGGTATGGAGGCACCAGAACTCGGACGGACAGCCCAGAATGGGCGGATGGAGCCACGCGGTCCGCAGGACTACTTCGACGCCGGAATGGCACTGCTGGCCGGCGGCGGCGTGGGTGCGGTCACGATCGCGCGCCTGTGCAGCGAGCTGGGGGTCACGAAGGGCAGCTTCTACCACCACTTCCGTGGCGTGGAGGACTTCAAGACGCAGCTGCTGGTGCATTGGGCCATCGACGGCGAGCGGCAGGTGTTGCAGGCCGCAGCATCGGTCGCTGATCCTGTGGAGCGCCTCGACACGATCCGCGAGCTGGGTATCGCACTCAACCACGAGGCCGAGGTGGCAATTCGCGCCTGGTCGCGAACCGATGCCCACGCCTGGGCAGTTCGGGAGCAGGTCGATGTCGCCCGCGAACGCACAGTTGCTGCCGCCTACACCGAAGTCGGGGTACCGCACGAGGCGGCCGAATTGCTCGGCCGCCTCGCAGTTGCAGTGTTGGTCGGTGCCCAGCACCGTGGTGAGACCACCGATCGCGACGCGTTGCGTCAGCTTTACGGCCGTCTGCAGGAGATGACAGCGGCGATCTACTTGCCGGCGGCCGCGCCGCGCTGAAGCGCGATAGCGCCTTGCGCCGCGGCCACCCCGGTGGCGAACGTGGCCTGCAACAGGTAGCCACCGGTCGGTGCCTCCCAGTCGAGCATCTCGCCGGCGACGAACGTGCCCGGCAGCCGGCGCAGCATGAACCGCTCGTCGATCTCGGCGAGCGCGATGCCGCCCGCCGACGAGATCGCGCGGTCGATCGGGGCCACGGCGTGCACCGTGAGCGGCACGGCTTTCAGTAGGTGGGCCAGCGCTGCCGGCGCAATCGGCGGGCGGTTGCCGGTGGCCTCACGCACCAGCCCCTCTGCCACCGTGGGGAGCGCCAGTGTGCGCCGCAACCAGGTGGTCAGCGACTCCTTCGGTCGGCGGTGCGAAAGCCGCTGGGAGATCGCGGCCTCGGTGAGATCGGGTTGCAGGTCGACAGCGATCGTGCACGCGCCGTGGCGGGCCACCTCGTCGCGAACGGCGGCCGAGACGGGGTACACCGGCCCCGACTCGAGGCCGGTGGAGGTGACCACCGCGTCGCCACGCACGGTTGTGCCGAGCGCGGTGAGGGCGATGTTCTTCAGCGGCGTGCCCGGGAATCGGTCGCGGAAGGTGGTGCTCCAGGCGATGTGCACCCCGCAGTTGGCGGGACGCAGGTCGTGCACCACCACTCCCGCCTCGCGGAACGGCTGCACCCACCCGCCGTCGGAGCCCACTCGCGGCCAACTGGCGCCACCGAGCGCGAAGACCGTTGCGTCGGCCGCCCTGTCGACCACGGTGCCGTCGGCCTGAGCAAATCGACAGGCTCCCGTGTCGGCCCAGCCCAGCCACCGGTGGCGCACTTCGATCCGTACCCCGAGGCCGGCGAGGCGGGCGAGCCAGGCGCGCAGCAGCGGAGTGGCCCGCATCGAGTGGGGGAACACTCGGCCGCTCGATCCGACGAAGGTGCTCTCCCCGAGGCCATCGGCCCAGGCGCGCAGCGCCGCGGGATCGAAGGCCACCACCGCGTCGCGAACCACGGCGGCGTCGCCGTAGTGCTGCAGCAGCGTGGCGAGCGGCTCGTGGTGGGTGAGATTCAACCCGCTCCGTCCGGCGAGTAGCAGCTTGCGACCCACCGACGGCATGTGTTCGTACACCGTGACGGCCCACCCGGCGGTGGCCAGCGTCTCGGCGGCGATCAACCCGGCGGGCCCACCACCGATGATCGTGGCGGTCGTGGGCACCACGGAAACCTACACTCGCCTCGTGCTGCCGTTGGAGGACGATGACCCGGCCGGAATCGGCCTCGACCCGCAGTTCGTGCTGCCGGCGCGGATCGCGTGGTGGGCGTCACGCGACGCGGACCGTGTCTACCTGCAGGAGGTGACGGGCCGGTGCGTCAGCTACGGCGAGTTCCTGCTGGAGATCCGGCGGTGGTGCACGACGTTGCGCGAGCACGGTGTGCGATCGGGCGATCGGGTGATCTCGATGCTGCCCACCTCGATCGACGCTGCTGCGCTGTGGATCGCGGCGTCATGCGCAGGAGCGTTGGAGGTGTCGGTCAACCCCGACCTGCGCGGTTCGTTCCTCGAACACGCACTCCGCGACCCGGGTGCCCGGCTGTGCTTCGTGCGTCCCGAGCACGTCGACCTGCCTGGCTCGGTGCCCGTGGCCGGCATCGACACCGTCGTGGTCGAGCGCGATGGGTCGTTCACATCCGCAGCGGAACCGGCGGTGATCGACGCGTGGCCGCAGCCCATCGACCCGTGCTGCGTGATCTACACCTCGGGCACCACCGGCGCATCGAAAGGTGTGGTGATCAGTTGGGCGCAGATGACGGCCACGATCGGCCGGATCCCGCGCTCGTGGTTCGGCGCAACCGATGCGATCTATTGCAGCCACCCGATGTTCCACGTCACCGGGAGGTCTCCGCTGCCGGCGATGAGCGATGTCGGTGGGCGCGTGGTGTTGCGCGAGAAGACCTCGGTGAGCGCGTTCTGGAATGACGTGCGCGAGTTCGGCTGCACGAGCGCCACGGTGAACACCGGGCTGTTGCTCGCCGCGCCCGAGCGGCCCGACGACGCCGACAACCCGTTGCACGTGGCGTTCACCGCCGGGGCCAGGTCGCTGGCCAATCGCTTCTCGTCCCGCTTCGGCGTGCACATGGTGGAGGCCTACGGCAGCACCGAAGCAGGGTTCCCGATCGTGTTGCGCGAGTTCCCCTCCGACGGCAATCGCACCTGTGGGTTCTTGCGCCGCGGGTATTCGGCGAGGTTGCTCGACGACGATGGCGGCGAGGTTGCCGAGGGCGAAGCCGGCGAACTGTGGGTACGCCCGCCGGAGCGACCGTTGATCACGCTCGGCTACCTGGGCCGCGACGACCTCACCGCGACAGCGATCGTCGACGGCTGGTACCGAACGGGCGACGCGCTGCGCCGGCAACCGAACGGGTCGTTCGAGTTCGTCGATCGAATCAAGGACACGATCCGCCGACTGGGCGAGAACATCTCGTCGACCGCGCTCGAGGCGGCGATCTGCGAAGACCCACAGGTGGGGGAGTGCGCAGCGGTGGGGGTGCCCGACCCCGTTGCCGGCCAGGAAGTGTTCGTGGCGCTGATCCCGCGCGATGGCGCCACCGTCGACCTCGCGGCGCTGCACGAACGCCTGCGGCTGCGGTTGCCGAAGTACATGGTGCCGAGGTATCTGGCGGTGGTGCAGCAGTTGCCGCGCACGGCCACGAACAAGGTGCGCAAGGAAGATCTGCGGGTGGTGTTCCAGCCGGAGACCGTGTGGGAGCGCCCACGAGGCTGAAACGCCCCAGGTCAGTGGCGGTGTGAGCACGTGTGACAGCTGGCGGGGCCGCCGCGCTGCGTCTGCCTACCTACCGGTAGGTCGGTTGTGTAGGATGTCGGTCGATGAGCAACGAAGCACACGTGCTGACACCCCGTACCCACTCGCTGAACGACGTGCGGGCGCATATTCCCGAGGCCTGCTACCGCCGCTCGGCATGGCGCGCCGCCGTGGCGCTCGCGCAAGGGGCGGTGCTCTACGTGGTACCGCTGACGCTGTTGCTGTTCACGGATCGCTGGTGGGCGCTCGCGCTGCTGTGGCCGCTCGCGGGGCTCGGCGCGGCCGGGCTGTTCGTGCTGGGCCACGATGCGTCGCACGGCGCTCTTTTCGACTCGCGCCGGGCGAACCGCTTGGCCGCTCGTGCCGCGATGGTGCCCGCGTTGCACGCGGAGGCCGCGTGGGACCTGGGGCACAACCGAGTGCACCACGGCTACACCACTCGACAGGGTTTCGACTTCGTGTGGCACCCCGCCACGGTCGAGCAATACCGGTCGATGGGTCGCCTCGCCCGGCTGCAACACCGCATCGAGTGGTCGTTCCTCGGCTCAGGCGCCTACTTCTTGCGTGAGGTGTGGTGGAACAAGATGTGGAAGTTCAGCGCGCCGGGCAAGCGCCACCACGACATCCAGCGCGACAAGATCTGGGTGGCAGTGGTGGCCGGTCTCGCGATCGCCGGTGCAGTCGTGTTCGGTGCGCTCACCGGCGGTCTGCTGACGGCGATCTGGGTGCCGATCAAGCTGTTCATCATCCCGTTCCTGCTGTTCATCCATGTGATCGGCTGGGCCGTCTACGTGCACCACGTGGCGCCCGACATCCGCTGGTGGGACCGCAAGGAGTGGACCCAGTTCCGCGGTCAGATGGAATCAACGACGATCCTGCACATCAACCCGGTCGTGAACAAGTTGTACATGTACAACATCATGGTGCACGTGCCACACCACGTCGACCAGCGACTCGCCTTCCACCAGTTGCCGGCCGCAGCCAAGGCGATTTCGGCGGCGTTCCCCGACACGGTGCGGTCGTCGCGGTTCCGTGTGCGCGACTACCTGCGCACGACGAAGACATGCAAGCTGTACGACTTCGCGTCGGCGACGTGGCTGCCGTACTCGGCAGCGAAGGTCGCCCCGGCTGCGGCCACTGTCGCTGAGCCCGCTACCGCCTGATCACTCCGGGCCCACCACCACCACTGGGCAGTGTGCGTGCGCAGCCACCTGCTGCGCCACCGACCCCATCACCAGCGTGAGGAAGCCACCGTGCCCCCGCCGGCCGATCACCAGCAGGTCGGCCTCGCTGCTGGCCTCGATGAGCGGAGCGGAACCGGCGCCCTGCACGACGCAGGTGGTGATCGTGATGCCGTGTGTGTCGGCTTCCACGGCTTTCAGCGCCTCGGCGAGGATTGCCTCTCCGGACTCTTCGAGCGCAGTGGTGGGGTACGGCACCATGCCCGTCGGGTCGGCCATGTACGGAAAGTGCCAGGTGTGCAGCAGTTCCACCGCGTCACCGCGCACCCGGGCCTCGGCGAGCGCCCAGCGCAAGGCCCGCAGAGAGTTCTCGGAGCCGTCGACACCGACCAGGATCTTCTTGTGACCGTTCATGTCACTCCTTTCGGCGGTGGCGAGTGCATGCCGCGCCGTTGACGGTATCGCCCGTGGGGTGCTGCGCACCAGGGCCGCATGTCGGTTACCGGTCGCCGTCCAGCGACCGCGCCTGCTGCATCAGCGAGAAGCCGTTCTGGATGGTGAGGCCGCCATCCACCACGATCGGTTGGCCGTTGACGAACGACGCCTGATCGCTCGCCAGCCAGACAGCCGCTCGGCCGATGTCCTCGGGCTGGCCGAGGCGCGCGGACGGCGTTGCGGCCAGGATCAGGTCGCGCAGTCGCTCGTCGGCCATGTACCCCTTCATCGCTGGGGTCATCGTCACCCCGGGGCAGATGCAGTTGACCCGAATGCCTCGCGGGCCGAAGTCGACGGCCATCGTGCGGGTGAGGTTGATCACGGCCGCTTTGGTGGCGTTGTACGAGATCAAACCCTGGTCGGCTCCTAGGCCCGACAGCGACGCGGTGGAGATGATGCTGCTGCCGGGCTGCATGTGCGGCACGGCGTACTTGGCGCCGAAGAACACCGACGACACGTTCGTGCGCCACACGACGTCCCAGTCGTCGATGGCGAGGTCGATCGCGTCGCCCACTCGCACGGTGGCGGCGTTGTTGAACAACACGTCGAGGCGCCCGAATTCGGCGACGGTGCGTTCCACCATCGCCTGCACCTGGTGCGGGTCGGCCACGTCGACCTCGATCGCGATGGCCCGGTGGCCGTCGGCCGCGAGGAGGTCGACGGTCTGCTGTGCCGTGTGCAGGCGAACGTCGGCGACTGCCACCAGCGCGCCCTCGGCGGCGAACAGTTGCGCGCTGGCGCGGCCGATACCCGACCCGGCGCCGGTGATGATGACGGCCTTGGCGGCCAGGCCGGTGTTCATGTGAGTGCCTCTCGGTGGGTGCGTAGGGGTCAAGCGTGAAGGATCTGGCCGCCGTCGACGTGCAACGTCTGGCCGGTGATGAAGTCGCTGTCGCTGCAGCTCAGGAACACGGCCACCGGGCCGATGTCGCGGTCCACGTCGCCCCACCGCTTCAGGGGGATAGTGCCGGCCAGCTTCTGTTCGCTGCCGGGGCGGGCGTCGAAGAATGCCTGCGCCGAGTCGGTGACGATGGTGGGCACGAGGCAGTTGACGTAGATGCTGTAGCGGCCCCACTCGTTCGCAGCGGTGCGGGTGAGGGCGCGGATGCCTTCCTTGGCGGCGTTGTAGGCCGAAGTGCCCTTCATCGCCGTGACACCGTTGCCGCTGCCGAAGTTGATGATCTTGCCACCGTGTTCGCGCATGTACGGGAACACGGCCTGCATGCCGTAGAGCGTGCCTTTGAGACCGGTCTGGAACGTGTAATCCCATGTGTCGTCGGGGAACGATTCCAGCGGGATGAAGCCGGGTGAACCCTCCGGCCGGTCGGCGGTGCCGAACCCTTGCGCGTTGTTCACCAGGATGTCGACGGCACCGAAGTGTTCGAGCGTCTTGGCCACCATCGCGTCGATCTCGTCGCGCGAACCCACGTCGCAGGTGATGCCCAGCGCAGCGCCACCCGAGGCGAGGATCTCGTCGACCACCTGCTCGACGGTGCCTCGCGATCGCGACGCCACCATCACCTTGGCACCCTCGCGGGCGTACTCGAGGGCGATCGCCCTCCCGATGCCGCGCCCCGCTCCGGTGACGATCGCGACGCGATCAGCCAGTCTGCCTGTGCCCCCAGTTGACATGAGTGTCAAGCTCCCACACTCCGCGGGGGTTGGGCAAGTATCAGCGCAGGACGAACGTGAGGTCGCCGTCGTCGAACGACTGCCGCGCAAGGTCGCTTCGCCGGGCCTCGGCCCGGTGGTCTCGGGGGGCGAGGACGCTGTGCCCTTCCCAACGGCCTCAGGACGTGATCCACTGCCACGGTGAACAACGTGCATCGCGGCGCGGCCGCCGCTCCGGTGGCCGGTCTCACCTCGGTGGAGGCGACGCTGCGGCTGGAAGCGGACGGCCCGAACGTGTTGCCCTCGATGGGGCGGCCATCGTTGCTGCGGCGGTTCGTGGGCGAGTTGGTGCACTTCTTCGCGCTGATGCTGTGGGTCGCCGGCGCCTTGGCGCTGGTCGGTGGTATGCCACAGCTGGGCATCGCGATCTTCGGTGTGATCATCATCAACGCGGCGTTCTCCTTCGTGCAGGAGAACCGTGCCGACAGGGCGGCCGAGCGATTGCAGGCGCTGCTGCCCACCCGCGTGACCGTGCGCCGCGACGGGCGGGCGCAGACGGTGGAGGCCGCCGACGTGGTGATGGGCGATCTCCTGCTAGTGGAGGCCGGCGACCGCATTCCTGCCGACGCGGAGGCGGTGATGGCCAACGGACTGTTGCTCGACACGTCGCTGCTCACGGGGGAGAGCACGCCGTCCACGATCGCCGTCGGCGACACGATGCACGCGGGCACGTTCGTGGTGGAGGGCACGGCGGAGGCCGTGGTGACGGCGGTGGGTGCGGCTTCGCGGCTGGCATCGATCGCCTTGCTCACCACGTCGACCGAGAAGCCGAAGACGCCGCTCACACTCGGTCTCGCGGTGGTGGTGCGGATGATCGCCTTCCTCGCACTCGGTGTCGGCGGGCTGTTCTTCGGCGTCTCGTTGCTGCTCGGGAACAGCGCCAAGGACGGGTTCGTGTTCGCCATCGGCGTCACGGTCGCTCTTGTACCAGAAGCGCTGCTGCCCACGGTGACCCTCGCCCTCGCCTGGGGTGCCGAGCAGATGGCCAAGCGCAACGTGTTGGTGCGCACGTTGGAGGCGGTGGAAACGCTGGGGTCGACCACGTTCATCTGCACCGACAAGACCGGAACCTTGACGATGAATCAGATGACCGTGGTGTCGGCGTGGACGCCGAAGGCCTCGGCCACGGTGGTCGGCCTCGGCTACGGGCCGACGGCCGACGTGACGGTGGTGGGCGAGCGCGAGGAGGTGCAGCACCTCGCGTTGGCAGGGGCACGCTGCGCCACTGGGTATGCCTTCGAGAAGGAGGGCGAGTGGTTGGCGCACGGTGATCCGATGGAGGCCGCCGTCGACGCCTTCGCCCGCCGGTTGGGCGTCGACATCGATGCCGATCGCACATCGCGCCCCGAGTCGGCCCGCTTCCCCTTCGACCCGCACCGTCGACGGATGTCGGTGGTGATCGACGGGGAGGTCGTGGTGAAGGGGGCACCCGACCAGGTGCTGCCGCTGTGCGCCGACGTGGATGGTGCCGACGCCGCTGTCGAGGAGATGACCACGCGAGGCCTGCGGGTGCTCGCCGTGGCCGACCGTGCGACCGGTGCGAAGGCGGTCGGTTCGGCTGCCGCTGCCGAGCAACACCTACGACTGCGCGGCCTGCTCGGCCTGCAAGACCCACCACGGCCCGATGTGCACGCGGCGATCGGCGCCTGTCGGAAGGCGAAGGTGAAGATCGCGATGATCACCGGCGATCACCCCGAAACGGCTGCCGCGATCGCCACCGAGGTGGGCCTGCGCTGGCCGGACGACCCGGTGCTGGTCGGCTCGGAGCTGCCCACCGACCTCGCCGAACTCGGCGAGCTGATCGACCACGACGGCGTGGTGATCGCCCGCGTGTCGCCCGAGGACAAGTTGCGCATCGCCCGCGCCCTGCGCGCCCGCCACCACGTGGTGGCGATGACCGGCGATGGCGTCAACGACGCGCCGGCGTTGCACGAGGCCGACATCGGGATCGCGATGGGTTTGTCGGGCACCGACGTGGCGCGCGAGGCGGCCGACCTGGTGCTGCTCGACGACCACTTCGCCAGCATCGTCGCCGGTATCGAGCAGGGTCGGGCGACGTACGTGAACTTGCGCCGGTTCCTCACTTACCACCTCACCGACAACGTCGCCGAGGTGACACCGTTCCTCGTGTGGGTGTTGTCGGGCGGCAAGTTCCCGCTGGCGCTGGGCGTGCTGCAGATCCTCGCGCTCGACATCGGCACCGACACCCTGTCAGCCGTCGCACTCGGGGCCGAGCCACCCAGCAAGCACCTGATCGACGGACCGCCGGTGACCGGACACCTGATGAACACCACGGTCGTGCGCCGCGCGTTCGGTTGGCTGGGGCCGACGATCGCGGCCATGTCGATGACGGCGTTCGTGGTATCGCTGTGGGCGGCTGGGTGGGGCGTGGGCGAGCCATGGCCCGATGCTCACGGGATCGCCGCGGCCTCTGGCGCCGCGTTCCTCACGGTGGTGTTCGGGCAGAAGGCGAATGCGTTTGCGTGTCGCAGTTCCAGCGTGCGGCCCGGTCGACTTGGCTGGACCACGAACCGGATGCTGATCTACACCGGCGTGATCGAATTGGCCTTCGCGCTCACGGTGGTGTGGGTGGCACCGATCGCGGATCAGCTCGACCAAGCGAACCCGCCGCTGTGGGGATGGGCGGTCGCCTTGATGGCGATGCCGGTGGTGTCGGCGGTCGACGCGATCGAGAAGCGCCGCCGAATCAGGCGTCAACAGCTCAGGCGCCGCCAGCTCAGGCGTCGAGAACTCAGGCGTCGAGCTGGTGGCCCAGCGCCTGCACGGTCTCGATGAACTCGTCGATCATGTCGAACACCACCTGGGCGGATGTCTTGGTCTGGTTCATCGAGCCGACGATCTGACCGACGAAGTAGTTCGTGAGCTGCTCGGCGCCCGAGCCGGCGCGGTGGGCGGCACGGTCGATACGCACGAGCGCCTCGCCAACGAGCAGCGGCTGCATCGGCATGCCGAGCGGCTGCGGGTGCGTGGGATCGTCCCACTCGTCGGTCCAGGCGGTGCGCAACTGGCGGGCGGGCTTGCCCGTACGCGAACGCGAACGCACGGTGTCGGACGACGTGGCCCGCAAGAACTTCTGCTTCACCACCGGATGGGTCTCGGCCTCTTCGGTGGTGAGCCACACCGACCCGCACCACACGCCGGCCGCCCCGAGGGCCATCGCTGCGGCCATCTGCCGGCCGCGGCCGATACCGCCGGCACCCAGCACAGGCACCGGGGCCACGGCGTCGACGATCTCGGGGATCAGCACCATCGTGCCCACTTCGCCCGTGTGCCCGCCGGCCTCGGCGCCTTGAGCGATGATGATGTCGACGCCCACGTTCACATGGCGCTCGGCGTGCTGCGCCTTGCCGGCGAGGGCACCGACGAGGCGACCCTCCTCCTTCGAGCGCTCGATCATGTGGGCCGGCGGCGGGCCGAGCGCATTCACGACCAACGACGGCCGGTGCGCGAGCGCGATCTCCAACAGCGAGTCGGCCTGTGCCGCAGAGAACGGCGCGGCACGTCCGCCGCTGTCGCCCCACTCGCCACGGCCGGGCACGCGCTCTTCGCGATCGGTGAGCGGCGGCACGTCGTAGCGGCGCAGGATGTCGTCGACGAACGCCTTGTGCTCGGCGGGGATCAGCGCGCGCACATCGTCGAGCGTGAAGCCGCCGGCATCCCTGCCGGCGTACTTGGCGGGCACGATGAGGTCGATGCCGAACGGCTTGTCGCCCACCTCGGCCTCTATCCAGGCGAGATCGATCTCCAGCTGCTCGGGGGAGTGGGCCACTGCTCCCAGCACGCCCATGCCTCCCGCCTTGGTGACGGCAGCGACGACGTCGCGGCAGTGGGTGAAGGCCAGGATGGGCACGTCGATGCCCAACATCTCGGTGATTGCCGTCTTCATGTTCGCAGGGTAACCCTGCTGCTCCGGCCAGCTCGTGTCGGCCGACCGTGATCGTGACCAAGGTCCCTGTGGTGTTCGGTCCAGCAATCGATAAGTTGCCGACTATGAGATTGGAGATCAGTCGCCGCGCAGATCTTGCCGTGCGCGCGATGGTGCTGCTCGGTGCCTCCCCGCAACGCTGGAAGGCCCTCGCGCTCGCCGAGGCGTTGCACACCACGGCGGGGTTCGTGCCGCAGGTGGTCGGGCCCCTGGTGAAGGCCGGGTGGGTGCACTCCGATCCCGGACCCACGGGTGGCTACACGGGCGCGGTCGCGCTCGCCGACGTGAGCGTGCTGCAGGTGATCGAGGCGATCGATGGTGCCACCGACCACGGCAGGTGCGTGGTGGCCGACCGCGAGTGCGGAGGCGAGCCGTGCTCGCTGCACGTCGCCTGGTCGAAGGCGCGGCACGAGCTGATGGCCTCGCTGAACGACACACCACTGTCCGCGGTGGCCGGTGGTGCCACGTGACCGTCGTGGTAGCGCGGCCGGTCGCCCAGGACCGCGCGTTGTGGAAGCAGGTTGCGTTCCCCAGCGAGCATGGTGGGTGGGGGCTGACGCTCGAACCTGTATTGCTGGGCCTGTTGGTCGCGCCGTCGTGGGCAGGTGCCGCGCTCGGAGTGGCCGCGTTCGCTGCGTTCCTTGTGCGCACTCCGCTGAAGCTGGCGATCGGCGACCGCCGCCGCGGCCAGTGGCAGCATCGATCGCGGCTGGCGGCGCGCATCGCCGGCGGGCAGTTGCTGGTGTTGGCCGCGTGCGCTGCCGTCGGGGTACGTGCGGCGCCAGATCTGCGGTGGGTGCTGCCCGTCGCCGGCGCCGTGCCGTTCGTCGCCGTCGAGCTGTGGTTCGACGTGCGCAGTCGCGGCCGGCGGCTCGTGCCCGAGCTATGTGGCGCAGCAGGCATTGCCGCTGTGGCCGCGGCGATCGTGCTCGCCGGTGGTGGAGCGGGCGAACTCGCCGTCGGCGCGTGGCTGGTGCTCGCGGCCCGTTCGGTGGGAGCGATCCCGTTCGTGCGCGTGCAGATCAGGCGCATGCGGCACGGCGTCGGCAGCCGTGGTCACAGCGATGGCGCCCAGGCCGTGGCGCTGGCGATCGGCGCGGTGGCGGTGGTGCTTGATCGCCGATTGGCGGTGGGCGCCGGCTGGCTGGCCGTGCTGGCCGTGGTGCAGATCGTGTGGGTGCGGCGCGAGCCGACGCCACCGAAGGTGTTGGGAATCCGCCAGATGGCCCTGGGTATCGGGTTGGTGCTGGCCACGAGTACAGGGGTGTGGATGCTGTGACGACAATCGATCCGATGCTGAGCCTTGGTGCGCTGGTGGAGGCATTCCCGCAGCTCGCCCGCGAGTTCGAGCGCCGCGGGTTCGACTACTGCTGCGGCGGTGGCAGGTCGCTGGCCCAGGCGTGCGCGGCCGGCGGGCTCGACCCGGCGGTCACCGCCGCCGAGTTGGCTGTCGCCACCGGCGACTCGCGGCCGGCCGAGTGGTCGGGCATGGGGGCGGCGGCGTTGTGCGACCATCTCGAGTCGACCCATCACCGCTACCTGTGGGACGAGATGCCTCGCCTTTCGGCGCTCGTGGCGAAGATCGAATCGGTGCACGGCGAACGGCACCCGGAGCTGGCCGAGGTGACGAGCTGCTACGAGGCGGTGCGTGCCGACCTGGAGCCACATCTGCTGAAAGAAGAGCGAGTGCTGTTCCCGATGGTGCGCGACCTCGCCGCGGCGGCCACGTCGCTCCAGTTCCATTGCGGCACGCTGCGCAATCCGATCTCGGTGATGCTCAGCGAGCACGACCACGTGGGCGAGCTACTGGCCCGGTTGCGGCAGCTGACCGGTGGCTACGAGCCGCCTGCCGACGGGTGTGCCACGTACGTGGCGTGCTACCAGGGCCTCGCGCAGCTGGAGGCCGACACGCATCTGCACATCCACAAGGAGAACAACGTGTTGTTCCCGATGATCGTGCGCATGGAGGCCGAACTGCAGGGCACGTGAGGTGCATCGCCGTGCGTGTGTCGGACGCACGGCACACTTGACGCAGTCGTCAGATCGGCGGGTTGCTGGATAGGTTGCTCATCGTGGTTCCCGAAGGCATTCATGTGGTGCGTCACTATCAGCACAACCCTGGTCCGTCGGTGGTGTTGGTGCACGGCGCGCCCGACCGGGCGAAGAACCTGGCGCATGTGGTGCACCTGTTGCACGACGTGCCCGTCACCACGTACGACCGCCGGGGGTACGGCAAGTCGCTGGCCGCGGGCTCCGTGGGCCCCGGCGGGTTCGAGCAGCATGCCGACGACCTGCTGCAGCTGCTCGACGGCACACCTGCGATCGTCGTCGGCCAGAGTGCCGGTGGGGCCATCGCGATGGCAGCGGCGATCAAGGCACCTCACCTGTTCCTCGCGCTGGGTGCGTGGGAGCCACCGATGGTGCCGTGGAAGTGGTGGTCCACGATCGGTCAGTGGGAGGCGACGATGAAGTACGCGCGCTACCACGACCCGTATCAGCTCGGCGAGGACTTCAACCGCAACATCCTCGGCGACGAGCGGTGGGAGGCGTTGCCGGCGCGTACGCGCGAACTGCTGCGTGCAGAGGGTGTGGCGTTCCGTGCCGACATGTCCAGCCAGGAGTTCCCGTTCATGGAGGTCGAGCGCTTGAGGGTGCCGGTGGTGATCGGCGTTGGCACTGAACACCCTCATGCCGAGTTCGCGCGCTGCAATCGCGAGACTGCCCGCCGCACGAACGCGGAACTGTACGTGGGGGAGGGTGCCGACCACTTCGCGCACCTCGGCAACCCGGCAGTGTGGGTCGGCCTCGTGCGCCAGACCGTCGCCCTCGCCCGACGCTCACACCCGCCGGAGGTGTTTGCATGACACAGGCGCACCAGTTCGAGCCTCAGTTGCCGACGATGGCGGCACTGCTCGATCTCGAGGAACTCGACCGCGACCTGTATCGCGGTATCAACGAGTTCCCCACCGCCGATCGGCCGACGCTGTTCGGGGGCCAGGTCGCGGCGCAAGCGCTGAAGGCCGCTGGGCTCACCGTGCCCGAGGGCCGGTTGCCGCACTCGATGCACGGCTACTTCTTGCGCACCGGCTGGCGTGCGCGTCCGATCGTGTTCAAGGTCGAGCGCGACCGCGACGGCAAGTCGTTCTCTGCGCGTCGCGTCAGTGCGCTGCAGAACGGCGAGGTGATCTTCGACCTCACCGCGTCGTTCCACGTGGAGGAGAGCGGGGGCGAGTACGGTCAGTCGCTGCCCGTCGGCCTGCCCGGGCCCGGCGACTGCGCTCCCGAGCCGTACTCGCACAACTTCCCGAATGCTGATGCTCGCCCGGTGCCGCCACTGCGACGCGATGCGAACGGCAACCTCATCAGCGCCACGGTCTGGATCAAGACCCGCGAGCGTCTCGCCGACGATCTGCTGACGCACGCGTGCGCGCTGACCTACCTGTCCGACATCGCCACCGGCTTCGCCAACGTGGAGGTCGATCGGCTGCCCTCGGGTGGCCCCAGCCTCGACCACGCGGTCTGGTTCCGCACTCCGCTGCGCGCCGACGAGTGGAACCTGATGCAGCTGTCTCCGCTGATGGCGGGTGGCGCTCGTGGCCTGTACGGGGGCTCGATCCATTCGGTCGACGGCACCCTGGGGGCGATGCTCACGCAGGAGGCGCTGATGCGCCCGCCGGTCGTGCCGGGCGCCTGAGCCGGCACCGGTCGTCAGGCCTCCGTGCGGGGCACTCGCGCCGCCGGGTCCTGCCCGTACAGCTCGCGCAGCGCTCCGTACAGCACCGGCTTGGCCTCCAGCAACTCGACGGGCTGGCAGAAGAACACCTCGCTGCTGACGGCGAAGAACTCGGCCGCGCTGGCCCAGGCATACGGTCGCAGCACTGTGTCGGACTCGCGAGGTTCACGGTGCTCGTACTCGTCCGCGAGGACATTGCGCCACTCGTCGAGCGCAACTCCGCGCAGGGGTGGCACGCCATCCGCGTAGCCATCGTTCATGTCGATCTTGTGGGCGAACTCGTGGATCACCACGTTGCCACCTCGGTGCGGGTGCCGGCTCTCGTACACCACCGTGTCCCACGACAGGGCCAGTGGGCCGTGGTTCGGGCTCGCCTCACCCACCAGGCCGATCGTGTCGTCGGTGTACGTGCCGGCCGCCGGGCCGGCGCGTCGCGCCGACGAGTGTGTGGTGGTGGGGCGGATGATGATCGCCTTCACCTGGCGGTAGGGCCAGGTGTCGTGCGCGAGGATTGGGATGGCCGCGTTGGCGGCGACCGTCACTCGCATGTCGTCGGTGAGCGTGAGCCCGTTGGCTCCTTCCCACGACTTGCTGGCCAGCAGCTCGGCCGTCAGTTCGTGCAAGCGGTCGCGCTCGGCCGGGTTGAGGTGCATCGCCAGTCGCACGTTGTGGCGCACCGTGGCATCGATCGCCTCTGGCGTGATCTCCGGGTTCCGCTGACGACGCCACAACACGGCCGACAGCTTGCCCCGCATGGAGCGCAACCGTGCATCAGGATGGGAATATACCCTGCAGGGTATGTGTTGAATCCGGTGCGGTCGCCGTCGGGGCGGCCCGCGAGAAGGAGTGAGTGATGGCGAACATGATCGCTGCCGACGACCAGGCGAGCTTCCAGCGCGAAGTCTTGGAGTCCACCGTGCCGGTGGTCGTCGACTTCTGGGCCGCCTGGTGCGGCCCGTGCCGGATGGTGGCACCCGAGCTCGAGGCGCTCAACGAGCAGTACGGCGGGGCCATCAAGGTGGTCAAGGTCGACGTCGATGCGAACCAGACCGCTGCCGCGGCCTACGGGGTGCGCAGCATTCCGATGATCGGCCTGTTCGAGGCCGGCAAGATGACCAAGCAGAGCGTGGGCGCTCGCCCCCGCCACGCGATCGAAGCCGAACTGGGCCTCGCTCGGTTCAAGGCCTGACGATGTCCGACGGAGCGCCGCTGACCGCCCGACAAATGTGGGAACAGCGCTACGCCGTAGCGGAGTATGTGTACGGCACCGAGCCGAACACGTTCCTTCGCGACCACCTCGCGTCCCTGCCCCTCGGTGCGGCCTTGTGCCTCGCCGAGGGTGAGGGGCGCAACGCCGTGTTCCTCGCCGGCTCCGGCCGCGAGGTGCACAGCGTCGACCTCACTGCCGCCGGTGTCGCCAAGACCCTCGCGCTCGCCGAGCGTCGTGGGGTGACCGTGCGCGCGACCCAGGCCGACCTCGCGATGCACGACATCGGCCTCGATCGCTGGGACGCGGTCGTGTCGGTGTTCGCGCACATGCCGCCGAAGGTGCGGCACGACCTGCACCGGCGTGTCGTGGCCGCGCTGCGCCCCGGTGGCGTGTTGCTGCTCGAGGCCTATACCCCCGACCAGATCGGCCGAGGTACCGGTGGGCCGGCCGTACCCGAGATGACGATGACGTTGGCCGGGCTCACCGACGAGTTGGCAGGCCTGGAGTTCGTGCACGCCCAAGAGCTGCTGCGCGAGGTGCACGAAGGACCGGGCCACACCGGTATCGGCGCCGTCGTGCAAATCATCGCACGTAAACCCGCGTGATCATCGGCTGAGCGACGCCGCCGGCAGGTCGAACCAGCGCAGATGCTCGAACCCTGGCGACAGCGATGCGTGGGCGCCGGTGTCGACCCACTCGGGCATCGATTCGACGACGTGTGCGGCGTGGTCGAGGTACCCGGCGAGGTCTGTCTCGGGTGCGCGCACGAGGTCGACCGGGGGTCGCAGCATCTGCCCGGTGGCGGGGTCGTACGACACCTGGGCGAGCCGCAGCGGTGGTTCGACCGGGCCGTGATGGTGACGCCACAGGCCGGTGGCCGGATCGAAGCGGTACGCGGGAAGCAGCTTCCAGCCGTGCGTGGCGATGAGGTCGACTGCAGCCACGAGGTACTGGAACACCGCCTCGGAGATGAAGTAGTTGAAGCTGACCCGCGTCCAACCCGGCTTGATGCCCTCGCACCCATGGGTGATCTCCTGCTCGAACTCGTGTGAGCGTTCGAGGTCGATGCCCAGCAGGCGGTGGCCGTACGGCCCGGCGCACGAACACCCGCCGCGTGATTGGATGCCGAACAGATCGCTGAGCACGGCGACGACGAAGTTGTGGTGCAGGTAGCGGCCGCCGGGGCGGCGCACCACGAATGACAGGATCGAGAGACGCTCGGCGGTGGTGCTGCCCAAGACCTGGATCGCCGAGTTGGCGGACCAGGCGGCGAGCGCCCGCTCCCAGTAGCGCTGTTCTCGCGCCTTGATCGTGGGCACGCCGACGGCCTCCTTCAGCTGGAACACCAAGCCGGCACGGATGGACTCGATGATCGCCGGCGTGCCGCCTTCCTCGCGATGAACGGGGTCGTCGACGTACACGTGCTCGAGCGGGTTCACGTAGGCGACCGTGCCGCCGCCCACGACGTCGGGTACCCGGTTGTGCAGCAGTTCGCGGCGCACCACCAGCACTCCCGGCGTTCCTGGGCCGCCGACGAACTTGTGCGGGCTGAGGAACACGGCGTCCTTGTAGGCCTGCGGGTACTGCGCCGACGTGGCATTCATGTCGATGTCGACGTACGGCCCGGCTGCTGCGAAGTCCCAGAAGCTGAGTGCCCCGTGGCGGTGCAGCAGGTCGGCGATCGCCAGCGTGTTGGACACGATGCCGGTGACGTTCGACGCCGCCGAGAACGACCCGACCTTCATCGGCCGCGCTGCATGGCGGACGAGTTCTGCCTCGAGCTGTGCGAGATCGATGTGGCCGTCGGCGTCCTCGTGGATCGTCACCACGTCGGCGATCGACTCGCGCCAGGGAATCTCGTTGGAGTGGTGCTCGTAGGGACCCACGAACACCACCGGCCGCTCGGCCGGCGGGATGTGCTGCGTGAGGTGATAGCGGTCGTCGAGATCGGCGGGGATCCGCAGGTTCAGGATGCCGATCAACTTGTCGATCGCGCCGGTCGCGCCCGAGCCGCAGAAGATCACGCAGGTGTGCTCGTCGCCGTGCACCGACTGGTGGATGATGCGCCGGGCGTCTTCGCGCAGGCGGGTGGTCTGCAGCCCTGTGCCCGACGACTCGGTGTGCGTGTTCGCGTAGCGCGGCAGCACCTCTTCGCGGATGAAGTCCTCGATGAACGTGAGCGCGCGACCCGACGCGGTGTAGTCGGCGTAGGTGATGCGCCTGGGGCCGAACGGGCCGTCGATCACCTGGTCGTCGCCGATCACCGACTCGCGGATGTGCCGCAGCAGGGGAGTGTCGGCTGAGGCTGCCGTCGGGTCGCTCACGCACCCAACGCTAACGCCGGACCGAGCGGCCGATTCCGGGTTGGGTCACTGGAGGGTCGACGGGGCTACTCGCTCCTGGGACACGGGCCTGGCAGACAGCGCACAGAACGGGCAAAGTGCTCGGCGAAGCCCGTCGGCTGGATCTGGGGCACGCCACAGACGGAACGTACGTTTGTGGTGTGCCACAAACACTGGAGAGGCCCGATCTGGGCGCTGGACAAGGGTTTCCAGTTCCGGCATTCTGCGCTCCTTGCCGGAGCCGTCGCCTGCTAACTGATTACGATCCGCTCGAAGCCGAAGGAGTAACCGATGACCATGCGAAGAATCGAGCTGGAATGCCCGAGGGTAGAGGCCTGGTCGCGTCTGCTCGCTGCGGCGGACAAGGTCGGAAAGGTCGAAGAGGCACATGAGGCGAGCTACTTCCTGATTGTGAAGGGACGATACGGACTCAACCCGGTTCGCCTGAGGGTCTCAGTGCTTTCAGGACCAACTGCTGCGACCGCGGTGCTCGAGATCCAAGGACGCGGCCAGGACGTTTGGGGAGTTGCTAGTCGGAAGGTCATCGATCGTCTTTCGGCCGCGCTCTGACGAAGACCCTGACGCGGTGCCTCGCTGGCCTGGAGATCGGCCGCACGGTTGATTCGGGCAGTGCTCGGAATCATTCACCACCGACGACGCGGCACGACGTGGCTTGCGAGCCGACGGGATCGCCGCCCGACCCCTGAGTACCTATCTGCCGATCTAGACGCGCACCTGTGGCGGGTGCGTCCCCTGTAACACAGCAACGGCACTCTGCGCGAGGGGACTCGATCCAGTCCTTGGCCACTGCGCATGCGACGGCACGCGGTTCCCAGGAACCGCCTTGCTGCCGGCCGGGGGCTGGCAGGCGCGCCCTCTCGCAGAGCAGCGTGGCCCGGCGGTGGACGAAATCTGAAAGAGAAGGAATTGGACCACACACGACGCCCGATCTACCCCCAGACGGCAACAGCCGCCCGGAGGGGCGACCGCAGCTGCAATCAGTGTGTCGAGGGCCCGAGATGCTCCATCCGTAGCGTTGGTGCGCCTTCGGCCTCGGCCGCCTGCAGGTCGACCACGGCGACGAAGCGCCATTCGCCGTCGCCCTCCGGGTCGGCCAGCTGTTGCGTGACCACCCAACGGTCGGGATGCTCGGCAATTGAGATGAGTGCCGCGGCCCGTGCCGCGGAGTCGATGCCGATGTGGTCGTACTCGGCCCAGTAGGGAGCCATTGCGTCGCGGAGCTGTTGCTCGCTCCATCCACTGCGTTCGGCGAGAGCGGCATGATTGCGGGCGTTCAGCAACTCCACCCAGCCGAAGGCGGCGGTGCGCACGGCGGTGCGCCAGGCGGGCGGTGGCCAGGCACGGGCGGCCGCGGGCGCGTCGGGTGCCACGTGTTCGTGCACCGGGTTGCCTGCGAGGCGGGCCCACTCGTCGAGCAGCGTCGCGTCGGTGGCGCGGATCAGCGCGCCCAGCCACTCGACCACATCTTCCAGCCCGTCGGTGTACACGTCGTCGGGCAGCGAGCGATCGAGGGTGCGCCACGCATCGGTGAGGTAGCGCAGCACGAGGCCTTCGCTGCGTTCGAGGCGGTAGCGGCGCACGAACGTGGAGAAGCTGTCGCCACCCTCCAACATCTCGCGCAGGATGCTCTTGGGCGAGGGCTGCTCGGCCACCCACGGGTGGTGGGTGCGGTACTCGGTGAAGCAGGCCTCCAGCAGTTCGGCCAGCGGCTTGGGCCAGGTGATGCCCTCCAAGCGGGCCATGCGCTCCTCGTAGGGCACGTAGTCGGCCTTCAGTTGGGCGACGAGCGCGCCCTTGGCGGCGTTCTCCTGCGCGAACAGGATCTGGCGCGGGTCGTCGAGCACGGCTTCCACGACGCTGACGGCATCGACCACGAACGCCGGGTCGTCGTGATCGAGGGTGGACAGCACCTCGATCGCGAACGGCATCAGCGGCGCGGAGAAGCGCAGTGCCGAGCGCTCGTCGCTGCCCTCCTCGATCAGCGAGCCGACGCGCACGCCCATGCACTTGCCGTTCGCATCGCGCAGGCGGGCTGCGACGCCGGCAGCCTCCAGGCTGCGGTAGACGGCGATCGCGCGCTTCTTGTGGTTGCGCTTGCGTTGTTCGTTGTCGTGGTTGGTGCGCAGCAGGTGCTTCAGCGCGTTCGGGCCGTCGGGTCGGGCGAGCACCGTCGCCACCAGGTCGGCGGTCACCTTGAAGCGCGATACCAGTGGCTCGGGACGGGCTGCCACCAGGCGGTGCATGGTCGCTTCGTCGTAGTGCACGAACCCTTCTGGGGCCTTGGCCTTGGTGGCCTTGCGTCGGGCCTTGGGGTCGTCGCCCGCCTTGTTGAGCGCACGGGTGTTCTCGATCACGTGGTCGGGCGCCTGCACCCACACATGCCCGTCGGGGTCGAACCCGGGCCGACCGGCGCGGCCCGACAACTGGTGGAACTCGCGAGCGGTGAACACGCGAACGCGGGTTCCGTCGAACTTCGTGAGCGCGGTCATCAACACCGTGCGAATCGGGATGTTGACGCCCACGCCGAGCGTGTCGGTGCCGCAGATCACGGGCAGCAGCCCTTCACCGGCGAGCCGTTCCACCAGCCGACGGTACTTCGGCAGCATGCCGGCGTGGTGCACGCCCACGCCGTTGCGGATCAGGCGATCGAGCGTCTCGCCGAACCCGCGGCCCATCTTGGTGCCCTTCATCGCCAGCGCGATCGCCTCGCGTTGAGCGCGGGTGGTGACCGTCAGGCTCACCAACCCCTGTGCGCGCTCGATCGCTGATGCCTGGTTGGCGTGTACCACGTACACCGGGCTGAGGCCGTCCTTCACCGCGTCCAGCACGCTGTCGGCGACTGACGTGAGCCGCCACGCGTGGTACAGCGGTGTGGGCCGGTGCACCGACGTCACCTCGCTGACGGGTCGGCCGCTGCGCTGCTGCAGGTCGGTGGTGATGGTGGTCATGTCGCCCAATGTCGCCGACGCCAGCAGCATCTGGCAGTGGGCCATCTCCAGCAGCGGGATCTGCCAGGCCCACCCGCGATCCGCCTCGGCGTAGTAGTGGAACTCGTCGAGGCAGGCGAACCCGAACTCGCTGTCGGCGCCGTGGGCGAGCGCGTGGTTGGCCAACACCTCGGCGGTGCACACCAACACCGGCGCATCGGAGTTGATCGACGCGTCACCCGTGGCCAGGCCCACCTGGTGAGCGCCCAGCAGGTCGACCAGGTCGAAGAACTTCTCCGCCACCAACGCCTTGATCGGCGCTGTCCAGACAGCACGTCGGCCGTCGTTGAGTGCGAGCAGGATGCCGGCGATGGCCACCAGGCTCTTACCCGAGCCGGTGGGGGTGGCCAGCACCACGTGGTCGCCGGCGGCGAGGGCCAGCGCCGCTTCCTCCTGGTGCGTGTACAGCGGGCGGGCGCCGGCCTGTGCCCACGCGGCGAACGCGTCGAGCACTGCTTCGGGGTCCGACCCGGCGGGCGGCAGCAGGTCGGTCAGTGTGCTCATGTGCAGCCATCATGGCCCGAACGTTGCCGGTCGCGGTGCGTCGGTGGCCATTGCGCACGCGAAAGGGGCGGGGGCCGCAGCCCCCGCCCCTTTCACGATGTCAGTGATCGAGCGAGCCGATCAGGCGGCGTAGGCCTCGGATGCGTCGACCTGGGTGAAGTCGCTGAGCGTGCCATCGGCAGCGACGGTCGCCATGCTGAACTGGGCCGAGCACACGTTCGCGAGGATCGGGATGGCCGTGCCATCGCAGGTGTAGGTGAGGCCACCTGTGAACGGCATCTCGATGTCGGCTGCAGCCTTCATCGCCGTCATGATGCTGGCGTTGTCGATGTCGCCGGTGTACCCAGCGAAGGCACGAGCGGCGGAGAGCAGCGCGGAGTAGCCGTCGGCGACTCCGCCGGCCAGGTTCACTTCGAGGCCCGAGTCGCCGAACTTGGCGACCGCGGCGTTGAAGATGACCTCATCCTCGGTGTCGGGCACGCGCAGCGTGGCCACGCGGGCGCCGTCGAGGACATCGCCGGACGACTCGATCACGGTCGGGTCGAGGCACACGCTGATCGGGTAGAGCGCGGCTTCGAGGCCGAGCGTCTTGTAGGCCTGCAGGGCAGCCGAGCAGAACGTGGCGTCACCCGTGATGCCGATTGCGTCGGCGCCACCGGAGACCGCGGCCTGCAGCATCGGGGTGAAGTCGGCGGTGCCCAGCGGCACGGTCACGATTTCGTACTCCACGCCCATCTTGCCGAACGTCATTCCGCCGAGTGCTTTGGCTGCACCCGTGGCGGCCGGAACGTCGGTGACGAGCATCGCGAACTTCTTGACACCATTCGCCTTGGAGTCGATCGCCATGGCGCCCAGCGTGCCCGGGTAGCCCGAGGAGAGCGCGAAGGCACCGGGAGTGGTGAGACCCTCTGTGCTCGACGAACTGGCGTTGATCATCGGGATGCCGGCAGCGGTGAGGATCTTGGCGATGTCGGCCTCGAAGCCCGAGTAGGGCTGCACGTAGAAGGCGACCTTCTGCTCCACCAACTGGTTGGCGCAGTCGACGGCACCTGCAGGCGTGTTCTTGTTGCCGCAGGACACGATCTCGATCGGGTGCCCGGCGATGCCGCCCAGGTACTCGTTCACGTAGTCAGCGGCGATCTTGATGCCAGTCAGCGTGTTCTCGCTCTGCTGGTTGACGGTGTCGCCGCCGCCCTCGTTGATCACGCCGACGAGGATCGGGTCGCCCGTGGCCGGGTTCGGCTCGCCGAGCGGATCGACCGCGACAGTGTCGGTGGTGGCGGTGCTGTCGCTGGTGACGACGCTGGTGTCGGTGCCTTCGGTGGTGGACGTGTCGGACTTCTCGTCGTCCGAACACGCTGCCGCGAAGAGGGCGGCGATCGTGAAACCAGCAAGCACCTTGGTGCGCGCGCTGTGAGTGAACTTCATCGTTGTGTACTCCCCCATAGAGTGGTGACGACCGAAAGAAAGCCGCCGGGAACGTAGCCCCGCTAAACCTTACCCTATTTTATTGACGGCCGTCAATGGGCGCTGGTCAGTGAGCCGCGCCACCGAGGTACGCGTTCTCGAGCAGGCTGGCGTTCTGGCGCAGCTCCGCGGCATCACGGTCGAGCACGACGTCGCCGTGCACCAGCACCACGGCCCTGTCGGCGACTTCGAGCGCGAGGCGCACGTGTTGCTCGACGAGCAGGACGGCGGCGTTCGTCTCGTCGGCGACGCGACGCACGATCGGTACCAGTTGCTCGACGATGACCGGAGCAAGGCCCATGCTCATCTCGTCGATCAGCAGCACTCGCGGCTCTTGTACGAGCGCACGGGCGACTGCCAGCATCTGCTGTTCGCCACCGGACAGCATCGCCGTGCGGATCTTCACACGTGGCCGCAAGCCGGGGAACAGGTCGAGCGCTGCGTCGACCCCCGCCTTGCCGTTCTTCGAGCCGAGGCGCAAGTTCTCCAATGGCGTCAGCTGGTTGAACAGCGAGCGGCTGTCGGGCACCAGCACGACTCCGCTCTGGTTCATCTTCTGGGCGCTGGGGCGCTTCACCGGCGAGCCGTCGAGTTCGATGTGGCCGCCGAGCGCAGGGATGAAGCCCGCCAGCGTGAGCAGCAGGCTGGTCTTTCCTGCGCCGTTGGGGCCGAGCACGGCCGTGATCGAGCCTGGCTCGAGTTCGAGGTCGATGTGGCGGGCGACGGCGAGCTTCCCGTAGCCGACGATCAGGTCGTGGGTGCTCATCAGGGTGGTGGTCATGCCGTCACCTCGTCAGTGTCGTGGCCGTGCGATGACCCGAGGTAGGCCTCGGCAACGGTGGTGTTCGAACGGATCTCCGCCGGCGCTCCCGACGCGATCAGCTTGCCGAAGTTCAGCACGTGGATCTCGTCACACAAGCTGAGCACCAGGCTCATGTCGTGGTCGACCATCAGGATCGTGGTGCCCGAGGACCTGATCTCGCGCAGCCGGTCGGCCAGCCACATGCTCTCGGTGGAGTCGAGGCCGGCGGCCGGTTCGTCGAGCAGCAGCACGGCCGGCTTGCTCGACAGTGATCGGGCGATCGACACCAACTGCCGCTGCCCCTGCGACAGTTCGGACACGGTTCGCTCCTTGACGGAACCGAGGCCGAGCAAGGTGATGATGCGATCGAGGTCTTCCTCGAGGCCAGTGTGCACGCCGGTGACATGCTGGCCGACGGCGATGTTCTCCGCAACGGTGAGGTCGTCGTACAGATCGATGCCCTGGAAGGTGCGCCCCAAGCCGGCGGCGACGCGCCGGTGGGCAGGCAGGTGATCGAGACGAGTGCCGGTGAGCGTCACCGAGCCGGTGCAGGCGGTGAAGCCGCTGATGGCATCCATCGTGGTGGTCTTGCCGGCGCCGTTCGGGCCGATCAGCCCGACGATCTGCCCAGCGCGGACCCCGAAACTGACGTCGTCGACGGCGGTGACACCGCCGTAGCGAACGCTGAGATCGTCGACCTGCAGTACCACCTCGCCGAAACGCGGCGGAGTGAGATCGACCTGCTCGACGGGCTGCGTCGGCGCGCTCGCGGCTTGGGCGGCCTCCAGCTTGGCGATCCGTCGCTTCTCGAGGAAGGCGTGCGTGGGGCCCACGATCCCTTCGGGGTTCCGGAGCACGGTGATGATGACGCCGACGCCGCTGACCACGCCGTACCAATGGCCGATGTGGACGCGCCGGTCGATGAGTGTGTAGATGATGCCGCTCGGTGCCATCGCTCCGGCGAGGATCGCGCCGTTGATCGACGTGATGCCGGCCATGTAGGTGACCGTCAGCAGCCCGAGACCGGCGAACACGAAGTAGGCGTCGAACGTGATCGCCTCGAACTTGTAGGCGATCAGCGAGCCGCCGATGCCGGCGATGAACGCGCCGATCGCGAACGCGATGATCTTCACCTGCACCACGGAGATGCCGACGGCGCTGGCCGACCGCTCGTTGGCCCGCACGGCAAGCATTGCTGCGCCGAGCCGTGAGCGGCGCAGCACGGCCACGCCGAACGCACAGATGGTGAGCACCACCAGCACCATCAGGCCGAACTGGATGCGATTGGCGTTGACGCCGGTGCCGATGCTGAGGTCGATGCCGAACAACCGGGCGGGGGTGACCGGGGCGCCGGACTGGCCGCCACCATTGAGGTCGATGTTGCGGAACCAGACGGCCTCGATCGCGACCGCCATTCCGAGCGTGACGATGCCCACCAGCAGGCCGCGCAATCGCAAGGCCGGCAACCCCACCACCACACCGATCACGGTGGCGATAGCGGCAGCGAGGACCGGAGCGATCGGGAACGGAATGCCGGCCCCGTCCGTGAGGCGCGAGAGGGCGAACCCTCCGCAGCCGGCGAGCGTGAGCTGCGCCAGCGAGATCTGGCCCGCGTAGCCCGTGACCACCACCAGCGACAACGAGATGATGGCCATGATCATCGACATGATCACGGCACCGCGGATGGTGCCCTTGGTGGCCAACAGCAGGATCACCCCCGCGGGGAAGAAGACCGCGGTGGGGAGTAGCAAGTTGCGCGGCTTGGGTGACTTGCCCAAGGGTGACTGGAAGAGGGTGCCGCGAGTGGGGAGTGGCTTGGCGATCACGAGGAGGGCGACGAGCACCATGACCAGCGGGATCAGTTCCGCGTTGCCCGTGGAAAGGGTCCAGGACACCGTGGCGTGGATGAACGTGGCCTCGGACTGCAGCATGCCGAGCAGAATGCCGCCGATCACCGCCGGCAGGATCGCCGAGAAGCGGCCCAACACGGCAGCAGCGAGCGCCGGCACGATGAACAGCGTGTAGGTGCCCGGCACGAGCGGGGTGAGCGGCGAGATCAGCACGCCGGCGACACCGCAGAGCATGGCGCTGATTGCCCAGTTGATGATCGCGATGCGGTCGGGGCGCAGGCCGGTGACGAGCGCGCCGGTTTCCGTCTCGGATGCGGCGCGGGTGGCGAGGCCGAACTTGGTGAATCGGAACATGGCCGCCATGAGCGCCGCGAGGCCGATGATGGTGACTGCGAACCACAGGCGATCGCCGTTGATCCGCACGTCGCCGAACGTGTAGGCGTGCTGCGGGAAGATGTTCTTGACGATCACCGGCTCGCCGCCCGCCGACTGCGAGACGAGCGACATCAGCAGCACCATGATGCCGAGCGAGGCGACGGCCTTCGCCACGGGAACTGCCGACCGCAACGGACGGAACACCAGCCCGTAGCTGGCCACGCCGATGATGGCGCACATCACCAACGTGATGAGCAGTGCTGGCCAGAACGAGACAGGTCCGTCGAAGTGGTAACGACGCGGGAACCCGGGGATGATCAGCATCAGCGAGCCCTTGCGCATGAACCCGTAGGTGTAGGCCGCGTACATTGCGACAGCGCTGGTGGCGAAGTTGAGTACCCCTGAGCTGCGGTACGTGACGACCAGTGCCAGTGCAAGCGCGGCAAAGACGGCACCGTTCCCCAGGCCCAACATCAAGAAGTTGACGTGGTTCAACCGATTCCCCTTTCGGCACCCGTCCCCCATGGGACATGACGCGCCATCGTGCTCACGCTCCCGACGGCTGCTGAATTATTACCCTACTTTAGGGAGGGATGCGAACGGTGCAGCGCATGTCGCCTGCGCCATGGATGGAGGCACTGACGAGGGGGTTCCCCCAGCGTCCACAGGGCGAGTGGACAACGGTGCGCGAGAGGCGTACGTTCAGTGCAGACCGGGTTCGGAGTGCAGCGAAAAGCACGCCCGACAACGGGTTCTGGCATCGGCTTGCCGGCCAGTTAACGTCGCTCCGACGCCCCGAACCCGGTCGTCACACCAGGTGAGCGCTCACTTGATCAGCGGATCGCGGGGAAGGCCGAGGATGTGCTCGCCGATCTGGTTGCGCTTGATCTCCGACGTGCCGCCGGCGATCGACAGACCGCGGTGGCTCATCGCCAGTAGGCCGGCCACCTCGCCCTGGCCGTCCAAGAACGCAGTGTCCGGGCCAGCGAGTGCCGTGGCCATGCCGGCCGCATCGTGACCCAATTCGGACAGCACCAGCTTGGTGATCGCGCCTTCGGGGCCGGGGCCGCCACCCGACACGGCGCGGCTGGCGGTGCGCAGGTTCATCATGCCCATCGCGTACTGGGTGGCGATGTAGCGGCCGACGCGGCCGGCGCCGCCGGGCAGCCGCTCGGGGGCACCGTCGAGCAGGCCCACCAGCGTGCCGGCCGGCAGCGAAGCACCGCCGTCGCCACCGCCGATGCTGACGCTCTCGTTGCCGAGCGTGGCGCGGGCGACGGTCCAGCCGCCGTCGACCGGACCCACCACATCGTCGTCGGGCACGAACACGTCGTTGAAGAACACCTCGTTGAACTCCGAACCGCCGCTGGCCTGCTTCAGCGGTCGAACCTCCACGCCCTTGGCGTGCATGTCGACCACCATCATCGTGATGCCCTGGTGCTTCTTCACGTCGGGGTTGGTGCGCACCGTCATGAAGCCGAAGCTGGCGAGATGGGCGCCAGAGGTCCACACCTTCTGGCCGCTCACCAACCACCCGCCGTCGACCCGTGTGGCTTTGGTCTTCACGCCGGCCGCGTCGCTGCCGGCGTCGGGCTCGCTGAACAGCTGGCACCAGATCACGTCCTGGCGCAGCGCGGGCAGCACCCAGCGGCTGACCTGATCGGCCGTCGCATGCTGGATGAGCGTGAGGATCACCCAGCCGGTGATGCCGTAGGCCGGCTTCTGCACGCCGGCGGCGGCGAACTCCTGCTCGATCACGATCTGCTCGACGGCGCCGGCGGCGCGGCCCCACGGGGTGGGCCAGTGGGGCATGACGTACCCGGTTTCGATCAGCTTGGTGCGCTGCTCGGCAGCCGACTGGCCGGCGATCGACCTGGCGAACTCGCGCACTGCGTCGCGGATCGGCTCGGCCTCGGGCGGCAGTTCGATCGTCTTCGCACGACGCACGCCGGCGCGGGTGTGCGCCACGCTGTCGAGCGCGGCCTGCTGCGGGTCGGCGATGGCACCGAGGGCCGTGGCGCGGCGCAGGTACAGGTGTGCGTCGTGTTCCCACGTGTAGCCGATGCCGCCGTGCACCTGAGTGTTGAGGTTGGCGCACAGCACGGCAGCGTCGAAGGCCAGCGAGGTGGCGTTGGCCGCGGCGAACGAGAACACGGCACCGCCTGCCGCCGACGCGCGGGCGGCGTCCCACACCGCGGCCGTGGCCAGCTCGGTGGCGACGGCCATGTTCGCGCAGTGGTGCTTGACAGCCTGGTAGGTGGCGATCGGGCGACCGAACTGGATGCGCACCTTGGCGTACTCGGCGGCCATCACGGTGCAGGCGCGAGCGATGCCGGTGGCCTCGGCGGCGAGGATCAGCCGGGCGAGATCGATGAGGGTGGAGCGCGAGCCGGCCAGCACCTCGCCCGTCGCTCCGTCGATGGCCACGCGGCCCGACTGGCGAGTGGGGTCGAGGTTGGCGGGCACGCTGACCGTGACGCCCGGGGCAGTGGTGGCCACGACAGCGACATCGTCGCCGACGCCGACGAGCACGATGTCGGCCAGTCCGGCACCCAGCGTCGTGCCGGCGTTGCCGTGCAGCACCCCGTTCTTGGCGTGCACATCACCGGCGAGGGCGATGCCGGCCTTCACCGAGCCGTCGGCCAACCCTGGCAGCAGGCGGGCCTTCTGCTCGGCCGTGCCGCAGGCGCTGATGACGGCACCGGCGATGATCGTGGGGATGAACGCACCAGGGGCCAGGCCGCGGCCCAGCTCCTCGGCGATCACGACCGCCTCCTCCAAGCCGTAGCCCGAGCCGCCGAACTCCTCGGGCAGGTGCAGGCCGAGCCAGCCGAGGCCGGCGGCTTCGCCGTAGAACGGCGGGTTCGTTTCGGCGGCGCCGTCGAGCAGTGCCCGGGAGAAGCTGAGGGCTCTGCGCTGGGCGAGCAGGTCGGAGACCGTGTCGGCGAGTGCGCGGTGATCGTCGGTGATGGCGATGGACATAAGAGTGCACCGTACTCGCCGGAGGTCTCCGGGCCAGAAGCGGGATCACCGGGTTACTGCACGGCGGGTACCTCAGGGCCGAAGGGCGAGAGTCCGGTCGAGTTCGTCGAGCAGGATCGGCACTTCCGCCAGCGCGCGGAGCGCGTCGTTGAGGTGCGTACAGCCGTTCGTGCGCCCCAGACGCTCGAGCACAGTGAGGCGAAGGTCGGCCAGCGGGGTGCCGACCAGCGAGCTGGCCGAGTACTTGGCCGACGGGCACTCGAGGAACGGCAGCACGCGTGGGTCGGCCGTGACCGACTGCAACGTGAGCGTCTCGGCATCGGCCGTTGCCTCCAGGCGGTACTCGTGCACGGCGATCCGATCGAGCTCGGGGTCGCCGGCGGTGTCCTGGAACGCCGAGTCGATCGTGATCGTGTCGCCGTCGCGCCACACGTCGATGCGGCGGGCCCGGCGCATCGACAGTGGCGGCAAGGTGGGGAGAACGTGCCAGCCGTGCGGGTCGTCGGGGTTGATCAGCGAGCCGACCTGCTGCACGCGGTGGGTCGCTTCGCCCGATCGATGCTCGACCAGCGACGTGCTGCCCGGGGCGAAGCCGATGCAGATGCCCTCCATCTCCATGCGCCGGCGCTGATCCGCGGGCGGCAAGAGCTCGGGCCAGCGCGTGACCACGAAACCGGCGATCAGGCTGCAGCCGGAGATGTCGTCGAGCAGCAGGTAGAGCGGAGTGCCGGCAGCGCGTTCGCCGGGCAGCGCGTGGTCGAGCGCGGCGCGTAGGTGGCCGCCGCCCTGGCACCCGACGAGCTGTTCGATGTTGTTTCGCTCGGGCAAGGAGCTGATGGAGACGATCTTGCGGCCGGGGGCGATGCCCACGCTGGCGCTGGCGCGCCCGACGACGATGGGCGCCTGCTGAGGATCACGGGTGACGGCGTCGCGAGCGTTGCCATCCAGCTGCAGCAGACTGCCGACGCCCTCTGGCCACAGCATGTCGACCGTGCTGGTGCGGCGCAGGGAGCGTGCTGGACGCAAGGGTGCTGGCCCGGCCGGTCCGGCAACTGCTTGCTCAGGATCGCTCATCCACTGCAACGTAAACCCATGGTCCGCCCTGCACCAATCCGTACCCTCTTTTCCTTTCCCTGCGCGCCACGACTCCGTAGAGTTCCTCGAATGGCCGATGACACCGACACCGACACCCCCACCGCACCCGTGATCCTCACCGAAGTGGTCGAGCGGATCGGCATCATCACGCTGAACCGGCCCGAGCGGCGCAATGCGCTGAACGGCGAGTTGATGGGTGCGTTGCACGACGCGGTGCGACAGATGGCCGACGACCCGGACGTGAAGGTGGTGGTCCTCACCGGCGCGCCGCCCGAGGGTGGGCATGGCGGGTTCTGTTCCGGCGGCGACGTGAAGGGTGGCGGGCGTGGGGCGCCCGGCAGCGAGAAGGGTGTGCCTCGCGACGCGCTGGAGGGCGACCTGGCCCGGCACGACGAGCATGCCTCGATGCTGTTGCACCAGATGCCCAAACCCACGATCGCGATGATCGGGGGCCCTGCCGTGGGCGCCGGGTTCAGCTTGGCTGCGGCCTGCGACCTGCGCTTCGCCAGCGACGATGCGGTGTTCGCCGCCAACTTCATGCCCAACGGCCTCGCGGGCGACTACGGCGGCACCTTCCTGTGGACCGAGATCGTCGGCACGGCGCGCGCTCGTCAGTTGTACCTGTTGAACGACAAGGTGTCGGCGGCCGATGCGCTGGCGTGGGGGATGGTGCACGCGGTGCTGCCGCCCGAGCAGTTGCGCGGCTACACGCTCGACGTCGCCCGCCGTCTGCTGCGCACGCCGGCCGAGCTGATGGCGCTGGTGAAGGACAACCTCAACGAGGCCGAGCAGGACAGTGCACGGCGCCGCTTCCTGCTGGCCAACGAGGCGCACAACCAAGGTGAGGCGGCCCGCAAGATGGCCGCGCGGATGGCTGCCAAGCAAGCACAGCAGGTGCAGCAGTAGGACGGGGCGCACCTATCACGAAATATAGAGTACGGTTTTCAAACGTTCGTCGGAACAGAGCCAGAGGGGGCCCATTCCATGTTGCCGTTCGAGGGTCTGCGCGTCATCGACATCTCACCGAACCGGGTCGGGGCCCAGGTGAGCCAGCTGTTCGCCGACTTCGGCGCAGACGTGATCCAGATCGAGCCCCCCGGCGGGGCGAGCATCCGCCATTCGGCCGCCTACCCGTTCTGGGGTCGCGGCAAGCGCAGCGTCCAACTCGACCTGCACCAGCACGCCGACCGCGACATCGTGCGCGACCTGGCCCGCCAGGCCGACATCCTCATCGAGACTCAACAGACCGGCGTGCTCGACGGTTTCGGCCTCGGCTACTCGGATCTCAGCGCGCTCAACCCGCGTCTGATCTACACCTCGATCACCGGGTTCGGTCGCCAGGGGCCGTACGCGCACACAGCCGGCTACGAGGGCATCGTGGATGCGAAGCTAGGGGTGTTCAAGGTCTTCGAGCGGATGACGCCGCAGACCGCGCCGCCGTTCGTGACGGTGCCATTCGCCGGGTTCTCGGCCACCCAGGTCGCGATTCATGGCACGCTCGCAGCCCTTATCGAGCGCGAACGCAGTGGCCTCGGGCAATGGGTGGAGACGAACCTGGCACACGCGTTCTTGTCGCTCGACACGTGGGCCTGGTTCGAGGATCTGATCTGGAATCGGTGGCCCGATGCCTTCAAGGTCAGCTCGTCCTACGACGACCAGGGCCGCCCGATGAGCCCGCTCACGTTCATGCTGATGATCTGCCTCACCAAGGACGGCCGCTGGCTGCAGTTCGCTTCCGTGGCCCCGCACCTCTACGCCGCGCTGATGAAGGCGCTCGGCCTCGACTGGATGTTCACCGACCCCGAGTGGGCCGGGCTGCCGGTGTTCGGCGAGAACGCCGACAAGCGGTTCGAGCTGTGGACGCGCATGTTGGAGGCAGCGCGTAGCAAGACGCTGGCGGAGTGGAACGCGATCTTCGACGCCGACCCGAACGTGTTCGCCGAGCAGTTCCGCAACGGCCCCGGGGCGCTCGAGCACCCGCAGCTGATCCACGACGGGTTCACGGTCGACCTCCACGACACCGAGCGGGGCGCGGTGCGTCAGCCCGCAGCGCTGGTGAAGGCGTCGCGCACCCCTGCCGTGCTGAAGTCGGCGCCGCTGCTCGACGAGCACCGCGCCGAGATCCTCGAGCTCGCCGCGCAGCCGGCCCCGGCCATCGCAACCGTGGAGAGCACGAACAGCGGGCTGCCGCTGGCAGGTGTCACGGTCCTCGAGCTGGCGACACTGTTCGCCGGCCCGCACGGCGCAACGATGCTCACCGACCTCGGTGCCCGGGTCATCAAGATCGAGCCCTTGGCCGGCGACCGGATTCGCAACATCATCCCGTTCCCCGAGTCGGGCGGAGCGAAGGTGATGCAGGGCAAGGAGAGCCTGGCGATCGACCTGTCCACCGACGAGGGCAAGGCCATCGTCCGCGAGATCGCCTCGAAGGTCGACGTCGTGATGCAGGGCTATCGCGCCGGCGCGATGCGCAAGATGGGCCTCGACTACGAGAGCATCAAGGCCACCAACCCGAACGTGATCTACGTGAATGCACCGGGTTACGGCGTCGACGGGCCGTACGGCGCGCGGCCGGCCTACGCCCCCAGCATCGGCGCAGCGACGGGGTTGCCGTTGGCGAATGTCGGCGACACGGTGCCCGAGTCGGCCGATCTCACCATGCCGCAGATCCAGGACTCTGCTCGCCGCTTGTCCGCGGCGGGCACGATGTCGAACGCCCAGGCCGATGGCATTGCCGCCCTCGGCGTCGCGTCGGCGATCTTGTTCGGCCTTGCCGCTCGTCAGCGCGGCGGTGGAGGCCAGGAACTGTTCTCCTCGATGCTCAACACCGGCGCCCACGCGATGTCGGCGCAGGCGGTCACCTACGACGGCGCGCCGAAGGAGCCTGCCGCCGATCAGGGGTTGCGCGGCCTCGGTTCGCTGTATCGGATCTACGACGCGAAGGAGGGCTATGTGTTCCTCGCGGCGATGACGCCCGGCGACTGGGAGCGCCTCGCGCGGGCACTCACGCCCTTCGCCGACCTCAGCGGTGACGAGCGCTTCCGCACCCACGCCGGCCGGAGTGCGCACCCGAAGGAACTGATCGAGATCCTGTCTGGCGTCTTCGCGAAGAAGACAGCGGCCGAGTGGGAGGCAGAACTGCTGCCCCGCGGTATCGGCTGCGTCGAGCTGAACCTGGAGAGCATCGAACGCAAGCTGAACGATCCGGCGTTCGGTGTCGCCAGCGGATATCTCGCCACGGTCACGCACCCGATCTTCGACGAACACGAGCGCATCGCTCCGTACGTGCGCTTCTCGCGCTCGCTCACGCAGGCGCTGCCGGGTGTGCTCGCCGGTCAGCACACCGACGCGCTGCTGGCCGAGTTCAACGGCAAGTCGCCGGCCGAGATCGACGACCTCGCGGCGCGCAGCGTCGTCGGCCGCTGACGCGCGCCGGGTTACGCTCGCCCGCATGCACGACCTCGCCGCACGTATCGACCGCCTCGAATCGATCGACGCGATTCGGCAGCTGGTCAGCTACTACGGAATGTGCATCGACCGCCGCGACATGGACGCGTTGACGAAGCTGTTCGTGCCCGAGGTGCGCGTGTCGCGCACCGAGAGCGGCCACGAAGCGCTGCGTGCCCTGCTGGATTCGCAGATGTACCAGTTCACCACCAGCATCCACTTCGTGGGCAACCACGTGATCGACTTCATCGACACCGACCATGCCGAGGGCAAGCAGTACTCGAAGGTCGAGCACGAGTACGGCGACCAGTGGGTGATGATGGGCATCGAGTACTGGGATCGCTACGAACGCCGCGATGGCAGGTGGCTGTTCACCGGCCGCCAGGTGAGGAGCTTCTACGCGTGCGACATCATGGAGCGGCCGAACGGCCCCAACAAGGTGCGGTGGAACGTCAGCGGCCCGGCCGAGGTGCCGATGCGGTACGACACGTGGCAGGCGTTCTGGGCTGACGAGCAGGCCAGGCAGAAGGCAAGCGAGTACCTGCTGCAGAGGTGACGCAGCGAACCGGATTGGTTTGAAACCACGCCGGTCGGGGAACACCCGGGTTGTCAAGATCCACGACAACCAAAGGGGTTTGCCATGATTGCCATTAGTGCGATGAGTGCGTCGGTGCAGGCGGTTTTCTACCTGATTGCGGTGGTGCTGTTCGTTCTCGCCGGACTCGCCGTGTCGGTGCGGAAGATGAACCTGATCGGCTTCGGTCTGGCGTGCTTCGTGTTCGTCTTCATGTGGAACGCGTTCGCGGCCGCAGGCTGACCCGCAATAGCCTCCTCCGCAGTGCACCGTGAAGGTGCGCACAGCAGGGGAGCGCGACATGAACAGGGAGTTCGAGGGCCGCATCGCGGTCATCACCGGCGGCGGGCGCGGGTTCGGCAAGGCGTTCGGGCACGCGCTCGCCGCGCGTGGCGCGCACGTCGTGCTGGCCGACATCGAACCGGCGGTGGGCGAGCACGCTGCTGCGGAGATCCGCGCGGCAGGTGGCTCCGCGAGTGCATTCCCGGTGGATGTGGCCGACGAGGTGCAGGCCGGGGCATTGGTCGCCCACACGGTTGCTTCGTTCGGCGGCATCGACATCTTCATCAACAACGCCGGCCTGCACTCGGCTGCCTACAACGAACCCACCGCGAAGTCGGGCGTGGCCAAGATCCGCCGCCTGATGGACGTGAACGTGATGGGCACGATCGTGTGCACGATGGCTGCAGCACCGGCGATGAGGGGCCGCAAGGGTGCGGCGATCATGAACATCTCCTCGATGGCCGCGTACGGGTGCGCAACGGCGTATGGCGTGTCGAAGCTGGCGGTGCAGGGCATCACGATGATGTCGGCACGCGAGCTGGGGCCCGACGGTATCCGTGTGAATGCGATCGCTCCTGGCCTGATCTTCACCGAGACGATCCGCGCCGAGCTTCCTCCCGCCGTCGTCGAGCTGGTGAAGGCGCAGCAGCTGATCAACCGCGAAGGGGAAGAGCCCGACATCGTGGAGATGATGCTGTTCCTGTGCTCCGACCGGTCGTCGTTCATCACCGGCGAGACCTACCGCGTCAGCGGCGGCGCCACCCTGCAGATCTAGGGGCAGATCGAGGGGCACAACTAATCGCGAGGCCCTCGGCGGGCGCAGCGCCTACCCTGCACGTTCGTGTCCGAGATGGGGTTCCGATCGTTCAGCCCTGCGCTGCAGAGGTTCTTGATCGCGACCGTCATCAACATGATCGGGTCGGCGGCGCTGTTCGGGTTCGTGCTCATCTACTTCCACGAGGTGCGTGGCATTCCGCTCGACCAGGCCGGTCTGGCCGTGGGGGTGATGAGCTTCACGATGGTGTTGGGCACCCCAGTGGCGGGGTTCCTGTCCGACCACCTGGGAGCACGCAAGGTGCTCACGGCCGGGTGCCTGGTGTCGATCCTGGCTGGGTGCCTCTATGCGTTCGTCACCGACTTCCGGCAGGCGGTGGCCGTGTCGATGCTGCTGGGCGTGGGCAATGCGCTGTGGTTCCCCTCCCAAGCAGCGCTGCTGGGCCTGATCGTGCAGCCGCACGAACGGCCGGCATTGTCGGCATTCCAACGCGCGGCGCTGAACCTGGGCGCCGCGCTGGGTGGCGTGCTGGGTGGGTTCCTGGTGCACGACACCTCGCTGGCGTCGTTCCGCTGGCTGTTCGCGGTGAACGTGCTCACCTACTTCGTGTTCCTGGCCATCCTGCCGGGTCTGCCGTCGGGGTTCGTGCCCAAGGAGCAGCGCAGCCCGCACAAGATCGGGTTTGCGGAAGTGGTGCGCGACCGGTTCTTCATGAGGCTGTTGCTCACCGACATCGCCGTCGCGTTGGGCTTCGGGTTCCTGTTCGCGTTCATGCCTGCCTATGCCAGCGAGTTGGGGATCAACAAGGTGACGATCGGCATCCTGTTCACGTTCGGGGCGGTCAGCGTGGTGCTCACCCAGATCCCCACGCTGCGGTGGGTGCGCGGCCGGCACCGGATGCACTCGTTGGCGTTGATGAACGTGTGGTTCGTGGTGGCCTTCGCGGTGATGAACTTCACGCCGCACATGGCGATCTGGATGGCGATCGGCGCCATCGGGCTGGCCCAGGTGCTGGGCGGCTTCGGCGAGGCCGTGCTGGGCGCTGTGCGCACCCCGCTCACCTCGGACCTGGCCCCGCCCGAGTTGGTGGGCCGCTATCACGGCCTGGCGACGATGGTGTTCCAGGGGTGCATGGGCGCGGCCAACACGATCGGCGGGATCACGATGCAACGGTCGCTGAACTACGTGTGGGTGCTGCCGCTCGTGGCGTCGTTGGCCGGTGTGCTCGGCTCGCTGGCCCTGCGCCACCGCATTCCCGCCCACATCGCCGTCACGTCCTGACGCGCCGGGTTTCGGATCTGTTGGTGATGGGTAGTGGTGGGGCGAACGCAACCCACAGGGAGATTGTCATGAGCAGCCATGAAATGCAGCGGGCAGAGAGCCGAGTTCGGTCGGCGCAGACGTTCAAGGTGGTGGTGTGGCTTGCCGTGGTCGCCATTCTCGTGGTGTTCGCCTTCGCCAACTCCACCAAGGTGGACGTCGACTGGGTGTTCAACGACGCCGAGGCACCGTTGTACCTGGTGATCGGCGCCAGCGCGATCGCAGGCGCGATCCTGGGCTTCATCGCCCGACCTTCGCGAAGCGAGTGAGCCTGGGGGCGACTCAGCCCAACAGCGCCGGCGCCAACCGGCGCCACTGCGTTTCGGGCATCGCCAGGCCGTCGAGGCCGTCCTGCAGCACTTGCACGCATACATGGTCGGCGCCAGCGGCGTGGTGTTGGGCCACGCGATCGGCGATCTGCTGCTCGTCGCCCCACGCCACGATCGCGTCGACCAGCCGGTCGCTGCCGCCGTCGGCGAGGTCGCTGTCCGCGAATCCGATGCGCTTCAGGTTGTTCGTGTAGTTCGGCGCACGGAGGTATACGGCCATTCCCGCACGTGCGATGCGGCGGGCCTCGGTGGGGTCGGTGTTCAGCACCACCATCTGCTCGGGCGCCAACAGGGCATCCGCGCCCATCGTGGCGCGTGCGATTGCCGTGTGCTCGGGCGTGGTGAAATACGGGTGCGCGCCGTTGGCTGCCGAGGCCGACAGCTGCAGCATCTTCGGGCCGAGCGCGGCGAGCACTCGACCGCCGTCGTCGTCGGCCTTGATGGCCATGAACAACGATTCGTCCATCCGCTGCAGGTACTCCACCATGTAGCTGTAGGGCTTGCTGTAGTCGTGCTTGCGCACGTTCGACACGAGGTGCGCGTGGCTGACGCCGAGGCCCAGCAGGAAACGGCCGGGGAAGGCTTCGGCGAGCGTGCGCTGCGCTGCCGCCATGGTCATCGGGTCGCGGGCGTAGATGTTGGCGATGCCGGTGGCCAGCGCGATCCGCTCGGTGGCCGCGAGCAGCACGGCCGACGACACGAACGGGTCGCGGCCCACAGCCTCGGCCACCCACAGCGCGCCGTAGCCCAGTTCTTCCAACAGTTGTGCAGCGCGGCGGGCTTCCGGCGTGGGCAGCGCATCGATGCCCCCGTACCAGATGCCGACACGGCCGATGTTCACGGTGGGCTTGCTCATGCTGTTGCAGTCCTTTGCTCGGTCGGGTTCCGGACACCGGCAATACTGGCGCACATGAGCGACCCGAGCGAATCATCCACTGGTGCGTGGGTGGCCCCCATCGGCGCGATCACCTTGTTCGTCGACGACCTGGCGGCCACGGTGCGGTTCTACACCGACGTGTTCGAGTTGCCGGTGGTGTATGCCGACGACGACTCGACCGTGTTCCGCTTCGGCGCCACGCTGGTGAACCTGCTGCGGCGCGGTGCTGCGGCCGAGCTGGTGGAGCCGGCCACCGTGGGCGACCCGTCGGCCGGTGCCGTGGCCGTGTTCACGCTGCCCGTCGACGATGTCGACGTCCGCTGCGCCCGCCTGGTCGAGCGGGGAGTGACCTTGCTGAACGGTCCGATCGACCGCCCCTGGGGCCCGCGTACCGCCAGCTTCCGCGACCCCGCCGGCCATGTGTGGGAGATCGCTGCTGGCTGAGGGGAACCGCCAGACCGTCGAACCTCGGTGATCTCGATCTCACGATCGCTGGATTCAACGCGCTGCAGCCGATATGACGGTCGGCACTGAGCTGGCACGGTCGGCACTGAGCTGGCACGGTCGGCCGGGCGGTAGGCTCACCGCCGCATTGCACGCGGGTGTAGCTCAAGGGTAGAGCACGCGCCTTCCAAGCCTGAGATCCGGGTTCGAGTCCCGGTACCCGCTCCACGCACTGCGAACGACGCACGACCCGGCAGGCTCAGCCCCGGCGTAACCACCGGCGCAGGCGCGGCTCGGCGATCGTGGGCCACAGGTCGAGGAACGCACGGCGCACCAGCCTGACCTCGGCGCGCGCAGCGTCGTGGAGGCGGCCGAGCACGAACGCTGCTGCGGGATCGGCCCCCTCGCGGTTGGCGATCGCATGTGCCTCGGTGGCCGCGATGGCGGCGTCCTGATGGCGCCCCAGTAACTCGGTCACCTTGCTGAGGCGCCGCCCGAACTTCACCGCGGGCTTGGCGAACACCGGGCCGACGGCATCGACGGCGTAGCGCACCCGCTTGGCCTGAATGCGCGCCTCGTGCCATGGCTCGTCGCCGCCTTTGCGGCGCAAAGCGTCGACGTCGCCGGCCAGTTCGCGCCACGCGTCCTTCACCAGCGGCAACAGGGCTTCGGTGCACGTGGCATCGGCGGCCGGCTCGAACTTCGGTGCTGCGGCAGCTTCGACGAGCGCATTCAGCAGGGCGACGTAGCGAGGCGAGTGCATCGCCTTGGTCGCTCGGGTGCGTCCGGCCTTGGCTCGGCGCGACATGGCGGCGATGACCTCACGCTCGGCCGCAGCGCGTTCGTCGTCGGTCAGCTTGCGCAGCGTGGCAACGCTGGCCAACAGTCGCTGCTGCAGCACCTCGGCGTCGCGAGCCGCCCCCAGTTCGGCGGCCAGCCAGCCGAGTTCGTCGCGCAACGCGTCGGCCCACGGGCCGTCGAACAGCGGAGCGAAGACCCGCAGCGTGCTGCGCAGACGGCGGATCGCGACTCGCATCTGGTGCACCGAGTCGTCGAGGCCGCGACGGACGCGCAGGTCTTGCGTCTGGATGATGGCGACCTGGCGGGCGATGTGGCTGTGGAGGGCCAAGGTGGCAGGGTCGTGCGGAACAGCCACGTCGGGCACGATCACGTCGGGCGGCTCGGTGGCTCCTGGCCCGAGTGCGCGCGATGCCTTGGAAGCGAAGCTGCTCTCCATCGCTCCGGCCTCCACGAGAAGAGCGACGATCGGCTCGATGTCGGCAGCAGTGCGGCCGGGCGCGGCCTCCACCTCGATCTCGCGGAACCGCGAGCGCACGGGACCCACACCCGAGCCGGCCAGCACGGACACGTGGTCGTCGGTCAGCTCGGCGAGTGCGCGGCCCTCGGCGTCGACGAGTGCCAGCGGTCGGCGCTCGTTGCGCAGGGTGACCACGGGCGCAAGTGCTGCGCCGCGCGTGATGCCCGCCACGAGGTTCACGAACGCAGCGGGCGGCTCGCCAGGCGTGTCGATCGGTAGGTGCAGTTCGTCGCGGGTGACGTCGTCGTCGTGGGGCAGCTTGAGATGCCAGCCGTCGTCGCCACCACCAGTGCGTCGCCGCAGGGTGATGCGGTGGCGGGCGAGACGGAGATCGGCGGTGTCGTAGTACGTGGCCGTCAGCACCAGGGGGGGCAGCGGCGTCGCGTCGTGCAGCGCGGGCAAACGGAACATCGCCGGGGGATCGAGCTTGCGCTCGATCTCCTGGTGCACCTCGGCCCTGGTCACACGGCTACCGTACCCGCTCGCTGCGTCGGCCAAACCGGCGACACCATCACGGCACCGTCACTCCACGACCCGCAGCGTGCCGGGCACGTCCATCCGGCGCAGCTTGCGCAGCGTGAGCAGCGGAGCCACGGCGACGGCCACCACACCGAGCAGCATCGCGGTCAGGATCGTGGTGCCCGACACGATCACCTCCATGCCCAGCTCGGGCATCGTGGTGGCGATCACGCTGCTCGTCACCCAGCGCACCACCACCGCCCCGAGGCCGATGCCGACTGCCGTTCCCAGTAGCCCGTAGAGCAATCCCTCCACGATCTCCAGCCCGATCACCTTGCGCACCGGCAACCCGAACGCGAACAGCGTCGCCCGCTCGCGGGCGCGCTCGTCGGCGTTGATGCTGGTGGCGTTGTAGGCGATCAACAGCGCGAGCAACAGGATGAACCCCTCGAGCACCCGGAACAACGAGGTGAAGCTCTGCATCGTGTCGCGCAGCACCGTGCTCGACATCGACACCGGCTGCACCGACGCCACTGCAGGAAGGTTGAACAGCGCGCGTTGCACGTCGTCGGGGGTGGTGCCCGCGGCCGGCAGCACGTAGGCCTGGTTGGCAAGGCCGGCGACGCCGAACACTGCGAGTTGCGCACGGTCGACGTACACCGCGAACCGGTACGGGCTGGGGTGGATGCCGGTGACGCGCACCTCCGACTCGGTCATGGTGACGCCGCCTGCGGACAGGCTCGGGTGGGTGAGCACGACCGTGTCGCCGACTGCGGCATCGAGATCGTCGGCGGCCACGGCGGAGATCACGATGCCGAGGCCCGGCCCACCCGCGGTGAACGTCGGCGCCCACACGTCGTTGTCGAGATCGATCGCCTCCACCAACACGTCGAAGCCGCTCGCATCGGTGCCGGCCGGGCCCACAGCACGCAGCCGACCGCCTACGCGCACCACCGGTGTGATCGCACCAACCGTGGGCGACTCGGCGATCGAGGAGAACTCCTCGCCATCGACCGCCACGAACGTGTCGAGCGCGACGGCCACACGGTCGGGGTGGTCGGCCAGCAGCTCGCGGTCGTAGGTGTCGATCGTGCCGTAGAACGAGTCGAGCATGCCCAACACCGCCACCAGCGTGGCGATTGCCGCGCCGATCCCCAGCGAGGTGAGCAGCGTGCGGCGCGGGGCGCGCAGCACGTTGCCGAGCGGCATGCGCCGGAACGCGCTGCGCGGCCACGGGAGATGGCGCAGCAGGGGCGAGAGGCCACGGCGGGCGGTGCGATGGGTGGTGGTGATCGCCTCCACGGGGGTCATCCGCACCGCCCGCAGCACGGGCCAGGCGGTGGCCAACAGCGGCAGCACGAAGCCCAGCGCAGCACCCTGCGCGAACACACTCCACTGGAAGCTCGTGTGCCACACGGGCATCGGCAGCGTGTCGAGGTACACCGGTCGCAGGGCCCAGATCGCCACCCACCCCACCATCACGCCCAGCACGACCCCGGCGAGCGCGATCTGCACGCCCACCAGCAGCGGGCGCAGGGCCAACTGCCGGCGCGACGAACCCAACGCCATCGCGATGCCGATCTCGCGCCGCTGCGCCTCCACCATCCGGCTGGAGAGGTTGAACGCCCCGAACGCCGCACCGGCCAGGATCAACGCGGCGAACACCCGGTTCACCTTCTCGTCGCCCTCGATGTCGTCGTACAGCAGCCGGTAGGCGTCGTCATCGCGGGCCACCATCACGGTCTCACCGAGGCCGAGGTCGGCAGTTGCGAACGCGTCGCGCACCTGTGCCGCCACTGCCTCGATGTCGAGTCCTGGGCGCACTTGCAGCACGAGGTCGTTGACCGCGCCGGGCATGTCGGCGAGGTCTTGCGCGGTGGCCAGCGACACGAACACTGCGGCGAAGTTGGCCTGCGCGAAGAACCCGCCGTCGTCGGTGGTGACCAGGAAGTACTCGGGTGCGAGCCCGAGGCCCACGACATGCACCGCGCGGTCGCCACTGAGGCGCACGGCCGCGCCCGCAGGCAGATCGTAGAAGTCGGCGAAGTTGCGCTCGAGCACCGCAACCGCCTCGCCGTCGTCGGCGAGCTCGAGTTGCCGCCCCTCTCCGGGCGTGACGAACGGGATCGTCAGCCGCGGTTGGCCGCTCTGCACGTCGAGCCCGACGATGCGACCGGGCACCAGGATCGAGCGCTCTGCGGTCGACGCGTCGACCTGGGTGGCGGTGATGAGGCGTTCGTCGGCGATTGCCACCACCGACGGATCGGCGAGGTGCTGCAGCGCGGCCAGCATTGCGCCCTGAGGAACACTCGCTCCCTCCGCCGCGCGCACTCGGATGTCGTACATGCCGGTGAGCTGGAAGCTGGCCTCGTTCGACTCGCGACGCCACGTGGAGGTGCTGCCCAACGCCGAGTACACGCCCGTGCCGATCGCGATGACGAACGCGATCGCTGCAACCTGCAGCCACTTGCGCCGCAGGTCTCTGGCGGACCATCGCAGGACGAACAACGTGCGCACGTGTCACCTACCAGTGCAGGTCCGCGACGGCGGACTTGCCGCCCACCGGAGGGCCGTCACGAACGACGTTGCCCCCGCTGAGCTCGATCACTCGGTCGGCGATGCGCGAGATCTCGCGGTTGTGCGTGACCACCACCACGGTGTGCCCCGCATCGGCTTGGCGCTGCAGCACTTCCAACACCTGCACGCCGGTGTGGAAGTCGAGGTCGCCGGTGGGCTCGTCGGCGACCACGATCGGATTGCCGGTGGCCAACGCACGGGCGATCGCTACTCGCTGCTGCTCGCCGCCTGACAGTTCGGTGGGGTAGTGGTGCACGCGATCGGCCAGCCCCACCTCGGCCAGCACCGCCGCCGCCTTCTCCTTCGCGCCGCGAGCACGGCCGGCGATCTCCACGGCGCACTGCACGTTCTCCAGGGCCGTCAGCGTGGGGAACAGGTTGAAGCTCTGGAACACGAACGAGACCGTGTCGCGACGGAACCGGAACAGGTCGCGACGGTGTTCGGCGGTGACGAGATGGCCACCCACCTCGACGGTGCCATCAGTGGCGGTGTCGAGCGCGCCGATGATGTTCAGCAAGGTGGTCTTGCCGCTGCCGGACGGGCCCAGCACCACGACGAACTCGCCTGCATCGATCTGCAGGTCGACGTTGCGCAGGGCATACACCTCACCGCCGCCGACGTCGTAGCGGCGCGACACACCCCGGAGACTGATCGCACTGGTCATGCCTGCAGTGTCCTGCGCGACCGCTGGTCGTGCAAGGGCCGCACGTCATGGCAGCTTTCCGACGGTTCCCTCCGCACTGCCTAGACTGCGGTCACATCGATCGGGAGGCACATCTCATGGGCTCTGGAACAGTTGTCATCATCATCGCTGCGGTGGTGCTGCTGCTCATCGTGCTCACCGGGCTGCGCACGGTGAATCAGGGCACGGTGGCCGTCACCACCATCTTCGGCAAGTACCGCCGCACGTTGCGCCCCGGCCTCAACGTGGTGGTGCCGTTCGTCGAGAAGATCTTCCGGCGCATCAGCGTGCAGAACCGGGCCGTCGAGCTGCAGTTCCAGGCGATCACGTTCGACCAGGCCAACGTGTACTTCACCGCGATGATGGTGTACGGCGCGATCAGCGAGTCGGAAGACACCATCAAGAACATCGCCTTCAAGTTCGTCAGCGAGAAGGACTTCCTCACCGCGCTCGTGCGCAGCGTGGAAGGCAGCACCCGCGGCTTCGTGGCCACCAAGAAGCAGGCAGAGATCCTGGCCCTGCGCGGCGAGATCGTGGCCGAGGTGAAGGACAACCTCGACCACGTGATCGAGACATGGGGCTTCCACCTCATCGACCTGCAGCTCAACGACATCACCTTCGACCAGGCGATCACCACCTCGATGGCCCAAGTGGTGGCCAGCAACAACCTGAAGGCCGCGGCCACCAACGAGGGCGACGCACTGCTGATCCGCAAGACCAAGGAGGCCGAGGCGCTGGGCACCGCCGTGCGCATCGAGGCCGAGGCCGAGCGCACAGCGGCCCAACTGCGGGGCCAAGGTGTTGCGCTGTTCCGGGCCGAAGTGGCCCGTGGCCTGGCCCAGGCCGCCCGCGAGATGGACGCCAACAGCGTCGACCAGTCGCTGATCCTGTTCTCGATGTGGACCGAATCGATCCGCCACGTCGCCGAGAACGGCAAGGGCAACGTGCTGTTCCTCGACGGTTCGCCGTCCGGCATGGAGAAGCAGATGCAAGACCTGATGGCCATGCAACAGCTGCACGTCGTGCAACGTCCCGACGGCGCGCAGTAACCGTTCGCCCCTCCAGCAGTTATCATCGCCGCCAGTGGAACTCGGTGAAACTCTCCCCGCACGTTGGTACAACGACCCTGAGATCTGGCAGCGCGAGCGCTGGCCGATCTTCGGGAGCAACTGGGTGCACGTCGCCTACGACCACCAGCTGCGCAATGTCGGCGACTATGTCACCGAGAATCTGGCCGGCTGGCCGATCTTCATCCGGCGCATCGAGGATGGGTCGTTGCGCGCGTTCTACAACCTGTGCCCGCACCGCGCCGGCCCGTTGGTGTTCGACGGTGAGGGTTGCTCGAAGAACGTGGTGTGCAAGTACCACGGCTGGGCGTTCAACGCCGACGGCAAGCTGCTGAGCGCACGCGACTTCGGTGCCGACGCGCCGCCCAACATGGATCTCACCGGCATCCAGGTGGAATCGTGGCGCGGCATGGTGTGGGTGTGCCTCAACCCCGTGGTGCCGCCACTGCTCGAATGGCTGGGTGAGTTCCCGGCCGAGCTCGCCGAGGTGCCGCTCGAGACGTACCGCTTCCACAGCAAGAGCGTGCGCCACGTGGCCTGCAACTGGAAGACGTACGGCGACAACTTCCTCGAGGGCTACCACCTGCCCACCACGCACCCGGCGATGAGTCGCGATGCCGACGCGTTGAACTACAAGGTGATCTACAAGGGCGACAACCGGTGGAACATCCACCAGATGCCCCCGCGCGACGGCAGCACGTTCGGCACGTTCGGGTACTTCTGGCCCACCTACGCGTTCGACATCTTCCCCCAGGGCTTCGCAGTCGAGCGCTGGCTGCCCCGTGGCCACACGCACAGTGACCTGATCTTCGAATACTTCTTCCACGACGACGCCGAAGGCATCGAGGAGATCGTCAAGTTCAGCGAAGAGGTGGCCGACGAAGATGCGCGCATGTGCGAGCACGTGCAGCGCAACCTCGATGCCGGCAACTACAACACCGGCGTGCTCAGCCCCAAGTGGGAGTACCCGCTCTCGGTGTTCCACACGATGATTCGCGAGGCCGTAGGCCCACTCTGAAGGGCCGTAGGCCCCGACCGGGTCAGCGCGGTTCGACGAGTTGCGAGGCGGTGAGCACGGCGAACACGCCCAGTTCGTCGCACGCCTCGGCGTATGACACACCGCGCCCGAACCCCGCGGCCACGCGTGTCTCGCCGACGAGTGCCACCCACTCACCCACGGCCGGCCGCAGAATGTGGGCGCTGACGTCGGGGTTGATCATCGTGACCACGCTGGAATCGATGCTCATGCCCACCAGGCTGACGAAGTCGAACGCATAGGCCATGCGGGCCGCAGGGCGGATCGGTTCGCCGGCGATCACCGGGGTGGTGAGGCGGATCCAGGTGGCCGAAGCCTGCGAGTCGCTGCGCCGTGCGAACAGCAGGTCGGCGGCGACGATCGCCCCGTTGTCGCGGGGCCGCAGCGTGCGCAGGTGCACCGACTCTGCGGGCGGAGTGATCCGCCGAGTGGGTACGTCGTCCGTGGTACCCGGGGGAATCACTGGGCTGTCGGCGAAGTCGGCCTCGCGCAGGCGCAGCACCGTGGCCCGCACACAGGCGACGTCGTCGGCCCACAGCGTGGCGTCCACCACTTGCAGCTTCTTGCCCTCGCGGCTCACGTCGGTGGTGATGGTGAGCGGCCGGCCCACCGGCACGGGGCGTTGCAGGTCGACGGTGAAGCGGGCCATCGACATCGGGGCGAGCGTTCGCACGTCGTCGACGCAGTGCGCGATCAGCGCGAGCGCGCTGCTGCCGTCGGTCTGCTCCGGGTTCCAGGGGCCACAGGTGAACGAGGTGGCGACGAAGTTGGCTCCGTCGCGGAAGAACAAGGCGGGGGATTCCACAACACCCCCGATCGTATCGGCGAGCCGTGCAGCGGTCTCAGCCCACCTCGGCCCACCTCAGCTGATGTCAACAGGGGCCCGGGCTTGGTCGGGCTTGGCCGAACTCGGACGGCTCAGACGGTCTCGCAGACGGCGCTACTGCCGTCGACGACGACCGCTGTGCGATCGCCGATGCTGAGGTGATCGGCAGCGCCTTGACCGACATCGACGCTGACGAGCCGGTCGAGCACGTCGAGTCGAACGCCCACGAGCGTGCTGGCACCTTGGAAGGTCACCGATGTCACCGTGCCGGCGAAGCCGCCGTCGGTCGTCAGCGACAGGTCTTCGGGCCGCACCAGCAGATGCAACCGCTCGCCAGTGGTGGCCTTCGCGGCCTTCGGCACAGCAAACCGTTGATCCAGCACCGACACCTCGCCGCTGCCGAGGGCCTCGGCCGGGAGTTCGTTCATGGAGCCGACGAAACGGGCAACGAACGCGGTCTTCGGGTGGCGGTATACATCGGTGGGCGTGCCGAGCTGCTCGAGGTTGCCCTGCGACATGACACAGACTCGGTCGCTGATCGCCAGCGCCTCCTCCTGGTCGTGGGTGACGAACAGGGTGGTGATGCCCACTTCGGTCTGGATGCGGCGGATCTCGTCGCGCAATGAGGTGCGCACCTTGGCATCGAGCGCGCTGAGCGGCTCGTCGAGCAGGAGCACCCGCGGCTGGATCGCGAGCGCGCGAGCCAGCGCGACACGTTGCTGCTGGCCGCCCGACAACTGGTGTGGGTAGCGGTCGGCGAACTTGGTGAGCTCCACCAGTTCCAGCATCTCGCCCACGCGGCGGTGCCGGTCGGCGGCGTGCATCTTGCGCGTGCGCAGCCCGAAGTCGATGTTGTTGGCGACCGTGAGGTTGGGGAACAGGCTGTAGCTCTGGAACACCATGCCCATGTTGCGCTTGTGCGCGGGGGTGCGGGTGATGTCGGCGCCGCCGACGAGCACGGCCCCCGAGTCGGCGAACTCGAACCCGGCGGCGATGCGCAAGGCCGTGGTCTTGCCGCACCCGGACGGGCCGAGCAGGGTGATCAATTCGCCGTCCTTGACGTCGAGGTCGAGGCCCTCGAGCGCGACGTTCGGACCGAACGTCTTGCGAACGGAGATGAAGTCGAGTGCGGTCATGAAGAAAGGTCTCCCTTGGCGGCCAGCTGTGCCGACCGGTGCTCGAACGTCTTGCGCTTGGGGTTTCTCTTGCGGGTGAGCACGCTCAGCAGGAGGAAGAGTGCGGTGGTGGCCAGCAACGCCAGCAGGTTGAGGGCATAGCCGGCTTGGGGTTCGCGGCCGACGAACGTGGCCTGGAACCGAGGCAGCGTCTCCTTCAACAGCGTGTCGGCGATGGTGAACTCACCGATCACCACCGCAGCGGTGAGGAAGCTGACGGAGATCATCGATGTGCGCAGGTTGGGGATGACCACCTTCAGCACAGTGCCCGCCCACCCGCGGCCGAGGCTGCGCGACGCATCGACCAGGGTCTTCAGGTCGATGGCCCGCAGGCCGGCGTCGATCGAGCGGTAGGTGAACGGCAGCGACAGCACCACGTAGAACGGGATCAGCGAGAAGTCGCTGTTGAGGAACCAACGGGCATGCGGCTTGATCACGATGATGCCGGCCACCAACGCGATGGCAGGGATCATGTACGGCAGCACTGTGAAGAACTCGACCATGGCGCGTGCCTTGGGCACCCGCAGGTGCACCCAGATGGCCGTCGGCACCAGCAGCAGCAACGTGACGGCCACCGTGCCCACAGCCAACTGCAGGCTGAGCTTCAGCGCGGGCCCGAACGACGGGTGATCGAACGCCATCGTGAGCGGCTTCAGCGACCACTTCTTGAACAGCGTCTCGCGGCCGAGGAGGAAGGCCGGCACGTTCTGCAGCGAGTAGCGGGCCAACGTGAGCAGGGGAGCGAGGAAGAACAGAGCGTGCAGCAGCAGCACCAGTGCGGGGAATACCCGCGCCCACCGCGTGCGCGGCTTGCCGGCCGAGGGTGGTACGTAGCCCACCGGAGCAGTGTTGAGCAGCTCGTCGGCGATGGCAGCGTTGATCTCCATCTGCCCGATGGAGGAGCCGGGCATCATGAGCGCCACCTTTCCGCACGCTTGCGCACCACCCAGTAGAGCGACATGGAGATGACCATGATGATGATCATCCAGGCGGCGAGGGCGTAGCCGACGGCGTCGTCACCGATGGCGACGTCGCCGCCGAGGAAGAACCCGATGCGCAGCGACACGATCATCGAGTTGTCGGTGAGGATCCGCGCTGTCGCGTACGCCGCGAACGAGTTGGCGAACAACAGCAGGAAGCCACCCAGCAGTGAAGGGGTGAGTACCGGCAGACCGACGCGCCGCCAATAGGTGAAGGTGGTGCCACCGAGGTTGGCACACGCTTCGCGCCACGATGCCTTGAGACCATCGATCGCCGGCAGTGTGATCAGCACCATCAGCGGAATGTTGAAGTAGGCGTAGACGGTGACCAGACCCCAGGTGTTGCCGAGGCCGAAGCCTTTGTCGTAGATGTCGATGCCGAAGAACTTGAGGATGTTGGTGAACACGCCGGCGCGTGCACCCAACAACGTGATGAACGCGAACGCCAGCGGAAGGCCACCCATGTTGGCGGCGACACCGCTGAACGAGGCGATCAGGCTGCGTAGCCAGCGCGGCCGGCTGATGGTGGCGGCCGCGTACGCCAGGAGCGTGCCGAAGACCACGCCGACCAGTGCGGCGATCGCCGAGAACTTGACCGAGTACTTGAACGCCTGGAAGTTCTGGCCGCTGAACGCCTCGCCCATGGCCTCGAGGCTCCAACCGCCGTTCTCGGTGCGCAGCGCGTCGATGAACACGCCGCCGGCGGGGACGAAAAGGAACAGCGTCAGGAAGGCGAAGAAGGGCAGCAGGCCCATCCATGCCCAACTGTGCCGCCGGCGAGCGGCCGGCCGCACCGAGGGGGGCGCACCAGCGGTGCGCCCCCCTTCAGCGTGAATGATGAGATCAGTCACTGGTGCCGATCAGGCGTCAGCGACCATCGGGCCCCACTGCTCAGCCAAGACTCCCTTGGCGGCAGCGATCTGGGCGGGGGTGAGGAACGCAACCTGGCTGATGAGCTCGTCGGGGGGCAGGTTCACCTTCATCTCGTCGGTCACCAGACCTGCCTCGTTGAGGGCCTCGATACGGGCCGGCACAGCGCCACCCTCGAGGTAGCCGAGGGCACCCTCGTTGGAGAAGATGTGCTCGAGCCACAGCTGCGAGCACGCCTGGTGCGGCGAGTCCTTGATGACGCCCTGGCCGTAGAAGCCGCCGTACACGCCATCGCTGGGGAAGTTGACCTCCACAGTGAGACCAGCGGCCTCGAGGTCGGCCTGCAGGCCCGGAAGGTTGTAGCTCCAGTCGAGCGCGATCGGGGTCTCGCCCGACAGCACGGTCTCCTTGGTGACGTCGGTGCCACCGAGGTTGCCCGACTTCTTCAGCTCGGCGAAGTACTCGATGCCGGGCAGGATGTCGTCGGCGCTACCGCCGTTGGCGATGCTGGCGTTCATGACCGCAGCGAAGGCCGCCCCAGATTCACGCGGGTCGCCGTTGAGCGCGACCAGGCCCTTGTACTCGGGCTTCATCAGGTCGGCGAACGACGTCGGCGCGTTGGGGACGATCGTGGTGTTGGTGAGGATCGCCATGATGCCGTAGTAGGCGGCCGTCCAGTTGCTGTCGGCGTCCTTCAGGCCGTCGGGGATCTCCGAGTCGGTGCTCAGCACGTACGGCTCGAACAGGCCGGCGTCGACCATCTCCTGAGCGATCGCCGGGCTGACGTCCACGTTGTCGGGCATGTCGTCCTGGCCGGACAGCGTCTGCACGGCCTCCATCTCTTCCTTCGAAGAGGCATCGGGGCTGGCCACCGGGTTCTCCACCCCGGGATACTTGTCGCGGAAGCTCGCGAGGATGCCCTGGTAGTTGGCCCATTCATCGGGCAGGGCGATCAGGTTGACCTTGGCCCCGTTGTCGAGGCACTCCTGGTAGAGGCCAGCCAGCGGGTCGGCATCGCCGGCCGTCGTGGTGGGGTCGTCGCTGCCGGCCGTCGCCGCCGAGGTGGTGGTCGCGTCGGCATCCTTCTCGTCGTCGCCGCAGGCCGACAGCACGAGCGCCGTCGTAATGGCGACTGCCGCAACGCGGCGCAGTCTCTGTGAACGCATGTCTCTCCTTGAGTGCTTGCTGGTGTGCGGGCGCACGTTAGCAGCGGAGATAAATACCGGCGGACGTGCACCTGTCGCGGAGGTGAACAACTGGTTGACAGTGGTTGACCACCTCGCTCGGGCTCGCCCTGGAGTGGCCAACGAGCATCGTGCAGCTGACGATCGATCGGAACGATCGATCACTCTCGACTTGTCGGGGAGGGGGGATTTGAACCCCCGACCTCCTGCACCCAAAGCAGGAACGCTACCACTGCGCCACTCCCCGTGAACCGGACTGGTTCCGAGGTGCCGATGCTACCGCGCGCGTGTCAGCAACCGGATGCGGCTATCGGCGTTAGCGGCGCTGCCGGCGGCCGACCTGCAGCGCGGCACCCTCGGGATCGAGCTGCGGAGCACCGTCGACGACGCGCACCCACGGCCATGGCGCGCGTCTGGTGGCCGCCCACATCGCGAACTCATTACCCTGGCGTGGAGCGACTCGCACCAGCACCCGAAGCGGCAGCGTGGCCAGGCCCACCAGCAACAGCTTGCCTCGGCTGCCGGCCAGTCGCAGGCGCTCGAGCGGAAGGCGGAGCCCGTAGAAGTAGCGCGCGGCGACCACTCCGCTGGGGTCGTAGCTGGCGAGCACCTTGGTGAACTCGCGCTCCGTCCAGCGGTACACATAGTTGGGCACTGGGCCGTTGCGCATGCCCCCATGGGTGCCGCCCTGCACCACGACCGCGTCGAGTTCGTAGTCGCCGGTGAAGCCGAGTTGTCGGGCCAGGCGCATCAGTCGGTTGTCGCGAGCCTCGAACACGACGATCGAATCGCGGGCGACGCGGTGCATCTCGAGCAGCGCCCGGTGCGGCGAGCGGCAGTGGTGCAGGCCGGCGTGGACCACTGCTTGGGAGAACGACCCATCCGGCAGGTCGAGGTCTTCCGCATCGAGGTGCATCCACGCGTAGGGCGACATGTCGGGTGCGCTGTCGCGGTCGTCGAGGTTGGACACCACGACATCGGTGAAACCGACGTGCAGCAACGTGCGTCGGTCGGTGTCGCCACCGGCCACCACGAGCGTGCGCGCGGCGAGGTCGAGACGCCCTTCCGCGACCAGTCGTTGCAGCGTGGCCGCGTAGAACCGATCGATGGGAGAGCCAGCCGACTGCATCTGGCCGACTCTAGCGGCGCGCCAATCGAGCGAACACGGCCCGGGAGTGAGCGCCAGGCGTCAGGGCTGGGGGCGCACGACGGCCACCGGGCAGGGTGCGTGCTGCAGCACCGTGCGGCTGACCGAGCCGAGCAGGAGGGCGGCGAAGCCGCCATGGCCCCGCGAACCGACGACGATGAGGTCGGCATCGGCGGCGGCATCGAGGATCGCCTTGGCCGGCCCCTCTTCGGTGATGATCGAGTGGCACGCCACGGTGGGAGCCAGCTCGAGCGCCTGCGAAGCGCTGGAGTCGAGTACCCGCATCGCATCGAGGCGCATCTCGTCGCGAGGCTCGCTGACGCTGGAGCGCGAACCGAGGTAGGGATAGACCCAGCCGTGCACCAGCACCAGTTCGGCACCGCAGCGCAACGCCTCCTCGGTGGCCCACAGCAGGCCGGCATCGCTGGCCGCCGAGCCATCGACACCGACGACGATGCGCCGGATCTGTTGCTCGGCACGACCTTCGCCGTGCACCACGACCACCGCGCCTTTGGCTCGGTGGGCCACGACGGTGGCCACGGAGCCGAGCACGTCGGTGAGCCGACCTGGGTGGCTGGTGGCGCCGACGACGACGATGTCGGATTCGTGCGAGGCGCTCACCAAGGCGTACCCAGGGGCACCCAGCACGGTTTCACCCGTGACGGACAACTGCAGGCCCAGCGAGCGGGCCAGATCGACCGCTTGCTGGTTGCACTGCTCGTGCTCGTGCACGATGGCGTCCATGGTGGAGCCGGCGAACGCGCCGGCCCCCACCATGCCCGCCTCGACCGTGACCGGCAACTGGGCGCACGTCATGACGTGGAGCGGGACCCCGCGGCGGGCTGCTTCGTGAGCAGCCCACCGCAGAGCCTCGTTCGATCCATCGGAGCCGTCGGCTCCGACGATCACCCGCGCGTGCCGGTCGGTCATGTGGTTCAGCGCTCGACGATGAGTGCGGTCACCATGTACTTCATGCCGGTGGGGGTCTCGGCGTGAGTGAGGATGTGGCAGTGCCACGCCCACACGCCGGGCTCCATGCCCATGTAGAGCACGGTGTACCGCTCACCCGGTGTGACCCAGATGGTGTCGGTCGGTGTGGGCTCGTCGAGCGGCACGCCGTCCTTGGCGGTGACCCAGCCCATCGGCTGGTGGAGGTGCATCGGGTGGCCGAGCAGACCCTCGTTCATGTAGTGCACTTCCATGACCTCGCCCACCCGCAGGGTGTAGGGCTCGGTAGCGGGGAAGCTCTTGCCGTTGAGGCTGAGGCCGATCACGCCGGCGTCGTTGAGCACCATGTTCACTCGCTTGTCGACCTTGGTGTACCCCTTGTCGATCAGCTTCTGCGGGATCGGCATGTAGTCGATCGTCATCGCACCGAACATGCCGTCGGGGATCTGCTCCTGCGCGTTGTGGTGCGAGTGGTAGATGCCCACGGCAGGGCCCTTGGCGATCCACTCGTAGATGTGCTCGCCACCGGGGACCGTCGGGTGCTCGGTGTACGGATCGACACCGTCGTAGATGTTCGGCACCTGGATGCCGTGGAAGTGCAGCGAGGTGGATTGCGGCAGCTCGTTCTTGAGGATGATCTTCACGTGGTCGCCCGAGTTGAAGTGGATCTCGGGTGCCGGCACGACGCCGTCGTAGGTCCAGGCCTGCACGACCTTGCCCGGCTCGACCTCCCAATCGACGACCTTGGCGACGATCGTGTACTCGACGTTGCGGCTGCCGTCTTCGTTGACGCTCTCCTTGTCGGGCGGGCGGACGGTGCCACCCTTGCCGACAGTGGCGGCCGGATACTGCTGGGCCACCTTGAGCATCAGGGCATCCATCTGCGACCAGGTCATCGAGTCGCTGGTGCCCGTGCCGATCATGCTGTCGGTGCCGGTGATCGAGCCGGCCGACTCGCTGACGGTGAGGGTGCCGACCATGCCGGCGCCTTCATGGCCGGGCTGCGGGCAGATGAACTTGTACGAGCCGGCCTCTTGGGCAGGAATCTCGAAGTCGATGGATGCGCCAGCGGCGACGTCGATGCTCTTCAGGCCGAGATCGGGCACCTGGAAGTTGTGCAGTGCCGCACCTTCGTTCACCAGGCGCAGCTTGGCACCGCCCGTGGGAATACTGATGGTGGCGGGCGAGAACGCGAAGTCGGTCATGGTGACCGTGATGGTGGGAGTTACTCCTGCACCACTACCGCCACCGCCCCCGGACGCGCTGCCGCCACCGTCGTTCGACACCCCGACGACGGCCACGACAAGCGCGGCGATCGCAGCTGCGAACGCGAACCAACTGATTATTGACCGGTCATCCTTGCTCATACCCGCCATTCTGTCGGATGACATCGGTGTCAGTAGGGCATGAAGCACACCTGGGTCGGGACCAAAGTCCCGCGTGTTGACGCCACCAGGGGTTCAGCGACTGGCGATCCGCCGAACAACGGCCAATAGCCGGTCCACATCCTCGGTTTCCAGGTATCGCGAGATTCCGGCGCGTACGACGCCGCCGCTGGCGGCGAGGCCCAGTTGGCCCACGACCTCCACGGCGTAGGCGTGTCCGTCCCACACTGCCACTCGCTCGGCGGCGAGCGCCTTGGCGACCATTTCGGTGGTGTGGCCGGCGACGGTGAACGCTGCGGTCGGCGTGCGTCCTTCGATCCCCTGCACGCCCCACATGGTCACACCGGGAATCGTCAGCAGGCCGTGCAGCAGGGGAGCGAACAGCTCGCGCTCGGCCGCCTCGACACGATCCATGCCTTCTTCGATCAGGAACCTGGCGGCGGCCTCGACGCCGGCGATCGCTTCATAGCTGGGCATCCCGGTTTCGAACCTCGACGGGCCGTGATCGTGCGCCGGGCGCACCTTGTAGACGGGCAGTGTGTCGAGCAGGTCGGGCCGAACCCACAGCATGCCGGAGTGTGGCGCATACCACTTGTACGGCGAGCAGACGAGGGCGTCGCAGCCGAGCGCGGCGATGTCGATCCGGCGGTGCGGCGCCAGGGCGACGGCATCGATGAACACGCGCGCGCCGACCGCGTGCGCGGCTTCGATGATCGGCTGGAGGTCGGGTGTGGTGCCCAGCAGGTTGCTCGCGCCCGGGAGCGTGACCCACTTCGTGCGCTCGTCGATCAGAGCGATCACGCGCTCGGGTGGCAGCGTGCCCGTGGCCGGGTCGAAGGGGGCGAGCACGTGCTGGGCGCCGGCGTCGTCGGCGGCCCGCCGCCACGGGGTGACATTGGCGTCGTGGTCGAGCCGCGTGCCGACCACGCAATCGCCCGCCGCCAACGTTGCGCCGGCCGCACGCGAGAACGCGAACGTCATCGTGGTCATGTTGGGCCCGAAGCAGACACCCGCGGGGTCGGCGTTGAACAGCTGCCCCACGGTGGTGCGGGCGCGGTCCACCAACGCGTCGCAGGCGTGCGCGGAACCGAACCATCCGCCGCCGCAGCCGTTCGAGCCGTCGGTCAGCCAGGTGGCCATCGCGGCGATGGCGGTGTCGACCACCTGTGTGCCAGAGGGCCCGTCGAAGCGTGCCCAGCCGTCACCGGCACCGGGGAAGCGGTGCCGCAGCGAGGGAGCCGTCATCAGCGCTTGGCGAGGCGCTTGGCGGTCTTGCCGGTGGGCTCGAGGTTGCGGTGGTCGAGATCACCGAGCTCGACGCCGTTGTTGAACAACACTCGGTAACGCTGCCAGTTGAACCCGTTGGCGAGCAGGATGCGACCTTCACTGCCTGCAGGAACACCCTGCAGCTCGGTGGTGCTCTTCACCCGGTCGCCGATGCGCAGGTCGAGCTGGTTGGCATGCGGCTTGGCGAGGGCGTGCGGCTTCCAGAACGTCATGGATGACATTCTGCCCGAAACGTGTCGGCGGACGGGCATTCGGGCCGCCACAGCGGGTGAGCGGAACGAAACGGGGCGGCTCCGGTAGAGTCGTCGCTCTGTGAAAAGTACGATCGCACCTGCACACGACACCCGTGAAGTACCCGCCGCCGACACGGAAGGCGCCGAGAGCAGCGGAGCTCCCGCCCGTACGCCTCGCGAGTTGGTGAAGATCTCGGTGGTCATCGACCAGGCCGAGTTCGACCGCGACATCGACCAGGCGTTCCGCAAGATCGGTCGCGAGGTCAACCTCCCGGGCTTCCGCGCCGGCAAGGTGCCGCGCAAGGTGCTCGAGGCCCGCATCGGCCTCGCCGCCGCTCGCGACGAGGCGTTGCGCGATTCGGTGCCGGTGTACCTGGCCCAGGCCGTGCGCGAGCACGACATCGATCTGATCGCCACCCCCGAGGTCGAGATCACCGCCGGCGCCGACGAGGGCGAGGTGTCGTTCGACGCCGTGTGCGAGGTTCGCCCGGTCATCACCGTGCCTGGCTACGGCGGCCTGCGGATCGAACTCCCCGGCCCCGTGGCCTCCGACGAGGAGATCGACGAGGCGGTCGATGCCGAGCGTCGCCGTCAAGGCTCGCTGGTCGACGCCGGTCGCGGTGCAAAGGCAGGCGACCATGTCACGCTGACGCTGGCAGCCACCCGTGGCGACGAGCCGGTTCCCGGCCTCAACACCGAGGACTGGCTCTACGAAGTGGGCAAGGGTTGGGTCGCGGAGGGCTTCGACGACCAGGTCACGGGTGCCGCCGCCGGCACCACCCTCACGTTCAGCGCCAACCCGTCGGGCACCACCGAACCCGCCGACTTCACCGTCACCGTCACCAACGTGCAGGAACTGGTGCTGCCCGAGATCACCGACGAGTGGGTCAGCGAGAACCTCGGCGAGTTCGACACGATCGCCGAGTGGCGAGCCTCGATCGCCGAGCGGATCAACACCACCAAGCTCAACCAGGCACGCAACCTGTTCGTCGACCGGGCCACCTCGGCCCTCGCCGAACTCGTCGATGTGCCCGCCCCTGATGCAATGGTCAGCGGCGATCTGCAGGCCCGTGTGCAGAACACGGTGCAGCAGTTCCAGTCGCAGGGCATCGGTATCGATCAGTGGCTGGCTGCCACCGGCCAGTCCACCGAGTCGTTCGTCGAGGGGCTGCGTGAGCAGTCGGTGAAGGCGGTCAAGGTCGATCTCGCGTTGCGCGCGGTGGCCACCGCCGAAGGCATCGAGGTGTCCGACGACGATGTCAACGCCGAGTACGCCCGCATCGCGTTGCAAGTTCGCCAGAAGGCCGGCGAGGTGCGCAAGGCCTACGAGAAGAACGATGCGGTCACCGACCTCATCGCCCAGCTGCGCAAGAGCAAGGCGCTCGACTGGCTGCTCGAGCATGCCGAGGTGGTCGACACCACCGGCGCGGCGATCGATCGCGACCTGCTGATGGGCAAGACCCACGACCACGATCACGATCACGACCACGACCACGACCACGATCACGAGGAGCACTGACATGTCGGGCTACACCATCCCCAGTGTCGTCGAACAGACCAGCCGTGGGGAGCGTGGCTACGACCTGTACAGCCGCCTGCTGCGCGACAACATCATCTGGCTCGACACCCCCATCGACGACAACTCGGCCAGCCTCACGTGCGCCAAGTTGGTGTATCTCGAGAGCGAGAACCCCGACAAGGACATCAGCATCTACATCAACAGCCCCGGTGGCGACATCACCGCGCTGTTCGCGATCTACGACACGATGCAGTTCATCAAGAACGATGTGGCCACGATCTGCCTCGGCCAGGCCGCGTCTGCCGCCGCCGTGTTGTTGGCCGCGGGCACGAAAGGCAAGCGCATGGCGCTGCCGCACAGCCGCATCCTGCTGCACCAGCCGTATGGCCAGGTGGGTTACGGCCAGGTCACCGACCTCGAGTTGGCCGCCAAGGAGATCCTGCGGATGCGCGATCTGCTGGAGGAGCTCCTGTCGAAGCACACCGGCCAGACGCTCGAGCGGGTGCACACCGACACTGACCGAGATTTCGTGATGGAAGCATCCGAGGCACTCGCGTATGGCATCATCGATGATGTCATCACAACGCGCGACGTGGTGGACCGTAGCGGTCCCATCCGCTGAGCGCGTCGCGACGGCGACTGTTCGACTAGAGGAGAAGCTGCTGTGGCGAAATTCGGTGACACCGGCGAGCTGCTGAAGTGCTCGTTCTGCGGCAAGTCGCAGAAGCAAGTGAAGAAGCTGATCGCCGGGCCCGGCGTCTACATCTGCGACGAGTGCATCGATCTCTGCAACGAGATCATCGAGGAAGAGCTCACCGACACCGGTGAACTGCACTTCGACCAGCTGCCCACTCCCCGCGAGATCCGCACGTTCCTCGACGACTATGTGGTCGGGCAGGACGACGCCAAGAAGATCCTGTCGGTGGCCGTCTACAACCACTACAAGCGCATCCAGTACCAGCAGAATGCGGGTGTCGGCCGCCGCGACGACATCGAGTTGTCGAAGAGCAACATCCTGCTGCTGGGCCCCACCGGTTGCGGCAAGACCCACCTCGCGCAAACGCTCGCGCGCTTGCTGAACGTGCCGTTCGCCGTCGCCGATGCGACCGCGCTCACCGAAGCCGGTTACGTGGGCGAAGACGTGGAGAACATCCTCCTGAAGTTGATCCAGGCCGCCGACTTCGACGTGAAGAAGGCCGAGACGGGCATCATCTACATCGACGAGATCGACAAGATCGCGCGCAAGAGCGAGAACCCCTCGATCACCCGTGATGTCAGCGGCGAGGGCGTGCAGCAGGCGCTGCTGAAGATCCTCGAAGGCACGGTGGCCTCCGTGCCGCCGCAGGGTGGGCGCAAGCACCCCCACCAAGAGTTCATCCAGATCGACACCACCAACATCCTGTTCATCTGTGGCGGCGCGTTCGCCGGCCTCGAGCAGGTCATCGAGAACCGTGTCGGGCAGCGCAGCATGGGCTTCACCGGCATCGTGCGCAGCCGTCTCGAGCGCGACCCCGGCGCCCTCTTTGCCCAGGTGCAGCCGGAAGACCTGATGAAGTTCGGCATGATCCCTGAATTCATCGGCCGTCTGCCGATGGTCGGGGCGGTGCGTAGCCTCGATCGCGAGGCACTCATCAAGATCCTCGTCGAGCCGAAGAACTCGCTGATCAAGCAGTACCGCAAGATGTTCGAGTTCGAGGACGTCGAGCTCGAGTTCACGCACGAGGCGCTCGATGGCATCGCCGAGCAGGCGCTGCTGCGTGGCACCGGTGCCCGCGGCCTGCGGGCGATCCTCGAAGAGGTGCTGCTCTCCACGATGTACGAGCTGCCGGGTCGCAGCGATGTCGGCCGCGTCGTCATCGACGCCGAAGCTGTCATCAACAAGTCCAGCGCCACACTGGTGCCTCGCGAGCCGGTCACCAAGCGACCGCGTCGCCAGGCGAGCTGAGCGGCCTCGCGGCCCAGAGTCCTACATGACCTACGACGACGCGCTCGCGTACCTCGACACTCACTCCAACTACGACGTCACGGGGCGCATCACCTCACCAACGCTCGAGCGGATGCGCACCCTGATGTCGGCCATGGGCGACCCCCAGCTCAGCTTCCCCGTGATCCACGTCACCGGCACGAACGGCAAGGGTTCCACCACACAGATGATCACGCGCCTGTTGATGGCCCATGGGCTGACAGTGGGCACATACACCAGCCCGCACCTCGAGCGGATCAATGAGCGGATCACCCGCAACTGCGAGCCGATCAGCGACGAGGACTTCGCCGAGCAGATCGCTGCGGTCGCGGATCTCGAGGGCATCACCGGTGTGCACCCCAGCTACTTCGAGGCAGTCACCGCCGCGGCCTATCGCTGGATGGCCGACGTCGCCGTCGACGTTGCGGTGGTGGAGGTCGGTCTGCTCGGTCGCTGGGATGCCACCAACGTCTGCGAGTCGCAGGTGGCGGTTGTCACCAACATCGGCATCGATCACACCGAGTACGCGGGCCCCACGAAGCGCCACATCGCGATCGAGAAGTCGGGCATCGTGAAGCCCACCAGTGCAGTGATCATCGGCGAATCCGACCCCGAACTGGCGGCCGTTTTCGCCACTGCCGGTGGGGCGTCCGGCCTGCGCCGCGGCGACGACTTCGACGTGCTCGAGAACCAGCTGGCGCTGGGCGGGCGGATGGTGGATCTGCGCACGCCCACGATGGTGTACCCCGACGTGTTCGTGCCGCTACACGGCCGGCACCAAGGCGACAACGCGGTGGTGGCGCTCGTGGCAGTGGAGACGTTCTTCGCCGCCCCGCTCGCGGGCGACCTGGTCAACGAAGGCTTCGCCGAGGTAGTGATGCCCGGCCGGTTCGAGGTGCTGGGCCACCAGCCGCTGGTGATCATCGACGGCGCGCACAACCCCGCCGGCGCCGACACGTGCGCCTCGGTGTTCTTCGACGATTTCGACCCGGCTGGTCAACGGATCCTCGTGGTGGGCTGCCTCAAGGGTCGCGAGCCCCGTGAGATGCTCGAGGCGTTACGCGCCGACGAGTACGACACCGTCATCACCTGCAACGCGCCGTCGTCGCGGGGCATGCCCGCTGCGGAGCTCACCGCCGCGGCCACCGCACTCGGGTGCGAGAACGTGCTGCAGATCGACGACATCCACCGAGCACTCGACCACGCGCTCTCGCTGGCCGAACACGACGACGCGGTCGTGATCACCGGCTCGCTGTACGTGGTGGGTGCCGCCCGCCCCTACCTCCGTAAAGTGCTCTAAGACAGCACACGCCGGTAGCCTCGTGAGCCATGTCTGATCGCACACTCGTCCTGCTCAAGCCCGATGCCGTGGAACGCGGCCTCGTCGGCGAGATCCTCGGCCGCTTCGAGGCCAAGAACCTGAAGCTGGTCGCGCTCGACCTGCGCACGCTCGACGCGGCCACGCTGGCGCGCCACTACGAAGAGCACGTGGGCAAGGGCTTCTACGCCGACCTGGTGCAGTTCATGAGCCGGGGCCCGGTCGTGGCGCTGGTGGTGGAAGGCCCGGAGGATACGTGGGAAGTGGTGCGCACGATGATGGGTGCCACCAACCCGCGCAAGGCCGCACCTGGTACGATCCGCGGCGACCTCGGCATTCTCTTCACGGAGAACTTGGTGCACGGCAGCGACTCACTGGCCTCCGCCGAGCGTGAGATCGGGATTTTCTTCCCGAATCTGTAACAAACCGGTGTCCCGCTACACTGAGCAGGTTGGCCCGGATTGAAAAGGAGGTAGGTGATGGCGAGAAGTAACCCGCTCGCGCTCGGACGCGACCTCGCCATCGACCTCGGCACGGCCAACACCCTGATCTACGCGCGCGGTCAGGGCATCGTGCTCAACGAACCTTCGGTCGTGGCCATCGACATCACCGACGGCCGCCCGGTGGCCGTGGGCTTCGAGGCCAAGCGGATGATGGGCCGCACCCCTGGCCGGATCAAGACCATCCGCCCGCTGAAGGACGGCGTGATCGCCGACTTCGAAGTGTGCGAGAAGATGTTGCGCTACTTCATCCAGAAGGTGCACGCCAGCCGCTGGAGCAAGCCGCGCATGGTGATCTGCGTGCCGTCGGGCATCACCGGTGTCGAGCAGCGGGCGGTGCAAGACGCGGCCGAGTACGCGGGGGCACGCAAGCCGGTGCACATCATCGAAGAGCCGATGGCCGCCGCGATCGGCGCCGACATGCCGATCCACGAGCCCAGCGGCAACATGATCATCGACATCGGCGGCGGCACCACCGAGATCGCCGTGATCTCGCTGGGCGGCATCGTCACCGCTCAGTCGGTACGAGTGGCCGGCGACGAACTCGACGAAGCGCTGATGCAGTACATGAAGAAGGAATTCTCGATGGCCATCGGCGACCGCACGGCCGAGGAGATCAAGATCCACATGGGTTCGGCCTGGCCGCTCGACGAGGAACTGACGGCCGACATTCGTGGCCGCGACCTGATCAGCGGCCTGCCACGCACCTTGGCGATCACCACCGAACAGGTGCGTGAAGCCCTTTCCGAGCCGGTGACTGCCATTGTGGACGCTGTGAAGACCACGCTCGACCGCACGCCGCCCGAACTCGCCGCCGACATCATGGAACAGGGCGTCATGCTCACCGGCGGCGGCGCACTGCTCGCCGGCCTCGATCGGCGCCTCTCGCACGAGACGGGCATGCCGATCAACATCGCTCGCGATCCGCTGTTCAGCGTGGTCATCGGTTCCGGTCGCGCGCTGGAGAACATCGATGCCATGCGCGGGCTGATGTCGCTGGGTGGCGACGAGTAGCCGCTCGGCGGTCGGCCCATGTTCTCCTCACTCAGTCGTCGCCGGGTGGTGCTCTTGGTGGTGCTCACCTGCCTCCTGCTCATCACGCTCGACAAGCAGGGCAATCCACTCACCGACCGCGCCCGGCGCGTGTTCGACGTCATGTTGCGGCCGGTCGACGCGGCCACCAACGCGATCGTGCTGCCCCTCGAACGTGCCTGGTACGGCATTACCAACTACGAGGATCTGGAGACCGAGAACGCCGCGCTGCGCGACCAGATCGAACACATGAGGGGCACCGAGATCGAAGCCCGGTCGGCGGTGCTGCAGTACCGCGAGCTGGCGAAGCTGAATCAGTTGACGTCGAAGTACACCTTTGAGTTCGTCACCGCCGAAGTGGATGGCGACTCGCCCAGCAACTATCAGCAGACGTTGGAGATCAATGTCGGTTCTGACCGAGGCATCGAGGTGGGTATGCCCGTCACCGATGGTGCCGGTCTGATCGGTCGCATCACGCGGGTCTTCCCCACGCGCAGCATCGTGCTGCTGATCACCGATCCCACGTTCGCGGTCGCGGCCCGTGTGCTCAGCACCGACGAGGAGACCGACCCAGGGGAGGTCGCCACCGAGGGCTCGCCGCCGGCCGAGACCGAGGCCGAGCCGGTCGACACCACCCCCGTCGCCGAGGGCTCGGTGGAGGGCGAAACCACCACGACGCTCCCCGCCGTGATCCGCGAGACCGGCACGGTGGAAGGCCGTGGTGGCAACCGGACGCTGTTGCTGCGCTTCACCGAGAGCACGTCGGCGATCACCTCGGTGAAGGTCGGGGCGGTCGTCGACACCGCCGGTGGAACGGGCAGCCTTGCGCCGCAGGGGATCCCGATCGGCACGATCACGACAGTGCTGAAGCAGTCGGGCAACAGCAGCACGCTGGTGGAGGTTCGCCCCAACGCCGACCTGCGGCGGCTCAACTACGTCGCCGTGGTGCTGTTCCTGCCCAACGTGCAGGCCGTCGGCAGCTGATCCGTGTATCGCATCCTCGCCGGTCCGGCGCCACGGCTACTGGTGATCGGGCTGTTCGCACTGGCGATCCAGCGTGCCGTGTTCGCCGAGCATCCGCTGCACGACGTGAAGTTGCAGTTCGTGCTGGCACTCGTCGTTGCCGCCGGCGCCGGCGGGGGCTCCGACCGGGGGGCGGTGGCTGGGTTCGTGCTGGGCCTGATGTACGACCTGGGCGGGAACACGCCGCTCGGACAGACGGCGCTGGCCTACGGCATGGGGGGCATCGTGGCCGGCTACTTGCACAGCTTCACCCCCGACCCGCAGTGGTGGCTGGCAGCGGTCTTTGCCGTGTTCGGCGCCGCGGTCGGCGAGCTCTCTGTGCCGCTCGCCGACCTGGTGACCGGCGAGAGCGGCTGGATCACGGGCGACCTCCTGGTGAACGTTCCGGTCGTCGCAGTGGCCGCCGGTGTCATGTGCCCCGCACTGTTGCCGATCGGACGGTGGATGATGGGGGTCAAGCGCAAGAAATGGAAGGCGATGAACGAGTGAGCGGGTCGCCATTCGCCAGCGCGCGCACCCTTTCGTCGCTCGACGGACAAGACTGTCGCAATGGCCGTTGACAAGCGCACCGCTCGCCTCGGAATCCTCGCCACCGTTTCGCTGCTCCTGATCAGCCTCATCGGTGTTCGCCTGTGGTTCCTGCAGGGGGTCAAGGCCGAGTGGTACCAGGCCAAGGTGACGTCGGCCAAGACCCGTACGGTCTACATCGCGCCAGAACGCGGCCGCATCTTCGATGCCGATGGCAGGGTGGTGGCGGACAACCGCAGCTTCATCACCGTCACCGTCGATTGGCAGGTGGTTCGCAAGTTCAAGAACCGTCTCGAGCTGTTCACGCGCCTCTCCGGTCCGTTGAACACCCCGGTCGACGACCTGATGCGCCGCTACGACCCGTGCTACAAGATCCCCGACGACCCCTGCCCGTACGGCCAGCGATTCGACACCCTGCTGCCGCTGCCGCTGAAGGAGGACGTCGACGAGGTGACCGTCAACTACTTGATGGAGCGCAGCGAGGACTTCCCCGGCATCGACGCCACGGTGCAGTACAAGCGGGTGTACCCGTACGCGCCGATCGCCTCGCACGTGATCGGGTTCATGGGCTCGATCAGTGCCGAGGCGCTGCAGAGCTACCTCGACCAGGGCTACAAACGCAACGAGCGCATCGGTCAGTTCGGTGTCGAGCAGAGCATGGAACGCGAGCTGCACGGCCGTTGGGGCAAGAAGGTCTACGAGGTCGATGCCTCTGGCGCGGTGGTGCGTGAGCTCGTCGACCAAGGCATCGAGCCGGTGGCCGGGTTCGACATCCAGCTCAGCGTCGATCTCGACATCCAGCAGTACGCCGAGCAGGCCTTGGAAACCGAACTGCGGATGCGGCGCAACTTGGCCGAAGACCTGATGCACGGCGACTCGGCCCCGCACAACCCGCTCGATCGGGAGACCAACTGGTCGACGCGTGTGTATCGCAAGCCGCTGCCCAACGGCGAGTTCCTCGACTACCCCGAATGGGTGCAGCACAAGGCCCCGGCAGGATCGGTGGTGGTGGTGAACCATCACAACGGCCAGGTGATCGCCATGGCGAGTTACCCGGCGTTCGACAACCGGTGGATGGAAGCCGGAGTCAGCCAGGACAAGTACCAGCAGCTGTTCCCCAGCAAGAACCCCGATGGCTCGAAGATCGACCCCGACAAGTCGATCCTCGTCAACCGCGCGGTGCAGGGCAACTACAACTACGGCTCGTCGTTCAAACCGTTCGTGGCCTGGTCGGCGCTGCATGCCGGGTTGATCACAGCTCAGGACGTGTTCCTCGACGAGGGGTACTACACCCTCACGTCGATCGACGCGAACAACTGCCAGCAGAACGGTGGTCTCGCCCGTTGCATCTTCAAGAACGCCACCAACAAGCGCTCACTGAAGCCCAGTTCGTACGGTCCGGTGACGGTCACCGACGCGTTGGCGGTGTCGTCCGACACGTTCTTCTACCGCCTGGGCGAGATGGCCTACACCACCCCCGGCGTGGGCCGCACGATCCTGCAGGAGAACCTGATGCGCTTCGGGTTCGGCACCAAGAGCGGGATCCAGTTGCCCTACGAATGGAAGGGTCGCCTGCCCACCAACGAGGTCAAGGCCGATCTCGTGGCCAGGGGAGTGCTGTCGAAGAAGGAAGCACCGCGCCTCGTGGTGGGTGACAACGTGCAGATGGCCATCGGCCAGGGCCTCATGGCGGGAACGCCGCTGCAACTGGCGATGGGCTACGCGACGCTCGCCAACGGCGGGTTCCTGCTGAAGGCGTCGATCCTCAAGGCGATCTGGGCACCGCTGACGCCCGACGCCGGCCCGGCGGTCGCCGACCTCGAGAAGGGCGAGGTGCGCGTCAGTTTCGACCGGGCGGTGGTTCGCGATCAGCTGGAGATGGATCCCGAAACGGTGTACAAGCCGATCGTGATCGGGCTCACCCGAGTGATCCGCGGCCCGGGTGTGTTCTACGGCTTCCAGCACGAAACCACCGGCGAGCGGCTGTTCAAGGGGTTCCCGGTGAACATCGCCGGCAAGACCGGCACCGCCCAGGGGGCCGGGAACCTGCCCTGGAACGACTCGTCGGCGTTCGCCGGCTTCGGTGTCACCGACCTCGATGCGGAGAACCCCACCGACGTGCCGTACACCGTGGTCGCCTATCTCGAGAAGAGCGGATACGGCTCGAAAGCAGCGGCACCGGTGGTGAAGTGCGTCTTCTTGGCGCTCACCGGAAATGTGACGCTCGACCCGGTGGTCATCGCCGATCCGCTCGACACCGACTCGCTCCAGGCCGCTCCCACCCGCAGCTTGAGCAACACGTTCTGCCTGAACGGCTCGTCGGGCCTGAAGGACTGACCGTGGCGGTGTCGTTCCTCCGGCGCAAGCCGGATTCGGGCCTTGGCAACATTCGCGCCAGCCAGAGTGCTCCCACGCGCAACATCGACTGGGTGCTGATGCTCGCCGTCAGCGCGCTGTCGGTGATCGGCTTGGCGGTCGTGTACACCGCCTCGCGGACGAAGTTCGGGCCGGGTGCCACCACGCCGTTCGGATTCCAGTTCGTCACCCGGCAGGAGATCTTCCTCATCGGCGCGGTCTTGGCGATGATCGTCGTGATGAGCTTCGACTACGACTGGTGGAAGGATCACGCCCGGTTCCTCTACGGCGTGACGGTGATGTTGCTCGTGTTGGTGATCATGGTGGGTGCCGTGAGTGGTGGCGCCGCCCTCAGCTTCGACCTCGGCCCGCTGAAGCTGCAGCCCGCAGAGTTCGCCAAGTTCACCGTGCTGCTGACGCTCGCCGCCTACCTCGCAGAAGACCGCAGCGAGGTGTTGCAGTACCACCGCTTCATCATCGGCCTGATGATCGTGGGCGTGCCTGCCGGGTTGATCATCCTGCAGCCCGACCTCGGGTCGTCGTCCGTGCTGGTCGTGATGGCCATGGGCGTGATGCTGATCGCCGGCGCCAAACTGCGCTACATGGTGCTCATCTCGGTGGTGGCCGTGGGCACCGTGCTGGCGGCGGTGGTCACGAAATTGGTGAACCAGTACCAGTTGGCCCGCTTCACGGCCTTCTTCAACCAGGACTCCACCGACAAGGACCTGCAGGACTATGTGTATCAAGGGCGCAACGCCATCCGCGCCGTGGCCACCGGTGGTATCGCCGGCAAGGGATGGTTGAAGGGCCCGATCACCATGGCCCGCAACGACATCCCCGTGCAGTGGGCCGACTTCCCGTTCTCCGCCATCGGTGAGGAGTTCGGCCTGATCGGCGCTGCCGTGGTGATCGGGCTGTACGCCGTCGTGCTCCTGCGGATCTGGCGGATCGCCCACCTGTCGCGCGACCTGCTCGGCACCTACCTGTGCGTCGGCGTGTTCTCGATCCTGCTGTGGCAGGTGTTCCAGAACATCGCGATGACGATCGGCATCATGCCGATCACCGGTCTACCATTGCCGTGGATCTCCTACGGCGGCTCGGGCGTCGTGACGTTCTTCGCGCTCATCGGCCTGGTGCAGAACGTGCACATGCGCCGCTACCGGTAGTTGTCGGCGCTGGCCGCTGCTGGTGATCCGGCACCGTGGGGTGCCCGCACTGTACACTTCATGAGAACATGACCTCACTCTGGGCGCGGATCGAACCGCTCCTGGCTCGGGTGCAAAAGCCTGCCCGTTACATCGGGTGCGAGGACGGCGCTGTCACTCCCCGGCATGCGCCGGGCAAGGTGTCGTGGCTGCTCGCCTACCCCGATACGTACGAAATCGGCTTGCCCAACCAGGGGCTCCAGATCCTCTACGAAATCCTGAACGAACGCGACGACGCTGTCGCCGAGCGTACGTACGCGCCTTGGAACGATCTGGAAGCGCTGATGCGGGGCCACGGAGTGCCGCTGTTCTCGGTGGACACGCACCGAGGTGCCGGCGAGTTCGATCTGCTGGCGTTCAACCTGTCGGCCGAACTGGTGTACACGAACGTGCTGAACATGATCGACCTCGCAGGTGTGCCGGTGCGCAGCGCCCACCGCGAGCCGCACCACCCGCTGGTGGTGCTGGGCGGCCACTGTGCGTTCAACCCCGAGCCGTTGGCCGACTTCGTCGACCTGGTGGTGTTGGGCGAGGGCGAAGAAGTGATCGGCGAGATCACCGAGGTGGTTCGCGACTGGAAAGCCACGGGTCGCACCGCTGGCAGCCGTGAGGGCGTACTGCGCGAGCTGTCGAAGGTGCCGGGCGTGTACGTGCCGTCGATGTACGACGTGGACTACGACGGCGAGGCCCTCCGCGCCGTCGTGCCCAAGTACGCCGACGTGCCCGCGGTGGTGCACAAGCGCACCGTCGCCGACCTGGCGGAGTGGCCGTACCCGAAGCACCCGCTGGCACCGCTCACCGAGGTGGTGCACGACCGACTGGCGGTGGAGGTGTTCCGCGGGTGCACTCGTGGTTGCCGCTTCTGCCAAGCAGGCATGATCACTCGCCCGGTGCGCGAGCGGCCCGCCGAACAGGTGCGCACGATGATCGCCAACGGTCTGCGCAACACCGGCCAGGACGAGGTCAGCCTCACCTCGCTGTCCACCGCCGACTTCAGCGGCATCGAGCAGGTACTGCAGAGCATCAACCCGATCGGCTGCGCCACCAACGAGACCGTCTCGGTCAGCTTGCCGTCGCTGCGGGTCGATGCGTTCACGGTGGGCCTCGCCGGGCAGGTGGCAGGTGGGCGCCGCAGCGGCTTGACGTTCGCTCCCGAGGCGGGCAGTTGGCGGTTGCGGTCGGTGATCAACAAGCTGATCACCGAAGAGGATCTGTACAGCGCGGTCGAGAGTGGCTTCTCGCAGGGCTGGCACCGCATGAAGCTCTACTTCCTCACCGGCTTGCCCACCGAGCAGGATGCCGACACGTACGGGATTGTCGACCTGGCCCGCAACTGCGTGCAGATCGGCCGCCGGCACACCAACCGGGCCAGCGTCACCGTCAGCCTCGGCGGGTTCGTTCCCAAGCCGCACACCCCGTTCCAGTGGTTCGGGCAGAACACCACCCACGAATTGCGCCGCAAGATGATGCTGGTGCGCGACGCCGCGCAGCGAGCCAGGGGTGTCAATGTGAAGTGGCACGACCCGGCCGCCACGTTGGCCGAGGGCATCGCCGCTCGTGGCGACCGGCGCATCGGCAACGTGATGGAGCGCGTGTGGCGCGACGGGGGCGTGTTCCAGGAGTGGACCGAGTTTTTCCGGCTGGCCCGCTGGGAAGAGGCGATGGCCGCAGAGGGCCTCTCGATCGAGTGGTACGTCAACCGCCATCGCGGCGAGCACGAAGTGCTGCCGTGGGACCACCTCAGCGCCGGGCTGCACAAGGATTTCCTCTGGCTCGACTGGCAGTCGGCGTTGGCCGAGCACGGCCTCGAAGACTGCCGCTGGACGCCCTGCTACGACTGCGGCGTGTGCACCGGCTACGGCATCGAACACGTGGTCGCCTCGGCGGTGCCGCCCGCCGGTGGCAGCCAGGGCACCGGGCAGGATCTCGCCCGAGGTGGCGAGGTGCCCGTGCAGTTGCTCACCCGCCCGCGCCGTGACGAGCCGGTGGTCGAGCCAGTGGTCCAGCCCGTGGTCGAGAAGGTGTCGGCATGAAGCTTCGCGTCCGCTACACGAAGCTGGGCAAGATCCGCTTCACCAGCCACCGCGACACTGCCCGCCATTGGGAGCGTGCCGTGCGCAAGGCCGGCGTCCCGCTGGGGTACTCGGCCGGGTTCACCCCGCGACCGAAGATGTCGTTCGGCCTCGCCCTGCCCACCGGCGGGGAAAGCCTCGCGGAGTATCTCGACATGGATCTTGCCGAGGGGCAGTCGCCCGACCTTCACGAGCTGTGCGCCCGTTTCGGCGCAACCCTGCCGATCGGGTACGAGGCCACAGCGGTGGTGCCACGCGAGCCCGGCTGCCCGTCGCTGCAGGAAGATGTCGTCGCCTGCACCTGGCAGCTCTCGCTGTGCGGCGTGAGCGCCGAGCAGGCCGCACACGCGATCGGCACCACCCTCGCCGCGTCGTCGCTCCTCGTGGAGCGCGAACGCAAGGGGCAGCGCAGCGTCGACGACGTGCGCGCTGCCATCGAAAGCCTCCAGGTCACCTCGGTGGCCGAGGATCCCCGGCCGCACCTGTGCGCAGTGCTGGTCACGAACGGAAGGGGGCTGCGTCCCACGGAACTCGTGGGTGCGCTGTTCCCGTCACTCGACCCGATCGAAGCGACCGGGCGGGTGTTGCGTACACATCAATGGATCGAACGCGACGCGGTGCGCAGGGACATCATCCCGGCGCCCGTCGTCGTGTCGCGCACCCCTGTGGAGTGCGCATGAGAAGGGACTCATTTCATGGACAACTCAGAACTCGACACGGCAGGCATCGCCCCCGACAGCGGCGCGCCTGAGACGGCACCCCACGGCGCGCCGGCGGAGGCGTTGGTCACCGACCCCGACGGCGCGGAGAGCGACGTCGACACCGACATCGATTCCGATTCCGACGCCGACATCGATTCCGACACGGAGAGCGAAGGCGGCGACGGCACGGAGTCGCTCGGTGATCCCAGCGTGCGGCCGGCGACGCGCAAGCGTCGTCGCGGATCGCGCGGCGGTCGCAACCGCAAGAAGCCGGTGCGTCCCGCCGGCGAGGGTGGCGAGGATGCCGACGACGAGTTCGAGGACGATCTGCTCGACGACGACTCGGACGATGACGACGACGGCGACGACGGCGACGACGTGGCGGTGGCGGCACCGCGGGCACCTCGCGCGGCACCGTCGCGGCGCACGGCGGCATCCACGGTCGTTGGTGATCTCGGCGACCATCCCGAACTGCCCGAGCGACTCAACGAGGGTCGGCCCTCACCGGAGGCGGCCGACAAGGCCCTCGTGCGGCGCCCGCAGATCGGCGACACCCGACCGTCAGCGGCAGGCCAACAATCGGTTGTTGCACAGGCCACAGGCCAGGGGCAGCGGTCGCGGGCCAGGGGAGGCCAGCAGGCCGATGGGGTGAAGGCCGACGTCGCCTCCGCGGATGCCGCTTCCACGGGGGAGGGCGAAGCTGCGAAGAAGAAGCGTCGTCGCGGCGGTAAGGGGCGCAGCGGCACGGGTGGCGGTGGCGGTGGCGGTGGCGGTGGCGGTGGCGGTCAGTCGGGGCGCCCCGATCAAGGCCGCCCCGAGCTCGACCCGGAGGTGCTCGAGCGTCGCCGTGGTCGTGAGCGCAACGGCCGTCCGATCGGTCGCTACCTGATGTGCGTGCAGGTGCGCCCCAACCTCACCCAAGTGGCGGTCCTCGAGGGCCGCACGCTCATCGAGCACTACACCAGTCGCCCGGCCGACGACGTCGCCCAGATCCACGGCAACATCTACGTGGGCAAGGTGCAGAACGTGCTGCCCGGCATGGAGGCGGCGTTCGTCGACATCGGCACGCCCAAGAACGCCGTGCTCTACCGCGGCGACGTGCAGTACGACGCCGAGGACATCGTCGAGAAGTCGAAGAAGGAGGAGCCGCGTATCGAGCAGATGCTGCGCTCGAAGCAACTGATCGTGTGCCAGGTGACGAAGAACCCGATCGGTGCGAAGGGTGCTCGCCTGACACAAGAGGTCTCGCTGCCCGGCCGATTCGTGGTGTTGATCCCGCATTCGAAGACCTACGGCATCTCCAAGCGGCTTCCCGACGACGTGCGCAAGCGCCTGCGCAACATCCTCGATCGGGTGAAGCCGGACGAGCACGGCCTGATCGTGCGCACGGCCGCCGAGCACGCCACCGAGCACGAGCTGCGCGCCGACATGACCCGCCTGCTCGACCAGTGGAATATCATCGAGGCCAAGGCGAAGAAGGCCGGTGGGCCGGCGCTGTTGTACCGCGAACCCGAGCTGGCCGTGCGAGTGATCCGGGAGGAGTTCAACGCCGAGTATCGCGGCGTGGTGATCGACGACACCCGCCTGCACGAGGACGTGCGCGACTACGTCGAAGCGTTCAACCCCGAGCTCGCCGACCGCATCGAGCACTTCGATGCGGTGGAGGACGGACTGCCGCTGTTCGAGCGGTTCCACATCCACGAGCAGCTGCACAAGGCGCTCGACCGCAAGGTGTGGCTGCCCAGCGGCGGCTCGTTGATCATCGAGCACACCGAGGCGCTGACGGTGATCGACGTGAACACCGGCAAGAACGTGGGCAGCACGAACCTCGAAGAGACGGTGTACCGCAACAACTTGGAGGCCGCCGAGGAGGTGGCCAAGCAGCTGCGCCTGCGCGACATCGGTGGCATCGTGGTGATCGACTTCATCGACATGGAGATCAAGGACAACCGTCGCAAGGTGGTGGATGCCTTCCGCCATGCCCTGGCCCGCGACAAGACCCGCACGCAGGTGTTCGACATCAGCGAGCTGGGGTTGGTGGAGATGACCCGCAAGCGGATCGGCGAAGGCCTGCTGGTGAACTTCGCCGACCAGTGCCCGAATTGCGACGGTCGCGGCGTCCGGATCGACTTCTCGCTGTTCGAATGAGCCGGGAACCCCTGTTTTGCGCCGTTTCCCCGGTGGGAGTGGGCGCTCGACTCGCTAGGATCGAAGAGCTATGTACGCAGTGATCGCATCCGGCGGGAAACAAGCCCGCGTCGCCGAGGGCCAGCAGGTGCACGTCGAGCTCCTCGACGCCGAGCAGGGTGCCGAGGTTTCTCTCACCCCCGTGCTCGTCGTCGATGGCGACACCGTGCTCGCCACCCCGGCCCAGTTGAAGGGCGCCACCGTCACCGCCAAGGTGGTCGGTTGGGCCAAGGGTCCCAAGATCGACGGGTTCACCTACAAGCGGCGCACCAACCAGCGCCGTCGGTATGGCCACCGTCAGCAGTACCACGTCGTCGAAATCACCTCGATCAAGAAGGGCTGAGCACTCATGTCGAAGACAAAGGGCGGCGGTTCAACGCGCAACGGTCGCGACTCCAACGCACAGCGCCTCGGCGTGAAGGTGTTCGGTGGCAGCAAGGTCAACGCGGGCACGATCATCGTGCGCCAGCGTGGTACCAAGTTCCACCCCGGCAACAACGTCGGCATCGGTGGCGACGACACGCTGTTCTCGCTGGCCGAGGGCACGGTGCAGTTCGGTGAGCGCAAGGGCCGCAAAGTGGTGGACGTGCTCCCCACGGCCGTCGACGCCTGAACCAGCCACCATTCTGATCGAAGGCCCGGTGCGCGAGCACCGGGCCTTCGTCGTTCTCAGGCCGCACTCAGCCGACGGGGCGGTCGATTCCCTTGGGGAGCCGGTCGAGTGGCCAGCCCAGCAGGTGCACGGCGCGGTCGAACGCGTAGCGGTCGGTCATGCCACCCACGTAGGTGACGGCGTCGCGTACCGGGTCGTCGCCCTGTGCTGGTGCGGGCAGCGCCTCGGGATGCGATGCGTAGAACTCCACCAGTGAGCGCAGCACCTTGATGACGGCCTCGCCCTGGGCCAGCGATTCGGGGCGCATGTAGATGCGCTCGTAGTTGAAGTGGCGCAACGCGGCGAGTGCGTTGGCATGAGTGCGGTCCATCCCGACGACACCCCGGTATGAGATGCAGCGCACGAGTGCGCCGATGAGAGCGCTCAGCTGGCTGGCGCGAGTGCGGCCCAGCACCTCGGTGACGTCGGCCGGCAGGTCGTCGATGCTGACGATGCCGGCGTGCACCGCGTCCTCCAGGTCGTGGGCGCTGTACGCGCAGCGATCGGCCCAGCTGACCACAGCCCCTTCTGGCGTGAGCGGGGTGGGCAACGACCACGAGTGGTGGCGGATGCCGTCGAGCGTCTGCGCACACAGGTTGAGTGGCGTGAGCACCACGTTCGCGCCCCACAGGGCGTGGTTGTACCCGCCGGGGATGTACTCGTCGAACGCATCTTCGCTGGCGTGGCCGCCTGGGCCGTGGCCGCAGTCGTGGCCCAACGCGATGGCTTCGGTGAGCGTGACGTTGAGGCCGGTGGCCCTGGCGACGGCGGTGGCCACCTGGGCCACTTCGAGCGCGTGGGTGAGGCGGGTGCGCTGGTGATCGGCCGGGAACACGAACACCTGGGTCTTGCCGGCCAGGCGACGAAAGGCGGCTGCATGCAGGATGCGGTCGCGGTCGCGCTCGAAGCAGGTGCGCAGCGGGTCGGGCTCTTCCTCGGTGGCGCGCTCGCCGGCGCCGACCGCCCGTGTCGCGCCAACAGCGAGCGACTCGTGCTCGGCCTGCTCGCGAGCCTCACGATCCACCAGCATCGGGCTGATGGCCGGCGGGGGAGCGTTGCGGTGCGCGAGCACCACACCTTCGTCGGTGGCGACGCCATGCATCGTGCCGGCCCACACCTCGGCGCGCTGACGGCTGTCGTCCACCGGCATCTGTTCGTCGGCGCTGCTCACGTGACGAAGGGTACCCGGCCTGTGTGCCCCGACACCGGTAGCCTCAAGGGGTCCTATGAGCGGATTCGTCGACGAAGCCCAACTGAACGTGCGCGGCGGCGACGGCGGCGCGGGCTGCGTGTCGTTCCGTCGCGAGGGCCCGGTGGCGTTCGGCGGACCCAACGGTGGCGACGGCGGCAAGGGCGGCGACGTCTGGATGGTTGCCAGCCGCAACGTGGCATCGCTGCTGGCGTTCCGCGACCACCCGCACCGCCGTGCTCACGATGGCGTGCACGGGTCGGGCAAGGATCAGCACGGCAAGCGCGGTGCCGACCTCGAGGTGTTCGTGCCCGAGGGCACCGTCATCAGCGACATGTACTCCGGAGAGCTGTACGCCGACCTCGCGCACCACGGCGACCGCTGGTTGGCGGCACCGGGTGGCCGCGGTGGCCGTGGCAATGCCAAGTTCGCCTCGAACCGGCGCCGCGCCCCAACGTTCGCCGAGCAGGGCGAGCACGGCACCGAGCAGTGGTTGAAGCTCGAACTGAAGCTGATGGCCGATGTCGCGCTGGTGGGCTTCCCCAACGTCGGCAAGAGCACGTTGATCAGTGTGATCAGTGCTGCGAAGCCGAGGATCGCCGACTACCCGTTCACCACGCTCGAGCCGAACCTCGGCGTCGTGCGCTACGCCGACACCGAGTACGTCGTCGCCGACATTCCCGGCCTCATCGAGGGCGCCAGCGAGGGCAAGGGTCTCGGCCACCAGTTCTTGCGCCACATCGAGCGCGCGCGCGCGCTGCTGATCATGGTGGATCTCGCCGCAATCGACGGTGTCGATCCGCACGAGCAGCAGCGGGTGCTGTTGCACGAGCTGGGCGAGTACCGGCCCGAGTTGCTCGAACGGCCGCGCCTGGTGGTGGGCACCAAGAGCGACTCCGCGGTGTACGACTGGGACGGCGAGCAGATCTCGTCGATCACCAACCAGGGTGTGCGCGAGCTGGTGGGGCGCCTGGCCTCGCTGGTCACCGAGGCCCGGGCCGAGCAGCCCGACACCGAGGGCATCGTGATCATCCGCCCGCAGCCCGAGGGCGCGCGCGTCGAGCGCTTGGGCGACCACGAGTTCCGTCTCGTCGGCCGCCAGGTCGAGCGCATCGTGGCGCTCAACGACGTGTCCACTCCGGAGGCGCTCAACTACATCGACCACCAGCTGAAGCGGCTCAGCGTGCCCAAGCTGCTCACGCGCGCCGGAGCCTCCGACGGCGACATCATCTGGATCGCCGGATTCAGTTTCGAGTACCACGAGGAAGTGTGAGCATGCGCATCGTCGCCAAGATCGGGACGTCGTCGCTCACCGACCAGCTGGGGGTCATCGACGGCCAGATCATCGACGCGGTGTGCGACCAGCTGGCCGCTCTGCGGGCCGCCGGCCACGAGGTGGTGCTGGTCAGCAGCGGTGCGGTGTCGGCCGGGGTGGCCGCGTTGGGCCTGGCCAGCCGCCCCTCCGACGTGATCACGCTGCAGGCCATCTCCGCGGCGGGTCAGAGCCGGCTGATGGAGACGTACAACCGCTCGCTTGGGCGCCATTCGCTGGTGGCTGCGCAAGTGCTGTTGGTGCCGCACGACTTCGTCGATCGCCGCCAATACCTGCACGCCCGCCAGACGCTCGTGCGATTGCTCGAGCTGGGTTGCGTGCCGATCGTCAACGAGAACGATGCGATCGCCAGCGACGAGATCCGCTACGGCGACAACGACCGCATCGCTGCCCTGGTGGCGCACAACGTCGCCGCCGACGTGCTGGTGCTGCTCACCGACACTCCCGGGTTGTACACGGCCGACCCGCGCACCGATCCGTCGGCCCAGTTGATCGAGATGGTGGCCGCCGACGATCCGCTGTTGTCGGTGGCGGCCACCCGGTCGGGCAGCAACCGTGGCAGCGGAGGCATGGCCTCGAAGCTGGCAGCAGCCCGGATGGCCTCATGGTCGGGTGTGCGCGCCGTCATCGCCAACGCATCGCGCCCCAACGTGTTGGTCGACGCGGTCAACGGGGTCACGGTGGGCACCACATTCCTGGCCAGCAGCCGCAACCTGCCGGCGCGCAAGCTGTGGATCGGGTTCGCCACCAACGCCGATGGCGCGCTGGTCATCGACGATGGCGCCCGCCGCGCGCTCGTGGAGCGCGGCACCTCGTTGCTGCCCGCCGGCATCACCGAGGTGGTGGGCGAGTTCGAAGAGGGCGATGTGGTGGAGGTGCGCGACCAGGCTGGCGCCGTGGTAGCGCGTGGCATGGTGCTGAGCGACGCGAGCGTGTTGCGCGTGGCCAAGGGCCGACGCACCACCGAGTTGCCGCCGAACACGGCCCACGAGGCCATCCACCGCGACGATCTGCTGCTGTTGGTCTGACCCCCGCCCCGGAAGGTTGGGGCGCGGCCGGGTTCAGCCCTCGGCGGGCTTGGGCTGCTCGACGGCGGGTGCGGCCGCGGAGTCGAGGCCCAACTCGCTGCGCAGCTCGCTGAGGCGGCTCTGCGCCTCCACATTGGCAGTGGCCTGCTCGATCTCGAGGATGCTGCTCTCCACCGAGTCGCCGGCGAGTTCGCTGTGCGCCTTGGCCTTCGCGTAGCGGGCCTCGATCTTCTGTTGCACCTCGGAGAGCGTGGGCACGTCGTCGCCGACGGTCTCTTGCAGCTGGGCCATCGCCGAGTTCATCTGCTCTTGCATCTTGGCCTGCTCGAGCTGCGACAACAGCTTCTGCTTCTCGGCCAGCTTCTGCTGCAGCAGGCGACCGTTCTGCTGGACAGCGGCCTTGGCCTGGTCGGCAGCTTGGGTGCTGTCCATCACCATCTGCTTCAGGCCTTCGACGTCTTTCTCCACCTGGATCAGCTGGTTGGCGATGCTCTCGGCAGCGCCGTTGTACTGCGTGGACTTGGCGGCATCGCCGGCCTTCTGCGCATCGGCGGCCATGATCAGCGCCTGGCGGGCGTTGGCGTTGAGCTTCTCGAGCTCGCCCATCTTGGCGTTGAGGCGCAGTTCGGCCTGCTTCTGGTTGGCGATGACATTGGCCGCCTGCTCCTTGAGCTGACGGTGCTGCACCTGCGCTTCCTTCAGCGCCTGCTCCAGCTGGATGGCCGGGTCGGCGTTCTTGTCGAAGTCGTGAGAGAACTTCGCCGTCAGGTACTTCCACCACTTCTTGAAGAGCTTGAACATGCCATGAAGACTACTTCGCCGATGCCGTCCGTCGAGCGGTTCCGAAGCGTCCGCGCAGGTAATCGAGCTCTGGGGCGCGAAGCACGAGCAGGACTGCCACATAGCTGAGGGCCCCAACCAGGCCGCCGACGATGATCCTCACCACCGCCGCCGAGCCGGCATTGCCCCCCACCCGCTGGGCAACCACCCACACCACTTCGGCCATGACCAGCGAAGCCAGGGCCATGCGGTAGAGCGACGCGAGGGTGTCGCGGATCGGGAAGCCGCGCACCTTGTACGACAACACCTGGATGCTCCACAGCGCGGCCAGCAGGTAGGCGATGGCGAACGCCAGGCCAAGACCTAGCAGCCCATAGCGGTCGACCAGCACGACGGCGAGCACGATGTTGATGAGGTTCTCGCCGAGGTTGATGACGAACGGCGTGCGGGCGTCGTGGTGGGCGTAGAACACGCGCAGCACGAACAGGTACACCGAGAAGCCCACGAGGCCGAGCGCGAAGCCGGCCAACGCGCGCGAGGTCTGCAGCGCGTCGGCTGCGGTGACGTTGCCGTGCTCGAAGGCGGCCCCGATGATCGGGCGGCGCAGCACGAACAGGCCGAAACCCGCAGGCATCGTGACGAGCGAGATGATGCGGATGCCCAGCGACGACTGGCGGATCAGGCCGTCACGGTCGCGGCGGATGATGGCGCTGGTCATCTCGGGAAGGAACGTGGTGGCGATCGATACGGCCAGCAGGCCGTGCGGCAGCACGAACCACAGGTAGGCCCGCGAGTAGGCGAACACCGACCCGTCGCCGCCGCGCAGCAGGTTACGGATCACCACGACGGCGACTTGGTTGGCGAGCACGTAGCCCAGCGCCCAACCGGACAAGGTGCGCAGCTTCAACACGGCCGGGTGGCGGAACTGTGGCCGGAACTTCAACCGCACACCGGCAGCGCTGAGCGCCGGCAGCAGCGCGATGGCCATCACCGCGATGCCGATCGTGGCACCGCCGCCGAGGATCCACTGCAGCTTGCCGTTGTCGAGCGCGTCCTGCAGCGTGGGCACCTGGTGATCGGTGGTACCCGGCACCAGCAGAAGCGACAGGATGATCACCAGGTTCGACAGCGCCGGCACCCACGCGGCGGCGAAGTAGCGGCGCCGCGCGTGCAACAACGCCGAGGCGAGCGCGTTGATGCCGTAGAAGAAGATCTGCACCAGGAAGATGCGGGCCAGCAGTGTGCCCACCGCGCGGTACTGGCCAGCGTCGACGGCTGCCGAGGTGAGCAACGAGTACATCCGGAACACCAGGGGAGCGGCAACGACGGCGGCGGCCGTCACCGCGGCCATCATCACCAGCGACACGCTGACGACGGCGCTGGTGCCCTCGTGGTCGCGCTCCTCGTGCAGTCGGGTGAACAGAGGTACGAGGCTGCTGCTGAGCACGCCGCCGATCAGCAGCTCGTAGATCATGTTCGGCGTGCCGTTGGCGACTTCGTAGGCATCGGCGAGCGCGCTGGGGCTGCCCAGCACGGCGCCGAGCACAGCGACGCGGACGACGCCGGTGATCCGCGACATCGCCGTGCCGGTGGCGACAGCGAGATTCGACTTCAGCAGGTTGCTCACGGCGAGCTGGCGGACCGACCGGTGTGGTTCACGTCGTTGATCGCCAGGCGGAGCGCCTCGAGCTGGGTGACCACGTCGTCGACGGCGGTGCCCAGGACATCGGTGTCGTCGGACCCGACGCTCACCTCGGCGGCCTGGGCGACGAGTTCGCCCATGCGGGTGGTGAGCAGCCGCAGGCGCGCATCGGTGTCGTCGCGAGTGCTGCGCAACCGGCTGGCGGAGTCGAGCTGGGCCTGCAGCGAGGCCTTGGTCTCGGCATCGGTGGTGTGCTCGGCGCGGGCGGTGAGCGCAGGCGTGTTCAGCGCGGACAACGCCTCGTCGAGTTCGTCGCCGCGCTGGGCGATCTCCCAGATCTCGGTGACGGCGTGCTGCACCTGGCGCTCGACGGTGTCGAGCCGGTCGCGCAAGGGGCCGGGATCGGTGGCACGCACGAGCTCGCGGTACGTGCGTTGTGCGGCGAGAGCCGCGGCGACGTGGCGGCGCCACCGCTCGCTGATCGTGAACGGATCGATGACGGGCTGGCGCGGCGCACGGCGGCGCAACAACACGACGGCTGCGGCGACAGCCGCGAGCACCACGACGCCGACCAGCACGGGGACCATTCCCAGAGGGTATCGCAGGGCTATGCGTCGACGGGGGCGATGTCGTCGCCCGTCAGCGTCGTGAGCTGCTCGTTCGACGGATCGTGAAGGGGAGCGACACGTTCGGCCTGATGCGCGACGGCAGTCTCGAACAGGTTGCGCACGTAGCGGGCGTTCCCGAACCCTCGCGTGCGCGGTTCGGCGGCGATGAAGTGGCGCACCTTCGCGAGCGCGTCGTCGCTGAGGTGGTAGCTGTTCTTCTCGCCCAGCTTGACGAAGATCGACAACAGCTCGTCGTCGGTGTAGTCGGGGAAGCTGACGGTGCGGGTGAAGCGGCTCTTCAGGCCAGGGTTGGCGTCGATGAAGTCGGCCATCTCGTCGGGATATCCGGCGGCAACGATGGCGACGTCGTCGCGGTGATCCTCCATGAACTTCACCAGCGTGTCGATCGCCTCACGTCCGAAGTCGTCGTCGCCGCCGCGGGCAAGCGCGTAGGCCTCGTCGATCAGCAGCATGCCGCCGAGCGACGCTTCCAGCGCGGCCTGCGTCTTGAGTGCCGTCTGGCCGACGTATCCGGCGACGAGCTTGGAACGGTCGGTTTCCACGAGATGGCCCTTTGTAACGACGCCGACCGAGCGATAGACCTGCGACAACAGGCGGGCGACGGTGGTCTTGCCCGTGCCGGGGTTGCCGGTGAACACCAGATGGTGGCTGGTCTCGATCACGGGCAACCCGCGCTCGGCGCGCAACTGCTGCACCTGCAGCAGGCTGCTGAGCCGGCGCACCTCCGCCTTCACACTCAACAAGCCGACGAGGTCGTCGAGTTCGGCCAGCAACTCGGCGATCGAGCGGGCCGGTGCCTGCTGCACCTCGGCAGCCGCTGCGGGCTCCTTGACCACAGCCGACGCGACAGCGGGCGGCGAGCCGCTGGCGCTGGTGCCAGCCACCGGACGGCCGGGCCGCGGGACGGCGAGCGCGTCGAAGTGACGCAGCATCATCGAGCGGAACTCGTCGATCGCCACGAGCTCGTCGCCGGAGGGCACGAGGTCGATCGCGGCTGCCACGTGGGCCAGGCGCAAGGCAGCGTCGTAATGGCGATGCGAGCGGCGAGTGCCGTGCTTGGCATCGGCGCTGGCCAACAGGTCGAGCATCACGCTGGGGGTGCCGAGGGCGTCGCGCTTGCCGGCGAACAGGTTCATCTCGCGGGCGGCCGCGGTGGACACGGTGAGCGGGGGGTCGAGCAGCGGACCGAGCACGTCGAGGTACGCATCCAGTTCGCCGTCGGTGCAGCGACCGTCGGACGACATCACGCCGGCGACGATGTTGGCCGCCTCGGCGGCTGCCTCACGCAGAAAGCTGCTTGCCGGCCGATTGCTGAGCGCGGCGAGTTCCTCGGTGACAGCACCGATGAACGCGCTGGTGCTGTCGGCGAGCGCCGAACGGGTCACGCGGGGCGCCTGGGGCGGCTGACCAGGATCGGCACGGTGTCGGCCTCGGTGGCGCCGCTGGCGTCGTCGAGCGCCACCACCAGCCAGCCGAGCGCTCCTTGGGTGCGCACCGCCACCATGTCGACCGTGGTGGGCAGCACCGCCGTCTCGCCGGGCGCGAGGCCGAACGGGTCGAACAGGGCGTTGTTGACGGCGGGGTTCAGCGGGTCGAAGTGGCCGAGGCCAGTGGTGTCGGAGCTCACGGTGGCAACCACCGAGTCGCCGAACACGGTGAAGTGGTACGGGCCGTCGCCCAGCTCCGTCAGGAGCGCCGGGAGCAGGATGGTCGAGCCGTTGTAGGGGGCGAAGGCGCGGAAGCCGCTGAGCGACGGGCCTCCGTTGTGCGGGAACAGGTACGCGGACAGCAGGCCGTCGGGATCGCCGGTCGTGAGCAAGCCGTTGTCGGCGGCCACGAGGTCGAACTCGGGTGTCGCGGTGCCACCCGTGTCGATCTGGATCTCGAAGTAGTTCACACCCATCGTGGCGTACGTGTCGGCCAGGCTGATCGCGAACACGACGATGTCGAGCCCGCAGTCGATGGCCGGGCAGTACTGCACACCGACTTCGCGGATGTCGGGCGTCTCTGCCGCCGGTGCGTCGGTGGGCGAGTCGGTGATCGCCCACTGGTACACGTCGTAGAAACCCTCGTGTGCCCCGGCGTTGGTGAGCTCGAGCCGGTCGGGAACGTGCACCAACCCGTCGGTGCGAATCGACGTGGGCGCGGCGGCGTGCACGCTGGACGCGCCGTAGGGCACCAGCAGCAGTGGCACCGAGAGCGTGAACACGCCGGGGCCGACCGTGGTGGGCGTGGCACTGACGAGGCCGTTGATCGAGCTGAGCACACCCTCGAGTTCGGTCTGCACACTGGGCAGGTTGGTGGGGTCGCTGATCGCGATGGTGACGGTGACCTCGGCAGTGCCGGGGCCCGACACCGTGGCGGCCGGCACGGTGACCGAGTTCGAGTCGAACGTGATCGCCAGCGCAGCACCCAGGCCGAGGTCGTCGACCGCGGCAGCCATGTCGTAGGTGATCGCGCCGGCCGAGTGGTTGACGAGCGTGAACGTGCGGCTGCCCTCGTACGCGCCGCTGAGTTCGACGAACTCGAAGGCCAGGCTGTTCAACCCGTCGGACGTGGTGACCGTGGCGACGGTGTCGACCGCCGACGGCGCATGGATGACACCGGTGCCGCCACGGACGACATCCAGGCCGAGCACCGCGCCGGGCGCGGCGGTGTTCATCAGCGCACCCTTCAGCTCGGCCGGGGTCCAGCCCGGGTGGGCCTGCACCACGAGTGCGGCGACACCGGCCGTGTGGGGCGCGGCCATCGAGGTGCCCGACAGCAGCAGCGAACCGGTGCCGCTACCGACATCGGCCGAGCGAATGTTGACACCCGGAGCGCTGACGTCGGGTTTCGGCGAGTTGTCGGAGCGGGGGCCGTTCGAGGTGAACGAGGCGTAGCGCCCGTACGCCGGGATCACCAGCGGGCCGCCGTCGAGCGTGAGGGTGACGCCGCTCGCGCGCAGCGTGGGTACCGCCGGATCGTCCTCATCGACGCCGACGAACGGGATCGAGACACCCACGATCGGGCCTTCCATCGGTGGGAACCCGGGCTCGTTGTTGACGAACACCACTGCGAGCGCGCCGGCGGCATCGGCCAACGTCGCCCGATCGACGCGGGCGCACGTGGCGCCGCGGTCGGCGACCACGATCTTGCCGCTCGCGCCGACGTAGCTGCTGGCCACGCAGCCGAAGCCCACGTAGAACGTGTCGCCACTGATCGGACCGCTGGCGACGAAGTCGTGTTCGTTCGAGTTCTGGGCAGTAACGGTGACGCCGCCGGTGATCGCCACGCCAGGGACGATCGAGGTGTCGACGGCAGCGACGGAGAGGGCGCGGTCGGCGGTGGACGGACCGCCCACGAGGTACGGGTTGGCGCCGGAGTTGCCCGCCGACACGACGGGCAGCACGCCGGCGATCGCGGCGTTGTTGAGCGCCACGGCCAGCGGGTCGTCGGGCGTGCCCCACGTGCTGCCCAGCGACATGTTCAGCACGTCGACACCGTCGGCGACCGCCTGGGCGATGGCCGCGAGGACCACGGTGTCGCTGGCACCACCATCGCAGCCGAACACCTTGTACATCCGGATGGTGGCCTCGGGTGCCGAACCGGGAGCGACCTCGAACGACGTGGCGCCGACCGTGGCCGCGTCGTACGGCCCGGCGAACGTGTCACCGTTGGTGAGCACCCCTGCGCCGGCGGCGGTGCCCGCGACATGGGTGCCGTGCACCCAGCAGGCCAGCGGGTCGGGATCTGGCGCAGGGCAATAGGGGTCGGTGTCGCCAGGGGCGAGCGAGCCACAATCGATCGGTAGCGATGATGGGTCGTACGCGTCGCCGACGAAGTCGTAGCCGCCGATCACCTTGGCCGTGGGGAACGTGCTGACGCTGATCGTGAGGCCGTCGTCGGCGCTGAAGTCGGCGGGGTTGCCCGAGCCACCGAAATCGGCGTGGTAGTAGTCGATGCCGTCGTCGATGATGCCGATCGTGATGCCGGCGCCGGTGTAACCGCCGACGCTGTCCCACACGTCGTCGGCGCCGGTGAACGCGTTCGACGCGCCGTTGTCGCGCTGGATCAGACGCGACAGATGCACCTGGCTGACGCCGGGCACGGCACGCAGTTGCGGCAGGTCGCGCACCCGCACGTCGACGGTGACCGCGTTCAGCACGTTGGTGATCTGGGCGCGCACCGTTGCGCCGGCGGCGCGCAACCCCGGCACCGTGCGCGCCTGGGCGGCGGCGACGGTGCGTTCCGTGGCCGCGGCATCGAACACCCGGTTGGTGCGGATCGAGCGGGCGCGAGCGGAGAGCACAGAATCGCCGGTGAGCACCACGGTGGCGGACACGATCGCGTCGGGGTCGTCGGGCGGCGTCGCCCCGCTGAGGCGTGTGACCTGCTGGTTCGCCATCATCTCGAAACGGCCGAGCTGGCCACCACCCTCGGCCCGTGCGACAGTGCCGCCGGAGGTGCCGGTGTGCGCGTCGACGCCGCCGGCGAGTGTCAGGAAGCCGACGAGAACCATGCCCGCGACGACCGATCGCCCGGTACCCGTTGAACGCTCGATGGCGGTGCAACCTCCTGTTGTGACCACGCGGCCTGCCTGAGCACCGACGATAGACGACCGTGCGCCCGTGCGGGGAGCGTCTCCGCCTCGAAACGTGTCCAGTCGCTCGATTGACCTGCAGGTCAACATCGCCAGTAGGGTGCCCCCTATGGCTCACCGTTTCGAGAGCGTTCAGCAGGTCCGCGATGGGCTGAAAGACGTCAACTACCTAGCCGACGACGGCATCGCCGGCGTCGCCTTCCTCGCCGATCGCCTCGGCAAGCCGGTCCTCGTGGAGGGCCCGGCCGGTACGGGCAAGACCCAGCTGGCCAAGAGCGTCGCCGACATGACGGGCGCCCGGCTGATCCGCCTGCAGTGCTACGAAGGCCTCGACGAGTCGAAAGCGCTCTACGAGTGGAACTACAAGAAGCAGTTGCTGCGCATCCAGGCCGACCGCGGTAGCGATTCGTGGAGCGAGATCCACGACGACATCTTCGGCAGCGACTTCCTGCTCACCCGCCCGCTGCTCGAGGCGATCACCTCGGAAGAGCCGGTGGTGCTGCTGATCGACGAGGTCGATCGTGTCGAGGTGGAAACCGAGGCTCTGCTGCTCGAGATCCTTTCCGAGTACCAGGTGTCGATCCCCGAGTTGGGCACGATCACCGCCAAGCAGATTCCGTTGGTGTTCCTCACCTCCAACAACACTCGCGAGCTCAGCGAGGCGCTGAAGCGGCGCTGCCTGTTCCTCCACGTCGATTACCCCGACATGGATCGCGAGAAGCAGATCGTGCTCACCAAGGTGCCCGGCGTCAGCGAGAACCTCGCCGACCAGATCGCGCGCATCGTGCGCAGCATCCGCCAGATCGATCTCAAGAAGGCACCCAGCGTCAGCGAGACGATCGACTGGGCGCGCACGCTCGTGCTGCTGGGCATCGAGCACATCGATGCGCAGCAGGCGAAAGACACGCTGCACATCCTGTTGAAGTACCAGACCGACATCGCCAAGGCAGCCAAAGAGCTGTCGGTCGACAAGTAAGTCGCTCAGCGGTCCCGGCGCCGGCGGTTCCAATAGCGGGCGGCGCGGCGCAGCGGACGGGTGAGCCGCCAACTGATCGACCCGGTGACCTCATCGAGTTGACGCTTCACCGCGTCCCTCTCGGCCGACAGCGCGCTCTGTGCACTCAGTAGTTGGGTTCGGTCTCGTTCAAGGCTGGCCACGTCAGCGGTGAGCGAGTGAACCTCAGCCGTGAGGGACATGTCGCGCTCCAAGCGGTGTTCGTCGTACTCGCCCAACCACCCCTCGACAGGGTGGCGGTCGGCGATCATCCGAAGCAGCGACCCGACCGGGGGAAGCAGGTGCTTGTCCACTCCGGCGTGCACGAGTGTGGAGTTCCAGACATGGAGGAACATGGCGGACGACAGGCGCTGACCGAGTTCGTTGGCCCGAGACGGACGCAGCATGTCGACGGCTTCGGAGTAGTGAACGGGGTAGCACTCGGCCGGCGGAGCTGCGCGGTCGAAGAGCCCCAACTCCTTGAGCACATCGGTGAAGGTGCGGGGTCCGCCATCCCCCCACCGAACATCACGTCCCAACGCAACGACGCGCTCGAGGCACCTCGCGGCCACTGGGCTCCCAGCCGTGAGGCACATGGTGCCTGGCGCGACCTTCTCGTCGTCCTCCCGTGCGAAGTACTGGCCTGCGTTGTCGTCGATCTCCGAGGTCAGGCACACGACATCGGTGTCGATCCACCAACCCCCGCGATCCGTGAGCAGTTGGTATCGGAACACGTTGGAGAATGCCGAGACCGAGCCCTTGCCGAAGCCTTCGTGCTGGTAGACGAAAACGTCGTCGTGCGGAACCACCTGTGCGGCGTCGCACACGACGACACCGGCGGGGACCACAAGGTGTGGGTCGTACGTGTACAGGTCGACCTCGTGGCCATGGTCGAGAAAGGACTGGAGGCAGAAGCGCTCGTACGACGTGAGCGGACCGCCGTACCAGAAGGTCTGGAAGCGACTTCTTGAGGCGGTAGGGCGTGTCATCAATCCACTTCTCGGTAGCAATCGGATCGGCCCCTGGGGTTCGAGAACCTAGCAGAGCGGCACCGTCCTCGGCAGGGCGCGCGGGTTAGGCTGACCGCCATGCTGGATCTGCTCGCAGGCTTCGTCAACGAACTGCGCAACGCGGGGCTGCCCGTTTCTCTCACCGAGAACCTCGACGCGATGGAGGCGGTGCAGCACATCCCCATCGAGGATCGCGAAGCGTTCAAGTACGCGCTCGGCGCCACCCTCGTGAAGAACAACTCGCACTGGCGCTCGTTCGAGACCGTGTTCGAGGTGTACTTCAGCCTGCGCGGGCCGGAGTACAAGATCAAAGAGGGCGACGAATCCGAGCTCGACGAGATGTGGCGCGAGATGCAGGAGCAGATGCGCCAAGAGGGTGACAGCCGCGGCAATGCAGGCGGCAGCATGGACAGCCTCACCCCCGAAGAGATCGCGCAGATGCTGATGTCGGCGCTGATGAACGGCGACCAGGCGATGATGCGGGCGCTGGCCAAGCAGTCGGTGCAGCGTTTCGCCGGCATGGAGCCCGGTCGGCCGGTGGGCGGCACGTACTACTTGTACCGCACGCTGCGCAATCTCGACCTCGAGGGCATGCTCGAAAAGCTGATGGAGGCCAGCCGCCAGCAAGTGGGCGGCGAGCTCACCGAGCTGGAAGAGCGCCTCGAGAAGGACGAGTACAACGACCGCATCGAGCAGTTCAAGAAGGAGATCGAGGCCGAGATCCGGCGTCGATTGGTGGCCGACCGTGGCGCCGAGGCGATGGCCAAGACGTTGCGCAAGCCGCTGCCCGAAGACGTGGAGTTCATGCACGCGTCGCGCGACGAGATGCAGAGCCTGAAGAAGGCGCTGCAGCCGCTGACGCGCAAGCTGGCCGCGCGCTTGGCGCGCAAGCGCAAGCACGGCCGCAAGGGCCCGCTGGATTTTCGTAGCACCGTGCGCCACTCACTCTCGTACGGCGGTGTGCCCGCCGAGCCGAAGTTCAAGTACCCGCGCCCGGCCAAGCCCGAGCTGATGGTGATCGCCGACATCAGCGGTTCAGTGGCGGCGTTCGCCCGCTTCACACTGATGCTGGTGTACGCGATCCAGGGTCACTTCTCGAAGGTGCGCTCGTTCGTGTTCATCGACGGCATCGATGAGGTCACCGACTACTTCAAGGGCGAGGAAGACATCGCCAACGCGATCCACCGCGTGAACACCGAGGCCGACGTGGTGTGGGTGGACGGGCACAGCGACTACGGCCATGCCTTCGAAGTGTTCTGGGAGCGCTACGGCAAGGACGTGGGCCCCAAGACCACGGTGCTGCTGCTGGGCGACGCGCGCAACAACTATCACGCCAGCCAGGCGTGGGTGATCAAGGAGATCCGCCAGAAGGCACGTCACGTGTACTGGCTGAACCCCGAGCCGAAGAGCTACTGGAACACCGGCGACAGCATCGTCGGCGACTACGGCACCCACACCGACGGTGTGTACGAGTGCCGCAACCTGCGCCAGCTGGAAGGCTTCGTCGAGAAGCTGGCGTAGTGCACGCTGCCAGCGGTTTCAGCTGCGCTGGTAGTTGGGGGCTTCCTTGGTGATCGTCACGTCGTGCGGGTGGCTCTCGTTGCGGCCGGCGGTGGTGACCCGCATGAACCGGGCCGTGGTGCGCAGGCTGTCGAGCGTGGCCGCGCCGGCGTAGCCCATGCCGCTGCGCAGGCCACCCACCAGCTGGTACACCACGTCGCCGAGCGTGCCGGCGTACGGCACGCGGCCCTCGATGCCCTCGGGCACCAGCTTGCGCGACTGGCCGGCAACCTGGCTCTTGTCGGTCTGCGCGGTCGCGTAGCGGTCCGCGCCCAGGCCCTGCATCGCGCCCATCGAACCCATGCCGCGATAGCTCTTGTAGCGGCGACCCTCGAACAGCTCCAGCTCGCCGGGGGCCTCGTCGGTGCCGGCCAGGATCGAACCGAGCATCACGGTGTCGGCTCCGGCGGCGATGGCCTTCACCACGTCGCCCGAATAGGTGATGCCGCCGTCGGCGATCACCGGCACGCCGCGGCGGCGGGCGAACTGGGTGGTGAAGTAGATCGCTGACAGCTGCGGCATGCCCGCCCCGCTGACGACCCGGGTGGTGCAGATCGAGCCCGCGCCCACCCCCACCTTCACCGCGTCGGCACCGGCCCTGGACAGCGCATCGACGCCCTCCTCGGTGACCACGTTGCCGGCCACCACGGCCAGGTTCGGCCACGACGACTTGATCCGCTCGATCGCCTTGATCACGCCAGCCGAGTGGCCGTGCGCAGTGTCGATCGCCACAGCATCGACGCCTTGGGCGACGAGCGCCTCGACGCGCTCTTCGAGGTCGGCGCCCACGCCCACCGCCGCGGCGCAACGCAGCCGGCCACGGTCATCGCTGGTGGCGTTGGGGAACTCTTGGTTCTTGAGGATGTCCTTCACCGTGATGAGGCCCGTGAGGCGCCGGTCGGCGTCGATCAGCGGCAGCTTCTCGATGCGGTGCCGCTGCAGGATGCTGCGCGCCTCGGCGAGCGTGGTGCCCTGCTTGGCGGTGACCAGGCCGTCACTGGTCATGAAGTCGGTGACGCAGCGGCGGTAGTCGGCCGGCTCGCAGAAGCGCGTATCGCGGTTGGTGAGGATGCCCACCAAGCGGCCGTTCGGGTCGGTGATCGGCACCCCGCTGATCTTGAACTGGTGCATCAGCGCCTCGGCGTCGGCCAGCGTGGCCGTCGGCGGCAAGGTGATCGGGTCGTTGATCATCCCGCTCTGACTGCGCTTCACCTTCTGCACCTCGGCCGACTGTTCGGCGATGGTCATGTTGCGGTGGATCACCCCGATGCCACCTTCGCGAGCGAGGGCGATCGCCATGCGCGACTCGGTGACCTTGTCCATCGCCGCGCTGATCACCGGAACAGCGAGGCGGATGTCGGCCGCGAACGTGGCCGAGGTGTCGGCCGTGTCGGGCAGCACGTCGCTGTAGCCGGGCACGATCACCACGTCGTCGAACGTGAGGGCCTGGAAGCGGTCGAACAGATCGTCGTTGATCATGTGTGGACTCCGTTGGTGAGTGGCGAGTTGAGGGTTCGATCCGCGAGCAGATCGGTACAGAGGTTGCGCATGGTGTCGACGAGCAGGCGGTGCTCGGTGGCGTGCACCCGTTCCTCGAGCGTGTCGAGGGTGTCGTCGGGCAGGATCGGCACCGGGGCGGTGGCCACCACCGGGCCGTCGTCGACGCCTTCGTCGGGAACATAGTGGATCATCACGCCGGTCGCGTTGCGGGCGCAGGCCTGTGCTTCGGCGAACGCCCGCTCGATTGCCCGCGTGCCGGGCAGCTCGCCGGGCAGGGCGGGGTGCAGGTTGAGGATCATGCTCGGGAACCATCCGAGGAACCCGATCGTCAGCACCCGCATCCAGCCGACGAGCAGCACGAAGTCGGGGTCGAAGCCGGTGACGATGTCGGCCAGGCGGGCGTCGTAGTCCTCCCGCGACTCTCCCGGTCGACGGCCCACGTGCACCGCGGGCAGGCCCGCCGCGTCGGCGCGAACGAGGGCACGGGCGTCGGCCTTGTCGCTGATCACCGCCACGACCTGCGCCGGCAGTGCACCTGCCGCGCACGCATCGATCAGCGCCTGAGCGTTCGATCCGTTGCCGGAAGCCATCAACACCAGGCGACAACGTGATTCCATGTGCCGACGCTAGGTCCATTCGTTCCAGAGCAGCGACGTGTCTGAACGAAAAGTTCGCATCGAGACCCGCGGGCAGGCGGGGTCAGGGGAGGAGGTGAACCGAGCCGGTGCCGGGGGTGAGTGTGCCGATGACCCAGGTGGGTTCGGGGATGCTGGCCTGGACGGCAGCGAGATCCTGCGCAGCGCAGATGGCGACCATGCCGACGCCCATGTTGAGCGTGCGGTACAGCTCGTGGGTGGGCAGCGCGGCGACTTCCTGTACCAGGCGGAACAGGGGCGGCACGGGCCACGAACCGAGCTGGATGGATGCGTCGAGCGTGGCGGGCAGCACGCGCGGCAGGTTCTCCGGCAGGCCTCCGCCGGTGATGTGCGCGAGCGCCTTGATCCGGCTGCCATCCAGCACGTCTGACAGCACGGGCAAGTAGTTGCGGTGCGGCCGCAGCAGTGCCTCGCCGAGCGTGCAGTCGAATCCGGCCGGCACGCTGTCCATCGGCAGCCAGGCGAACAGCTTGCGCAACAGCGAGTAGCCGTTGGTGTGGGGGCCGTTGGAGGCGATGCCCACGAGCACATCGCCGGCGTCGAGCGAACCCCGCGGCAGCATCTGCGCACGATCGACCAGGCCCACGAGCGTGCCGGCGATGTCGAACGCGCCCTCGGCGTACACGCCGGGCATCTCGGCCGTCTCGCCTCCCAGCAGCGCGCATCCGGCGGCCTCACACGCCTCGGCCATGCCGGTGACCACCTCGGCCACGTGGTCGGCGTTCAGCTTGCTGCTGGCGATGTAATCGAGGAAGAACAGCGGGCGCGCGCCCTGCACGAGCACGTCGTCGATGCAGTGGTTGACGATGTCCATGCCGACGCCGCGGAACTTGCCGAGGCGGGCGGCGAGCTCGACCTTCGTGCCCACGCCGTCGGTGGACGCGACCAACAGCGGTTCATCCATCTCCTTGATCGCCGCCAGGCTGAACACGCCGCCGAAGCTGCCCACGCCGCGCAGCACGGCCGGCCCGTGCGTGCGCTCGACGGCCGCCTTCATCTGGTCGACGGCACGCGTGCCCTCGTCGATGTCGACGCCGGCCCCGGCGTACGACGACAAGCCGGCGCCGACGGAGCGCCAGCCGATGTCGCCGCGCACCTGCATGCCCTCGAAGCTGATCGCTTTCATGCGGTGGTAGGCGTGAGCGCGGGCGGTGCCCAGGTCGTTGCCCAGGCCGGTGACCGCGAGCACCCGCCCGCCGGTGACGATGGTGCCGTCGGTGCCCGCGCGGAACACCATCGCGTCGGGCCAGTCGTGCAGGTCGCCGGAAATCGTGCCGCCGGGGATCGGCGCCGCGGGGTACCCGGGCGCCGCGGCCACGACGGTGCAGGAGAACCCGCGGGATTGGATGCGCCGCTCGCCGAGCTGCCCGCGGCAACAGGCCAGCGCCAGCTCGGCGAGGTCGTCGGTGACGAGCGGCAGCACGGCCTGCGCCTCGGGGTCGCCGAAGCGGCAGTTGTACTCCAGCAGCTTGGGGCCGTCGGCGGTGAGCATCAGGCCCGCGTACAGCACGCCGATGTAGGGGGCTCCGGCCTCCCAGAGGTGGTCGAGCACGGGCTGGATGAACGTGGCCGTCAGCTCGTCGGCGTCGTACGGCACCGGCGCCGGAGCGTAGGCGCCCATGCCGCCGGTGTTGGGGCCGGTGTCGCCCTCGCCGATGCGCTTGTGGTCCTGAGCGATCGGCAGCGGGCGGGCCACTCGGCCGTCGCACATCGCCATCAGGCTGCACTCGGGGCCGACGAGGCGCTCCTCCAACACGATCGGGCCCTGCTCCACCAGTTCGTGGATCGCGGCGAGGGTCTCCGCTTCGCCGTCGGGAACGATCACGCCCTTGCCCGCGGCCAGCCCGTCGAGCTTCACCACCACGGGCTTGGCGAACTCGCGCCACCAGGCGATGGCCTCGTCGGCCGACGACGACATGTGGAACACGGGTGAGGGCAGGCCCAATGTGGCGGCCAGCGTGCGCGTGAACCCCTTCGAACTTTCCAGCCGGGCAAGCGCCGCGGTGGGGCCGAAGCAGGGGATGTGCGCCTCGGCGCAGCGGTCGGCGACGCCGGCGACGAGCGCGGCCTCCGGGCCCACGATCACCAGGTCGGCGACGGGCCCAGAAGGAGTCGGGTCGGGCAGATCGGCCAGTACGTGCACGTCGTGGCCGCGGCGGCGGCAGGCCCAGGCGATGGCCGACTCGCGCCCGCCGCCACCGATCACCAGAACCTTCACGACAGGGCACCTTCGAAGCTCAGCTTGGGCGGGGCGTCGGTGACGGGCATCGGGTAGTTGCCGGTGAAGCAACCGTTGCAGTATCCCGCGCCCGAGCCGCCGTGCTCGGGCTCGATCGCCTGGTTCATCCCCTCCAGCGACAAGAACGCCAGCGAGTCGGCGCCGATCAGCTGGCGGATCTCCTCCACGCTGAGGCGCGCGGCCATCAGGTCGCCGTCGTGGCCCATGTCGACGCCGAAGTGGCAGGCGTCGGTGATCGGCGGGCAGGTGATGCGTACGTGCACCTCGGTGGCGCCGGCATCGCGCACCAGCTTCACGAGCGGGCCGGCCGTGGTGCCACGCACGAGCGAGTCGTCGATCATCACCACCCGCTTCCCCGTGAGGTTCTCGGCGAGCGCGTTGAACTTCAACGCCACGCCACGGTCGCGTAGGTCTTGCGTTGGTTCGATGAACGTGCGGCCGATGTAGCGGTTCTTGATCAGGCCGTCGTTGTGCGGAATGCCACTCTGGCGGCTGTAGCCGATGGCGGCGGGGATCGAGCTGTCGGGTACGGGAATCACCACGTCGGCGTCGACACCCGACTCGATCGCGAGCTGCTCGCCCAGCCGCTGGCGTACGTGGTGCACGTTGCGCCCGGCCCACACGCTGTCGGGGCGGCTGAAATACACGAACTCGAACGTGCAGCGCGCGCCGGTGACGGCGGGGGTGAGGGCCTGTCGCCGAGTGATCTCCGCGCCCTGCAAGGTGACGATCTCGCCGGGCTGCACCTCGGTGATGTCCACGCAGCCAAGCGTGTTGAGCGCGCACGTTTCGCTGGCGACGGCATGGCCGCCATGAGGCAGGCGGCCCACGCTCAACGGGCGGAAGCCCCACGGGTCGCGCACCGCGATCACGCGGTCGTTGGCCAGCAGCACCAGCGAGTACGCGCCCTTCCATGCCGGCAGCGTGCGCTCGACGCGGTCTTCCCACGTGCGGCCACCGGCTGCGGCCAACATCAGCGTGAGCACCTCGGTGTCGCTGGTGGCGGTGAGGCCGAAGCCCTTGGCCAGCAACTCTTCGCGCAGCGCGGCGGCGTTCACCAGGTTGCCGTTGTGCGCCACCGCCAACGGACCGTGCATCGTCTCCACCAGGAACGGCTGGATGTTGCGATGGGCGTTGGCCCCGGTGGTGCTGTAGCGCGTGTGTCCCACACCGTGGTAGCCGGTGAGCTGCGCCATGGTGGCCGGGGTGAACACGTTGGAGACGAGGCCGCTGTCCTTGTGCATGCGCACGCGGCTGCCATCGCTGACCGCGATGCCGGCGGCCTCTTGGCCACGATGTTGCAACGCGAACAACCCGAAGAACGCGAGTTGGGCGATGCCCTCGCCGTGCGGTGTGGACACGCCGAACACGCCGCACTCCTCGTGCGGTGCGTCGTCGTGCGGATAACGGGTGAGTGCTGACTCGTCAGGAAACATGGCGCAGGGCCTCCGTGATGCGGGGTGCGACTGGATAGGCGCCGGGAACGAACTGGGCACCGGTGATCTGTTCGTAGGCCTGGATGTAGCGAGCCGACGTCTGCTGCCACACCTCGGGGTCGAGCGTGGGCGGGTCGCCGTGCCCGGTGTAGCCGGCATCGAGCAGCGCCCGGCGCACGACCTCCTTGTCGAGGCTCTCGGGCTCGTCGCCAGTGGCGATGCGCTGCCCGTACGACGTTTCCACCCAATAGCGAGAGGAGTCGGGAGTGTGCATCTCGTCGATCAGCATCACGCTGCCGGCCTCGTCGAGTCCGAACTCGTACTTCGTGTCGGCCAGGATCAGCCCCGCCCGCTCGGCCACCTGCTGACCGCGCTGGAACAGCAGCAGTGCCGCCTCCACCACCTGCCCCCACACGTTCGGCTCGACCAAGCCCTGCTGCACCACCTCGGCCACCGTGATCGGCTCGTCGTGAGCGCCGTCCTGCGCCTTGGTGGTGGGCGTCACCAGCGCGTAGGGGAGCGCGCTGTTCTTGAGCAGACCATCGGGGAACGGGTGGCCGTAGATCGTGCGCGCACCGTCGGCGTACTGACGCCACAGCGAGGTGGAGGTGACGCCGGTGATGTAGCCGCGCACCACCACTTCCACCGGCAGCGGGGTGGCCACACGAGCGATCAGCACGTTGGGGTCGGGCACCGACAGCACGTGGTTGGGCACGATGTCGGCAGTCTCGGCGAACCACCACGCGGCCAACTGGTTGAGCACCTGCCCCTTGTAGGGCACACCCTCGATCACGCGGTCGAACGCGCTGAGTCGATCGGTGGTGACGAACAGCCGACGGCCGCCCACCGCATGGGCATCTGGCAGCGAATAGCTGACGCGCACCTTGCCCTCGCGCCTGTCGGGCAAGGCCAGATCGATGTCCATGAACGGCGAGGGCATGAACGGCCCAGGTATAGACGGCACCGCGCTCACGGTCATCTCACGCCCTATCGCTCGCGGGCGTAACGCACGCCCTGCTGGAACACTGCCAGACCCAGGCCGGTGGCGGTACCGCGGGCATGCCGCGGGTGCTGGCGGGCGACCACGTGGTTCTCGGGATGCGGCATCAGGCCCAGCACGACGCCGCTCTCGTCGCACACTCCGGCGATCGCGTCCTGCGAGCCGTTGGGGTTGTGGCCCGCGTAGGTGAACGCCACCTGGCCGTTGGCGGCCAGGCCTGCGGGGTCGGGATGCACGTAGCGGCCCTCGCCGTGGGCGATCGGGCACTCGATCGGTTCCAGACCCTGCGTCCACACGCAGCGGCCGGCGGGCACATCGAGTCGCCCCCACTCGCACTGGAAGTGGCCGCTGGCGTTGTGCCCCAGTGCGCCGGGCAACAGGCCGGTGCGGGTGAGCACCTGGAAGCCGTTGCAGATGCCGATCACTGGTTTGCCGGCGGCCACGAACGCGCGCAGGGTGTCGCCCACGCCGTGGGTGAGCTGCAGCGACCACATCCGGCCTGCACCCAGCGCGTCGGCGTAGCTGAAGCCACCGGCCACCACCAGCAGCTGCGCGTCGTGCAGCACGGTCGGGTCGGCCAGCAGCTCGGCCAGCAGTGTGATCCGCGGTGCGGCACCGGCAAGTTCGAGCGCGAACGCGACATCGTGGTCGCGGTTCGTGCCGGGGGCGGCGAGCACGAGGGCGGTGGGTGCGCTCACGAGTGGCCTCCGCTCCAGGCGGTGCGCAGTGCCGCGGCCTCGACCCTGATGTCGCCGATCAGGAGGTCGGTACCAGTGGTGACGGTACCCAGCACGGTGGCCGGGGTGCCCAACTCGGAGCAGAACCAGTCGAGATCAGCAGGGGCCAGCTCGCACACCAGTCGCCCGTTCGACTCGGCGAACAGCGCGGTGGCCGTGTGCTCGTGGGGGAGCGTGTCGACGGTGATGCCGAGGCGACCGGCGAGCGCCATCTCTGCCAGCGTGACGGCGAGGCCACCTTCCGACACGTCGTGGCAGGCCCGCACGCGGCCGGTCTGCATCGCCGCGTGCAGGCGGCGGTAGCGAGCGGGTGCATCAGCGTCGGGGGCGGGCACCACGGCCTGGCCGACTGAATGGCCCACCTTCTCGAAATGGCTGCCACCGAACTCGGCCAGCGTGTGGCCCACCAGCACCAGCACATTGCCGGCTTGCTTCAGGTCGGGGGTAACGGTGAAGTTCGCATCGGGCACGTGGGCCATGGCGGTGATCACCAGCGTGGGTGGCACGGCGTGGCGCTGGCCGTCGCTGCCGAGGTACTCGTTGTTGAGGCTGTCCTTGCCGCTGACGAACGGCGCGGTGTTGGCAACGGCTGCGTCGCAGCAACCCTGCACGGCCATCACCAGGTCGCCCAGCGTGGAGGGGCGGCGCGGGTCGCCCCAACTGAAGTTGTCGAGCAGCGACACCTTGTCGGGGTCAGCACCCACGGCCACCACGTTGCGGATCGCTTCGTCGACCACCGCGTGGGCCATCCGCTCGGGGTCGGTGAGGCCGTACCACGGGTTCACGCCGATGCCCAGCGCCAGGCCGTGCGTGTCGGTGGGGCGGGCCAGCACCACCCCGTCGGCGTGGCCGTCGTGCCCTTCGCCCACGAGCGGGCGCACCACGGTGGCGCCACGGATCTCGTGGTCGTAGCGGCGGATCACGTGCTCCTTGGAGGCGATGTTCGGGTGCGCCAGCAAGGCCAACAGCGTGGCCTTCGGGTCGGGGCACTCGGGCAGCGTCGGTTCGCCTCGGTACGGCGTGGGCAGCTCGGCCACCATCGAGCGCTGTGGGCGGCCGTCGTGCAGGAAGTGCGTGTCGAGCTCGAGCACGGTGAGATCGGCGGCGCGCACGCGCAACCAGCCGTCGCCGGTGAACGTGCCCAGCGCGTGTGCCTCCACACCGTGACGGCTGCAGACCGCGAGCACCGCGGGCCAATGGGCCGGGGGCACGGCGAACACCATCCGCTCCTGGGCCTCGCTGAGCCACACCTCCCACGGGCGCAGGCCGGGGTACTTCAGCGGGGCGAGTGTCACGTCGACGTCGGCGCCCACGCCCTCGGCCATCTCGCCGACCGCGCTCGACAGGCCGCCCGCACCGCAGTCGGTGACTGCGGTGTACAGCCCGTGCAGCTCGCGCATCGCGTCGATGACCAGCTTCTCCACGATCGGGTCGCCGATCTGCACGCTCGCACCGGCCACGTCGCCGGTGGTGGCGTCCATCGTGGCACTGGAGAACGTTGCCCCGCGCAACCCGTCACGCCCGGTGCGCCCGCCCATCACCACCACCAGGTCGCCGGGCAGCGGGCCGGGCAGCGGTGGGGCCGCGTCGGCCACGCCGATGCACCCCGCGTACACCAGCGGGTTGGCCGTGTAGCCGGGGTCGTAGATCACCGCGCCGGCCACGGTTGGCAGGCCGATCTTGTTGCCGTAGTCGGCCACGCCGGCGATCACCCCCGACTCGATCAGGCGAGGGTGCAGCACGCCATCGGGCAGCTCGTCGGCACGCACGTCGGTGGGGCCGAAGCAGAGGATGTCGGTGATCGCGATCGGATCGTGAGCAGTGCCCATCACGTCGCGGATCACACCACCGACGCCGGTGTTGGCGCCGCCGAACGGCTCGATCGCGCTGGGGTGGTTGTGCGTCTCGGCCTTCACCGCCACCGTCGTGCCGGGGTGGTAGGTGACGATGCCGGCGTTGCCCACGAACGCGCTCACCACGAACGGCGCGGCGATGCTGTCGGTGCACTCGCGAAGCTGCTTCAGCAGCGGCGTGATCGTGGCGCCGTCCGCCCCGTTCTCGCCCAGCACGGTGATCAGTGCGCGGAAGGTCTTGTGCGAGCAGTGTTCGCTCCACGTCTGGGCCAGCGTCTCCAACTCCACGTCGGTAGGCTCGCGGTCGATGCCACGGTAGAACTTCGCCACCGCGTGCAGCTCGGCGAGATCCATGGAGAGGCCGCGCTCCTTGTTCAGCGCGAGGAGGGCGTCGTCGTCGAGCGTGCGGATGGCCACGTGGTCGACGCTGCGTTCGGCAGTCGCGTGCGTGTCGATGAAGGACGGCGCGATCGGGGCGGGTGCCCAGCGTTCGATCACCTGGTTGGCCAGCAGGCGGCGGGCCAACAACGCCGTGGTAGCGGCGTCGAGCGCGGGCTGCACGTCGTAGTGCATGCCCGTGGCCACGTCCACCACGGGCAGGCCGACGGTGTGGGCCGCGAGCGCAACGGCCTGGGCCGCCGGGTCGGTGACGCCGGGCAGCAGTTCGGTGTCGATGCCGCGGGTCGGTGCCTGCCAGGTTGCGGTCTGCAGCAGCGGGTCGATCAGCACGCCCTCGATCGCCGCGCGGTGGGCAGCAGGCAGGTCGTCGTGGAAGAACACCACCTCGGCGACATCGATCGCGGTCACCTGGGTGAGGCCCAACGCGTGGGCGTCGGCCAGCAGCGACGTTGCTCGCGGGTCGGCCCCCTGGCTGCGAATGGTAAGACGCGCTCCGATGGCCACTGCTGGGAACCTACGGGTGCGACCAGTCGGGCCGGCGCGCACGCGAACGAAAAGTAAGCTGGACGGGCAGCCGGGTAAGGTCGGCCAGGTGACCAGGATCTTGCTCGTGCGCCACGGTGAGTCGAACGTGACCGTCGACCGGGTGATCGGTGGGCACCGCACGTGCTCGGGCTTGTCGCCGCTGGGCCGGCTGCAGGCCGCGCGCCTGCGCGATCGGTGGGCCAGCGCCCCCGAGTTCCAGGCCGACGTGCTGCTGGCCAGCCAGTACCCGCGCGCCATCCAGACGGCCGAAGTCATCGCTGCGGCACTGGGCGACCTGCCGGTGCTGTGCGACGAGGGCTTCGGCGAGCACGACCCCGGCCCGCAGTGCGACGGCCTGTCGTTCACCGAGTTCTTGGAGCGGCACCCCGACACGGGCGGGTGGGATGCCGGCGATCCGTTCGCCACCACGTTCCCCGGCGGCGAGACCGTGGCAGCCTTCCAGTTCCGCGTGGGCACCGCCATGCGCCGCACGCTCGACGCATACCCCGGCAAGACGGTCGTGGTGGTTTGCCACGGGGGAGTGATCGATGCAACCATGCGGCTGGTGCTGAAGGCACCGGCGATGGGCGTGTTCCAGATCCACACCCGCAACGCCTCGATCACCGAGCTGGTGCTGCTGCAACCCAACCTGTGGCGGCTGGATCGCTACAACGACGCGGCGCACCTGGCGGGGCTGCCGTTCTCCACGAACGAGGGCTGAACGGTGGCGGGTCGCTACGACGTGGTGGTGGTGGGCGCCGGCTCGGCCGGTGCGGTGCTGGCCGGGCGGCTGAGCGAACGGGCCGACCGTACGGTGCTGCTGCTGGAGGCCGGGCCCGACACCGACCGCGCGCACACGCCGCCGGCGATCGCCGGGCCGAGCTTCCTGGACGCGATGCTGGAACCCGGTCGGATGTGGACCGACCTGCTGGCCACGCGCACCGCCGAGCAAGGGTCGCGGCCGTATGCACGGGGGCGTGGCACGGGCGGTTCGTCGTCCGTGAACGCGATGGTGGCGATCCCCGGCGAGCCGGGCGACTACGACGAGTGGCAGGCGGTGTACGGGTGCACCGGGTGGTCGTGGGCGGCGGTGGCACCGTGGTTCGAGCGGGTGGCGTTGCCACTCCGTACCGCCGGTGCGGATGAGGTCGGCTCGGTGACCCGGGCGCTGTTCGCCGCCGAGCAGGGCGCCGAATTCGCCCCGCTCACCCGCTTCGCCGACGGCAGCCGGGCCGACACGAGTGCGGTGTACATCGAGCCGGCTCGCGCTCGCCCGAACTTCACGGTGCGCGGCGATGCGCTGGTGGATCGAGTGCTGATGGCGGGCCGCCGGGCGGTGGGCGTGCGCCTTGCCGACGGCACCGACATCGACGCCGGCACGGTGGTGCTGGCTGCAGGGGCGATCCACTCGCCGGCGATCCTGCTGCGCACCGGCATCGACCTTCCGGGCATCGGCCAGGGGTTGCAGGATCATCCCTCCATCCCGATCGCGCTGCGCATGCGCGAGGGGCACATCGCCGCCCCCGGTTCGCTGGCGCTGTCGGGGTGCCTGCGGGCCACGTTCGCGGACACGAACGACCTGCAACTGCTGGCGCTCGACATGGTCGACGCCACGATGCCGTGGCTGGGGCTGTTGATGGGCGCTGTGATGCGCGTGCACTCACGTGGCTCGCTGCGGTTGGCCTCCAGCGACCCCACCGTGCACCCGCTCGTCGAGCTGAACATGCTGGACGACGAGCGCGATGTGCTGGCGATGCGCGCCGCCGCGGCGCTGACGCAGCGCGTGGCCGAGTCGGCAGCCGTGGCGGCGGTCGCCGAGGTGGAGCCGTACGACCTGTCAGATGAGGCCCTGCGTCGCTCGGTGGGCGACTACGTGCACGTGGTGGGCACGTGCCGCATGGGCGCGGCCACCGACCCGGCCGCGGTGGTCGACCCATCGTGCCGCGTCATCGGCCACGAGGGCCTGGTGGTGTGCGACGCGTCGGTGATGCCCGCCGTGCCGCGTGCCAACACCCATCTGCCGGTGGTGATGGTGGCCGAGCGCGTGGCCACGCAGCTCTGACGAGCCACGAGGGTAAGAACGCCGCCCAGGCACAATGACCTTCAGCCCTACCATGGTGCGTCCGTGCGGCGGACCGTGAAGGTGCGATCCTCCAACGATGAGAGGAGTTGTTGCGATGAGGAGCTTCTGCTCTGCTGCAATCAGTGTCGCGCTGCTCGTGGTGGTGGCCGGCTGTGGTGATGACAGCGACGATGGGTCATCGTCAGTGGCCCCCGACGAGACGACGGCCGTCACTCTCGACGGTGCCGACGCGAAGGCTGCGTACTGCGCCATCGAAGCCAGCGTCGACGAGATGTTCAATACGGCCTTCACGGGGATCGGACCTCCGTCCGACGACGTGTCGGCCACGGTTGCCAACGCAGTCCTCGAACAGTTCGCGGAAAGCGCTCTCGCCGCGGCCCCGCCGGAGATCGCCGCCGACGTCGCCGTGGTCGTCGCTGCCACTGCGAAGATGGCCGAAGGCAATCCGGGAGCCTTCGATACGTTCATCGAAGAGACGCAGGTGGCGGGCGACGCCATCGCCGAGTTCTGCGGGACGTAGCACCGCTGGGAGAGGCCCCCTGTCAACCGCGGTGGTCGTCGACGAAGGCGCGCAGCACTTGCTTCCATTCGTCGGTGGAGGTGCGGATACCCACTGGCGCGGCTTCGGGTACGTTCAGCCAGCCGGCCAACGCGTTCACGCGGCGGACGATCTCGCGGTCGATGACATCGGCGGGGAACGTGGTGCCCGACTGCTGTGCGTAGCCGTCGAGCAGGGCGGTGCGGAACTGCTGCCCGATCGACGGCGTGGCGGCGAGGTAGCTGTCGAACAGCACCATGTAGATCGCGTTGGCGACGTCGAACTCGATCGGGCCGCGGCCACAGTCGTCGAAGTCGAACACGCGGACGATGTCGCCGTCGATCCGCAGGTTGGCGGTATTGAAGTCGCCGTGCAACACCTGCCACGACGGCGAGTCGAGTTCGTTCCGGTAGGCGGCAACGGGTGGCAGGCCCGATGGACCCAGCGTGGCCATCGCCGTGTGCAGGCGGGCCAGTGCGGCACCCATGCGGGCGACATCAGCGCCGTCAGCGGGGTCGGGCGCGCGACCCCCGGCGAGCTGCCACAGCGTGGCCAGCCCCAGGCCGCCATCGGCCAGACGCACCTCGTGCACGAGTCGGCCGGCGAGAGGGAGTGGACGGCAGACGTCGGGTTCGATGGCCGCGAGCGCGGCGGCCATCGTGACGCGGCCGACCGCCTGCGCCGGGTCCGCGAGCGCGGCGTCGATCACCTTCACGATCAGCGGGCCACTCACGCCGCACGCCGTGAACACCTGGGCCTGGTGGCCGCCGCCAACGGGGCACACATCGGTCAACCCGAACATCGCCGCCAGCGAGGCGGCGAGCTGGTGGGTCACGCTCGCTTCCGAGTTCGTTTGGCGGGCTGCACCGGGCGGGCCATTGCCGCGGCGATGTCGAGCAGCTCTTGCATCGACTCGTGGATCAGGTCGGTGAGCACCCACACGTCGGGCACCAGGTCGCGGCAGGCGAGGAACCCGAAGTCGAGGCTGCCGTCGTAGCTCTGCACGGTGATGTTCAGGCCCTGGCCGTCGATCAGCGTGCTGACCGGGTAGTAGTGCAGCAGCCTCGCCCCAGCCGAGTACAGCGGCACGTTGGGGCCTGGCACGTTGCTGATCACGAGGTTGAACGGCGGGTTCATCCGGTCGGCGATGCGCAGGCGGCTGTACATCCGCATCGCCCTGGCGGCGACGGCCGGGGGAGCGAAGCGGGTGAAGTCCTGCAGCGTGTCGGCCGGGATCGCGGCGAAGTGCTCCTTCGCATTGATCATGCTGCCCTGCACGTGGCGCAGCCGTTTCACCGGGTCGGGTTCGTTGGTGGCCAGGTCGGTGAACATCGCCGACACCCGGTTCTGGAAGCGCTCGTCCTCGTGGCCCGTGCGCACGCTCACGGGCACCATCGCGATCAGGCTGTCGTCGGGCAGGCAGTCGTGCAGCTGCAGGTAGCGACGCAGGGTGCTGGAGCACACGGCCATCACGACGTCGTTGAACGTGCAGCCGAACGCTCGGCGCACTGTGCGGGCATCCTCCAGCGGCACCGACGTGTACGCGAACCGGCGGTGAGCGCTGATCGCTCGGTTCCACGGTGTGCGCGGCGCGGCGGTGGGCGGCAGGGCGGGCGGATGATCGTGGTCGTGGCCTTGCTGGGCGCGCAGGCGATCGCGCACGAAGTTGCCCACCGGGCCCGGCAGCGGTTGGGCCACCAGGTCGGCCAGCGCTTGCAACCCGCCCGAGCGCGATGAGGCGGCGAGGTCGCGTACGGCTTGCACGCCCAGGCGCACCATCTTCTCGGGCCGCTTCAGGTACTCGATCGCTGTGCGGCGCAGCAGGTCTTCGTCGGTGGGCACGGGCTCGCACTGCCACGCGGCCGGGTGGCCCGTGGGCCGCGCCTCGGGGTCGAGGTCGAGCATCGCGGCCAGCATGATCGCTCCGGCCGCGCCGTCGACGGCCGCGTGGTGCACTTTGGTGAGCTGGGCGATGATCCGACCGTCGTCGACGCCCTCGATCACGTACAGCTCCCACAGCGGCCGTGAGCGGTCGAGTGGGCGGGCGACGATGCGGCTGATCGCTTCGGCGAGCTGATGCGGGGTGCCGGGCGGTGGCACCGCGTGGTGGCGCACGTGGAAGTCGATGTCGAAGTCGGGGTCTTCGATCCAGTAGGGCAGGTCGAGGCCCAGCGGCACCGTCACCAATCGCCGGCGGAACGGGGCCAGCTGGTCGATGCGCTCGAGGATCAGTTCCTTCGTGGCCTCCAAGCCGGCGCCGCCGGGTACACCCTGCGGGTCGTAGAGGCTGATCGAGCTGATGTGCCCGAAGTTGGTGGGCGTCTCCAGGTTGAGGAAGCTGGCGTCGATCCCGTTGAGTTGCCGCACGGCCGTCACTGTAAACCCACCGCGCAACCCGTGTGCCAGGATCGGTGGATGGGCGACACGACGGGCCTGCACGAGGTGGGCGATGGGTGCCACGCGTACGTGCAACACGACGGCAGTTGGGGTTGGAGCAACGCCGGCCTGATCAGTGGCGACGGCGCGTCGTTGCTGGTGGACACGCTGTTCGACCTGCCGCTGACGCAGCGGATGCTCGACACGATGCACGGGCTGACGGCGACGGCGCCGATCGCTACCGTGGTCAACACCCACGCCAACGGCGACCACTGCTACGGCAACGAACTGGTGACGGGCGCCGAGATCATCGCCTCTGCGGCCACCGCCCACGAGATGGCTGAGGTGCCGCCCGCGCTGTTGGCCGCGCTGAACACCGCGGATGGGCCGGTGGGCGACCTGTTCCGCCACTTCTTCGGCGCGTTCCAGTTCGAGGGCATCACGCTCACGCCGCCCACGCGCACGTTCGATCAGCGGCTGGAGGTGGAGGTGGGTGGCCGCCTGGTGGAGCTGATCGAGGTGGGGCCGGCGCACACGCGTGGCGACACGATCGTGCACGTGCCCGATGCGCGCACGGTGTTCACCGGCGACATTCTGTTCATTGGCGGCACCCCGATCGTGTGGGCTGGACCCTTGTCGAATTGGGTGGCCGCGTGCGACCTGATGTTGGGCCTCGACGTGGAGCACGTCGTGCCCGGCCACGGTGGCCTCACCGACAAGGCCGGCATCGTGGGCGTGCGCGACTACCTGTCGTTCGTGGACGACGCTGCCCGCACGCACCACGCCGCCGGTGCGGATGCGTGGGAGGCGGCTCGCGACATCGCCCGCGAGATCGGCGAGCGCCCCGACTTCCGTGGGTGGAGCGAATTCGGGCGCATCACCGTGAACGTCGACACTGCCTACCGCTCGCTCGACCCGGGGCATGTCTCGCCCGACGTCGTGGAACAGTTCCGCCGCATGGCCCAGTTCGAAGGCTTCCCCGGCTGAGGTCTGTCGAATGAACTCGCGTCGCGCTCGCTGGCTCGTTCTCACGTTGGTGTTCATCGCCTCGTGTGACCCAGCTGAGCAGAGCCGTTCGACAGATGCTCTCGTGACTCGCAGTGGCGATGGATTCATCATTGAGATCCCGAGCTGCGGCGGCCGCGGCGTCGGAGGGTTCGACCTCTCCCCGGGGGGATCTCGGTGGCTGGAGTTCCGATCGAACCCCGATCACCCGAGCGGGGACAGAATCGTCCGCCTTGTGGTCACAGAGGCAACGCTCTCAAGTCGGGACTTCGGGCCGGAGGTCAAGTTGCTGTCGGCTACGGGCTCTTCGTTCACCAGCCCCGGCGACATCACCTACATTCGGCTCAACACCGATGTGGGTTACGCGGAGTTCGATCCTCATGACCTCACCTTCGCGAATGATGGCCGTGCCGTGGTGCACGGGAAGTCATCACGCCCGGCCACCAAAGACGAATCGGGCGAAGGCCTCGTTGTGGCCTCCTGTCGGTAGGGGAACCGCCAGCCCCTAGCGGTACTCGTCGGCGATGGGGGGCGGGCCGCGGCGTTGTTTGGGCGGGAGGGCGCCAATCTCGCGGGCGTGGCGGCGCACGGCGAACACCCAGCCCACGATCACGCAGGTCGTGAAGATGAACCACTGCACCGCGTAGCTGAGGTGTGGGCCGCTGTCGAGCGTGGGGAACGGGATCGCCTGCACCGAGTCGGGCTCGGCAGGTTCCGACGACAGCCGTTCGAGGTACACGTCGGCCACCGGGGCATCGAACTGCTGCGCCAACGCGCCCAGATCGACACGCCGAATCTCGGTGAGCGGCTGCGAGCCGTCGTCGCGAGGTTGGCCGGTGACCGCCCGCTGGCTGTGCTTGAGGCGGCCCACCACCGTGACCGTTCCCTCGGGCGCCGGGGGCACCGGCGTGCCGTTGGCGACGAAGCCACGGTTGACGATCACCAGCGTGTCGTCGGGCAGGCGCAGCGCACTCACCACGTTGCGGCCGGTGACACCCGCCTGGGTGACGTTGACCACCAGGAACTCGTGGCCCGGTTCGTACCGGCCCGTCGCCTCGGCGCGGCGGTACTCGGCGTCGTCGGCCGACAGCGGCAGCAACTCCGCCAGCGGGGTCACCGGGGCGTGCGTGTGCGCCGACACCCGGTCGTTGAACGACGTGCGCTCATCGAGCCGGCGCAGCTGCCAGAAGCCCAGTTCCACCATGCCAACGACGGCCACGAGGCACGCGAGGTGGAACACCAGCCACTTGGGTTTGAGCAGGAACCGGAACATGAACGGAGGACGGTATCGGGCTGAACGCTCGGTCGCAGATCACGGCGAGGTGAGGGCTACGGTCTTGCCGATGACGCCCGAAGAGATCACGTCCGACTGGCTGAGCAGCATCCTCGACGCCGACGTGGAGATCGCCGACGCCACCCGCATCGGCGACGGCCTGGTGGGCATGAACCTGCGGCTGCAGCTGCGCGGCGCGGGCGCTCCCAACACCCTGATCGCCAAGCTGCCCACGCTCGACCCCACCAGCCGCGCCACCGCCACGGCGCTGCGCAACTACGAGCGCGAGGTGAAGTTCTACGAGCACATCGCTCCCACGGTCGACATCCGGGTTGCCCACTGCCACCACGCCGAATGGCACGCCGACACCGACGACTTCGTGCTGCTGCTGGAGGACCTGTCGCCCGGCGAGCAGGGCAACCAACTGCACGGTTGTTCGGCCGAGCACTCGCGGGTGGCGGTGCTGGAGTTGGCCCGGCTGCACGGGCCACGCTGGGGCGACCCGACGCTGGACGACGTGGAGTTCCTGCAGCGGCGGGGCCCCGAGGATGCGGCGGTGCTGCAGACCTTCTGGGACATGATGCTGCCCGGCTTCCTGGGCACCTACTCGACGTACCTCGACAGCGAGGGCATCGCCCTGATCGAGCGCTTCAGCGCGCGCCTGCAGGACTGGGTGGCCGGGCACGACATGCCGCCCACGGTCACCCACGGCGACTACCGGCTCGACAACCTGATGTTCCGGTCGGCCGTCGGCGGCTATCCGGTGGCCGCGGTCGACTGGCAGACGCCCGGGCACGGTTCCGCCAGCGGCGACGTCAGCTACTTCATGGGCGCCGGCCCGCTGCCCGAAGTGCGCCGCGAGATCGAGCGTGGCCTGGTGGAGGAGTACTGCGCCGCGCTCGACGCCTACGGCGTCAAGGTGGCCCACGACGAGTTCTGGCGCGAGTACTGCCGCCACGCGTACGGCGGGATCCTGATGGCCGTGATCGCGTCGCAGATCGTGGGGGAGAGCGAGCGCAGCGAAGCGATGTTCGCCGCCATGGCCACCCGCCACACCCGCCACGCCCTCGACCTTGGCGCCGAAGCACTGATCTAGGTCCCGGTTTCTGGGGCTGATTCGTTCCATTCAGGGTTCTGGGGCTGGATTGTCTCGGAAGTGGAGACGATTCAGCCCCAGATCCGGAGATGAGACGATTCAGCCCCAGATGCGGTTGGCCGGGTGGCCCGGAGGACGCGGCAGTAGCGTCGAAGCTGTGGAACTGCCGGACTTCAAGATTCCCCACGCCGAGAAGATCGAGTGGATGATCGAGACCAACGGTTGGGCACTCGAGTTGGTGGCGGCGCGCACCGACACCGACCCGCCGCAGGCCGGCTACGCGTACACGATCGGGTTCCCCGAGCAGTTCGGGTTCCCCGAGGTGGTGGTGTTCGGGCTCACCCCGTCGGCTGCGAACGGGCTGTTCGAGCTGATCGCCGACATGTTGCGCGGCGGCACCGAGATTCCGTTGGCCACCGAGCTGATGGGCTACTTCGACGGCGACCTGCGCTGCGTGTTCGCCCCCATCCCTGCCGCAACCGCGACCGACCTGTTGGCCACGGCCGCCGCGTGGCGAAAGGGCGCGGCCTGCGATGCGGTGCAGCTGCTGTGGCCCGATCGCAACGGGTTCCTGCCCACCGAGCCCGGCTTCGACCGCCGCATCGTGCTGGCCCAACCGGTGGTCGGAGTGACCGAATGACCGCCCAGCCGACCGCGCTGCCCGTGCTGGTGTTCGACGGCGACTGCGCGTTCTGCCAGGCGTGCGTGCAGTGGGGCCAACGGCACATCGCCGCGATGCCCGCCACGGTCGCCTACCAGTCGGCCGGCCTGGTGGCCCTCGGCCTCACCGCCGAGCAGTGCGCCATCGCCGTGCAGTACGTGGCTCGCGATCATCGTGCATACTCGGCCAACGACGCGGTTGCCGCCGTGCTGCTGGCCGCGGGCAAGGGCTGGTGGGTGCTGGGCGCGCTGATGCACCTGCCCGGCGTGCACTGGCTGGGCGGCGTGGCCTATCGCTGGGTGGCGCGCAACCGCGGCCGGTTCACGCGAGGGCCGGCGTCGTGCGCAGTTCGTTGAGGTAGGTCAGCAGTTCGTCGAGCGCGGCCGGGTCGTGGCCCTGCAGGCGGATCCGTTGCGCGCAGTCGAACCCGGCGGCCTTCACCATCGCGGTCCACTCGCCATCGGGCTGTTCCAGCACGATCCGCAGTGCGGCCGTCAAGGCGCCAACGGGGTCGTGGTCGTAGCCGTCCATCATCTGCGTCACGTCGAGCTTGCTGAGCCGGGCCATCATCTCGTGGCCTCCACGGTGCGGTCTTCCATCGTCCACGGCGCGCCGTGCTCGCCCAGCAGGGCCAGGAACGGGTCGGCGCTGAACGCCTCCGGGCCCCTCACGCCGGCGCCCTTCCACTCGCCGGTGGCCAGCATCTCCAACGCCACCACCGGGTGCACGGCGGTCTGCCACACCACGGCCTGGTGGCCGTACTCGCGCATCGTCCATTCATTGTCGACCACTTGGTACAGGTAGGTGCTGCGCGGCTGGCCGTCGATGCCCAGCCCTGTCACCAGCGAACCGGCGCACGTGCGACCGCGCATCAGGTGGCCCAGCTCGGCCGGGTTGGGCAAGGTGGCCGATACGACGTCGCGCGGTGACACCTCGATGCCACGCACGTTCACCGGCCGGGTGCTGTCGAGGCCGAGCATGTGGAGCGTGCGCAACACGTCGATGAACTCGTCGCCGAGGCCGTACTTGAACGTGACCCGGCCCACATCGAGCCAACGGGGCATCAGCAGCACTTCCTCGTGCTCCACGTTGACGCAGCCCAGCGCGCCGATGCCTTCGGGGAACACGAACGTCTCGGGCTCGCTGAACGGGGCGGTGGTGAACCAGCCGCGGTCGCGCTCGTAGACGATCGGCGGGTTGAGGCACTCCTCGATCGTGGTCCAGATGCTGAACGTGGGGGCGAAGCCGAAGCCCTCGATCACCAGGTCGGCCCCGTCGCGCACACCGATTTCGTCGATGCGGCTGAACAGGTGATCCGAGGCGTAACGCGCCACCACGTCGCTGAACCCGGGTTCGACGCCCATCGCCACGAGGGCCAGCAGGCCACGTTCCTCCCACTGCGCGGCCACCTCGAACTGGGCGTCGCCCAGCTTCACGCCGCACTGGTTGAACGGGTCGGTGGGGTGCGGGGTCGACATGTGCATCGCCATGTCGAGGTAGTGCACGCCGGCTGCGAACGCGGCGTCGAAGATCGGCGGGTTGAAGCGCGGGTCGCACGCGTTCATCACCACGTCGCTCTTCGTGGAGCGGATCAGGTCGACGAGATCGAGCCGGTCGGAGGCGTCGACGCGGGTGCCCAGCACCCTGTCGCTGCCGGTGACCGCCGCTGCCCGGCCGGCGCGCGCGCTGTCGACGTCGGCCACCACGATCTGCTCGAACACGTCGCGGCGGGCGGCGATGGACACGATCGACGACCCGACACCGCCTGCGCCGACGACCAAGACCCGCATGGCGCCGACACTAACGCGGTGGCCCCCAGGGACCGGGCAAGGCCCCGGCGAGCCCTGGGTGAACTGCGCGTCAGTAGGCGAACGCGCGGCGCTGGCTGCCCTGGTGGGCGAGTGCGGCGACGCGGGTGGCCAAGTACGGGCTGAAGTAGCCGCGGTAGCGCACCTGCAGGTCGGGCAGCATCCAGTCGTTGCCGGTCACCTTGCCGCGGCAGGTGGCGGCGCCGCACAGGCACTCGAACTCGTCGTAGTCGCTGCCGTCGCTGGTGGCGTAGTCGTAGGTGAGCGCCTCGCCGGGCAGGATGTCGCGCATCGCCACCACGATCGTGCTGCCGCTCATGCCGCCGTTCGGTTCGCACGAGTGGTTGATGAAGTCGGCCGGCTCGGGTTCGGGCGCACCCGCGAGGTACAAGAAGTCCTCGATCTGGATGCTGCGCGACCGTTGACCCTCGGGCAGCAGGTCGAACTCGTCGCGGTGCATCGCTCGGCCACCGAACGCCACCAACACCTCGCCGGCGCTGATGTGCTCGATCGCCACCGACCCTCGACCGGCCGCGCCCACGAGCACGGGTCGGGCCTTGGGGGTGAGATAGCTGACGCTCATCGCCAACCATGTTGGTGCCCGGCGCAGGCTGCGTCCACTCGCTGATCGATCAGCCGCGCTGACGCGCCGGTCAGTCAGCCTGCCGCTACGGTCAGGCCGGGTGGTCGCGTGCCGCCCCGCCGCCCGGCTGCCAGGCACTTGCACGTGGTCGGGTGCACGCGTGTTGCTATCGTGCTCTCGTCATGCATCACGAGTGACCGCCGAGCGATCGGTGGTCCGGCAACCGGGGTGGAAGCCCCACGGTGCCTACCCGCCTCGGCGGGGATGTGGTTCGGTCTCGGCCGGGCAACAATCGCTTCCCTCGGGATTCTGACGCACACGCACCGCACCAGCCCCGGAGGAGGACGACATGGCCACAGCCCGACCTGGGCGCCCACACCCGGTGACGGGTGCGTGGATGCCGGGCCAGCCGTCCGGCGACCGCCGGTTCGTCACGTTCGCGCCGAACCGCCCGTTCGCGCTCGACTGCGGCGTCACGATGCACGGGGTCACGATCGCGTACGAGGCGTGGGGCCGGCTCGATGCCGACGGCGGCAATGCGGTCCTGCTGTGCCATGCCTGGACCGGCGACAGCCACGCCACTGGTCCGTCCGGCCCCGGCCACCCGGCCCCCGGCTGGTGGGAGGACGTGGTGGGCCCCGGCCTGGCGATCGACACCGACCGCTGGTACGTGGTGTGCATGAACGTGCTGGGCGGCTGCCAGGGCAGCACCGGCCCCGCTTCGCCACACCCCGACGACGGCACGCCGTACGGCAGCCGCTTCCCGGTGGTGACCATCCGCGACATGGTGCGCGCCCAGGCCCGCGTGGCCGATCACCTCGGCGTCAGGCGCTGGCACGCGGTGGTGGGTGGCTCGATGGGTGGCATGCAGGTGCTCGAGTGGGCGATCACGTTCCCCGACCGGGTGGCTGCGATCGTGCCGATCGCAACCTGTGCGCAGGCCACCGCGCAGCAGATCGCGTGGGGCGCCATCGGCCGCCGTGCCGTGCGCCTCGACCCGAAGTGGCGTGGTGGCGACTATTACGACGCCGACGACGGCGACGGCCCGTGGGAGGGCCTGGCGATCGCCCGCATGGTGGCGCAGGTGACGTTCCGCAGCGACAACGTGTTCACCGAGAAGTTCGGTCGCGAACTGGCTGATGGCGCCGCGCAGCACGATGGTGTCGGTGTGTGGCGGCGCTTCGAAGTGGAGCGCTACCTGGAGTACCACGGCGACAAGTTGGTTCGCCGGTTCGATGCCAACAGTTACCTGCACATCGGCAAGGCGATGGATCTGCACGACGTGGGCCGCGGCCGGTCGGGGTTGGAGGCGGCGATGGCCCGCATCAAGGCACCCACGCTGGTGATGGGCATTTCCAGCGACATCCTGTATCCCACGTACCAGCAGCGCCAGATCGAGCGTGTGCTCGCCGCCAAGGGCACGCCCGTGGAGTACGTGGAGATCGACTCACCGCACGGCCACGACGCGTTCCTCATCAACTTCGATCAGGTGGCACCGCCGATCCAGCGGTTCCTCGAGACGGTGGGCAAGCCCTAGTCGAGCCCTAGTCGAGTTCGATGCCCGCCAGCGCGGCATCGAGCACCGGCACCACCCGGCTCTTGGCCGGCACGCGCAGCGACATCATGGTGGCCGCCTTGCCGTCGGTGCGCTGCTGGGCCACGTACACCTGCAGCCGCTTGGGCGGGTCGGGCGACTTGCCGATCAACGTCCACACCGACTGGCGGCGGCGGAGGCCGTTCTTGAGCGTCACCCGCAGCGCGCCGTCGGAGGTCACCACCACTCGGGTCTCGCGCTTGCGGCCGGGGAACTGTGGGTTCGACAGGTCTTGCGTGGTGCACATGAACCGCCGGCCGTCCTTGGTGCTCCAATGCGGTTCCATCCGGTAGGCGAGCCACCACATTCCGACCATGGCGACGATCAGCAGCGAGAACCAGACGTACTCCACGGCTCACAGCATGGCCGAAACGGCCGCAACTCGCGACAAGTGAGCTGGTGCGCGTGGGGTTTGGGTGTTCCACGTGCGAAACTGTTCGGCGTGTTGGCAGCCAACTTCTCAGACCCCGAGAACGCTCGAACGATCTATCTCGCCTCGGGCGGATTGGTGGTGCTTGCCGCCGCACTGGTGGCCGGCACGGTGTGGTGGTGGCGCTCCAGCGGGGTCGAGCACCCGGTGCTCGGCCCGCTCGAACTGATGGGCACCAAGCCGTTCCTCCTCGCCGACGACGACGAGCGGCGCGACATCATCGAGTCGGCGCGGCCCTTCGGCGATTCGCCGGCCGACGACCAGCTGGTGCTGCGCGAGTCGCTCGACGACGTGTTTCCCGACGGGGTTCCGGCGGGGGCAGGCTCAGGTTCGAACACGGGGCCCATCGAGCGCCCGTCCGCGGCCCGTCGGCAGGCACCTGCCCGCACACAGGCACAACCCGTGGCGCAGCCGACGCTCGACGAGTTCGACGATCTCGATGCGCTGGCCGACAATCTGTGGGGTGCCGCGCCAGCGCCGCGGTCGCCGGGTGCGGCGACGCGGGCGCCCATCGATCCGCTGTTGCGGTCCGACGACATCTGGTGAGGTCGGGCGGGTTCGCGCCGGCCCAGCCGCCCGATACCGTGGGCGCATGGCTGAAGGACTCGATGTCGAAGCAATGCTGGCCCGCTTTCGTGAGCGTGCCCACGCGGTGAAGCAGCGCCCGCTGCCGCCCGTGGCCGGTGAGGAGCGCTCGCGCTTCATCCAGCAGGCTCAGGCCGACTTCCGCGACTTCGCGATCATCGGCGACGCCACGGCGTCGATCGAGGACGGTTTCCTGGTGCTGAAGGTGGATCTGCGCCCCGCCGACCAGCGTTCCTGACCCGACGTGCCGGGGGGAATGCGCGTGGCGCGTTGTCAGCCCCCGTGCCGGGTCGCTAGATTGCTCGGCGCATTGCGGACGTGGCTCAGCTGGTAGAGCATCACCTTGCCAAGGTGAGGGTCGCGAGTTCGAATCTCGTCGTCCGCTCCATGTGAAGAAGGCCCGGCCACACGGCCGGGCCTTCTGCGTTGTGCGGGTTCTTCGTGCGCTGGGGAGAGCGCTCCAGGGGTGGGTCCGGCCGGGCGATTGGCGGCCCGGGTCACCTCTTTCGGACGCTCCGCGCTGTGGTGCGGCGGTGTTGGCGGGTGACTCCGAATCTCGCCTACGCTGCGCCGATGAACGATGGCGGATCGGATCAGACCCCGGTGGTGGAAGTCGCAGCGCTCTTGCCCCGGAGCCGGTGGCTGACCGTATGGCTCGTGTGCGGGTTGCTGGTGATCACGATCGCTGGTTCGCTCGCTTGGGCCGCGTCGGGTGACTCGCCGCAGCGCGACAGCCTGGCGCCGGCTGCAGACGACACCGCGCCGACAGAGACCACCACCAACGAGACGGTCGTCGTCGTGACCGCCGATACGGTCGTCGACACCATTCCGGTCGACACACTCGACTCCGCCGCCGTGGCCCCCGATGTCACGTGTGCGCCCCAGAAGCCCGGCGACCGGTTCTGCAACGCCGAGAAGTGCATCGGCACGAAGGCGCGCGAGCCGCATGCCTTCGTCTTTCCCAACGCTTCCGGAATGACCGCCGGCGACGTGATGAACCTGCACATGGTCTTCTACTGGGACCTCATGTGTGCCGGGCTCTCGACCACGTACGGGGTCCAAACTGTTCAGCAGAGCTGTAGCGCCGATCCTGGTATGGCCGGCAAGACCTATGCGCAGTCCCCCTCGGCCGGCACACGCTTCACACCCGATTCGATGGCGGTGCTGCAGTTGTCGGTGTACATGTACTGCCCGCCGGCCCCGCCGTCGATCGATCCCCCGGCCACGGATCCGCCACCGACCAGCCCGGCCGAGACGTCGCCGCCACCGTCGCCCTGAGCCTCAGCGGCGGGTGTGACCAGGGGCAACACGCCCCGCGGCCACTTCCGCGGCCATCAGAACTAGCGTTGCCTCACGTCCACGAAACCATGCCCACCATCGTGAGCTCCTCGGGGTTCACGAATGGCTTCGTGTGAACGTAAGGAGCAACTTCTCATGTCATCCAACCGATCCCGCGGCGGCGGTCGCATCCGTTCCTTCTTCGTCGGCATGGCGGCCATTGTCGGCGTCATCGCCATCGTCCTCACCGTGATGGGCCAGTTCTTCAAGTTGCCCTTCACTACTACCACTCGCGATCACTCGGCGCCTCCGGTGCTGCTCGAGCTGCGCGACCTGGCCGACTTCCATGCCGCACAGGCGCAGTTCGAAGTGACCGTCGACCAGGAAGAAGATGTCGCCTGGATGCCGTCGTTCATCGCCGGTGAGCGCGTGCAATACATCGCCGTCGGCACCGTCGACGCAGTGGTCGATTTCAGCTCGCTCAGCGACAGCGCCGTGCAACTCGGCGAGAACAACGAGTCGGCCGTCATCACCCTGCCCAAGCCGTACCTCACCGACCCGGTGCTCGACACCGAGGTCAGCCATGTGATGAACCGTGATCGTGGCCTGGTGAACCGAGTGGTAGGCGTGTTCACCGACAACCCCACCAGCGAGCACGGCCTGGTGAAGAGCGCCCAGAAGAAGATCGCCGAAGCCGCGGTCAGCACCGACCTGCTCGCCCGCGCCGAAGTGAACACACGCTCGATGCTGGTGGCGATGGTGCGCTCGCTGGGCATCCGCCAGGTGTACGTGCGCTTCCAGGCGGCCGCCGACGCGCCCACCACCGAGGTGTCCACCACCGAGGCACCCACCGACTAAGCATGGCTCAGGCCCGGCCCTGGCCGACTGCCCGATGAGAGAGTTAATCGGGCGATCGGCCATGATATTTGCCGACGCCGGCGGACGGCGGCGAGCGCGGGGCAGGTCAATGAGCACAGCGGCACATCAGCGGTGGCAGCAACTGGACGGCGCGGTCGACGACGCCCCGGACGTGCTGGTGCACACCCACCCGGCGTTGTGTTGTGGGTGGGGCGACTGCCACCGGTGGGCGCCCGACGTCTACCCGCTCGACGAGCATGGCCACATCGGGGTGCACCGCATGCACGTGCCGCCCGAACATGCCGAGGACGCCTACTGGGCCGCGCGGGCGTGCCCCGAGCACACCATCACCGTCATCGGCCCGCCGGAGGAGTTCTGGATGGCACTGCGTGCCCGCCGCTCCGCGGAGCGTCTGGAGACGCACCTCGCAGCGAGAGCGCAGGACGCCAGCACCGGCTGACCTGCCGAACAGTGCCGGTCAGACCGCAGGGAGGCGGGTGAACCAGAACTTGGTCAGCACGCCCTCGTAGCGCACACCCACCCGGAACGGCTCGCCGACCGGCGAGTCGGGGAACTCGATGCGGATCTCCCAGTTGCCGTGCTCGTCGGCAGTGCCGTCGGCGAAGCCCCAGGCCGACTCGACCGTGATCCGCACACCGGGTGTGGCCGTGCCGTAGAACACGTCGAAGGGCGGTGTCGAGTCGCACGAGCCGTACATCTGGAACACCGACCACGCCACGGTGTCCGGCACGCTGACCGTGGGTTCGGTGGGCTTGGGTTCGGTGGTCTTCGGCTGAGTCGTCTTCGGCGCGGTCGCCTTAGGGGCAGTGGCCGGGGGTTGCACTGCCACCTCACTGGACGGCGCTGCCGTCTCGGTGGGGGAGGTGTCCTTCACCGGCTCGCTGCTGGGGGTGGTGGTGTCGGTGCCGAACGGCGGCTTGGAGGGCTTCGCGCTGGTGACGGTGGGCGAGTGGTCTGCCGGCTGCAGGCGTGGCGCGTCGGCCTGCTGCACCGAGTAGGCCAACGCAGTGCCGCCCACGAGCGCGAGGCCGGCGGCAACGCCGAGCACGATCGCCGCGCCGCGGCGGCGGTGAGTGGCGAGCTGCCGTTGCAGGCGTTGCACGTCGGGCACCGGCCGGTATTCGGCAGCGGCGTCGTCGAGCAGCCGGCCCAGGTGGAAGTCGAACTCGTTCATCGGATGCCTCCAAGGCGCTGTGCAAGTGTCTGGTGCCCGCGACTCACATGGGTGCGCACCGAGCCGACGGAGCAGCCCATCGTCTCGGCGATCTCGCTCTCGGTCATGCGCAGCCAATGGCGCAGCACGACCGCCGTGCGCTGACGATCGGGCAGCGCGACGAGCGCGGCCATCACCTGCGGTCGGGCCGCGCTCCAGATGGCCTCGTCCTCGGCCGATGTCGACGCAGTGGTGCCCCCGCCCTCGGCGAACACCGAGCGGGCGGCGTGGCGGCGGGCCGTTGCCTGCCTGCGGTGCGCGCTGTGGGCGAGGTTCACCACGATGGACCGCAGGTAGCCGACCCGACGGGCGGGGTCGTCCACGCGGTCCCAATGCTCGTACAACCGCACGAACGCGTCGTGGGTGAGGTCGTCGGCCTGTTGCATGTCGCCACACAGCAGGTAGGCGAGTCGCGCCATCGAACGGAACTCGAGGTGGTACAGCTCCACGATTCCGGCGCGGGCGGTACCGGCGCGAGAGCTGTCGCTGACGAGCCGCAGGACGGGCGCGTGCTCGCCCTGCGGTGGTTCGGTGGCGTGCACGATCATCACCTCCTACGACGCACTGATCGGCCAACGCTATGACACGTGCCGCAGGTTTTCTCACGGCTACAGTCCGCCGCACCATGTGGACCGACCTTGCCTCCAGCCTGCGCCTGCCGGTGATGTGCGCGCCGATGACGTTCGCCTCCAGCCTCGAGCTCACGTTGGCGTGTTGTCGGGCCGGCGTGGTGGCCGGCTGGCAAGGCATGCAGATCACCGACATCGACGAGTTCGCCGCCTACCTGCGCACGCTGGCCGACGCGGAGAGTGAGGCCCGTCACGCTGGCCAGCTCTTCGCCCCGCACGCGGTGAACCTCGCCGCCGGTCTGGTGAAGGACCCCGACCTCGGCGCACAGAAGCTGGCGTTGTGCGAGCAACTGCGCGTGCCGCTGGTGTTCAGCAGCCTGGGCGACCCCGCCGAGTTGGCGAAGCGCGTGCACGGATGGGGCGGCCGGCTGATCCACGATGTGGTGAGCGTGCCCCACGCGGCGAAAGCGATCGCCGCCGGGGTGGACGGTCTGATGCTCACCTGCGCCGGGGCCGGCGGCCACTCGGGCACGCTCACCCCGTTCGCGTTCGTGCCCAAGGTGCGCTCGATGTTCGACGGGCTGCTGGTGGTGGGCGGGGGCATCGCCGACGGTGCCGGTGTGGCCGCCACGCTGGCGCTGGGTGCCGACATCGCGTGCATGGGCACCCGGTTCATCGCCACGCACGAGTCGGGCGCGCCCGAGGGGCACAAGCGGATGATCGCCGAGGCGGGGATGGACGACATCTTCCCTTCGGCGGCGATGAACGGTGTCAGCGCGAACTGGATCCGCCAGTCGGTGACCGCCGTGGGTCTCGACCCCGACGACATGCTGCCGCAGCGTGGCCCACGCCGTGGGGCGCAGATGCCCGACGGTGTGGTGCCGTGGCTGCACATCTTCAGCGCCGGCCACAGCGTGGGCCTGATCGACGAGGTGGCGCCGGTGCAGACGGTGGTCGACCGGCTGGCCGAGGAGTTCGCGGCGGCGTGGATCGCCGCCGGCGGCGACTGGCGGCAGCGACTCGCACAGAGGGGCCGGGTCGGCGGGCTGACCGCCGAAGTTGTCGCGCCGGTGTCAGTGACTGACATGATGGGACGGTGACGGGTTCCGCGCCCACCAGCACGAGGGCGAGCAGCACATGACCGAGGTGCAGGGAAGCGAACAACGCTCGGGTTGGGATGTTCGCCGCACGCTCCGCTTGGCCGAATACGAGCGGGCGGCGCTCGAACTGTTCGCGGCTCGCGGCTTTCGTGAGGTCACCATCGACGATGTCGCCGAGGCCGCGGGCGTGTCGGCGCGCACGTTGTTCCGCTACTTCCCCACGAAGGAAGATTTCCTTCTCGGGATGCCCCGGCGGGGCACGGTTCGTCTGGCGGCGCGGATCGCGCAACTGGCCCCCAGCGACACGCCCGAGCAGGCGGTGTGGGACCTGATTCTCGAGGGTCTGGCCACGGACCCGCCGGATGCGAAGGTGATGAACCTGTGGCGCGCGGCGGCGGCCGGAGCGCCAGAGGTGGTGGCCCGCGTGACGGGCGAGCGGGTGGAGCTGCTCTTCACCACGCTGGCCGACTATTTTGCCCGTTCGCTCGGTGTCGACCTCGCCGTCGATCCGCTGCCGCGGGTGATGGCCGGGGGCATGGTGGGTGTCGAGCACGCCCTGCTGCAGAGCCTGGGGCGCTCGACCGCCGATCTGCCCGAGATCATCGCAGCCGCCAGCCGCGCCCTGCATGTGCGGCGGCCATGAGTGACCCCGCCGACATTCCCACCATCGTGTTCGTGCACGGCGGGCAGCACACCGGTGTCGGCTGGCAGGCCACTGTCGACGCCATCGCCCGCCAGCATCCGCAAGTGCCGACGCTTGCGGTCGATCTCCCTGGCCGTCGCGACGAGCCGGGCGACCTCGCCACCCTCACGATCGACCAGTGTGTGCAGAGCGTGGTCCGTCAGATCGACGCGGCGGGCGCCGAGCGAGTGGTGCTGGTGGGCCACTCGATGGCGGGCATTACGCTGCCCGGCGTGGCGACGGCGTTGGGCGCCGAGCGTGTGGCCCACATGGTCTACCTGGCGTGCTGCGTGCCGCCCCAGGGGGCCAGCGTGATGTCCACGCTGAAGCCGCCGATGAGCTGGATCGCTGGGTTGATGTCGCGGTTCGTGAAGGTGTCGAAGCCGCTCCCCGCGGCGTTCGCCAGGCGAATGTTCGCCAATGGCATGACCGCCGAGCAACAGCGCCGGGTGGTGCGCGAGCTGGTGGCCGAGAGCGCAGTGGTCACCAGGGAGCCGGTGGACCGGTCGGCGATGCCCGATCTGCCGACCACCTGGATCGTCACGCTGCGCGACAAGGCCCTGAAGCCGTCGCTGCAGCGCGAGTTCATCGCCAACCTCGGCAACGTGCGCGAGGTGCTGGAGATCGACACGTGCCACAACGCGATGCTCAGCGAACCCGAGGTGCTGGCAGCGATGGTGCTCGCCCGCTTGGGCTGAGGCACGGAAGACCTTGGCACAGTCCGACAAAGTGTGCTATGGTTGTCGGCATTGCGTTCCGGTGGGGAGCGCACTTCCGATTTCCAGGGGGATTGTCATGACGACTACCGAGCCGCAGCTGTGGAACCCGGCGGGGTGTCCTGTCGCACATATTCAGGATGTGATCCCCGGCGAACTGCCCGCGGGCGAGCACATGGCGATCATCGATCGCCTGCGGGAGGCATCGCCGGTCTACGTGGGCGATGCTGCCGGGAACCAGTACTACTTGCTCACGCGCATGGCCGACATCCGCAAGTCGTACCAGGCGGGCCAGTTGTTCACGAACGCGGCGGTCACGCCCAACGACCCCAACCCGCCGTACCGCTGGATCCCGGAGATGCTCGACGGCAAGATCCACACCGATTGGCGGCAGTTGCTCACGCCGCTGTGGTCGCCGGGCGCCGTCGAGAAGATCAAGCCCAAGCTGCGCCAGCGCTTTGCCGAGGTACTCGACGCGATCGCCGCCAAGGGTAGCTGCGAGTTCGTGTCCGATGTGGCACTGTTGTTTCCGAACGTGATCTTCATGGATCTGATGGGCCTGCCGCGCGAGGACGCCGACCAGTTCCAAGCGTGGGAGGTCACCATCCTCCACAGCGAGCGCGACGCGCCGGGGGCTGCCGAGGCGCAATTCGCGGCCATGATGGAGGTCGTCGGCTACTTCAGCAAGCTCATCGAGCAGCGCCGCGCCGACCCGCAGGCTGACATGATCAGCTACGTCCTGGGGGCGAAGATCGACGGCGAGCCGATCCCCACGCAAGACGTCCTCGACTTCTGCCTGTTGATGTTCATGGCCGGTCTCGACACGGTGGCCTCGCAGCTCACCTACAACTTCTGGCACCTGGCCACCAACCCGCAGGATCGCGAGCGCTTGCTGGCCGAGCCGCAGCTGTGGCCGTCGGCGATCGAGGAGTTCCTGCGCTTCTATTCCTTCGTCACGCCCAGTCGCAAGCTGTCGCACGACACCGAAGTCGCCGGCTGCCCGATGAAGGCCGGCCAGATGGTGATGATGCCGTTGGTGTCCGCCAACCGCGACCCGCTCGAGTTCGAGAACGCCGACAAGGTGATCATCGACCGTGAGATCAACCGTCACCTGTCGTTCGGTGCCGGCCCGCACCGCTGCCTCGGTTCGCACCTGGCTCGTGAGGAACTGTTGACCGCGATGACGATGTGGCACGAGCGCATCCCGAACTACCGCATCGTGCCTGGCACGTCGGTGCCAGAACACGGTGGCCAGATGGGCATCACCTCGCTGCATCTCGAGTGGGACGTCTGACGCACGTTATGGCGCGACACGACAACACGGTTGCCCTCGTCACGGGCGCAGCGTCGGGTATCGGCCGTTCCACGGCGATCATGCTCGCCCAGGAGGGGGCCACCGTCGTGGCCACCGACGCCAACGCGGATGGCCTGGCAGCAGTCGCGGCCGAGCAGCCGGGCATCACCGCTGTGCCGGGCAATCTCACCGATGCGGCGTTCATCGATGCCCTCGTCGCACAGGCCGAGGCGGTCGGCCCGGTGCGGGTGTTGGCGAACGTGGCGGGCGTGATGGACTTCTTCTACCCGGTCAGCCAGATCAGCGATGATCTGTGGGACCTCGTGCAGAACGTGAACCTCAAGGCCCCGATGCGGTTGTGTCGCCTGCTCGTGCCGTTGATGGCCGAGCGGGGCGGGGCCATCGTCAACGTTGCGTCCATCGCCGGGCTCGGTGGGTCGGGTGCCGGCGCGGCGTACATCGCCTCCAAGCACGGGATCATCGGCCTCAGCAAGCACATCGCCTACACGTATGGCAACACCAAGGTGCGCTGCAACGTGGTGTGTCCTGGTGGCACCGAGACCAATATCGCTACCACGGCCACGCCGTCGGACGACGTGATGTGGGCCTACATGCGGCAACTGCCCAGCATCGCGTTGGGCGAGAAGACCGCCAAGCCCGAACAGATCGCGGCCACCATCTCCTGGCTCGCGTCGGCCGAGGCCAGCCACGTCAACGGCGTGGTGCTGCCGGTCGACGGCGGCTGGAAGTCCGCCTGAACCTCCCCCAACACACCTCAACCTAGAAAGCACACTGCTATGAAGATCATCGTTGACAATGCCGCCTGCAGCGGCCACGGTCGCTGCGCCGCACTCGCCCCCAGCGTGTACGTACTCGACGACCGCGGGTACAACGCCATGAACGAGACCGAAGTCGCTCCTGGCGACGAGGCCGCCGCCCGCGTCGGCGCCAGCAACTGCCCCGAGCGTGCCATCACGCTCGTCGACTGAGCGCGGCTCCGGCGCCATGGGTCAGCTGAACGGCAAGGTCATCGTGGTGGTCGGCGGCTCCGCCGGCATGGGCCTCGCAGTCTCCAAGCGCTGCATCGACGAAGGGGCCACCGTGGTGATCATGGCCCGCGGTCAGCAGCGCCTCGACGAGGTGGCGGCCAGCCTCGGCCAGACCGCGGTTCCCGTGGTGTGTGACGTGGCCAGCGCCGACAGCGTGCGCGCGGCGTTCGCCGAGGTCGATCGCCGTTTCGGCAAGGTGGACGCGTTGCTCAACGTCGCCGGCGTCGGCCGGATCGCGAAGATCGCCGACGCCACCGACGACGACATCGATTTCGTGCTCGACGTCAACCTGCGCGGCCCGATCCTCACCACCCGTTCGGCGGTGCCGTTGCTGCGCAAGGCCGGCGGCGGCGACATCGTCAACGTGTCGTCCGAGATCGTGGGCGACTACATGCCGTTCATGGTGCTCTACGGCACGTCGAAGGGCGGGCTCGACACGTTCAGCCGCATGCTGAACCACGAGCTGCGCGCCGACAAGATCCGCGTGTCGAACTACGTCGCCGGCAGCATCGGAGGCACCGATTTCGGCGTCAACTTCACTCCCGAAGGTGTCGAGGCGGCGCTTCCCGAGTGGCTCGACAGCGGCTACATGACCCGCGTGGCCGGGCCCGGCATGGACCCCGAGTGGATGGCCGATGCGATGGTGTTCGTGCTCACCCGCCCGAAGGGGCAGATGATCGACTACGTGCACGTGCGATCGTTCGCTCCGGGTTCGGCGCTCGACACCGCGGCGCTCGGCTGACGGCTGTCGCGGTCCGCTCTCGCCGCTCTTTCGATGTCATGGCGCGCCACTGGTTCGAACTCGACAGCGACCGCCTGATCGCCACCGGCGTCGCCGTCGGGCCGATCATCGGCGCGCAGCACGGTGCCGCGGTTGCCGCAGTGGTGGCCCGAGCTGTGGACGCTGTTCCTTCGCCGGTGCCGATGGACATCGTGCGCCTCACCATCGACCTGTCGCGGCGTGTGCCGATGGGGGTTACCGAGACGCGGGTGAACGTACGCCGTGCCGGAGAGCGGGTGCAGGTCGTGGAGGTCACGCTGCTGGTGGACGGCGTGGAATGTGGTCGCTCGGAAGGCATGCGGATGCGTCGTGCCGCGATCATCGACCCGGCCGAGATCCGGCCCGACGTGCCGCCCGTGTTCGATCGCAGCACGCACCTGCCCCAGTCGCCCTGGGGCGACAGCGAGTTCATGGAGTCGATGGACATCACGTTCGAGCACTACGGCTCTGGGCGGGCCGCGTACTGGCTGCGGCTCAGCGATCACATGGTGGCCGGCGAGACCATGACACCGGCCACGCGCGCCGCTGCTGTCGCCGACGTCGTGCTGACCGGAGGCAAGACCTACCCGAACAACGCCTCGCTCAACGCCGACCTGACGCTGTCGATGCACCGCCTGCCGGTGGGCGAGTGGTTCCGGATCGACGCGATGGTGCGCGCGAACCCTGGTGGTTGGGGCACGTCGGTCGGCACGCTCGCCGATCTGCAGGGCGACTTCGGGTACGTCACCAAGTCGGTGTTGTACGACGAACCACTTCCTGGATCGCACTACTGAGCTCGGCTGGTGAACGCTCGGCGCTGGCCGCTGGCACCACCGCGTCGAGGAACCGCAGCGCGGCCTGCGACAGTTCGCGTCGCCACAGGCGCACGACATCGGCGGAGGTGTCGCCGCCTGACTCGCTGGTGGGGGAGGTCGCCAGCACGTCGGCCAGCCGTGCGATGTGCGCCCGCTGGCGCTGCAGCATGTCGCTGACATCCACGCGGCACAGATCGGCCAGCACCAACTTCAGCAGCAGCTCACTGCGCAGGTCGCGCAGGTGCTCTACCGGTGTGCCGAGCCAGGCGCTCAGCTGCAGGTGTCCGGCGGGTGACGCCGAGAGGATCGTGCGCGCTCCGCCCGCCTTGCCCGGTTCTTCGCCGACCGCGACGACGTAGCCCCGAGCTGTCAGCTGGTCGAGCGCCCGGTAGGTGAGCGCCCGCGACAGGGCCCACACTCGGCCGATGTCGCCCTCCGGCTTCAGCCGAGCGGCGATGGCGAACCCGTGGCTGTCGCCCGCGCAGAGGATCCCCAGGCAGGCCCATTCACCCAGTAACAGCTGTTCGGGCGATCGGCTCACGCGGGGTACACCTCGATGTCGGTGGCCTTGGCGGACGCATGGATCGTGTCGCCCGGTCGCAGCGCGAGCGCGTCGAATGCTTCATTGGTGATCTCGGCCGTCAGCGGCAGCTCACTCTCGATGTGCACGCGCACGCGATCGCCGATCCGATCGAGGTCGGCGATCGTGCCGGTCCAGGTGTTGCGGGCGCTGGTGCCCAGCGGCCTGTCGCGCACCAGCACCAGTGAGTGGGGGCGCAACACCGCGAACGACGGGCCGTCGGCGGCGTCGGCGATCACCACGAGCGCCCCTGTCGCGGTCGTGAGCACGCCTCCGACGACGTCACCATGCACGAGGTTCACGCCGACGAGGTCGGCCACGTAGCGCGATCGTGGATGGGCCGTGATCTCGGCGAAGGTTCCGGTCTGCACCACACGGCCGGCCTCGATGATCGCGACGTGATCGGCCAGTGCGAACGCATCCACCGGGTCGTGCGTCACCATCACCCGCATCCCGTCGAACGACGCGAGATGGTGGCGCAGGTCGCGACGCACGGTCGCGCGAGTTCCTGCATCGAGCGCTGCGAGCGGTTCGTCGAGCAACAACAGCCGTGGGTCGGTGGCCAGGGCTCGCGCCAGCGCGGTGCGCTGCGCCTGCCCGCCAGAGAGTGCGCCCGGCTTGTGGAGCGCATGGTCGCCGAGACCCACGCGATCGATCCATGCCGTCGCTCGGCGCCGAGCATCGGCGGCGGGAATCCCTCGCGCGCGCAGCCCGAACGCGACGTTCTCGAGCACGGTGAGGTTGGGGAACAGCGCGTAGTGCTGGAACACCACACCCACACCGCGCTGTTCGGGAGACACGAACACGTCGGCCGCAGGCTCGTCGACCACCACGCCGTCGATCTCGATTCGCCCCTGGTCCAGCGGCTCCAGGCCGGCGAGCGCGCGCAGCACGGTGGTCTTGCCGGCGCCGTTGGGCCCCAGCAGTGCCAGCAGTTCCCCTGGTCGAACCGTGAACTCGACGTCGAGGTGCAGCGGACCCAACTGCCGCCGGACGGCCGCGTGCAGGCTCACGACGACACCCCCACTCGATCGGCCGCGCCGAACCAGCGGTCGCGCAGCGACACGAGCACGGCGAAGGAGATGACGATCATCAACAGCGCGAGGATGATCGATTGCTCGGGGTTCGTCTCGCGCGCCAGGTACACGGCGATCGGCATCGTCTGGGTGGTGCCCGGGTAACTGCCGGCGAACGTGATCGTGGCCCCGAACTCGCCCAACGCTCGCGCCCACGACAACACCGCGCCGGCGGCCAGGGCGGGGCTGATGGCCGGCAGGGTGACACGCCGAAACGTGTACCACCGGCTGGCACCCAGCGTGCGCGCGGCGTCCTCCGGCGCTCGATCCAGTTGCCGCAGCGCGGCTTCGACCGTGATCACCAGGAACGGCATCGCCACGAACGTCTGCGCCACCACGACCGCAGCGGTGGTGTAGGGCAGTTGGTAGTCGAACCAGCGGTACAGCCACTGGCCAACCACCCCGCGACGGCCGAGCGCGAACAACAGCGCCACGCCACCCACCACCGGCGGCAGCACCATGGAGAGCGTGCACAGCGCCCGCAGCGCGCTACGGCCCGGGAAGGTGCTGCGAGCCAGCATCCAGGCCAGGGGCACGCCGAACACGATCGACAACGCGGTGGCCCACAGCGAGGTCTGCAGCGAGAGCCGTAGTGCCGTCAGCGAGTCGTGGTCGCTGAGGTACGTCCAGGCCTTCGACCATGGCGCCCTCCACAGCAGGCCCAGCAACGGGAGTGCGAAGAACAGCACCGCCACGCCGGCGAACGCCAACACCGGGGCCGGTACCCGGCCGGCCGAACGGCCGCGCCCGCCCCGGTGTCGACGTTCGGTCACGGCGCCAGGAACCCGTACGTGGCGAGGATCGCCTGCCCATCGGCGCTGGTGACGAAGTCGATGAACGCCTGCGCTGCGTCAGCGTGCTGCGCATCCTTGGTGACGACGATCGGGTAGTTGCTGATCACGTTCACGTCCGCGGGAATGTCGACCCCCTCGGCGGCGCTGCCGGCGGCCTGCACATCCGTCACGAACACGATGCCGGCGTCGGCCTCGCCCGCGGTCACCTTGGTGACGACACCCTTCACCTTGTCCTCCAGGCTCTTGGGGGTGACGGTGACCGCGGCGTTGGCGAGGATCGCTACCGCGCCCTTGCCACACGGCACGCTCCCGGCGCACAGCACGACGACGAGATCCGGGTCGGCAAGGTCGGCGACCGTGGCGATCCCCTTCGGGTTGCCCTGCTCGACGATGATCGCGAACGAGTTGCGGGCCATGACCACCGGGTCGGTGGCGTTCAGCGCGGCATCGGTGATCTTGGCCATGGTGGCGTCGTCGGCCGACACGAACACGTCCGCGGGGGCACCCTCGCTGATCTGGGTGACGAGATCCGATGAGCCGGCGAAGCTGAACGTGACGTTCGCTTCGGGGTTGGCGGCCGTGAACGCGTCACCGATCTCGGTGAATGCCTCGGTGAGCGACGATGCGGCGAGGACCACCACGTCGCCGGTGGTGCCGGGTGCCGTCGTTGTCGGTGCTCCGTTGTCGTCGCTGCATGCTGCTGCGAACAACGAACACAGCACGAGGGTCGCCACGAGCGGAGTGTGCAGGCGTCGCATGTTGCGACAATAGTCAACGAATGACTAACAGGGGACATCGGACGCTGTCCGCTCTCGCTGGTGGCTCGCCAGCCCCTCCTGTTAGGTTCGCCCGAATGACCGGGAGGGGTGCCTGTGAGTGATGCCGTGAAGTTCGGTGACGTCGGCGTCAGCCGGTTGGGGCACGTGGCGATCGTGGAGCTGCAGCGCCCACCCGACAACTCCATCGACATCGAACTCGTGCGCTCGATCGCCGACGCGTTCGACACCCTGGAGGCCGACCCCACGTGCCGCGCGATCGTGCTGTGCAGCGCCGGCAAGCACTTCTGCGCCGGTGCCCGTTTGGGGGGAGCCAGCGATCCGATCGCCGCTGCAGCATCGCTGGGCCACAACCCGCTCTACGCGCAGGCGGTTCGCCTGTTCGCCGGTTCGATCCCCGTGGTGGCAGCCGTGCACGGTGCCGCCATCGGCGCCGGCGTGGGCCTCGCGCTGGCGGCCGACATCCGCGTCACGTGCAGCGAGGCGCGCTTCGCAGTGAACTTCTCGCGGCTGGGGTTCCACCCCGGCTTCGGCATCAGCTACACGTTGCCGCGCGTGATCGGCGAGGCGCGGGCGATGGACCTGATGTACACCGGCCGCAGGATCACCGGCGACGAGGCCGTCGCGATCGGGTTGTGCGAGCGACTGGTGCCGCTCGACGACGTGCGAACGGTAGCGATCGAGATCGCCACCGAGATCGCCGGCTCGGCACCGCTGGCCGTTCGTGCCATTCGGCGCACCTTGCGCGCTGGTCTGGCGGCGCAGGTGAAGGCGGCCACCGACCACGAACACTCGGCACAAGTGGGGCTGCGCGCCACTGAGGACTACGAGGAAGGCGTGAAGGCCTACGCCGAACGCCGACCGCCCGACTTCCAGGCTCGCTGAGCCCGGCAGTTCGCACGCACATTCGCATCGACGATCTGGGGGATCACATGGGTAACGAGAGCATGGGCGACATCCGCACGCTGACGCCCGAGCAGCACTGGCGGCACTTCGAGCTGTCGTGGCAAGCGCTGCAGAGCTACACATATCTGGGCAAGGGCACGCCGTTCCTCGATACGGGGGTCGATGCGGAGGAGATGCCGCTGCGCCACGACATGCGTAACAGCACGGGGGGCGTGATGGCCGCGCCGCTGTGCATCGCCTCGCCCGAGCCGTACTGGCGCGATGACGAGTGCGTGCCGGCGCCGGTGACGATGTGCTACGACATCCTCGATCCTGGCCACGACGTGAAGCGCGTGCACGTGGTGCGCGATGTCGTCAGTGTCGGCCGGCAGATGGGGTTCAGCCGCTCGCGCATCGTCGACGCCGATGACCACTCGCGCGTGCTGGCCATCTCCAGCGGGTGTGGTGTCAGCCTCGGCGGCGTGCCGCCTGGTTTCTACCTGGTCGACAACCCGGTCAACGACGCACCCGATTCGCCCGACCTGCCGCCGCTGCGCACGGTGTTCGGCATCGAAGATCAGGCCGACGGGTCGGTGAGCATCGCCAAGGTCACACCTGCGTTGTCCTCGCCTCACTCGGCCCTGCACCTCGGCCCGATCAACATCGCGATGGAGGCGGTGGCGATGGACGAACTTGACCGTGCCACGGGCACGATCGACTGGCAGGTCGAGCAGTGGCACGTGATGATGGTGAAGCCCGGCTACCACGGCCCGTTCGTCGCTCGCGCGGCCGTGGTGGGGGCACAGAGCCCCACCGGCCGGATCGGGGTGGAGGTCACGATGACCGACGAGGGGGCCAAGGGCCGCATCATCGCCACTGCCTCGGCGTCGTTCCGGCGCGTCCGCTGACCGCTCGCGACATGGCTGGCCCGCTCGCCGTCGTCGGCACGTTCGACACCATCGATCAGTTGATGCTCGCTGCCGCCGACCAGATCGGCGAGCACGAGGCATTCGTCGAGGTGGCCACCGGTCGTCGGCTCACGTTCGGTCAATGGGTCGCCGCCGGGCGTTCTGTGGCGCGACAGCTGCATGCGCTCGGTGTGCGCAATGGCGATGTGGTCGCCGTCGCGCTGTCGCCCTCGATCGACTATGCGGTCGGGTGTGTCGGTGCATTGTTCGCCGGGGCGGTCGTCACGGGTGTCAACAGCCGCTTGGGGCCGCGTGAGGTGGCGGGCATCTTCGATCGTTGCCGGCCTGCTGCGGTGATCGCCGACGCATCGTTCGACGTTCCCGAGGGGCATTCGCCGCTGTGCCTCGCGCCGTCCGCCTTCGACCTGGCGGGCGCTCCGCTCACGCCGATGCCGGTGCTGGTCGCCGCCGACCCGGCAGTGATCATCTGGACCAGCGGCACCACTGGTGTGCCCAAGGGTGCCTGGTTCGACCACCGCAATCTCGAGGCCGCCGTGCGCTCGGCGGGGGAGATGACGCACGCGTTCGACCGCAGGTTGGGCGGCCTGCCGTTGGCTCACGCCGGCTACATGGCCAAGCTGTGGGAGCAGTTCGCAATGGGCCTCACCATCGTGCTCACGCCCGTGCCATGGACGGCACAGATGATGCTGCAGGTGCTCACCAACGAGCGGATCAACGTCGGCGCCGGAGTGCCCACGCAGTTCGTGAAGTTGCTGGAGCTACCCGAGACCGCCACGGCCGACTTCTCGCAACTACGAGTGTGCCTGTCCGCCACTGCGCCAGCTGCGCCCGAACTCGTCCAGCGCATCCGCGCGACCCTTGGAGCTCCCGTGATCGTGCGCTACGCGATGACCGAGTCGCCATCGATCACCGGCACCGACCCCGACGACCCGCCCGACGTCCAGTTCCGTACGGTCGGTCGCCCGCAAGAGGGCATGAGTGTGCGCGTGGTCGACGAAGCGGGTTGCGAGGTGCGCGCGGGCGTCGTGGGTCGTGTGCAGATCAGCGGGCCGTGCGTGATGCGCGGCTACTGGCGTGATCCCTTGCAGACGGCGGCCGTGCTCGGAGCCGACGGCTGGCTGACCAGCGGCGATCTCGGCCGCTTCGACGCCGCCGGCAACCTGTCGTTGGTGGGCCGCGCCGGCGACATGTACATCCGCGGCGGCTACAACGTGTACCCGCTGGAAGTGGAGAACGTGCTCGTCGAGCACCCTGCGATCGCCGCCGCGGCCGTGATCGGCAAGCCCGCGAACGCATTGGGTGAGATCGGTGTGGCGTTCGTCGTGGTCGAGCCTGAAGCCCAGGCACCGGCCCGCGACGAGCTGCGTGCATGGGTACGTGACCGACTTGCCGACTACAAGGCCCCCGACGAAGTGGTGGTGCTCGGCGCGCTGCCTCTCACCCCGATGGCCAAGGTGGACAAGCATGCGCTACGCAGTTCGTGACCCAAACGGCGTTCGAAGAACGCGCCGCCGACAGGTGGGGCTAGAGTCAGCTACGCGTGGCGTTGGCCGTCGCGTAGTCCCTGGAGAACCGATGAAACCCCGGCGCGCAGCAATGGCATTGACAAGTGGACTGCTCGGCGTGGTCGGTTTCGCGTTCGCCGCCGCCTCGCCGGCCGCAGCAGGCCCCGTACCGGTTGCCGGTGTGCCGACTGGCTGTGAAAGCGGCGTGGATGGTTGCCCGAGCGTGTCGTTCCGGGTCGTCTGCGCTACCGACGGTGCACACATCCAGGTCGAGTTGCGCGACTCGGCGCCGTTCACGTATGAGGTGTTCGTCGACGATCTGAACACCCCGGTCTTCGACGATCCGTTGCTCGACACCGGCAACGAGTACCTCGACCTCGGCGTGTACGCGAACGGGGTGCACGCGGTGTCGGTGAACTGGCTCGATTCGCCAGATGGATCGCCCTATTACGAGAACCGGGCATTGTCCGTCGGCTGCCCCGCGCTCGACGACTCGGGGGCTGGCGTTCCGCCCGTCGGCGGTAGCACCTCCCCGATCCTGCTGGTGGGCGGCGCCTTGGTCGCGCTCGGCGGGGGCCTGCTGCTCGCTCGTCGCCGGCGCTGGGCCTGAGGCGAGTGCGTCGCGGCACGCATGGGTTTCGACGAGGCGGCGTTCACGACACGGTGTGAGGCGTGGTTCGTCGCGCACTGCGAGCCGCTCGACCCCGAGCGTCACGACCCGCCTGGGCTGATCCCGTACACCACCGTCGATCACGATGCGCCGTTGCGTGCAGCACGCGCTCACCAGCGGGGGTTGTGGGCCGCGGGTCTCGCCGGCCTGTGCATGCCCCGCGAGTTCGGTGGCCAGGGGCTGCCGCCGGCCGCCGACGCGGCGTTCAACCGGGTGGCTGCCGGCTATGCAGTGCCGTCGATGATCCCGTTGAGCGTCGGGCTCTCGCTGGCCGCCCCGACCATCGCCGAGTTCGGCAGCGATGCGATGCGCACGGAACACATCCCGCGCATTTTCGCGGCCGACGACGTGTGGTGCCAGTTGTTCTCCGAGCCCGATGCCGGGTCGGATCTCGCGTCGCTGCGCGCCGCTGCCGATCGCGTTGCCGGCGGTTACGTCGTCACCGGGCAGAAGGTGTGGACGTCGTTCGCCCAGCACTCGGCGTACGGGCTGCTGCTGGCGCGAACCACCCGGTCGGAAGCCAAGCATCGTGGGCTGTCGCTGTTCGCCGTGCCGATGCACCTGCCCGGCATGCGTATTCGGCCGTTGAAGGAGATGACCGGGGGCACACACTTCAACGAGGTGTTCTTCGACGACGTGTTCGTTCCTGAGGAGTGCCTTCTCGGGGCCGAGGGTGAGGGCTGGACCGTGGCCATGTTCACGCTCGGCAACGAACGCAACCTCACGATGCAGCGCACCCGGCCGAAGTGGAAGCGCCTCGCCGAACTTGCCCGACGATCGGGTGTCGCCGCCGACCCGGTGGTAAGGGCCCGTCTCACCGACATCGCGATGCGCGAGGAGATGCAACGGTGGAACGCGATGCGCAGCCCCGCTGTGCCGGCGTCGATGGGCAAGCTGATGGGTGCCCAGCTCGAACAACTGGCCTCCACCACGGCGGCCGATCTGCTGGGAGCGGCGGCAATGGCGCACGAGGTCGGCGACACTGCCACCGAGGCCGCGGTGCACTGGTTCCTCGGCGCTCGCGCCAACAGCATCGCCGGGGGTACCGACGAGGTGCAGCGCAACATCCTCGCAGAGCGTGTGCTCGGCCTGCCCCGTATGGGCTGAGCCGCTACTTCTGCAGGAACGCGTTCACCTTCTCCATGTACTCGGGAGACGTGAACAGCAAGGTCTGTGCCAGGCGGTCGATCTCGCGGGCGGTTCGCCGATCGACCTCGGCGGCCATGTCGATGGTGGCCTTCGCCACGCCCAGCGCCTCGCGGGAGAACCCGGCGAGCTTGTGTGCGAATGCGGATACAGCTGCGTCGAGTTCGGCCGCCGGGTACACCCGGTGCACGAAGCCCATGTTCAGCGCTTGACCCGCGGGCACCAGCTCTCCGCTCATCACCAGCCACTTCGCCCAGTGCGGGCCCACCAGCCGGGTGAGGCGGCTGATGCCGCCCGAGCCGGGGATCACCGCCAGGTTCTGTACTTCGGGCAGGCCGAACGCGGCGGTGTCGGCGGCCAGACGGAAGTCGCACGACGAACCCATCTCCACGCCCACGCCGAGGCACGGGCCATGCACCGCGAGGATCACCGGCTTCTCCACGGCCTCGATGCGATCGAACAGGTCGTGGTGCGCCTGTGCGCGGTACTGCCGGCGCATGTTCGAACCACGCACCACGCCGTCGGTGCCCTCGCCGAGGTTGCCGGCCATGCCGGCGATGTCGGCACCAGACGTGAAGAAGCGGCCTTCGGCACGGATCACCATCACCCGCACGTCGTCCTGTGTCTCCAGCGCCGTGAGCGCGTCGGCGATCGCGGAGAACATCGCCGGGCTGACCGCGTTGCGCTTGTCGTCGCGCGTGAACGTGACGGTGATGACCGCACCATCGACGTCGGTGCGGCTGTGGGCGGGTGCGGGGCTGTCGCTCATGCGCGCCACGGTACCGCTGCCCCCGTTTCGGTGGTGTGTCCGCGCGTCCTAACGGAGCGCTGGCGCTGCGGTGATCCGCCCTGGTGAGCCGGTGAAGCGGATCGGCAGACCTGGGTGCACCACGTCGTGCCCGAGCTGCGCCTGGTGCACCGGCGTGGGGAACCCGCGAGCAATCAGGTGCGGGTCGGCCAGGGTCTCCTCCGGCGACAGGATCATGCCGACAGCGAACCCGCGGTGCTGGCCCTGCAGGAAGAACTCGTCGGCGGTGTGGTGTTGTGCGAGCAACATGATCGCCTCGCGGCAAGTGCGGAAGCACTCCTGGGTGAACTCGTCGTCGTACAGCTTGGCGAGGTCCATCCCGCCTTGCTCGATCGCCAGGTCGAGCAGCGCCGCCAACGGCAGGCGCTCGCGTAGGTCGCAGTCGTCGAGCCAGCGCACCAGCTTCACCAGCTCGTCGAGCGTGCGTGGCGGGAAGCCGGTGTGCACCTCGCGGCCGTCGGCGGCGAGGGTCACGATCGGTTCGCTGGGCAGGTGCAGCGCATGGCGGCCGGTCTGGCGTTGCACCGTCTTGCCGGCCACCAGCCACCATTGGGTGGCCTGCTCGGTGGTGACGTTGAGTGCCGCGTGCATGCTCACGTCGACGAGTTGCCCCTCGCCCGTGCGGGCTCGCCCCTCGATCGCCAGCAGTGCACCGACAGCGGCCCAGATCGATGCGGTGTGGTAACCCTGGTTGCCCAAGGCGGCCATCGGTGGCAGCGAGTGGTCGTCGTAACCACAGCTCCATGCCAGCCCTCCGCCGGCGACCGCGGTGAGGTCGGTGAACGGTTCGGCGCTGCGCGGGTCGGATCGTCCGAAGGAGGTGACGCTGACCCAGACGGTGGACGGCCCGCGGATGTGAGCGTGGTCGAGGCCGAGCGCGCTCAGCCGACCGGGCGCCTCGCCTTCCAGCACAATGTCGGCGAAGCCGACCAGCTGGCGGAACTGCGCCGCATCGGCAGGGGAGTGCAGGTCGAGCTGCACGCTCTGCTTCGACGTGTTGTAGTGCCAGAACCACAGTGACCGGTCGGGGTGGTCGACCGGCAGCGCCTCGGCAAACGGGCCGTAGCGGCGGGTGTCATGGCCGCCGGGTGGCTCGACCAGCAGTACCTCGGCCCCGTAGTCGGCCAACAGCTTGCCCGCGTAGGCCGCGTGCTCGCTGGCGAGTTCGATCACGCGCAGCCCGGCGAGGGGTCCGACGACGTGCGCGTCAGATGACACCGTCGGCCTCCAGTCGGGCGATCTCATCGTCGTCGAGCCCGAGCAGGCCACTGAGCACTTGGTGGTTGTGCTGCCCAAGCGTGGGGGCGCCGGTGCTCATCTCCCAGTCGGTGGCCGACAGGTGCAGCGGAATGCCGTCGACGCGTGTGGGGCCGAGCAGCGGATGGCTCACCTCGGGGAACAGCCCCCATCGCGCCGTGGCATCGTCCAGGTCGATCCGCTCTTGTGGCGACTGCACCGCCGCCGCAGGGATGCCCGCCGCGAACAGGCGTGCTTGCACCGCGAACTTGTCGTGCTGCCGGGTCCAGCCGGACACGCGCTCGTCGAGCAGATCGTGATCGCGCACTCGAGCGGCCAAGGTGGCCCACTCGGGTTCGTGAACGCCGATGATCTCGGCAAGCGCCGCCCATTCGGCGTTGGTGCGACACACCACTGCCACCCACTGGTCGTCGCCCATCGCCGGATGGATGCCATGCGGGGCCATCTGCGGAGCGTGGCCGCGGTTGGAGGCCGGCATGCCGGGTCGACGCGCCGGGCGGCCGTTGACCGTGATGTCGAGCACCGTCGGGCCAAGGAGCGCCGCGCCCGACTCCACCGTGCTCATGTCGATCCACTGGCCCTCACCAGTGCGGCGGCGGTGGTGTAACGCGGCGAGGATCGCGAACACCATCAGGTTCGCGCCGTGGTGATCCATGTACGACAGGCCGAAGCCGGCCGACGGCTGGTCGGCCTGGCCCACCGACCACGTGAGCCCGCACACGGCCTGCACGATCGGGCCCCACGTGCGGAACTGGCGGTACGGCCCGGTGTGGCCGAACCCACAGTTCGACACGTAGATGATGCCCGGGCGCAGTTCGCACAGCCGTTCGTAGGAGAACCCCCAGTGCTCCAACACCTCGGCGGAGAAGTTCTCCGTCACCGCGTCGCTGATCGAGATCAGCTGCGCGAGCAGTTCGCGTCCACGCTCGGTGCGGGTGTTCAACGTGATGCCCTGTTTCCCCACGTTGTGGTTGTTGAACGCTCCGCCGGCCTCGATGCCGCGCTGGCCCTCTTTGAACGGCGGAACCCCGCGCAGCAAGTCCCACTTGCCCTTGCGCACCGGATCCTCGATGCGGATCACCTCCGCGCCGAACGCAGCGAGCGTGCGCGTCGCGCCCGCCCCGGCGAGTTGCCCCGACAGGTCGCAGATGCGCAGCCCGGACAGGGCCGTGCGGTGAACTGCGGCCTCGGGTGGTGCGGTCACGGCTCGAGCACGACCTTGATCGCCCCCGACTTGCGATCGCGCGCCGCGGCGAATGCCTCGGCGGCGGCGTCGAGCGGAAAGCGGTGGGTGATCAGCGTGGGGCCGATCTCGGAGCGATCGGCCAGCAGCTTGGCGGCAAGGTCGAAGTCGCGCACCGTGCCTGCGCTGCCGTACATCATCGACGGGATCACCAGCAGTTCCTTCGCCATCAACTCCATGCCCGGCATCGGGACAGTGCCGTCCCAGTACATGCCCACCAGCACGATGCGACCACCTGGGCGGCACATCTTCACGGCTTGGGCCAATGACTCGCCGGTGCCCACGGCGTCGAACACGACATCCCACTTGTTGCGGCCGAACTCGCCGAGCCTGCCACCGAGGCGGGCGACCGCCTCGATCTGATGGCCGTGGCGGGCGAGCACATCGATGGCGCCCACGCCGACGGCCTGCAACGACGGCACGAGGCACAGACCGATCGTGCCACCGCCGATCACCGCGGTGGCCAGGCCGCGCAGGTTGCCGGCGAGGCGCACCGCGTGCACGGCGACAGCGAGCGGTTCCACCAGCGACGAGTCCTTGGCCTGCACCGCTTCGGGGAGGGCGACGATGGTCGACTCGGGCACGATGCACATGTCGGCCATGCCGCCGTCGTGCGTGCCGCCGAGCATCTGTAGCCCTGTGCGGCAGTGATACGGCCGACCGTCTCGGCACGGACCGCACGTGCCGCACGCCGCGATCGGCTCGATCGCCACCAGGCGGCCATCGAGCAGGTAGCCGGCGAACTCGTGCCCGAGTGTGGCGGGGGTCGGCATCACCTCCATCGAATGCAGGTCGCTGCCGCAGATGCCGGCTGCGGCGATGCGGATCGTCACGCCGTCACCGCGGGGTTCGGGAACGTCGATGCAGGACACCCGGTGGTCGGCACAACGCACAGCTCGCATCGCCGCAGCGTAACCGGCGACCCGTTGGCGCGACCGACGATGCCGGCCGACGCCGCGAGGATCCTCCACGTCACCGCAACGGGCCACGGGCAGCGCGGGGTGGGCCCGATTGCGTCATCGGGCTGACCCTGCGGTAATTTAGGTACCTGATTTCGCGGGCCGCTGTGGCCCGCATCGCACAAGGAGCCGCAATGTCCGAAGCCTGGATCATCGACGCCGTCCGCACGCCCCGCGGCATCGGCAAGGTCGGCAAGGGTGCCCTTGCCGATATTCACCCGCAGGAGTTGGGTGCCACGGTGCTGCGGGCGATCGCTGAGCGCAACGGCCTCAACACGGCTGATGTCGACGACGTGATCTTCGGCTGCAGCACCCAGGTGGGCACCCAGGGTGGCGACCTCGGCCGCATGGCCCTGTTGTCGGCCGGGTACGACCAGGTCGTCAGCGGCGTCACGCTCGACCGCTTCTGCGGGTCGGGTATCACTGCCACCAACCTCGGAGCGGCCTCGATCATGGCCGGCTTCGAAGACGTGGTGATCGCCGGTGGCGCCGAGATGATGTCGTCGTACGCGGCCAACTCGCACCCGAAGGTGCGCGGCCCGTTCATGGATGCGGGCAACGAAGTGCTGCGCGCCATCCACCCGCAGACCAACCAGGGTGTGGCCGGCGATGCGATCGCCGCGCTGGAGGGCATCTCCCGCCAGGCGCTCGACGAGCTGGCGCTGGAATCGCAGCGCCGTGCCGCGGTCGCCATCGCCGAGGGTCGCTTCGACAAGAGCCTGGTGCCCGTGTACCGCCCCGACGGCACGCTGGCCCTCGACCGCGAAGAGTTCCCCCGCCCGCAGACCACCATGGAGACGCTGTCGGCGCTGAAGCCCTCGTTCGAGGCGCTCGCCGACATCGTGCTCAACGAGGCCGGCGACACCTACCGGAACATGGTGCTGCGCAAGTTCCCCGGCCTGGAGATCACCCACGTGCACCACGCTGGCAACTCGTCGGGTGTCGTCGACGGCGCCGCGGCGATCCTGCTGACCAGCCCCGACTATGCCAAGGCGCACGGCATGAAGCCCCGGGCCCGCGTGCGTGCAGCCGTCAACATGGGTGACGACGCCACGCTGATGCTCAACGCCCCCGGACCGGCTGCCCGCAAGGCCGTTGCCAAGGCCGGCCTCACGCTCGACGACATCGATCTGTTCGAGGTCAACGAGGCGTTCGCCGTGGTGCCCGAGAAGTTCATCCGCGACCTCGGCATCGACCGCGAGAAGATCAATGTCAATGGCGGCGCAATCGCCCTCGGTCACCCGATCGGCGCCACCGGCGCCCTGCTGATCGGCACCCTGCTCGACGAGCTCGAGCGCCGCGACCTGCAGTTCGGTCTCGTCACGATGTGCGCCGCCGGTGGCATGGCCCCGGCGATCGTCATCGAGCGGATCTAGGCACACCCGTGTCGCTACGCGGTACGGCGTTCATCGCCGGCGCGTACGAACACCCACGACGCGACATCCCCGACCGCACCATCCCGCAGATCCATGCGGAGGTCGCGGTCGGGGCGCTCGCCGACGCGGGCCTCACCATGGCCGACGTCGACGCGTACTACTGCGCGGGGGACGCGCCCGGCTTCGGGCCGATCTCGATGGCCGAGTATCTCGGGTTGCGCTGTCGCACCTACGACAGCACCGAGACCGGCGGCTCCAGCTACCTCGTGCACGTCGGCCATGCGGCGGCGATGATCAAGGCCGGCCATGCCTCGGTGGCGCTGATCACCCTGGCGGGCACACCACGCAACGGCGGCGCGCAACCCGGCTCATCGGGCGCGGCACCCGCTCCGGAGAGCGAGTTCGAGAACCTGTGGGGCGCCACGATCGTGGCCCACTACGCGCTGGCGGCACAGCGGCACATGTACGAGTTCGGTACCACGGGCGCCCAGTTGGCCGAGATCAAGGTGGCCGCCTCGCTGCACGCACAGCACAACCCGCACGCCTTCCTGCGCGACGTGGTGACGGTGGAGGAGGTGCTCGCATCGCCGCTCGTGGCCGACCCGCTGCACCGCCTGGACTGCTGCGTGGTCACCGACGGCGGGGGAGCGCTCGTGGTGGTGAGCCCCGAGATCGCGGCCACGCTGCCGCGCCGCAGTGTGAAGCTGCTCGGCCAGGGTGAGGCCGCGAAGGACACGAATCGCGGCCGCATCGACCTGTCGTACACCGGTGCCGTGTGGTCGGGGCCGCGAGCGTTCGCCGAGGCGGGCGTCACCCCGGCCGACATCGACTACGCCTCCATCTACGACAGCTTCACGATCACCGTGCTCGTCACGTTGGAAGACCTCGGTTTCTGCGAGAAGGGTCAGGGCGGCCGCTTCGTGATGGATGGTGGGCTCGTGGCACCGTTCGGGCGGTTGCCGTTCAACACCGACGGCGGCGGTCTGTGCAACAACCATCCGGCCAACCGTGGTGGCATGACCAAGGTGATCGAGGCCGTGCGCCAGCTCCGTGGCGAGGCACATCCTGCGGTGCAGGTGCCGAACTGCCATCTCGCGCTCGCGCACGGTACGGGCGGCGCGCTCGGCACGCGAATGATGAGCAGCACCCTGATCCTGGGGCAGCCCGATGCCTGACCCCACGCCCAGCCCGACACCTCGTCCGATGTTGCCCACCCGGTCGCCGCGGCGCACACACGAGACGGCCGAGTTCTGGGACGCCTGCGCCCAGGGTCGCCTCCTGCTGCCGCGCTGCGACGACTGCCATCAGTACATCTGGTACCCGCGCTTGTTCTGCCCGCACTGCGCGTCGTCGAACGTGCGCTACACCGAGGTCAGCGGTCGCGGCAGCGTGTACAGCTTCACGATCGTGCGCAAGGGCAGTGGCCCGTACAAGGAGCACGCGCCGTACGTGATCGCCTACGTGGAACTCGCCGAGGGCCCGCGCATCATGACGAACGTCGTCGGCATGGCCGCCGACGACGTGCACGTGGGCATGGCGGTCAGAGTCGTGTTCGAACCCGCCGGCGACACCGACGCGATCCCTCGCTTCACCCCCACCTGAGCGCTGCACCCCCCGTTCTTGTCCGACATGGATCACGGGCTTCCGTGATCCATGTGGGACAAGAAGCCCGAAATGGGGCGTAGTTCGCTCAGGGGCCGGTGAAGAGGCGGCCGGTGTTGCGGTACTCGCTGGTGAGGCCGGCGGCCTTTTCGGCCTCGCGCGTCTTCACTTCGGCGCGGGCGACCACTTGGTGGTGCACCTCGTCGGGACCGTCGGCCAGACGCAGCACACGCTGGCTGTGGTACATCTCGGCCAGCGGGAACCACTGCGTGACGCCTGCGGCGCCGTGCATCTGGATTGCCTCGTCGATGATGTGCGCACACTTCTCGGGCACCATCGCCTTGACGGCGCTGACCCACACTCGAGCCTCGGCGTTGCCCAGCACGTCCATTGCCTTGGCGGCGCGCAGCACCATCAGGCGCATCGCTTCCACCTCGATACGGGCTCGCGACAGCACTTCCATGTTCTTGCCCAGGTTGATCAGCTTCTTGCCGAAGCCCTCGCGGCTGACGCCACGATCCACGATCATCTCGATGGCTCGCTCGGCGGTGCCGATGCTGCGCATGCAGTGATGGATGCGGCCAGGCCCGAGGCGCAACTGCGAGATCTCGAAACCCTTGCCCTCGTCCCAGAGGACGTTGCTCTTCGGAACGCGCACATCGTTGAAGCGGATGTGCATGTGGCCGTGGGGGGCCTCGTCGTTGCCGAACACGATCATCGGGCCGACGACCTCCACGCCCGGGGTGTCCATCGGGATCAGGATCTGCGAGTGCTGCTTGTAGGTGTCGGCCGTGGTGTTGCTGCGCACCATCGTGATCAGCACCTTGCAGCGCGGGTCGCCGGCACCGGAGGTGAAGAACTTCTCGCCGTTGATGATCCACTCATCGCCGTCGAGCACGGCGCGGGTGTCGATCTGCTTGGCGTCGCTGGACATCAGGCCCGGTTCGGTCATCGCGTAGCCCGAACGGATCTCGCCGGCCAGCAGCGGCTCGAGCCACTTCGCCTTCTGCTCGGGGGTGCCCACGCGCTCGAGCACTTCCATGTTCCCCGTGTCGGGGGCCGAGCAGTTCAGTGCCTCGGGGGCCAGGCGGTTCTTGCCGAGTTCATTGGCGATGTAGGCGTAGTCGAGGTTGCTGAGGCCGACTCCCTCGGCGTTCGGCAGGAAGAAGTTCCACAGCCCCATCGCCTTGGCCTTGTCCTTCACGGTCTGCAGCAGCTCGAGCTGGCCGGGGGCGTAGGCCCACCGATCGGCGCGGCCCTCGCCAAGATGGTGGAACTGCTCGGAGATCGGGTCGACCTCGTCGCGCACGAACGCCTTGACCGCCTCGTAGAGCGGACGGACGCCCTCCGACATTCGCAGGTCGAGATCGTCCATGCTCGACATCTTCAGTGCGCCACCAACCATGATCGTCTCCTCGTGCTGCGTCAGAACCCTGACGTCGAGCCACGCTAATCGTTCCTCGTCGGGTGGGTTCAGTCAGCGTTCGTCGGCCTCTGGGTGCTGCGTGACGGGAGAGGTTGCGACACCCGCGGGTGTGACGATTGACACACAGTGCCAGGCCTGGCTACCGTGCGCTCGGGGTTGGGGGACACAGCACCGAGCGCAGCGCGCGAGGGCGCGACACGGTCCACCGGCACAGCCTCGCAACCGTCTCGACACACCACAGGAGAACACATGTCTCGCAGCTTGGCCGGCAAGGTCGCATTCATCACCGGTGCAGGTCGTGGTCAGGGGCGCGCTCACGCTGTTCGCATGGCTGAAGAGGGTGCCGACATCGTCGGCGTCGACATCTGCCGCCAGATCGAGTCGAACCCGTACCCGCTGGCGTCATCGGAAGATCTCGCGGAGACCGCGAGCCTGGTGAAGGCGCTCGGCCGCAAGATGGTGGCCATCGAGGCCGACGTGCGCAGCCGCCCGGCACTCGCCGAGGCGACGTCCACCGCGGCACGCGAGTTCGGCAAGATCGACATCGTCGTCGCCAACGCCGGCATCCTGCCGATGGCGATGGGTGACCCCGACCCGCAGGACTTCATCGACGCCACCGACGTCGACCTCGTTGGCGTGATGAACGCCGTCGCCGCGTGCTACCCCTACCTGCCCGACGGCGCCTCGATCATCATCACCGGCAGCACCGCCGGCATGATGCCGAACACCACCGACAACCCCGCCATGGGACCCGGCAGCCAGGGCTACGGCTGGAGCAAGCGCGTGCTGATCGAGTACACCGAGCAGATGGCGCTGGTGCTGGCCCCGCGGTTCATCCGCGTGAACGCGATGCACCCCACCAACTGCAACACGCACCTGCTGAACAACGATGGCCTGTACTCGGTGTTCCGCCCCGACCTGGAGAAGCCCACGCGGGAGGATTGCATCCCCGCCTTCACGCACTTCCAGGCGATGCCGATCCCGTACGTCGAGCCCAGCGACATCGCCGCGCTGGCGGCGTTCCTGGCCTCCGACGACGCCCGCTACATCACCGGCCAGCAGATCCGGGTCGATGCCGGATCACTGCTGAAGTTCCCGAACGGTCCGTCCTGACCGCTCATCAATTCTGCTGAGAGCGAAGAAACCCGGCTGCGGCCGGGGTTCTTTCGTTCTCCGGGTTCGTCGCGACGGGGTGGGGGTGGGATCATCTCGCGCATGGACTTCGATCTGCCTCCCGATCTCGTGGCCTTCCTCGCCGAACTCGACGAGTTCATCGAGCGAGTGATCAAGCCGTTGGAAGCACAGGACGACAACATCCGCTTCCTCGACCATCGCCGCGAGTACGCCCGCACCGATTGGGAGCGTGGCGGCGTGCCCCGCGACGAGTGGGAAGACCTGCTCTTCAAGGTGAAACGACTCGCCGACGAGGCCGGGCTGTTCCGCTATCCGTTCCCAGCGGAGTTCGGCGGCCGCGACGGCACCAACCTCGGCATGGCCGTGATCCGCGAGCACCTCGCGCGCAAGGGCCTCGGGCTGCACAACGACCTGCAGAACGAACACAGCATCGTCGGCAACAACGTGGGCCTGCTGTTGATGCTGCAATACGGCACCGACGAGCAGAAGGCCGAATGGGTCGACGGCCTCGCCGAGGGCCGTCGTGGGTTCGCCGTGGGCATCACCGAACCGAAACACGGCAGCGACGCCACGCACATGGAAACCAGTGCCGTTCGCGACGGCGACACCTGGATCATCAACGGCGAGAAGACCTGGAACACCGGCGTGCACAAGGCCCACTCGGACCTGGTGATGGCCCGCACCAGCGGCAACGCCGGCGACGGGCTGGGCATCACCGCGTTCATGGTGCCCATCGACGCTCCCGGTTTCGAGATCGTCGAGTACCTCTGGACGTTCAACATGCCCAGCGATCATGCTCACGTGCGCCTCACCGACGTGCGCGTGCCGCACTCCGCCATCTTCGGTGGTGAGGGCCGCGGCTTGGCCGTCACCCAGCACTTCTTCAACGAGAACCGCATCCGCCAGGCGGCATCGTCGCTGGGCGCCGCCCAGTACTGCGTCGACGAGTCGGTGCAGTACGCCAAGGAACGCAAGCCGTTCGGCAAGCCGCTCGCGGTCAACCAGGCGATCCAGTTTCCGCTCGTCGATTTGCAGGCACGGTGCGAGATGCTGCGCGCCCTCATCCACAAGACGGCGTGGCTGATGGACCGCGACGGCGCTTTCAGCGTCAGCGACAAAGTCTCGATGTGCAACTACCAGGCCAACCGGCTGTGCTGCGAGGCCGCCGACTTCGCGATGCAGGTGCACGGTGGCATGGGCTACTCGCGCTACAAGGCGTTCGAGCACATCTATCGCCACCATCGTCGCTACCGCATCACCGAGGGTGCCGACGAGATCCAGATGCGACGTGTGGCGGGCTACATGTTCGGGTTCATGAGCCAACGCGCCCCGAAGGGCGTCGCCGAGGAGTGAGGAGCGCCGGCGGGCGCGGTCCTCAGCGCAGACCGGCGTCGGTGAGGCGCTGCACCATCACGGCCCGTACCTGCCCGGCGGCGGTGAGCAACTCTCCGAGCGTGGGCTGATGCTCGAACTCCGACGGCTCCGGCCAGCCCGAGTAGCCCCAGCGGCCATACAGCGAGTAGGCGAGCACCACATCGCCCCAACGCTCGTAGTAGATGATCGTGGTCGTGGTGACTTCGTAGTCGGTGTCGCTGATCGTCACGGCGAAGTGCTGTTGCGCGAAGGCCTGCACCGCTTCGTCGCCCTCCGACGTCGCTTCCTTGGTCGCCCCCGAGTGCTCGTCGATGGCCCACAGCGCGTCGTCGAACCCGTCGGCGGTGAACAGCTGTGCTTCGGCCTCGGTCATGGAGTACAGCACCGGGTTGCCGGGGCAGGCATTGGCGTCCTTCAACACGGCAGTGAGGTAGGCGGACGCCTCGGCCTCGCTGGGAAACGCATACGCGTCGACAGCGAACGTCGTCGTGTCGGGCAGGGTCCAAATGGGGCCGTAGGCCTGGGCGCTGCTGCCGGCCAGCTGTGCCCGCCCCACCGAGTTGGTGCTCCCGCAGTAGCCGATGCCCGGCCCGGAGAGTGATTCGGGGGCCGGGTTCGGCTCCGCGGAGCGCACCCAGTCGGCGGGTACGTCCGCATCGGCGGGCAGCACACCGACCAGCAACGCCCCGGTGGCGATGACCGGTGGCAGGGTGGTGGGCGGTGCGGTGCTCGTGGTGGTTTCCTCCGCCAGTGTGGTGTCGACCAGCGTGGACGCGGGGATCGTGGAGCTGGTGGTGGTGGTCGAGGTGTCGCCATCGCTGAGCACGACGATCGCACCGATCACGATCAACGCTGCGGCGACGACGCCGCCGATGATCCACGGGACGCGGTTCGGTGCCGGCGCATCGGCCCACTGCTGCTGCTCGTACATCGACTCGGCCACTGCCGGCTGCACCATCGTCGCCGGCTGGGCCATCGCCGACTGGGCCATTGTCGCCGGCTGGGCCATTGTGGGCTGGGCCATCGTGGGCTGGGCCATCGTCGGCTGGTCCATGGACGATTGAGCCATCGTCGGGGGCTGGGCATCGGCGGGTGGTGTGCGGGCCACCAACGGGTCGGTCGAGGAGAGACCGTGGTCGCTCACGTGGTCGGTCCAGCGTTGGCCGTCCCACCACCGTGTCTCGTGCCGTCCGGATGGGTCGGGCTGCCATGAGGCACTCGTCATCTCGCCGCTCCTGGGTCGTTGTCGCCTCAAGTTCTACACGCCCACGACCTCGCCGAGGTGGCGCTGTACGTCGGGGCTGATCTCGGTGACGGCGGCATCGAGGTCGGCCTGCGTCGGGTGGTGGGCGTAGTCGGGCTCACCACCAAGGCCGGTGTGGCCCCATTCGCCCTCGATCCAGTACTCCAACACCACGGTGCCGTGCTGCTCGTAGAACACCAGTGTCGTCACGTTGACGGTGCACGCTTGGTCGGAGACCATCGTGGAGTACCGAGTCTCGATCGTGGCGCGCATCGTGGCGATGCCATCGCCGAACTGGCCCGCAGTTGCGTCCGACGCTTCGATCGCGTCCCACACGAAGGCGTCACCCATGTCGTCGGCGAGGAAGTCGGCGTCGGCCTCGCCGACGGTGAACGCGATCGGTGCGTCCGCGCACCCTCGGGCTTGCAGGCCGGTGGCCTCGATGTACTGCCGTGCGATCGCCGCTGTGGGGAAGGCGTAGGCGTCGACGCCGAAGGTGCCTCCGCCGGGCAGCTGCCAGGCCGGTCCCCAGGCGCGACCGGTGGCAGCGAACTCCACCGCTCTGGCGACAGCGTCGGGGCCATCGCAGTACCCGTCGTTGTACTCGGGTTCAGGGTCGGCAGCTGGCTCGTCGTACCGCTCCCATGGGGTCGGCACGTCGGTCGCGGTGGGCATCGCCGCCACCAGCGCGGCACTGTCGAACGCCGTGGGCGCGGTGGGGGCCGTTGTGGAAGTGGTCGGCGATGGACCGTCGGTGGTCGTCGTGGCGACGATGGGTGTCGTGGTGCTCGAGGCACCATTGGTCGAGGAGGTGTCGTCGTCTCCGCTGGTGGCCAGCACGGCGACGACGACCAACGCCGCGACGCCCACGATGGCGCCCACCAGCATCGGGGTCTTGCTGCGTGGGGCAGCCGGCGCCTGCTGAACGGCACCGGCGGGACTGCCTGGGGCATCGACGGCAATCACCCCGTGGTCGCTGACGGTGGTGGTCCACTGCTGACCATCCCACCATCGCAGTTCGTGGCGTCGCATCGGATCGGAGTACCAACCAGCAGGCATCGCCCACCTCCTCGGTCGTCCACCTGCTACACAAGCCGTTCGCGGCGCGTCGCGCAAGGGCCCCAGGTCACGGCCGGCCATCGCATCGACGCGCAGTACAGTCGGCCGGATGTACCGCACTGTGCTGCTCTCCCTTCACATCGCGTCGGTCGCGGCGTGGTTGGGCTGCAACTTCACGCAACTGTTCCTCGGCCCGTCGTTCGCGCGGCGAGGCGGCGATGCCGCGATGGCATGGTTCGAGGCCTCGGCCCGGCTTGCCCGCCGCTACTACAACGCCGCCGGAACCGTGCTGGGTGTCACCGGTGTGCTGCTGGTGCGCGAGGTCGGCTACGAGTGGTCGGCAGGGTTCGTGGCCGTCGGGATCACCGTCGTCGTGATCGGAGCGCTGCTCGGTGTGCTGGTGTTCGCCCCCGGTGGCGATCGCCTCGCCGTGGCCCAGCGAGAGGGCGACACCGGCCGCGTGAAGGCGCTGGCCACTCGCTACACCTTCGCCGCGGCGGTGGACACCACCTTGGTGCTGACCGCCGTGTTGGCGATGGTGCACCGCTGGCGCGCCTGAGGGAATCGGCCCGCCGGCCTCGAACCGTGCGACTGCGTGGCTTGACAGAGTAGTCAAGTAGCGTGGCGGGTCATGAGCGCACCTGTGGAAGTTCGTCGGTTCCTGCACGTCAACTACAACTGCACCGACATCGAGTTGCTCGAACGGTTCTATGTCGAATCGCTCGGCCTGCGGACTGTGATGAAGAGCGAGTCGAGTGGCAGCGACGCCACGGCGTTCGGCATCTACGGCGTCGCCACCGCGTCGAGGGCCGCGTTCGTCTACGACCACCGCGGTGGAAAGTGGTCGAATGCGTTCGAGCTGGTGCAGTGGATCGAGCCGATGACGATCGGGTCGGTGTACCCGTCGCCTTGGTGCCCGGGCATTCAGGCGTCGGCCTACGGCGCAGAGGATCTCGACGGTGTGGCGCAGCGTGCGGTGCAGCACGGTGGAGCCGTGGTTCGCCGCGGTGCCACCTGGGTGTTGCTCACCGACCCCGAGGGCGCCTACGTGGAAGTGCAACAGGCAGCGGGCCCCAGCGAGGCCAAGTACTTGCGCATCGTGGTCACCGATCTGCAGCGCTCGGTGGAGTGGTGGAAGGGCATCGGGTTCACACCGACCGATCTACCCGCTCCGCCCACTGCGGAACTCTGGCCCGAGACCGATGGCCGGGTGGTCACTGCCGAGCAGGCGATGGTGCCCACCGACGACCGCTTCGGCATCATCCTCACCACCTGGTCGGGCGACACGCCGATCGGCCCCACGTATGCGATGCCGTACCACCAGGGCCTCTACCGCATGGCAATGGCCGTCGACGACGCTCGTGGGGCGGCCGCCACGTTGGTGGCCAACGGTGTCGGCCGGCAGAACTACTACACGTTCCAGTTGCCGGGCACGAAGCTCACCGACGGCCTCACGATGGTGTTCATCCGCGATCCCGACGGCATCCTCGTCGAGTTGGTCGACCGCCCGCGCATCGGTCCGCGCCCGTAGGCATCAGGTTCGCGGGGCTCCCACGAACCGGCCGACCGGCGCCGGGGTGGGGAGTTGCGAGTGGTGCGCGGCGATGTCGGCCAGCTTCGCCAGGATCGCCGGGCCGGCGGGAACGGCCCTGTCGATCGAGGTGTCCACGTGCAGCATCATGTGCTCGCCGGTGGCGACCAGTGATCCGTCATTCGACCGGTGAACGCTCACGAACAGGTGCAGGCGCTTGTCGTCGTGGCCGAGCAGCTGGATCGTGGCGAACAACCTGTCGCCCAGCTTGGCCTGGGCCGCGAACGCCGTGTGGCTCTCGACGGTGAAGTAGCTGTGGCCGCCGGCGAGGTAGTTCGCATCCATCCCGATCAGGCCGAGGAAGCAGTCGCCGGCCTCGCTGGTGACCTGGAAGAACCGGCTGTCGTTCATGTGGCCGTTGTAGTCGATCCACTCGGCCGGCACGGTCGCCTCGTACAGCCGCAGAGGACCTGTGAGGTCGTGCACCGCGTCGATGGCGGTGCCGTTGCTGAACACTGCGAAGTCCACGGTTCCCCTCGATTCGCTCGGCAGCGAGACGTTCGGAGCGTAGCGGCGATCGATCTCGGGGCGAGCGTGGGGCCTGAGGCCCGGCCATTGCTCGCCATGGGGCAGACTGCCCGCATGGGATACGAAGTACACATGGTGGTGGAGCTTCGCAAACCACCGACGGAAGCGTTGATGAGCGAACTCGACCACAAGTTCGAGGTGGCCGCGCACGACCACGGCACCAAGACGGTCAGCATCACCGAGCACGTGTCGGTGAACGACGAAGCCGACGCGATCGCGTTCGTGCAAGCGTTGGTGATGGACGCGATGCCGGACAACGCGAAGGTGGTGTCGGTGGTCGCCGAAGCGGACTGAACGCGAGCGGGCCGGCCGTGCACCTCAGCTGTCGGCGAGCTCCGCGGCCGTGCGCTGCACGGCCTGCACGATCTTCGAATAGCCCGTGCAGCGGCACAGGTTGCCCGACAACCCGATGCGCACCTCTTCTTCCGTGGGTGCGGGCGTGCGCTGCAGCAGGGCAGTGGCCGACATGATCATGCCGGGCGTGCAGAAGCCGCACTGCACGCCACCCTCCTCCAGCAGGTTGCGCTGCAGCGGGTGCAGAGCGTCGCCCTGCAGCACACCCTCCACCGTGGTGATTTCGCGGCCCTGAGCCTGCACCGCGAGGTAGCTGCACGAGTTGATCGGCTGCCCGTCGAGCAGCACCATGCAGGCGCCGCACTCGCAGTCGTCGCAGCCTTCCTTGGTGCCGGTGAGGCCCACCTCCGTGCGGATCACGCTGAGCAGGTTGCGCCCTTGGTCGATGGTGACGGGATAGTCGATGCCGTTGACGCGAAGAGAGATCGACTCGCTCATGATGCTGCTCCGATTCCGATGCTGCGGTTGACAGGGATGGCGATCGTCTCGCCCGCGGCGCGACGGGCCGCCGCCGCTACTGCCCGTCGTGCCATCACACCCACGGTGTGACGCCGGTAGTGATCGGTGGCGCGCACGTCGCTGATCGGGGTGGCCTGCTGCGAGGCAGCTGCGGCCACCGCGGCCGCAACATCGTTGACGCTGCCGCCGGCCAGCGTCTCCAGCCCGCCGAGCGACAGGATCGTGGGGGCCACGGCCGACAGCGCGACGCGCACGGCCGCGACCGATCCGTCGGGTGCGAGCGTGACTGCTGCTGCGGCCCCGACGACGGCGATCTCCATCGCCCGCCGGTACTCGAGGCGCAGGTAGGCGCTGCCCGAGCGTGGCGCCGGAGTAGGGACGTGCACCGCGACGCACAGCTCGTCGGGGCGGGCCGACGTGCGGCCGGGTGCTGTCCAGAGGTCGGCCAGTGTGACGCGGCGCGAGCCGGCCTGAGCGCGCAACTCCACCTCGGCACCCAGCACCGTCAGGCCGGCACCGGTGTCCATCGCCGGGCTGGCGTTCATGATGTTGCCACCGAGCGTGCCGACGTGCCGCGTGGCGGGTGAGCCGACGAGCGCACTGCCGTCGGCGAGTGCCGAATAGGTGCTGGCGATGAGCGGATGACCTTCGAGCGTGTGATGCGAGACCGCCGCGCCGATGGTGATACCGGCGGCGGTGACCGTGACCTCGGCGAGGCCGGGGATGCGGTCGATCGCCACCAGGTCGGCCGGAAGCGGTGCTTTGCCGTGGCGGGCGCCGACCACCAGGTCGGTACCGCCGGCGATCGGGCGGGCGCCGGCGGCGAGGGCCGCCAATGCCTCGTCGAGCGTGCGAGCGATGGTGAAACTCACGCCGCACCTCCCTGGGCGCCGGTGGCGTTCATCGCGTTCCACACACGTTCGGCGGTCATCGGCAACTGCCGCACCGGCTGACCCACCAGCTGGGCGAGCGCATTGGAGATGGCGGCGGCAGTGGCCACGTTCGGCGCCTCGGCCAGGCCCTTGGCGCCGCGTGGGCCGGCATTCGGGGTGTTGATCTGGACGAAGTGCACTGCCATCGGCGGTACGTCGGCGCAGGTCTGCAGCTTGTATTCCAGCAGTGCGGCGTTGCGCTGGTGTCCGGCGTCATCGTAGGTGGTGCCCTCGGTGAGGGCCTGGCCGATCCCCATGATCACCGCGCCCTGCACCTGACCCTCGGCGGCCAGGGGGTTGATGATCGTGCCCGAGTCGTGAGCCGCGGCGACGTGCAAGACGCGCACCACGCCGGTGTCGCGGTCGAGTTTCACCCGCACCGCGTGGCAGCTGAACTGCGGGGCTACCCAGGCGGCCATCCCGACATTGCCCACGCAGGTGGACCCCACGAGCGCCGGGGCCTCGGGCGGCGCGCCCGAGCCATGGCCGATCAGCAGTTCGCCACCGGCGGCGATGGCCGCCAGCTTGGCGATCGTGACGCTGCGATCGGGGGTGCCGGCCACGTGCGCGCGGCCGTCGGCCAGCACGATGTCGGCGGGGTCGGCCTCCAACCGATTGGCGGCCAACTGCCTGAGCTGCTCGGCCACCTGTGCGGCCGCGGCCACCACGGCGCGGCCGTTGTTGAAGAGGGTCTGCGAGCCGGTGGCACCCATGTCGTACGGAGCGACGCTGGTGTCCTGGTACACGAGCTGGAAGTCCTCGGCACGGAGGCCCACTTCGTCGGCCGCGAGTTGGCGCAGCGTCATCACCGAGCCGGTGCCGCACTCCTGCGCGCCGGTGATGATCTGGCCGCTGCCGTCGCCGTCGATCTTCACGTAGGCACCCGAGGGCACCGAGAAGCTGGGCCACCAACCGATGGCCAGGCCGATCGCCTCGTCGGCGGGCAACGTCTGGCCGTAGCCGGCAAGGCGGGCGGCTTCCGCGATGCACTGCTGGACACCGATCTCGCCGTACAGCTGCCCGCTCGGGCCTTCGGCGCCGGTGTCGACTGCGTTGCGGCGGCGGAACTCGACGGGGTCGATACCGATCGCCCGCGCCACCTCGTCGGTGTGCGACTCGAGCGCCCAACACGACTGCGGTGCCGTTGGTGCGCGCACCGAACCCGACGGTTGGTGGTTGGTGTACACGAGGTGGGCCTCGGCGAGCAGGTTGGGGATGCGGTAGGGGCCGAGGCCGTGCATCGCCCCGATCTGGCTGAAGAAGCCGGCGTCGCTGGTGTACGCGCCGTTGTCGAGCACCATCTTCACGCGGCGGGCGGTGATCGTGCCGTCGTTGCGTACGCCGGTCTCGAACTCGTAGGTGATGCCCTCGCGGCGCTTGTCGGGAGCGAGGAACTCTTCGCGGCGGCTGAATACCAGCCGCACCGGGCGGCGAGCGGCGCGGGCGAGCGCGGCCACGTGAGCCTCTTGGTGGAAGCCGCACTTGCCGCCGAACCCGCCACCGAGGTGGGGCACGATGATGCGCACGCGGTTGGCCGGCAGTTCGAGCGTCTCGCACACACCGGCGCGGGCATCGAACGGCACTTGCGTGCTGCTCCAGATCGTGACCTTGTCGCCCTCCCACTGGGCGACGATGGCTCGCGGCTCGATCGGCGCGGCGTGGCAGCCATCGGCCACGTACCGGCTGCGCACCACGTGGTCGGCCTGCGCCATGCCGGCCTCCACGTCGCCCTTGGCGATGGAGGCGAACGATGCGTCGTTGCGATTCCGCACCATCGGCCGGGCGGCGCCGTAGCTCGACCAGTCGGGGTGCACGAGTGGTGCGTCGGGCGCCAGCGCAGCCTCGGCATCGTTCACCACGGGGAGCAGCTCGTACTCGACGACGATCGCGTCGACGGCGCGCTGGGCGGTGGCCGCGTCGATCGCCGCGACCGCGGCCACGATCTCGGCCTCGAAGCGCACCACGCCGTCGGCGAACAGCGTGCGGTCTTGCACGAATGGGCCGAAGCGCACATTCGGCACGTCGGCCTGAGTGAGCACGGCGAACACGCCGGGGATCGCCTTCGCCGCCGACGTGTCGAGCTTGGTGATCCGGCCGTGGGCGACGCCTGCGTACTTGAACTTCGCAGTGAGCATGCCGGTGAGCGACAGGTCGGCGGTGTAGCGCCCGCTGCCGGTGACTTTGTCGGGTCCGTCGGCGCGGACAAAGCGGGGGGTTTCGGTGACGGTCATCTGGATCGGTCTCCTTCGGGTCCCCAATATGTCAGATCGGCGGATGGTCATGGTGGTTCGCATGTGTGCACAAGGGTGGATAATGTGGACACATGAATGTGGGTGTGCGCGAACTCAAGCAACATCTCTCCGAATTCCTCGATCGCGCTGCCGCTGGCGAGGTGATCCAAGTCACCGATCGTGGCGTGCCCAAGGTGCAGATCGTGCCGGTGCCAGGCGCCGGCCAGATGGAGCGTGGTGTCGACGAAGGGTGGTTGCGTCCGCCGGCTCGCAGTGGGCCACTCGCACCGGTGCATCGTGCCGCGAGTCGGCAGCGAATCGTCGACGTGCTCGACGACGACCGCCGCCGATGACGACCTACGTCGACTCGAGCGCACTGCTGAAGCGCTACGTGAACGAAGCAGATTCCGACATCGCCGAACGGTTGTTGGGCGCTGATGTGGTGTTGGTGACGTCGTGGATCACGCTGGTGGAGGTGCGCCGGAACCTCGCTCGCTTGGTCGAACCCGCCGAATTGCCGGCCTTGCGACAACAGCTGTTGCACGATCTCGATGGGTTTGCGCTGGTCAGCGTCGACGAGGTGGTGTGCGCGGCCGCAGCCGAGATCGGTGAGCACCTCGGCGTGCGCACGCTCGACGCGGTGCACCTCGCCTGCGCGCAGCGGCTGATGGTGCCAGGGCTCACGTTCATCACGTTCGACCTGCGTCAGGCCCAAGCCGCCCGCTCGTTGGGTTTCACCGTGCTCGGGGCCTGATCGCCCCGTCAGTAGCTGCGCGGTAGGCCCAACACGTGCTCGGCCACGTACGACAGGATCAACTCCTGGCTGATCGGCGCCAGGCGCAGCATGCGGGCTTCGCGGAAGTAGCGCTCCACGTGGTACTCGGTGGCGTAACCGAAACCGCCCAGGGTCTGCACGGCGCGGTCGGCGGCGAAGAAGCCGGCCTCGGCGGCGAGGTACTTGGCCAGGTTGGCCTCCTCGCCGCAGGGCAGGCCGGCATCCACCATCCGGGCGGCCTCCTGCACCATCAGTTCGGCGGCGCGCAGGTGTGCGTGTGCCTCGGCGAGCGGGAAGGCGATGCCCTGGTTCTTGCCGATCGGGCGGTCGAACACCACTCGCTCGTTCGCGTAGGCCACGGCCGTGCGTAACGCAGCGCGGCCAACGCCCACTGCCTCGGCGCCCACGAGCACCCGCTCGGCGTTCAGTCCGTCGATGAGATAGCGAAACCCCTTGCCTTCTTCGCCGACACGATCGCCCTCGGGCACGATCACGTCGTCGTAGGTGGTCTCGCACGAGGCCACCGCGTTGCGGCCCATCTTCGGGATCGGCACCACACCCACGCCGGGTGAGTGGCGATCGACGAGGAACAGGGTCATCCCGTCGGTGGGCTTGCGGCACTCGGCGAGCGGCGTGGTGCGCGTGAGCAGCAGGATGCGATCCGACTCGAGCGCCTTCGACGTCCACACCTTGCGGCCGTTGATCACGTAGTGGTCGCCGTCGCGGACGGCGCGCGTGGTAATGCGCGTCGTGTCGGTTCCCGCGTCGGGTTCGGTGATCCCGAACGCGATGTGCAGGCTGCCGTCGGCCACCTGCGGCAGGTACCTCTGGCGCATCTCCTCAGTGCCGTGCAGCACCACCGGCTGCATCCCGAAGATGCTGATGTGCACCGACGATGCGCCGTTCATCGCCGCGCCCGAGGCGGCCACCTCCTCCAGGATCGCGGCGGCCTCGACAATCCCGCGCCCTCCCCCTCCGTACTGTTCGGGGATCGCGATGCCCAGCCACCCACCCGCTGCCATGTCGCGGTAGAAGTCCCACGGGAAGCGATGTTCTTGCTCGCAGCGCGACCAGTAGTCGTCGTCGTAGTGCGCGCACAGGGCGATGATCGCCTCGCGGATGAGTTGCAGGTCGTCGGCGGTGTCGGTCGGTTCGGCCACGGGCACAACGCTAGTTCCGCGCCGCGATGTCCCCTACCGGCACTCCGGGACCCGTCGACTCACTTCGTGGTGATCTCCACGGGCGTGGCGTACTGATCGGCCACGTCGGTGCCCAGCCCCACTGGGGTGGCGTCGATGCCGAACAGCTGCCGCAGCCAGGCGGTGACCGCGTGACGGATGATCGGGAACGTGGTCTCGACGGCGACTGCAGGCGGCTTGCACCCGTTTTCGCCGAGCGTGCGCAGGAAGGGCACCGTGTCGAGCAGCGGCGCCACGCCCGAGGCGTCGGCGATGCCGATGATCCCGCTGCCGTTGCCGAACGTGCAGAAGTCGTCGAAGGCGTTGTGCCCTGCGCCCTCGATCACCCACAGTGCCGAGGGTGACTCGGCGGCCTCGTACGACGGGCGGGTGTACTTCTCGGCCGACACGACCCCGTCCACCGACCCGGCGATGAACAGCGACGGCACCGCCGTCGATCGGTCGACGGCGCGGAGTCCGATGGTGTACGAGGCGAGCGAGACGTAGCCGTCGATCCGTGTGTCGTTGGAGACTGCCTGCACCACCGAGAGGCCACCGGCCGAGTGTCCGATGGCGGCCACGCGCTCGCCGTCGACGTGGCCGTGGAACGGGCTGGTGCTGTCGTCGCCGTCGACGATGATCAGGTCGAGGCTCTGTGTGAGGTCTTCGACGGCCGGATCCTCGTCGATCGCAAAGCGGCTGCGGAGCACGGCCTCGAGGTCGCGCGATGGGTGCTCGGGAGCGACGACGATCATGCCCCAGCTGGCCAGGTGTGCCGTGAGGAACGTGCTCTGCATCCGCATGCCGGCGAACCCGTGGCTGAACAGCACGACGGGGAACGTGCCGTCGGCGATATCGGCGTCGCGCCCGGCGGCGTAGGTGGCGCCCGCCGGCACGTCGGCGGTGAGTAACGCTCTCACCTCATCGGGTACGTAGTCGCGCATGTCGTAGGAATCGGTGCCGGTGGTGCCCGGTACGGCCGGGTACCACACCTCGATCCTGTTGCCCCCAGGGGTCTCCAGCATGTAGCTGACGCCCACAGGAAACGGGCCGGCGTCGGCGTACGCCATGGCTGCGTCGGCCGCCGAGGCGGTGGTCGTGGTGGCCGCGGCGGTGGTACTGGGGGCAGCGGTGGTGTCGCTGCCGGTGGTGGCCGGTGACGACAAATCGTCGCTGCATGCGGCGGCGAGTGTGGTGACAACGAGCAGGCCGAGGAGCAGGTGGGGACGTGGCACGGCGCGAGCCTGGCACCCGTCGAGTGCCGTGTCGACGCGGAACGGACCGGCGGGTTGGAGCGTTCAGCCGCTATCGTGCAGGCCGCTGCCGTCGGGGTGACCCGGTGGCGGGCATCAGCGTGGCGACGTGGCCGAGTGGCTGAGGCAAGGGCCTGCAAAGCCCTCCACATGGGTTCGATTCCCATCGTCGCCTCCAGGAAAACGCAACGAGGGGCTCCGCACGGAGCCCCTCGCTCGCGCTCGCTCGCTGTGTGCGGAGCTCAGTACTGCTGCGGCACGAGACCCGAGACGTCGGCGCCGGAGAGCATCTTGCCCGGTAGGCCGAGATCGAAGTAGTCGCGCCAGCGGGCGATCTTGCCGTTGCGCACCACGAACGTGCCCATCACTGGCACGCCCACCGGCTTGCCACCGGGCACGTTGACGTAGTCGAGGCGCTCGGTGAGCACCACGTCGCCGTTGGCGGCGATGTTCTTCATCTCGTAGGCATACGAGTCGGGGAACATGCCGATCTGGCCGGCGAGGTTGGCGATGATCGCATCGACCCCGACAGAGGCGGGCATGCCCACGTTCTGGTAGATCGCGTCGTCGGCGAGGAAGCCGCGCAACGCCTCGGCGTCGCGGTGGGCCATCCGGTCGCAGAACTCCTGCACGAGCGCCTTTGCATCAGACATCTGAGGTTCCCCTGTTCGAAGTGGCCGTCGACATACAGCCTGTATGTCGACAATACTGGCGGAATGTCCACCGGTCAACCACGCTCGCGGCAGGTCGCCGAGCGCGCCGAGGCGACTCGCGCCACGTTGATCGCCGTGGCGCGGCAGATGTTCGTGGAGAAGGGGTACTTCAACACGGGCACCGAGGAGATCGTGCAGGAGGCGGCGGTCACCCGCGGTGCGCTGTACCACCACTTCGCCGACAAGAAGGCGTTGTTCCACGCCGTGTTCGAGGCTGTCGAGCAGGATCTGCTGGCCAACGCAGGCGAGCGCGAGATCGCCGATTCATTCGAGCGGCTGTGTGTAGGGCTGACGGCGTTCCTCGACGCGTCGCTGACGCCCGAGGTGCAGCGCGTCCTGCTGATCGACGGCCCGGCGGTGTTGGGCTGGCAGGAGTGGAGGGCGTTGGAGGCGAAGTATGGGTTGGGGGCCATCCAGGGTCTGCTCGAAGCGGCGGTCGCCGAGGGCACGCTGCGCCCGCAGCCCGTCGCCGCGTTGGCGCACATCCTGTTGGCCTCTGTGGACGAAGCGGCGTTGTTCATCGCCAATGCCGATGACCCGGCAGCGGCCCGCGACCTGGCGGTCGGGGCGATGAACTCGTTGCTCGGTGGTCTCGCAGCATCCTGACGGTGGCCACTTGGTGCGAATGGTGGCGCTCTCGTTGGTCAAGGGGTGCGCAGGCCATACTGGCTGAATGCCGGGACCACTGAGCGAGGACGAGATCGCCGCGTTCGGATCCGACGGGTTCGTGCGCCTCACGCACGCGTTCTCACGTTCGCTGGCAGATGAGTGCTGTGACCTGTTGTGGGAGCAGTTGTCGGTGGAGCGCGATATCCCGGCATCGTGGCAGCAATCGGTGATTGCCGTGCCGCCGACGACCGAGGCAGCCTTCATCGAGTCGCTCACCACCCCACGGCTCACGGCGACGTTCGATCAGTTGCTCGGGATGGAGGCGTGGCAACGGCCAACGGCCGTCGGGCCGTTCGTGGTGCGCTTCCCCTCGCTGTCCGACCCTGGCGACACCGGATGGCATGCGGACGGGCGGTTCGAGCGCAACGCAGCCGAGCCGAACGACGGCCCGAGCGACCGGGTGCTCTCGCTCCTGTGCCTGTACACCGACGTGGTCGTGGCCGACGCTCCGGTACGACTGGTACGCGGCTCACATCGCGCACAGGCCAAACCAGACGAGGTCGCTGCCGCGAACGCCTCCGACGTGCTGCACGCCGTGGGTCGTGCGGGCGATGTCTATCTGTGCCATCCATCGCTCGTGCACGCAGCGTCCTTCCCACAACGCGGGAATCGACCACGCGTGATGTCGCAGCAGGGGATCATCGCCCAAGGCCGATGACCCGAACGGGATGACCGAGCAGGCCGGCAGCGCCATTCACCGGTGCGAGACCAGCCCGTCGTGCAACTCGCCGGTCTCGTCTCGTCTTCTCGGGTGTCCTGGGGCGGCACTACGGTCGTGGGTCCCGCAGTTTTCACCCATCACGGAGGTCGATGCCACTTGAGTGCCACTGCACGCACCACTGGTCTCCTGGATGGCCTCAGGGTCATCGACCTGTCGCTGTGGCAGCCCGGGCAGGTGGCAACGCAACTGCTGGCCGACCTCGGGGCCGACGTGTTGAAGGCCGAGCCTCCGGGCGGCGACCGTATGCGCCCGCAGATCGATCGCTTCGTGAACTGGAACGGTCACAAGCGCAGCGAGGTGTTCCACCTCAAGCAGCCTGATGATCGTGCCCGGCTACTGGCCCTGGTCGCTCAGGCGGAGGTGGTGGTGGAGGGCTTCCGCCCGGGTGTCGCCGACCGTCTGGGTATCGGGTTCGAGGCGCTGCGGGCGGCGAACCCGGCGATCGTGGTGTGTTCGATCACCGGCTTCGGTCAGGCTGGCCCGCTCGCCAACGTGGCCGGGCACGACTACAACTACCAGGCCTACGCAGGCGCGTTCACGTTCCACGGCGAGCATCCGCCGGCGCATGCAGGGATGCTCGCCGGCGACATGGGTTCGGGCCTTGCCGCGGCATTCGCGATCCTGGCCGCCGTGCTCTGTGCGCGGCGCACGGGGGAGGGGGAACACATCGACGTCGCGATCACCGACCTGCTGGCAGCCTGGGTGGTGCCCGCCGGCCCGATCGATGAAGATGGCGGCACCACGGCCCCGAGCGACCGCCTGCCAGGCATGGGCTGTTATCGCACCCGTGACGGCAAGTGGGTGGAGTTGGGCGTGTACAGCGAGGACAACCTGTGGGATCAGATGTGCCATGGGTTGGGCCTCGGCCGGTACGCCGGGCTGACGATGGTGCAGCGCGGTGAGCAGGCGACTGCATTGCGGGCGGCGCTGACGCAGACGATCCGCAGCCACGATCGCGACGATCTCGTCGCGTTGATGTTGCCGCTGGGCGTGCCGGTGGCACCGGTGCTCAGTCGCGAGGAGATGCTCGCGCACCCCAATTCCTGGGAGCGTGGCGTGCTGTTGCGCGACGCGGAAGGTCGGCGCCGTGCGGGGCACCCGATCCGCTACGCGATGCACCCGGTGCTGCCGCCCGGCAACCCGCCGGCGCTCGACGCACATCACGGCGAGGGGTTCACCGTGCTCGGCGAGGGTGGCGGACGGTCTCTCCTCTGATACCCTAGGGGGTATGTGTCGACGTGTGACGTGCAAGAAGTGCGGCAAGCCCAACTGGGCCGGTTGCGGAGCTCATGTGGAGACGGTGCTGGGCGGCGTGCCCAAGGCCGACCGCTGCCGGTGCCGTGAAGGTGGGCAGCCGGCACGACCAGCGGTGAAGACAGCAGCGAAGACCTCGGCGGCCGCAGCCTCGGGCGCGTCGGACGCCTCGGCGATCGAGCGCTTCAAGGAATGGCTGCGCCGCTGATCCGCGCCCGCCGGTCAGGTGGACCGTGTCGTGGCCTGGCCACGCAGCCCGGGGAACTGACCGAGGCGCTCGAGCGCAGCAACCGTGCTGCGCATCGCGTCGGGTGGCACCGGGTGGCTGATGAGGAAGCCCTGCGCCTTGGTGCAGCCGAGGTCGCTGAGCACCTGCAGTTGGTGCACGGTCTCCACGCCCTCGGCCACCATGTCGAGGCCAAGCGAGCGACCCATGGCCACGATCGTGCGCACGAGGCTGCGGTCGTTGGGATTGTCGGCGACGCCGTGCACGAACGCACGGTCGATCTTGATGCGCTGCAAGGGGAACTTCTGCAGCAGTGACAACGACGAGTAGCCGGTGCCGAAGTCGTCGAGGGCGACGCGCACACCCAGCGAGCGCAGCCGACGCAGCGTCGCGAGGGCGAGTTCGGGCTCGGCGATCATCACGCTCTCGGTGACCTCCAGCCACAGCAGCTGTGGCGAGACGCATGAACGAGTGAGTGCCTCGCTGACGATGGCCGGGAAGTTGGGGTCGCTGAGCTGTCGAGGTGAGACGTTGACGGACATCGTGGCCGAGGGGCTGCACACGCCGTCGTCGATCCACTTGCGGAGCTGGCTGAGCGCTTCGAGCAGTGCCCACGAGCCGATCGGCACGATCGTGCCCGTGTCCTCGGCGATCGGGATGAACTCGGCGGGCGACACGATCGTGCCGTCGGCCCGCTGCCAGCGCATGAGCGCCTCGAAGCCGACGACGTCGCCCGACTGCAGGTCGAGGATCGGCTGGTGGAACAGGCGCAGTTCGCGCCGATCGAGCGCGCGGTAGAGCGCTGTCTCGACGGCCAGGCGGTGGGCGACGCGCTCGTGCATCGACTCGTCGTACATCGCCAGACAGTTCCGGCCGGCGTCTTTCGCCCGGTACATCGCAGTATCGGCGTGGCGCACGAGGTCTTCCGCCGTCGTGGCGGAGGTGTGGTTGATCACCGCGACGCCGATGCTGGCGGTGACGAACACGTCGCCCTGGCTGAGCGCGAGGGGTTCGCGGAACACTGCCAGCAGTCGTTCGGCGGACGCCATCGCCGCACCCTGGGATCTGGCGCTCGCATCGAGCACCACGTACTCGTCGCCCGACAATCGGGCGACGACTGCTTCTCTCGGCACCGCGTTGACCAGTCGGCGCGCAACTGTCACGAGCACCTCGTCGCCGGCGGCATGGCCGAGCGAATCGTTGATGTTCTTGAAGCGGTCGAGGTCGACGAAGAACAACGTCGGGTGGATGTCGCTGCCCCAACTGTCGCGCAGCAGATCGTTGATCCGTTCCAGCAGCACCGTGCGGTTCGGTAACCCCGTGAGTGGGTCGGTCTGAGCACCGCGGATCAGTTCGGCCTGGGCCTTGCTGTTGGCCCGCACGGCGGTAACCACTCGAATGGTGACCACGGCGGCGAGGACCAGTGCGGAAATGAACCGCACGAACTTGTCGGTGGAATCGTTCGGTGCAGTGCCGGCCAGAACGATGACGGGCACCAACAGGGACACGGTGGTGACGATCAAGCGGCCCAGCGAATCCTGCTTCGGGCCGGGCTGAGGGCGCCCGATCTCGCGGACACCGGGGTGCAGGCCCACCGCGGCCGCGACGAAGTAGGCAGCGGTGTACATCGGGAGTGCGACTCGCTCGGCACTGGTGCCGAGGTGCTGCGCATCCATGAGGGCATAGAGCAGGTCGCCGGCCATGTTGAACGCCAGCGCGACGGCGATCATCCACATCACGGTGGGGCGTTGCCGGCGGCTGAGCAACAGCACCATCGCCAGGAACAGGACCACCGACGAGGTGGGCTCGTAGAGGCCGTACAGCACGATGCTGACCGACTTCTGGTTGGTGGAGTGTGTGATCGGCTGCACCAGGGTGGCCCAGCTGATGATCCAGGTGCCCAAGGAAACGATGACCGCATCGCCCAAGATGCCACGAGTGGAACCGGGAAGGCTGTTGCGGATGAGTGCGATCAGGCCGCCGGCCATGCAGCCGACAGCGGCCAACACCAGCAACACCGAGAGGGGCGACTCGTATGTCGGCTCGCTACCGGAAGCGGCTCGCTCGGCGGCGTAGAGCACGCCGACGCCGCAGAAGAGGATGATCGGCCGCCACGACATGAGGCCGAGGTGGTGCGACAACAGCAGGCTGGGAATCACTTGCAGCGCGGCCACCAGATAGAGGACGTCACGCACTGCGGGATCGGGCGCGACGAGGCTGGCGACGGTCAGCACCAAGCCGACGCCGAGGTAGACCCAGCTGAGTAGTGCCCCTTCTCGCTTCACGACCCTCCAAGGCGCGGATTCGCTGGCGAGACACTATCCACCGCTCGAAACCATGCCCGTGCTTATGCTACGCGCGTGCTCCGTGAATCGCGCAATGGGTGTCAAACCTCGCGCCGACCGCGCGAACACGCTCGCCGCGGACGAGCCCTCACCCTGCAACTCGGCCGCCTCTCCGATCGGAGCTGTCGGTGTTCGTGACCAGCCACTCCCATGTCACCGACCCTGTGCTGGCCGGCCGCCTGTGGGACCTGTACGAAGCGGGCTACTCGCCGGTTGCGGCCGAGTCGCCCAGCCACGAGATGCTGTTCCGCGACGAGTTCGACGACGCGCTACGCGAGCCGTCGAACCGGATCTGGGTGCTGTGGGACGACGAGACGCCGGTGGCGATGGGCCTGATCGCCACCGACATCGCGCACACGCGCTATCTCAGCCGTGGCTTCTTCGATGGCCGTTTCCCCGAGCACTCGCGCCGGGGCGCGGTGCACTACGTGATGCTGATGGTGGTGCACCCGGAGTACACCGCTCGTGGTGCAGTCATCCGCATCGGCCGGGAAGTGCTGCAACGTGAGGCGGCAGACGGGGCGTTGTTGGTGTTCGACGCGCCAGAACTGCACCAGTCGGGTGCGACCGGCGGGTTCGCCGAGATGATGGACCGCGCCGCCAAGGCGTTCGTGGGCCGAGCGCCGGTGATGCACCTGGGTGCGTCATATTACTTCGCCATCGATCTGGCCGCCATCGGCCAGGCCGAGGCACCGCCGGCGGAGCGGATCCCGGTGAACCAGCACCGTTGAGGCTCGCGCGTTCGCTACCGTATCTCCGAATGAAACCATCCACGTGTCGCCGCGCATGACCTCACTGGCCAAGCCCTACACGGTGATCGTGCCCGGGGCGCACCTGATGTCGGCGCTCGTCGGTCAGCGCGACGCGAACCTGCGCCAGATCGAGGAGGCCTTCCCCGACGCGAGCGTGGTGGTGCGCGGCAACGAGATCAACATTGAGGGGCCGCAGTCCGAGCACGTCGGCCGGCTGTGCGAGGAGCTGATCACGCTCTTGCAGCAGGGTCAGCACCTCGACGAGAGCAGCCTGCGGCGCAGCATCGACATGATGCGCGACAACGAGAAGCCCAGCCGCGTGCTCACCGACGACATTCTGCGCGGCTCGAAGGGCAAGCCGATCCGGCCGAAGACAGCCGGCCAGAAGCACTATGTCGATGCGATCCGCCATCACGTCATCACGTTCGGTCTGGGCCCGGCCGGCACCGGCAAGAGCTGGTTGGCGGTGGCGATGGCGGTGCAGGCGCTGCAAACCAAGCAGGTGCAGCGGATCATCCTCACTCGCCCGGCCGTCGAGGCGGGCGAGCGACTCGGCTTCCTGCCGGGCGACCTGATGGCCAAGATCGACCCCTACCTGCGCCCGCTCTACGACGCGCTGTACGACATGGTCGAGCCCGACGGTGCGCAGAAACTGCTCGAACGGCAAGCCGTCGAGGTGGCACCGCTGGCCTTCATGCGTGGCCGCACCCTGAACAACAGCTTCATCATCCTCGACGAGGCGCAGAACGCCACGCCCGAGCAGATGAAGATGTTCCTCACGCGCATCGGATTCGGCTCGAAGGTGGTGGTCACCGGCGACACCACGCAGATCGATGTGCCCGACGGCCGCAGCGGCCTGATCGGTCTCGAGCGCACGCTCACGGGCATCGAGGGCTTGGCCTTCGTGCACCTGAAGGCCTCCGACGTGGTGCGCCACCGCATCGTGGGCGACATCGTCGCCGCGTACGAACGGGCCGATGAGATCCGTCTCAACAAGGAGCCAGCACGCATGGAGGCCGGTCGTGGTTGACCCATCCCGCCCGCACCTCGACGCGCCTCGCCGCATCGGTGGCGACGGCGAGCCAGAGGTGTTCGTCGCCGACGAACAGCGCGATCTGCCCGTCGAGCTGGAACGCTGGCAACGCTTGGCCACCGAGGTGCTGCGCTCCGAAGGTGTGCGCGGCCTGGCCGAGTTGGCGCTGCTGTTCGTCAGCGAAGCCGAGATGGGTGAGCTGAACGAGTTGCACATGGGGAAAGCCGGCCCCACCGACGTGCTCGCCTTCCCGATCGATGCCGCCGAGGCGGAGATCGTGCTGCACGGCCAGCCGATCAGCCGTGGTCCCGACCGTGCGCCGGCGGATCCGGGCGACATGCCGCTGCTGTTGGGCGATGTGGTGATCTGCCCTGCTGTGGCTGCTCGCCAGGCACCACAGCACGCCGGCACCACGGACGATGAATTGGCGCTGCTGGTGGTGCACGGCTTGTTGCACGTACTGGGCCACGACCACGACGACGACGACCAGACGCGAGCGATGCGGGCTCGCGAGCTGGAGCTGTTGCAGGAACACCACTGGCACGGGCCGATGCCGGCCGGGTTCCGGCAGGAGCAAGCCGAATGATCGGCTACACCTTCACCAACGTCGACGCGCTGATGCTCGTGGTCATTTTCGTGTTGCTGATCATCCTGATCTTCGCTGCAGTGGCAGAGATGGGTCTGTCGCGGATGAACAAGCCGCGGGCCAGCTCGCTCGCCGACAAGGGCCACAAGTCGGGCAAGGCGCTCAAGCGGCTCGTCGACCAACCCGACCGGTGGGTGAATCCGCTGCTGCTCACCGTCAACATCTGCCAGACCGTGCAGACCACACTCACGGCCATCGTGGCCGGTCACATGTTCGGCGCCGCTGGTGTGGCTGTCGGCGTGGTGCTGAATGTCGTCGTGTTCTTCGTGCTTGCCGAGGCCGTGCCCAAGACCTATGCGGTGCAGTACCCGCAGCGGGCGGCGCTGCTGTCGGCGCGGCCCACCCTGCTGCTGGTGGCGTTCCCGCCGCTGCAGTGGGTGTCGCGTGGGCTGATCACCCTTACCAACGTCATCGTGCGCGGCAAGGGACTCGAGCAGGGCCCGTTCGTGTCCGAGCAGGAGCTGCTGGGCATTGTCGAGGTCGCCGCCGAGGACGGCGTGGTGGAGCACGAGGAACGCGAGCTCATCGAGAGCATCATCGAGTTCGGCGACACCGTGGCTCGTGAAGTGATGGTGCCGCGGCCCGACATGGTGGTCATCGAGGAGATGTGCACCGTCACCCAGGCGCTCGACCTCGCGATCGAGCACGGGTACAGCCGGCTGCCGGTGATGAACACCGACGAGGACGACGTTCGCGGCCTGGCCTATACCAAAGACCTGATGCGCACCGAGCGTGAGGGTGGCGGCGATCGACCGGTCACCGACTTCCTTCGCACGGTGCACTTCGTGCCGGAGAACAAGCCGGTGAACCGGCTGATGCGCGAGATGCAGGCGCTGAAGTACCACCTCGCGCTCGTCGCCGACGAGTACGGCGCGATCGCCGGGTTGATCACGCTGGAGGACTGCCTCGAGGAACTCGTCGGCGACATCGTCGACGAGCACGACGAGGAAGACGCCGAAGTGCAGCGGCTGGCCGACGGCGACTATCTCGTCGACGGGGCGATGGCGATCGACGACCTGAACGATCTGCTCGGCATCCACCTGCCGGACGACGACTGGGACACCGTGGGTGGTTTCCTGTTCGGCACGCTCGAGCACGTGCCCGACGAGGGTGAGTCGGTGGTGCACGAAGGGTGGCGGTTCACCGCTGCCGAGATGGACGGTCGCCGCATTCGTCAGGTGAAGGTGACCGTTGAGCACGACCTCGATGCCGAAGGTGTCGATCCCGCGATCTGATGATCAGGTGGTGGTGGTGCTGGGGTCCGCCAGTCGGTACCGCTGCACCTTGCCCAGGGCAGTACGCGGCAGCGAGTCGACCAGCCTGAGCTCCTTCGGTGCGCAGAACGCCGGCAGTCGCTCGCTGACCAAGCTCTTCAGGTCGGTGAGGCTGGGCGGGCCACCTTCGGGTACCACCCAGGCGACGACGCGCTGACCCCATTCGGGGTCGGGCACACCGGCCACGGCCACGTCGGCCACCCGTGGATGCGTGGCGAGCACTGCCTCCACCGCTTCGGGCCACACGTTCTCGCCGCCGGTGATGATCATCTCGCCGCGCCGGCCGTCGACATGCAGACGGCCGTCTGGCTGCCACCGCCCGAGGTCGCCCGTGTGCAGCCAGCCGTCGGGGTCGAGGGGCGTGGTGCCGTCGCGATACTCGCGACACAGCATCGGGCCCCGTAGCAACACCTCGCCGTCGGCCGCGATCTGCACCTCCACGCCATCGAGCGCACGACCGTCGTACACCACGCCGCTGCCGGTTTCCGTCAGCCCGTAGGTGGTGTGCGTGTTGGGGGGCAGTGCGGCAGGAGGACGCGAGCCGCCGAGCACGATCACGCGGAACAGCGCGGGGTCGACTCGCGCGAGCGCCGTCGCTACCAGCGACACGACAGTGGCACCCTGCCGAGCGGCGGCTTCCACCGCCCGTGCGTCGAAGCCATCGTGCACGACCAGTCGAGCGCCGGTGTGCAGCGCCCGCGTGACCACCGACATGCCGCCCACGTGCGCCAGCGGCAGGCATGCCAGCCACGTGTCGGCGGAGGACGTGCCGAGGCGGGCGGTCGTGGCAGCAGCCGAGGCAGCGACCGCTGCGTGCGTGAGGATCACCCCCTTCGGGGTGCCGGTCGATCCGCTGGTGGCCATCACCAACGCGTCGCCAGGCTCCACGTGGCGGCCAACCGCGAGAGCGTGGCGTCCTTCCGCGTTCACGAGCGCCGCGGGTGCCATTGCCTCCAACAGTGCCGCCCGCGCCGGCGCCGGCAGTCGCCGGTCGACCGGCAGGACGGCGTTCCCCGCATCCCACTCGCGTTGCAGGGCGTCGACGAATGCCGGGCCGCCGGGCATGTCGAGCGCGACGAGGTGAGGCACGGGGGCGAGGATAGGCGAGAATGCACGGAATGAACCGTTGGCTGATCGGCGCCCGTCCCCGCACACTCCCCGCGGCCGTCGTGCCGGTGGCGCTCGGCGCCGCCGCTGCGGTCGGCTCGCCCGGCCCGGTGTGGTGGCGCGTCGGCCCTGCCCTGCTGGTGAGCCTCGCGCTGCAGGTGGGTGTGAACTACGCCAACGACTACAGCGATGGCGTGCGCGGCACCGACGAAGTGCGGGTGGGGCCGGTGCGCCTGGTGGCCGGCGGCCTCGCGTCGGCATCGGCAGTCAAGAAGGCCGCGCTGGCCGCGTTCGGCGTGGCCGCGGTGGCCGGCCTGGGGCTGGCCGTGGTCACCACGTGGTGGTTGCTGGCGGTGGGTGCGGCGGCGATCCTGGCCGCGTGGGGCTACACAGGTGGTCCCCGCCCCTACGGGTACATGGGCCTGGGCGAGGTGTTCGTGTTCGTCTTCTTCGGTCTCGTTGCCACGGTGGGGTCGTTGTACGTGGTGTCCGAGCAGATCACCGGCTTGGGCTGGCTGGCCGGCTGCGTCGCCGGATGCCTCGCCTGCGCGCTGCTGGTGGTGAACAACCTGCGCGACATCCCCACCGACCGCGAGGTGGGGAAGCACACGTTGGCCGTCCGCCTCGGTGATCGCATCACTCGGCGGTTCTACGTGCTGCTGCTGGCTGCGGCCGACGCGCTCGTGCTGGCCATCGCGCTCACGGGCCGGCCGTGGGCTGCGATCGGGTTGGTGGGGATCGTGGTGGCGGTGCCGGCGCTGAAGGCCGTGCTGGGCGGAGCGAAGGGTTCGGCGCTGATCCCGGTGCTCGGGGCGACGGGCAAGGTGCAACTCGTCACCGGGATGGTGGCCGCGCTGGGCATCGCGATCAGCGGCTGACCTGACCAGGGCTCACAAGGGCAGCGCGCTCACGATCGCGTCGATCACGGCTTGGGGTTGCTGCAGATGAGCGGCGTGGGCAGCATCGGGGATCAGGCGGAACCGGCCGAAGGGTACGGCGGTGGAGATCTGCTCTGCGATCGCGGCGAACTTGCTGTCGTGTGAACCCGCGAGCGCGAGCACCGGCATGTTCAGCTCGCGCAAGCGGGGCCACAGCGGCAACTGCTCGCCGGTGCCGGCCATGCGCAAGCTGCTCGCCAAGCCCTCCGCGTTGTTGCGCAGGCGGTCGGCGCGGTCGCCCTCGGCGAATTCGAATCCGCCGAACAAGGGAAGCGTGGTCCATTCCGCAAGGAACGCTTCGACGCCAACGTCGAGCAGGTGCGCCGCGAGCGCGTCGTCGGCTTCGCGTCGAGCGGAGCGCTCGTCGGCATCGTCGATGCCCGGATGGGCGCCGATCAGCACGAGCGATCCCGCCAGGTGCGGGTACATCAGCGCGAGGTGCAGGCACACGCGGCCACCGAGGCTGTAGCCGACGTAGGTGGCCGGGCCGCCGAGGCCGGCGATCATGTCGGCCGTCCGGCGGAGGTCGGCGCGCACACCCGCCGAGCCGCCGTGGCCCGGAAGGTCGACGACGACGGCTTCGAACCCGCGGGCGACGAACTGCTCGGCGATCGGCTTCCACGAGTTCGCGGTCTGGGTGAAGCCGTGCACGAACACGATCCTGGGGGCACCGTGAGCGCCGCACCGTTCGGCTGCCAGGGGCGCAGCGAGCGACTGCCACTCAGACATCGCACACCTCGTCGGCGCACGTCGGGGCGGCGGCAGCGGCCTCCTGAGCCTGGCGAGCCACCATGCGGCGGATGACGGTGACGAACGTGTCGGGATCTTGCGCCCCAGGGATCGCCCACCGGCCGTCGAGCACGAACGTGGGCACCGCGGAGATCTCATTCTCGGCGGCAACCTCCAGCAGCGAACGCACCTGCGCCACCCCGTCGTCGCTGGCGAGGAAGGCACGCACCTGCTCGGCCGGCATTCCCACGTCGGCAGCGAGCGCGGTGAGCACGTCGGGATCGCCGATGTCGGCGCCCTCGCTGAAGTAGGCCGACAGCAGGCGCTCCTTCAGCGCGTACTGGTGTGCGGTGGCCTCCGCCAGCCACAGCAGGCGGTGCGCCAACAGCGTGTTGGCGCGCAGTGCACGATCCATGTGGAACTCGAGGCCCTCGGCCGCGGCCACCTCGGTGACCTGGGCCATCAGCAATGCGGCGCGCTCGGGACCGCCGAACTTCTTCGCATAGGCCTCGGCCACCGGGGTGGCGACACCCGGCGATGCCGTCGGGTCGAGCTGGTACGGACGGAACACCACCTGCAGGTCGACCTCGTCGGCGAGCACCGCCGCCGCCTTCTCGAATCGACGCTTGCCGATGTAGCACCAGGGGCAGACGACATCGGACCAGATCTCGACGCTGAGTGAAGGACGCACATGGCGAGGATACGCCCGTAAGGTTGGCTGCATGACGCAGCTTCCAGAGGACGTGCAGGCGACGTTCTGCGCCACCCTCGTCGATCAATGGGTGCGCATGGGTCTGCGCCACGCGATCATCGCTCCCGGGTCGCGCAGTACCCCGATGGCGCTCGCGCTCGCGGCTCATGTCGACCTCGACGTGCAGGTGATGCACGATGAACGCAGTGCTGCGTTCACCGCGCTCGGCGTGGGGCTTGCCACCGGGGTGCCAGCGGTCGTGCTGTGCACCAGCGGCACCGCCGCCACCCACTTCCACGCGGCGGTGGTCGAAGCCGACCTGTCGGGTGTGCCGATGTTGGTGCTCACCGCCGATCGGCCGCTCGAACTGCACGGCATCGGTGCACCGCAGACGATCGACCAGATCGATCTCTACGGCGCGGTCGTGCGCTGCTTCGCCGACCCCGGAGTTCCCGAACTCGCCGATGCTCCGGTGTGGCGCGAGTTCGCCGCCGACTGGTGGATGAGCGCGGTCGACGGCGACGCGGGGCCGGTGCACGTGAACCTTCCGTTCCGCGAGCCGCTCGTCGGCTCGCCCAGTGCGCTGCCACCCGCGGTCGACTGGCCTGCTGTCGAACCCGACGGCTGGTTCATGATGCGCCCCGACATCTCGACGCTGGCAGCGATGCTCGACCACCCGCGCGGGGTCATCGTGGCGGGCGCCGGGGTTGACGACGTCGGTGCCGTGGAAGCGCTGGCGGTCGCGCTGAACTGGCCGGTGCTGGCCGACCCACGGTCGGGCTGTCGGCATCTTCCGCAGGCCGTGTGTGCGTTCGACCCGCTCCTGCGGCATGCTCCGTTCGCCGTCGACCATGTGCCCACCGCCGTGCTGCACCTCGGTGAGCCCCCGGCGTCGAAAGTGCTGAGCCAGTGGCTCGCCACCAGCGGCGCCACCCACGTGCAGGTGCACCGGCAACAGCGGATCCTCGATCCCTCGGGGATGATCACCGAGCGCGTCTACGGGCGCCCGTCGACGGTGTGCACCGAGCTGTTGGGTCTCGTGAAGGGTGCCACGGGCACACCATGGCTCGCCCGCTGGCAGCACGCCGAACGTTGCGCGCAGCAGGCGATCAGCGATGTGGTGTCTGCCGAGCCCGCATTGTCCGAGCCGGGCGTTGCGCGCGTGCTGTCTGCGGCGGGTGGTCAACTCGTGGTGTCGTCCTCGATGCCGGTGCGCGATCTCGAGTGGTTCGGTCGTGGCGAGGTGCGCACCGGGGTGCATTCAAACCGGGGCGCCAACGGCATCGACGGAGTCATCGCCACCGGAATCGGTGTCGCACTCGGTTCCGGCCAACGCACCGTGGTGCACCTCGGCGATGTGGCGTTCTGTCACGATCAGTCATCGCTGACGGCGCTCGCCGGGCGCAGGTTGCCGTTCACGATCGTGGTGTCCGACAACGACGGTGGCGGCATCTTTTCGTTCCTGCCGCAGGCGCAGCTACTCACGGCGGATCGCTTCGAGCAGCTGTTCGGCACGCCCCACGGCACCGACGTCGTGGCGCTGGCCGCCGCGCATGGGCTGGGTGCACGCTCGGTCACCACTGGCGCCGAGCTGTCGTCCGCGCTCGCCGATCCAGCGATCCAGGTGATCCGCGTGCCGTCCGCTCGCGCCGCCAATGTGGGTGCTCACGATCGTCTCTACGCAGCCGTCGCCGACGCGCTCGGATGACGCCAGCGAGGGCCCGACGGCCCGTGGACGGTGTCAGGGGCGCACGATGGCCGAGAGCATCGCCTGCAGCTTGGCCTGAGTTTCGGCCAACTCGCTGAGCGGTTCGCTGTCGGCGACGATGCCGCCACCGGCCACCAGGCGGGCCGAGCGTCGATCGGGCGACAGCTCGGCGCAGCGGATGGCGACCGCCCAGCTGCCGTCACCGTGGGCATCGACCCAGCCGACAGCCCCGCCGTAACGACCTCTGGCGAAGCCCTCGGCCTGGGCGATGAGCGCGAGCGCCTCGGTACGCGGAAAGCCGCCGAGTGCGGGTGTCGGCGACAGCGCCGTCACCAACTCGAGCACGTCGGGGCGCGGGTCGCTGAGGTGACCCTCCATCGCCGTACCGAGGTGCTGCACGTTGGCGACGGTGATGATCGAAGGTTCGGGTTGCCAGTCGAGGTAGCTGCACCAGGGCAGCAGCGTGTCGTGGATCATGTCGATGACCACACGATGCTCGATCTGGTTCTTCTCGCTGGCCAGCAGCTCGCTGGCGGCGCGCCGGTCGGTGTCGGCGTCGCCCGTGCGCGGTGCTGTGCCGGCCAGCGGATGCGAGCGCACCGTGTTGCCCTCCACGTGCACCAACAGTTCCGGCGAGGCGCCGATGAACCCATCGACCGAGTAGCGGTAGCTGCTGCCGAACGTGGCCTTCAGCCGCATCAACACGGCATGCACGTCGATCGGCTCGTCGCTGCTGACGGTGACCTCGCGAGCGATGACGGCCTTGGTGAGGCTGCCGTTGCGCACTGCGTCGCGGGCCCGAGTGACGGCGGCGAGATAGCGATCGATGGGTGTGCGCGGAGCGACGTGGAACGTTTGAGCATGTGGTGCCGGGCGGGAGCGGGGCGCGAGGTCGAGCGGAGCGTCGTCGATCGTGGTGACCCAGCGGCGGCCGTCGGCCGCCTTGCCCACCAACACCTGCGGGATCACCAACTCGCAGGGTGCCCCCGGCTCGAACGGCACGACACCCAGCGCGATCGGGTGTGCGCCTGCCACTTCGCTGCTGTGCTCGATCGCGGCGAGCGTGGCCGCGACCTGCGCGAGCGGGACGCGGGCGGCGACGCCACGCCCGGCCACGCCGACGCCGTCGCGCACGAACAAGTAGCCGTCACCGCCGGCGATGTCGTTGAGGTCGACGTCGTGTGCGAGGGGTCGAGTGTGGGCACGCATGTCAGTCGCGCGTGCCGACCATCAGCTGCGTGAGGCCGCCGGAAAGCTGGCGGTGCTCGGCGTCGGCAAACCCGGCCTCGCGCAGCAGGCGCACCAGCTCGAGCCGGTCGGGCAGGTAGGCGACACTCTTGGGCAGATAGCGGTAGGCGGCACCATCGGACAGCAGCGCGCCGATCTTGGGCACGACCTTGCCGAAGTAGATGTTGTTGCCCCAGCGGATGACCGGGTTGTGCGGCACACCCACGTCGAGCAACGCGATCCGGCCGCCGGTGCGCACCACCCGGGCGAGTTCGGCGAAGAACACGGGCAGGTCGAGCAGGTTGCGCAGCGCGAAGCCGCACGTGGCGCCATCGACCGAGCCGTCGGGTAGTGGCAGGCGCAGGATGTCGGCCTGCACACGCGGGCTGGCGCTGCGGTCGGCCAACAACATGCCGAACGACAGATCGAACGCCAACGGGCGGTGGCCGGCCCTCTGCAGGTCGATGCACAGGTCGCCGGTGCCGGCGGCAAGGTCGATGACAGTGCTGCCTGCGGGCAGCGCCAGCAGCTTCACGGCCTTGCGCCGCCACCGCACGTCGAGGCGGAAGGTCATGATGCGGTTCACCATGTCGTAGCGCGGCGCAATGGCGTCGAACATCTCGCGGACGGCGTGCACCTTGTCTTCGCCCTCGGGAAGGGTCTCGCTGTCCCAGCTGCGCTCGCTCACGGCGACTCAGGTTAGGTGACTGTGCGAGCATTCGCCCATGAGCAACGAACTGTGGCGGAAGGGTGCACTGGAACTGGCGGGGATGATCGCCCGCAAGGAGGTCTCCAGTCGTGAGGTCGTGGTCGCGCACCTGGCGCGCATCGACGAAGTGAACCCGCGTCTGAACGCGATCGTGCGCCGCCTCGACGACACCGCGCTGGCGGCCGCCGACGCAGCAGATGCGGCGGTCGCTGCGGGCGCGCAGCTGGGCAAATTCCACGGTGTGCCCGTCACGGTGAAGGAGAACATCGACCTGGCCGGCACGCCCACCACCCAGTCGGTGCCGATCCTCGCCGAGGCTGTGGCCCCGATCGACTCGCCGGTGGTCGAGCGTGTGCGCGCGGCCGGCGGCATCCCGATCGGGCGCACCAACCTGCCCGATCTCGGCCTGCGCGTCACTACCGAGAGTTCGCTGCACGGCAACACGCACAACCCGTGGCACCCCCGGCGCACCACCGGCGGTTCCAGCGGTGGCGAGGGTTCGGCACTAGCCAGTGGCATGTCGCCGCTGGGGTTCGGCAACGACATCGGCGGCTCATTGCGCAACCCCGCCACCGCGTGCGGGATCGCCTCGATCAAGCCCACCCAAGGCCTCGTGCCGTGGGCGACGGTCGTGCCGCCGGAGGATCCTGGCCTGCCCGCTCAATTGATGCTGTCGGAGGGCGCGATGGCGCGCCACGTCGCCGATGTACGCGCCGGGCTGCTGGCGATCGCCGGCCCCCACGATCGCGACCCGCGTGCCCTACCGGTCACGTTGGCCGACCGTACTGCCGGCCGCCGGTGGAAGGTTGCGGTGTGTGCCGATCCGTCCGGTGGCACCACGCACCCCGAGGTGGCGGCCGCGATTCGCGCCGCAGCCGATGCACTGTCCAACGCTGGTGCCGACGTGGTGGAGGCCGCACCCTTGTCGGTGGAGCGGACGGTGGAACTGTGGGGGATCCTGCTCGGCGCGGAGATGCGAGCTCAGAAGCCGCTGCTCGATCTCGTGCTCGGCGCGGCCGGCAAGCAGTTCATTGCGTACGGCGAAGAAGTCTTCCCCGTGGTGAACACGTCGGAGATGATGCTGGCGCTGGGCGATCGCAACCGCGTTGACCGCGAGTGGCACACGTTCCTCACTGACCACGACGTGCTGCTGATGCCCACGTGGGCGCACCCGCCGTTCGAGCTGGGCTTCGACGTGGAGTCGTTGGAGAACGCGAAGTTCGTGCTCGACACGTTGCGTCCGGTGCTGCCGGCCAACCTGCTCGGCCTGCCCTCGGTGATCGTGCCGGTGGGAATGGCCGGCGGCATGCCCACTGGCGCGCAGATCATCGGCCGTCGCTTCGCCGACCTCACCTGCCTCGCCGTCGCCGAGCGGCTGGAGCAGCACTTCGGCACGATCACCCCCATCGATCCCGTCTGGAGCTAGAGCGAGGTCGACATCAGGCCGGTGAGTCGGCGGCCACCTGCTTGGCCCAGCGGTAGTCGGCCTTGCCGGCGGGGGAGCGCACGATCTCGCGCACGAACACCACTGTCTTGGGCAGCTTGAAGCGAGCGATGTGTTGTTCGGCGGCGTTCCGCAGATCGGCGACCGTTGCCTCGTGGCCCTCGCGCAGTCGCACGATCGCCACCACCTCGGTTCCCCACTTCTCGCTGGGCCGTCCGGCGACGACGCAGTCGTAGACCGCGGGGTGCGTCTTGACGGCGGCCTCCACCTCTTCGGCGAAGATCTTCTCGCCGCCCGAGTTGATCGTGGCCGAGTCGCGGCCGTGCAGTTCGGCCACGCCGTCGCTGCGCAGGCGGGCGCGATCGCCCGGCACGGCGTAGCGCACGCCGTCGATCACGGGGTAGGTGCGCGCGGTCTTGTCCGGGTCGCCCAGATAGCCGAGCGCCAACCCGCCGCTCTTGCTCAGCCACCCCAGTTCGGGGTCGCCCGGCTCGAGCACCCTGTCGAGCTCGGCCGACAGCACATGGTTGCCCGGGCCCAGCGGAAACGTGCCGGTGGTGGCGCCGGCCCCGGCCGACACGTGCGACACCTGCCCGCCGGCCTCTGAGGAGCCGAGGCCATCGACGATCATCATCGTCGGCAGATGGCGGAGGAACTCCTCCTTCAGGGGCGCGCTGAGCGCGGCGCCGCCGGAGAGCAACACGGTGAGCGACGACAGGTCGTACGAGGTGTGCTCGAGCTGGTCGAGCAGCGGCCGCGCGAACGCATCGCCGACGATCAACAGGAAGTTGAGTTGCTCGCGCTCGACCGTGCTCCAGATGTCGTGTGGGTCGAGGTGCTCGGGGTGGTCCTGGATGAACACCGACCCACCGTTGTTCCACGTTCGAAAGCACATCCAGTGCCCGGCGCCGTGCATGAACGGGGGAGCGAGCAGGGCGCGAAGCGCACCGGTGGCCTCGGCGAGCACGTCGTCGATGGTTTCGGCGCGGCTGCCACCGAAGCACTCGACGTTCGCGTCGCCGTTGCGCCACAGCACTCCCTTGGGCATGCCGGTGGTGCCGCCCGTGTAGAGGATGTACAGGTCGTCGGGGCTCCACTGCACCGACGGCTTGGCAGGGGAAGCGGCTGCGAGAGCATCCTCGTACCACACCGCGCCGGGCAGGAGCGGCAACCCGCTCGCATCGGGTACCTGCAGAATGACGCGCAGCAGCGGCAGTTCGGGCAGTACGTCGGCGAGCGTGGGCGTGAACTGGCTGTGCACCACCACGGCGGCGGCCCGTGCATCGGCCAGCAGGTACTGCAACTCCTCGGCGACGTATCGGTAGTTCACGTTGAACGGCGCGACACGAGCCTTGAACGAACCGAGCATCGATTCGAGATACTCCACGCCGTTGTGCAGGTAGACCGCCAGGTGATGCTGGCCGCTCTCGTGGCTCTCCAGTGCGGAGCGTTCGACGTCGCACCCGAGACCCTCACCCAACAGGTGGTTGGCCAGTCGCCGCGTGCGCTCGGTCACTTGTTGCCAGGTGAGCCGCCGCGCACCGTGAGCGATGCACAGTTGGTCGGGTCGTGTGGCGGCGATGGCTTCGTGCACCGCAGCGACCGGGAACTGGGCGACGACCATTCCCCGAAGCTAGGCCAGGTGTGTCCTCCGTCACGCATCGAGCCCCTGAGGTGGAGCGGGCGCGGTAGGTTCCGATCATGAGCAACGTGCAGCACCCGATCGTCGACACTCGCGATCAGTCGAAGAACCTGTTCGGCGCCTTCATTCCCCAGGGCTGGAAGATGGAGCTCGTGGGCATCGAGGGGGCGCAGGCGAAGTGGCAGAAGGCCGTCGACATGGCGGTGTTGGCCGAGGAACTGGGCTACGACTCGGTGTGGGTCTACGACCATTTCCACAACGTGCCCAAGGCCGCGCACGAGGCCGTGTTCGAGTGCTGGACCACGATGGCGGCGATCAGCCAGCGCACCTCGCGCGTGCGCCTCGGCCAGATGGTGGGCTGCAACAGCTATCGCGAGCCCAGCGTGCTGGCGAAGATCACGAGCACGGTCGACATCATCAGCGGCGGGCGCCTCGACTGGGGCATCGGTGCCGGATGGTACGAGCACGAGTACAAGGGCTACGGATTCGACTTCCCTCGGCCCGCGGCGCGCATCGGGATGCTGCGCGAGAGCGTCGAGATCGTGAAGAGCATGTGGACCCAGGCCGACACCAGCTACGAGGGCACGTACTACTCGCTGTACGGCGCACAGTGCGATCCCAAGCCGCTGCAGTCGCCGCACCCACCCATCTGGATCGGCGGCGGCGGCGAGCAGCTCACGCTGCGCGTGGTGGCCCGCCATGCCGACTGCGCCAACTTCGGCGGCAAGCCGCACGAGTGGGCGCGCAAACGCGAGATCCTCAAGGAGCACTGTGCTGCCGTGGGTCGCGACGAGGCCACCATCCGCAAGACCTGGTCGCCCGAGGTGTTCATCCGCAACACCGAGGCCGAGGTCGTCGCCGGCGGCACGCGCAGCAGCTGGGGCGAGCCGTTCGAGAGCTGGCGCGAAGGCAACCTGGTGGGCACCCCCGAAGAGGTCTGCGAGAAGATCGAGCAGTACATCGAGCTCGGGTGCACGGGCTTCATCCCGTGGTGCAGCGACTACCCCAGTACCGAGACGCTGGAACTGTTCGCCACGAAGGTGATCCCCAACTTCCGCTGAACCGCTCGGCTCACCGCGTGGGCAGCAGCGCGGGGTCCTTGTCGATCGGCATCGTCCACTCCCGGTACGGGAGGTTGGTGGCGAGCACCACCCTCACGGATGGCCCGGCGAGGTTACTGTGCAGCCACCCGGCGGGCGCCTCGGCGCGGCAGCCGGGGCCGATTTCGGTGACGGTGCCGTTGCCATCGCGGAACGCACCGGTTCCCGAGATCACCCATGTCACGGAGTCGAACTCGTGCCAGTGCAGGGGCTCGTCCTCGGGGGTCTCGATGTCGAACGCGAAGCAGTGGAAGCCCATCGCCGCAGCTTCCGCGAGGGCTTCCTCTTCGGTGATGGGCGTGCCGTAGCTGAAGGTGTACTCCATGATCGCTCGATCCCCTGTGTGCGAGTGATCACCCGGCAATGGGTGACGGGTGCAACCTAACAGTGGCGTAGCACCGCCTGGAGCTCACTCGTAGCTGCGGTAGATCACCTCGGCGACGCAGGCCGGCTTCGGGTTGCCCTCGATCTCGAACGTGACCTCGTACGTGACCTGCACGCCGCCGGCGATGTCGTCGACCTGCTTCAGCACGCCGCCGATACGCAGGTTGGCGCCCACCGGCACGGGCGACATGAAACGCACCTTGTTGCAGCCGTAGTTGACGCCCATCTTGAAGCCGGTGGTGACGACCACCTGGGGCAGCAGCGCCGGGATCAGCGAGAGCGTGAGGTAGCCGTGGGCGATCGGCCCGCCGAACGGGCTCTCCTTCTTGGCGCGCTCGACGTCGACATGGATCCACTGGTGGTCGCCAGTGGCCTCGGCGAACATGTTGACGCTCTCCTGCGTGACGGTGAGCCACGGGCTGTAGCCGAGGTGCTCGCCGACGAGGGTCTTGAGTTCTGCGCTGCCGTTGATGATGCGAGGTGCCATGTGCACAGTGTGCCAGGCGCCGAGCAGGCGTCAGTAACCCAGGCGTTGCACCCGGTCGGGCTTGCGCTGCCAGTCCTTGTCGACCTTCACGAACAGCTCGAGGAAGCACCCCTCGGGCAGCTGGGCGCGTGCGAGCTGGCCGACTTCCTTCAGCACGGCACCGCCCTTGCCGATCACCATGCCCTTCTGGCTGTCGCGCTCGACGATGATCTCCACCCGGATCCGGGGCCATTCCCACTCGGTGACGCGCGTGGCGATGCTGTACGGCAGCTCGTCGTGGGTGACCGCCAGCAGTTGCTCGCGCACGAGTTCGGCCACCCATTGCTCTTCGGGCTGGTCGCTCTTCGTCTCGATGGGGAAGTACTGCGGCCCCTCGGGCAGTTTGGCCGACAGGAACGCCACCAACTCGGGAATGCCGGCGCCGGTCTTGGCGGACACCGGGAAGTAGTCGGACGCGCCCAGTGCGCTGAGCGCGGTGAGCTGACCGAGCACCTGGTGCTGCTTCGCCGCGTCGGTCTTGTTGAGGATGACCACGGCCTTCGACATCTCGAGGTGGCTGGCGACCCACTTGTCGCCGCTACCGAACGGCTTGGTGGCGTCGATGACGAGGCACACCACATCGACGTCGCTGACGCTGTCGAGCGCGGTGGCGTTCACTCGCTCGCCGAGCGCCGTGACCGGTTTGTGGAGGCCGGGCGTGTCGACGAACACGAGCTGCGATTCGGGGGTGTTGAGCACGCCCATCACGCGATGGCGCGTGGTTTGCGGCTTGTCGCTGACGATGCTGACCTTGTGCCCGCACATCGCGTTCACGAGGGTGCTCTTGCCCACGTTCGGCCTGCCGACGAGGGTGACGAATCCGCTGTGCATCAGGTGATCCAGGCTACCGGCCGCCTCTTGGCGCCGGGGCGGATCACGGGTCCGATGTGGTGGTGCCGGTGGTCGACTCGGGCGGCGCGAGTGTTCCGGTGAGGCTCTGGTAGTCGAGGTGGGTGACCGGCGTACCCGCGGCCACGAATTCACCCGACGGCTTGGTGACGGGCAGATCGAAGGTCACTTGGCCGATACCGCGGCTGTCGGTGAGTGTGAGCACGATCTGGGCGATCGCGTAGCGTTGGTCGCCGATCGCGATCTCGTCGAAGAACCTGTCGGGCAGGTCGACGCGGGCGACGCCGGTGCCATCGGGCGGGCGCACCATGATCACGGCGTCCGGCGGGATCGCAGTGCGCAGGCCCGGCGTGTCGGGCGGAGGGCCGGACTGCAGCGCCGACACGATCAGCTGCAGCACCACCGGTGAGGGCAGCGCCTGGTTCACGTACGTGAGCTGACCGCCGGCGATGTAGTACAGGCGCACGAGTTCCGTCTGCACAATGGAGGTGGAGGTCTCCAACCCCGACGTGCTGGTGGGGATCATGGTCGTGCTGGTGGAGGTGGTGCTGGGGAGCGTGTCGTCGAGATCGCCCGGCGGGTTGATCCGGCTGACCTTGCCATCGTCCACCACGCTGCACGCGGCCATGGCCGTGCTCGCCAGCGTGGCTGCCAGCAGCGCGGTCAGGAATCGTCGGTGCATCACGTCACCTCCAGGAAGCTCACCATGAAGCGGGCGCCGCCACCGGGTCGGTCTTCCACCCAGGCCTCGCCGCCGTGGGCCTGCGCGTGTTCGGCGACGAGCGCGAGGCCGAGGCCGGTGCCGACGCGATGGCGGGCAGCGCTGCCGCGGGCGAAGCGCTCGAAGATGCGCGACCGCTCGCCGCGGGCCACGCCGGGGCCGGCGTCCTCGACGCCGAGCACCAGCGTCTGTCGGCCGCGCATCTCGGCGAACACTCGCACTGGGCCGCCACCGTGCTCGCGGGCGTTCTCCAGCAGGTTGGCGAGGATCCGTTCGAAGCGCAGCTTGTCGAGGCGCACGAGCGGCGGCACCTTGGTGGCAACGTCGATCTCCACCTCGCCGAACCCGTAGCGCTGGGCGATGCGCGGGATCAGCTCGCGCGGATCGACTTCTTCACGATGCAGTTCGCTGGAGCCGGCGTCGATACGCGACAGCTCGAGCAGGTCCATCACCATGTGATCGAAGCGGCGCACCTGGCTGACCACGAGATCGAGCGCCTGTTGGCTGCGCTCGGGCAGGTCGTCGCGGCGACCGTCCAGCACTTCCACAGCGGCCGTGAGCGCGGTGATCGGTGACCGCAGTTCGTGGCTGACGTCACTGGCGAAGCGTGCCTCGCGCTCGATGCGGGTCTGTACTGCGTCGGCCATCTCGTTGAACGAGCTGGCCAGACGGTCGAGGTCTGGGTCGTTCTCCCGGGCCATACGCACGTCGAGGCCACCGGAGGCGATCTCCCCGGCTGCCGTGGCGACACGCGACAGCGGCCGCAGCAGACGCCGGCTGGTCCAGGCGCCGGCGAACCCGGCGAACAGGATGGTGACACCTGAGCCGGCGAGCAGCGCGGTGGCGATCGCCCGCAGGTTGCTCTCGGTGCTCTCCATCGGGAACGCCTCGAAGTACTGGGCGTCGGCGGCGGGCATGTTGATGCCGATGGCGACGTACGGGTCGCCGTCGAATTCGTAGCGCTGCTGGCCGCTGCCACCCTGGTCGACCAGTAGGCGCAGTTCGATCGGGAACGTCTCGAGCGAGTAGCGCGTGTCCGCGAGGTACGGCCGATCGCCGAGCAGCAACACGGTGAAGCCACCGCTTTCGGTGCGCAGCGCGTCGACGTTGAACTGCGTGCCGGTGAGCAGCTGGTCGCGAACCGCCTTGGCGTTCGTATACGCCTCGGTGCGCGCCGTCTGTTGGCGCTGGTCGATCATGAACGAACGCGAGGTGGCGAAGGTGACGACTGCGAGACCGAGGCTGGCCGTGAGCGCCGTGAGGGAGAAGAACACCATCACGCGTGTGCGCAGGCGCAGGGTTCGGCGTTTGCGCGGAGGGTTCATCGGCCAACAGTGTGGCGCATCCGTGGGCCGAGCGCGAGTCGGAGTTGCTCGTCGGCGGACGCGCACCTGGCGCGTCCGCCGACGGCGGAGGGTGGCCGAGCGCTCAGGCTGCTCGGTCGATCAGGGCAAAGGCCTGCTCATCGGCCTGCAGCACGGGGGCCAACATGTCGAGGTCGCCGAGCAGCAACTCGGCCCGCAGGATCAGTTCGGCGCACACGAAGGCCACGCTGCGCCCGGTGGCGGTGATGCTGTGGGCCAGGTGACGCAAGGCCCGCACCCCGGTCTCGGTGAGGAAGGTGACGGCGCTGAGGTTCACCACGAGACCGTGGCCGTCGGGCAGCTGCTGACATGCGGTGAGGATCGCGGCCCCATGGTCGGCGGTGGCGATCGGCCCGGTGATGGTCATCGTCGTGTGTCGCCGATCGACATCGGTGACGGTGGTGAGCTCTGGTGCCAGCATCGCAACCTCCGGGTAGAGCGGCGATGGGTCGCCGGGTCGAGCGGCGACGGGGTCGCCAAAGGATTGTGGCGATCAGATCGCCGGAGCTGCCCGCTCGTTCACCGCTGCCGGTGAGGCACCAGGGGGAGGAAGGCACCTCACCGAGGCAGCGTGAACACTCATAGCGTGCATGACATTTGTGACGAGACCACGCTCGCTGTGTGCGATTTCTGTAACAGATGAAACAGATCGGGCAGGATGGTGATCGTGATCTCACTGCTGTTCATCGAGGACGACGACGCCATCCGTCTCGCGCTGCGGTTGGCCTTGGAGGACGAGGGCTACGAGGTTCGCGAAGCACCCGATGGTCGCTCGGGTCTGAACGCGTTCGCCGAGAGCGAACCCGACCTCGTGCTGCTCGATCTGCGCCTCCCCGACCTCTCGGGCTTCGAGGTGTGCCGCTCACTGCGCTCGAACAGCATCGTGCCGATCATCATCGTCACCGCGCAGACCGACACCTACGACCTGGTTGCCGGCCTCGAGGCAGGGGCCGACGACTATGTGACGAAGCCGGTGGTGCCCAAGGAACTGGCGGCGCGCATTCGCGCTGCGCTCCGCCGGGTGCACCTGCACGAGAGCACGTCGGTGCCCACCTCGATCAGTCGGTTCGGCGACATCGAGTTACGTCGCGACCAGGGCATCGTGTTGAAGGCGGGGCAGGAGCTGAACCTCACCAAGACCGAATACCGCCTGCTCTGCGAGTTCGCCGATCACGCCAACATGGTGCTGTCACGCGACCAACTGCTGGAGCGAGTGTGGGGCTACGAATACTTGGGTGACAGCAGGCTGGTGGATGCGCACGTGCGCCGCTTGCGGGTGAAGGTGGAAGATCAGCCCGACGAGCCCAAGCTGGTCGTCACTGCCCGGGGCATCGGTTATCGCTTGCTGGCCTGACGCGTCAGCCCGGCCAGACACGACTGCGCAGGTATTCGCCGAGGCCCTTGGCCTGCGCGTCGAACGCTGTGCTGGAGGCGACGCCCTCGCCCAACAGGCCGACGATCACGAAGTTGAGCGCGCACAGGTTGGGCAGTTCGTAGCGGCGCACTTCGAGATCGGCTGCTTCGGGCATGAGGGCCTTCACCGCGTCGGCCGTGAGGTTGTCGGCAAGCCATGCGTAGCCGGCCGCATCACGCGCCCAGATGCCTACGTTCGCGTTGCCGCCCTTGTCGCCGCTGCGGGCAGCGAAGTGCGTGCCCAGTGCTTCACCGGCTTCGGGACCGACCGGCTCGACGGACTCGACGGACTCGACGGACTCGACCCCACGTGCCGCTGGTGCCTCCGTCGTTCGTGTCGCGGGCGATACCGCAGATCCGCTGGGTGCGGCCGCGACGTGAAGCCGAGAGTTGTCGGGAAGGACGACGACCTCGCGCACGTCGCCGACGGGAACGAGAGCCGGCCAGTACACCCCATACGACTGTGCCTCGGCCGGGCCACCGGTGCCGAAGAAGCCGGGGTAGTTGGACAGCGCGAGTTCGATGGCTGCGCCGCTGAACGCCTTTCCGACCAACTTCTCGTCGGGACTCTTGACCGTGATGTGCAGTCGCCCCGACGCTTGCTCCTGGGTGGCCGCGTCGGATGGGGCCGGCACGAACCGCACATCGACCTCGGCGAAGCGATCCTCGCCGCCCAGCCGACGGAACAGGGCCTCGCGCAGCCACGTCGCCTTGCGCTCCTGATCGAGCCCGGTGAGTACGAACGTCATCCGACCGCGATAGCCGCCCTCCAGGTTCAGGCACACTTTGGCCGACGACGGTGCCGGCCCACCTTTCACGCCCGCGATCCGCACTCGATCGCGACCTTCATCGGCGAGATGGATCGTGTCGAAGCGGGCGACGACATCCGGGTTCGGGTAGTCGGGCGCGCCGATCTCGTAGAGCAGTTGTGCGGTGACCGTGCCCACGTTCACGACACCGCCGGTGCCTTCGTGCTTGGTGATCACCGACGAGCCGTCGGCCTCGACCTCGGCGATCGGGAACCCGAGCGGCAGCGTGGGGTCGGGGATCTCCTCGAACCACGAGTAGTTGCCGCCGGTGGCTTGTGTGCCGCACTCGATCACGTGCCCGGCCACCACTGCGCCCGCGAGGGCATCAAAGTCGTCACGTGCCCAACCGTGCCACCACGCGGCCGCACCCACCACGAGTGCTGCGTCGGTGACCCGTGGGCACACCACCACGTCGGCGCCGGCGCGCAGCGCCTCGGCGATGCCCCATCCGCCCAGGTAGGCGTTGGCGGTCACCGGCTGGCCCGTGAGCGGTGCGCCAGTGTCGAGGTGGGCCAACACCGGCCGCAGTTCCTCGACGCGGGGCATCAGGTCGTCGCCTTCGATGTGGGCCACCTTCACATCCAGGCCCAGCGCCTCGGCGATCAGCCGCACCTTCTCCGCGCAGCCTGCGGGGTTCAGGCCGCCGGCATTGGTGACGATCTTGATCCCCTTCGCGGCGCAGTGGCCGAGCACCTGTTGCATCTGCAACAGGAACGTTCCGGCGTACCCCGTGTCGGGGTTGCGTAGCCGCTGCTTGTGCAGGATCAGGATCGTCAGCTCGGCCAGCCAGTCGCCGGTGAGCACATCGATGGGGCGGTCGCCACCGCCCTCCACCATCTCCTTCGCGGCCGACAAGCGGTCGCCGAAGAACCCGCTGCAGTTGGCGATGCGCACCGCCCGTGTTCCACGTTCGGTGGCGCCAGTCATGCGGGGTCGACCTTCAGCAACGCTTGCCCGCCGTCGAGTTGCTGGCCCGCCTGCACGTACACCTCGGCGATGACGCCGCTGTGCGGCGACACCACGAGGTGCTCCATCTTCATCGCCTCGATCGAGAGCAGCCCCTGGCCGGCGTCGACGGTGTCGCCGACAGCGACGAGGAGGCGCACGACCTTGCCCGGCATCGGCGACACGGTGGACCCGGCGCGTCCGGCGTCGTCGGGCGACACGAACCGCGGGGGCACGCCGAACGTGAACCGGCCACCGGCGGCGAACACCGACGCACCGTGCACTGCCACGCTGCCACGGCCGAGCGCGTCGCGGGTGAACGGATCGAGTTCCACCGTGGCGCCGTCGACGACGAGTTCCTGGAGTGTGTCGGAGCGATCGAAGCGGTAGTCGATGATGTGCTCGCTCCCGTCGTGTGTCAGCACCTGACGCTGCAGTTGTGACATGTTGTTGCGCCAGCCGATCGGGAACCTGCCTCTTCGCGCGGGCACCAAGGCCAGTGCAGCAGCGGCGATCGTGAGCGTGTCGGGTGTTGGCGCCTCGCCGAGCGGGTGGCGATCCAGCCAGCCGGTGTCGATGCCGCTGCCGGGGGCATCGAGTTCGGTCCAGCGCGACAGCAGGTCGATCAACAACTCGCGGTTCGTGACCGGCCCGTTGAGCGTGGCGCCGGTCAAGGCTTTCACCAGCCGGCGGGCCGCCTCGGCGCGGGTGGCACCGTGGGCGATCAGCTTGGCGATCATCGAGTCGTAGTAGGGCGGCACCTCGCTGCCCGACTCGATCGCGCTGTCCACGCGCACGCCGGGCACAGCACCGAAGTGCACCTCGTGGAACACGCCAGCGCTGGGCAGGTAGCCGTGGTACGGGTCTTCCGCACACAAGCGCACCTCGATCGCGTGGCCGTGCAGCGGCACCTCCACCAACAGGTCGGCGGGAATGCGGTGCCCCTCGGCGATGGAGAGTTGCAGCGCCACCAGGTCGGTACCCGTGATCAGCTCGGTGACCGGGTGTTCCACCTGCAGGCGCGTGTTCATCTCCAGGAAGGAGAAGCTGCCGTCGGCGGCGAGCAGGAACTCCACCGTACCTGCGCCCACGTAGCCCACGGCGCAGGCAGCGGCGACTGCGGCGGCCTCCATCCGCACTCGCAGATCGGGGTCGACGGCTGGGGAGGGTGCCTCCTCCAGCACCTTTTGGTGACGCCGCTGCAGGGTGCAGTCGCGCTCGTGCAGTGCGATCGTGTTGCCCTGGGAGTCGGCCAGCACCTGGATCTCCACGTGACGGGCGCCTTCCAGGTAGCGCTCCACGAACACGGTGCCGTCGCCGAATGCAGCGGCAGCCTCGCGCTCGGCACCGGCGATCGCCTCGGCGAGTGCGGACGCGTCGCGCACGATCCGCATGCCACGCCCGCCACCACCGGCGGAAGCCTTCACGAGGGCCGGCAACCCGACCTCGGCCAACGACTCGACAGTGTTGTCGGGGGCCACCGGCACGCCGTGCTCGCGCATCAGCTGCTTGGCCGCGATCTTGGAACCCATCGCCGCGATCGCCGACGGGGGAGGGCCGATCCACAGGAGGCCGGCGTCGAGCACCTCTTGTGCGAAGTTCGCGTTCTCGGAGAGGAAGCCGTAGCCGGGGTGGATCGCCTGCGCTCCGGCACGGAGCGCGGCCGCGATGATCAGGTCGCCGCGCAGGTAGGTGTCGGTGGACGCGGTGCCGGGCAGGCGCACGGCGCGGTCGGCCTCGCGCACGAACACCGCGTCGGCATCGGCGTCGCTGAACACGGCGACGGTGTCGATCGCCAGGTCGCGGCAGGTCCGCATGATGCGCCGGGCGATCTCGCCGCGGTTGGCCACGAGCACGGACGTGATGGGGGTGTGTGCAGTGTTCATCGTCATCACATCCGGAACACGCCGTAGCCGCGTGTGCCCTCGATCGGTTGGTTGTCGATCACGCTGAGGCACATGCCCAACACGGTGCGCGTGTCACGTGGGTCGATGATCCCGTCGTCGTACACCTTGCCGCTCATGAACATCGCCAGCGATTCACGTTCGATCTGTTCCTCCACGAGCAGGCGCAGCGACGCGTCGGCCTCTTCGTCGAACTGCTTGCCCATGCTGGCCGCCGATTCGCGAGCGACGATGCTCATCACGCCGGCCAACTGCGCCGGCCCCATCACCGCGCTCTTCGCGTTGGGCCAGGCGAACAGGAAGCGCGGGCCGAACGCCCGCCCGCACATGCCGTAGTTGCCGGCGCCGTATGAGGCGGCCATGTTGATCGTGAGGTGCGGCACGTGGCTGTTGGAGACCGCGTTGATCATCTTCGAGCCGTCCTTGATGATGCCGCGCTGCTCGAACTCCTTGCCCACCATGTAGCCGGTGGTGTTCTGCAAGAACACGAGCGGGGTGTCGATCTGGTTGGCGAGCTGGATGAACTGCGCCGCCTTCTCGCTCTCCTCGCTGAACAGCACACCGTGGTGGTTGGCGAGGATGCCGATCGGATAGCCGTGCAGTTCGGCGAAGCCGGTGACGAGCGACGTGCCGTACAGCGGCTTGAACTCGTCGAAGTCGCTGTCGTCGACCACCCTCGCGATCACGTCACGCGGGTCGAACGGCACCTTCGGGTCGGCGCTGGGGATGCCCAGCAGCTGGTCGGGGTCATACTTCGGTGGGCGCCCAAGCCCACGCGGCCCTGGCCCGCGCTTGCGCTGGTTCAGCCGCTTCACCACTTGCCGGCCGAGCCGGATGGCGTCCATCTCGTCGAGCGCGAAATAGTCGGCCAGGCCACTCACGCGAGCGTGCATCTCCGCGCCGCCCAGGCTCTCGTCGTCGCTGTCCTCGCCGGTGGCCATCTTCACCAACGGCGGGCCGCCGAGGAACACCTTCGAGCGCTCCTTGATCATCACCACGTAGTCGCTCATGCCGGGCACGTAGGCGCCGCCGGCGGTGGAGTTGCCGAACACGATCGAGATCTGCGGGATGCCCGCGGCCGACGCGTTGGTGATGTTGCGGAAGCTGGCGCCACCGGGAATGAAGATCTCGCTCTGGGTGGGCAGGTCGGCGCCGCCGGATTCGGTGAGCCCGATGACGGGCAGCCGGTTCTCGCGGGCGATCTCGGCGACGCGCAACCCCTTCTTCAGCGTGTAGGGGTTGCTGGCCCCGCCGCGCATCGTCGGGTCGCTGCCGGAGATGATGCACTCGACGCCCTCCACCACCCCGATACCGCCCACATTGCCGGCGCCGACGGGGAAGGTGCTGCCGTAGGCGGCGAGCGGCGACAGTTCGAGGAACGGCGAGTCGGGGTCGAGCAGTGCCTCGATGCGCTCGCGGATCAGCATCTTGCCGCGCTGGCGATGGCGGGCGACGTACTTCTCGCCCCCGCCCATGTTCACCTTCGCCAGTTGCTCCTGGTGGGCGGCGAGTTGCACTTCCAGCGAGGCGCGGTTGGCCTGGTACGCCTCGCTGCGCTCGTCGATGCGGTCGGGTAACACCGGCACGTCAGCCTCCCAGGCCTTGCTGCACAGCGGCCCACGAGGGAGGGCGCTTCTCGATGAATGCCGTCATGCCCTCGGCGGCCTCGGCCGAGCCGAACAGCGCCTCGCTGAGCGCCTGCATCTCGGCCATGTTCGGCGCTGCCTGGCGCAGCACCCGCTTGGTGGCGGCGACGGCGCCGGGCGCACCGGCCAACACACCCTGCACCAACGCCGTCACCGTGGCGCGCACGTCGTCAGTGACGTGGGTGACCAAGCCCATGTCGCGCGCCGCGTCGGCGTCGAACGTCTCGCCGGTGAGGAATGGTGCGGCCAGCTTGCTCCACGAGCAGCGGGCGAGGATCGGCACGCTGATCATCGCCGGGGCCACGCCGATGCGCACTTCGGTGAACGCGAAGTTGACCCGACGGTTCACCACCACCAGGTCGCAGGCGGCCATGATGCCGATGCCGCCGGCGCGTACCGCACCATCGACCGCAGCGATCGTGGGTGCCGCGCACGAGGCCAGGCGCTCCATCGCGTTCGCCATGGGGGCGTTGCTCCCAGAACCGTTGCTGCCGGCTCCTGCGCCGCGTTCCTTCAGGTCGGCGCCGGCGCAGAACGACGGTGCGGTGTGCGTGAGCACCACCACCCGCACGTCGGGTTGCTCGGCGCGATCGAGGGCGGCGTGCAACTCGGTGACGAGTTGGCGGGAGAGCGCGTTGCGGTTGGCCGGTGAATCGAGCGTGATCGTGGCCACGCCGCCTTCCACCGTGCAGTGCACGAGTTCGCGCTGCCCCTCGCCCTGCCCGTCAGCCATGTGGCCGACTGTAGACCCCGGCACCTGCGCAGCGCTCAGGCGGAGGGTGCGGTTGGCTCGGCGGTGATCTCGCGCAGGAAGGCTTCGGCCTCGGCGCGCTCGCGGGTGCGCTTCATCGGCGGCAGCGCCTTCACGATGTCCCAGCGGTAGTTCGCCTTGCCCAGCCGGGGGTCCATCACCGCCACCACGCCACGATCGTGAGCGGTGCGGATCAGGCGGCCGGTGGCCTGCGCCAGCAGCATCGAGGCACGCGGCAGGTCGATCTGCCCGAATGCCGCGGCACCCAACTGCTCGCGACGGGCCGACAGCAGCGGGTCGTCGGGGCGGGGGAACGGGATGCGGTCGATCACCACCAGGCTGAGCGTGCGGCCGGGGATGTCGACGCCTTGGAAGAAGCCGGCGGTGGCGAACAGGCACGACTGCTCGTCCTCGCTGAAGGCCCTCACCAGTGCGGTCTTGGGCAGGTCGCGCTGGGTCATGATCGGCACGGTGACTCGCGAGCGAACGGCCTCGGCCGCGGCATCCATCGCCTTCCAGCTGGTGAACAGCGCCAAGGTGCGCCCGCCGGCAGCGGTGATCAGCGCGGCCAGTTCGTCGTGCACTGCCGCGGCGTACTGCGGCGAGTTGGGGCTGGGCATGTGCAGCGCGCAGTACAGCAGCGAGTTGTGCTCGTAGTCGAACGGGCTGCCCACGTCGATCTCGTCGTACTCGCCGGCCGGCAGCCCCACGCGGACACCGAGCGACGAGGGGATGGTGGCGCTGCACAGCACGGCGGTGCGCTGCGACCAGATGCCGTTGGCCAGCACGTCGCCCACCTCCAACGGTGCGATCTCCAGGCGCGGGTAGTCGGGGCCGCCGCTCACGAACGACACGTACCCGTCCTGGCCCTTGATCGCGATGTCGATCGCTTCCTGCAGGCGGGTGGCCAGCTGTTGGCCGCGGATCTTGCGTGCCTTCGCGTCGTCGACATCGGTCTCGATGGCACGCAACGCGTGCTGCGCCTTCTCGATCCGGCCGCGCACGTCGATCAGCATGTCCTGGATCGCGTCGGGGTACGGGCTCGACAGCCGTTGGCCCAGGTACGGCACCAGCGCGTCGCGCACTCGTGTGGAGGCTTCGGCGAGCGGGCTGACGACTGCCGGGTCGTCGAGGATCCGCTTCAGCGACGCGGTGAGCGTGGTGAACCGGCCGCCGGCGACCTGCACGCCGACGGTGTCGCTCATGATGTCTTCCAGCTGGTGCGCCTCGTCCATCACCACCAGGTCGTGCTCGGGCAGGATCATCCCGCCGCTGCCCACGTGCAACCCGTAGAGGTGCATGTTCACCACGATCACGTCGGCCGCCGCCGCACGCTGGCGGGCGAGCTCGGCGAAGCACACGCTGCCCATCGGGCAACGGTTGGCGCCGGGGCATTCGTCGCTGCCCACGCTGACCGCCTGCCAGGCGCGGTCGCTGGGCGCCCACGTGAGCGCGGCCTGGTCGCCGGTGTCGGTGTCGCCCGACCACGCCACCAACCGGTTGATCTCCACCTTGGTGGTGGCGGCGAACTCCTCCAGCTCGAGCTGGCCCGACTCCTTGTTCTGCACCTCGCGCACACGCTGCATGCAGATGTAGTTGCTGCGGCCTTTCAACACCGCCCAGTCGAACGGCACGTCGAGGTGCTGTTGCAGGAACGGCAGGTCCTTGGCCGCCAACTGGTCTTGCAGCGCCTTGGTGGCCGTTGCCACCACGACCGTCTTGCCGGCCAGCACCGACGGCACCAGGTAGCCGATCGTCTTGCCCGTGCCCGTGCCGGCCGCCACGACGAGGTGACGCCCCGTCTCCACTGCCTTCGCGACCGCGATCGCCATCTCGCGCTGGCCCGGCCGGTCTTCTGCGGCCGGCAGGGCGCCCGTGACCCGCGCCAGCGCGGCGGCGACGTCGTCAGCGCTCACGGCGACCGAAGAACGGCGCCGTGGCCGTTGGGAAGGGGCCGCTGGGAGGGATCACTCGCTCAACCTACCGGCGGTCATGTGCGCCGTGCGGGACACGTCGACCGGCTGGTGCGCCCGCCGGTGTTGTGTTTTCGGGATCGACAACAACAGTTGCCGGGGCGACAACTGGGGGTTGTCGCTGCAGAAAACAGACACGGCGGCGTGGCACTGGCACGCGGCCGCGCCTGGCGTGGCGAAGCCAAATGGGCACCACACGTGACAAAGCGGGTTGGTGCTCTTTGTGTTGTTCCTGGCGCTCGGCGTGCTGGTACCCGTGCTCCGTCACCCTCGGCGCTGGAGAATTCTCGCGCTCTGCGCCTGGTGCTCGTGGGTTGGCCTGCTGGTACTGGGAGTCGGGTGGTTGGTGATGCTCGAGTTCCTCGATTGGGGCAGCTGCGGCGAGGAGGGTTCGAACTACGGAACGCTTGGCTGGTCCGTGCTGCCGCCAGGCCCGACGTGCACCTGGACCGTCGAGGCCAATGGCTTCGACAAGGTGCAAGGCCCGTCGCCGGTCATGTCGGTGTGGTTGATCACGCTCATCGTGTTGGGCATCGTCGCACGGCGACTTGCTCTTGCATCGCGGACTGAGCGCGAGCAGCGTCCGAATGAGGTGACCACGGCCGACCAGTGCTGATCCGGCCAGCCCACTGGCGATGGCTACCGCACCAGCAGCAGGGCGGCGTCGAGTTCGGCGGCGTCGAACTCGGGCCACGGCTTCTCGGTGAAGTACACCTCGCTGCCGGCGCTCTGCCACAGCATGAAGTTGGAGATGCGCAGCTCGCCCGAGGTGCGCACTAGCACGTCGACCCTCGGCAGTTCGGGCAGGTACAGGTTGCGCTCGATCGCGGCCTCGTCGACCGGACCCTGCTGGGCGGCACGTTGTGCAGCGTGCACCAACTCCGCGTGGCTGCCGTAGTCGAACGCCACGGTGAGCACCATGCCAGTGTTGCCGGCGGTGTCGCGAATGGCCTTGCGGATCGCCCGCTGCACGTACTTGGGTGTGCGCGCCTCGGGGCTGTCGAACGGGCGACCCATCCATTGGATTCGCACGTTCAGCTCATTCAGCTCGGCCACTCGGCCGAACAGCTTCTTGTGTAATCCGAGGATGTGGCGCACCTCGCCGCGCGGGCGCACCCAGTTCTCGGTGGAGAACCCGAACACCGTCAGCCAGCCGACGTTGCGCTTCACCGCGACACGCACGAGGCGGGCCAGGTTCTCTTCACCCTCTGTGTGCCCCTCGGTGCGCGGCAGGTTGCGGCGGTTCGCCCAGCGGCCGTTGCCGTCCATGATGCACGCCACGTGCACCATGCGTGACGGGGCGACGGGCTGGCTGGGCACGGTCGCCACCCTACTGGCCGGGCGTGCAACGAATCGGGTGCTCCGCGTGGGACAATGAGCGGATGAGTGTCGAGCCCGCCGATCCGGTGTTGTTGCACCACGTGATCGTGGTGGGCGGCACGCTGGCCGAGTGGGCTGGGCTGTCCGACGAGCAGTGGAGCACGCGCCTCACCGAGTTGGGCAAGGTGGCCGACCACGTGGGCGCGCGGTGGCTCGTGCTGCGCCCGTACGGACCGTCGGTGGGTCTGGAGGTGGAACCGACGTTGCCCGAGCGTTCGGCCACGGTGGGCAGTTGCTCGGTCGTCGCTCAGCCCGATGCTGATGGCCGCCGCCGCCTTGCACGGGCCGCCGGCGCGCTCCAGGCGTCCGGCAGCCAGATCACCGAGGCAACGATCAGCGCGCAGCTGAACGCGCCGGCGACGGTCGACCCCGATCTGGCGGTGGTGCTGGCGCCGTCGCACCGCATGCCGCCGTCGCTGGTGTGGGAGCTGGCCTACAGCGAGTTGGTGTTCGTCGACACCGAGTGGCAGTACTTCGGCCCGCAGCAGCTCGACGAGGCGATGGCCTCGTACGCCCACCGGCACCGCCGTTTCGGCGGGGTCGACTGACGGCCCGGCGCGCATGGCCAGCCATCTGTACCGCGACACCGCGGTGGTGTTGCGCACCTACAAGCTCGGCGAGGCCGACCGCATCATCGTGCTGCTCACCGAGGGCCACGGCAAGGTGCGCGCCGTGGCCAAAGGTGTGCGCAAGACGAAGTCGAAGTTCGGTGCTCGCCTCGAGCCGATGAGCCATGTGAACCTGCTGCTGTCCCAAGGTCGCGAGCTCGACATCGTCAGCCAGGCCGAGTCGGTGGAGTCGCTCGCGCCGATGGTGGCCGACCTCGATCACCTCACCTCCGGCATCGCCGTGCTGGAAGCAGCCGACCAGTTGGCGCTGGAGCGCGAACCGAACCCCGGCCTGTACCGCATGGTCGTGGGAGCGCTCCGCACGATCGCTGAGCGCGGCGGCTCGCTGGTGGTGCCGGCGTTCTACTGGAAGCTGCTCGCCGCGGAGGGTGTGCGTCCCGAGCTCGACATGTGCGTGCGCTGTGGCGAGCCTGGCCCGCTGGTGGCCTTCGACATGAACCACGGTGGCGCGTTGTGCCGCACGTGCCGCTCGGGTGCCCCGCTCAGCGAGGATGCCCTGGCGGTGATGCGGATGATTCTCGGCGGCCGGCTGAACGACGCGCTCGCCGTCGCGCCGTCGCGGGCCACCCACGAAGTGATGACCCACGCGACGCGAGCACTCGAACATCACATCGAACGGCGCTTGCGCACCGTCGCGATGTTCGAACGAGCCGACCTGGCCTGACCTGATGCGGCCTGGCCGGTTTCGGTTCAGCAGTCGCCGTAGAGCGACAACGGCAGGTCGCCGGTCTCCATCGACATGATCGTCACGTCGGCCGGGTCTGGTGTGTTGTTGATGTAGTTGCCCGAGCTGTCCACCTCGGTGAACTGCAGGCCGATGGACAACAGCACCACTTGGATGCCGTCCACCTCGCCGTATCCGACCGTGTAGCAGCCGCCCTCGGAGACCGTCATGCCAGGAAGAGCGCTCCAACTGGTGCCGAGCGAGGCACCCGACTCGGAGGAGAGCGTGGCCGCTGCATCGTCGGTGTACCGCCACCCGGTGAAGCTCAAGGCGCCAGCGCTGGAGCCTCCGAAGACCATGCACAGAGTGTTCGCCCAGCACACGGTGCGGCTGAACGGGGCGATGAACTCGTACTCACCATCGACCGAGTCGTACATGCCGGCAATGGCAGAGGGCACCGGGTATTCGTCGGTGAGGTCGCTCTCGGGGAAGCCCAGCAACGTCTCGAAGTCGTCGTAGACGTCGGTGACGTCGTCGCCGAAGTCGTGCGCACCAACGCCGTCGGAACGCAACAGCAACGCGTCGACCGGCGGGATCGTGGTGGACGTGGACGTCGTGGAGGACACCGACGTGTCGCCCGTGGCCGTGTCGGGCACCGAGGTGTCGGGCGCCGAGGTGTCGGGCGTTCCACCGGAGTTGGACGTGGTGCTGCTGCAACCGACGACGGCGACGAGCACGAGCGCGGCGAGCCCGCCGAGGGTGCGGTGACGGTTCATGAGAGCGGGTGGTCCCTTCTGCGGCCGGCGCGTTGCCGGGCCATTGCTGGATCGAGAGGTCTCGACCTGCTCATCCTGTCACTTTTCGGGAATCCGTTCGCGGTCACTCTCGGTGGCCCCGTAGCCTTGCAGGGCTATGGCTGCAACCGAACTCGACCAGGTCGTCAACCTCTGCAAGCGACGGGGCTTCGTGTACCCGTCCGCGGAGATCTACGGCGGATTCCGCTCCAGCTACGACTACGGCCCGCTGGGTTCGCTGATGCTGCGCAACGTGCGTGAGGCCTGGATCCGCACGATGGTGCAACAGCGCGACGATGTGGTGCTGATCGACGCGGCCATCCTCGCTCCGCCGCAGGTGTTCGAGGCCAGCGGCCACTTGGCCAACTTCAGCGACCCGCTGGTCGATTGCACCAAGTGCAAGCAGCGCTTCCGCGAAGACCATCTGATCGATCCCACCACGTGCCCGAACTGCGGTGCCGTCGGTTCCTTCACCGAGGCGCGCGCGTTCAACCTGATGTTCAAGACCTACGCCGGCCCGGTGGAGGGCCAGGGTGCCGAGGTGTACATGCGCCCCGAGACGGCGCAGGGCATGTTCGTGAACTTCCTCAACGTGCAGCAGACCAGCCGCAAGAAGCCGCCGTTCGGCATCGCCCAGGTGGGCAAGAGCTTCCGCAACGAGATCACCCCCGGCAACTTCATCTTCCGCACCCGCGAGTTCGAGCAGATGGAGCTCGAGTTCTTCGTCCCGCCCGCCGAGAGCGCGCAATGGTACGACTACTGGTGCACGGCCCGCCTGCAGTGGTACATCGATCTCGGCATCCCCGCTGAGATGCTGATGCTGCGCCCACACGACGCCGACGAGCTCAGCCACTACAGCAGCGGCACCAGCGACATCGAGTTCATGTACCCGTGGGGCTGGGGCGAGCTGGAGGGTGTTGCGCAGCGCACTGACTACGACCTCAAGCAGCACGCCGCGCACAGCGGCCAGAAGCTCGACTACTTCGACCAGGCCAACAACGAGCGCTACGTGCCGTACGTGATCGAGCCGGCCGCCGGTGTGAACCGGGCGATGGCCGCGTTCTTGCTGGCGGCGTACGACGAGGACGAGATCGACGGCGAGAAGCGCAGCATCCTGCGCCTGCACCCGCGCCTCGCCCCCTACAAGGTGGCCGTGCTGCCGCTGTCGAAGAAAGACACGCTCACTCCGCTGGCGCGCGAGATCTACGCCAAGCTGGCCGACCGGTACATGGTGGATTACGACGACACGCAGTCGATCGGCAAGCGCTACCGCCGCCAGGACGAGGTCGGCACCCCGTTGTGCGTCACTGTCGACTTCGAGTCGCTGGAAGACGGTGCGGTCACCATCCGCGACCGCGACACCACTCAGCAGGTGCGCGTGCCGATCGCCGACCTGCTCACCGAGGTCGGTGCCCGCCTCGGCTTCTGAGCAGCTGCTGCCCGTTTGGAACGGGTCGGTGCGGGGTACGAGTCAGGCAACTCCGACGAAAGAAGAACGTCATGACGACGATCCTCATCATTGTGTTGCTCGTACTGCTGCTCGGCGGTGGCGGCTGGGGCTTCAGCCGTCGCGGCCGCTGACGACAACAGCGAGATCAGCCGGCCAACGGTAGGCGGAAGCTCAGCCGAGCTCCGCCTCCCGGTGCCGCGCCGGCCGCCACCTGGCCGCCCATCGCGGTGACCAGTTCGCGCACGATGGCCAACCCCAGGCCGCTGGCGTTCTCGCGTCGCTCGGGGGCGTGGCGGGCCACATAGAGCCGCTCGAACACGTGCGGTCGATCGTGCTCGGGAATGCCCGGGCCGTCGTCGTCGACGGTCACCACTGCCCAGTTGCCCTCTGCGCGGGCCGACACGATCACCTTCGACGTGGCGTACTTGCCGGCGTTCTCCACCAGGTTGGCCAGCACCTGCCCCACGCGGTCGGCGTCGGCGACCACCGCCAACGGGCCTGTGGTGACCGGCTGGAACGTGATGCCCGGCCGCGCACCGGACACGCCCTCAGTAGCCGTGTGCACCGCTGCTGAGAGATCGAGGCGTTGCATGTCGAACGTGAACGCCTTGGCCTGCAGCTTCGCCAGGTCGAGCAGGTCGGCCACGAGGCGCTCGAGACGGCGCGACTCGGAGCGGATCACGCCAGCGGCGCGCACCGGATCGCCCGTACCGTCGGCGATCGCGTCGGCGTAGCCTCGGATCGAGGTGAGCGGGGTGCGCAGGTCGTGGCTGACGGACAACAAGAACTGTTGCTCGAGCAGGCGCGATCGTTCCAGCGACTCGGCCATCCCGTTGATGTTGTGCGCCAGGTCGGTGAGTTCGTCGTGGCGGTGCGGGGGAGGGGTGGGCACCCGGGTCGCGAGGTCGCCGGAAGCGATGCGCTGGGTGGCTGCCGTGGCTTCGCGCAGCGGCCTGGTGAGGTGCCGCCCCAGCAGGAACGCGGCGAGCAGCCCGAGCACGATCGTGGCGGCGGAGGCCCACAGGAACAGCACCACCGCCGGCCCGAGCCCGGCGTCGATCCGCCTGGTGGCGACCACGACGATCAGCCGACCGTTGGGCGATCTGGTGGGTGCGGCGGCGTAGGCGACTCTGTCGCGGCTACCCGAGACGGTGGTGCCCGCTCTCATCGCGTTCGGATCGATGTCGTCCATCGTGATCGGCGAGGGCAAGGGGTCGCCCTGCAGGAGGTCCTTGTTGTCGGACACCAGCACCACGAGGTCATCGATCGGCATCACGGTGCGGAACGTGTTGAGGATGCGCATGCGGAGGCGCAATTGCCGGTCGCCCTCCTCCGTGCCGGCGATTCCTGCGGTGTCGACATCCAGCAACTCGTCGATGTTGGCGGCAATCTGCGTTGCGTAGTCGCGGGTGTCGTTCACGGTGTCCGCTCGAGCGCGCACGGCTGACAACGCGATCGTGCCGGCGCCGGCGAGCAGCAACGTCGCGACCACCACACCAACGATCACCAGTGCCAGCCGACGCGTCATCGCTGCCCAGGATCGTGGCGAGTTGTGAGGGTTGTGTGAGGCGGCACGTCAGCCCAGCCGGTACCCGACGCCCCACACGGTGGCCAGCGGCAGGTCGTCGCCCAGCTTCTTGCGCAGTTGTCGAACGTGCACATCCACGGTGCGGTCGTCACCGAACCAGTCGGCGCCCCACACTCCGTCGAGCAGTTGCTGGCGGGTGAGGGCGATGCCCTGGTTGCGGGCGAAGTGGGCCAACAGGTCGAACTCGCGGGTGGCGAGAGCGATCGCCTCAGCGCCTTTGCGTGCCTCACGCCGGGTGATGTCGACCTCGTAGTCGTCGCCCACGTGCACGATGTCGTGATGGTCGCGAGTGTCGGGCTGACCGCGACGCAAGATCGCCTTCACCCGGGCGACGATCTCGCGAGGGCTGAACGGCTTGGTGACGTAATCGTCGGCACCAAGTTCCAGGCCGAGGATGCGGTCGATCTCACCGTCGCGTGCAGTGAGGAACAGCACCGGCACGCTGCTGCGAGCACGGATGCGACGACACACCTCGAACCCGTCGATGTCGGGCAGGCCGATGTCGAGCAGCACGATCGCCGGCCGCTGCTGCTCGATCAGATCGAGCCCGCGACCGCCGGTGGCTGCCTGCAGGACGCGGAAGCCGGCGTCGCGCAGGTACATGTCGAGCAGATCGGCGATGTTCGGGTCGTCTTCCACGACGACGACGGTGCGCTCGGCTTCGGCCATCCGCTCATGCTGCCACGCTGCTACCGTGCCGAACGGCATCACCCGGATGCCACGTCTTCGGAGGAACATGATGAGCAAGGTCTCCCTGTGGGTTCGCATCCCCGTCAAGCCCGGTACCCGCGCAGCGGCCGCCAAGGCCTTCCAGTTCGCCGTCGACAACGTGCAGAACGAGGCGGGCACGCTCACCTACATCGTGCTCGAGGAAGAGGCCGACCCCGATGCGATCTTCGTGTTCGAGGTGTACTCCGACCACGATGCGCTCGCCGCTCACGGTGGCTCCGACTGGTTCAAGGAGTTCGGTCCGATGCTGGCGGGGTTCGCCGCCGGCAAGCCGGAGATGCACTTCCTCAACCCGCTGCTGGGCAAAGGACTCTGACCCTGCCCGTCGGGCTGAGCCACTGAGTTGCTGAGTCGCTGAGCATGGCCACCTACCTCGACACGATCGTCGCTCGCCACCGTGAGGTGGCCGCGGCCGATCATCGCCCCGTGCAGCCGCTGCTCGATGCGGCACGGTCGGCCGCGCCCGTCCGCGGTTTCCGTGCAGCGTTGGCGGCGTGCCCGCACCTGGCGGTGATCAGCGAGGTGAAGCGTCGCTCGCCCTCGAAGGGCGATCTCCACGCCGGCCTCGACCCGGCCACGTTGGCGCGCGAGTACGAGCGCGGTGGTGCATCGTGCCTGTCGGTGCTCACCGACGAGCAGTTCTTCGGCGGCTCCGTCGCTGATCTGCAGGCGGCCCGCGCCGCCTGCTCGCTGCCCGTGCTGCGCAAGGATTTCACGGTCAGCGAACGCGACGTGCTCGATGCTCGGCTGATGGGGGCCGACTGTGTATTGCTGATCGCGACCGCGCTCGACCGTGCCGAGCTGCTGGGTTTCCACGAACTCGCCGTCGACGTCGGCCTCGACGTGTTGGTGGAGATCCACGACGAGCCCGAGCTGGAGGTGGCGCTGGCCGCCGGCGCCACGCTGGTGGGTGTGAACCAGCGCGACCTCGTGACGTTCCAGGTGGATCACGAGCGAGCCGTGCGCATGGGCGGGGTGATGCCGGCGGGCGTGGTGCGTGTGGCGGAGAGCGGCGTTCGCGGCCCGGCCGACGCCGCGTCTCTGCGCGCTGCCGGCTACCACGCGGTGCTCGTGGGCGAGTCGCTGGTCACCTCCGGTGATCCGGCCGGCGCCGTGCGCGACCTCACCCTGGCCTGACCGGCGCGGCGAGCGCGAAACAATCCCGAGCCGCGCCACCTCGCGCGGGTACCGTGGCATCACCATGTTCGTGAAGATCTGCGGCATCACCAATGAGGACGACGCCCTGCTCGCAGTGGCGATGGGTGCCGACGCGGTCGGCTTCGTGTTCGCGCCGTCACAGCGACAGGTGGCGGTGCAGACGGTGTACGACATCACCCGTCGTCTGCCACCCGAGATCCTCACCGTGGGCGTATTCCGCGACGAACTCCCCGAGCGCGTGATCGACACCGTCAACCGCGCCGGCCTCAAGGCCGCCCAGTTGCACGGTCACGAGTCACCGTCGATGGTGGAGGAAGTGGCGCAGAACCTGCGCTGGGTGATCAAGGCCGTGGTGGCCGGGTCGGTGGACGCCCGCCACGCCGATCAGTTCGGTACCGACCTGATCCTCGTCGACGCGCCTGCTCCCGGCTCCGGCCGGGTGTTCGACTGGTCGCTGGTCGACGACGTCGCCCCCGGCCCGCGCATCATCCTCGCCGGCGGGCTGAACCCCAACAATGTCGCCGAAGCGGTGCACATCGTGCAGCCGTGGGGCGTGGATGTCTCGTCCGGTGTCGAGCGTTCGCCCGGTAGGAAGGACGCACTGAAGGTGAAGGCCTTCATCGAACGGGCCCGGTCCGCTGCTCCGGCACGGCACCTCGGCCCCGACGTCATGCCCTACGACTGGGCTGACGACGAGTGACCCCTCACCTCGAATGACCCCCACACAGTGTGAACGGAGATGCAATGTCGCTGATGGCAGAGCCGTCGGCCAGCGGTCGCTTCGGCGAGTTCGGTGGCCGTTTCGTGCCCGAGACGCTGGTGCCTGCGTGCCAGGAGCTGGAAGCGGCGTTCGTCGAGGCGTGGGCCGACCCATCGTTCCGTGCCGAGCTGGATGATGTGCTGCGCACCTACGCTGGGCGCCCCTCGATCCTCACCGAGTGCACGCAGCTCGGCGCCAAGCTGGGCCTGCGCCTCGTGCTGAAGCGCGAAGACCTCAATCACACCGGCTCGCACAAGATCAACAACGTGCTCGGCCAGGCGCTGCTCGCCAAGCGGATGGGCAAGAAGCGACTCGTGGCGGAAACCGGCGCCGGCCAGCACGGTGTCGCCTCCGCCACCGCCGCGGCGCTGTTGGGCATGGAGTGCAAGGTGTACATGGGGGCGGTCGACGTCGAGCGCCAGGCGCTCAACGTGTTCCGCATGAAGCTGCTCGGCAGCGAGGTGGAGGCCGTGCACAGCGGCAGCCGCACGCTGAAGGACGCGGTCAACGAGGCGATGCGCGACTGGGTGGCCACGGTCGAGACCAGTCACTACTGCCTCGGCTCGGTGATGGGCCCGCACCCGTACCCGTGGATGGTGCGCGAGTTCCACCGCGTGATCGGCCAGGAGGCCCGCGCGCAGAGCATCGAGATGTTCGGCGACGTGCCCGACGTGGTGGTGGCGTGCGTGGGCGGTGGTTCGAACGCGATCGGCATCTTCAGCGGCTTCGTCGACGACCGCAGCCGGCTGGTCGGTGTCGAGCCCGCTGGCGGCGCGGCCGTCAGCCGCGCTCAGCCGGGGGTGGTGCACGGCATGCGCAGCTACCTCATGCAGGACGAATACGGCCAGGTGCAAGAAGCGCACAGCATTTCTGCCGGGCTCGACTATCCGGGCGTGGGCCCCGAGCACTCGTACCTCTCCAGCATCGGCCGTGCCGAATACCCCAACGTCACCGACGCCGAAGTGATCAAGGCCTTCCAGCTGCTGGCCCGCACGGAGGGCATCATCCCCGCGCTCGAGAGCGCGCATGCGTTGGCCTGGATCGTGCGTGCCGCTCCCGAGCTGCAGGGGCAGACGGTGATGATGAACCTGTCGGGTCGCGGCGACAAGGACGTCGCCCAGATGATGGACGTGTTGGCACTGTGAGCAACGAAGCGACCCCTCCGCACACGTACGGCCCGATGGAAACCGAGTTCCGCGCCAAGCGTGCTGCCGGCCACAAGCTGCTGGTGCCGTACATCACCGGCGGCTACCCGGGTTGGCAGAACGCCGTGCGTGCCTGTGCCGCAGCTGGCGCCGACGCGATCGAGATCGGCATCCCGTTCAGCGACCCGGTGATGGACGGCCCGGTCATCCAGCAGGCCTCGCAGGCGGCGCTGGAGGGCGGCGCCACGCCGGTCAGCATCCTGCACGAGGCTCGCTCGCTCGACGTCAGCATCCCGCTGGCCGTGATGCTGTACTACAACACGGTGCACCACGCCGGCCACGAGCGCTTCGCGGCGCAGCTGCGCGATGCAGGCATGGTGGCGGCGATCGTGCCCGACCTGCCGTTGGAGGAGTCCGGCCCGTGGTGCGCAGCGGCCGACGCGGCCGGCATCGAGACCGTGATGCTCGCCGCTCCCACCGCGCCCGACGAACGCCTGCCGCGCATCGCCGCCCGGGCCCGCGGCTTCGTGTACTCGGTGGGCCTGCTGGGCGTCACCGGCGAGCGCTCCGCGTTGGCCGACACTGCCGCAGCCTTGGCCAAGCGCCTCAAGGCCGTCACCGAGGTGCCGGTGTTGATCGGTGTCGGCGTGTCCAACGCGGCGCAGGCCAAGGAGGCCGTGCAGGTGGCCGACGGCGTGGTGATGGGCGCTTCCGTGGTGCGCCGGCTGATCGAGGGTGGCGCCGACGCGGTGGGCGAGTACGTCGCCGATGTTCGCCGGGCGCTCGACGAGTGAGCGCCGGCGCCGACCAGCCCTGCGAGTTCGACCCGAACTGCGAGCTGTGCGAGGCCGCGAAGACCACCGACTGGTTCCACGAGGACGAGCTGTGCTGGGTGGCAGAGTGCGAGGCGTGCGGCACCCCGATGGTGGTGTGGAAGCGCCACGACCCGAACCCGCCCGCCGACGTACGTGAGGTGCTGCTGGCCCACCTGGCCGACGCCACAGCGGCGCACTACGGCTACGAGCACCGGGTGGACGACAACATGCGCTCGATACCGACCCACTACCACGCCCATGCGCGGCCCAAGGGCGGGTTCTACGGGCACGGAATGCGCCGTCGGTAGAGTGGGCGGATGCTCGCCGCCGGTTCCGCCGCCCCCGCCATCTCGTTGTCCGATCAGCACGGCACCACCGTCACCCTGGCGTCGTTCAAGGGTCGCCGGGTGATGGTGTTCTTCTACCCGAAGGCCAGCACACCGGGCTGCACCCAGCAGGCGTGCGCGCTGCGCGACATCGCCGGCCAGGTGGGCGACACGGCGATCGTGGGCATCAGCCCCGACAAGCCGGCCGCGCAGAAGAAGTTCGACGACAAGTACGAGCTGGGCTACCCGCTGCTGGCCGACACAGACCACGCCGTCGCCGAGGCGTTCGGCGTCTGGAAGCTGAAGAAGAACTACGGCAAGGAGTACATGGGCATCGAGCGCTCGGCGTTCCTCATCGGAGCCAACGGGAAGATCGAGCAGGCCTGGTACAAGATCAGCCCGAAGGACACCCCCGTCAAACTGCTGGAGGCACTGGGCGCATGAGCTCGTTCCCCACCCCCGAATCGGTGCTGCCGCACCGCCCGCCGTTCCTGTTCGTCGACGAGGTGATCGCACTCGATCCGGGCGTGTCGGGCACCGGCCTGTGGCGGCTGACCGGCGACGAGTGGTTCTTTGCCGGCCACTTCCCCGGCCGCCCCACCCTGCCCGGCGTGCTGATGTGCGAGGCGATCGCGCAAATGGGCGCCATCGCCGTGCTCGCCGACGGCACGTTCGCCGGCAAGATCCCGCTGTTCGGTGGCCTCGACGGCGCCCGCTTTCGCCGCCAGGTTGGCCCCGGCGACACCCTGGAGTTGCACGTGGAGTTGGGCCGCATGTCGTCGCGCGCCGGCAAGGGCAACGGCAAGGCCGTGCTGAACGGCCAGGTCGCCTGCGAGTGCGACCTGATGTTCGTGTTCGTCGACGCCTGAGGCGCGCGCTGCGAGTTCGCCGCGCTCTGGGCTCGCGGTTGCCTCCTCGATGTCGTCTCGTCGTTCCGATTTCGAATTGACGACGAGCGAAGTCAAGCGTGGCTCCATGGCGTCGTGCCCTCGGACGGTGGGTCGACGATGCACGCGTGGCCTGCCGTATTCGAAATCGGAACGACGAGACGTGGCGGTGGTGTTGACGTTCGGCGGACCGCCGTCGGGCGAGCGTGCGGGGTGAACTAGCGCGCCGGGCCGAGGATGATGCTGCCGTTGTGGCCGCCGAAGCCGAGGCTGTTCGACATCGCCGGGCCGGGCACCCATGGGCGGGCTGCGCCGAGCACGACATCGATCTCGAACCCTTCGTCGAGCTGCTTGGTGCCGGCCGTGGGAGGGATGAGACCCTTCTCGATCGACAGCAACAGCGCAACCGCTTCCAGCGCACCGGCAGCACCCAGCGCATGGCCGGTGACACCCTTGGTGGAGGTAACCGGCACGTTGCCGGCGCCGAACACGGCGGCAACCGCCGCGGCCTCGGCCGCGTCGTTCAATGGCGTGGACGTGCCGTGCGCGTTGATCTGCTTGATGTCGGCCGGGGTGAGGCCGGCATCGGCCAACGCCAGGTTCATGCACGCGATCGCACCGGTGCCACCGGGGGCCGGGGCGGTGATGTGATGGGCGTCGGCGTTACTGCCGGCACCGAGCACTTCACCGACGATGTTCGCCCCGCGGGCGACGGCGGACTGCCACTCCTCGAGCATCAGCACGGCCGAACCCTCGCCGAGCACGAACCCGTCGCGCTCGGGGGAGAACGGCCGGCTGCAGCCCGATGAGCTGAGCGCGGTCATGTTGCCGAACGACGAGGTGCCGATGCTGCAGCCGGCGCTCTCGCTGCCACCCGTGACGCAGGCGTCGATCATGCCCCAGGCGATCAGCCGGGCCGCGTAGCCGATGGCATGCGTGGAGGCCGCGCAGGCGGTGCACACGGTCTCGTTGGGGCCCTGTAGGCCGTAGCGCATCGAGATGGCCGCACCGGCGGCGTTGGGCATCATCATCGGGACGAGGAACGGCGACACGCGCCGCTCGCCCTTCTCGATGAGCACCTCGATCTGCTCCTGGATGGAGCGCAAGCCGCCCACGCCAGTGCCGAAGATGACACCGAAGCGGCCGGCTTCGGCGGTGGGGCGGCCGGCATGCTCGAAGCATTCGGCAGCTGCGGCAACCGCGAACTGCTCGACCTTGTCGGCCCGGCGGGCCTCCTTGGGGTTGGCGAAGTACGGCGTCGGGTCCCAGTCGGGGATCTCGATGGCACGCCCACTGGTGATGCCGGGCCCGTTGAGCCCGGCCCAGAAGGCCTCCTTACCGATGCCGCAGGGTGCGACGACGCCGTAACCAGTGATGGCGACCCGCCGGCCTGCGCCCTTCATCAGAGCTTGCCGACGACCAGGTCGTACGCCTGGCCGACCGTCTCGACACCTTCGAGGTCTTCCTCGGGCACTTCGACGCCGAACTCTTCCTCGAGCGCCATGACCAGCTCGACCAGGTCGAGGCTGTCGGCATCGAGGTCGTCACCGAACTTGGCCTCGTAGGTGACCTTGTCCTCCGACACGGAGAGCACCTCGACGGCGCACTTCTTGAAGCGGGCGAACAGTTCCTGATCCACGGGATTCTCCTTGTTGTGTTCTTGCAAATGCTAGCGAGCAGCTCCGGCGGGTTGCCGGGTCGGCTCTGGGGGTGTGAACTAGTGACCCATGCCCATGCCGCCATCCACGGGGATGACTGCCCCGGTGATGTAGGCGGCGTCGGCCGAGGCGAGGAAGGCCACCACGCCGGCGATCTCTTCCGGTGTGGCCATGCGTTGCAGCGGCACCACTGCGGTCAGCTCGGCGAGGCGCTTCTCGCCCAGCGCGGCGGTCATGTCGGTGGCCACCGGGCCGGGCGCGACGACGTTGCACGTGATGCCCCGCGAGCCCAGCTCGCGAGCGACCGAGCGGGCGAAGCCCACCAGGCCGGCCTTGGACGCGGCGTAGTTGGCCTGGCCGGCCGAGCCGAGCAGACCGACCACCGACGACATCAGCACGACGCGACCCTTACGGGCGCGCAGCATGCCCTGCGAGGCGCGCTTGGTGACGCGGTAGGCAGCGGTGAGGTTGGCGTCGATCACCGAGGTGAAGTCGGTTTCGCTCATCCGCAGCAGCAGGCCGTCGTTGGTGATGCCCGCGTTCGACACGAGGATCTCGACCGGGCCGCCGAACTCGGCCTCGACGGCGGCGAACGCAGCGTCGACCGACTGGGTGGAGGTGACGTCGCACTGCACGCCGAAGAAGCCCTCGGGTGGGGGAGAGGAGTTGTAGGTGACGGCGACCTTGTCGCCGAGATCCTTGAACCGCCGTGCGCACGCAAGGCCGATGCCGCGCGAGCCACCGGTGATCAACACGATGCGGCTGGATGCTGTATCGGTCATGCCAGCACCTTGGCTTCGCCGCCGGGGCCGCCCCACTGCAGGATCAGGCTGGCGGCGGTCATGCCCGCACCGAAGCCCACCAGCAGCACGAGGTCGCCCTGCTTGACGCGACCGTTGTCGAGCGCGTCGCACAGGGCGAGGGGGATCGAGGCCGACGAGGTGTTGCCGGTGTTGTGCAGCACCACCGCGGCCTTGTCCATCGGGATGCCCAGCCGGCTGCACGCGGCCTCGATGATGCGGATGTTGGCCTGGTGCGGCACGACGAGGGCGATGTCGGCGGCCGTCACACCGGCGTGGCCGAGCGACTTCGTGGCCGAGTCGACCATGATGCGAACGGCGCGACGGAAGACTTCCTTGCCCTCCATCTGGATGTACCCACCGATGTCGGCATACAGGTACTTCTCGGCCGACCCGTCGGCGTCGAGATCCCAGGCGAGCAGCTGGCCGGGGCCTTCGACGGCCTCGAGCACGACGGCACCGCTGCCATCGGCGAAGAGCACTGCGGTGTTGCGGTCGTTCCAGTCGGTGATGCGCGCCAGCGTGTCGGTACCGATGCACAACACCTTCTTGGCGCCCATCGCGATCATGCCGTGCGCCTGTACCAACGCGTAGTCGAAACCGCTGCACGCCGCGTTCACGTCGTACGCGCCGCACTTCAGGCCCAGCGCGTGCTGCACGGTGGCCGAGGTGGCGGGCACGCAGCGATCGGGGGTGGTGGTGGCCAGCACCAGCGCGTCGATGGACAGCGGGTCGACACCGGCCATCTCCAGTGCCTTGCGGCCGCTTTCGATCGAAAGGCCGGCGGTGGTGCCACCGACGTGACGCTGGTGGATGCCGCTGCGCTCGACGATCCAGTCGTGGCTGGTGTCGATGGTCTGCTCGAGATCGTGGTTGGTGATCACCTTGGGGGGCAGCGCGGTGCCCCACCCGGTGATGACCGCGCCACGAACTCCGGGGGGGATGGCAGGCATGTCAGACCGTCCTCAGCCAGGCGATGGGTTGACGCAACGTGACGCGCTCGCCGGCGACCGCGATGTAGCTCTGGATGATGCCCGCGAAGGGCGACCGCACTTCGGTGTCGCCGATGTGGCCGAGCACTGCGCCGACCTCGATGCGACTGCCGTCGGCGATGTCGCCGACCGGGGTGAACACACCGGCCGACGGGCTGACGACGAGGCGCTCGACGGCGAACAAGTGCTCGCCCTCGTGCGACTGGGCGGCCAGCGGGGCACCGGAGTTGACCCACTCGATCAGCTTGTCGAGATCCTCAGGAGTGGCCACCGAGATGGTGCGCGCGTCGTCGAGCGTGCGCTTGGCCATGCCGGTGAGCACGTTGCCGGGGCCCAGTTCGGCGAAGTCGTTGACGCCCAGTTCGGCGAGCGAGAGCAGGCAGTGCTTCCAGCGAACCGGGCTGCTGAGCTGAGCGGAGAGCAGGCTGCTCCACTCGTCGCCATTGCTGTGGGCCAGCGCGTCGACGTTGGAGATGACCGCGGTTTCGCTGTCGCGTGGCTGCGCCTGGGCGATCGCGGCGCGCAGGCGGTCGCGTGCGGGAGCCATGAAGGGCGTGTGGAACGCGCCGGCCACCTGCAGCGGCATCACCTTCTTGGCGCCGAGTTCCTTGGCGATCGTGGAGGCTTTGGCCACCCCTTCGGCCGAGCCGGCGATGACCACCTGGCCGGGAGCGTTGAAGTTGGCCACCCACACGTCGCTGTCGGCGCGGCGGCAGGCCACTTCCACTTGGTCGTCGTCGAGACCGAGCACAGCACCCATCGTGCCGGGGTTGTCGATACCGGCCTGGTGCATTGCGTCGCTGCGCTCGCACACCAGGCGCACGCCCTCGTCGAAGCCCAACACGCCGGTGGCGGTGAGCGCCGTGTACTCGCCCAGGCTGTGACCGGCGCAGAAGCTGGGCTCGATACCCAGCCGCTCGACCGCGTCGAGCACCATCAGGCTGGACACGAAGGTGGTCAGTTGGGCGTTGCGGGTGTCGCGCAGCTCGTCGACATCGGCGTCGAGGAGGAGGCGGGCGACATCGCGTCCGGCGACCTCCGAGGCTTCTCCGACGAGTTCCCAGCTCTCGTGGTCGGCCCATGGCCGGCCCATGCCCGGCCGCTGAGAGCCCTGGCCGGGGAAGGTGAACGCAAGCATGATTCCGTGCAGGTTAGACGGTTACCCACGGGTACCCCAGCTGCGAGCCAGAAAGATCCGGTGTCGCCGTCGCGGGCGCACCGCTAGCCTCAAGGCGGTCACTCGCCCGAGTGGCGGAATGGCAGACGCGACGGACTCAAAATCCGTTGTCCGAAAGGGCATGTGGGTTCGAGTCCCACCTCGGGCACCAGTTCACTCGCGCGGCGGCAGGCGGCAGCACGGCATGTGGGTTCGAGTCCCACCTCGGGCACCAGTTCACTCGCGCGCCAGGCGGCCGTCGACGAGGGCGAACCTGGTTGACACGGTCGGGAACAGGTCGGGCCGATGGGTGACGACGATCACCGTGCGCCCGCGGGCGGCGTTGGTGATGTCGGCCGCGAGCTCCGCTGCCGTGGCCTCGTCGAGATGCTCGGTGGGCTCGTCGAAGACCACGATCGGCCGGTCGGCGAGCAGGGTACGGGCGAGGGCCACGCGTTGGCGCTGCCCGCCCGAGAGGCTGCCACCGTGCTCGCCCACCATGGTGTCCAGCCCGTGGGGCAAGGTGGCGACCCACTCGTCGAGTCGTGCCCGGCGGAGTGCGTCGGCGAGTTCGGCGTCAGTGGCAGCGGGCCGCGCGAGTCGCAGGTTCGCTTCGATCGTCGAGTCGAAGATGTACGCGTCTTGCGCACACCAGCCGACGAGCTGGCGTACGTCGTCGCCGCTGAGCTGGGCGATGGAAGTGGTCGACTCGGCGCCAACCAGCTCGACGGACCCCTCCGTCGGGTCGAGCAGCCGCAGTAGGACGGCGGCGAGCGTGCTCTTCCCGCAGCCGCTGGGTCCCACGATCACGGCGTGCGCGCCGGCTGGTAGGTCGAGGTCGAGACCGCGCAGGATCCCTGGCCCGGCAGGTGACCAGCGCGCGTGCAGGTTGCGCACGCGCAGACCGAGCGCGCCATCGGGCCGCTGCAGCGGCGCGTCTGGCTCTCGGGTCGAGGCCGGCTGTTCGAAGACCTCCCGCACTCGGGCGGCCGCGCCGGCGAGCGCTGGAAGCTCGCGTGCTGCCGGAGCGAGACCGGTGAACACCTCGTGCACGGCCATCGACGCGAGCACCACCACCGCCAGGCTGACCGCGGCGAGCGCGCCGGTGTCGACGGCTGCGGCTCCGAACCACAAGCCGCACCACATCGCCACGCCCGCAACGAGCGCGGCAACTGCGGCGCCGTAGCCAGCGGCGAGGGAAGAACGCGCTTGAGCCTTGGTCATGGCTGCGTCGTGGCGATCCAGCTGGGCGAGCCGGTCGGGAAGGGCCCCGTACACGGACAGCTCCGTCGCTCCGGCCAGAAGGTCGAGCACCCTGGCTTGGTAGTGGGCGCGTAACGGGGCCAGCCTCGCATCGGCACCCTTGGCGGCGCGGATGGCGACTGCCGGGGCGACGACGGCAGCGATCACGAGCGTCACGGCGAGGGCCACACCTGCTGCCGGGGCGAGCACGGTGACGAGCGCGATCGCCCCCGCACCGACGAGCGCGGACGAGGCGTAGGGAAGCACGACTCGCACCCACAGGTCCTGCAGGCTGTCGACGTCGCTGACGAACCGTGCCAGCAGGTCGCTGGTGGTGAGCGGCCGCCGGGCGCTGTCGCCCGAGCGGATCGGTAGGACTTGTTCGAGCCGCTCGACCGTGGCGACGCGGAGATCGGCGAGCGTCCTGAACGACGCGTCGTGCCCGGTGACCCGTTCCCCGTACCGCAGCACGCCGCGTGCGAGCCCGAACGTGCGCACGGCGACGATGGCCACCATCAGGTGCAACACCGGCGGGTGCTGGCTCGCTCGCGAGATCAGCCACGCCGACGTCGCCGCCAGCCCGACCGCCGCGCCGGACGCCAGTGCCCCGAGCGCGATGGCGAGTGCCAACCGTCCGCGGCCGGTACGACCCAGCCGCAACATCCACCGCAGCGCGCTCATCGGGCGGCCGCGCTGCTGGTGGCGGCCTCACTCGCGGCGACCTCGACAATCCGATCAGCGATCGCGATCGCGGCCGGTCGGTGCGACACCATGATCACGATGCTCGTGACGGCCAGGGCAGAGACCGTGGCGAGCAGCTCTCGTTCGGTCTCGCTGTCCAGCCCCGCGGTGGGTTCGTCGAGCAGCAGCACCGGCGCGCCACGCAGCGTGGCGCGGGCCATGGCCACCCGGCGGCGCTCGCCGGACGACAGCGCCTGACCGGCCTCACCGACCGGCGTGTCGGCGGCCGCGGCGGCCAGGCCACACGCATCGAGCGCTCGCCGCACCTCCGCATCGTCGGCATCTGGGCGGGCAAGCCGAACGTTGTCGGCGATCGTGCCGGCGAACAGGTACGGGGTCTGATCCACCCAGGCCAGCTGGGTGCGCCAGGCGGTGAGATCGGCATCGGCCAGCAGCAGTTCGCGGCCGTCGCCCACGATCGTGACGGAACCGCTGTCGGGCGCGCGGGCGCCGAGCAGCACCGACAGCAGGGTGGTCTTGCCGGCACCGCTGGGCCCCACCAGCAGCACGATCTCGCCGAGTGCCGCGCTGAGGTCGGTGGGCGCGGGCGCAAAGCCGACGCGGCCGGGGTGGGCCACGCTGACGCCGGCGATGCGGAGGGCGCCGCCGCGGCGAAGGTCGGGGATGTCGGCGACGGCACCCATCGTCGGCAGCGGAGCCTCCAGGATGGTGAACGCCTGCTCGGCGGCCGCGAGCCCGTCGGCCGCGGCGTGGTAGCGGGCACCTACCTGCCGCAGCGGCAGGTAAGCCTCCGGGGCGAGGATGATCACGAGCAGACCGGTACGCAGATCGATGCCACCGTCCACCAGTCGCAGGCCCACACCGACGGCCACGAGCGCGACGGCCAGGGTGGCGATCAGCTCGAGCACCAGCGACGATAGGAAGGCCACCCGCAACGTGGCCATCGTGGTGGTTCGGTAGCGATCGGTGGTACGGCGCACGAGATCGGCCTGGGCCTTCGCGCGGCCGAACACCTTGAGCGTCTGCATGCCGGCCACGACGTCGAGGAAGTGATGCGACAGGCGCACGAGGGCGTCCCAGCGTTTGGCGTTCGAGGCCTCTGTGGCCTTACCGACGAGCACCATGAACACTGGGATGAGTGGCAGCGTGACGGCGACGGTGATCGTGGCGGTGAGATCGGCCGTGAACAGCCGCAGCAGGACGGCGATCGGCACCACGACCGCGAGGACGAGTTGGGGGAGGTACAACCCGAAGTAGCCGTCGAGGGCATCGATGCCTCGCGTCGCGAGCGTTGCCACGTCAGCGCGTGATGCCGTCGCGTCCGGACCCAACGTGGTCGCACGAGCGACGACCTGGCGGCGCAGCTGTGATTTCACGAGTGCCGAGGATCGCTGCGCGGCGCTGTCCTGGAACCACGCGATCACGGCGCGGCCGGCGACGACCGCCGCCAGGCCGATGAACACGGCGGACAGCGCACTTCGATCGGCCCCGTCGGACACCACGCGGGCGATACCCCGGGAGAGGAGCTCGGCCTGCACGATCACCAGCGCGGCGGTGAGCAGGCCGAGCACGACCGAGACGACGAGGTGGGTCTGCGTCGCCCGGGCGTACCGCAACAGGCGCGGATCGAGTGGCTTCACCCGGTCACTGTGGCAGATTCTGGCTCAGCAGGTGTTGGCGACATCGGGATGTTGCCCACGCCGATGCGGCGACGGAAGACGATGTACGACCAGCTCTGATACGCCAGCACGACCGGCGTGAAGATCGCTGCCACCCAGGTCATCACCTTCAGCGTGTAGTGCGTGCTGGAGGCATTCGTCGTGGTCAGCGAGTACGCCGTGTCGAGCGTGGACGGCATCACGTTCGGGAACAGCGACACGAACAGCCCAGCGACGGCGAAGGCGATCGTGGCGGCAGTGCCGAGGAACGCCCACCCCTCGCGGCCGGCTCGGATCACCAGCAGTGCGCCCACCAAGCAGACCGCCGCGAGAACGGCGAGGGCGACGAACCACCCGAGGTGCTGGGCGCCCTCACGCTTGCTGTAGGTCCAGGCCAAGAAGGTGACGGCGATGACTGCGGCGACCAGGCCGGACTTGAAGGCGAGGGCGCGGGCGCGCACTCGGATGTCGCCGGTGGTCTTCAGCGACACGAACACGGCGCCGTGGGTGATGAACAACGACAGCGTCACGAGGCCACCCAAGAGGGCGTACGGGTTGAGCAAGTCGAAGAAGCTGCCGACGTACTCCTTGTCGGCGTCGATGTCGACTCCGCCGACGATGTTGCCGAAGGCCACACCCCACAGCAGGGCGGGAACCAGCGACCCGAAGAAGATCGCCCGGTCCCACCAGGCCTTCCACGAGTCCTCCGGCCGCTTGCTGCGGTACTCGAAGGCCACGTTGCGGAAGATCAACGAGAGCAGGATGAGGAACAGTGGGAGGTAGAAGCCGGAGAACAGCGTTGCGTACCACTCGGGGAAGGCCGCGAACGTTGCGCCGCCGGCCACCAGCACCCACACCTCGTTGCCGTCCCAGACGGGCCCGATGGTGTTGATCAGGACGCGGCGCTCGACGTCGTTGCGGGCGAGCACCCGAGTGAGGATGCCGACACCGAAGTCGAACCCTTCGAGCACGAAGTAGCCGATCCAGAGCACGGCGATGAGGATGAACCAGACGGTGGTGAGTTCCATGATCTCGTGCCTCTCAGTACGCGAACGCCAGCTGGCGCTCTTCGTCGTTGGTGTCGGAGTCGTCGTGCTCGGGTGGGATGTCCGGGAGCCCGGCGGCGATGGTCTTCAGCAGCAGCTTCACTTCCACGATCGCCAGCCCGCCGTAGACGAGCGTGAAGCCGATGAGGCTGATCAGCACTTCGGCGGTGCTCACGCCGGGTGACACGCCGGCGGAGGTGGGCATCAGGCCGAACACGATCCACGGCTGGCGACCCATCTCGGTGAAGATCCAGCCGAACGAGTTGCCGAGGAGGGGTGTGAGCGGCAGCAGCAGCGCCAGCCGCCCGCACCAGCGACTCTTGGGCATGCGACCCTTCTTGAACGCCCACAGCACCCAGATCGCGGCGAGTGCGGCCGACATGCCGACGCCGATCATCAGCCGGAACGACCAGTAGGTGAGCGGGACGTTCGGCGTGTAGTTGCCGGGCCCGTACTTGGCTTCGTACGCGGTCTGCAGGTCGTTCACGCCCTCGATCTCTGCGTCGAAGCTGCCCTTGCCGAGGTACGACAGCAGGCCGGGCACGCGGATCGAGAACACCTCATCGCTGCCTTCGAGCGTGCCGATCGTGAAGATCGAGAATCCGGCGGTCGACTTGGTGTCGTACTGCGCCTCGGCGGCGGCCATCTTCATCGGCTGCACCTCCGTCATCACCTTTGCCTGGCGGTCACCACTGATCGCCACGCCGAGAGCGCTGACGAGCACGACGACCGAGCCGAACTTCGCCGCAGTGCGGAATGTGGAGGAGTCGCGGTTCGGGTAGCGGAACAGCTGCCACAGCGACACACCCAGCACCATCGCCCCACCCGTGAGGAACGCCGACAGGATGGTGTGCGGGAACGTGACCAAGGTGACCTTGTTGGTGAGCACGGCCCAGATGTCGGTGAGTTCGACGCGACCGGTGTCGGGGTTGAACGTGTACCCGACCGGGTTCTGCATGAAGGAGTTGGCGGCCAGGATGAAGTACGCGGAGATCATCGTGCCGATCGCAGCCAGCCAAATCGTCATCAGGTGCAGCTTCGGCGACAGGCGGTCCCAGCCGAAGATCCACAACCCGATGAACGTGGACTCCAGGAAGAACGACAGCAAGCCCTCGATCGCCAGTGGTGCACCGAAGATGTCGCCGACGAATCGCGAGTACTCGCTCCAGTTCATCCCGAACTGGAACTCCTGCACGATGCCGGTGACCACACCCATCGCGAAGTTGATGAGGAACAACTTGCCGAAGAACTTGGTGAGGCGCAGGTAGCGCTCGTCCTTCGTGCGGTACCAGGCGGTCTGGAACCCAGCGACGACGAACGCCAAGCCGATCGTCAGTGGGACGAAGAAGAAGTGGTACACCGTGGTGATCCCGAACTGCCACCGAGCGATGTTCAACGTGTCCACGCTGGCTCCGATCTGAGCCCGCACGTCGGTGCGAGTTCGTCCGGCGACCCCCGTTCCCGAGTGATCGCGCTCCTAAACACCCGGTCGCTCACCGCTGCGGTGGAGTTCCCGGATACCCATGGGCGTATGTCACACCCGCTCGACCGTCACGAGAGACGGGTGTCGACGGCGGCCGCGGGGCTTACCCCGTCGAACCACCGGACCGCTTCTTGCAGCACACAGATCGGCAGAGGGGCGAGCAGCTCGTGGCCTCCTTCGCCCACGGCGAACACGCCGCCATAGGTCCGGTGGCCCTGCCGACTCACATGATCGGGGGGACGATCGCCTCGATCAGGGTCGGGCCGGGGGTGGCGAGCGCGCGTTCCAGCTGTTGGGTGAACTCCTCGGCGGTGGTGGCTCGCGTGGCCGGCACGCCGAACCCCTGCGCCATGGCGACGAAGTCCATGTCGGGGCCGTGCAGATCCAGCATCGCCTTCGCTCTCGGCCCCGGCTCGCCATCCAACCCGACACGGTTGAGTTCCATGTTCAGCACCGAGTACGAGCGGTTGTTGTAGAGCACAGTGGTGACGTCGAGCCTCTCGCGGGCCTGGGTCCACAACGACTGGATCGTGTACAGCGCGCTGCCGTCGGCCTGCAACGCCAGCACCCGCCGCCCGGGTGCGGCCACGGCCGCGCCCGTAGCCACCGGGAGGCCCTGGCCGATCGCGCCGCCGGTGAGGCACAGCCAGGTGTGCCGCGGCGCATCGGCCGTGGCGCCCGGGTTGAACAGGCCCGAGGTCTGCGCTTCGTCGGACACGATCGCGCCCTCCGGCAGCAGCGCGCCGATCGCCGCGGCCATCGACTGCGACGTGAGCGCCCCGGTGGGCCGCTCGGGGCGCACCACCTCGTGACGGAGCTGCGATGGCGTGGCGGGGGCACCGAGCGCGTCGGCCAGTGCCCGCAGCGCGCCGGGAGCATCCTCCGCCGGCGTGGCCAGCTCGTGCACCGTGCAGCCCGCGGGCACCAGGTCGGAGGGCCGGCCGGGGTAGGCGAAGAACGACACGGGCGACTTCGAGTCCACCAGCACCAGGTGCTGTGCGCCGGCCAGCTGCATCTCGGCGAACTCGGCCAGGTAGGCGAGGCGGGTGGGCTCGGGCAGGCCTGCCCCGCGCTCCATGCAGGTCGGAAAGGTCTCTGCCATCAGGAGCGCGCCAGTGGCTTCCACTACCCGTTGCGCGTGGAGCAGTGGTTCGGCGCCGAGGGCCGTGCCACCAAGGAACAGCACCACCTTTTCGCCGCTGCCCAGCACCCGGGCGATCTCGTCGATCCGGTCGGCAGCCACCACGACCGGGGCCGCCGGGGGCACCGGCGTGGCCGGCACGCCACCCTCGCCCCACGACACGTCGGCGGGCAGGATCAGCGTCGCCACCTGGCCCGGGGCGCCCATCGCCACCGCCACCGCCTCGGCCGCGTCGTCGGCCAGACCGGCGGTGGACGACGACCGGCGCACCCAGGTGGACACATTGCGTGCCACCGTCTCGATGTCGCTCTCCAGTTGGGCGTCGTACTGGTTGTGGTACGTGGCGTGGTCGCCGACGATGTTCACCACCGGCACGCGCCCCTTGCGGGCGTTGTGCAGGTTGGCCAACCCGTTGCCCAGGCCCGGCCCCAGGTGCAACAGCACCGCCGCTGGTCGGCCCGCGATGCGTGCGTAGCCGTCGGCGGCGCCGGTGGCCACCCCCTCGAACAGCGCGAGTACGCCGCGCATGCGCGGCTCGCTGTCGAGCGCGGCGACGAAGTGCATCTCCGACGTGCCCGGGTTCATGAAGCAGGTATCGACACCCGCGTCCACCAATGTGCGCAACAGCGCTTCGGCACCTCTCATGACGGGCCTCCCTCGAGGTCGAAGATCTTGCCGGGGTTGAGGATTCCCGCGGGGTCGAAGGCCTGTTTGATGCGCCGCATGAGCGCGATCTTGGCCGGATCCTCCAGCGCGAGGAAGTACGGCTTCTTCTCCGTCCCGATGCCGTGCTCGCCGGAGATCACCCCGCCCAGTTCCACGGCGGCCGCGAACAGCTGCATCAGCAGCGGCTTGCGTACGCTCGCATCCGGCTGGAACACGGCGAGGTGCACATTGCCGTCACCGGCGTGCCCGCAGCCGGCGATCCACGAGGCGTGGGTCTGGGCCAACTCGCTGGCCGTGGCCATCAAGGCCGGGATGGCACCTCGTGGCACGGCGATGTCGACGATGTCGTCGGCGTTGCTCGCCTTCGCCATCCAGAACGCCTTCTCGCGCGCCTCGATCAACGCGGCAGCGGCGCCCGAGGGCAGCACGTACACGTCGATCGCTCCGAGGGACGTGAGCATCTCGGCCACACGCTCCATGTCGCGCTCCAGCCGCTCGTGGCTGTCGCCCTCGAGGCGGATCACGAGGTAGGCGAGTGCGGTGGCCTGCACGTCGTCGGGCACACCGAGATCGAGGCCGGCGGTGGCGCGGATGGCGGCCATCGTGAGCAGGTCGATGTACTCCAGGATCGACGGCGCCACGCCGCTGGCCACCACCTTGGGCACCGCGTGGGTCACCTCGTCGAGTGTGGCGAACGGGGCCAGCACGGTGAGTGCATGCGCCGGGCGTGGCTGCAGCTTCAGCGTCGTCTCCGTAACCAGCGCGAGCGTGCCTTCCGAGCCGATCACCAGCTGGGTGAGGTCGTAGCCCGACGAGGCCTTCACGATGCGCCCGCCGGTGCGCATGATCTCGCCCGTGGGCAGCACCACCTGCAGGCCGAGCACGTGGTGGCGGGTGACGCCGTAGCGCACCGCCGTCATGCCGCCGGCGTTGGTGTTGACATTGCCGCCGATCGAGGCGCTGTACTCGCCGGGGCGCACCGGATACCACAGGCCGTGCGCGGCGAGCGCGGCGTCGAGCTGATCGAGGCGCACCCCCGGCTGCACCACGGCGAGGTGATTGTCGGCGTCGATCTCGAGGATCTGCGCCATCCGCTCGAACGACACCACCACGCCACCGGGCATCGGCACGCATGCGCCGGACAGGCCGGAACCCGCGCCTCGTGCGGTGACCGGCACGCGGTGCTCGGTGCACAGCGCGAGCACCCGCGACACCTGCTCGGCGGTCTCGGGGGTCACCACCGCCAGCGGCCGCACCGGCGAGACCCCGAGCGCCTCATCGTGGCCGTCGTCGTCGCTGATCGCGTCGCCCACGCGCAACAATTGGGCGCCAACCGCGTCGCGCAATGCGTCGACGATCACTCTGCGATCCCCACGGGGCCGCCGTCGATGATCTGGTCGAGGTACTCGCTGAGCCCATGACCCACACGGCCGGCGAACGGACCCGACTGCACCGTCCAGCGCGTCATCCCTTCACTGATGCGCGTTGTCAGCCACTGCCCGTCGGGGCCCTGGCGCCGGTTGCGCAGGGGGATCAGGTCGATCACCTCGCCCGTGAAGCGCCACTCGCGGTCCGACTTCGTGGAGCGGATCAGCCCCTCGATCGACTGGTGGTAGGCCTCGTCGCCGCGAGTGACGGTGCGCAGCTCCACATGGTCACACAGGTGGAGCTGCCCGTTCTCCCAGACGAACCCGCCGCGCGTGCCCGGACCGTCCTTCGTGGCCACTCGGCTGGCCATGAACCCGAAGTCGCGATCCACGTTGGCCGTCAGCCAGCGGTAGTACCACGGGGCCTGCCAGTAGCGCGGGCCCCACGAGTGGTCGCGCAACCCGAACCCGTTGATCTGCCACTCGCGGTCGCCGACGCGGATCGTTCCCGTGGCCTCCACCAGTTGTTCGTAATGACCTTTGGCGAACTCGTTGCCGGCGGCTTCGTGCGGGGTGTCGGGTTCGCCGCCGAACATGCTGGGCCGACCCTGGCCGGTGAACGTGAGATGCACCTCGCACTCGCCGTAGGGATTGTTGGTGAACGCGGTCTTCGGGTCGGTCATCTGCTCGGGCTCGTCGAGCAGCACCATCTTGCCCGTGTAATCGACGCGCAACTCCTCGAACGGGCGCACCATCGTCCACGTCAGCCCGCCCGCGTCGAGCGCGTCGTTGTTGCTGATGGTCGGTCGTTTGAACATGAAGCCCACGGTGCGCCGCTCACCGTCGGCGGCAGGCGGCAGGTACAGGCAGACGCTCATCTCCGCGTAGCCCTCGTTGGCGCGGTTCCCCATGCGGAACCAGCCGCCCACCTGCTGTGCGGGGTCGAAGCAGTTGATGTACATGCTCTCGTTGAAGTTGGACTCGGGCCCCAACTCGTGCAGGTATTCGTCGGCGGGTTCAAGGCGTACTCCCATGGGCCGCGAACGTACCCACTGCGGCGCCCGTGGTTGTCAGTGGAGGCTGTTGGCCGCCCAATCGGCGTGATGTGTCGAGCGAGGTAGAGAAGGACCCTCGGCAGTTCCGTGGAGGTCAGCTCGGAGCGGTGGAGCCGGCCGTGATGAGCTGGTGCGCCCGTGTCAGTTGTTCGGGGCTCTCGAAGCAGCGGACGGGAAGGCACCAACCTCGCATGGGTCCCACACAGACCATCAGGTGCGTCGCGGTCAGTGTGCAATCGCGTATTCCACTCCACTCGGCGCGGGTCGTCACGCCCGAGTTCGACATCCCGATACCGAAAGGGTCGATGACGAACGTTCCGCTCGCGGCCGCAAGCACGTTTCCGACAAGAAGTCGCTGAGCAGATCGGATCACCAGGACTAGTGCGCCGCACGCGACGACAACTGCCGGGTTCACCCATTGCGGATGATCGCCGAGGGCGAGGGCAAACCCAACGAAGGCAGCGATCGGAAGCAGCGCAATGCGCCGCTTTCGCACCGCGGCCGCGGTTGCGTTGACGGGCAGTTTCTTCAGGTACCGACAGAGCGCGGCGTAGTCGGCATGGGTGAGCGCGATCTCGACCGCAATCCGCTCATCGCCGCCCGCCGACTCCATGTCGTCAGTCTGCTGCAGGGCCAACGCCTGTGCAATCGAGTCAAGCCAGTGGTTCCACCTGCACCACGGCATTGACGGGGATGGGGCCGTAGATGTGGGGGAAGGGTTCGGGGGCGTCGCCGAACTATTTGTACACTAATGGCTACAAATATGGTGAATAGCATGGCGCAATGACTGAATACGCATAACTCAGCATGCCAAAGACAAGAAGGTGGTGTCGGATCGTGCGGAATCGCTAGAGTTGTGGACAAGGAGGATCGCGATGACCGCCGAACTGCTGGAACAGACCCTGGGTCGCACTGTTCGCGCGCGGCGTGTCGCCGCGAACCTCACGCAGGTCGAGCTGGCCGAGCGGGCCAACCTGTCGGTGGGCGCGGTGCAGCACCTCGAAACCGGCGCGGGCGCCACCATCGCCACGCTCGTGAAGGTGCTGCGTGTGCTCGGCGCCGAGGCCTGGCTCGACCAGTTGGCCCCGCCCGCACCGCAGTTCAGCCCGTTGCAGGCGTTGCAGCAACAGCAGCGGGCCCAGCGGGCGAGCGCGCCGCGCCAACGGGTGAGTCGCACGCGGGCGGCGGGCTGATGGCGTACCGCTCGGCCGACGTGGTGGAGGTACTCGCCTGGGGGCGGCGCGTCGGCGCCGTCGCGCTCGATCCGGCCACCAACGTGTACGCGTTCGAGTACGACCCGGCGTGGGTGCTGTCCGGGGTCGAGCTCGCGCCGTTGCACATGCCGCTCCAATCCGGGGTGTTCGAGTACCCCGAGCTGTCGGCGGCCACGTTCCACCGCTTGCCCGCGTTGCTGGCCGATGCGCTGCCCGATGCATTCGGCAACGCGTTGGTGAACCGTTGGATGGCCGAGCAGGGTGTGCCCTCCGAGCGGATCACGCCACTCGACCGATTGGCCTACGCGGCCGACCGGGCGATGGGTGCACTCGAGTTCCGCCCACCGGCACACGACTCGGCCACGATCCCGCCCACGGCAGTGCAACTCGCCGACCTCGTGGTCGCCGCGCGCCGCACCGTGGGCGGCGAGTTCGACACCGATGCCACGGCGCACGATGCGCTGCAGCAACTCATCCAGGTGGGCACCTCGGCCGGTGGGGCGCGCGCCAAGGCAGTGGTGGCGTTCAACCCAACCACCTCGCAGGTTCGATCTGCCTACGGGCAGTTGGCCGACGGGTTCGAGCACTGGCTGATCAAGCTCGATGGCGTCAGCTCGTCGGGCATGGACGGTCGCGAGGATCGGCTGGGCGACAGCGCCCCCTACGGGCGCATCGAGTTCGCCTACTCGCAGATGGCCCGCGCCGCCGGCATCGAGATGGAGCAGTGCCGCCTCCTGGCCGAAGGGCCGCGGCGGCACTTCATGACCAAGCGCTTCGACCGCGGTCTACTGGGTGAGCGTCATCACGTGATCTCGCTCTGCGCGCTGGCGCACCTCGATTTCAACATGGTGGGGGCGCACAGCTACGACCAGTACCTGGCCACCGCACGGTCGTTGGAACTGGACGTCGAGGCGCTCCAGCAGGCGTACCGGCGGATGGTGTTCAACGTGGTGGCGGTGAACCACGACGATCACACCAAGAACTTCGCGTTCCTTCGTGGCGAGCACGGCGGTTGGCAGCTGGCACCGGCATACGACGTCACGCACGCGTACCACCCGCAGAGCAAGTGGACCAGCACGCACCTGCTGTCGGTGAACGGCCGGTTCGCCGACATCGGCCTCGCCGATCTGTATGCGGTGGGCGAGCGGCACGAGGTGAAGGCCTACAAGCGGGTCGTGCGCGAGGTGCTCGTAGCGGTCGATGCGTGGCGCGAGGTCGCCGCCGGGGCAGAGGTGCCCGACAACGCGATCGCCACCGTGTGGGCCGACATCCAGCAGTTCCGCCCGCGCTGAACTGCGCGGTACTCTCGGCACCTCAAGGGGGTCAGCATGACGATCGAGGGCGAGTACGTACCGGGCAAGGTGGGCTTCACCCGCCGCCAGGTGGAGGCCTACGAGGCGTCCGGTGGCACGCAGGCCAACACGATCGAGGGGCGCGACGTGGGCGTGGTGATCGTCACCATGCGCGGCGCCACGTCGGGCGCGGTGCGCAAGATCGCACTCATCCGCGTGGAGCACGAGGGTGAGTACGCGTTGGTCGCCTCGATGGGTGGCGCCCCGGTGGATCCGCAGTGGGCCGGCAATCTACGCGCGCACCCCGATGAGGTGGCGATCCAGGATGGCCCCACCCCGCACCGGGTGGCGGTGCGTGAGGTGGAGGGCGACGAGCGTGCGACGTGGTGGCAGCGAGCGGTCGCGGCGTTCCCCGACTACGCCGAGTACCAGACGCGCACCGAGCGGCAGATCCCGGTGTTCGTGACGACGAGGGTGTGATAGGCGGCAGCGGCTGTGGGTCAGATGGTGAGGTCGCGGAGGCGCTGAACCCGGGGGTCGTCGCCCAAGAGCGTGCCCAGCCTGTCGGCGGCGAGCCCAAGATCGATCGCGCCACTCTCGGCCATCGCCTCGATGTCTGCCCAGTCCTTCGTGCGGTCGAACATCGCCTTGAACACCGAGAGGTCCTCGGCCGACAGCACGCGGATCTCGCGCCCCTCGAAAGGGACGGTGCGGCAGCGGCGGGCGACATCGAGATGGAACTGCTCCGCGGCGAAGAACACGTCGATGGGTGTGGTGTCCCACCACAATCGCACTTGATCGCGAGTGGCCGCCTCGGCCACGTCGGCCTCTGTGTGGGCCACGCCAGCCGGGAGTGCGGCGAACACGGCTGCCGCAGCGGCGGAGGGAACGAAGATGTTCACATCGATGTCGCGCGTGCCCCGTGGTTCGTTGGTGGCGTAAGCCAGTGCCAGTGCTCCACCCAGTGCCCATGGCACTTTGGCCGTGTCGAGTGCGGTGCACAGGCCGACGACGCGGGCGACGAGCGTGGTCATCGGCGTGCACTTGCCAGCGGGCGGGCTCGATAGGGGAGCGCCTCGGCGAGCACCAGCACGTCGACCAGGCGCCGCGCTTGTTCGGCTGGGTCGAGCACGTAGTCGAACTTGATGGCGTAACCGAGTGCGTCGACGATGCGCGAGGCGATGGCCATGCTCGGTTGTCGCCGACCACGTTCGTACGCGCTCAGCACGGTGGCGGGTATGCCGACACACGCAGCGACCTCGGCCTGTGTGCGGCCCGTCCTGCGCCGCAAGGTTGCCAGCGTGTCACCGGTGAGCATGATGCTACCTTAGCGGATCCGCTCAGTGAGTGGGTCCGCCGCGCGCCTAGAACTGCACCACGTACGCCGGGGCGCCGTCGAAGCGCTGGCACTGGTAGTGGCGCACCATGGTGCTGCCTGGCGCGCCGAGGGCCATGTGCAGGCGTTGGTTGCGCTGGTGGAACAGGATCGTCAGCGGCTCGTCGTACTTCCCGATGCCGGCATCGGTGAGCACGAACTGTTCGAGTTCGCGCTCGGCCGCGAACCAGTCGGCCGGGCGGCGGCCCAGCAGCGCGGCCACATCGGCGATGTCGGCCTCGTCGAGCGCAGCCCCGATCTCGCTGCGGCGCTGCAGGTGGCGGGCCATGCGGAACGCCAGGCGTAGCTCGTGCTGCGCTTCGCGGTCGTCCACCTTCACCGACCCCAGCGAGCGCACCAACTGCCTGGCCACCGCGTCGTGGCGGGTCTCGCTCGCGTCGGGGGCCTGCAGTGTGGGCAGGTCGAGGCCGAGGTACTCGCCGAGGAAGTCGGTGGCCATCAGGTTCGTCTCGCTGCTCCACTGCATGATGTTCATCACGTCGGTCTCGGGCAGCGGGTCGCGCCAGGCGGCGCCGAACTGCAGGCCGTTGCCCATGCACGCGGCAAAGTGGTGGCGCTTGATCGCCTCCAGGTCGATCGGCGTGCCGGTGAACTGCTCGTATCGCGCATAGATCTTGGCGAAGTCGCCGAAGTGCAGCAGCGTGTCGCGCATCCGCCAGATCGTGAGGTCTTCCAGCGGGTCGCCCACGTGGCCGAACTCGAGGTCGATGATCGCCACGAGGTGGCCGTTCTGGTGCATGAACTGGCCGCTGTCCCACACGCCGGGTGCCATGCGACCGTTGGCCTGGGGCAAGTGGCGTTCGTGCCAGCCGATGCAGAATTCGGAGAACGGATCTGGCCGCACCTTGCGGTCGCGAAAGCGGCTGATCATGTGCCGATGGCCGGCCATCGCCGGGTCTTCGCCCGGGTGTGGGTGGTCGATGCCGGCGTCGATGAAGGGCTGTGGGTCGAGTTGGTGCAGCACCGCCAGTTGCTGCACGTACTCGTCGACCACCTGGTTTCGGTCGTCATCGCTGGTGTGCTGGAACTCGGCCTGGCCGGGCACCTTGGCCATCAGCACGAAGTCGATGCAGCCCGGCGTCTCGATGAACCCGTACAGGTGCGGCACCGGCAGCCCGTGTTCCTCCAGCAAACGATGGAACGTGTACTCGTGGTGCAGCGGGAAGGCCTCGCTGTCGGTGCGGTCGCCGCGCAACACCATGCCGCGTGTCTCGCCGTCGCTCTCCACGTCGGCGAACCAGGTGGGCCGCCAGCGCAACTGCCGCTGAATGTTCACGACCGTACCGCCGGTGGCTCGTTCGATGATCCGGGCGGCCTCGTCGGTGGAGGGAATGGTCATGGTGCTCCTCGGATGCAGGACCGTACTCTGTGGTGCTCGATGCCGAAGAACGTCGGTGTCAACGGCAAAGCTGCACGATGCGGGCCACCGGCACGCCGTCGCGAGTGATCGACAAGGAGACCGCACGTGAGTCTGGAACCCGGAGCGCACCTCGCCACGAAGGCCGATTCGCCGGCCGTGATCATGGCCGACAGCGGTGTGGTGGTCACATATGCACAGCTCGACGAGCGGTCGAAGCGGCTGGCCCAGCTGTTCCAATCAGCGGGCCTGCGACCGGGCGACCACGTCGCGATCATGCTCGAGAACCACCATCGCTACTTCGAGGTGTTCTGGGCGGCGCAGCGATCGGGCCTGTACTGCACACCGATCAACTGGCATCTCAGGGCCGAGGAGGCGGAGTACATCGTTCGCGATTGCGGTGCGTCGGCGCTCGTCACCTCGGTTGCGTTGCGCGGAGTGTTGGCCGGCATGGTCGACGCGCTCGCCCACGTGCCGACGCGCCTGGTAATCGATGGCGACCTCGACGGCTTCCGACGCTACGAAGGCGCGATCGCCCAGTTCCCGGCCGAGCCGCTGGCGAGCGAGAGCGAGGGCAGCTACATGTTCTACTCGTCGGGCACCACCGGCCGCCCGAAAGGCATCAAGCCGGCGCTCGCCGGTGAACCCTTTGGTGCGGGTGGGGGCAGGCTCCTGGGTCTGATGGTGCCGCTGTACAGCTTCACCCCCGACACCGTGTACCTCAGCCCGGCGCCGCTGTACCACGCAGCACCGCTGGGCTGGACCACCTCGGTTCAGCGCATCGGCGGCACGGTGGTGGTGATGGAGAAGTACGACCCCGAGCAGGCGCTGGCGTTGATCGAACGGCATCGCGTCACCCACGCGCAGTTCGTGCCCACCCATTTCGTGCGCATGCTCAAGCTGCCGGAGGAGGTGCGCTCGAAGTACGACCTCAGCAGCCTGAAGGTGGCGGTGCACGCGGCCGCGCCGTGCCCGGTGGACGTGAAGCAGCAGATGATCGATTGGTGGGGGCCGATCGTCTACGAGTTCTACGCCGGTAGCGAGGGCAACGGGTTCAGCGCGATCAACTCGGAGGAGTGGCTCGCCCACCGCGGGTCGGTGGGGCGGGTGTTGATGGGCGTGCCCCACATCCTCGACGAGGAGGGCAACGAGCTACTGGCTGGCGAGGCCGGCCAGATCTGGTTCGCGAGCGACACCCAGTTCGTGTATCACAACGATCCGGAGAAGACGGCGAACGCGTTCAATGCCAACGGCTGGAGCTCGCTGGGCGACATCGGGTACCTCGACGCGGAGGGCTTCTTGTACCTCACCGACCGGGTGTCGCACATGATCATCTCCGGCGGGGTGAACATCTACCCGCAGGAGGTGGAGAACCTGCTGACGATGCACCCGGCGGTTGCCGATGTGGCCGTGATCGGCGTGCCGAACACCGACATGGGCGAGGAAGTGAAGGCGGTCGTGCTGGCCGCCGATCCGGGTGCGGCCGGCGAGGCGCTGGCCGCCGAGCTGATCGCGTACTGCAGGCAGCATTTGGCCACGTACAAGTGTCCGGCGTCGGTCGACTTCGTCGACGCGCTGCCGCGCCTGCCCACCGGCAAGCTGCTCAAGCGCGAGCTACGCCAGCGCTACTGGGCCTGAGCTCTGTTGGTGCGGCTGGCAAGCGCGTCGACGATCTCGCGCCCCGGTTGGTTCGTGAGGATCTGTTCCGTCGCGCCGGGCATCCGCAGGCTCCAGTTCGCCCGGTCCACGGTGCCTGGCCGGTTGGGTCGCTCGGTGCATCCGGCGAGGTCGTCGAACGCCGCGAGCGTCAGCACACAGTCGCTCGCGGTCACCTGGGCGTGCAGTGCGACGGCTGCAGTGACGGCGTCGGCCGCGGTGCCGACGGCGGCCGTCAGCAACGCGCGCATCTCGTCGTTGCCGTCGGTACCTGCGCACACGCCGGCCACGGTGGGCAGGTCGTGGGTGGTGACCGTGGCCAGGTTGCCTTCCGGCCACTCGGCGGGGGAGGGATCGAACCACCACACCTTCGTGCCGAGCATTCCGCCGTCGCGCATGGCCTCGCGCACTCCCGGTTGCACGGTGCCGAGGTCTTCGCCCACGACGAAGGTGCCGGCGCGGGTGGCCTCCAGGCGGATGATCGCCAGCAGTTCCTGAGCCGGCATCTGCACGTACGCCCCGTCGGCCGGGCTGCCCCCGTCGGGCACCCAGAACTGCCGGAACAGGCCCATCACGTGGTCGATGCGCACGCCGCCCATGCCCTCGCAGGCGGCACGCAGCATGGCGATGAACGGCGCGTAGTGCGCGGCACGCAGGCGCGACGGCACGAACGGCGGCAGCCCCCAGTCTTGGCCATCGGCGTTGAACGGGTCGGGTGGCGCGCCGATGCGCACACCACGGGCGATCAGGTCTTGGTAGATCCATGCATCGGCACCGTCGGGCGAGTTACCCACCGCGAGATCGCTGATCAGCGCCACCCCGGCCGCAGCAGTGGCGTGCCGTACCTCAGCGCGCGCCAGCCACTGCAGCCAGGCATGGAACTCGCAGGCGTTGGCGAACGAGTGGTCGTGCAGCGGAAGGTCGCCCACGGCGGGGGAGTCGGGATGGCGCAGGTGCTCGGGCCACTGCGCCCACTGCGCGCCGTGGCGGTCGGCGAGGGCGTTCCATGTGGCGAAGCGCCACAGGTCGGGGCCCTGTGCCCTGGCCCAACTGCGCCACTGGCCGCCGCCGCCTTCTGCGGCGAAGCGCTGTGCGAGGAAGCTGCGTTTCGCCGACCACACGCCGTCGCGATCGATCAGCGTGCCTGGTGCGTTGGTCAGCCCGCCGGGCCGCTCGCCGGCGATCGGGATCAGCAGGGGGTTCAGCCAACGGCGCGAGCTGGGGTAGTACGGGCTGGATTCCTGCGGATGGGTGGGCGCCGGCGCGTGCAACGGGCTGAGCAGCACTGCCACCGCGCCGCGAGCGGCGATGTGCTGCCCCAACTCGGCGACATCGCGCAGGTCGCCGATGCCCCAGCCATCGTGGCGCCACAGCGAGTACACCTGCGCGGCGACTCCCCAACCTCGCGGTGGTGCGGGGCATCTGCGTGGCGCCACGACCAACTTGGTGGCCGGGCCGCCGTCGAGCGGGGTGAGTACGTGATACCCGATCGGCACGTCGCCCGGCAGATGGTCGACCTCGCCCCGGTCGCTGCCGTCCTCCAACGTCAGCCGGCAGCGGCCCCACATCGCGTGCGAGCTGCCCTCGTCCACGAACCACAGCGGGTCGGCGGCCGGGGCATCCGCGAGCAGCGCCCGCAGCTGGTCGCGGGTCACCGGTGGGGTGTCGTGCCACTGGCCGTTCACGTCGTGATAGCCGTGCGCAATGCCCCACTCGTCGTACACCCCGCCATTGTGGCGGTTGGTACCCTCCGGTGCATGGCTTCTCCCGTGGTGACCTGGCAGTTGCGCAAGATCGGCGCTCGGTTGCGTGCCCGTCGCGAAGAGCTGGAGGTGATCGCCGAACAGCTGATGGCGCTGGAGGATGGTGCCGACGAGGAGGCCATGCAGCGTCACCGCGGCCACGTGCTGGCCGAGATCAAACGCCTGGAAGCCAAGCAGGACGCGCTGCTCGAGCGGATGTGACGGGCTTTGCAGTTCGTCAACCTTCTCGGAGGTTGGCCTCGCGGCCTGCTTGAATGTCGGCATGACCATCCGTGTGGTGATCGCCGAAGACGAAGCCATCATCCGACTCGACCTCCGCGAGACCCTTGAAGAAGAGGGTTACGAAGTGGTGGGCGAGACTGGCCGTGGCGACCAAGCAGTCGAGTTGGTGCGCAGCTTGCGCCCCGACTTGGCGATCCTCGACATCAAGATGCCGCACATGGATGGGCTCGATGCGGCCCGCATCATCAGCGCGGAGCGGATCTGCGGGGTGCTGATGCTCACGGCATTCAGCCAACGCGAAGTGGTCGAAGACGCCCGCGATGCCGGCGCCCTGGCGTTCCTCGTGAAGCCGTACCAGAAGAGCGACCTGATCCCCGCGATCGAGGTGGCGATCGGTCGCTTCCGCGAGCTGCAGCAGCTCAGCGGCGAGGTCGATGCACTCGGCGAGCAGCTCGAGGCCCGCAAGGTGATCGAGCGCGCCAAGGGCGTGCTGATCGACGAGTGCGGGCTCAAGGAGTCCGACGCGTTCACGTTCATCCAGCGCACGGCGATGAGTGAGCGGTCGCGCATGCGTGACGTCGCCGACCGCATCCTCGACGGATCCCTGCGCCCGTAGTCGGGTCAGGGCGGGGCGCCACCACCACGGCGCGTGCCGCCAGCCCCACCGCCCTAGAGTCGACCGCGTCATGAAGATCCTCCTCCTCGACGGCAACTCGCTCACGTATCGGGCGTTCTTCGCCCTGCCCACCGACATGGCCACCGCCTCGGGTCAGGTCACCAACGCGGTGTTCGGCTTCACCTCGATGCTCGCCTACATGGTGAAGGACCAGCAGCCCGATGGCCTGCTGGTGGCATTCGACCGGCCCGAGCCGACGTTCCGCCACGAGAAGGACCCCACCTACAAGGCCCAGCGCGAAGCCGCGCCCGACATCCTGCGCCAGCAAATGGGCCTGGTGCGCGAGGTGCTCAACGCACTGAACATCACCACGCTCGATCTGGTGGGCTGGGAGGCCGACGACATCATCGCCACACTCGCCGAGAAGGCCAAGGCTGCGGGCCACGACGTGGTGATCGTCACCGGCGACCGCGACAGCTACCAGCTGGTGCACGACCCGCACGTGCGGGTGCTCTACAACAAGCGCGGCGTCAGCGACTATGCGCTGTACGACGAGGCCGGCATTCTCGAGAAGACCGGCGTCACGCCCACGATCTACCCGCAGTACGCAGCGCTGCGCGGCGACCCCAGCGACAACCTGGAAGGCGTGCCGGGCGTGGGTGAGAAGACCGCCGCCAAGCTGCTCAACCAGTACGGCAGCCTCGACGGCATCTTCGCCAACGTGGATGCGCAGACCCCGAAGCTGAAGGCGTCGTTGATCGAGCACGAGGGCCGGGCGCGGCACAACTTCGACATGATGACGCTGCGCCGCGACGCGCCGGTCGAGGTGGATTTCGCCACGCTGGCGGTGCGCCCCAACGACGAAGAGGTCAAGCGACTGTTCGACTTCCTCGAGTTCAAGGCCCTGTACGACCGGCTCTACGAGGCACTCGGTGTGGTGGGTTCGGGCGGCGCCGGCCCGTCGTCCACGGCCGAGGTCCTCGAGGCCGAGATCACCGATTTCACGAACCCAGCCGATGCGGCGGGGCTGATCAGCACGCTGGTCACGCTCGACATCATCCCGGCGTGGTCGGGCGATGCCGGGCGCAGCGACGTACTCGGCCTCGCCCTCGTCACCGACCCCGACGGCGCCGAGGTGGCCTGGTTGCCGGCCGACGTGGTGGGCAGCGGCGCGGTGTTGGCCGCGCTCGGCGAGCACCGCGGCTGGCGCGGCCACAACGCGAAGGCGCTGATGCGCTGGCTGCTGGGCAGGGGCGGTTCCGTGCCCGGGCTGCGCCTCGACACTGCCATCGCCGCGTACCTGATCGACCCGGCCGACACTCGCTACGCGCTGCGCGACCTGCTGGCTCGTTACACCCGGTTCCAGCTGCCCGACGATTCGGCTGCCGCCACCGGCCAGCTCGACTTCGGCAGCGGCCCCGACGAACGGCGCATCGCCGCGCGCGAGGCGCTGGCGGTTGCGCACCTGTCGGCCGCGCTGGAGGCCTCGCTCGACAGCCAGGGCATGGCCGAGTTGTACACCTCGATCGAGAACCCGCTGGTCGGCGTGCTGGCCAAGATGGAGCACGTCGGCATCGCCGTCGACGTCACCGAGCTGCAGCGGTTGAACGACAAGCTCACGACCGACGTCGAGCGCCTGGGCCTCGAACTCGTGCGCGTGGCGGGCCGGCCGTTCAACCTCAACTCGCCGATCCAGCTGCGCGAGATCCTGTACACCGAGCGCGGCCTGGCCCCCGGCAAGAAGACCAAGACCGGGTTCAGCACGGATGCGGCCACGCTCGAGAAGCTGCGCGACCAATGGCCCGAGTTCATCGACCCGCTGCTGCAGTACCGCGAGGTGGAGAAACTGCGCGGCACCTACGGTACGGGCCTGCTGAACGAGGTGGCCGCCGACGGGCGCATCCACGCAACGTTCAACCAGACGGTCGCGCGCACGGGCCGATTGTCGAGCGATCAGCCGAACCTGCACAACATCCCGGTGCGCAGCGAGGAGGGTCGCCAGTTCCGCAAGGCGTTCGTTCCTGGTGCTGGATGCTCCCTCTTGATCGCCGATTACAACCAGATCGAGCTGCGCTGCATCGCCCACCTGGCGCAAGACCCTGGCCTGATCGAGGCGTTCACCAGCGGCACCGACATCCACAACGCCACTGCGTCACGGGTGTTCGGCGTGGCCCCGGCCGACGTCACGGTCGAGCAGCGTTCGAAGGCGAAGATGGTGTCGTACGGCCTGGCCTACGGCATGGAGGCCTTCGGTCTCGCTCAGCGGCTGGCGATCCCGGTCGATGAAGCCGCGGTGATCCTCAACGCGTACTTCGCCGCGTTCCCGAACGTGAAGGACTACATGGATCGCACGGTGACCGAGGCCCGCATGCGCGGGTACACCGAGACGTTGTTCGGTCGTCGTCGCCCGATCCCCGAGTTGTCGAACAGCAACTTCCGCATCCGCCAGGCGGGCGAGCGCCAGGCGATGAACGCAGGCATCCAGGGCCTGGCCGCCGACATCTTCAAGGTCGCGCTGGTGCGTATCGACCAGGCGCTGTCCGAGATCGGTGTGGCCAGCCGCCTGGTGCTGCAGGTGCACGACGAAGTGCTGGTGGAGGCTCCCGAGGCCGAAGTGGAGAAGGTCGGCCCGTTGGTGATCGACCTGATGCGCCACGCTGCGGAACTTGACGTGCCGCTGGAGGTCAACGTCGCCTGGGGCGACACCTGGGCGGCCGGGAAGGGCTGAGCGCGGGCGAGGGGAGTGGAGCATGACTGATGACCAGCCTGGCGAGCAGCAGCCGCACTGGTTCGAGCCGGTGGCCGAGCACTTGGGGGCTGCCTACCTGCGCTATTCGTTCACCAAGGGCACCAACCAGGAGATCGACTTCCTGGTGCCGGCGTTGGGCCTGCAACCCGGGATGAGCGTGCTCGACGTGGGGTGCGGCCCGGGCCGCCACGCGCACGAACTGGCCAGGCGGGGCATCCTGGCGCACGGGATCGACATCAGCCCGCGGTTCGTCGAGATCGCCCAGACCGACGCGCCGCCCGGGGCGATCTTCCAGACGCTGGATGCACGAGGGCTGAACTTCGTGAGTGTCTACGACGCCGTGATCTGCCTGTGCCAAGGCGCGTTCGGGTTGATGACCGCCAACGGTGACGACGAACTGATCCTGAAGGCGATGGCCAGGGCGTTGAAACCAGGCGGAAGGCTGGCGCTGAGCGCGTTCAGCGCCTACTTCGTGGTGAAATACTTCGACGGTAATGGCGACGCGACGTTCGACGCCGACAGCGGCGTGAACCACGAGCGCACCGAGGTGCGCAACGAACAGGGCGAACCCAAGCAGGTCGACCTGTGGACCGGGTGCTACACCCCGCGTGAGCTGCGGGTGTTGTGCCGCAACGCGGGGCTGACGGTCGACTCGATCTCCAGCGTCGAACCGGGGGCCTACGGCAGGGAAACGCCCACCGTGGAATCACCTGAATTCCTGGTGCTGGCGCACCGTCACTAGTGCCAACGGCCCAGGTGGGCTGCTATCGTGCCGGGGTCCGGAATCCGCCGGGCTCTTCTGTGTTGTTGTTCGAAAGCGATCGTCCCTTGTCCGATACCACTACCACCTCATCCTCGACCGAGTCCACCTGGGGCACGTTCGACGACGAGGGCAACTACACCCCCCGCCAGATCGTCGCCGACGACCTTGGCATGTCCTTCGCCGAAGCCATCTCCGGCACGATGGTCGACGTCGAAGACGGTCAGCTCGTCAACGGCACGGTCGTCAAGGTCGACAAGGACGAAGTGCTGCTCGACATCGGCTACAAGAGCGAGGGCGTCATCCCCGCTCGCGAGCTCAGCATCCGCAACGACGTGGATCCCGCCGACATCGTGTCGCTGGGCGACAAGGTCGAAGCCCTCGTCCTCACCAAGGAGGACAAGGAAGGCCGCCTGGTGCTGTCCAAGAAGCGCGCTCAGTACGAGCGCGCGTGGGGCACCATCGAAAAGATCAAGGAAGCCGACGGCACCGTCGAGGGTCCGGTCATCGAGGTCGTCAAGGGCGGTCTCATCGTCGACATCGGCTTGCGTGGCTTCCTGCCCGCATCGCTGGTCGAGCTGCGCCGTGTGCGCGATCTCCTCCCGTACGTCGGCAAGACCGTGCAGGCCAAGATCATCGAGCTCGACAAGAACCGCAACAACGTTGTGCTCAGCCGCCGCGCCTTCCTGGAAGAGACGCAGAAGGAAAGCCGCGACAGCTTCCTCACCAACCTCAAGCCGGGCGAGATCCGCGAGGGTGTTGTCAGCAGCGTCGTGTCGTTCGGTGCGTTCGTCGACCTCGGCGGTATGGACGGCCTGATCCACGTCAGCGAGCTGTCGTGGAAGCATGTCGATCACCCGGGTGCTGTGGTCGCCGTGGGCGACAAGGTCACGGTGCAGGTGCTCGATGTCGACTTCGATCGCGAGCGCATCAGCCTGTCGCTGAAGGCCACCCAGCAGGATCCGTGGCAAGAGTTCGCCTCCACCCACGAGGTCGGCCAGCTGGTCTACGGCCGTGTCACCAAGCTCGTGCCGTTCGGCGGTTTCGTGCAGGTGGGCGACGGCATCGAGGGTTTGGTGCACATCTCCGAGATGTCCACCCACCACGTGGATGCTCCCGAGCAGGTTGTCACCCCGGGCGAAGAGCTGTGGGTCAAGATCATCGATCTCGACCTGGCCCGTCGCCGCATCAGCCTCTCGATCAAGCAGGCCGCCGAGGGCGGCGAGCTGGCCGAGGAGTACCGCCAGCACTTCGAGATCGACGAGCACGGCAACTGGGCTGCCGGCCAGGACGACGCCGAGCGCGAAGCCGCGTGGGCCGAGTACTACGAGGCCAACCCCGACGAGGCGCCGGGCGCGCAGGGTGGTCCCGAGGCTCCGGCCGAAGGCTGATCGACCACTGAGTCACCCGCCGGGCCACGTGTTCGGCACCGCACATCGAAAGAGGGGTACGGCGGGCGGCCGTGCCCCTCTTCCGCGTCTGCAGCAGGTGCGCGACGGGCTGCGGCGCTACGGTGCCCTCCATGATTCTGGTGGGGCTGACGGGCGGTATCGGGTCGGGCAAGTCGACGGTGAGTGCGGCCTTGGCCGAGCGCGGCGCGGTGATCATCGACGCCGATGCGATCGGCCGCGAGCTGCAGCAACCGGGCCAGCCACTGCTGCGCACGCTGGCCGATCGGTTCGGCGAACAGATCATCACGGCCGATGGCGCGCTCGATCGGCCGGCGCTGGCAGCCATTGCCTTCGGCGACCCCGACGCGCTGAAGGACCTGAACGCGATCGTGCATCCCGTCATCGGTGCCGAGGTGGGGCGGCGCATCGTCGAGGCTGCGCACACCGAACAGGTGGTGGTGATGGACATTCCGCTGCTCACCGAGAACCCTCGTGAGGGCCTGCAGGGCATCATCGTGATCGACGTGCCGGAGGAGATCCAGGTGCATCGCCTGGTGACCTTCCGCGGGTTCACCGAGGCCGACGCCCGCGCCCGCATCGCTCAGCAGGCCAGCCGTGAAGCGCGGCTGGCCACTGCCACGTTCGTGATCGACAACAGCGGCGACCTCGCCGCGCTGGCGCCGCAGATCGAGGCGCTGTGGCAGTGGGTGACCGCCCTGCCGCAGCTGGCTGCGGGCGAAACCGGCCTGCGCGCCGACGGTGTGGGCGGCGGCGCTACCAGCTGAGCCGGGCGACGAACGAAGCTGCGCGCACCCCTTCGGTACAGTGACGCTGTGACTCCCGCTCCCGCGTCTGCCATCCCGGCCGACACCACCGCTGAAGCGTGGCGGGCGCAGATGCGTGCCCTGGCGGCCATGACCCCGGCACAGCGCCTGGCGATGTGGGAGCAGCTGAACGACCAGCTCGAACAGATGGAGGTGCACGCCGTCAGCCGCCAGCACCCCACCTTCAGCGAACACGAACTGCAGGTTGAACTCATTCGGCGTCGGCACGGCGAGGCCCTCACCCACGCGTGGCTCACCAACGCACCGCGGGTCACTTGATGGGCCTGGTCGCTGCTTTTCGCCACGTCGCAACTGCGCTCGAAGCAGCAGCAGTCGACTACGTGGTCGTCGGATCAGCAGCCGCAGCAGCCTGGGGTGTGATTCGCTCCACCCGAGACATCGATCTGGTGATGGTGGTGACGGAAGGTTCGGCCGCCGCGTTGTTGGAAGGTTTGATCGACGCCGACTTCTATGTCCCCGTCAACGCGGCCGCCGAAGCACTTGCCGGCGGAGGATCGTTCAATGTCCTGCACCCGGCCACGGGTGGGAAGGTCGACGTCTTCGTCTGCCCGGCGAACGACCAGTTCGAGGTCCAACGCATTGCGCGCCGGGTTCGGATGGAGGTGTTCGGCGTCGGCTCTTGGGTTGCGACACCAGAGGATGTGGTGTTGTCGAAACTCCGTTGGCGGCTCGAATCGCAATCCGACGTGCAATGGCGCGACTGCGTCGAGCTTGCTGCGGTGCACACCCTCGACCGCAGGCATCTTCGCGTGTGGGCCGAGCGCCTCGGGATCACTCCCGACCTCGACGCGTTGCTCGATCAGGTCGACACCGCTGGTGGCGGCGCTACCAGCTGAGCCGGGCCAACGCCTCGCCCTCCACCACGTCGCCGGTGGGCACGAACCCGAAGCGGAGGTAGAGGGGCCGCGGGCTGCCGACGTGTTCGCGGTACGACACGGTGAGGCTGCGAGCGCCGGCCGCCTGGGTGCGCTCGGCCACCAGTTGCAGTACCTGTGTGCCGATGCCGCGCCGTTGGTGCCGACGGTCGATGAGCAGGCGCCACAGATATGGCTCGTCGGTGAGGTCGTTGCGATCCGCCAATTGCACGAAGCCCACCGGCTCGCCATCGGCCTCGATGCCGAGCGACTGCGACACGAATGGCAGGCCGCGTACCTGTAGTGGCACCGCTGCCTGGGCGAGCGATGCCTCCACCGGGCGCACGAACCGTTGTTGCGAGTGGTGTGTCGCCAATGCCAGGTACGCATCGATGTTGTCGCCATCGAGGGCGACCAACCGAACACCGCTCGCCGGCGACAGGGTGCGCTCGCGCCATGCCGCGCGCTGCGGGGCGAGGAGCGAGTAGCGCAGGTCGTCGACCCAGTCGCCGCCGGAGATGAACGCATCGTGCACCAGCGACTCGAACTGGAACCCCACCGACTCGACCACCCTCATCGACGCGACGTTGCGCGGGTCGAGCGACGCCTCGAACCGGTGCACGCCGTGTGCGCACAGCGCATCGACCACAGCGGCAACAGCCTCGCCGGCGAAGGCGTGGCCCTGATGGGCGCGAGCGATCGTGTACCCGACCGTCGCTGTGCGGCCGTCGACCGACAGGCCGACCGCGACGTCGCCCACCATCTGCCCTGCGTGGTCGACCGCCAACTGCACCCACACCCCTGGTGACGGACCATTGAGTGCCTCCTGGCTGGCGGCCAGCGCATCCCCGTGACCCTCGGTGTAGGGGAGCGGCCAGTCCTGGTAGTGAGCGACTTCTGTGTCGTTGCGGTAGCCGACGAAGGCGGGCAGGTCGGCGGCGCGCAACATCCGCACCGTCAGCCTGGTCGTGTGCAGCGGGAGCATGACGCGACGATAGCGATGGCACGGCACGAACATCCGTTCGGCGCTATCATGGCGGGCGTGCCCGACTTCAAGGTCGTCTCCCCGTTCAAGCCTGCCGGCGACCAGCCCACTGCCATCGCGCAGCTGGCGCAGGGCATCACCCGGGGCGACCGCATGCAAACGCTGTTGGGCATCACCGGCTCGGGCAAGAGCGCCACGATCGCCTGGACGATCGAAGCCGTGCAGCGCCCCACGCTGATCCTCGCCCCCAACAAGTCGCTGGCCGCGCAGCTCACGCAGGAGATGCGCGAGTTCTTCCCGCAGAACCGGGTCGAGTACTTCGTCAGCTACTACGACTACTACCAACCCGAGGCGTACATCGCCAGCAGCGACACGTACATCGAGAAAGACTCCTCGGTCAACGACGAGATCGATCGGTTGCGCCACTCAGCCACCGCCGCGCTGCTCACCCGTCGCGACACCATCGTGGTCGCGTCGGTCAGCTGCATCTACGGCATGGGCGATCCCGCGGAGTACAAGGGGCAACTGCTCGAGCTGCACGTGGGTGTCGATTACGACATGCGCAGCATCCTGCGCCGGCTGGTCGATCTGCAGTTCGACCGCAACGACATCGCGCTCGGGCGCGGCAAGTTCCGCGTGCGCGGCGACACCATCGAGGTTCACCCCAGCTACGACGAAACGGTGCTGCGCATCGAGATGTTCGGCGACACGGTCGATCGCATCACCACCGTCGATCCGCTCACCGGCGAAACCCTCGCCGAGATGAATGAGATCATGGTGTTCCCGGCCACGCACTACGTGGCCGGCGACGAGCGCATGCGCAAGGCCGTGTTGGGCATCGAGGCCGAGCTGCAAGAGCGCCTGGCGTGGTTCGAGGCCAACGGCAAGCTGCTGGAGGCGCAGCGCCTGCGGATGCGCACACAGTACGACCTGGAGATGATCCAAGAGGTCGGCTACTGCAACGGCATCGAGAACTACTCGATGCACGTCGACGGCCGCACCCCCGGCCAGCCGCCCTTTACCCTGCTCGACTACTTCCCGAAGGACTTCCTGCTCGTCATCGACGAGAGCCACGTGGCTGTGCCGCAGTTGCATGGCCAGTACTTGGGCGACCTGCGCCGCAAGGACGAGCTGGTCGAGCACGGCTTCCGCCTTCCCAGCGCTCGCGACAACCGTCCGCTGCGCTTCGAGGAGGTGATCGAGCGGATCAACCAGTGCGTGTTCTTGTCGGCCACCCCGTCGAAGTACGAGATCGAGCACAGCACGCAGGTGGTCGAGCAGATCGTGCGCCCCACCGGACTGGTCGACCCCGAGGTGATCGTGAAGCCCACCAAGGGCCAGATCGACGATCTCATCGAGTTGGTCAACGACCGCATCACTCGCGGCGATCGTGTGCTGGTCACCACGCTCACCAAGAAGATGGCCGAAGACCTCACCGACTATTTGCTCGAACAGGGCCTGCGGGTGCGTTACCTGCACAGCAACATCGACACCATCCAGCGCATCGAGATCCTGCGCGCCCTGCGTCTCGGCGAGTTCGATGTGTTGGTGGGCATCAACCTGTTGCGCGAGGGCCTCGACCTTCCCGAGGTCTCGTTGGTCACCATCCTCGACGCCGACAAGGAAGGCTTCCTGCGCAGCGAGACGTCGCTCATCCAGATGATCGGCCGCGCCGCCCGCAACGTGGACGGTCAGGTGGTGATGTACGCCGACAAGATCACCCCCAGCATGACGAAAGCGATCGACACCACCCGCACCCGGCGTGCCAAGCAGATCGCCTACAACCTCGAGCACGGCATCAACCCGCAGACGATCCGCAAGGCCGTGGGCGACATCCTTTCGCTGCTGCGCCCCGACGACAGTGCTCCGGTGCCTGGCAAGGGTCAGCGTCGCAATCGCGAGCGCGACAAGGTGCAGCGCGAGCTCAAGACGCTGCCGCAGCAAGAGTTGGCGCGCCTCATCCAGACGCTGGAGGAAGAGATGCACGAGGCCGCCGCCGAGCTGAAGTTCGAGTACGCGGCCCGCCTGCGCGACGAGGTCAACGAACTGCGTCGCGAGCTGCGCGACGCGGGCTGAGCGTCAGACCGCGTTGGCCAGCGGCGCCGACATCATCGGGCCCAGCGAGCCGGCCGGCTGGGGGACCGCAAACAGGTAGCCCTGGCCCAGCGTGCAGCCGATGCCCACCAGGTGCCCTCGCTGCATCTCGGTCTCGATGCCCTCGGCCACCACGGTGAGGTGGCCCTTCGTGGCCACTTCCACCATCGCCTGCACCACCGTGCTGGCGCGGTCACCAGCAACCACCTGGGCGGTGAATCGCCGGTTCAGCTTCACGCCATGGATCGGAAGCGCCGACAGCGTCTCCAGCGAGGCGAACCCCGAGCCGAAGTCGTCGAGCATCAGTTGCACGCCGAGCTCACTGACCTGTGCCAGTTCTTGGCGCAGTTGCACGGGCAGGTCGGACGCCTGGCGTTCGCTGATCTGCACCATCACGGACCCCGGCCGAATGTCGTGTTTGGCCAGACCTTCGACGATCGAGTCGAGCACGCTGGTCTCGACCTGTTTGTCGAACTCGAACGTCACGGCCAGCTGGAGCGAGGGGGAGATGTGGCGGAACTCACTGAGCACCGAGAGCCCGTCGTCGAGCATGCGAACGAACAGCGAACGCAGCAGTCCGGCTTCGCGCAGGGTCGGCAGGAACTCGTCGGGTCCGCGGACGCCTTCGTTGGTCTGCCACCTGGCCAGCGCTTCGATCGCCATCACCTCGCCGGAGTGCAGGTTCACGATCGGTTGGAAGTAGGCCTTGATCTCGCCCGCTTCCATTGCATCGACGAGCGCTGCGGTGTCGGCGGATTTGGCCGTGTCGGTCTCCAGCGGGTGGCGAGTGCTGTCGATCGCGGCTTCTGCGGCGGCGAGTGCGCCACCGAGCCCGGTCTCGGGTCGGCGTCGGCCGACACCGGTGGCAACCGCCGTGCCCACCACGCCGACCCTGCCGAGTGCCTCGTGAATGCTGCGTGTGAGGCGCTCGGTCGCTTCTTCGTCGACGCCGATCAGGAGGGCGCCGAACCGATCGCCGGTGAGGCGTGCGGCGTAGTGCCGGCCGGTCAGTACGGCTCGTACTGCAGCGCCGGCGATACGCAGTTCCTCGTCACCGGCCGAGTGGCCGTGGAGCTCGTTGTAGTGCTTCAGCTCGGTCAGCTCGATGACGATCACCGATGCCTGCTCGCCGAACTCGAGGCAGAAGTGGTCGTCGACGCGGACCCGACGCTCCCACCCTTGGCGAGTGCCGAGGCCGGTGAGCGGATCGGTCTCGCCGTCGGCGATCTCGTTGAACCGATGCTGGTCGGCGAGGAGGATCTCCGTGTCGGCGAGGGCGCCCAGCAGACTGGCGAACACCTGCAGGGTGGGGGCGATGCTGGCGATGCTGGCCGCCCGCTCGCGCGGGTCGAATCCGACGAGCTCGCCGAACGGGCTGCCGTCGGGGCACCGCACCGGTGCGCACGCCCAGTGGTCGCTGCTGCGGCTGATCGGGGCGGGGAGTGTCTCGTGTACGTGAATCTCGCCACGTGGGTCGAACACCGCAAGGGTGTAACTGCCCTCCGCGTCGTACCGGCACAGTGCCCACGTTCCGAGATCGGAGTGCTCCGAGAGGTGTTGGAGTACGGCCTGCGTGGCGCGACCGAAGTTGCTGTCGGTGCTTGCGCCGATGCTCATGTACTTACTATCGGTGCCGATCACGCCCAACTTCAACTGAACTTGAAGATTTCCGCAGAGAGTGAAGACCCCACCGGGGGGAACACGTGTTCGTGCTGCGTGCTATCCTCTGGATCGTGGTGTCGCACACCCGGTTCGTTCCCAGCTTCGTCCGCCTCGTCGATCGGTAGCCTCCCGCCCATGCCCCCTGCACCCGAAGCCAAGATCATCGTCAGGGGAGCGCGTGAGCACAACCTGAAGAACGTGAGCGTCGATCTGCCGCGCGACCGGCTGATCGTGTTCACCGGGCTCTCGGGGTCGGGGAAGAGCAGCCTGGCGTTCGACACCATCTACGCCGAGGGTCAACGCCGCTACGTCGAATCCCTCAGCGCGTACGCCCGGCAGTTCCTCGGCCAGATGGACAAGCCCGATGTCGATGTGATCGAGGGCCTCTCGCCGGCCATCTCCATCGACCAGAAGAGTGCCAGCCGCAACCCCCGCTCCACCGTCGGCACGATCACCGAGGTCTACGACTACCTGCGGCTGCTGTTCGCCCGCGTGGGCGTGCAGCATTGCCCCACCGACGGCACGCGCCTGCAGCGGCAAACGCCGTCGCAGATCGTCGATCGCATCTTATTGTTGCCCGATGGCACCCGCTTCCAAGTGTTGGCCCCCGTGGTGCGCGGGCGCAAGGGCGAGTACAGCACCCTGCTGGAAGACCTCGTGGCGCAGGGCTTCGTGCGCGCCCGTGTCGACGGCGAGGTGGTCGACATGGCCGAGTTCCTCAAGCGCGACGAGAAGCTGGCCCGTTACGAGCAGCACAAGATCGAGATCATCGTCGATCGGCTGGTGCGTCGCGACGGCATCGAGCGGCGCCTCACCGACTCGCTGGAGACCGCCCTCAAGCTGGCCGACGGCGTTGCCGAGGTCGAGCTGGTTGCCCGCGACGATGCCGGTGTCGACACGGTGGAAGGCGAAACGCTCACGTTCAGCCAGCACCTCGCCTGCCCCAAGTGCGGCACCAGCTTCGACGAGCCGGCGCCGCGCAACTTTTCGTTCAACTCGCCCTACGGTGCGTGCGAGGCGTGCCTCGGCCTGGGCACCACGTTCGAGGTGGATCCCGAACTGCTGATCCCCGACCCCGACATGTCGATCAACGGCGGCGCCATTGCCCCATGGCGCACCAGCAACACGCAGTACTTCACGCGCATGCTCGAGGCAGTGGCGCACGAGTACGGGTTCGATCTCGACAAGCCCTACCGCTCGCTCACCGCCAAGCAGCAGAAGATCGTGATGCACGGCGTCGATGGCAACCTGAAGGTGAAGTACAAGAACCGCTACGGCCGCGTGCGCGAGTACTCCACCGCGTACGAAGGCGTGGTGCCGTGGCTGAACCGTCGCCGCGAAGGTGCCGAGAGCGACTGGGCCCGCGAGCAGTACGAGGGCTACATGCGCGAGGTTCCGTGCCCGAAGTGCAACGGCGCGCGGCTCAAGCCCTCCACGCTGGCGGTCACCGTGAACGACAAGAACATCGCCGAGGTGTCCGAGATGTCGATCGGCGAGTCGTCGGCGTTCCTTGCCGGCCTCGAGCTGGGCGAGCGCGATCGGTTGATCGCCGAGCGCGTCACCAAGGAGATCAACGCCCGCCTCGGCTTCCTGCTCGATGTCGGGCTCGACTACCTGTCGCTCGCCCGTTCGGCGGGCACGTTGGCCGGCGGCGAGGCGCAACGCATTCGCCTTGCCAGCCAGATCGGCAGCGGCCTGGTGGGCACGCTCTACGTGCTCGACGAACCCTCGATCGGCCTGCACCAACGCGACAACCGGCGCCTCATCGACACGCTGCTGCGGCTGCGCGACCTGGGCAACACCGTGTTGGTGGTCGAGCACGACGAAGACACGATTCGCGAGGCCGACTGGCTGGTCGATATCGGGCCCGGCGCCGGCGAGCACGGTGGTGAGGTGGTGTACAGCGGCCCGGTGAAGGGCGTCCTGAAGGTGAAGGAATCGATCACCGGCCAGTACCTCAGCGGCAAGCGCAGTGTGCCCGTGCCGCAGCAGCGGCGCGAGCCCGGCCTGCAATGGCTGGAGATCAACGGCGCCCGCGAACACAACTTGCAGAACCTCAACGTGAGGCTGCCGCTCGGCTGTTTCGTCGCGATCACCGGGGTCAGTGGCAGCGGCAAGAGCACGTTGGTGCGCGACATCCTGCTGCCCGTGCTGATGCAGCGGATCTACAAGTCGAAGTCGGCGGCTGGCAAGCACAAGAACATCAAGGGCATCGAGTTCCTCGACAAGGTCATCGACATGGACCAGTCGCCCATCGGCCGCACACCGCGCAGCAACCCGGCCACGTACATCGGGGTGTTCGACAACATCCGCAAGCTGTTCGCCACCACCGCCGAGGCCAAGGTGCGCGGCTACATGCCCGGCCGGTTCAGCTTCAACGTGGCCGGTGGCCGCTGCGAGGCCTGCTCGGGCGACGGCACGATCAAGATCGAGATGCACTTCCTGCCCGATGTCTACGTGCCGTGCGAGGTGTGCAAGGGCGCGCGCTACAACCGCGACACGCTCGATATCCAGTTCAAGGGCAAGAACATCGCCGAGGTGCTCGACATGCCGGTGGCCGAGGCCGTCGACTTCTTCAGCAACCAACCGGCCATCCACCGCCACATGCAGACGCTGATGGACGTGGGGCTGGGCTATGTGCGCCTCGGCCAATCGGCGCCCACGTTGTCGGGTGGCGAGGCACAGCGCGTGAAGCTGTCCAGCGAGTTGGCCAAGCGCAACACCGGCCACACCATCTACCTGCTCGACGAGCCCACCACCGGTCTGCACTTCGAAGACGTGCGCCGCCTGCTCACCGTGCTGTCGCGGCTGGTCGACCAGGGCAACACCGTGCTCGTCATCGAGCACAATCTCGACGTGATCAAGACCGCCGACTGGGTGGTCGACCTCGGCCCCGAGGGCGGCAGCGGCGGCGGGTTGGTGATCGCCGAAGGCAGCCCCGAGGCCGTGGCCAAGGTTGCCGCCAGCCACACCGGAAGGTTCCTACGGCCGCTGCTCGAAGGTTGACGCTCGGCTGGCTTCCGTCTACCTTGGTGGCATGGTTACGAAGACGGCGCTCAACATCGACAAGGAGAAGGTGCGGCGCGCCGCTGAGGTGCTGGGCACCAAGGGCACCACTGCCACCATCGACGCGGCCCTCACCGAGATCATCGTCCGCGAGGGTCGTGCCCGGTTGCTCGACCGCATGCGCACGCTCACCGACGAAGAGGCCGGCGCCATCCTCCACAGCTGGGACTGATGGCCACCCACCTGATCGACAAGTCGGCGTGGGTGCGGCTGCGTCATCCCGAGGTGCTGCACCGGCACAGCGAAGCGCTGCTCGCGGGGCGGATCGCGAGTTCAGGAGTGCTGATGCTGGAGGTGTTGGTGTCGGCACGTTCCGCTGCCGACTTCGATGATGTTCGTCTCAACCTGTCGCTGATGCCGCGCGTGGCGGTCACGGAAGCGCTCATCGATCGTGCGCTCGACGTGCAAGGGCTGATGGTGCGTGCCGGGACACATCGCGCCGCGTCCCCGGCCGACCTGGTGCTGGCCGCGTGCGCCGAGGCGAACGGCCTGACAGTGCTGCACTACGACAAGGACTTCGACCTGATCGCGGAAGTGACGGGGCAGCCCACCGAGTGGATCGCTCCGCAAGGCTCGCTCGCGTGAGCTCCGCGCAGGTGGCCCCCGGGCCCGAACGCGAAGCGCTGCAGCGGCGCACGCTGAACACGTTGCGCATGGCGCAGGTGCCCGGCCAGGCATCGGTGGCCGGCGTGGTGGCCGTGGTGGCGCTGCTGGGCAAAGAGCTGCTGGATGGCAGCGACCGGTTGGCGGGCACCGGCAGCGCGGCGTTCACGTTGGGTTCAGCGCTCATGGCCGTGCCGCTGGCGGCGTTCATGCGCCGTCGCGGGCGGCGCCCGGGCCTGATGCTGGCGTTCGGTCTCGGGTCGTTCGGCGCGGCGATCGCCGGCACGGGCGGCGAGATCGGGGTGTTCGCCGTGTTCGTGGTGGGCATGGCCATCTACGGCGGCGCGCAAGCGGCCACACTGCAGGGTCGCTACGTGGCCGCCGATCTGGCCGAACCCGCGCACCGCGCGAAGGCGATCGCCGCGGTGGTGTGGGTGGGCACGCTCGGTGCCGTGTTCGGCCCGCTGCTCACCCCGTGGGAGAAGCGCCTCGGTCGCGCGATGGGCCTCAACCCGCTGGTGGGTCCGTTCCTGTGCGCGTCGTTGATGTCGTTGATCGCGATGACGGTCATCTGGGTACGGCTGCGCCCGGATCCGCTGGCGGTCACTGGCGAACTCGATCCGCACGCGGAACGCATTCACCCGTTGCAGCAGGTGAAGGTGTCGGTGGCGGTGATCCGCGGCAGCGGCCTCGCCACGCTGGGCCTCACCGCGATGGTGATCTCGCAGGTGGCGATGGTGGCGGTCATGACGATGACGCCGCCGCACATGAAGGACCATGCGCAGGGCGACCTCAGCGCCTACGTGATCGCCGTGCACATCGTCGGTATGTATGCCTTCGCGCCGTTCGTCGGTCGGTTCGTCGAGCGCTTCGGCCAGGTGCGCTCGGTGATGATCGGCGCTGTCGTGCTGGCCGCGGGCACGGTCGTGACAGTGGTTGCCGGCTACGTGCCCGCACTGATCTTCTTCGGCTTGTTCCTGTTGGGGGTCGGCTGGAACATCGGTCTCATCGCCGGTAGCAGCATCCTCACCAACGCGGTGCCGTCGCATGCGCGCGTCGAGGTGCAGGGCACGGCCGACCTGGCGATGAGCTTCTGCGGCGGCGTCGCCGCGTTCAGCTCGGGCTTCATCAAGCAGGAGTGGGGCTACCACATGCTGGCGAATACGGCCACGCTGCTGGCCGGTGTGCTGTTGGTGACCGCGTACACGCGGTCACTGCGGCTCAGCGCCCGCGCAGCTTCTTCGACAGGTCGTTGAGCCTGGCCTTCTCTGCCTTCGACAGCGAGTCGATGCCATTGGCGCTGATCTTGTCGAGCAGTAGGTCGAGTTCGGTCTGGTCGGACGCGCTGTGCGCCGGCTCGGGGGCCCACGGCCCGCTGACCACGGTGGGGCCACCGAGCTTGCCTTTGCGCTTGGGAGCCTTGGTGCCTCTGGGTCGCTTGCCCAGCACCTGCGGGATGAACTGCAAGTGCGACAGCAGGCCGCACTGCCTCGCTCCGAACAACCCGATCGTGATCACCGCGAGTTCGAGCACCAGCGGCTCGTAGGCGCGATCGCCGAGGTAACGCAGCGCGTCGATGCCCACGTAGATCGCGGCGATCACCCAGGCGGGGATACCGAAGAAGAACATCGCCGTCGGGTTGTCGAGCGCGAAGATCACTAGCAGCGCGATGCCCAGCGTGCCCAGGCCGTAGGCCGCGTACTGCACGTCGAACTGGATGATCGTGACGAGCGCGGCCGGCAGGATCGTCATCGCGGCGAGCAGCCAGGTGAACCGTGTGCGGCCGACGTTGTCCTCGATGCGGTGGCCGACGAACCAGAAGAACGCGAGCGTGAGCACCACCCACAGCCCCTGCTGGTCGAGTGGGTTGGCGATCGGCCATGTGGCCAGGCGCCAGACATCGCCGTCGCGCACGAGCGAGCCGGCGAACACCAGCTTGAAGAGCGACATCTTGTCGATCGCGTACCAGAAGATCGACAGGATGCCGAGTCCCACCATCAGGGCGGTGGTGGTGACATCGATCGAACCGACGCGGAACCAGCCGTCGCGGCTGGGTCGTTCGGGCAGGGAGAACTGATAGCGGCCGGGCACGAGAAGGAACCCTACCCGCGCCGCCGCACCGGCGACCGTAGAGTCACACGCATGGTTGCCCGGCCCCCCACAGGAACGATTCCCGAGACCCCGGGCTCGTACCAGTTCAAGGACAAAGACGGCCGCGTCATCTATGTCGGCAAGGCGTCCAGCCTGCGCCAGCGTCTTTCCAACTACTTCCAGGACCCGCGCAACCTGCACCCGCGCACGGCGCAGATGGTGGCCACCGCCACCTCCGTCGAGTGGATCGAGGTGCGCAACGAAGTCGAAGCGCTGATGCTGGAGTACAGCCTCATCAAGCAGCATCGGCCGCGCTTCAACGTGCGCCTGCGCGACGACAAGAGCTATCCGTTCCTGGCGATCACCGTCGACGAGCAGTTCCCGCGAGCGATGGTGATGCGCGGCCGCAAGCGCAAGGGCACCCGCTACTTCGGCCCCTACGCGCACGCCTACGCGATCCGCGACACGCTCGACCTGTTGGTGCGCAGCTTCCCCGTACGCACGTGCAGCCCGGGCAAGTTCAACGAACACCACCGACTCGGCCGGCCGTGCCTGTTGTTCCACATCGAGAAGTGCAGCGGGCCGTGTGTGGGCGAGATCGAAGAGATGCCGTACCGGCAGTTGGTGCAGGAGATGTGCGACTTCCTCGACGGAGACACCGACGAGATCGTGCAGCGGCTGGAGGCGCAGATGGCGGGCGCGGCCAAGGCGTTGGAATACGAGCGCGCCGCTCGTGTGCGCGATCGGTTGCTGGCGGTGCGCAAGGCGATCGAGAAGCAGCAGATGGTGGGCGAGCGCAGCGAAGACATCGACATCATCGGCATCGCCGACGACGAGTTGGAAGCAGCGGTGCAAGTGTTCTTCGTGCGCAAGGGCCGGGTGGTGGGCCGCAAGGGGTTCGTGCTCGACAAGGTGGAAGAGCTGACCGAGGGCGGGCTGGTGGACCGCATTCTCGAATCGTTGTACGGCGACGACCCGCCGGCCGGGGTGCCCAAGCAGGTGCTGGTGCCGGTGGAACCCGATGACTCGGCCACCTACGAGGAGTGGCTCACGCACCTGCGCGGCAGCAAGGTGCAGATCCGCGTGCCCCAGCGCGGCGACAAGCGCGAGCTGCACGAGACGGTCACGCGCAACGCGAAGGAAGAGTTCATGCGCCATCGCCTGCGGCGCGCGGGCGACCACAACGCTCGCAGCCGCGCGCTCACCGAACTGCAGGATCTGTTGTCGCTGCCCGAGGCGCCGTTGCGCATCGAGTGCTACGACATGGCGCACTTGCAGGGCACCGACTACGTGGGCTCGATGGTGGTGCTGGAAGACGGCCTGCCGAACAAGCGCGAGTACCGCCGCTTCAAGGTGAAGGACGTGGCGGGCAACGACGACTATGCGGCGATGGAGGAGGTACTCACGCGCCGGCTGGAGGCGTACCTGCACGAGCGTGACCAGCCGCTGGACGACGACCTCGTGGATGGTCAGGCAGGCAAGCGGCCGAAGAAATTCGCCTACCCGCCGCAGTTGTTGCTGGTGGATGGCGGCAAGGGGCAGTTGGCGGTCGCCGACCGCGTGGTGCGCAAGCTGGGACTGCAGGACGAGATCCCCATCGCCTCGCTGGCCAAGCGGTTCGAGGAAGTGTTCCTGCCGGGCAAGAGCATCCCCGTGGAGGTGCCTCGCGGAAGTGATGCGTTGTTCATGCTGCAGCGCATCCGTGACGAAGCGCACCGCTTCGCCAACACGTTCCACCGCGAGCTGCGCGGCAAGCGGATGACCGCCAGCTCGCTCGACGGCATCGCCGGCCTCGGCGACGCGCGCAAGAAGAAGCTGACGCAGGTGATGGGTGGCGTCAACGCGGTGAAGAAGGCCTCGCTGGAAGAGCTGCAAGCGTTGTCGTTCCTGCCCGACGCCGTTGCCGAAGCGATCCACGCCAAGTTCCACCCCCCGGCGTGAGGCTCACCAGGCGATCGGGTCATCGTCGTCGGGGCGGGCGAGCGTGCCGGCTCGGTACCGCTGCGCCAACAGCTCGCCCTCGCGGAACTGGCGCTCGGCCCGGTTGCGGCGCACCTGGTGCGGGGGCGGCAGCGGCGGTGCGGCCGGGAACTTCTGACGGGCACCCTGGCGGGTGAGGCCGAGGTTGCGGCCGATGCGACCCCAGTCGAACCCGTCGCGCCGGGCCAGCGCAACCGCCCGCTGCATCAGCCAGTCGGTCTCCTCGACGAGGTGTCGAGCAGCCAGCAGCGCCTGGCGCGGGTCGTCGCCCAGCGCCCGATCGATCATCGCGACCAACTCGTCGCGAACGGTGCGAGCAGCCATGGTCGGCTCCTTCACGGTAGATGTCGTGAGGTGGGGGAAGCCGTGGTGGCGAACCTACCGGCCGGCCGGCCGAAGCCGTCGCTCGCGCCGGCACCCACTTCGTTTTCCGCAACGACAATTGCCGTTACCGGCGCGGCAACCGTGGTTTCCGCTGGCGAAAACGGAACACCCCGGGGCGGGGAGCCGGGGCTACATCAGCTGGCTGAAGACCTGGTCGTGCAGCGCGGCGAGCGCGTCGGCGCGCTCGGCGGCGGTGGCACCGAGCGTGAAGTCGGGGATCGCGAACTCGTGCACGCCGAGGTCGGCGTAGGCGCCGAGCAGTTGCACCAGCTCGTCGGCCGAACCGATCAACGCGCGCCCGCTCGCGGCGAAGGGTGCGTGCGCCTCGCGCTCGGCGGGCGTGTTCACCAGAAACACCAGCGCCTGTGAGGAGCGTCGCAGCGACTCGGGGTCGCGGCCGACCGATTCACAGGCGGCGAGGAACGCCTCGGTGCGCTGGCCGACGGTGGTGGGGTCGCCCCACGTGTTCCACTCGTCGGCGAAGCGGGCTGTGAGCCGCAGCATGCGCGGACTGCCCGTGCCCACCAACAACGGCAGTGCGCCCACCGGCTTGGGTGCGAACGGCGCATCGGTGAGCGTGTAGTACTGGCCGGCGAACGACACGGACTCCTCGCGCAGCAGACGGTGAACGATCTCGATCGCCTCGGCGAAGCGGCTGACGCGCGGCCCAGGCGCGGGCAGTTCGAACCCGTACGCGGCGTGTTCGTTCTCCTGCCAGCCTGCGCCCAGCCCCAACACGGCACGCCCTCCGGAGATGTGCGAGACGGTGGTGGCCCGCTTGGCCAACAGCACCGGGTGATGGATCGTGACCGGCGAGACCATCGACACCAACCGCACGCGTGGCACCAGCGCAGCGATCGCCGACAGCACCGTCCAGCACTCCAGCGTGTCGCCCGGGTCGGGCGTGCCGTCGGGGCGGTTGGGCATGAGATGGTCGGCGAACCAGAACGAGTGGTAGCCGTGCTGCTCGGCGAAGCGGGCGAGCGTGAGCGTCTCGTCCCACGAGCGGTCGAACGAGGGCCACAGGGAGAACTGCATGGCCGCACTCTACGATGCCGCCTTACGCTTGTGGGCGTGAGCGACAATCTCTGGGAGACCCACGCCGAATGGTGGATCGACGGCTTCACCGCCGGCGCCGACCCCGAGTACGAGGAGCAGATCCTGCCGCTGGCGGCGCGCGAACTGCAGGGCGCGCAGCGGGTGCTCGACGTGGGCTGCGGCGACGGCCAGGTGAGTCGTCTGGCCGCCAAGCTGGGCGCGCAGGTCGTGGGCATCGACCCCACGTGGAACTGCGTCAGCGTGGCCAACCAGCGCGGCGGGGGAGTGTTCGCCCGCGCCGGCGCCGCGCAACTGCCGTTCGCCGATGCCAGCTTCGACGCGGTGGTCGCGTGCCTGGTGTTCGAGCACATCCGCGACGTTGACTCGGCGATCGCCGAGGTGGCCCGCGTGCTGCAGCCCGGTGGTCGGTTCTGCTTTTTCCTCAACCACCCGCTGCTGCAAACGCCGAACAGCGGTTGGATCGATGATCAGTTCCTCGACCCGCCCGAGCAGTACTGGCGCATCGGCCCGTACCTCATCGAGGACGAGACGATCGAGGAGGTGGAGAAGGACGTGTTCATCCCCTTCATCCACCGCCCGCTCAGCCGCTATGTGAACACGCTGTCCGATCACGGACTGCTGCTGGAACGGATGGAAGAGCCCGCGCCACCGGCCGGGTTCCTCGCCAAGGCCGAGGAGTACGTTGCCGCGTCCACGATCCCGCGTCTGCTGTATCTCCGCACGCGCAAGGTGTAGGGCCTACGATCGGGAGCGATGGCCGACATCCTCCTCATCACCGGCATGTCCGGCGCCGGGCGCTCCGGTGCCGCGGCAGTGTTGGAAGATCTCGGCTGGTACGTGATCGACAACTTGCCCACCAGCCTCGTCGACACGATCGTCGCGTTGGTCAGCAAGCCCGGCAGCGACATCGAGCGGTTGGCGTTGGTGGCCGGCCGCCAGCACGTGGAGGTGCTGCCGAAGGTGGCCCAGCTGCGCTCGGAGGGCCACCGCGTGCGGCTGCTGTTCCTCGATGCCAGCACCACCGCGTTGGTGAAGCGCTACGACGCCACCCGCCGCAAGCACCCGCTCGACGGCGAGGCACCTGGCCTGGTGGAGGCGATCGAGCTGGAGCGCGAACACCTCGAGCCGGTGCGCAGTGCTGCCGACCTGGTGATCGACACCACCGAGCTGAACGTGCACCAGCTGAAGGCTAAGCTGCTGGCGGCGTTCGAAGAAGCCGATGCCGGCCAGCGCGTGCAGATCGCGGTGGAGAGCTTCGGGTTCAAGCACGGCCTGCCGATCGACGCCGACATCGTGATGGATGTGCGTTTCCTGCCCAACCCGCACTGGGAAGAAGCGCTGCGGCCGCTCACCGGGCACGACCCGTCGGTGCGCGACTTCGTGCTCGAACGGGCGCAGGCCAACGACTTCCTCGATCGCTTCGCCGAGCTGATCCTGTCGCTGCTGCCGGCCTACGAGCAGGAGGGCAAGAGCTACCTCACGATCGCGATCGGCTGCACCGGTGGCCGCCATCGCAGCGTGGCGATCACCGAAGAGATCGCCCGGCGCGTGCGCGAGCACGGCTACGCGGTTCGCGTGGGCCATCGCGATCTCAGTCGCTGACGCGAGCGGCTGGGCACCGCCCGGCCGCGGGTGACTAGGCTCGTTGATGTAGACCCTCTCGCGAAAGGACACGTGACCATGACGGTTCGCGTCGGTATCAATGGTTTCGGGCGCATCGGGCGCAACTTCTTCAGGGCCGCCAAGCAGCGCGGCGCCGACATCGATTTCGTGGCCGTCAACGACCTCGGTTCGCTCGAGCAGATGGCTCACCTGCTGAAGTACGACTCGGTGCTCGGCGTGCTGCCGCAGGCGATCAAGGCCACCAAGAACGGCATCAGCGTCGACGGTGACGAGCTGCGCGTGGTCAGCGAGCGCGACCCCAAGAACCTCCCCTGGAAGGAACTGGGCGTCGATGTCGTCATCGAGAGCACCGGCTTCTTCACCAAACGCGACGCGGCCGCCGCGCACCTCGCCGCCGGCGCCAAGCTCGTGATCGTGTCGGCACCCTGCGACAACGCCGACGCCACGTTCGTGTACGGCGTGAACCACAAGGACTTCGACTACAAGACCCAGCAGGTCATCTCCAACGCCAGCTGCACCACGAACTGCTTCGTGCCCGTGGTGAAGGTGCTCGACGATGCGTTCGGTGTCGAGCAGGGCCTGATGCAGACCGTGCACGCCTACACGGGCGATCAGCAGCTGGTCGACGGCCCGCACAAGGATCTCCGTCGTGCACGCGGCGCCGCCATCAACATCGTGCCCACCAGCACCGGCGCTGCACGCGCCACCGCGCTGGTGCTCGAGTCGATGAAGGGCAAGCTCGACGGCACCTCGCTGCGCGTGCCCGTGCCCACCGGCTCGATCGTCGACTTCACCGCGATGCTCAAGAAGGAAGCCTCCGTCGCCGAGATCAACGCGGCGTTCAAGAAGGCCGCCAACGGCCCGCTGAAGGGCGTGCTGCGCTACACCGAGGATCCGATCGTGTCCAGCGACATCGTCGGCGACCCGCACTCCAGCATCTTCGACTCTGGTCTGACGATGAGCATGGGCAAGATGGTCAAGGTGCTCGCGTGGTACGACAACGAGTGGGGCTACAGCAACCGCCTGATCGATACCACGCTGTACGCAGGTTCGAAGCTGCCCAAGGCGAAGGCCAAGGCGAAGAAGTAAGCCATGAGCCGCATCCCCACACTCGCCGACCTCGGCGACGTGCGCGGGAAGCGGGTGTTGGTGCGAACCGACTTCAACGTCCCGATGGACGGTGGTGTCATCACCGACGACTTCCGCATCCGCGCCGCGCTGCCCACGATCAACTGGCTCACCGAACGCGGTGCAACGGTCGTCACGGCCTCGCACCTCGGCCGCCCCAAGGGGCAGCCCAACCCGAAGTACTCGATGGACGCGGTGCGGGCTCGCCTGGCCGAGCTCGCACCGGGTGTCGAACTGCTCGAGAACCTGCGTTTCGACGCGGGTGAAGAAGGCAACGACCCGGCGTTCGTCGCGAAGATCACCGAGGGCATCGACCTGTACGTCGACGACGCGTTCGGTGCGTGCCATCGCGCGCACGCCAGCATCGTCGGCCCGCCCAAGGCCTTGCCGTCGGCGATGGGTCTGCTGTTGCAGAAGGAGGTCGAGGTGCTCCTCGGTCTGCGCAACGACCCCAAGCACCCGTTCGTGGCGGTGCTGGGCGGCAGCAAGATCTCCGACAAGCTCGGGGTCGTCGAGGCACTGCTGAAGGTGGTCGATTCGCTCGTGGTGGGCGGGGCGATGTGCTTCACGTTCCTGTCCGCGCAGGGTTACCCGATCGGCGACTCGCTGTTCGAGCCCGACCAGGTGGCAACGTGCAAGCGCCTGCTCGCGCAGGCCAAGGCCGGCGGCAAGACCATCCACCTCCCCGAGGATCTCGTGGGCGTGGATGCGAAGGGCCAGTTCGCCACGTTCGGCCGTTCGCTGCCCGATGGCGCCAAGGGTTTCGACATCGGCCCCGGTACCGCCGCGGCGTTCAGCGACGTGATCATGGATGCGCGCACCGTGTTCTGGAACGGCCCGATGGGCATGTTCGAGGATCCGCGCTTCGAAGCGGGCACGCGCACCGTCGCGCAGGCGATGGCCGACACCAAGGCGTTCACGGTGGTGGGCGGCGGCGACAGCGCGGCTGCGCTCGCGCAATTCGGCCTCGACGACGAGGTGTCGCACGTCAGCACCGGCGGCGGCGCGTCGCTGGAACTTCTCGAGCTGGGCGACCTGCCTGGCCTCGCAGCCCTCCGGGGCGCACCCAACGCAAAGTGAGCAACCATGTCGCGTAAGCCCCTCATCTCCGGCAACTGGAAGATGAACCACAACCACTTCGAAGCCATCCAGACGGTGCAGAAGCTGGCCTACCTGGTGGGCAAGGACGAGCTGGAGGCGGCCGATGTCAGCATCCACCCGCCGTTCACCGACATCCGCAGCGTGCAGACCGTGATCGACAGCGACAAGCTGGGTTACGCCCTCGGCGCGCAGCACTGCCACTGGGAAGACAAGGGGGCCTTCACCGGCGAGGTGTCGCCGGTGTTCCTGCAGAAGCTGGGCGTGCAGTACGTGATCTGCGGGCACAGCGAGCGGCGCGAGATCTTCTGCGAGACCGACGAGATGGTGAACAAGAAGGTCGCCTCGATCCTTGCGCACGGCATGACGCCGATCATGTGCTGCGGCGAGACGCTCGAAGAGCGTGAGGCGGGCAACACCGAGGCCAAGGTGGTGGGCCAGGTGAAGGCCGGGCTGGCCGGGCGCAGCGCGCAGCAGATCGGTTCGCTCGTCATTGCCTACGAGCCGATCTGGGCGATCGGCACCGGTCGCACCGCAACCAGCGATGATGCCCAGCAGGTGTGTGCCGCAATCCGTGTGTGTGTGGCCGAGATCGCGGGTGAAGTTGCCGCGCAAGCCGTGCGCATCCAGTACGGCGGCAGCGTGAAGGGCGCCAACATCGGCGAACTGATCGCGATGCCCGACATCGACGGTGCGCTCGTTGGCGGCGCCAGCCTCGACGCCGACGAGTTCGCGCGCATCTGCAAACTGGGTCGCTGACACCACCCAGCGAACCTCGGTGGTTGAACGTGCCAGAAACACTGTCGGAACGTTTGCTCCAGCGAATGAAATTTTGGGAACGCAGGAGCTACCCATCGGTAACGGGCCGTGCTACTGTGCCGCTGCCCGTACTGATCGGGGAGGACAGTTCGAGCGGTGTGTGGCCTCACAGCTGTGCATCAATACCTCCCTCCGTTTCCATAGGAGGACCCCAACGTGAGGACCACGAAGCGCGGCAAGTTCGCCGCCATCGCGGTCGGCCTGTCACTGATCGCCGCTACTGCTTGCAGCGACGACAAGGACAGTGGCTCGACCGACACCACCACCGCCGGTAGCACTGAGACCACCGCGGCACCCGCCAGCGGCGGCAGCGTTACCTACGCCGCCGAGCAGGAGTACACGTCGTACAACAACGCCACGGCCGACCAGGTGCTCTTCGCGAACACCTTGGTGCTGAACATGGTTCAGCCCGGCCCGTTCATCTCGATGCCCGACCTCACTTTCCAGCTGTGGGAAGACATGATGGTTTCGGCCGAGGTCACCAGTGAAGACCCGCAGGTCGTCGAGTACGTCATCCAGCCCGCCGCGGTCTGGGAAGACGGCGAAGCGATCGACTGCGACGACTTCTACCTCGCGTGGATTTCCCAGAGCGGCAAGCTCAACCACGCCAACCCCGACTACACCGGCCCCGGCCAGGTTGATGCCGACGGCAACGAGGTCCCCGAGACCCTGCCCGACTTCAACGCCGCCGGCACCACCGGTATGGAAGACATCGAGTCGGTGGAGTGCAGTGACGACGGCAAGACCGTCACCACCACCTACGCCAACCTGTATGCCGACTGGAAGGGCCTCTTCGGCGCCCTCATCCCGGCCCACGTGGTCGAGGCCGAGAGCGGCGTTGCCGACATCACCGCCATTGATCCCGAGACGTCGTCCGACGACTCGGTCGCCGCTGGCGATGTGTGGAGCAACGGCTTCATCGGTTTCGACTCCGCGCTGGCACTGTCCGGCGCGTGGTACGACATCGATTCGTGGACTGAGGGTCAGAACCTGATCCTCAAGCGCAACGAGGCCTTCTACGGCACGCCGGGCAACCTTGACGAGATCGTGTTCCTCCTGGTGCCGGACGCCACTCAGCAGCCCGCCGCGCTGGAGAACGGTGACGTTCAGGTCATCTCGCCGCAGCCGAACGCCGACCTCGTCGCTCAGCTCGATGGCATCGCCGGTATCACCACCTCGATCGAGCAGGGTCTCACGTTCGAGCACTACGACTTCAACCAGGCGAACAAGCACCTCGCGCTGCTCGAAGTCCGCCAGGCCCTGGCACTGTGCATCGACCGCGAAGAGATCGTCAGCACCCTGGTGCAGCCGATCAACCCCGACGCCACCGTGCTGAACAGCCACATCTACGTGCCCTCCGCTGCCGACTACCAGGACAACAGCGATGGCCTCGTGCGTGATGTCGACGCAGCCAAGGCCCTCCTCGAGGGCGCCGGCTACACCTTGGGCAGCGACGGCGTGTACGTCGATGCCGATGGCGACCGTCTCAGCATCCGTCTGGGTCGCAAAGAGCCGAACCCGCGTCGTCAGAGCACCAACGAGCTGGCGGCCGAGCAGTGCAAGGAGGCCGGCATCGAGTTGACCGATGATGGCACGGAAGACTTCAACGCCGTCCGTCTGTCCGCCAGCGACTACGACATCGCACTGTTCGCGTGGGTCGCCACGCCGTTCCTGTCCTCCAACACCAGCCTCTACGTGCCCGGTGGCGGTCAGAACTGGAACGCCTACGACAACCCCGACATCCAGGCGCTGTTCGACCAGGCCAATGCCGAGTTCGATGATGCTGTTCGCGCTGATCTCATGGATCAGATCGACCAGCTCCTGTGGGACGACATGGCAACGCTGCCGCTGTTCCAGTTCCAGGAAATGGTCGCCTACAGCGACACGGTGACCGGCGTGGTCTTCAACGGCCCGCTCGGTGTCACTTGGAACGCCAACGAATGGGCCCTCTCGGCCTGATCGATCCGATCCAACGATGAGTGGGCCGGGCCTTTCGGGGCCCGGCCCACTCGCTATGGGAGAACCCGGTCGCAACCCATGTTCCGTTTCATACTGCGTCGAATCCTCGTCGCAATTCCGCTGCTGTTCGCTTCGAGCATCGTCACGTTCCTGCTCGTCACGAACATCGGCACCCCGAAGAAGATCGAGGATGCCATCGCGCGTCCCAACCATTCGCAGACCCAGATCAGCCAACTCCGTATCCAGTTCGGCATCGATAAGCAGCCAGTAGCGCGCTACGTCGACTGGTTCACGGGCTTCGTCAAGGGCGACTGGGGTCAGAACGCCACCAAGGCTGAGATCCGCCCCCTGATGTGGCAGCGCATCCAGGTGACGCTGCGGCTGCTGATCGCCGCGTCCATCATGTCCGTCATCCTCGGTGTTCTGGTGGGCATCATCGGCGCTATCCGCCAATACACCGCCTTCGACTATTTCATGACGTTCTTCGCGTTCTTGTTCTTCTCGATCCCGGCAGCAGTGCTCGCCGGCTTCCTGAAGGAATGGGGTGCGATCAAGATGAATCCGTGGCTACGCAATCCCAGCATGTCCACCACGATCATGATCACCATCGCCGCCTTCGGGCTGGTGGCGGGCTACCTGATCATGCGCAACCGACTGAAGTACGAGCGCGTGCGACCGCGCAGCAAGTACATCACCGGTGCCGTTGCCGGCCTCGGCATCGGTCTGGGCGTGATCGTGGTGTTCAAGCTCGGCTGGGACGGCAATGTCTACCGAGTGCGCAACCCCAAGCCGCTGATTCCCACGGTGGGGCAAACCACGCCCGGTTTCGAGGGCGACTTCCTCGCCCGCATGCAGGACTACTTCTGGCACATGCTCCTGCCGTCGACGGCGCTGATCCTGATCGGCTTCGCCGGCTACAGCCGCTACATGCGTGCCTCCATGCTCGACGTGATGAGCAGCGACTACGTGCGCACCGCACGGGCCAAGGGCATCTCCGAGAAGCGGGTCACCGTGCTGCACGGTGTGCGCAACGCGCTCATCCCGCTGATCACGATCGTGGCGCTCGACTTCGGTGCGCTGCTCAGCGGGGCGATCATCACCGAGACCATCTTCGGCTGGTCGGGCATGGGCCGCTTCTTCTCCGAGTCGCTCGCCGAGAAAGACCCGCGGTCGCTGCTCGCGTTTGTGATGGTGACCGCTGTGTCGGTGGTCCTGTTCAACTTGATCGCCGACATCATCTACGCCCAACTCGACCCGAGGATCCGAATTGACTGAGCCCACCACCTCCGTCCCCGTCGTCGACGAGCGCGAGTTCTCGGTAGCCGCTCGGTCGCAGTGGAAGACCATCGTGCGCCGCTTCCTGCGGCATCGCCCGGCGATGATCTCGCTGTTCGTGCTCACCTCGATCACGCTGTTCGTGTTCATCTTCCCGTACTTCTGGGAATGGCCGTTCACCAAGCGCGACAAGCTCAGCTTGTCGAAGTCCCCCTCCTGGGCACACCCGTTCGGCACCGACGGCCTTGGCAAGGACGTGATGGGTCGCGTGATGCGTGGTACCCAACGGTCGCTCGAGATCGCGATCATTGCCTCGTTCCTCATCACCACGATCGGTGTGTTCCTCGGCGCGATCGCCGGCTACTTCCGTGGCTGGATCGATGCGATCATCATGCGCTTCACCGACCTGGTGCTCACGATCCCGCTGCTGATCATCGTGGCCGTCGTGTCCGTGGGGTACCCCGGGTCTCCGTGGTACACGATTCCCGTGATCCTCGGCATCTTCGCCTGGACTGGCCTGGCGCGAATCGTGCGGGCCGAGTTCATGTCGTTGCGTGAGAAGGAGTTCGTGGAGGCCGCTCGTGCGGTCGGCGCTCGCGACCGCCGGATCATCTTCCGCCACATCCTGCCCAACATCGCCGGCCCGATCATCGTGGCAGCCACGCTGTCGATCGCCGGCACGATGATCACCGAGACGGCCCTCTCGTTCCTCGGACTTGGCGTGTTGCCGCCCGACGTGTCGCTGGGCCAGTTGATCCAGGAGAGCCTCACGGCGTTCAAGACGCGTCCGTGGCTGTTCTGGTTCCCGTCGGCGGCGATCGTGCTCATCTGTTTGTGCGTGAACTTCATCGGCGATGGGCTGCGCGACGCGTTCGACCCGAAGCAGAACCGGATCAAGGCCTGACCCATGGCACTTCTCGAAGTCAACAATCTCAACGTGCGCTTCCCCACGGAAGACGGTGTGGTGCACGCTGTTCGCGACGTCTCGTTCTCCGTCGATCGCGGCGAAGTGCTGGGCATCGTGGGCGAGTCGGGTTCCGGCAAGTCGGTCACCAACTTGGCGATCATGGGCCTGTTGGCGCGCAGCACGCGCATCGACGGCTCGATCATGTACGACGGTTCCGAACTGGTGGGCCTACCGCGTAGCCAACAGACCAAGTTCCGGGGCAACGAGATCGGGATGATCTTCCAAGACCCGATGACCTCGCTGAACCCGGTGTACACCGTTGGCTGGCAGATCGCCGAGGCGTACCGGGCGCACAACAAGGTGAGCAAGCAGCAGGGCATCGCCCGTGCAGTCGAGCTGCTCGACCTGGTGGGCATTCCGCAGGCCGTGAAGCGGGTGCACAGCTACCCGCACGAGTTCTCCGGTGGTATGCGCCAGCGCGTGATGATCGCGATGTCGATGGCCAACAACCCGCAGGTGCTGATCGCCGACGAACCCACCACGGCGCTCGACGTGACGGTGCAGGCGCAGATCCTCGAGACGCTGATGGAGATCAAGGAGCGCACGAACATCGCGATCGTGTTGATCACTCACGACCTCGGCGTGGTCGCCGGTATGGCCGACCGAGTGATGGTGATGTACGCCGGGGCCGCCGTGGAGATCGCCCCCGTCGACGAGATCTACTACCGGCCGAAGATGCCGTACACGATCGGCCTGTTAGGGGCGATCCCCAGCGAGGCCAGCGACGGAAAGAAGCTGCGCCAGATCAGAGGCACCACTCCTTCGCTGATCAACATGAAGCCCGGCTGCCCGTTCTCGCCGAGGTGTCCGTTGGTGCAGGATCGCTGCCTCACCCAGACCCCCACGCTGGAGGCGGTCGACAATCCTGCTCATCTGGCCGCATGCCACCGCCGCGCCGAGATCGAGTCGATCGACGTGCGCGCCCTGTTCGCCCCGGAGGTCGTGGCATGAGCGAGCCGATTCTCGAAGTCACCAACCTGGTCAAGCGGTTCCCGATCAAGGGCGGCCTGTTGCGCCACACGGTTGCGGTCGTCGACGCAGTGTCGGGCGTGTCGTTCACCGTCAACAAGGGCGAGACGCTGGGCCTCGTGGGCGAGTCGGGTTGTGGCAAGTCCACGACGGCACGCGCGATCCTGCGGCTGCACGAGCCCGATTCGGGCAGCGTGAAGTTCGAGGGCCGCGAGGTCACGACGCTCGGCAAGCAGCAGATGCGCCAGTTGCGTCGCGAGATGCAGATCGTGTTCCAAGATCCCTACGCCTCGTTGAACCCGCGTTGGCAGATCAACAACATCGTCGGCGAGCCGCTGGCGGTGCATGGCGTCGGCTCGAAGCAGCGCGTCGAGCGCGTGAGAGAGCTGCTGGCGCTGGTGGGCCTGAACCCCGAGCACGGCAACCGCTACCCGCACGAGTTCTCCGGTGGTCAGCGTCAGCGCATCGGCGTTGCCCGTGCACTTGCGCTCGATCCGAAGCTGATCGTGCTCGACGAGCCCGTGTCGGCGCTCGACGTGAGCGTGCAGGCCGGCGTGATCAACCTGCTGGAAGATCTCCAGAACCGCCTCGGCCTGTCGTACGTGTTCGTGGCCCACGACCTGTCGGTGGTGCGCCACATCAGCGACCGTGTGGCCGTGATGTACCTCGGCAAGATCGTCGAGATCGGTACCCGCGACGAGGTGTACCACCACGCGTCGCACCCGTACTCGCAGGCGCTGTTGTCGTCGGTGCCGGTGGCCGATCCGATCACCGAGCGGGCCCGCAACCGGGTGGTGCTCACCGGCGATGTTCCCAGCCCGATCAACCCGCCCTCAGGCTGCCGGTTCCGTACCCGCTGCCCGATCGCTCAGCAGATCTGCGCGGATGAGGAGCCTGAGCTGAAGGATCGTGGCCAGGGGCATCAGGTTGCCTGCCATTTCGCCAGCGAGGTGGCAGTCTCGCTCACCTCGACGGCCGCACTCTGACCGTTCAGCGATAGGATCACTCCTCGTGCGCGATTTCGTCCTGTACTTCTCCGTGATCTTCAACGTCCTGTCCCTCGTGGGTATGGTCGCCGGTGTGCTCATGCACAGCGGCCGCGGCGGTGGCCTCAGCGACATGTTCGGTGGCGCCGGCTCCACTGCCCTGGGCAGCACGGCGGCCGAGCGCAACCTCACCCGTATCACCACGGTGTTCGGGGTGCTGTGGATCGGCACGATCGTGGCGTTGAGTTTCCTGTTGGTGCGCTGAGCACCCCCGGGTAAACTTCATGCCTCAACACACCACGTCGAAGTGGCGGAATAGGCAGACGCGCTAGCTTGAGGGGCTAGTGAACTTAGGTTCGTGGGGGTTCAAGTCCCCCCTTCGACACACTGTTTCTGCTGCGGCCGTCCTTCGGGGCGGCTGTTGCGGTTTTCGAGTGCGGGAGTTGACGGCGCCGGCCTGCGGTGGGCCGGGCCATTCCACGTCATTCAGACTTGGTCGGTCATAGAGCGAAAGGTCGCCGTTCCGAGACTCGCATGAACGTTGACCTATGCGTCAAACCGACGCCAGTTCCCTTCCGAAACGACGTCGACAGCGCCGTCAACGATGCGGATGGCGGTCTCGTCGTCGGTCGCGTAGGCAGGGCAGTCGAGTTCGGCAGCCCATGTCTCCGCGTGAGCCAGCGTGTTCTCGGGGAGAGCCTCGTGGTCGAGGTGAGGGAAGATCGAGAAGTCGACCAGGCCGAGCGCCCGGTCGTCGCCGGCGGGCGGCCTCCACCCGACGAACTCCTTGCCAATGCGCGGTGTCATCACCATGCTGCCCGCGCTCATGCCGATCCACACCGTGTCGTCGAGCTGGGGCAGTAGGTCGGTCAGCCCGCACTCCCGCATCCAGTGGCACAGGTAGAGCGCGTCGCCGCCCGACACGAGCAGCACGTCGGCCTTGCGTACGAGGGGAACCCACTGTTCCTCGTCGATGCTGGGCAGCGCGGTCAACTCGATCAACCCCACCGACTTCCAGCCCAGTTCGACCATCGGCTGTTCGGATCGCCCGGCGACGAACTCCCACACGTTCTCGCCCGGCCCTGCATGGGGATGGCCGTACATCGCAGTAGGGATGCACAGTGCGGCGCACTCCTCGATGGGGCGGCCGAGCATGTCGAGCAGCGCGTCGTGGATCGTCGCGTTCCTGACGCCGGCCGAGGTGAGCAGCATGCGACGCATGTGCGCAGATTGCCCTGACTGAGCGCTGCGCGCAAGTGCCGGTTCTCAGGTGCGAACGTCCCCGTCGAGCCGCCAGCGTCCCGATTCCGGATCGGCAGAACCCCACGGTGCCGGACGGCGCGGGCAACAATGGGGCAGTGAGCGCGTCCACCCCGAACGAGACGGTTGGATACGAGACGTTGCCCGACCGTCCACCGTTGGTGACGGCGCTGTTGGTGGTGGTGGTCATCGCCCTCTCCACCTCGGCTGCTCACTTGTTCCGTGAGTCGGCGTTCTGGGTGATGGAGCGCTTCGGTGAGTCGCACGACGCCACCGCAGCGGCGCGCCACCTGCCGGCGGTGGCCACGTTCGCCGTGGTGTTCGCCGCGGTGATGTTCGCCGCGTGGGTGGGCTGCAGCGCGGTGCGACGGTACCCGGGCCGGGCGGGCTTGGAGGCGATTGCCGCCACCGCAGCCGGGCAGGACCGCAACATCTCCACTCGCGCCACCGCGATGCGCACGCTGGGCACATGGGTGATGACCGTCGGGCTGGTGCCCATCGGGCGTGAGGCGGCGATCATCGAGACGGGCGGCGCGATCGGCTCGGGGCTCGCACGGCGGTTCCGCGGCCGAGGCGCAGCCATGGCGACGGCCGGCATCGCTGCCGCCTTCGCCACGGCATACCACGCGCCGCTCGCCGCCATCGTGTACGTGGAGGAGCACCTGCGCGTGCGTGGCAGCCGCCGCGCCACCGCGTTCACGGTCTGTGGCGCGGTGGGCGGCTTCTTGCTGGCCGTCACCGTGTTCGACACCCGCGCCGTGCTGCCCATCACGTACGCCGACTGGCGCGACCAACTGGCGGCAGGCGCGATCGTCGTGGTTCCCGCGGCCCTCGCGGCGCGGCTGTTCCTGGAAGTGCGGTCGCGGCTCGCCGCGCTGCGGACCGGCCGAGTGATCACCACACGCTTCCGCCTGGTGACCGCGCTGGCGGGAGCGACACTGGCCGGGCTGATGGTGGCCTGCTGGCCGCGCAGCGCGGGCAACGGGATGGACGTGCTGCGCCACATCGCACCGTCGACGCAGCTCGTGGGCGCGGTGGTGGTGGCGATGCTGGTGGCCAAGCTGGTCGGCACGTCGGCCGTCTTCGCGACGGGTGCGCCGGGCGGCGCGCTCACGCCCACGATCGTGATTGGTGCCGGCGGGGCGCTGGCGCTGGCGATGGCCGTATCGGCGCTCGGCTGGGGCACGCCTGACATCTGGACGATGGTGGTGCTCGCCGGCGCCGTGGCCGTTGCGGTGAGCCTGCGCGCACCGCTGACCGCAGTGGTGCTGCTGCCAGAGCTGACCGGCCGCTACTCGTTGGTGCCCGCCTGCGCGGTGGCGGTGGCGCTCGCGGTCGGCCTCGACCGCGTGATCGACCTGGGGCTGCGCAGCCGCCTACGCGGGGCTGCCGCCGGTGCCGTGTTCGACGAGGACGGCTGAGCCGATCCTCGGTTTTCCTTGACAGCTGCAGCGGTCAGGCGTAGAACAAGTAGCAGACAGGTGCAATACAAGCCCACCTCGTCTGGAGCGCCGGGAAGTCTGGTCGGCACCAATAGTTTCACCCCCTTGTACCAAGAAAGGAGGTGGACGGTGCTCACCATTGGCATCGTTCTCCTTGTCGTCATCCTCATCGCAACCCTCATCATCCTGAGGTCGTTGCACTCCATCGGCCCGAGTCAGATCGGGTTGGTCAACAAGCGCCTCGCACGCCGCAGCCTCGACGAGGGCAACCCCGTCGCGCTGCACGGCGAGGCCGGCTATCAGGCCCGCCTGCTGATGCCTGGCCTGCGGTTCAAGCTGTGGCCCATCTACGCCGTCAGCAAGCACCCGTGGGTGCAGGTGCCCGCCGGCGAGATCGGCGTGGTGATCGCCCAAGTGGGCCAGGCCGTCAAGATCGGTGCGAAGAGCGCCGAGTACAAGCCCGAGTTCGGCAACTTCGCCAACCTGGCGGCGTTCCTCGAGCACGGCGGCCAGAAGGGTGTGCAGCGCCCCGTGCTGCAGCCCGGCACGCTCGTACCGATCCACCCTGCAGCCTTCTTGGTGATCACCGCCAGCCGTGTGTACGGCATGCCGGTGAGCACCGAGCTGCAGTACCTCAACCGCACTCGTGAGGGCCTCACCGCCGCAGCATTCGGGCTGAACCCCGCGCAACTGTTGGTCACCGTCATCGGCCCTCGCGACCGCACCGACATGGTGGGCATCGTCACCACGCTGGAGGGCGAGCCGCTGCCCAGCGGCGACATCGCCAGCCGCCTCGGCGGGTTCACCGACGTGGTGGCGATGCAGGCCGCCAACGCAGCCGACGCCGAGATCGTGGACCTGCTGCTGGGCAGCAAGAACACGCTGCACAACAACTACCAGGACTTCCAGGCATTCCTGGCCCACGGCGGGCGCATCGGCTTGCAGCACGACACGCTGCTGTACGGTGCCTACCTGCTGAACCCGTTCCTCGTGAGCGTGGAGATGGTGCCGATGCTGGTGGTGCGCCAAGGCGAGGTGGCCGTGATGAAGGCCTTCGTGGGCCTGCCCACACTCGACACCAGCGGCAAGGAGTTCAAGTTCGGCTCGATCGTGCAACCCGGTCGCCGCGGCATCTGGCAAGAGCCGCTGCGCACCGGCAAGTACGCGATCAACCCGCGCATCTACGCCGCCGAGATCGTGCCCACCAGCATCCTCACCCTCAACTGGGCGACCGCCAGCAGCCAGGCGCACAACCTGGATGCCTCGCTCAGCCCGATCGAGGGCAAGAGCCGTGAGGGCTTCGTGTTCCACATCGACCTGCAGGTGCAGATCCATGTCAGCGACAGCAAGGCGCCGAAGGTGATCTCGATGGTGGGCACGATGGCCAACCTGGTGAACGAGGTGCTGCAATCGGCGGTGGGCAACCACTTCCGCAACACGCTGCAGCGCCTGGAGGCCGTGCGCTTCATCGAAACCCGCGACGAGGTGCAGAACGCGGCCCTCGAAGCCGTCACTCGCTACCTCGCCACGTACGACGTGGAGACCAAGGGCGTCTACATCCAGGACGTCGTGTTCCCGGTGGAGCTGGTGAAGGTGCTGACCGAGCGTGAGATCGCCAACCAGGAGAAGGCCACGTTCCACGAACAGCGCGAGGCACAACTCGCCCGCATCGAAGTGGAGAAGGCTCGCGGCACGGCCGACATGCAGGGCCAGCTGGCCACCAGCCAGGTGAGCATCGAGATCAACCGCAACACCGCCGAAGCACGCGCCGAACAGGCTCGTGGCGAGGCCGCCTACGTGGAAACCACGGCTCGCGCCGAGGCCACGAAGGTGGAGGTCTTGGGCAAGGCCGACGCCAGCCGCATCGAAGTGGTGGGCCTGGCCGAAGCCAGCAAGGTGCAGAACGTTGGTGCCGCAGAAGCCAGCCGCGCGGAAGCGGTTGGTCTGGCCGAAGCGAAGGCTGCGGAGGCACTGGGCCTGGCCAGGGCGGAAGGCTTCGAAGCACAGAAGGAAGCACTTGGCTCGGCGGCCACCACGATCGTGGCGGCGATCAATGCCATCGCCGAGGGTGGCGTGAACATCATGCCTGAGGTGTTGGTGGCCGGAGGCGGCTCGCTCGACGGCCTGGCCGCGGCGTTGATCCGCAGGTTGGGTGTCGACACCGCGTCGCTGGATGCCACGCCCGTGGGTGCTGCACTCGACCGTTGACGGGAGGGTTCGAGAATTGGCCACTGCGCCGGTCGCGAGGCCGGCGCAGTGGCGCGGCCCGGTTCACTCGTCGGGTAGCAGGGCCACCGGGCGATCGAGCGGCACAACATGCTGCACGTCGAACTGGTGGGCCTTGTTGGCCACCGGTTGGTCGTTGACCTTCAGCGTGGCCGTGACGATCGCTGCACCCGATTCGAGAGCAATCAGCTTCGCTTGTTCCACCACGGCGGCGACGCCCACCATGCGCACTGACAGCTCGACCGTCAGGTGGATCGTCGCGACATCGGCGCCGTCGATGGCGACGGTGATCTGCGGCTGGTGCACGGAGGCGATCGTGTGGTCCGCCAGCGTCACGACCTCGCGCCCGGTTTGCTTGGTGCGCTGCGCGGCGGCGGTGAGCGCGTGGTGATGCTTCCAGGCCCGACCGACGACATCGGCGAAGGAGATCTCGAGCGCCTCGCCACAGGCGCGGTGAACCTCCTTGTCGGCCACTCGGCGCACGGCCGGCGGCATCGGCTCGAGCGCCGAACGCATCGAGAGGGCTGCGGCGGCCCCGGTGGCCGTGGAGGGTTGATCGGCGAGGAATGCCCGCACGGTGAGCGGGGCGCTGGGCGCAGACTGAGCGGCGGGCGGAGCCCACGACGACGCCTGCTGCACCGGAGCGGGGGGCGGCAGATTCATGAGGGTGACTCCTGGATCGTGGGAGCGCCGGCTGGATCGGGGGTGAGCCGCACGCCGAGCGCCACCGAGCGCGGCGCACCTGGCGCAGGGAGGTCGTGCAGTTGCACTGCCCCCGCATCGTGCGTGGGGTGCACAGCGACGCGGACGCGTGCCGCATGCATCTGTCGTGAGCGCACCACGAGGGTCGCGACACCAACCACCCCGACCACGATCGCGATGATCCAGCCAGTGGAGAGACTGCTGGAATCGCCGCCCATCCCCTCGGCAAGGATCGTCGTCATCGGTCCAGTATCGCGCCACCCCAGGGAGGCCTGAACGGCGGTCGTGCGTGCGCCCAGCAGGGCGGCCGGCTCGCGTCACATCGGGTCCCACACGGCCGGGCGCTTCTCCATCAGGGCCGCCGCCGCCTCCGTCATGTTGTTGTTGAACCCGGCCATGATCTGGATCCGGTTCTCCAGTTCCTTCGCATGCCGCAAGCTGGGCGCGTCGAGCGCGGTGTTGAGCCCGATCTTGGTCTGCCACACGCCGAACGGGTTGTTGATCGCGATGCTGCGGGCCATGCGCAGCGCGGCCTCCAGCAGCTCGTCGGCCGGTACCACCTCGTGCACCAACTGGATGCGGAACGCCTCGGGGGCATCGATGATGCGGCCGCTGAGCATCATCTCGCGAGCCGCACCGGCACCGACGATCTTCGGCAACAAGTAGCTGGTGCCCATGTCCATCGACGACAGCCCGGCCTTGATGAACACCGAGCCGAAGCGGGCAGCCTCCGAGGCGATGCGCACGTCGCAGTGCAACGCGAACGCCAGGCCGCCGCCGACCGCGACGCCATTGACCGCCGCCACCACCGGGATCGGCAGCTCGTAGAGACGCGAGTACTGGTCGGTGAGCCGCACTTGCGAGTCGTACATCGCCTTGTACGCGGGGCCGTGTGAATCGGTCCACCGGGTGCCGCCCGGGCTGAGGTCGGCGCCGGCACAGAAGCCGCGGCCGGCGCCCGTGAGGATCGCCACGCGGAACTCGTTGGTGCTCAGTCGATCGAGGGCCTCATCCATCCCGTCGATCAGCTCGCGGTTGATCGCGTTCAAACGCTCCGGACGGTTGAGGGTGACGAGGGCGATGCCCTCCTCGATGGTGGAGAACTCGACGGCTGCCATGTCGCGAACGGTAGTTCGCGTCGGCAGATCAGGGGCGCTCGTCCAACTGCTGTTGCAGCTGTCGGGGAAGCCGGTAGGCGCTCTCGCCGGGCACGAACTGCCGACGCGGCAGCTTGCCCTTGGTGAGGATGCCGACCGTGTCGTAGTCCTCGGAAGCGGCGAAGTGACGCTGCACCATGTCGGCGCCGCTGCTCTGGCCCCAGATGTTGATGTTGCCCAGCCACGCCTGCGTGCCGTATGCGGGCCAGCGGACGAACTGCTGCCACGCCTCGTCACGGCCAGGCACACCCTGCGCTCCGGTGGCGAGGAGTGCCTGCCGGTAGTGCTCGACGAGGTCGCGATCAGCGCTGCGCCGTTCCTCCACCGTGAGCGAGCTGACGATGAAGTAGCTGACGTCGCGGAACGGAGTACCGCGGCGCACCAGTTGCCAATCCACCCAGATGCGCTGGCCGTCGGCGCGCAAGAAGCTGTTGCCCTGGTGCGCGTCGCCGTGCACCAGGCAGCGCGGCCCGGTCTGCCCGACTTCCCACGCCGACAGCTCGTCGAGCGCATGGTGCATCAGCTCGGGGGTGTCGTACACCCAGCGCGGCACCACTGCCGAGTACGCCGAGTCGGAGAGGTTGAACTGGATGTAGTGCCAGTACTGGATCACCTGCTCGGTGTCGTTGCCTGTGCCCATCGAGTGCGGCAGCCAGTCGTAGGTGGTGAGGCGCTGGTCGTTCCACAGCAGGCCGTGCACGTGGGCGAGCGTCTCCAACCCCGCGGCGACGCCATCGATACCGAGCTGGTCGCTGCTCGCCCCGAACCGGCCGGGGGAGACGGCGAGGTCTTCCATCATCACGATGCCGTTGCCGCTGCCATCGGTGTCCCAGTCGGCGAAGTACGAGTGAGGGATCGGGCACTCGAGGCTGTCGCGCATGAGGCCGTAGAAGCGCGCCTCGCGTTCGGTGATCTCGCCGGTCTTCATGCCCGACCAGTTGGCCTTCAGGCACACCTGCTCGGGAATGCCGGCGGCGACGCCCACGTCGTTGAGCTGCAGGCGCACGCGGAGCTTGGTGGTGTGGCTGTTCTTGCACTCGATCTCGTCGAATGCGTGCACCACGATGCCCGGCCACCGCTGCCCGAGCAGGCGCGTCAGCCAGTCGGGCGTCACCGCGTCGAGGCGGCGGGGGAGCGGCTCGGCGCCCATCGGCCGGGTCAGTTCACGTCGAGCAGGTCGTGGCATGCGCCGTACGGCATCAGCCTGCGGAAGTCCTCCAGCCCCGGGTGCGGCGTCTGGTCGGCGTCGAGACCCTCGGTCTCCACCACGCCGGCCGCCGCCCGCGCCCATCCGGCGTAGTCGGCGAGCCGGGCGAGCGCACCCGCCCACTGGTCGGCCACCTGCTCGGGTGCCGGCGTCGCTGCCAGCTGGGCCACGAGTTGCTCCACCTGGTCGGCATGGCTGCGGTAGAAGCCGGCCAGCCGCTCGGGCGTTGCATCCTCATCCAGCGGCAACCAGCCGTCGGCGATGATCACGGCGGCGTCGTTGGCTGCGCCGCACACCGCTTCGAGCGCGATCCAGCGGTCCGCGTCGGGGTCGGTGATCCACGGAGCGATGCTGCTGGTGGTGGGCGGGTTGGCGCCCATCTCCGCCAAACGGCTGCAACCCGACACGGCGAGCCCCGCGGCAAGAACGATCGGCCAGACGCGTTGCATCCCGCCATCATGCCTCCACGGCGAGCCTTCATTCACGTTGGGCAGGTTCTCACCTGATTCACGGAGAGCTGCGCAGCGCGGTCGAGTGGGTCACGGATACGGTGACCACATGAGCGCTCACCTGTTCTCCGCAGTGCAACTCGTCTCCGATCGTGGCTGGGGGATGCACGACGGTGATCTTTCCGGTGATCGCCACTGGATCGGCGCCGTGATCATGGCGCTGGTCGTGGCCGGCGTGGTCGCCTTGGTGCTCTGGGCGCTTCGCCGGGGTCGTGGGCAGCAGGTTGCCGCCCCCGTCGCGACCACGGCCGCCGCACAAGCGATCCTCGCCGAGCGTCTGGCCCGTGGCGACGTGTCGCCCGACGACTACCGCTCGCTGCTCGCCGTGCTGCGCGAGCAGCACCCCACCACCTGACATCGCTGTGTCGGCGACGTACGTAGGCTGAACCCATGGCCGACACATGTCGCATCGGTGTGCAGCTGCCCGAGGTGGAGCGGCGCGTGTCATGGCCAGAACTGCTGGTGATGGCCAAGACCGCCGAGGAAGTGGGGTTCGACTCGTTGTGGGTGGGCGACCACCTGCTGTACGACCTACCCGACGGCGTCACCCGTGGCCCGTGGGAAGTGTGGACCTCGCTCGCCGCGTTGGCTGCGGCAACGCAGCGGGTGGCGATCGGGCCGCTCGTCGCCTCGATCGGTTTCAGCAATCCGGCGATGCTGGCGAAGAAGGCGGCCACGGTCGATGCGATCTCCGGCGGTCGGCTGATCCTTGGCCTCGGGGCCGGATGGAACGAGCGCGAGTACCGCGCCTTCGGCCATCCGTTCGACCACCGTGTGGCCCGCTTCGAAGAGTCGTTCGACCTGATCCGCCGATTGCTGAAGGGCGAGACTGTAGATCACCATGGCCGGTTCTACGACCTCGATCAGTGCCTCATCGACCCGCCGCCGGTGCGTGCGGGAGGGCCACCGCTGATGGTCGGCTCGATCGGGCCGAGGATGCTGGCGGCCACCCTGCCGTACGTGCGCGGCTGGAACGTGTGGTACACCCAGTTCGGCAACACCCCTGAAGGCCTGGCCAAGGTGGCCGCACCCGTGCGCGAGCAGTGCCTGGCGCTGGGTCGCGACCCGAGTGAGGTGTTGTGCACCGCGGCGGTGTACGTGCAGGCGCCGGGCGGTGGTGGCCGCCTGATGGGCGACCCCAACGTTGCCAGCGCCAAGCCGATCACCGGTTCGGTGCAACAAGTGGCCGAGCAACTCGCCGCGTTCGCCGCGGCGGGCGCTTCGCACCTGCAGCTGGTGGTCGACCCCATCACCCAGGAGAGCATCGAGTGGTTGGGCGCCGTGCTCGCCGTGCTCGACAACGCCCGCGTTCGCTGAAAGCTGGCTAATCTCGCCTCCCGTCGAAGGAGGAGCAATGGCTCAGCAAGTACGTGGTGTGGTTGCCCGCAGCAAGGGCGCTCCGGTGACGATCGAGACCATCGTGATTCCCGATCCGGGCCCGGGCGAGGCCGTCGTGCAGGTGCAGGCCTGCGGCGTCTGCCACACCGATCTCCACTACCGCGAAGGTGGCATCAACGACGAGTTCCCGTTCCTGCTCGGCCACGAGGCCGCGGGTGTGGTCGAGTCCGTCGGCACCGGCGTCACCAACGTGCAGCCCGGCGACTTCGTGATCCTCAACTGGCGCGCCGTGTGCGGCACCTGCCGCAGCTGCCTCAAGGGCAAGCCGCACCTGTGCTTCAGCACGTTCAACGCCACGCAGAAGATGACCCTCACCGACGGCACGGTGCTCTCACCCGCGCTCGGCATCGGGGCGTTCGTGGAGAAGACGCTGGTCGCCGCCGGCCAGTGCACCAAGGTCGACCCCAACGTGCCCGCCGCCACCGCCGGCCTGCTGGGCTGCGGTGTGATGGCCGGCATCGGCGCTGCGATCAACACGGGCAACGTCGGCCGTGGCGATTCAGTGGCGGTGTTCGGCTGCGGCGGCGTGGGCGATGCCGCCATCGCCGGCGCGCTGCTGGCGGGCGCCACCACGATCGTCGCGGTCGACATCGACGATCGCAAGCTGGAGTGGGCGAAGGGCTTCGGCGCCACGCATACGTGCAACTCGGCGAAGGTCGACCCCGTGGAGTTCATCCGCTCGGTCACCGGTGGCAACGGTGCCGACGTGTGCATCGATGCGATCGGTCACCCGACGGTGTACAAGCAGGCGTTCGAGGCTCGCGATCTGGCGGGCACCGTCGTGCTCGTCGGCGTGCCCCGGCCGGACATGACGCTCGAGTTGCCCTTCATCGAGGTGTTCGGACGCGGCGGCTCGCTGAAGAGCAGCTGGTACGGCGACTGCCTGCCGTCGCGCGACTTCCCGATGTTGGTGCAGTTGCACCAACAGGGCCGCCTGCCACTCGACAAGTTCGTCAGCGAAACGATCTCGCTCGACGCCGTTGAAGAGGCGTTCCACAAGATGGAGCGCGGCGAAGTGCTGCGCTCTGTCGTGGTGCTCTGATGGGTGTCGAGCTGGTCACCACCGACGGCATCTTCGCCCTCGACGGCGGCGAGTGGCAGGTCACCAACAACATCTGGATCGTGGGCGACGACCGCGAGGTCGTGGTGTTCGACGCTGCCCACGATGCCGCGCCCATCACTGCGGCGGTGAACGGCAGGCGGGTGAAGGCGATCGTGCTCACCCACGGCCACAACGACCACATCAACGCCGCCGTGCCACTGCGCGACGCCGTGGATGCACCGATCCTGCTGCACCCGTCCGACCGGATGTTGTGGGACGTGGTGTGGCCCACGTTCGCCCCCGACGGCGAGGTCGTGCCGGGCAACGCGATCAAGATCGCCGGCCACGAACTTGGCGTGCTGCACACCCCCGGCCACTCACCCGGCTGCTGCTGCTTCCACGATGCCGCGTCGGGCGTGGTGTTCAGCGGCGACACGCTGTTCTGCGGCGGCCCCGGCGCAACGGGCCGCAGCTACAGCGACGAGCCCACCATCCTGCGCTCGATCCGCGACCGTCTGCTCGCGCTGCCCGACCACACGATCGTGCACACGGGCCACGGCGACAGCACCACGATCGGGGCGGAACGTGAGCGAGTACTCGCCCGAGCAGCCGAACTCGGCCTCTGACACGTCGCCCACCGATCGTCGCTGGCGCCTCGGCCTTGCCGGGGTGGCGCTGCTGTCGGTGCTGCTGCGGCTGAGGTTCGTGTTCACCCCGATCACGTCCGACGAGGGCGGTTACCTTGCCGTCGCCCGCGCATGGGGGCACGGCAAGGCGCTCTACACCGATGTGTGGGTCGACCGGCCGCAAGGCACGTTGTTGCTGTACCGGCTGTGGGACACCGTCAGCGGCGGCGACGAAGACCATCTGCGGGTGATCGCTCTCGTGGTGGGCGCGGCCGCGGTGGTGGGCGTGGCCTCGCTGGTGGCCACGCTGTCGGGCCGTCGGTCACACGGCCTGGTGGCAGGCGCGCTGTGCGCACTGTTGTCGGCGGCGCCGATGGTGGAGGGGTACAGCGCGAACGGCGAACTGCTGGGCGGCGCGTTCAGCGTGCTCTGCATCGCGGTCGCGGTGCGAGTGCTGGTGGCCGGCGCCGACCGACGCTGGATGTTCGCCGCCGGCGCGCTGGGCATGGTGGGCTTTTCGATGAAGCAGGCCGGCATCGACGGGTTGGCCGCGCTGGGTATCTGGCTGACTGTGGTGTGGGTGTTCGCGTGGCGACCGAGAGCCGAGACGGTCGGCCTGCTGTGGCGGACTGTCGCCGGTGCGGGTGGAGTACTGGCGCTGCTGATGGCGCACGCGGCGACGCTCCGCTGGTCGGATTGGTGGTACGCGATGTTCGGCTATCGCCTCGAGCAACGCAGTGCACTCAAGGGTGCCAACTGGGATCGCTTCTGGCGAACGTGGGCCGACGCGAGGCCGCTGTTCCTGCCGATGCTGGTGGGTGCGCTGGTGTGTGCAGCGGTCGTGCTCGTGCGTCGCCAGTCGCTGCGCTTCGCGATCGAGAAGGCGCTGCTGCCGCTGTGGTTGCTGTGTGCGCTCGCCACGTTCATGTCGGGCGGCCAGTTCTTCCATCACTACTGGGTGACGCTCACGTTCCCCGTTGCTGCGCTGTGCGGCTTGGTGATCGCCGCCGCGCCACGCGAGCTGAAGGCGGTGTCGCTGGCAGTGATCGCGGCCTTCTCGCTGTGGTCCTGGGGCGAGCTGGTGGTGCAGTCGCGCAGCGAGATCCCGGTGTCGATCAGCAACGAGACCCGGCCGCTGAAGGCCGAACACGTCGGGCATTGGCTGCGCCGCCACATGCAGAGCGGCGACACGCTGTACGCGATGTGTGCCGCCGCGCACACCTACGCCCACGCGCATGCCGACCCGCCGTATCCGTACCTGTGGTTCGACGGTGTGCACCAGGCGCGGGGCTCGCAGGCACGACTGGTGTCGCTGTTCACCGAGAATCCGCCCACGTGGGTGGCCGGCTTCGACGCGCCGAACGCGTGCAATCCCACCGGCGAGGTGGCCGAGGTGCTCGTCGCCCAGTACGAGCAGGTCGCCACCGTCGACGGCGTCCCGATCTATCGCTTGCTCGAACCAGGCTGACTCAGGGCTTGGGCTTCTTCTTGGCGCGGCTAGGGGCCACGCGGCTGGGTTCGCCGGGCATCTTCGGGTAGACGGGCGGCCACGGCGCGTCCTCCAGCCCGGCCGCCTGGTCGCGGCGCACCATCTCCAGGAACGGCTCGATGGATTGCGGATGGTCGTTCATCGTCGCCCAGGCATCGCCGTGCTGGGCCACCCATGCAGGCACGGTGGCGATCGTCATGTCGTGCGGGGCGAGCGTGGGCAGCAGTTCCCACGGGAAGGGGAACGACACAGGCGCGTGATCCAGCGCGCGCACGCTCCACGGTGCGAACACGGTCTTGTGCGGTGCGTTCTGGTTGAAGTCGATGAAGATGCGCGCGCCGCGCTCCTCCTTCCACCACGAGGCGGTGATCAGATCGGGCCTGCGCCGTTCGAGTTCACGGGCGAGGGCGACCGCGGCGCTGCGCACCGCGATGCTGTCCTGCGTGGGCTGCAGGCGCACGTACACGTGCAGGCCGCGGTTGCCCGACGTCTTGATGAAGCCGGTGACCCCGATGTCGTCGAGCAGTTGCTTGGTGACGTGCGCTGTCTCCTTGGCCATCTCGTAGTTCGTGCCCGGGCCCGGGTCGAGGTCGATGCGCAGTTCGTCGCAGTGCTCTTGATCGCTCGCCCGCACCGGCCACGAGTGGAACCCGAGGCACCCGATGTTCACCGCCCACACGAGGTGCGCGAGATCGGCGATCACGAGTGCGCGCGACGGTGTGCCGTTGGGAGTCTGCACGGTGGTGGTGTGCAGCCACTCGGGCGCGCCGTCGGGAATGCGCTTCTGGAAGAAGTTGCTGCCGTGCGCGCCGTTGGGGAAGCGTTGCAGGAGCACCGGCCGGTCGAACAATTGACGCATGACAGCGTCCTCGACCGACAGGTAGTAGCGCACGAGGTCGAGCTTCGTGTCGCCGCGCGTCTGGAAGAACACCTTGTCGGGGCTGGTGATGGTGACAGCGCGCCCCGCCACCTGCACCTCGACCGGCTCGCTCATGGTGGGGAACGCTAGTGCGGCTACCGTCGCAGCTGTGAGCGACCCGCCGAACACCACGAGCACCGACATCACCGCACCGATGCAGGGCACGATCGTGACGATCGACGTGAGCGTGGGCCAGCAGGTGCGCGCCGGCCAGCAGATGATGCTGATCGAGTCGATGAAGATGCACCACTCGATCGATGCCACCGCCGATGGAGTGGTCGGTGAGCTGCTGGTCGTGCCCGGCGACACGGTGTTCGAGCATGCGACGGTGGCTCGCGTCCGCCCAGGAGCGGTGACTGTCGCTGTGGTGGCCGAAGCGGCCGCCGAAGACCCGGCGCACATCCGCGCCGACCTGGCCGAGGCGATCGCTCGCCACGAGATCGGCCTCGACGCGGCCCGCCCCGACGCGGTCGCCAAGCGGCGCGCCACCAACCGGCGCACGGCACGCGAGAACGTGGCCGACCTCGTGGATGCCGACTCGTTCGTGGAGTACGGCCCCGTGGTGATCGCCCCGCAGCGCCGCAGGCGCGACATCGCCGACCTGATCGCCCGCACCCCGGCCGATGGCATGGTGGGCGGCATCGGCACCGTGGCCGGGCACAGCGTGGTGGCGATGAGCTACGACTACACCGTGCTGGCGGGCACGCAGGGCGGGCAGAACCACCGCAAGAAGGACCGCTTGTTCGAGCTGGCCGAGCACCTGCGCCTACCCGTGGTGTTCTTCACCGAAGGTGGGGGAGGGCGGCCCGGCGACACCGACACGATGGGGGTCAGCGGCCTCGACTGCTTGGCGTTCATGTACTTCGCCCAGCTGTCGGGCCTGGTGCCGCTGGTGGGCATCAACGCGGGTTACTGCTTCGCCGGCAACGCGGCGATCCTCGGGTGCTGCGACGTGGTGATCGCAACCGCCGACAGCAACATCGGCATGGGCGGCCCGGCGATGATCGAGGGCGGCGGCCTTGGTTTGTTCGAGCCCACCGAGATCGGCCCGATGCACGTGCAACGCGCCAACGGTGTGGTCGACATCGCGGTCGCCGACGAGGCCGAAGCGGTGGCTGCCGCCAAGCAGTACCTCGGCTACTTCACCGACCGCCAGCTGCCCGGTTGGGCTTGCGCCGACCAACGCGAGCTGCGCCACGTGATCCCCGAGGACCGCAAGCGCGCGTACGACGTTCACGCGGTGATCCAAGGGCTGTTCGACACGGGCAGTGTGCTGGAACTGCGCCGCGACTTCGGGCCGGGCATGGTGACCGCGCTCGCGCGAGTGGATGGTCGCGCTGTGGGAGTCGTGGCCAACAACCCCGGCCACCTTGCCGGCGCGATCGACAGCGACGGCGCCGACAAGGCGGCGCGGTTCATACAACTGTGCGACGCGTTCGACATCCCGATCGTCACACTCGTGGACACGCCCGGGATGATGGTGGGCCCGGAGATCGAGAAGACCGCGCTCGTGCGCCACTGCACGCGGCTGTTCGTCACCGGCGCCAACGTGAGCGTGCCGATCATCAGCATCGTGCTGCGCAAGAGCTACGGCCTGGGCGCGCAAGCGATGATGGGCGGTAGCACCAAGGCCCCGCTGGCGTGCGTGGCATGGCCCACCGGCGAGTTCGGTGGCATGGGCCTGGAGGGTGCGGTGCGCCTGGGCTATCGAAACGAACTGGCGGCGATCGCCGACCCCGACACGCGCGAGGCCACGTTCCAGCAGATGGTCGACAAGATGTACCAAGTGGGCAAGGCCGTCAACATCGCCAGCCACTACGAGATCGACGACGTGATCGACCCGGCCGACAGTCGCCGCTGGATCAGCGCGATCCTCGCCGCAGCGCCCACGCCCACGCCGCGCAGTGGCAAGAAGCGGGCGAACATCGACACCTGGTAGAACCAGGAGATGCGCATCGACGAAGTCGAGCTGCGGCTCGTCCGCCTTCCGTACCGCTCGCCGTTCAAGACCTCCTTCGCGGAGGAGCGCGAGAAGCACGCGGTGATCGTCACCGTGCGCTCGCAGGGTGTGGAGGGCTACGGCGAGGGCGTGATGGACCCGTTCCCGCACTACCGCGAGGAGTGCATCGCCGGCGCATGGCACCTGCTGCGCAACGCGTTCGTCCCCGAGCTGGTCGCCAACGGGTGCGAACACCCGTCGCAGCTTGTCGCCCGGTGGGCAGGCTGGCGTGGCAACCCGATGGCCAAGACCGCGCTCGAGCTTGCCGTGTGGGACTGCTACGCCCGCCAGCAGGGAGTGCCGCTGCGCACGCTGTTGGGCGGTACGCGCACCGAGATCCCGGTGGGCGCCAGCCTGGGCATGAACACCATCCCCGAGACGGTGGAGAACGTACGCCGCCACGTGGAGCAGGGCTACCAGCGGATCAAGTTGAAGATCGAACCCGGATGGGACGTGCAGCTGCTGGCGGCCGTGCGCGCCGAGTTCCCCTTCATCGAACTCACCGTCGATGCCAACTCGGCCTACACGCTGGCCGATATCGGCGTGCTTCGCGAGATCGACCAGTTCGGTCTGCACTACATCGAGCAGCCGCTGCACTGGGACGACATGGTCGAGCACGCCCACCTCGCCACCTTGCTGCACACCAACATCTGCCTCGATGAGACGCTCACCTCGCCGGCGCGGGTGAAGGCGGCACTCGATCTGGGCGCGTGCAGCGTGGTGAACGTGAAAGTCGGGCGCGTGGGCGGCCTGCAATCCGTACGCGAGATCCACGACATGTGCGTGGGTCTCGGTGTGCCGATGTGGTGCGGCGGCATGCTCGAGACCGGTATCGGCCGCGCGCACAACATCCACCTCGCCACGATGCCCGGGTTCGTTTACCCAGGCGACACCGCCTCGGCCAGCCGCACCTACGCCCGCGACATCGTCGAGCAGGCGCTGGAGGCGACACAGGGCATCATGCCGGTGCCGGAAGGGCCGGGCATCGGCGTCACCCTCGATCGGCCGTTCTTGAACGAGGTGACCGAGCAGACCGAGGTCGTGCGCGCGTGACCGTGCACTTCCGCGTGCTGCGCACCGCCGACGAGTTGGCGGTGCTGCCGCCGTTCGAGCGTGCGATCTGGGGCGGCGACGACGACTGCGTGTCGGTGAACGTGCTGATGGCCTGCATCGAGGAAGGCGGGATGGCGATCGGCGCGTTCGTGGGCGCCCGCATCGTGGGGTCGGTGTTCGGCTTCCGCACGTTCGACCCGCGGGTGCTGCACTCGCACTACATGGCAGTGCACCCCGATCATCGCCGCAATGGCCTGGGCGAGCAGCTGAAGCGGCAACAGGCCCAGTGGTGCCTGGCGAACGGCGTGACGGCGATGCGCTGGACGTTCGACCCGCTGCAGTTGGCCAACGCGCACCTCAACCTGAACAAGCTCGGCGCTGTTGGCATCAGCTACCACGTGAACCACTACGGCACGATGGGTGGCATCAACGGTGGGCTGCCCAGCGACCGGCTGACCGTGCAGTGGGAGCTGCACCTGCCGCGGCTGGAGCACTCCGAGACGTTCACGCTTACCGTGCCTCCGGTGACCCCCGAGCAGGTGGCCTCGGGCGCGCCCGAGGCGCTCGGTGCCCGGCTGGCGCTGCGTGACGCGATGGCGCCCCACCTGGCCGACGGCTGGTGGGTCACGGCCGTCGACCGCGTCGCCCGCACCTACACGTTGGTGCGCTGACCCCACCCACCACCCGTAGGTGGCAGACTCGGCACTCGTGACCACCGCAGAGCTGATCGTCGTCGGCGTTGCCGTGGGGGTGGCGGCGTTCGTGCAGGTGATCGCCGGCTTCGGGTTCGCGCTGCTATGCATGCCGATCATGACGCTGGCGATCCCGGTGGAGAAGGCGGTGGTGGTCAGCACGCTGCTCAGCACGGTCACCACGTCGTGGCAGTCGTGGTTCCTGCGCAAGGACGCCGACCCGCCGCTGGTGAAGCGCCTCACGATCAGCGCCTACGTGGGCATGCCGCTCGGGCTGGTGATCCTGGAGGTGGTCAGCGATGGGGCCCTGAAGGTCGTGCTCGGGGTGTCAGTGCTGCTGGCCACGTTCTTGTTGGCTCGCCGGCTCGACCTGCGCCACGTGGGCACTGGCCTCGACGTGGCCGCCGGGTTCCTGTCCGGTGTCTTGAACACCTCACTGTCCACGAACGGGCCGCCCTTGGTGTTCGACCTGCATGCTCGGCATCTCGACGCGGCTCGGTTCCGCGCCACCATCTCGGCCGTCTTCGCGCTGTGCAGCGTTGGTGCGCTCGCCCTGTTCATCGGCCGCGGCAAGGTGACCCCGGAAGGTGTGCACGCCGCCCTGATCGCGTTGCCCGCGTGGCTGGTGGGGCAGTCGATCGGCTGGCCGATCCGCAAACACATGCACGGCGAGCGCTTCCGGGTGCTGGTGTTGTGTTTGTTGGCCGCGGCCGGCACCACCACCGTCGTGTTCGCACTGACGTGATCCGGGGTGCGTTGCACCGGCGGAGCAACCCTCGTACGATCTCAACGTGCGTATCACCGGCAGGCAGGCAGCGCGATCGCGCCGCACCGCATCGCTCGTGGCCCTGCTGGTGGCCGCGGCGGCATGTGGGGGCGTCGCCGCCGGCGACACCGGCGACGACGACACGATGGCCCTCACCGGCGAGCTGCCGGCCGTGGTGTCCACCGTGCCTCCGTCCACCTTGCCGCCCACCACTACGATTCCGCCGGTGCGCACGATGAGCCTGGCGTTCTCTGGTGACGTGCTGATCCACACCCCGATCTGGGAAGAAGCCGAGCGGTACACGGGCGTGAAGGACAGCTACGACTTCTCCCCGATGTGGAACGACGTGCGGGGTTTGGTGTCCAGCGTCGACCTCGCGATCTGCCACCTGGAGGTGCCGATCGCACCTCCCGGGCAGGAGTTCCTGTCCTTCCCGCTGTATGCCTCGCCCAAGGAGCTGATCGCCGGCATCGCCTCGGCGGGTTACGACCGCTGCAGCATCGCCAGCAACCACGCGTACGACATGCGGGGCGAAGGAATCGACACCACGCTCGCGATGTTCGAGCAGTCGGGCATGGGGTGGGCGGGCACAGCCCGCAACCCGGCCGAGATCGAGCCGCGGGTGACCGAGGTGAAGGGCATCAAGGTCGCCCACCTCTCGTACACCTGGAGCCTCAACGGCCTGCGACTGCCTGCCGACGAGCCGTGGCGAGTCGCCTTGATCGACTCGGCCCGCATCATTGCCGACTGCAAGAAGGCCCGCGAGATGGGTGCCGAAGTCGTGATCGTCAGCATGCATTGGGGCACCGAACCGGTGGCCAACGTCACGCCGTACCAGAAGAAGATCGCCGAGGAGATCACCGCCAGCGGCGAGATCGACTTGATCGTGGGCCACCACAGCCACGTGGTGCAGCCGATCCAGCAGGTGAATGGCGTCTGGACCGTGTTCGGCATGGGCAACAGCCTCAGCTCGCACCCGACGCGTGAGTTCTTCACCGATGCCTCGCAGGACGGCGTGGTGGTGGTGGTGAACCTCAGCGTCGCCGCCGATGGCACGGTCACGGTGGATGCCCCGATCGTGCACCCCACGTGGGTCGACAAGCGCAACGGCTATGTCATCCGCGACGTGCTGCAGCAACTGGCCCGCACCGACCTCAGTTCGAGCCAGCGCACCACCTACGAGGCCTCGCTGAAGCGCACCACGAAGATGATGGGCGACTACATCTCGCCCACCGCCTGAGTCAGCCGGTGCGGGCGGTGGCCCGTCGGTAGAGCGCGGTTGCCTCGACGAACGGCACCACCACCGCCTCGACGGCCGGGATGAGCCACTGCATGAACGTGTTGGTGAGGTGATCGCTGTCGCGGTACACGAGGATGTCGCCCACCACCGCCGGGCAGGTACCACCTGCGCAGATCCACTTGAGTGGCTGGACGAGACTGACGCCGCTCGTGGCGGTGATCTCGCCGATGGCGCGGTCGACTGCCGAAGCGTTCAGCGGGTCTGACACGCCGGCGCACGCGGAGATGTCGTGCCGATGGTCGGCGACGCAGTCGGGCACGTTCTGCGGGGGGTTCGGGGTATCGCCGATGACCACCGGCTCGATCCCGTCGGCACGCAGCCCTGCCAGCAACTCGGGCAGGTGCGCCTGCCAGTCGTCCACCCCGATGTTCTCGCGGTCGTCGGCGCGGGTGAGCGCGTAGAACTGCGACACGAACACGACGTCGACGGACTGCTCGCGCAAGTAGGCGCGCACCGACTCGCGCCACGCGGCGCAGTGGGTGAACACCGCGGCGGCGCCGTTGTTGTACACCTCGACGTCCAAGTACGGGCAGCCGCCCTGGGTCAGTGACAGCAGCCGCCAGTGGTGTGTCGTGGCGATCGCATCGAGTGCGGTGAACCACTGCGCGGCGTGCGAGTCGCCCCACAGCGCGATGGTGATCTCGCCGTTCACGTCGCCGAACACGCAGGTGGGTGTCACCACCGAGTCGTAATACAGGTGGCAGCCGTTGCCGTAGATGATCCCGGTGTCGTTGTCGGCCGCCAGCAGGCCGGGGCGCAGGTTGTCGGGCACCACCTCGTTGGCGAGGGCGTCGACGACCGCTTGGATCGGTGGTGTGTCGTTCATCGAGATGGGTGCGGGCGCCACCGGCACGGTGGTGGTGGCCACGACTGTGGACTCGGCGGACGCGGGCACGGTCGTGGCGACCGACGAGGTAGTGGTGGTGATCGCGTCGGGCGCCGCGGCGACGACGCCGGTGGACAGATCGGGGTGGTAATTGTGCAGCACCACACCGGCCAGCAGGCTGACGGCCACCAGCGCGCCACCCATCGCCAGTGACGCACCGGTGCGGCGGGCGAGTGGCCGTGAGGAGCGGATGGGATCCTCGATGAACCGGAACCCGAGTTCGGCGAGCGCGAACACGAGCGCCACCGCGGCCAGCGTCTCGCCGAACCGCAGCGTCCGTCGGAGATGCGCCTCGGCGATCACCAACACCGGCCAGTGCCACAGGTACAGCGAGTACGAGCGCGCGCCGAGGTACAGGAACGGCTCGTGCCGCAGCAGCAGCAGTGGCGACTTCAGGTTCTTGTTGCCGCCCACGAGCATGGCGCCAGTACCCAGAACGGGCAGCGCTGCCGCCCACCCGGGGAACTCGACCACCTCGCCGAACGTGACGACACTGACCACCACTGCCGCCAACCCCGACCAGCCGATGATCGCCCGGTTGCGCTTCGTCCAGCGATCCGTGGTGGGTGCCAGCGCGGCCAGCAGCGCGCCGACCCCCAGCTCCCAGGCACGAGTATGCAGCCCGAAGTACGACCATGAGGGGTTCGCTGCGGTGAGCAGTCCGCTCGCCGCATACGACCCGATCACGATCGCCGCCATGGCCCAGGTGACCCGCTGGCGCACGTTGCTGGCACCGATCGTGACCAGCGCGATCAGCGCCGGCCACACGAAGTAGAACTGCTCTTCCACCGCCAGCGACCAATAGTGCCGCAGCGGCGACGGAGCGAGGTTGGCGGTGAGATAGTCGGTGCCGCGGTCGGCGAACAGGATGTTGGCACCGAAGAAGGCCGACGACAGCACCTCTTCCGCGAGATCTCTGATCCGGGTGGCCGACAGCCAGATCACACCGGCGAGCGAGGTGGCGACGATGACGGTGGCCGAGATCGGCAGCAGCCGGCGCGCCCTGCGAGCGTAGAACGCCTTGATCGAGACGCGTCCGGTGTTCTGCCGCTCTTCGATGAGCAACGTCGTGATCAGGTAGCCGGAGATGACGAAGAACACGTCGACGCCAACGAAGCCGCCATCGATCCCGGGCACGCCGAAGTGGTACAGCAGCACGGCCACCACGGCAATCGCGCGTAGCCCCTCGATGTCCCGTCGGTACCGCACCGCAGCAGGCTACCCGCGGGGTCGGTGGGCCTGCCTGCCGCCCGGCTCAGCTGCCGAACATCATCAACCACTGTTCCTTGGTGCGCGGCCGGAAGACGTAGTTGCTCTCACGGATCACGTCGATCGTGGCGCTGGACGGCTGGGAGTAGCGATGCCCGGGAAAGACCACAGTGCCGTCGGGCATGCCGGCCAGCGTCTGCAAGCTGTCGAACATCGCTTCGGGATCGCTGCCGGGGAAGTCGGTGCGGCCACAGCCGTCGAGGAACAGCGTGTCGCCGCTGACCAGCCGGCCGTCCACATGGAAGCACTGGCTGCCGGGCGTGTGCCCGGGCGTGTGCACCAGCGTGATCGAGATGTCGCCCACCTGCACGACGTCGCCACCCTCGTGCTGCACGAGGTCGCCCTCGGCGAGGCCGCTCGTCTTCAGCACCCAGGGGGTCTCGGTCTTCTGCACGTGCACCGGGCAACTGCAGCGTTCGAGCAGCGTGGCGACACCCTCCACCGGGTAGCCCATCATGTTGCCGCCGATGTGGTCGGCGTGGAAGTGCGTGGCCAGCACCCCGGTCACCTTCATCCCGTCGGCCTCCACCAGGTCGAGCAGCTCGTTGACTGCGTAGGCAGGGTCGATCAGCACACACTCGCTGGTGGCCCGGTCGCCGATGGCGTAGGTGAAGTTCACCATCTGCTGCGCGATCGCGTTGGTGGTGGCGAAGTCGCGCCCCGAGAGCAGCTGGCGGAAGTAGAAGCGATCCGTACTCATGGGCCACACGCTATGCGGCCCGGCGCCCGCCTCGTAGGCTCTGGGCCATGTCTGGGGAGATCCGCCACGTCGAGGAGGTGCTCGCCGCATGAGCGAGCAACTGCAGTCACTCACCGCCGGCGAACGGATCGTGTTCGGCGGCGACCGGTTCACCACCGTCACCCCCGAGCTCGCCGAGGCCTTTCGCGCCGGCGACCGGCTCGTGGTGGTGCACGAGACCGGCGACCTGCTGCACCTGCCGGCGGCCGAGCACGCGATCGCCGCTGCCGCCGTGGGGCGCGCCACGGCCGCGTTCAGCGCGTTGTCGGCCGTGGCCGACGAGCAGATCTCCGACTTCTTCGAGCGCTTCGCCGCGCTGCTCGCCGACGACGACGTGTTCGCTGCCATCGCCGCTGCGAACGTTGCCGACGTGCAGCGGGCCAACGAACGGGGGAGGGCCACCGGGCGGCTGACCCTCAGCCCGAAGATGCGAGCCGACATGATCGACGGTCTGCGCACGTGGCGCGACATCCCCACGCGGCGCAGCCAGCAGGTGGGTGAGGTGCTCCACGAGCAATGGACCGTGCAGCAGTGGCGCGACCCGCTCGGAGTGGTGGGGTTCGTGTTCGAGGGCCGGCCCAACGTGTTCGCCGATGCCACCGGCGTGCTGCGCACCGGCAACACGGTCGTGTTCCGGATCGGTAGCGACGCGCTCGCGACGGCGCGAGCGATCATGGCTGCGGCGGTGCAACCCGCACTGGCGGCCGCCGGCCTGCCCGATGGCGCCGTCGCGCTGGTGGACAGCGCGGCCCACGCTGCCGGGTGGGCACTGTTCGCCGACACCCGGCTCGGCCTGGCAGTTGCCCGCGGGTCGGGCGCGGCGGTCGCCCAACTGGGCGCGGTCGCCCGGCAGCACGGGGTGCCGGTGAGTCTGCACGGCACGGGTGGGGCGTGGTTGGTGGCCGGAGCCACTACCGACGCCGAGCGGTTCCGGCTGTCGGTGCTGCACTCGTTGGATCGCAAGGTGTGCAACACGGTGAACGTGGTGTGCGTGCCGCGCAGCCGCGAACACGATCTCGTGCCCGCCTTCCGAGCGGCCGCCGGCGAGGCGGCTGCCGCAAGGGGAGTGGTACCGATCATCCACGAACTTGCGCCGCACGACCCGCTGCTGGCGCACGAGTTCGAGTGGGACACCGTGCCCGAGGTGGCGCTGCTGATCGTGGATGACGTGGCCCACGCGGTGCAGCAGTGCAATGCATACAGCCCCCACTTCGTCGCGTCACTGCTGAGCGCCGACCCTGCCGAGCACGAATGGTTCTACCGCGCCGTCGACGCACCCTTCGTGGGTGACGGCTTCACCCGCTGGGTCGATGGGCAGTTCGCCCTGCTACAGCCCGAGCTCGGCCTGTCGAACTGGCAGGCCGGTCGCCTGTTCGGTCGCGGCGGGGTGCTGTCGGGCGATTCGGTGTACACGGTGCGCCTGCGCGCGCGGGTCGCTGACCCAGGTCTGCATCGCTGACCGCGGTCCCCGCACGACATGCGCGAACTATCGTGCAGCCGTGCTTCGTCGCTGTCTGCCACTGCTCGTGCTCTGTGGCCTGGCCGCCTGTTCCACCGATGCGGGCGTCACTGCGCGTCGGTCCGAGGCCGGCGTCGACCCCACCGACTCGCAGCCGGTGCCCACCCAACCCACGACGCCACAGACCGCTCCAATCGACGACCCCAACCGCGATGGCGTGGGCGATGTGCTCTTTCCCGAGCTCGGCAACCCAGGGATCGATGTCACCCACTACGGAGTCGCCATCGCCTACGACCCGGCCACCGACGTCATCGACGGAGCGGTGACCATCGACCTCGAGCTCACCGAGGATCGCGACGCGATCACGCTCGACGCACAAGGACCAGAGGTGACGGAGGTCGTCGTGAACGGCACGACCACGACGTTCCTCATGGATGACCCGGAACTGCGCATCGACCTCCCCGACAAGGGCCGCAGCGGCGACAGCCTGCAAGTGGTCGTTCGCTACGGGTTGCATCCGTATCCGCAGCCGTCGGCGATCGGGATGAACAACGGTTGGTACAACTCGCCGGGCGGCTCGTACGTGCTGAACGAGCCCGACGGGGCGCGCACCTGGTTGCCGTGCAACGACCACCCCAGCGACAAGGCCGCCTACACGTTCACCATCACGGTGCCCGCGGGGCTGACCGCCGTGGCCAACGGTGCCTTGGGTGACCATCGCACCGAGGGCGACCACGAGGTGTGGGTGTGGGAAGAGACCCAGCCGATGGCGACGTACCTCATCCAGGTGCTGACGGGCGACTACGAGGTTGTGGAGGGCACCGGTCCTCACGGTCTGGAACTGCTCAGCGTGGTGTTGCGCTCCGACCTGGCGGCGATGCAACCGGCGCTCGACACGATGAGCCCGCAGATCGAATTCTTCGAACAGTTCTTCGGCCCGTACCCGTTCGACCGGTACGGGATTGCGATGACCGACAGCTTCGGCGGGCTGGCCATGGAGACTCAGGGCCGGTCGTTGTTCAGCCGCGACGACTTCGGCTTCGGCGTGCAGCAGATGCTGCTCTCGCACGAGTTGGCCCACCAGTGGTTCGGCGACGCGGTCACGCCGGCACGCTGGCAGGACATCTGGCTGAACGAGGCGTTCGCCACGTACGGCCACATGATGTGGCTCGAGCACATCGGTGAGCAGACGGTCGGTGCTGCCGCTGCGGAGGCGCTGATGTTCCGCTCGTTCGGTGCCACGGGCACCCCGGGTGCGGCCGAGATGTTCGGTTACAACTCGTACGAGGGCGGTGCGGTGGTACTGCACGCGTTGCGCCTGCAGATCGGCGATGACGCCTTCTTCACGCTGCTGCAGCGCTGGGTGGCCGAGAACAACGGTGCCTCACGAACCACACAGGACTTCATCGCGCTCGCCGAGGACGTGGCTGGTGAGCGGCTGAGCGCGTTCTTCGACGAGTGGCTGTTCGCCGGGCGGACGCCTACCCAGTTCCCCCGGTGAGCCGACCGAGCAGGTTCTCGCGCCAGCGCGAACGAGTACCGGTGCGCGCCTCGCGCCGGTCGGCGCCGAGGGGCAGCACCATCAGCGAGTTGATGCCCACGTAGCGGAACGGCTCGGGTTCCCACTTCCGCGAGCGGTGCCCCACCCACGGCATCGCGACGAGGTCGCTGTCGGTGCCCGTGATGAGATCGGCCAGCGTGCGGCCGGCGAGGTTGGTGGTGCCAACCCCGTCGCCGACGTAGTTGCCGGCGGCGGCCATCCCGGTGGTGGCGTCGTACGCGACGTGGCACCACCAGTCGCGGCCTGCTGCCACTGCTCCGCCCCAGCGGTGCGTGATGCGGGCGTCGCCGAGCGCGGGGAACAGTTCGCGCAGCGTGGCATGGATGGCCGCGTGCACCCGGTCGTTGCGGTCGAACGACGGTGACATGGCGCTGCCCCAGTGGTACCACGCACCTCGCCCGCCGAACGCCAAGCGGTCGTCGGCCGTGCGCTGGCCGTAGATCACCATGTGCCGCCCATCGGCGAACGTGGGGCGGTCGTGCAGGCCGGCCTCGTCCCAGAAGGTCGACGGCAGCGGCTCGGTGGCGATCATTAGCGAGTAGATCGGGGCGCTCGTGCGGCGCATGCCGGGCAGCGCCGACGTGAACGCCTCCGTCGCGCGCACCACCACTCGGGCCGTCACCGAACCCCCATCGGTGGTCACTCGGTGCGGGGCGATCTCGGTGGCGGCGGAGTGCTCGTGGATCGTGGCTCCGAGCGCTTCGACCACTCGCGCCAGCCCACGCACCAGCCGTGCGGGGTGGATCGCCGCGCAGTGCGGTGTGAACGCGCCGCCCACCACCTCGGTGGCCCCGCACAGCCGGCTCGCCTCGGCAGCGTCGACCATCCGATAGTCGTCATCGGTGAACCCGTACGAGTGCAGGTGGCGCACGTGCTCGTGGGCCCGATCGAGCTGTGCAGCGTTGCGCTCCAGGGAGACGTAGCCGCCATGGGCGAAGCCACACTCGATGCCTTCGTGCGCCACCACGCGTGCGATCTCGTCGACCGTGGCGTGCATCGCCTGCTGCAGGCGGATCGCTGCCTCACGTGAGTGGCTGGCGCTCACCGCTTCGAGGCTCATCGGCAGCAGCGCCGAGCACCACCCGCCGTTGCGGCCGCTGGCGCCGAACCCCACGGCCTGCGCCTCGAGCAGCACCACCTTCAGCGCTGGATCGCGCTGCAGCAGGTAGTAGGCGGTCCACAACCCGGTGTAGCCGGCGCCCACGATCACCACGTCGGCACCGCAGTTGCCGTCCAGCGCCGGGCGAGAGGTGGTCCACTCGTTCGGGGGCATCGTGTCGTGCCACAGCGACAGCGTCGACAGGTCGTGCATGATCTCACCCTAGAGCCGCCATCGCGGCCCCTCCGCTGCGTAGCGTGGGCGCGATGTCGCTCACGCCGCCGGGTTGGTACCCCGATCCGTATGCAGGGCCCGGTGCCGTGCGGTACTGGACCGGCGCGGCCTGGACCGCACAGGTGGCCGTGCCCGCGGCGCTCGGCCCAGCGCCGCCGCGTGCCACTCCGCCCCACCCCACGCTGCCGCTGCCGGTGGCCGTGGGAGCGATCCTGTCGGTCGGCGTGCCACTGGTGTTCAGCCGCTACGTGCTGCGCGCCCTTGCCGACCAGAAGTGGCCGATCGCGGTCTACGTCGCGCTGCTCGCAGTGGTGGCCTACGGCCCGCCGTTGGTGTTCTGGCGCTACGCCAGCCGGCGTTGGGGCACCGGCAGCCCGCGCGCCGACGTGGGGCTCACCGGGCGCTGGGCGGATGCTGGCTGGGGGCCGCTGACCTGGCTGGCGTGCGTGGGCGCGCAACTACTGGTGGGCAGCATCGTGCTGGCCACCAAGATCCCGATCCAGAACAACACCGACCAGATCCGCGATGCACGCGACAACCCTGGCTACGTGATCCCGATGCTGATCGTCGCCGTGATCGCCGCCCCGATCGTGGAGGAGATCGTGTTCCGCGGCCTCGTGCAGCGTGGCCTGCTGTCGGTGATGCACCCGGCGGTGGCGGTGGGCGTGCAGGCGGTGCTGTTCGGTGGCGCGCACTTCGACCCGGCGCGGGGTACCGGCAACATCGGGCTGGTGATGGTGCTCAGCGGTGTGGGCGCCGTGCTGGGCGGGTCGTCGTACCTGTTGCGCCGCCTGGCGCCGAACATGATCGCCCACGCGATCATCAACAGCGTGGCGATGGCGATCGTGCTGTCGGGCTGGACGCCCGGCAACAACTGAGGGCGTGCCCGGTCAGGCCGCCAGCAGCACGTTGTCGATCAGCCTCACGTCGCCGAACCACACGGCCGTGACCGCGACTGCCCGGTCAGCGATCGTGGTGAGTGGTTGCAGCGTGTCGGGGTGCACGATCTCCAGGTGCTCGAAGCGGGCGAGTGGCTCGGCGAGCACCACCGAGCGGGCGAGCGCTGTCAGCACGGTGGTGTCGTGCTCGCCGCCGGCCAGCGCGTCGGCGAGCGCCCGCAGTGACCGGGGCACACAGATGGCCGCGGCGCGCTGTTCGGCGGTCAACCGGCGATTGCGACTGGACAACGCCAGTCCGTCGGCCTCGCGGATGGTGGGAAGGCCGATGAGCTCGATCCCCATGTCGAGGTCGGCGGTCATCCTGCGGATGATCGCCAACTGCTGGAAGTCTTTCTGCCCGAACACGGCCACGTGCGGGCGGGCGGCGCCGAACAGCTTGGCGACCACCGTGGTGACACCGCGGAAGTGGCCTGGGCGCTGCGCCCCTTCCAGCACGTCGGCCAGTGCGCCGGGCTCGACGTGTGTCTCGAACCCGGTGGGATACATCGCGTCGGCAGCCGGCGCGTACACGGCATCGAGGCCGTGTGCACGGCACATTGCGAGGTCGTCGTCGATCGGCCGCGGGTAGGTGGTGAAGTCGTCTGGCCGGTTGAACTGCAGCGGGTTGACGAAGATCGACATCGCCACCACATCGGCGTGGCGGCGTGCCTCGGCGACGAGCGCGAGGTGTCCTTCGTGCAAGGCCCCCATGGTGGGTACCAGGCCCACGCGCCGGCCCGCCACGCGTTGCGCATCGCTCCACGCGGAGAAGGCAGCTGGCGTGGTGAAGACCTGCATCAGTGGAAGCTGTGCGCGTCGTCGGGCCAGATGCCCTCACGAACCTCACTGACGAACGCCTCGGTGGCCTGGATGGCCGCGTTGCGCAGGTCGGCGTATTGCTTGGTGAACTTCAGCGACAGTTCGCTGAGGCCCAACACGTCGTGCAACACCAGCACTTGCCCGTCGCAATCGGGCCCCGCTCCGATGCCGATGGTGGGGATCGAGAGCTTCTGCGTGATCTCCTTGGCGAGATCGCGCGGGATGCCTTCGATCACGACGGCGAACGCGCCCGCCTGCTCGACTGCATGCGCGTCTTCCAGCAAGCGCTCGCGACCGCCGGCCTCGAAGCCGCTCTTCTTCCCTTGTACCTTGTGCCCACCCATACGGTGGTAGCTCTGGGGGGTGAGGCCGATGTGGCCCACCACCGGGATGTCGACGCGGGTGATCGCCTGGATGGTGTCGGCCATCACCATGCCGCCCTCCAGCTTCACGCACTCGGCGCCTTCCTTCATCAGCCGGATCGAGCTCTCCACCGCCTGCTGCGGGCTGACCTGATAGCTGCCGAACGGCAGGTCGCCGACGATCATCGCCTTGGGTTGCGAGCGAGACACGAGGCGCACGTGGTACGCCATCTCGTCGAGCTCGACCGGGATCGTGTTGGCGGTGCCCTGCACCACCATTCCCACGCTGTCGCCCACCAGGATCATGTCGACACCGGCGAGGTCGACGAGCCGCGCGAAGGTGGCGTCGTACGCAGTGATCATCGTGATCCGCTGCTCGAGCGCCTTCATGCGACCAAGGTCGGGAACAGTGACCTTGCCGCGCTCCCCGTGCGTCGTAGTGGTCATGAAGAGATTGCCTCCCTCGACCGGGGTGCCCATCACCCCGACGCGATGCGAAACCTAGTCAATCAGGGCGCGGTTGGGAAAGCGCGTGTACGCGCCCGGGCACAGGTCGCGGTAGGCCGGTGCCGTGCCACGGCGCACAGCCTCGACCACGGCATTCGTGCAGGCGGCAGCGAACGCCTCGGCGCCGGCCTCGAACACCGCGTTGAGCCAGTGCAGCCGCGCCCGAGTGGTCAACGCGGGGTCGGCCGGTGGCGGAGCCTGATCGCGGCCGGTCGCAACGCCGAACACGACATCGCCATCGAGCAGCGAATGCACCGGGCGGATGGCGCGGGCCATGCCGTCGTGAGCGACCGTGGCGAACCGCGAGCATTGCGCCTTGGTGAGCGCAGCGGTGGTGGCGACGACACCGATCGTGGTGTTGAGCGCCGGCACGGTGCTGGCGAAGTGCTGGCGCAGGGCCGCACGCTGGTCGGCCGGAGGGTGGCGCAACCGTTCCGCGCCAGGCATCCAGGGCAGCCCGCTCTCGGGATCGATCACGCTGCCGGCAGAGTTCACCACCGCCAGCGCGCTCACCACCGTGCCACTCGGCAGCGTGACGCTGGCCGTGCCGATGCCACCCTGCAAGCCCTTCGAAAGCGTCCCCACGCCAGCGCCGATGGAGCCGTTCGCGAACGCTCGGCACCTGGCGGCAGCGGCCGCGCGGCGGCCGAACGACTCATCGGGGCGGTTGGCGAACGCTCCACCGCGACCGAGATCGAAGATCACTGCACCGGGCACGATCGGCACCACCTCGCTCGGCTGTTGGCCGACGGGGAAGCCGATGCCCTTGGACTCGAGGAACGACATCACACCGCCGGCCGCGGCGAGGCCGAACGCGCTGCCGCCGGTGAGGCAGATCGCGTTGGCGAACGGGATGGTGGCGGTGGGGGAGAGCAGGTCGGTTTCGCGTGTGCCCGGACCGCCGCCGCGCACGTCGACACCCGCCACGCAGCCATCGGGGAGCAACACCACCGTGGTGCCCGTGCACCAGCCGCGGCCGATCCGTTGGTGGTGGCCGACGGCCACACCCGGCACGTCGGTGAGGCAGCCGGATCGGTTCATCGGCCGCCGCGGTTCAGGAAGCCGTGCTGTGCTCGGCAGCGGCCGCCTGCTGGTGCTGGTCGCTGCCACCGCCGAACGTGCGCCACACGCCCACGCCGACGATGTACATCGGGCACACCACGATGAGGTACTGCGCAACCTCGTTGTGGTTCGGCAGGTCGGCGGTCATCGCCAGCATGATCGCCAACCAGGCGATCGTGACGGTGACGGTGACCGGCCGGAACCGGCGCACCTGCATCGGGTGCAGGAACTTCCAGTTGGTGAGCTGCGTGAGCGCCAGCGCGACGCAGATGACGCCGGTGACCCACGGCTTGGAGTCCAACAGGAAGAGCGTGGGCACGATCATGTTCCACTCGCACGGGAAGCCGTTGAAGAAGTGGTCGTCGGTCATCTGGTCGGTGCGCGACATCCACAGCGCCGACATGAACAGCACGAATGCGCCGATCACCAGCGACCAGCCCTCGGGCAACATGCCGAAGCGGTGCATGAACAGCACGGGGATGACGATGCACGTGACGAAGTCGATGATCAGGTCGAGGGTGTAGCCGTCGATGCGCGGCACGTGCGTGCTGACCGCCCAGGCGCGGGCGGCCGGCCCGTCGATGCCGTCGAGGATCATCGCCACGGCCAGCCAGAGGATGGCCTCCTTGGCATCGCCGTCGGCGACGGCGATCAGACCGAACATGCCGCACACGGCGCCGAGCGCGGTGAAACAGTGCACCAGGTAGCCCTTGAGCACCGGGTGGCTGAGTGTGGTGACCGGCTGGGAGGCCGAATCAGGGGTTGGGGTGGACATACCGTCGTGGCTCGTCTCGCTGGGGCCGCCCCGCCAGGCAGCCATTCGGCTCACATGCTAACGCCGACAGCGGATAGCCGGGTGCAGGTAGGGTGGCCCACCATGCGGCATCGAGCGCGGGCGGTGGCCTACCGAATCGGCGGCGAGTGGATCCGGCGCAGCTGGGGCTGGCTCGGCCGGGTGGCGGCGATCGGGGCCAACGACCGTGCCGGCCGGCGTTTCGGCCGCTTCGGGCAGGGCAGCATCATCTGCTTCCCGCACAACACGATCTTCAACGAGCGCTACATCCACATCGGGTCGGCCACGATGATCGGGCCCCACGCCACGCTGTCTGCAGGGATGATGCCCGGCCAGCAGTGTCTCTCCGACCCGGTCGTGCGCATCGGGGATCGATGCCTCATCGGCAAGGGCAGCGGCATCGTCGGCCACTTCAGTATCGACATCGGCGACGACGTCTGGACCGGCCACCACGTGTACATCACCGACCAGAACCATGGCTACGAGGACATCACCGTCCCGATCTCGCAGCAGACCCAACCCGAGCAGGCCGTCAGCATCGGCAACGGCTCGTGGCTGGGGTACGGCACGGTGGTGCTCCCCGGGGCGAAAATCGGCGAGCACGTCACGATCGGGGCCAACTCGGTGGTCACCGGCGAGATCCCCTCGTTCAGCGTCGCCGTCGGCGCGCCCGCGAAGGTGATCCGCCGGTACGTGGAGGGTGAAGGCTGGGTGCGGGCGTAACGCGGCCGGCGCCGGCGCGTTGTGGCGCCATTCCACGTCATTCAGATTCCGCCGAGCCGGCCCAGGGCTTGTGGGGCTGGATCGCTCCGAAACCCGGGACAGGCCGAGAACGGCATCGACGCCGAGTGCCCTGCCGGTGCCGAGGCGCCAGCTGTGGTGCAGCGGCTCGACGAGGCCGCCTTCTCCATCCAGGACGGCGTCGACGAGGGGGCCCCATCATTTGACGACACACAGCTGCGTTTCGGAAGGCGCGAGCTGCGGCCGCATGGGCGAGCCTGGAGATCGACGACTCGTTCAGTGGGTGTTCAGCGGCGGTCTCGAAGCAGTCCACTCGTTCGAGCACGGCGAGCTGGTGATCCTCGGCGCCTTGCGGCCATGACGTATCGAAATCTGAATGAGGTGAAATGGGGCCACCGGGTGCGGGCCGAGCGCTTCGCTGCCGACCCGCCGGACCGGGTCTAGTTGGGCTGCAAGTAGCGGCTGAGGTCGCCAGGAGGCGAGCACAGCGGCACTTCGTTGCCCTTCACCCCGGCGGTGAAGTCGGTGATCACGTTCGTGACCGGCCCGCCCCCCACCACCGTTTCCGAGTAGTCGATGTTGCGGCCCTCACGCAGGGCTGCGGTGTACTCGCGCCGATCAGCGATCACGATCCGGTAGTTCTCCTCGAACGTCGCCAGCCGCGTGCGGTCGTCGTCGTTGTCCACCGGGATGGCCACCAGGTCGGTGACCATCTGGTCGAGGATGTCGGTTGCCTGGTCGGCGAGATCGGCACGCTGCGCCATCTGCTCGGGGGTCGGCTCAGTGATGAAGCCCTGCTCGGTGTCGGCGAGGGCCACGACCGCGGCATCCGCGGCGGCACAGATCTTCAGTGCCTGTGGGCGCCAACTGGAGTCCTCGATGCGGTAGACGCCCTTGTCGTCGGACAGGAAGATGGCGAAGATCCACATTGCGGCGACGGCGAGGCAACCAACCGCCAGCACGATCTTGACCCACAGCTTGCCCTTGGGCGCCTCGTCGGCGGCAGTCACTCGGCCGCCTTCGTCGGGGGACGGTAGCTCGTTGCCAGCTGAGCGAGGCCGCCACCGATGCCGAGGCCGGCGGCGATGACCAGACCCCACCACTCCTTGAACTCGATGTCGAGCGCGTGGTCGAGCGACCACCGGCTGGTGGGCAGCGTGGCCACGACCAGGGCGACCACCAGGATCGACATGCAGTACTCCCAGCCTTGGTTGGGCTTGAAGACGAAGAAGCCCACCTTCCAGTGCTCGGTCCAGATGGCGACGAACATGATGCCGACGATGCCGGCCGCGGCCAGCGGGGTGAGGAGGCCGGCGGCGAACATCAGGCCGGCGCCGACCTCGGTGGTGGCCGCGATCCGGGCCTGCCACTTCGGCCACTTCATCCCCATCGATCCGAACCAGCGAGCGGTGCCGGCGAGGCGCCCGCCGCCGAAGAACTTGTTGTAGCCGTGTGCGGCGAGGAACACGCCGAACACGACTCGAAGCGCAAGGACTGCGATGTCGTACTGCTGCATGGGCGAAAGGCTACGGCGGTGACGCCTGACCCGCATATTTCGTGGTCGCACGGCGCCTTCCTGCTGGTAGAACACGAGCGCATGGGGGACGGAACGATCATTCCAGAGGCAGGCGGTCGCCTGCGGCAGGCGTTCCGGCTGGTGCGCGCGCTGGTGCGGCACCAGAAGCGCACGTTCTTCACCGCCGTCAGCGGCGCGGCGGTGTTCGCGGCATGTACCGTCCTGTCGGCGGTCGTGGTGCGGATGATCACCGACGAGGTGATCGATCCCCGCTTCCGTCAGGGGTCGGTCGCGGCTTCCAAGGTGCTGATCGTGCTCGGCGCGTTGATCCTGTTGGGGTTCGTGCGCGCCGCCGGCGTCGTGGTGCGTCGCACGTGGGCCTGGCGCACGATGTGGCGGGTGGTCGACTCGCTGTCCGGCGAGGTCGTCGACCAACTGGCACAGCAACCAGTGCCGTGGCACCGCACGCAGAGCACCGGCGACCTGATCACCCGGGCCGGCGTCGACGCCGAAGCGGCGACGGCCGTGCTGTCGCCTCTGCCGTTCGCGTCCGGCGTGGTCGTGCTCGTTGGGCTGTCCAGCGTGCTGCTCTTGGTCACCGACCTGTGGCTCGGCCTCGCCGCCGTTGCGGTGTTCCCCGTGGTGATCATCGTCACCCTGCGCTACCAGAAGCGGGTCGACTCGTTCTACGACGCAGCCCAGAACGAACTCGGCCGGCTCAGTGCTGCTGTGCACGAGAGCTTCGACGGGGTGTCCGTGGTGAAGTCGTTCGGGGCTGAGGGTCGCGAAACCGAACGTCTGGCCGTGATCGCCAGCCGGCTCCGTGAGGCACGGCTCAGCGCCGTCCGTCTTCGCAGCACGTTCGAGGCGCTGCTCGACGGCCTGCCGACCGTGGTGAACATCCTGCTGCTCGTGGGCGGGGCCTACCGGGTGCGCTCGGGGGCGATGACCGTGGGCGAATTGACCAGCTTCATCTACCTGTTCACGCTGTTGGTCTTCCCCCTGCGGATCATCGGCTATGCGCTGTCCGAGGTGCCGCACTCACTCGCCGGCTGGAACCGCATCCGCTCGCTGCTCGACCAGCCGGTTGCCCCCGACCCGTCGCTCACGCTGGCGCGCAGCCCGGATCGCAGCGTCGTGCTGAACGACGTGCACTTCAGTCACGATGGCGAGCGTGAGGTGCTCACCGGCGTGAACGCCCACATCGAGGGGGGTTGCACCACCGCCGTCGTCGGGGCCACCGGCAGCGGCAAGACCACGCTGCTGCACATCATCGCCGGCCTCATGCCCGTCGGGGCTGGGTCCGTAGCGGTACCCGACGGTGGCGTGCGGCTGGTGTTCCAGGAGCCGTTCCTCCTCGCCGGTTCTGTGCGCGAGAACGTGGCGCTCGGCGCCGACATCGGCACCGATGCGATCGAAGCCGCGCTCGCGGTCGCCGAGGCGAGTTTCGTGCACGACCTGCCCGACGGACTGAACACCGAGGTCGGTGAACGTGGGGTGGGGCTGTCGGGCGGCCAACGCCAACGGCTCGCGCTCGCTCGGGCGCTGGTGCGCCAACCGGCGGTGCTGTTGCTCGACGACACGACGTCGTCACTCGACCCCACCACTGAGGCCAAGGTGTTGGCCAACCTGAAGTCCGTGCTGGTGCGCACCACCGTCATCGCTGTCGCCAGCCGTCCCTCCACCATCGCACTAGCCGACGACGTGTTGTTCCTCGACGAGGGCAGGGTGGTGGCCCACGGACGCCACGACGAGCTGCTCTCCACCGTGCCGGCCTACCGTCGGTTGATCGAGGCGTTCGAGCACGACCGTGCCGCGCTCGATGCGGCGGCGGCGACGCCGGTGGGGGTCGAGCCATGAGCGAGCCCATCAGCCGCTGGACCGCGGTCGAGACGATCGGCCGTGGTGTGCGCGCCGCTCCGGCACTGCGCACCGGCTTCGCGCTCACCCTCTGGCTGGCGCTGGTGGGTGCCGGCGGCCGCGTGGTCATCCCAGTCCTGGTGCAACAGGCAATCGACCGCGGCTTCACCGAGTCGGGTGTGAAGGTCGGCATCATCACCGTGATGGCCATCGTCGCGGTCGTGCTCGTGTCAGTGGCCACCTGGGCGCAACGAACCGCCGTCCTGCGCCTCGGCCGGCGCAGCGAAGAGGCTCTCTACTCCTTGCGCGTGCGTCTCTTCGAGCACATCCACCGGCTGAGCATCGCCGACCACAGCGAAGAGCGCAAAGGTGCGCTCGTGGCCCGCGTCACCAGCGATGTGGAGACACTCGCCCAGTTCTTCCAGTGGGGCGGGCTGGCGTGGCTGCTCGACGGAACGCTGATGTTGCTCGTCGCGTCGGTCATGCTCGCCTACGACTGGGTGTTGGCCGTGGTCGCCTTCGTCGTCGCTGCACCGCTGGGCATCGTGTTGCAGAAGGTGCAGAGCCACCTCGTGCGCGCGTACGACCTGAGCCGCAGTCGCAATGCCAACGTCATGACCCAGATCAGCGAAGTCGTGGCTGGGGCGGAGACGATCCGCGCCTACGACGCCGGCGAGCACTTCGCCGACCGAGTGAAAGTGGCCAGCCGTGAGCGGTCCGACTCGTTCATCAGGGCAGGCACGATCGGCGCGTTCCTGTTCCCATCGGGCGAGGTGTTCAGCGTCTTCACCGTCTCGGCCGTGGTGGGTGTCGGTGTGCTGCGCGGCCCTGGCAGCGGTCTCACCGCCGGCGCGCTGATCGGCTTCGTGTTCCTCACCTACCGCTTCCTGGAACCGATCGCCGAGTTCACGGAGGTGCTGGAACAGACACAAACCGCGGTCGCCGGCATGCGCCGTGTGTTGGGGGTGCTGGAGATCCCGATCGGCCCGCCCGAGCCCGAGCTGCCCCTGCCGCTGCCTGCAGGAGCATTGGGGGTATCGATCGATCGCGTCGACTTCAGCTACCGCACCCGCGGCGACACCGACGAACCGCCGGTGCTGGTGGGTGTCAGCGCGCACATCGCCGCCGGTCAGCAAGTGGCGGTGGTGGGCGAGACCGGGTCGGGCAAGACCACGCTCGGTCGCTTGATCGCGCGCCTGGCCGACCCCACTGCCGGTACCGTCTCGATCGGCGGCGTCTCGCTCACCCGGGTGGCCAACGCCGACCTGCGCGCTCGCGTCACGGTCGTGCCCCAAGAGCCATTCCTGTTCGAGGGCAGCATCGCCGCGAACCTCTCGTTCGCCCGACCGAAGCTGTCGCTGGCCGAGCTGGAGTCATCCATCGACGCGCTCGATCTGCGCGACTGGCTCGACACCCTGCCCGACGGGATCGAGACCGAGGTCGGACAACGGGGCGGCCAGTTGTCCGCCGGTGAGCGCCAGCTCGTGGCCCTGATCCGGGCCTCGCTGGTCGATCCCGCCGTGTTGTTGCTCGACGAAGCCACGTCGTCCGTCGACGCGCTCACCGAGGTGCGGCTCGCACGGGCCTTGGAGAAGCTGGCCAAGGGCAGAACCACGATCGCCATCGCGCACCGCTTGTCCACCGCGGCACGCGCCGACAGGGTGCTCGTGCTGGACCACGGACGACTGGTGGAGGACGGCACCCACGTCGCGCTGGTGGATGCCGGCGGGGTCTATGCGCGGATGTACGAAAGCTGGGTCGCGTCCACATCGAGTGCTGGGGCGGCGGCTGAAGGCGCTTGACCGAGCCGTAGTGCGGGCGTCAGACGCCGGCACCCTGCACATCGGCGACGGTGCACGTGACCGTGGCCGACGAGTCGACGAACACCGTGGCATGAAACTGGGCCACCTCGTGAGGCGGCACGCGGCGGACGTCGACGACATCGGTGTCGAGCGTGCGCCCGCTGTCGGTGAAGCGGATGAAGATCGAGTAGTCGTGGTACGTGTCGTCGTCGTTCGTGATGGTGCCATCGGCGACTGCCAACCCACCATCGTTGGTGCAGCGGTCGATCGAGGTGGTGTACGGGCCGGGGTTGAACAGCTGGTCCACCTCGTCGAGCACGGTCATCGTGAACAGCACACCCACCACGCACAGACCGGCGGCGCCGACCGACAAGACCAGGCCCCAGATCGCGAACGTGCGGCCTTCTGCTGCTCCCTGCCGCACCCGTCGCAGCGCGATGACACCGAAGACGAAGCCGACGATGGCCGCGACCGCGCCGAGCACGAACAAGAACGGCAGCCAGGCGGTGGCCACGGCGCTCAGCCCGAGCACGAACGAGGCCACCGCTGCGCCGCGGCGCTGTTCGGGTTGGCCGACGTGCGGCGGCAACGGTGCGCCGGAGAGCCAGCGGGGGTCGACGAACCGCTGGCCATGGGTGGACACGTCGGCGGTCCACCGCTCGCCGTTGAACCAGCGGTACTCGAACTGGCGGGTGGGGTCGGGATACCAGCCCGCCGCAGTGCCGGGGGACGACGAGAAGGGCTGCACCGGGGGGACGATACCTGCTGAGGTGGCCCACGGCCCGGGCCACCTAGCATTGCAGCATCATGGACATCACCCTCATCCGCCACGGCGAACCCGAGTGGGTCCGCGACGGGCTGAACGTCGTCGATCCGCCGCTCACCGCCAGGGGTCTCATGCAGGCCGAGCAGGTTGCCGTCGCTCTCGGCGGCGAGCAGTTCGACGAGGTCATCGTGTCGCCGCTGCGCCGCGCGCGACAGACGGCGGCGCCGCTGCTGTCGGCGCTGGGCCGCGACGAGGTGATCGAACCGTTCCTCCACGAGATCCGCGAGCCCGACTGGCACGGCACGCCCTCCGAACTCGCACGCACTGCGTACGAGGAAGAGCGGTCGCGGGCCGCAGAGGAGCGCTGGACCGGCCTGCGAGGTGGGGGAGAAGCGCCTCGCGACTTCGTGGAACGAGTGCGCACGGGTGGCGTCGCCTACTGGGCGGGTCGTGGCATGTACCGCGCCAAGCAGATCCTGCCCGTGTGGCACCTCGACCAGCCCTCGCATCGTGTGGCGATCGTCGCTCACGCGGGCACGAACGGCGTGTTGTTGTGCCAGCTGCTGGGCCTCGACCCTGTGCCGTGGGAGTGGGATCGGTTCGTCACCCACCACGCCAGCATCACGCGGCTCACCACGATGCAGATGCGCGATGGCCACACCTTCTCGCTGACCCGGCTCAGCGACGTCGAACACCTTCCCAAGGACTCCCGCACGGTCTGACGTGCAGGCCTGCTACCAGGTGCAGCGCAGGCGCTTGATGCCGTTGATGAAGTTGCTCTGCAGGTAGTCGGGCTCGCCGACCGTGCGCAGGGTGGGGATACGACGGCGGATCTCGTCGAACATCACCGCGATCTCGCGTCGGGCGAGGTTGGCGCCCAGGCAGAAGTGCGGGCCGCCCGCCCCGAAACCCACCTGGTTGGGCTGCAACGGCCGCCGAACATCGAACCGGTACGGGTCGTCGTACACCTTCTCGTCGCGGTTGGCCGAGTTGTACCACATCACCAACTTCTCGCCGGCCGCGATCTTCTGGCCGCCCACGACGGTGTCCTCGGTGGCCGTGCGGCGGAAGTGCACGACCGGGCTGGCCATGCGCACGATCTCGTCGACCGCGGTGCGGGTGTGGGTGTCGAAGTCGTTCCACCACAGGTCGCGCTGGTCGGGGTGAGTCGTCAGCAGATGCATCCCGTGGCTGATCGCGTTGCGGGTGGTCTCGTTGCCGGCCACCACGAGCAGGATGAAGAACGAACCGAACTCCTGGGCGGTGATGCGTTCGCCGTCGACGACTGCGTGCATCATCACCGAGGTGAGGTCGTCGGTGGGGTTCGCCAGCCGGTCTTCGCCCATTGCCTGCGCGTAGTTGAATGCGCCGAGGCCGGCAGCGATGAGGTCGTCGAACGTGCCGGTGAACTCGGGGTCGCCCACGCCGAGGATCACGTTGGTCCAGCGGAAGATCTGCTCCTCGTCCTCCTTGGGGATGCCCATCATCTCGCAGATGATCTGCAGCGGCATCGGAGCGGCCACCTCGTGCACGAAGTCGCACTCGCGATCGGGGAAGTCGGCCAGCAGATGGTCGACGACTCCGGCCGCCTTCTCGCGTACGTACTGCTCGACGCGTGAGATCTCCTTGGGCGTGAACCCTTTCGACACGATCGAGCGCAAGCGGAAGTGGCGCGGGTCATCCATCGCGATCATCGAGCCGAAGAACTCGGCGATCTCCATCGGCAGGTCGGCGATGTTGACGCCGCGGCCACTCTGGAACAACTGCGGGTTCCGGCTCACGTGCCACACGTCGTCGTGACTCGTGACCGCCCAGTAGCCGGGCCCCTTCGGCAGCGGAGAGTCGACGAACTCCCACTCCTCCCAGAAGCTGATCGGCTGTTCGCGGCGCAGCGTTCGGAACGCGCCTTCACGGAACTCACGGGTGGCGGTCCAGAACTCGGGGTCGGAGATGTGGAAGGTGCCGAGGGCGACGTCAGCGGGGTTCATGGGCGGAGAGTAACCCGCAGTTAGGCTTGCTTCATGCTCGGAGCGACGGAGATCGATCGACTGCTGGTGGTGATGGCCCACCCCGACGATGTCGACTTCGGCTCGGCCGGCACGATCGCCACGCTCGCTGCGGCCGGCGTACATGTCACGTACTGCCTGGTCACCGATGGCGATGCGGGCGGTAGCGACCGCACGATCTCGCGCACCGAGATGGCCTCCATGCGGCGCAAGGAGCAGACGGCGGCAGCGGCGGCGGTGGGTGTGCACGACCTGATCTTCCTCGGCCACCCCGATGGCCGGGTGGTGGCCGACCTGGCGCTGCGCCGCGACGTCAGCCGTGTCATCCGCCAGGTGCGCCCGACTGTGGTGTTGGGTCAGTCACCCGAGCGCAACCTCGATCGCATCTTCGCCAGCCATCCCGACCACCTGGCAGCCGGCGAAGCCACGGTGTGTGCGGTGTACCCCGATGCCCGCAACCCGTTCGCCTTTCCCGAACTGTTGGAGGAGGGCCTCGAGCCGTGGTCGGTGCGTGAGTTGTGGATCTCGGGCCACCCGACGATCACCGACGTGGTGGACGTGACCGAGCAGATCGACCGCAAGTTCGAGGCGCTGCTGTGTCACGCCAGCCAGCACCCCGACCCCGACACGATGCAGGTGCGGGTGCGGGCGTGGATGGCGGCCACCGCGCACGCGCACGGGCTGGCCGAGGGCCGTTACGCCGAGGGGTACCGGGTCGTCGCCAACCTCTGAGTTATCACGCTCGGTTACCCGCGGGTAAGGTTCCACGCCATGACCGAAGCAGTGATCGTCGCCACCGCCCGCAGCCCGATCGGGCGTGCCAACAAGGGCTCCCTCGCCAGCATGCGCCCCGATGACATGAGCGCCCAGATCGTCAAGGCACTGATGGCCAAGGTGCCACAAGTGGGCCAGAACGTCGACGACGTGATGTGGGGCATCGGCCAGCCGGCCGGCGAGGGCGGGTTCAACATCGCCCGCGTCGTCGCCCTGCTCGCCGGTCTCGACGACGTGCCCGGCGTGCAGGTGAACCGCTACTGCTCGTCGAGCCTGCAGACGATCCGCATGGCCTTCCACGCGATCAAGGCCGGTGAGGGCGACTGCTTCATCGCCGGCGGTGTGGAAACCGTCAGCCGCTACATGCAGGGTGCCAGCGACACCGCGCCGAACGCGATCTACAAGCCTGCAGGCGCGCGCACCGCGCTGCGTGCCCAGGGTGGTCAGGGCAAGTGGGCCCCGGCAGAAGGTCTCGCCGACGTGTACATCGCCATGGGCCAGACCGCCGAGAACGTGGTGGAAATCGAAGGCATCAGCCGTGAAGAGATGGATCGTTTCGGCGTGCGTAGCCAGAACCTGGCCTGCGCCCACGTGGAGAACGGCTTCTTCGATCGCGAGATCATCCCGCTGACCCTGGAGGACGGCACGGTCGTCAGCAAGGACGACGGCCCCCGCCCGGGCACCAACTACGAAGCGGTCAGCCAGCTCAAGCCGGTGTTCCGCCCCGATGGCACCATCACCGCTGGTAACGCCTGCCCGCTCAACGACGGCGCGGCCGCGGTGCTGGTGATGAGCGACACGAGGGCCAAGGAACTGGGGCTCACCCCGCTGGCCCGCATCATCTCCACCGGCGTGTCCGGCTTGAACCCCGAGATCATGGGCCTCGGCCCGATCGCGGCCATTCGCCAGGCGCTCGGCCGAGCGAAGATGACCATGGATCAGATCGACCTCGTGGAGATCAACGAGGCGTTTGCCTGTCAGGTGATCGGCTCGGCCAAGCACCTCGGTATCGACATCGACAAGCAGCTCAACGTGCACGGCGGCGCCATTGCGCTCGGCCACCCGTTCGGTATGACCGGCGCCCGCATCATGACCACGCTGATCAACGGCCTGCAGTTCGAGGACAAGACCTTTGGCGTGGAGAGCATGTGCGTCGGCGGCGGCCAGGGCCTGGCGATGGTGATCGAGCGCCTCAGCTGACCGCGTGCTGCTGAGCGACGGCCAGGCGGTATTGGCTGATCGACATCAGCACGAACCCCGCCACTCCGGTGCCGGCGATCAGGAACATCCACTCGGGGCCCACCGCCCCGTACAACCCACCGGCCGCGTACGCGGTGACCGCCGCCACCAGCAGGTTCGACGCGCCGGCCAAGCCTTGCGCGGCGGCGGCGCGCCCGATCGGTGCGCCGGCTGCCACGAGGGCCTGGCTGGCGGGCACGGCCAGCGCCTGCAGGCTGCCCTCGATCGCACTCACGCCGACGATGATGAGGGGCACGTGGATGAACCCGTAGCCCATCGTGATCGGGGCCACCAGCAGCGTGCCCCAGACGGCTACCCGCATCGCCCCCTTCTGTGAGGCGAGACGGCCGCCCGTGGTGGCCAGCAATGCGAACGGGATGCCGTAGGCGAGGAAGCTCATGCCGATCAACTTGTCGCTGCCGCCCAGGTCGGTGAGGTAGCGATCGAGCGTGGCGTCGTAGAACCCGACCGGCAAGAACAGCGCGACGCACATGAACACACCGGCGCGAATGCTGGGCAGCTTCAGCAGGTCGAACGCCAGGCGGTGTTCCTCGTCCATCGGCGGCTCGGGAAGTGTGCGCGGGGCCAGCATCAGCGCTCCGGCGAGTGCGAACGCGCCGGCCACGAGGAACGGTGTGCGCAGCCCGAACGGGCCGACCAACATGCCGCCCACCACTGGCCCGGTGACGAACCCGGCCAGTTCCACGCCGCTGAGGGTGCCCAGCCGCTTGGGGATGTCGTCGTCGCTGATGCTGATCGCGATCGCTCGGGATGCCGGCATGAACAAGCTGTTCGACAGGCCCACGACCATTCGGGCGAGCACCAACGTCAGCAGCGACCCTGCCAGGGCGAACAGGATGCTGCCCAGCACCGCAGTGCCGAGACCGGCGATCAGCAGTCGTTTCGAGTGACCGCGGTCGGCGTACGGCGCCAACAACACCTGGCCGACAAGGCCGACGGCGAAGCCGGATCCGGCGATGAGGCCCAGCCCGGCATCGGAGAAGTGGTACTTGTCCTGCAGGTTGCTGAGCAGCGAGAACACGACGCTGTTGGCGATGCCCACGCTGGCCGCCGCCAGCAACAGCGGGTACCAGCCTGCCGTTCGCTGGCTCACACCTGCTCGGCGCGGATTCGCACCATCTCCGGCTGGTGGGGCAGTTGCACGGCGCGCAACACATAGCGTTCGCCGCCCGCGTGCAACTCGGCCAGGCACCACCCGCCCGGTGCATCGCATTCGCCGTCGCCGAACAGGTGCAGCGCGTCGACGTCGAGCCCTGCCGTGTCGGCCTCGGCGCTCCAGAGCGACACCAGGCCGCGTCGCAGCTCTGGTTCGTCGATGAGGTCGGTGCCGTGCAGCAGCAACTCCACGGTGAGGATGGTGACCGGCTGCACCTGTGCCTCGTTGACGACGTCGCCGCCCAACTCGCCGTCGAGCATCACCACCACCGGACCGCCCGTGGAGGCGACTCCACCGATGAACCCGTAGCGCACCAGCGGCAGGCCGTCGTCGCCCTCGCACTCGTAACGGATGCGGTCGCCGGGGGAGAAGCTCACGCATCTGCTCCTGTCGCGAGCGCCTCGGCGAGCACGGCATCGGACAGCTCGGGCCAACGGCGCAGGGCCTCGGTCGACCAGTCGTCGAACGACCGATCGGTGAGCGCGACACATGCGACCTGAGTCCCCGGATCCACCCACAGGAGGGTACCCGCTCCGCCGAAATGTCCGAACGTGGCGGGCGAATTGTGGGTGCCCGTCCAGTGGGGCTGTTTGTCGCCGCGGATTTCGGTGGCCAGGCCCCACGCACAGTCGGCGAAGCGGCCGATGCCGGGTACCCGGCCGGGCAACCCGGGGAACTGCACCGTGCGAAACTGCTGAGCGGTGGCTGCGGTGATGAGCGTCGGCGCGCGCAGTTCTTCGATGAAACGCACCAGGTCGGACACCGTGCTCGACACCATGTGCGCGGGCGAACCGTGCAGGATCGTGGCCCGCATCCCCAGCGGCTGCAACAACGCTTCGAACTGGTACTCGCCATACGGCATGTCGGCGGCCTCGGCGAGTGCGTTGGCGGCCATCTCGATGCCGGTGTTGCTATAGATCCGGCGAGTGCCGGGGCGGGTGATGGGCGCGGTGCCGTCGAACGCGTAGCCGCCGGCATGCGCGAGCAGGTGGCGCACCGTGCATCCCTCCTGCCCGACGGGCTGGTCGAGGTGCACCGTGCCTTCCTCGACCGCCACGAGCATGGTGTACCCCACGAGCATCTTGGCGACGGAGGCAATGCGGAACGGCGCGTCGGCATCGCCCACTGTGGCGACCGTGCCATCGGGCAGGACGGCAGCCGCGGCAACATTGGGTACCGGCCACTCGGCAGTCAGCGCGAGTGCCCGCATGGGCTGGTTCAGGCCAGCCCGGTGGCGCGCAGGCCCTCGGCCACGGTGAACGCCAGGTCGAGTCCCTGACGGCCGTTGAGCCGCGGGTCGCACACGGTCTGGTAGCGATCGTCGAGCTGGCTGTCGAGGATGTTGTCGGCACCGCCCATGCACTCGGTGACGTCGTCGCCGGTGAGCTCGACATGGATGCCGCCGGGCCAGGTGCCCTCGGCCTTGTGGGCACGCACGAAGCCGTCGATCTCGGCGCAGATCTGGTCGAACACGCGTGTCTTGCGGCCGCCGGCGCTGGTGATGGTGTTGCCGTGCATCGGGTCGCAGGCCCACACCACGGGGTGGCCGGCATCGCTGACGGCACGCAGCAGTGGCCGCAACGACTCCTCGACCTTGTCGGCACCCATGCGGCTGATGAGCGTGAGGCGACCGGGAATGCGGGCCGGGTTCAGCTTCTCGCACAGCTCGAGTACGAAGTCGGCGTCGGTGGTGGGGCCGACCTTGCAGCCGACCGGGTTGCCGACACCCCGCAGGAACTCGACGTGCGCGCCGTCGAGTTGGCGTGTGCGCTCGCCGATCCAGAGCATGTGCGCCGAGCAGTCGTACCAGCTACCGGTGAGCGAGTCCTGCCGCGTGAGCGCCTCTTCGTACCCCAGCAGCAACGCCTCGTGGCTGGTGTACACGTTCGTCTCGTGCAGGCTGTGGTTGCTCTCGGTGTCGACGCCGCAGGCGCGCATGAATTTGAGCGCACGGTCGATCTCGTTGGCGATCTGGTCGTAGCGCTGGCCCTCGGGGCTGCTGGCCACGAACTCCTGCGTCCAGGCGTGCACTCGGCGGAGGTCGGCGAAGCCGCCCTTGGTGAACGCCCGCAACAGGTTCAGCGTGGCCGCCGACTGGTTGTACGCCTGCACCAGGCGATCGGGGCTGGGCACCCGCGACGCCTCGGTGAAGGCGTCGCTGTTGACGATGTGGCCGCGGAAGCTGGGCAGCTCGACATCGCCCACCTTCTCGGTGTTGCTGGAGCGCGGCTTGGCGAACTGGCCGGCGATGCGGCCCACCTTCACCACCGGCACACCGAGCGAATAGGTGAGCACCACCGACATCTGCAGGATGACCCGCAACTTCTCGCGAATGTTGTTGGCCGAGAACTCCTCGAAGCTCTCGGCACAATCGCCTGCCTGGAGGAGGAACGCATTGCCGGCGCACACCTGGGCGAGCGAGTTCTGCAACGAGCGGGCCTCACCGGCGAACACCAACGGGGGGTACGACGCGATCTGCTTGAGGGCACGGTCGAGGTCGGCCTCGTCGGGCCAATGAGGTTGCTGCTGGACAGGGAACGACTGCCACGACGAAGGGGTCCACGCTTTTGCCACGTCGGAAAGCCTAACGGCCGGACCCCCGAAGGGACCCGGCCGTTACGGACGACTGACTGAAGTGGTGGTGAACTCAGACAGCGAGGATGCGGACTGCGTCTTCGCGCAGGCCGGCCACCGCACGACTGACGAGGCGACGGGCGGCCTCGGCAGTGACGCCCAGGTTCTCGCCGACCTCGCGGAAGCTCTTGCGCTCGCCGTCGAGCAGGCCGAAGCGAGCCTCGACCGCGTAGCGAGCCCGCTTGTCGAGCGTGCCGAGCAGCTCGTCGAGCAGCTCGTTGTCGACCATGCTCATCACTGCGTCTTCGGGGGTGCCGTCGCCGTTGGCCATCAGGTCGCCGAGGGTGGCATCGCCGTCGTCGCCGATCGTCTTGTCGAGCGAGACCGGGGTGGTGAGGCGGTGCAGTTCTGCGTTGCCGATGTCGAGCGTTTCGCCGTCGCCGCTGGCCTGACGCAGCGCGGCGCGCAGGCTTGCCGAGCGATCACCGGGGATGCGGATCAGGCTGGCCTTCTGATCGAGCGCGCGACCGATGGCCTGGCGGATCCAGAAGGTGGCATAGGTGGAGAACTTGAAGCCACGGCGCCAGTCGAACTTGTCGACAGCGTGCTCGAGGCCGAGGTTGCCCTCCTGGATGAGGTCGAGCAGATCCATGCCCTGGGGGAGGGGATAGCGGCGAGCGATGCTCACCACGAGACGCAGGTTGGCGCGGATGAAGCGATCCTTGGCCTCGGCGGCCTTGGCGACGGATGCCTTCAGCGCAGCACCCTTCTCGCCGGCAGCGAGGCGATCGGACGCTTCGCGACCAGCTTCGATCACGCGAGACAGCTCGCGCTCTTCTTCGGCGTTCAGGAGGGACACCTTGCCGATGTCGTTCAGGTAGAGACCGATGGAGTCATTCATGGCGTTAGTTCTCAACTTCTTGGGTCGTCGTCAGATTCCGCTGCAGGGTGTGTCGTTCGACACACCGACACGGCAGTCCGGCCGTGGCGCCCTCGCGGGGAGGGAACACGAGAATTCACCGGGGGGAGTCATCTCGTGCGTCCCGATCAGGGGGTCTAATTGGGGGGACAGGTCACAGTACTACATCGGTCAAGTTTTGTCGTGCCAGTAGAGGTAATTCCGGTAGGGTGACGAATGGTGTGCCAGGCGGGCCACCTACACTCGCCGCCGTGCAGTCCGTCAGCGAGCAGATCGATGCAGCCTCAGCGTTGCGGATCGGACTCTTCGGCGGCACGTTCGACCCGCCGCACGTCGGTCATCTGGTCACGGCGGTGAACGTGCGACATGCGCTACAGCTCGACGTCGTGGTGCTGATGGTGGCCAACGTGCCGTGGCAGAAGGTTGGCTCGCGGCCGATCACCTCGGCGCAGCAGCGCTTGGCGATGGTGCGGGCGGCGGTGGCCGATGTGCCCGGCCTGCTGGCCGGCGACCACGAGATCGGTCACGGCGGCCCCAGCTATACGGCCGATACATTGGAAGCCTTGACACTCGAACACCCCGGCGCATCTCTGTTCACCATCATGGGCGACGATGCCGCGGCGCGGTTCGAGACCTGGGAGCGCTATCACGACGTGGCCGGCACCAGCACGCTGGTGGTGGTCGATCGCCCCGGCGCTCCCACGACGCTGTCGCCGAGCTTCGTCTGGGAGCGCGTCGAGGTGCCGCACCTCGACGTGTCGAGCACCGATCTGCGTGATCGGGTTCGCGATGGTCGGCCGCTCGACTACCTGGTCACCACGCCGGTGCTCGAGCTGATTTCCGAATTGGGTTTGTATCAGGAGGGCGGATGACCGCGTTCGACAACGTGCGCAGGAAGCGCACCACGGTGATGCTCGCCGCGGGGCTGGCAGTGCTGGTGGCCGTGGCAGGGCTCGCGTACGTGGGCGTGAAGGCGCTGCGGCGCTACGAGGGCGCCACCAAAGTGGGCAGCGACTCGATTCGTATCCCATCCACGCCGGTGGGAATGTTGGCCACCGTCAATGCCGAGAACCGGCTCACCTCGATCACGGTGATGGTGCTGCCGCCGAACTCGGGGCTCGGAGGCAGCATCCTGTCGTTGCCCGTGTCGGTCGACTCGACGTTGTCCGTCGGGCCCGACCGTACCCCGCTGTCCGAGATCTACGCCGCCAGCGGCATCGACGAACTCGCGCTGGCGGTCGAGAGCACGCTGTCGGTCACCCTCGACGTGTACCAGGTGGCCGATCCTGCGGCCGCGGAGGCGCTGCTGGCGCCCCTGGCGGCCATCCCGGCCACGCTGCCCTCGGCCGTGGGTGAGGAGATACCGGCAGGTGCGGTCACGCTCACTCCCGCCCAGGCGGTGCAGGTGATCAACCACGTGGTGGAGGGCCAGCCCGATCGCGATCGCCGCGGCAATGTCGAGGCGGTGTGGGCCGGCGTCGCCACCGCCATCGGGTCGGGCATTCTCCTCGTCGCTCCTGCCGATGCCACGTCCACCACCTCAAGCACCGCCAGCACGGTCGCCGTCACGCCCATCACGATCGCCAGTTTCCCCGAGTTGCTCCAGCGGCTGTACTCCGGCCCGGTCGGCGCCCGAGCGCTGTCGGCGAGTCCGCTCGATGCGTCGCTGAACCCCACCGGGAAAGACGCCGAGGCGATCGAGCGCGCCGAAGCAGTGATGGTGCTTGCCTCGATCGCCCCTCGTTCGATGTCGCAACCCGCCCCGGGGCTGAACTATCGGATCGAGGCGCCGCCCGGATACGAACAACAGGTGGTGGGCGCTGTCGCGATCATCCTGTTGTCCGGCGGCAATGTGCAATCCGTGTACCTGAACGGGGAGGTGCGAGAAGAGACGGTGATGCTGGTCGGCGACTCGCGCCTGAACACTGCAGCCGACGCGGATGGCATGTTCGGCGCGGTGGTCGACGAGCCGAAGATTCCGATCGAGGGCATCGACGTCATCCTCCAGCTGGGCACGACGTGGCTCGCCGCCCCGCCCGCCGCAACCACCAGCACCACGACCACCGTGGTCGCCCCCACCGAGTCGTCCATCCAAACCGAAACGACCATCACACCATGACGAACACACGATGACGCTCACCGCGGCGCAGGCCGCACTCGGCCTGGCGAAGGTGGCCGCGAAGGCCGCCGACGACAAGAAGGCCGACCACACGATCGTGCTGGAAGTGGGCGACGTGCTGCAGATCACCGACTACTTCGTGATCTGCAGTGCGAACAACCGGCGATTGGTGAAGACCGTCGTCGATGCCGTCGAGGACGCTGTGCGCGAGCAGCTCGGTCGGTCACCGATCCGCAGCGAGGGCGTCAGCGAACAACAGTGGGTGTTGGTCGACTACGGCGACGTGGTGGTGCACGTGTTCGCCGAGGAGATGCGCATGTACTACGAAATCGAGCGGCTGTATCGCGACGTGCCCAAGATCGCATGGGCCTGACCCACGTGAACATGTGAAATTCACTAGCCTTGAGGGGCAATGTCTCTTCCTCTCTCCGGCTTGTTCGACACCTCCCAGCTGCCCCGTCTCGCCCCCGACCCGGTGACGGTGACGGTGGCGCGCACCGTCTCGCCCGGCCTCGAGGCCCAGTACTTGCGCTGGGCCGATCAGGTCGTGGCCACGTTGCGCACCGTGCACGGCTGCCTCGGCGCGGGCGTGCTGCACCCGGGCCCGGACGGTGGCGAGCACCAGATCGTGTTTCGTTTCGTCGACGGCATCCAACTGCGCAAGTGGGAGCGCTCGTCCGAGCGGGCCGCCCTGATGGAGCTGGCCCAGGACTTCGTGCTCACCGAGCGGATCCAGCGCACCGTGGGTGTGGATGCGTGGTTCGAGCTGTCCACTCGGGCCGAACCGAAGCGTTCGTTGTGGCACCGCATCGCCACCGACGTGGCGTGGGTGTACCCCGTGGGTGTGCTCAGCTCGGTGTTCATCGCCCCCCGCATCGCCCGCTTGTCGATGGAACTGCGGGTGGTGATCTCCACCGTGTTGATCACGGCCGTGATGCGTCTCGCGGTCGGCCCGCTGCGTTCGCGGTTGCGTGCTCGGCGCACGTTGTGAGCTGCAGGGCGCGCCGGTAGCGTCTCCTACTCGTTCGGGGCTGTAGCTCAGTTGGCAGAGCGCTTCCATGGCATGGAAGAGGTCAGGGGTTCAATTCCCCTCAGCTCCACGAACGAACCCCAGGCCACCGGCCTGGGGTTCTTGCGTTTTCGGGACCGAAGGGGCTGGCGCTCGGATTCGCCTACGGGCGAAGATGCTCGTGGGTGGTGGTGTCGATGAGGGCCATCGTGCTGGTGAAGCAGGTTCCAGACCTACGCCTCGGGGGTGTCGGTGTGCACCCCGACGGCACGATCGACCGCGCTGCGGCTCCACCGATCACCAATCCCGCTGATCTCCATGCCCTCGCGGCTGCAGTGCAACTGGCTGACGAGGTGGTTGCCCTGTCGATGGGGCCACCACTGGCCGAGCAGGCGTTGCGTGATGCGATCGCCGCTGGCGCACACCGGGCGGTGCTGCTGTGCGATCACGCCTTCGCCGGGTCCGACACGTGGGCGACGGCCAACGCGCTGGCGGCGGCGGTGCGCGTGGTCGGTGGGGCCGACCTCGTGTTGTGCGGCATCTCCGCGCTCGATGGCGAGACCGGCCAGGTGGGCCCGTCGGTGGCGCAGCGGCTCGGCTGGCCACAGGCGACCGGGTGTGAGGCGCTGGAGCTGGAGGGCATGACACTGGTCGCCCGCCGCGTGGTGGAAGGCGGCTACGAACGGCTGCGCATGCCACTGCCGGCGGTGGCGACCGTGGGCGAGACGGGCTTCACGCCCGGTTACCCGACGTTGCCGCGGCGGCGGGCGGCGGCCGCGGCCACGATCGAACGGCTGACAGCGGCTGATCTCGGCCTGAGCGACCACGACGTGGGCCTGGCCGCGTCACCCACCAAGGTGGCGCGAATGTCGGCAGCACCGTGGCCCGATCGTGGCTGCCGGTTCGTCGGAGTCGACGGCTTCGGCTACCAGCAGCTGGTTGCCGAGCTCGTGGCCCGTGGATCCTTCGCACCCGGCGACCCGGTGCCGTCGCCCACGGCGGCGCAGCCGGCTGCCCCGGCTGCACGCAGTGCCGTGGCGCTCGACGCCGTGGGCAGCGCCAACGTCTGGGTGGTGTGCCAGTTGGTCGACGGAGCGCCCGATCGCGCCTCGCTGGAGTTGTTGACGAAGGCCACCGAGCTGGCGCCCGCGCTCGGCGGTGGCGTGGCCGCTGTCGTGCTGGCCGCCGACCCGGGCAACTCGGCACTCGTAGCCGCGGCGCACGGGGCGGACATCGTGTACGTGGCGGTCGACCCGGCGCTGGCTCAGTACCGAGCCGAGCCGTTCGCCGCCGTGTTGGCCGCAGCGGCGAGGCAGTATCACCCACAGGCGATTCTGCTGACGGCCACCACCACAGGGCGCGATCTCGCGCCGCGGGTCGCCTCGCTGTTGAACACAGGTCTCGCCGCCGACTGCACCGACCTCTACGTCGGCTCGTGGACCCGCCAGGGCGTTACGCACAATGGATTGCTGCACATGGTGCGCCCGGCGATGGCCGGGGGAGTGCTGGCGACGTGCCTGTGCCCCGAGGTGCGGCCACAGATGGCCACGGTTCGGCCCGGCGTGTTCGAGCCCTGTGTGCAGCCCCGGCGTGGGCTGGTGGTGCCGCTGGCGGTGTCGCTGCACGACGACGACCTTCGCGTCGAGGTGCTCGAGCGACGGATCAGCCCCGCCGACGTCGACCTGCGGGATGCCGACGTGGTGATTGCCGGTGGCGCCGGGTGTGACGCCGCGAGTTGGCATCTCGTCGAGCAGTTGGCAGCGGCGATCGGCGGCAGCGTGGCGGCATCCCGAGGCGCCGTGGAAGCCGGCTTGGCGCAGCGTTCGCTGCAGGTGGGGCAAACGGGTGCCACCGTGCGACCTCGGCTCTACGTGGCATGCGGCATCTCCGGCGCGCTCCAGCATGCAGTGGGTATGCAGGACTCGGGAACCATCGTCGCCATCAACCGCAACCCTGACGCGGTGGTGTTCAAGCTGGCCCACTTCGGCATCGTCGCGGATGTCGCCGACGCGGTGCCGCGGCTGATCGCTGCACTCGGCGGCTGACCGCAGGTCGCTACGCCTTGGGATGGGCGAGCAGGAAGTCGACGAGACTGGCGGTGAACGAGTCGGACAGCGCAGGGCTGTGCGCACCTCCGGCGATCGACCACAGTTCGACGGCCCCGGCCGCCGGACAGCCGGTGTAGGCCAGCACCGACGTCTCGGCACCTGCGTTGCTGGTGTCGAGGTCGAGTGCGCCGTCGGTGGTGGTGAAGGTGGAGGAACAGCCGTTGTACGTGGCCCACGTCTCGACGTTGGCGAGCGCCCCTGGTTGCACGTGTCCGGCGAAGGCGCCGCCGTCGTATGCGATGACGCCGTCGGCGGTGCCGTGGATCTGCAGCACGCTCACCGGTTGCAACGGCGCGCATGCGGCAGGGTCGGCCCACGTCGCTCCGGCCAGGCTGACGATCGCGGCGACCTGATCGGCGTGGTCGCACGCCATTCGGTACGACATGAAGCCGCCGTTGGAGTGCCCGACGAAGTAGATGCGCTTCGGGTCGATCGAGTAGTCCGCCTGTACCTGCTCGACGAGTGCCGACAAGTAGCCGGCGTCGTCGGGGCCGATGCCGTCGAGGTCGCAACAGGCATCGGTGGCATTCCAGAACGGTTGCCCAGCTGCATCGGGTGTGCCGGTGGGAACGACGTACAGGAACCCGCGCTGCTGGGCGAGGGCGTCGATGCCGAAGTACTCCGCCACTGCCGTTGCATCCGAGCCGAAGCCGTGCAGCAGCACGATCAACGGAGCAGGTTGCTGAGCGTCGTAACTCGCGGGCACCACCACGTCGAAGGGTCGCGCCGCGAGGTCAGCGGAGTTGTTCGTGGCCGGCTCGTCCGCCGTGCACGCGGGCAGGATCAGACCGGCGAGCAGCATGGCTGTAGCGGCGGATCGGAGCATCGAGCCTGAAGCTACTGGCTGCCTGGGAGCGTGACGACAACGCTGAGGCCACCACCCGGGCTGTCGGTGAGTGTCAGGCTGCCGGACGAGGCCCTGGCCAATGAGGAGGCGATCGCCAGACCCAGCCCGGTACCAGGAGTGGTGGCGGTCTTGCGCCAGAACCGGCGCGTCGCCCGCTCCTTGTCGTCGTCGGACAACCCTGGGCCGTGGTCCTCGATGACGACCGTCCGCCGGTCGCCGTCGGCGCGCAGGCGGACGACGATCAACGAGCCCTCGGGGGAGACGTTCAAGGCGTTGTCGAGTGTGTTGTCGAGGATCTGCTCCATCGCCCCCGGTGCTGCGCTCGCCCACAACGGAGCGTCGGCGCCCTCCACCTGCAGCGTGACGCCGGCGGCCTCGGCGAGCGCGCTCCATGTGTCGACACGCTGGATCGCCACTTGAGCGAGATCGATCGTCACCGGGGGCTGACCTTGGTCGGCGCGAGCGAGCTGCAGCAGGTCGCCCACGAGAGTCGCCAGCCGTGTGGTCTCCTCGATGGCCGACTCCAGTTCGTCGCCCTCTGCGTCGGGCAGACGAGCTTGCAGGTTCTCCAACCGCAGCCTCAGCGCGGTGAGCGGCGTGCGCAGTTGGTGCGACGCATCGGCCACGAACTCGCGCTGCTCGTCGAGCAGGGCCGCCAGGCGCTCGGCCATCGTCGACATGGTTGCGGACAAGGACCGCAGCTCGAGGGGACCCTCGCGAACGGTGTCGTGTACTGCGAGATCGCCTTCGGAGAAGCGGGCTGCATTCCGTTCCAGCTGTCGCAGCGGGCGAGTCACCGAGCGGGCGATCATCCAACCCACCACGGCCATGAGGGCCAGAACGCCGGCACCGACGACGACCAGCCCCAACCAGAAGCGGTGCACGCTGGCGTCGACGCGATCGGTGTCGATGGTGACGCGCAGGGCGCCGTGCACGACGCCACCCGAGGAAACCGGGATCGCGACGAACACGAAGTCGGTGCCCAGCGTGGACGAACTGCGGGTGCCGCTGGAACGCTTGTCGGCGATGGCATCGGCGATCTCGGGGCGGGTGGAGAGGTCGCGGGGCACTGGCCGCTCGGTGTCGATCAGCGAGATGCCGTTGGCATCGACGATCACCACCCGCGCATCGGTTCGTTCGGTGTAGAGCAGCGCCGCCTGCGGGTCGAGCGTCGCGCCGGTCTGCAGATCGTCCTCGTAGATACTGGCGATCACCGACGCGTCGTGCTCGACGCCCGCCGTGAAGCGTTCGAGCTCGCGCTGCGAGAAGAAGATCGCCAGCGGCAATTCGAGCAGGAGCAGCACCACGACGGTGATCGTGAGGTAACCGGCGAGCAGGCGACGTGTCATGCGAATCAGCCCTCCGTCAAGCGGTAGCCCACCGACCGGACTGTCTCGATCATCTCCGGGCGAAGCTTCTTGCGCAACGAGGCCACATGGACGTCGAGCGTCTTCGTGGAGCCCCACCAGTGTTCGTCCCACACGTCGTGGATGAGCTGTTCGCGACTGCGCACCGCTCCCGGATCGACAGCCATGCACGCCAACAGGTCGTACTCCTTCGGGGTCAGCGACACCGTGACGCCAGCCAAGGTGACGACGCGCGTGCGCGGGTCGATCACGAGGTCGCCGACCGTGATCGCGGTCAATCCCACGGTGCTGTCGGGGCTGGCCATCCGTCGCGTGACGGCGCGGATGCGGGCAACCAACTCGCGGAACCCGAACGGCTTCACGACGTAGTCGTCGGCACCCAGCTCCAGCAGGATCACCCGGTCGATCTCCTCGCCACGTGCGGAGACGACGATGATCGGCACCGAGCTGCGCTCGCGCAGACGTTGGCACACGACGCGACCCTCCAGGTCGGGCAACCCGAGATCGAGCAACACCAAGTCGGCTGGGGCCGCGGCGAGCGCAGCTGCCCCGGTGGATGCAACGGTGACCGTGAAGCCCTCGCGGGTGAGGCCCTCGGCCAGCGGCACCGAGATCGTCGGGTCGTCCTCTACCAGCAGCAGTTTCACGAACGCATCCTGCCATGGCCTTCCCGTCGGCCCTCGTGGCCTTAACCAAACCCTTGCCTGCAGCTGGCCACCTGCTCGCGTACCTCGGCGTACCGTGCAACTCATGAAGCGCACCCAAATCCTCACGGCGGCAGCCATCGTGGCGGTCGGTATCTCCGGCGCCATCGCGGTGGCCGCCAACGTCGGCATCATGAATGCCGCCGACAACTCGACGGTGGGCGGTGTGGCCTCGGCCGCCGACCTGATGCCCACCGACACACAGGTCGTCGACGTGTACCTCGGCCCCGACAACACCACCGCCACCGGCGGCCAGGAGTTCTCGGTCGATGTCGCCGGCACCGTCACGGTGTCGTCGTCGTCGGTCGGCGTGATCCGCCTCGACGGTGTCGCCGCTGCGAGCGGCTGGTCGTGGACCCTCACCCAGACCGACAGCTCGGCGCTACTGGTGACGTTCACCGATGGCGCTCGCACGTTGGAGTTCACCGCAACTGCTGCGGCGGACGGCACGATCACCGCCAAGGTGAACGAGCCCGTGGTGGTGGCCGCAGCGCCCAGCCAGAACGGCGGCGGAGAACACGAAGATGATGACGACGAGTACGAAGGTGGCGAGGACGATGACTGAGACCAACGACCGACTGGCACAACTGCAGGCGCGACGTGCCGGGGCCGCTGCTCCCGCTGGTCGCCCCACTGCCGCCCGCCGTGCCCCGGCGGCCGGCTCCAAGATCGCCGCTGCCGGCCTCGGCATGACAGCGATGCTCGGCCTGGTGGGTGCGATGGCGTTGGCCCAGGGCAATGCTTCCGGCAGCCCGCAGCCGACGCAGCCCACCGCTCCGGCTCAGGTCGTCGTGGTGATCCACCGTGACGGCGGCACCCCCACCGGCGCCACCACGGCCGGCGCAACCGCCGTCGCCGCGAGCAACACGCCGATCCAGTTGTCGGCGCAGCCCGTCGTCAAGCAGGCGCCTGCTCAAGCGCCGGCAGCATCGACCAGTGGAAGTCGCTGAACACCGCGGACGGGTCATGGCGTGCGAACTGCACGTCATGACCGTCGGCGCGCCCGAGGGCGCGGTGGCCGAGGCGGTCGCCCTCCTCGATCGCCTCGAGGGGTTGTGGAGCAGGTTCCTCCCCTCCAGTGACATCACCCGACTGAATCTCGCCGACGGGTTCCCGACCGCAGTGGCGCCCGAGACGTTCATGCTGTTGCAGACGATGCAGGAAGCACACCGACTGACGGCGGGAGCGTTCGATCCCTCCGTGCTGCGGGCACTGGTGGCGCACGGCTACGGCGCCAGCCGGGCCGACGCCGCGCAGCACACAGTGCTCGCGGAGAGCGCCGCCGAATCGAGCAGGTTCTCCGACGTCGATGTCGATCCGTTGAGCGAGCTGGTGACGCTGCCGAAGGGCCTCGCGATCGATGCGGGCGGCATCGGCAAGGGCCTCGCTGCCGACCTCGCCGTCGTGGCCCTGCTGAGCCGAGGTGCCGCTGGCGCACTGGTGTCGATCGGCGGAGATCTGGCGATGGCCGGCGAGTCGCCGCTGTCGGATGGCTGGGTGGTGGAGGTCGAACACGCCGACCCCGCCGCCGGTGTGCTGTGTCGTTTCGCCGTCAGCGGTGGTGGAGTGGCCACGTCGAGCACGGTCTCGCGGCGATGGACCACGGACGGCGCCGCTCGCCACCACGTCATCGATCCGGCCACCGGACGCCAGTCGACCACCGACCTCGCTTGTGTCACCGTGATCGGCAGGTCGGGCTGGTCGGCAGAGGCACATGCCACCGGTGCACTGTTGACTGGTAGCGCAGGTGCGATCGAGTACTTGCTGCAGCATCAAGCGTCTGGAGTCGTGCAGACGACGTCAGGACATGTGTTGCTGACCCCCGACCTGCAGGGCCTGGGACTGGAGGGCGTGGCATGAATCCGCACGTGTGGTGGTACGTGGCCCGTTCGTCGGGTGTGATCTCGTGGCTGATGATCACCGCCTCGGTGATCTGGGGCGTGATCCTGTCCACCAAGGCGTTCCCCGAGCAGCGACGGCCTGCGTGGCTGCTCGACCTGCACCGCTGGCTCGGAGGTCTCGCGGTGGCGTTCATGCTGATCCACATGGGCGCACTCGTGCTTGATGGCTACACCGATTTCGGCCTGGCCGACCTGCTGGTGCCCTATGCCAGCGAGTGGCGGCCCGGCGCGGTGGCGCTCGGCGTCGTGGCCGCATGGACGCTGATCGCCGTCGAGCTGACCTCGCTGGCGATGAAGCGACTGCCGAAGAAGGTGTGGCGCGGCGTGCACCTCACGAGCTACGCGACGTTCTGGCTCACCAGCCTGCACGCCGCGTTCGCCGGCAGTGACCGCAGCACGTTCCTCTACCAGATCACCGCGCTTGCCTCGATCGTCGCGGTTGCCTGGGCAGCGATGTACCGGATCACGAACCGGCGCTCGCTCACCCGCCCGTCTGGTGCGTGAAGTCCGCGATGAAGATCGCCAGCGCGCCGCCCACGCAGGCCGCGGAGATCAGCCAGAAGCGGATGATCACCTTCGTCTCCGCCCACCCCACGATCTCGAAGTGGTGGTGGATGGGGGACAGCCGGAACAGGCGGCGCTTCCGACCAGATGCCTTGAACACCAGCATCTGTAGCGCCACCGACCCGATCTCGATGACGTTGATGCCGCAGATCAACGCCAGCAGTAAGTGGGTGTCGAGGGAGAGTGCCAGCAGCGCCAGCGCAGCCCCGAGCGCCAGCGCGCCGACATCACCCATGAAGATCGTGGCCGGTGCCGCATTGAACCACAGGAAGCCGGCGCAGGCGCCTCCGAACGATGCGGCGAACACGGTGAGGTCGTACGGGTTGACGATGTCGCCGTAGATCGTGGGGTTACGGAAGCCGAGGAAGCCGATGCCGGTGAACGCCGCGAAGCCGGCCATCGCCGAGCCTCCGGCCAGTCCGTCGAGTCCGTCGGTGACATTGACCGCGTTGGTCGCCGCGAAGATCAGTGCCGCCGCCCACACCACCCACAACGGCTTGCCCAGCTCCCACCCGGGCCACGTGGCCCTGGTGAGCGACAATCTGGTGTCGATCTCGGTTGCGTTCACCAGCACGATCGCGATTGCGATCGCGACGGCCATCGTGATCCAGCCCTTGCGACTCCAGAGCACACCGCGGTTGTGGCGGGTGCGCACCTTGATGAGATCGTCGATGAGTCCGATCGTCGCCATCGCCAGCACGCCACCCCAGATGATGAGCGTCTGGTCGGAGAACACCACGCCGCGACGGACATGGCTGACCAGATAGCCGATGAACGCCGCGACGACGATGGCGATGCCGCCCATGGTGGGCGTACCCGACTTGTGCAGGTGCTGAGGGACGACGAGGTTGGCCTCGTCCTTCACCAGGATCGGTTGGCTGCGGCCTCTGGCGGCGAGGTACTTCGTGAGCCACCAGGTGCCGAACAGCGACACCAGCAGTGCGATCCCACCGGCAAGGAGGGGAGCGATCATGCTGAAAGGGTAACCGGCGGGCTAGTGGGCGCGCTGGCCTGACTGCTGGCGACGACGGCCGGCCGGGCCGGCCGGGCGGGCGCCGACACCGGCGGGACGACCCGCCGCCGCACCGGGACGACCCTGCGGGCGACCTGCTGCACCACCGGAACGAGCCGGCTGCTGGTGGGTCTGGCGCGGGCGACCATGCTGGGCGATGTGCGTGATCTGAGCGATCGTGCGCGGCGGCTGGGCCGGCCCGGCCAACGATTCGAGCAGCGGGTGCTTGCCGTGCACCGCTTCGGTGACGATCGGCTTGATACCCGCAGCGCGGGTCATCGAGCGCACGTCCTTGCGCTGCTCGGGGGTCACCACGGTGACCACGAGGCCCTCGGCGCCGGCGCGGGCGGTGCGGCCCGAACGGTGCAGGAACGCCTTGTGCTCGGCCGGGGGGTCGACGTGCACCACGAGGCGCACGTCGTCGACGTGGATGCCGCGGGCCGCGATGTCGGTGGCCACGAGCACCTTCACCTGGCCGGAGGAGAAGTCGGCGAGGTTGCGTTCGCGAGCGTTCTGCGACAGGTTGCCGTGCAGCTCGACGGCCGGGATGCCCGACTTGCCGAGCTGCTGTACCAGCTTCTTCGCGCCGTGCTTGGTGCGGGTGAACAACAGCGAGCGATCCGGGCCGGCGGCCAGGCGGGTGACGACGGCCAGCTTGTCGCCCATCGACGTTTCCACCTGGTGGTGGGTCATCGCCTCCACCGGCGAATCCACCGGGTCGAGCGCGTGGTTGACCGGCGAGTGCAGGTAGCGATCGATCAGCACCTTCACGTCGTTGTCGAGCGTGGCCGAGAACAGCAGGCGCTGACCATCGGAAGGGGTGCGATCCATGATCCGCTTGACGCCGGGCAAGAAGCCCATGTCGGCCATGTGGTCGGCCTCGTCGAGCACGGTGACCTGCACGCGGTCGAGGCGGCAATGGCCCTGGCCGATGAGGTCTTCCAAGCGGCCGGGGCAGGCGATGACGATGTCGACGCCCGACTTCAACGCTGCCGTCTGGTTGCCGAAGCCCACGCCACCGTAGATGACGGTGTGGCGCAGGCCCATGGCCTTGGCCAGGGGAGCGATAGTGGCCGCCACCTGGTTGGCCAGCTCGCGGGTGGGAACCAACACGAGGCCGCGGGGCGAACCCTGGCGGGTGCGCTCGTCACTCTTGGCGAGGGCGGTGACGAGCGGGATGGCGAAGGCGATCGTCTTGCCGCTGCCGGTCTTGCCGCGGCCGAGCAGGTCGCGGCCGGCGAGCGAGTCGGTGAGGGTGATTGCCTGGATGGGGAACGGGGCGGTGATGCCACCGGCGGCGAGGGCCGAGACGATGGGCGCGGGTACACCGAGGGACGCGAAGGTACGCGTCGGCTGAAGATCTGACATGGGGGCTTTCTGTGTAAGGGTGGCCGTGGATGCACTGATCCCGCATGACACGGGGGGCCAACAACCCTGCACTCGACCTCTGCAGCAACCGTGCTACAGGAAACCCATGCTACCGGGTATGGTCGCCGCTCATGGAGATCTCACTGAACGGCAAGGTGGCACTGGTCACGGGGGCGTCGAAGGGCATCGGCAAGGCGATCGCCACCACGATGGCTGCGTCGGGCGCGAAGGTGATGCTGGTGTCGCGCAAGATCGATGGGTTGCGTGCGGCCGCGGCGGAGATGACCGGCGACGTGGAAGTGTTCGCCGCCAATGCAGGCGACGTGGAGGCCGGCAAGGCCGCGGTCTCGGCCACCATCGAGCGTTTCGGTGGGCTCGACATCCTGGTGAACAACGCGGCCACCAACCCCTACTTCGGCGCCACGCTCGGTGTCGACGAGTCGCGCTTCGACAAGACGTTCGACGTGAACCTACGCGGCCCGTTGTTCTGGATCCAGGCTGCGTGGGAGCAAGCGATGAAGGACAAGCCCGGCGTGATCATCAACCTCGCGTCGGTGGGTGGGCTGCGCGCGGAGTTCGGCCTGGGCGTGTACAACCTCACCAAGGCGGCCGTCGTGCACATGACTCGCCAGCTGGCCGGCGAGTTGGGGCCCACGCGTGTGGTGGGTATCGCCCCCGGCCTGGTGCAGACCGACTTCGCCGCGTTCCTGGTCGACAACTTCGGCGAGAAGCTGGCCGCGCAGTTGCCGCTGCAGCGGCTGGGCGAGCCGCAGGACATCGCCAACCTGGCGGTGTTCCTCGCGTCCGACGCGGCGTCATGGATCACGGGCGAGACGTTCGTGATCGATGGTGGTGCCGGCGTGCGCATCGGCGGCTGACATGAGGTCCGCTCGGCGCTTTGGCGTTGAGACGGCGTACCACCCGGTCTGAGCGCCAAAGCTCGGATTAGCCGGCCAGGGGTGATTCCAGTCGGCGGCGAACGGCCTGACGGATCTGCGCGTCGAATGACCTGATGTGCGCTTCGGCGAGGGCCGCGGCGCGATCGCTGTCGCGGGCCTGCAGCGCGTGCAAGATCTCCTCGTGCTCATCGACGGCATCGGCCATGTCGTCCACGTCGGCGAGGTACATGTGCCACAGGCGGTCGCTCTGCGCGTACAGCATGTCGAGCGTGTCGGTGAGGAACCGGTTGTCGGCCGCGGCCCACACGATCTCGTGGCAGGTGCGGTCGTGCTCGATCAACTCGCCGGCGGGTGTGCCGGGTCGATGCGCCTGGTCGAGCGCGGCGCGCATCGCCGCCCAGTGCTCGTCGGTGCCACGGGCGCACGCCAGGCGGGTGACGTAGGGCTCGAGGATCGCCCGCGTCTCGTACAGCAGCGCGAGCTCACCGACATCGATGCTGCTGACGTACATGCCGCGGCGGGGGATCACGGTGACGAACTGGTCGCGCACCAGCCGTTGCAGGGCTTCGCGGATCGGGGTGCGCCCGAGCCCCAGGTCGGACTGCAGCTGGTCTTCGCTGATCACGGCCCCGGGCGCGAGCTCGAGGCGCACGATCATCCGCCGGATCTCGGCATAGGCCCGGTGGGAGAGCGATGGGGTAGGCAGTGCGGCAGTGATATGGTAAAGATATATCAGTGCCGTCGACGCGGCAACCATGTCCCCGGGGGTCATCCACATGAGCGAAGTTCCTGCACGCGCCCTTCCATCCACGGCACGGGTCGTCGTGATCGGCGCCGGCATCGTCGGCAACTGCCTGGTCGGGCACCTGGCCCGCATGGGCTGGACCGACATGGTGCTGCTCGACAAGGGCCCGCTGCCCAACCCTGGCGGCAGCACCGGCCACGCCTCGAACTTCATCTTCCCCACCGACCACAACAAGGAGATGGCGTTCCTCACGGTCGACAGCCAGAACCAGTACATCGCGGCCGGGCTGAACAACACCTGCGGCGGCATCGAGGTGGCTCGTGAGCCACAGCGGATGGAGGAGTTCAAGCGCCGCATGACCTCGGCGAAGGCATGGGGCATCGACGCTCGCCTCGTCACGCCGGCCGAGATCAAGGAACTCGTGCCGTTCATCAACGAGGAGATCCTGCTCGGTGGCTACTACACGCCCAGCGTCAGCGTCGTCGACTCGTTGGCCACCGGCACCCTGATGCGCGACGAGGCAGTCGCCAAGGGCGTGCTGTCGGTGTTCGCCAACACCGAAGTGATGAATCTGCTCACCGAGCCAGCCCCCGGCGGCCCGCGGATCAAGGCCGTCGTCACCGACCGCGGCACGATCGAGGCCGAGCACGTGGTGGTGGCTTGCGGCGTGTGGAGCCCGCGCATCGCCAAGATGGCCGGTGCCAACATCCCGCTCACGCCCGCCGTACACCAGATGGCCGACGTGGGCCCGATCGACATCCTGCAGCAGTCGGGCAAGGAGCTGGCCTACCCGATCATCCGCGACATGGACACGTTCTGCTACGAGCGCCAGTCGTCCGGCTCGATGGAGGTGGGCAGCTACGCCCACCGCCCGATTCTGATGCGCCCCGACGACATTCCCTCGATCCAGGCCTCGGCACTCACGCCCACCGAGCTGCCACTCACGTACGACGACTTCGACCCGCAGATGGAACAGGCGATCGAGCTGATGGAGATGCTCGGCGACGCCGAGATCCGCTACGCGATCAACGGCCTGCTGAGCCTCACCCCCGACGCCAACCCGGTGCTGGGCGAGACCCCCGAGGTGCGCAACCTGTGGAGCGCAGCCGCGGTGTGGGTCAAGGAAGGCCCCGGCATCGCCCAGCTGGTGGCCGAGTGGATGACGTACGGCTACCCGCACATGTGCGATCCGCACGGCAGCGACATCAGCCGCTTCTACCCGCACGAGAAGACCGAGTGGCACATCAACGCCCGGTGCAACGAGCACTTCAACAAGACCTACGGCATCGTGCACCCGCGCGAGCAGTGGGCCAGCCAGCGCGGCATGCGCCGTAGCCCGTTCTACGCCCGTGAAGAGGCGTTGGGCGCCACGTTCTTCGACGCTCGCGGCTGGGAGCGGCCGCAGTGGTACAGCAGCAACGAGCAGCTGTTCGCCAAGTTCCCGCAGGCCGCCACGCCGCGCACGCACGAGTGGGACGCCCGCTGGTGGAACCCGGTCACCAACGCCGAACACCTGCAGATGCGCGAGAGCGTCGGCGTGGTCGACCTCACCGCGTTCAACGAGTTCGACTTCGAGGGCCCGGGCGCGCTCGACTTCCTCAACTACATGTGTGTCAACCAGGTCAACGTGCCGGTCGGCCGCAGCGTGTACACCCCATTGCTCACCCCGCACGGCGGCTTCCGTGGCGACCTCACCATCCAGCGCCTCGGCGAGCAGCACTTCCGGGTGATCACCGGTGCGTTCGACGGCGGCCGCGACCACTACTGGTTCAACAAGTACCTGCCGACCGACGGCTCGGTCACGTTCACCGACCGCTCGCAGGGCATCTGCACCGTCGGTGTATGGGGTCCCAATGCCGCCGCGACGATGGCCAAGATCACCACCGACGACACCACCGTTCCGTTCGACCTCTCGCAGGCCGGCTTCCCGTACGGTGCCGTGCGCGACGTGCTGATCGACGGCGTGCCGTGCACGATGTTCCGCATCAGCTACGTCGGCGAGAACGGCTGGGAGATCTACACGAACATGGAGCATGGCCTCAAGGTGTGGGACGCGATCTTCGCTGCCGGCGAGGAGTTCGAGATCATCCCCGTGGGCATCGGCGTGTACGCCGTCACCGGCCGCATCGAGAAGGGCTACCGCCTGATGGGCGCCGAACTGGAGAGTGAGTACAACCCGGTGGAAGCCGGTCTGGCCCGCCCGAAGGTGAAGAGCGCGGACTTCATGGGCAAGGAGGCCTACCTCAAGGCCCGCCAAGAAGCCGAGAACGGTGCCCCGGCGGCGATCATGTGCACGTTGTCGATGGACAGCCAGCAGTGCGCCGACGGCTACGACCGGTTCCCGACAGGTGGCAACGAGCCGATCCTCACGCTCGACGGCGAGAGGATCATCGACGCCAAGGGCCGCGTCTCGCGTGTCACCACCGCTGGCGCGGGCCCCTCGGTGGGCAAGTACCTCCTGCTCGCATACCTGCCCCCGCAGCACGCAGTGGTGGGCACGAAGCTGCAGGTGATGTACATGAACGAGTGCTACCCGGTCACCGTCGAGGTCGCGGGCGCGCAGCCGCTCTTCGATCCCACCGATGCGCGCATGAAGAGCTGACCATGCGTGTCCTCGTGTGCGTGAAGCGGGTGCCTGCGCCGGGCGCCAAGATCAACATCACCGCCGACGGCCAGGCCGTCGACACGGCGTATCTGGCGTTCACCACCAGTCCGCACGAGGAGTGCGCGGTGGAAGCCGCTGTGCAACTGGTCGAGCAGCATGGCGGCGAGAGCACCGTGCTGACGCTCGGGCCGGCCGAGGCCGACGAGCAGTTGCGCTACGCGGCCAGCATCGGCGTCAACAAGGCGGTGCTGCTGCCCATCGCTACGGCGGACTGGGACCCGCAGCGCACCGCGGCGGCGATCACGGCGGCGATCCGCGAGCTCGAGGCCGCCGGTGGGGCGTTCGACATCGTGCTGTTCGGCAACGAGTCGGCCGACTCGGGCAACTTCCAGGTCGGCGTACGCGTGGCGCACGCGTTGGCCCGTCCGATGGTCAATGGCATCAAGGGCATCGAGGTGGACGGTGCAGCAGTGAGGGCCCGCCGCGACTCCGAGGCTGGTGTCGAGGTGTACGCACTGCACCTGCCGGTGGTGCTCGGCGTGAAGGAGGGCATCAACCTGCCCCGGTACCCCACGCTGAAGGGCCGCCTGGCCTCGAAGAAGGTGGCGGTGGAGCAGGCGGTGCCACAGGGCGTGGCGGGCGGCCAGCAGATGGTCACGCTCGTGCAGGCCGCCGAGCAGGCCAGTACCACCGTCATGCTGGGCAACGGCCCCGAAGCGGCACCCGCCGTGGTCGACCTCCTGGAAGAACTGGGGATCCTCAAGTGACCGTTCTCGTCCTCATCGAACACGATCGTGGCTCGCTGAACCCCGCGTCGTTGGAGGCGCTGACCGCCGCTCGCGCGATCGACCCGCAGATCGAGGCGCTCACTCTCGGCGCCGCAGCCGACGGCCTTGCCGGTGAACTGGCTGCGAACGGCGCTGCCGTGGTGCACCAGGTGCACGCCGATCTGTTGTCGGACTACGGCCCCGAGGCCTGGGGCGAAGCGACCGCCCAGGCCGTGCGCGCGCTGAAGCCCGACGCTGTGCTGGCCTGCGGGACGGAGCGTGGCAACGAAGTCATGGCGCAAGCGGCCGCGCGGCTCGACCTGCCGATGGTGGCCAACTGCATCGAGTTCGTACCGGGAGACACCTGGACGATCACCCGTGTGCGCTGGGGCGGTTCACTGCTCGAACAGTGCACGCTCAGCGCAACCACGAAGCTGGTGACGGTGGCGCACCACGCGTTCGAAGCGACGCCGAGTCAAGCCGCCGGCACGGTGGCGCCATTGCCGATGACCCTCGATCCGGCACTTGCCCGCACAGTCGTCGCCGACCGGGTGGAGCGTGCCGCGGGTGTCACGCTGGCCACCGCGCCGCTCGTGGTGGGTGGCGGCCGCGCCGTGGGCTCGGCCGAAGCCTTCGCTCCGCTGGAGGAACTCGCCGCTCGCCTGGGTGGCGTCGTCGGGTGTTCGCGGGCTGTCACCAACAACGGATGGCGCAACCACACCGACCAGGTGGGGCAGACCGGTACCCGCATCGCGCCCGACCTGTACATCGCCTGTGGCATCTCGGGTGCGATCCAGCACTGGGTGGGGGCGATGGCATCGAAGAAGATCCTTGCGATCAACACCGACCCTGAGGCGAACATGGTGGCGAAGGCTGACTACGCAGTGATCGGCGATCTGCACAAGGTGGTGCCGGCGATCACCGCCGAGATCATTCGCCGCCGGGGCTGAGACCGAATAGTCTCCCCCCATGGGAAACAACGAACCACTGCCGCCGCCTCCGCCGCCTGGCTTCACCCCGCCTCCGCCGCAGCAACCGCAATACGCTCCCCAACCGCAATACGCTCCCCAGCAGTACGCGCCGGTCGCACCACCGCCGGCACCGAAGAAGAAGACCGGCTTGATCGTGGGCGCGGTGGTCGTCGTGGCCGCCGCCGTCGTCGCTGGCGTCCTGCTACTCGGCAAGGACGACAAGAAGAAGAATACGCTCGGCTCGGATAACTCGACGGTCCTCACGATCGACAACTCCACGCCGTCCGACAACTCGCTCGTGATCACCGTGCCGGTGTCGAGCACGCCCGACGTCACGATCTCGACGCCCGACGACGAGGGCATGCAGACGATCGCCGACGACACGGGGGTGTTCTCCGCGCTGTTCCCGTCAGGGTTCGCCATCGACTCCAAGCCGCTGGCCAACGACGGCAACCCGCTCGCGCAGGTCACCGCCGCTGGCGACCTGAGCGCGTACTACAACGGTGACGATGAGTACGGCGTGTCGGTGCTGCTCGCCGGCCCGCAGATCGGTGTGACGGTGCAGCAGATGCTCGACTACCTCGCGCCTCCGGACGGCGCGTGCGACCCCAAGGTCGAGGGACCTCCTGAAGATATGGGGTCGGGTACGGCCACCGTCTGGCTGTACGACGGCTGTGGCGCCAGCGGCTCGTCCGGCAAGGTGATCATGGCGATGGACACCGCATCGGGCGTGCTGGCCGTGTACTCGCAGGGCCCGTCGCCGGCCGAATCGACGCTGTCCCCGCTTGCGTTCGTGATCCTCCTCACCGTTCAACTCACCTGACCGTGGCCGGCTCCCCATCGGGCGGCCGGCACCTCGCACTGGCGACGTGGAGCCTCTTCGTCGGCCTTGCGCTGTTGATGATGGCGGGTGGGTTGTTCTCCACGTTGCTCGGCGTTCGCTCCGAGCAACGTGGGTTGCCCACCGTCGTCAGCAGCCTGATCAGCACCAGCTACTACGTGGGCTTCCTCGTCGGCTCGGTGCTGACGCTGCGCGCGCTCGGCAAGGTGGGGCACATTCGTGTGTACACCGCGCTGGCGTCGTTGTCGGCGGCGGCGACCATCGCCATCGGCATCACCGACGATGCCTCCTCGTGGATCGTGTTGCGCCTGGTGACGGGCCTGTGTTTCGCCGGTCTCTACGTGGTGGCCGAGTCGTGGCTGAACGACCTGGCCACCAACGAGAACCGAGGTCGGTTGCTGGCGGTGTACGGCGGCTTGACGGTGGCGTGCTTCGGCATCGGGCAGGTGCTGGTATCGCGCTTCGAGCCGATGGCGGTCACCGGGTTCGCGGTGGCGGCGATCCTCACCTCGCTCGCGGTGATTCCGGTTGCCCTGTCCGAGGCGGCCGTAGCGCCCGGGGTCGAGTCGGCGGAACGGATCTCGTTGCGCGAGTTGGCCCAAGTGGTGCCCACTGGTGTGTTCTCCTGCCTGCTCGTCGGCATGGCCCATGGTGCGCTCGCAGGCATGGCGGCGATCTACGCCACGCGCGTTGGCCTGTCGCCGTCGCTCGTGGGCCTGTTCGTGGCGCTGCCCAGCCTCGGCGGCATGGTGCTGCAATGGCCGATCTCCGCGGCGAGCGACGACATCGATCGGCGCGCGGTCGGCGCGGTCGCTGCGCTGGGTTCGGCCGGCACGGCGGCGCTGCTGCTGTTGGACGCGCCCACCAAGCCGATGGCCTACGTGTTGATCGCCTTGTTGGGCGGCCTCAGCTACCCGCTCTACTCGATCGTCAGCGCGTACACGAACGACTGGATCGAACCCGAGCACCTCAGCGCGGCTGCATCACAGCTGATGAAGCTGTACGGCATCGGTGCGATCGCCGGCCCACTGATCGTGGGCGGCAGCATGGGTGTCGTCGGCCCGACGGGGTTCTACTGGGTGCTGATCGTGATGCACGTGCTGATCGCCGTCTTCTTCTGCTACCGCATGTTGGCGTGGCGGGCACCGCTGGCGAAGCGGCCCTGGAGCGAGGTGTCGCTGCCGGGGCGAGCCTTCTACGTGCCGGCCACGATCGTCGCCCTCGGTCTCCGCACCGTTCGCCGCCGCGACAGATCGGCCAGATCGGCCAACTAGGCCAACTTCGCCAGCATGCGTTGCTGCCACTCGGCAGTGGCCTGCACGTTGTTGAACGTGAACAGGTGCAACCCCTCGATGCCGAGCTCGTCGGCCTGCCTGCCCAACGGCAGGATCAGCTTGTTCGGGTCGTAGCCGCCAGGCTTGAACAGGCGGCCGAGCACCCCGCCGTTCTTCTTCACGAAGCGCATGCTGTTGCCGATGCCCAGGCGCATGCCCATCGTGAACAGCTTGGTGCGATCGATCACGCCCGGCACGCCGAGGTGCAACGGCAGGTCGAAACCAGCTGCACGCTCGGTGGCGACCCATGAGCGCCATTGGCCGAGGTCGAAGCACATCTGCGTGCTGGCGAAGCCGGGCACGCCGGCCTCCTTCAGCAGGGTTTGCTTCGTGTGCAGCGCCTCGTGCACCACATGTGGAGGAATCAGCGCGTGGCCGTCGGGGTAGGCGGCCACACCGATGCGACGCAGGCCATGGTCGTGCCCGAGGAAGTCGCGTAGGAACGCCACCGCGCCGTCGTACTTGCCCACCGGTTCGGGCGGATCGCCGGCAATGAGGAACACCTCGTGCACGCCGTGCGTTCTGCAGAACTCGGCCAGTCGCTTCACTTCGACATCGTCGGCGCACAACCGGGCGGAGATGTGTGGCACGGTCATGAAGCCGAGATCGATGAGGCGGGCGGTGAGATTCAGCGTCGCCTGCTGGCCCTTGGCCGGGCTGCACGTCACGGAGACCGACGAGCCGATCGGGATGTGCTCGATCTGCGGCTCGACGTTCTTCATCGGGATCACCTCGTAGCGCGCGTCGGCGATGAGGCGGTGCAGCGTGGTCATCGGATCAGCCGAACTCGTCGGGCAGTTCCGCCTTCCGGCGGGTCACGTACTCGCGCATTGCCTCGTCGGTGGCCTCGTCGAGAGCCGGCGCTTGGTACTCGGCCAGACGCTGCTTCCAGATCGCGTTGGCACGCTGTGCGGCGTCGAGGCCACCCTCCTCGCTCCATTGCTCGAAGCTGGAGTTGTCGGCGGTGTCGCTGCGGTAGAACGCAGTCTCGAAGTTGGCGAGCGTGTGGGCCGTACCGAGGAAGTGGTTGCCTGGGGGGTTGTTGCGCAGCGCGTCGAGCGCCAGGCCATTCTCGGATACGTCGATGCCGCGCACGAAGGTGGTCATCATTCCCAATTGGTCGCAGTCGAGCACAAACTTCTCGTAGCCGATGGCCAAGCCGCCCTCCAGCCAGCCGGCAGCGTGCAGCACGAAGTTGACGCCACCGAGCACCGTGGGTTGCAGCGTGTTGGCACTCTCGTACGCCGCCTGGGCATCGGGAACCTTGCTGGCCGTGAGCGACCCGCCCGAGCGGAAGGGCACACCGAGCCGGCGAGCCAGCGCGGCCACGGTGTACAGCACCATCGCCGGCTCGGGGGTGCCGAACGTGGGTGCACCGGTCTGCATGCTCATCGAGCTGGCGAACGAGCCGAACACCACTGGCGCACCCCGGCGCACGAGCTGCACGAACGTCATGCCGGCCAGCGCTTCGGCGAGGGTTTGCACGGCGACGCCGGCACTGGTGGCCGGTGCCATGGCACCGGCGAGGATGAACGGGGTGATGATCGTGGCCTGGTTGTGCTCGGCGTAGCACTGGGCAGCAGCGAGCATCGTGCCGTCCCACACCAGCGGCGAGCTGGCGTTGATCAGGCTGGTCATCACCGTGCGATCGTGCAGATCGCCGCCGAAGCCGATGCGGGCCAGCTCGACGCTGTCGGCCGCACGCGAGCCGGCGGTGACGGACCCCATGAACGGCTTGTCGCTGTACTTGAGGTGGCTGTACACCATGTCGAGGTGGCGCTTGCTGACCGGCACGTCGACGGGCTCGCACACGGTGCCGCCCGAGTGATGCATCCACGGCGACATGTAGGCGAGTTTCACGAAGTTCTCGAAGTCGGCCAGCGTTGCGTAGCGGCGACCGTGGTCGAGGTCGTGCACGAACGGCGAGCCGTAGTTCGGGGCGAACACCGTGTTGTTGCCCCCGATCACCACGTTGTTGGCTGCGTTGCGGGCGTGCTGCACGTAGGTGGCGGGGGCGTTGGTGCTGACGATCTCGCGGCACATACCGCGGGGGAAGCGCACGCGGGTGCCTTCCACATGTGCGCCGGCGGCGGCGAAGATCGGAAGCGCCTCGGGGTAGTCGCGTACCTCGATGCCCACCTCCTCGAGCACCGTGTCGGCGGTGTGCTCGATGATCGCCAGCGTTTCGTCGCTGGCGATCTCGAACGGGCGCAGCGTGCGCGTGAGGTACGGCACGCGATCGATGACGTGCGAGGCGCGCAGGGCGGCGCGCCCGGCACGGCCGCCGGACCGCCGCGCAGGTGCGGGTGAGTTGTCGGTCATCAGGACTCCCTCGTACGGCGGCGGCGGCCGGGGCGATCGGTGCCACCGGCGCTGCGCTCTGGCAGCGACACGACGGCGGACAAGTGGGTGGATGGTGCCAGTGCGTGCGGAAACGACATCGCGGCGACGAACTCGGCCTGGAACTCGGGTTCCGTGGCGGTCTCCACCTTCACCACGTTGCGCACGGCGGTCTCCATGTCGCGCCGGGCGGCCACGGACAGCAGGGCCCGGACGGCGCCGGCACCTGCGGCGTTGCCGACGGAGCGCACCTGCTCGACCGGGCAGTCGGGCACGAGCCCGAGCACCAGCGCGTAGACGGGGTCGATGTGGCTGCCGAACGCTCCGGCCAGGCGGATGTCGTGCACCGTGTTGCTGCCGTGAGGGCTGACCCCGGCGTGGCGGTAGAGCAGCTCGATTCCGGCGCGCAGCGCTGCCTTCGCCAACTGGATGGCGCGAACATCGTTCTGCGTGATGCGCAGGTCGTCGAACACGGTGAAGCTGAACGTGCGGCCCTCGGCCACGATGCGCGGGCTGCGCTCGGCCAGCGAACCCTGCACGACGCCCTCGCTGTCGATGATGCCGGCGAGATACATCTCGGCGACCACCTCGATGATCCCCGAGCCACAGATGCCGGAGATCTCGAGATCCTGTGTCGCCTCGGCGAAGCCGGGGTCGTCGCTCCACAGGTCGCAGCCGATCACCTTGCAGCGCACGTCGAGCGTGTCGCGATCGATACGCACCCGCTCGATCGCACCGGCTGTGGCGCGCTGGCCGCAGCTGAGTTGCGCTCCTTCGAACGCCGGCCCGGTGGGGCTGGATGCCGCGAACTGGCGTGTGCGGTCGCCGACGACGATCTCGGCGTTCGTGCCCACGTCGACGAGCAGTTGCATGGTGGGCGAGTGGTGCGGCTGTTCGGACAGGATGACCGCCGCGGTGTCGGCGCCCACGTGGCCGGCAATGCACGGCGCGAGGTACACCTCGGCGTGCGGGCAGGCGAGCTCGAACTGAGCGGCGGGCAGCGACAGGGCCTCGGCGGTGGCGAGCGTGAACGGCGCCTGGCCCAGGGGGGTGGGGTCGATGCCGGCCACGATGTGGTGCATGATCGGGTTGCCCACGAGCACGATCTCGAGCACTTCGCCAGTGGTGATCGCTGCGTCGCGGCACAGTTCGCCGATCAACTCGTTGAGCGCCTGGCGGACAGCGACCGTGAGGTTGCGGTCGCCGCCGGGGTTCATCATCACGTAGCTGACGCGGCTCATCAGGTCTTCGCCGTAGCGGATCTGTGGGTTCATCCGCCCGGCGGACGACAGGATCTCTCCGGTGCCCAGGTCGCACAGGTGGCCGGCGATGGTGGTGCTGCCGATGTCGACGGCGATGCCGCACACGCGCTCCACGAACCCCGGCCACGCGGCAACGACGGCGTCGCCGCGCACGGCCACCGTGGCGTCGCGAGCCTGGCCGGAGAAGGCGTGATGCACCTCTTGCAGCGCCGTGAGATCGAGGTGGGTGACGGCGCGGCCGTGTTCGGTGGCGAGCGCGGCGATCACGAGATCGCTCATCGACGCGGCGTCGCCCAACACGCTGGGCGGCAGGTCGAGGTAGAACACGTGCACCGCCGGGTCGAGCACCACGTCGGTGAGATCCAGGCTCTTGCGCACCACCGGGCGGTGCACCTGGCTCTCGGGTGGCACGTCGAGCACGGCATCGTGCAGCACCATCGCGGTGCAGCCGAGCCGTCGCCCGGGCTTCATCGGGCGCCGCTCGTCGTACGCAGACTCGGTGGCGTTCCACGCGCTGAGCGACTGGTCGCTGGAAGGCGTCACCTGGCAGCGACCGCAGATACCGCGGCCACCGCAGACGGAATCGAGGTCGACACCCAGGTCGCGGGCAGCCTGCAGCACCGTGGTGCCCTCGGGCACCACGCCACCGAGACCTGACGGGGCGAAGACGATGCGCGGCATCGGTTACTCGGCGCGCCTCGCCCGGCGGCCACCGGCGCGACCCTCGCGGGCGCCGCTGGGAGCGTCGGGATCGCGGTTGGCGCGAATCCACGCCGCACAGTCCTGGTCGTTGCCGGCCAGTACGTCGGCGGCCATCACCATCGCCTTCACCTCGGGGTGCAGCGGGTTCATGATCGCCGAGGTCATGCCGTTGCTGATGGCCATCGCGAGGAACGTGCCGGTGATGTTGTTGCGCGCCGGCAGACCGAAGCTGACGTTGGAGGCGCCGCACGTGGTGTTGACCTTCAGCTCGGTGACGAGCCGGCGCAACAGTGCGAACACCTGGCGGCCGGCGGTGCCCATCGCGCCGATCGGCATCACGAGCGGGTCGACGATGATGTCGCTGGCCGGAATGCCGTAGTCGGAGGCGCGGCGCACGATCTTCTGGGCGACGGCGAAGCGCACGTCGGGGTCGGTGCTGATACCGGTCTCGTCGTTGCTGATGGCCACCACCGCGGCGCCGTACTTGGCGACGAGCGGCAGCACCCGCTCCATCTGCTCGTCCTCACCGGTGACCGAGTTGACCAACGGCTTGCCCTGGTACACGGCAAGCCCGGCTTCGAGCGCCTCGACGATCGACGAGTCGATGGAGAGGGGCACATCGGTGATGCCTTGCACCAGCTGGATTGCTCGGGCCAGTAGCGCCGGTTCGTCGGCCAGCGGGATGCCGGCGTTGACGTCGAGCATCTGTGCCCCGGCGGCCACTTGTGCGAGGGCGTCGGCCTCCACGCGGCTGAAGTCGCCGTTCTTCATCTCCTCGGCGAGCAGCTTGCGGCCCGTGGGGTTGATCCGCTCGCCGATCATCACGAAGGGCCGGTCGAAGCCGATCACGACTTCCTTGGTGGCGGAACTGATGACGGTGTGAGTCACTGGATGCTCTCTTTCGCGGGGTCCCACCCGCCGTTGTCGACGAGCGCGTGCAGGCGCTCGTTCGTGAACTCGGTCTCGATGTCGGCTGCCGTTGCGGCGACGCACTCGGCCACCGTGCCAACGACGGGGTACACGGCTCGCCGCCACTCGCCCACGTACTCCTGGGCGGTCTTCTTCTCGGCCACCATCGCCGCCCGGTCGATGGCCTTCTGGAAGCGGTGGGGGAGGATCACCTGGTGACGGTTCTCGCCGTCCTTGCCGTTCACCTGGGCGGGGATGTCGCGCCACAAGATGACGACGATCTCGTTCGATGAGCGGCGGGCCATTGGTCAGTTCTGCTTTCCGCGGTTGAGGGTGACGGTGACAGCCTGCGCGAACTGCGCGAGACCGACGTGGTGGTGTTCGAACCGCAACCCGAGCCGCTGCGCTGCCGCCTGGCCTGCAGCCACCACGTGCGCCTCGGTGGTCTGCGACAGCAGCACGAGGCGGGTGTAGTTGCCGAAGTACATCGCGAGCAGTTCGGGATGGCGATCGAGGCCGAGGCCCTGCCAGATGAGCGCCTCGAAGTGTTTGGCGAGGAAATCGGTGAGGTAGAAGGTGCCCACCTCGCCCTCGGCCAGTGCGTCGAACGCCGGGGTGCCGGCGAAGAACTCGTAGCAATGGTTGCCGGGGAGGCGTTGCAGGTTGGGGTGGTCGGCCAGCAGCCGATCGAGCGCGCCGCCGGTGCCGCAGTCGGCGTAGCCAACCAGCACCTGGCGTTCACCAATGGGGTCGAGTTCGGCGAGCATCGCGCTCAACTCGGGCACGATCCGTTCGGGGCGGTTGTGCAGGTTCGCCGGGAGGTAGCGCACCTCCACCTGGTCGTCGAGGTGGTTGGCCGACAGCACGGCCCGCAGCTCGGCTACGAGGGCACCGCACGCGATCACGAGGGGCCTGCTCATCGACCGTCAGGCGACAGAGGGGCCGGGAGGCTCGACACGGCCGCGCTTAGCGCTGACGAGTTGCTTCGCGGTTTCGGACGCGACCGCGGCATCGCGGCAGTAGGCGTCGGCGCCGATGGCCTGGCCGAACTCCTCGTTCAGCGGGGCGCCGCCGACGAGCACGATGTACTTGTCGCGCATGCCGCGCTCGCGCAGCGTGTCGATGACCACCTTCATGTAGGGCATGGTGGTGGTGAGCAGTGCCGACATGCCGATGATGTCGGGCTGGTGTTCCTCGATCGCGGCGAGGAACGAGTCGACGTCGGTGTTGATGCCGAGGTCGTAGACCTCGAAGCCGGCACCTTCGAGCATCATCGCCACGAGGTTCTTGCCGATGTCGTGGATGTCGCCCTTCACGGTGCCGATCACGACCTTGCCGATCGGCTCGGCACCGGTTTCGGCGAGAAGCGGGCGGAGGATCTCCATGCCGGCCTTCATCGCGTTGGCTGACAGCAACACCTCGGGCACGAACAGAATGCCGTCGCGGAAGTCGATGCCGACGATGCGCATACCCTCCACGAGTGCATCGTTCAATACGCGGTCGGGACCCCAGCCACGATCGAGGAGGATGAGCGTGCCTTCGGCAATCTCCGCTGCCAGGCCGTCGTAGAGATCCTCGTGCATCTGGGTGACGAGTTCGTCGTCGGGCAGTGCTGCCAGGTCGAGATCGTCGGCGTCGCTCATGTTCTTCTCTGCCTGTCCTTTCGGGATCATCCGTTCCACGATGCGGAATCAATCCGTATGGTGGAACGCTAGCACAAATAGGGGGTTACGGTACCGGCTGACCAACGCGAACGAGCGCCGGCCCGGGGGCCGGCGCTCGCTGCGTTTCACTACGACTGCAACTGGATCAGGCGAACCAGGCGGACCAGACCGCTTCGTTGGCGGCGATCCACTCGGCGGCCACATCGGCCGCATCCTGCTGCTCGATCTCGACCTTGGGCAGCAGCTCGAGCTGCTGGTCGATCGTGATCTGGGCCTTCTGGACCATCGACCACACCTTGGGGTTCTTGGCCTCCAGCTTGGCCGAGGCCAGCTTCATCAGCGTGTCGGACGGGTAGCCGCAGGCGACCGCTTCCGTGTCGTCGGCGCAGCCGTCGGTGTATTCGGGCAACTGCACCTGCACCAATTTGTACTTGCCGACGGCAGCGGTGGGCGTCCACCAGTACATCACGATCGGCTTCTGATCGGCGACGGCGCTGTCGAGCTCGGCCACGGTGGCGGCCTCGGAACCCGAGAACACGATCTCGAACGGAAGCTCGAGGTTCTTGATCAGCGGCGAATCGAGCTGCGAGTACGACGGGTCGGTGCCGAGGAAGCGGCCCTTGCTGCCGGTCTCGGCCGTGGCGAACAGCTTGGCCAGGGTGGGATCCTTGAAACCCTCCCAGGTGGCGAGTTCGGGGTGTTCGGCGATGACGTAGTCGGGCACGAACCAGCCGATCTGGCCGACGGTGCCCAGCTCGCCCATGTTGACGACCGAGCCGGCATCGATGAACGCCTGCTCGTCGGCGACGATGCCCGAGGGCCAGATCTCGGTGACGAAGTCGACCGTGCCGTCGGCCAGGCCGGTGAACATCGAGTTTTCGTCGATCTCGAGGATCTCGGCCGGCACGCACAGCTGCGACTCGATCAGCTGCTTCATGATCTGCGCCTCGATGGCGGACGCGGTCCATGCGTTCTGGACCACGGTGATGGTGTCGCCCGAGAGGCTGGAGCAGTTGCCCCCGCCGTTGTCGGACGACTCTGACTTGTCGTCGCCGCAGGCCACCAGTGCGACAGCTGCGACAGCAATGAGCGCAACGGTGCGCTTGCCACTGAACTTCATCGTTCTCCTCGATTCCTGTCGGCCCCGCGGTCGACGGAGTGAGACTAGTCTCTCCGCACGACCACCGAGGGGGAATCAGTGAGTGACGCGACGGGGCCGACCGCAGCGGCGGTCGAGGTGCGCAACGTGTGGAAGGTGTTCGGCGCTCGCCCGGAAACGGCTGTCGAAATGTCACGAGGGGGTGCCAGCCGCAGCGAGGTGCTGGCCGACACTGGTTGCACGATCGGTGTGCGCGATGTCAGCTTCTCGGTGGCACGCGGCGAGACGTTCGTGGTGATGGGTCTGTCGGGCAGTGGCAAGAGCACGCTGGTGCGCTGCCTGTCGCGATTGGTCGAGCCCACGAGCGGTGAGGTGCTGGTGGATGGCGAAGATCTGCTGGGCATGAGCCCGTCGCAGCTGCGCCAGGTACGGCGCACGAAGATGTCGATGGTGTTCCAGCACTTCGGTCTGTTCCCGCACAAGCGGGTGATCGACAACGTCGCGTACGGCTTGGAAGTGCAACGCCGCCCGAAGCACGAACGTCGCGAGCGGGCGATGGAAGTGCTGGCCAAGGTGGGCCTCACCGACTGGTCGATGCACTACCCGCAGCAACTGTCGGGCGGGATGCAACAGCGCGTGGGCCTCGCTCGTGCGCTCGCGCTCGACCCGGGCATCTTGCTGTTCGACGAACCGTTCTCCGCGCTCGACCCACTGATCCGCCGCGAGATGCAGGACGAGCTGATCCGCTTGCAGCGCCAAGAGCAGCGCACGATCATCTTCATCACGCACGACTTCGCCGAGGCGGTGCGGTTGGGCGATCGCATCGCGATCATGAAGGACGGCGAGTTCGACCAGATCGGCACCCCCGAGGAACTGGTGCTCAACCCGGCCACCGACTACGTGCGCGAGTTCGTCACCGACGTGCCGCGCGAGCGGGTGCTGCGCGTGTCCTCGGTGATGGCCGCTCCTGTGGAGGGCGTGACGCAGACGGTGAAGGCCTCGGCGCGCGTGGGCTCGGTGGTGGCCAGCTTGATCAACAGCGAGCAGCCGATCGGCGTGGTCGACGAGGCCGGCAGGATGGTCGGGTCGGTCGATCGCAGCAGGGTGGTCAGCTTCCTCGGCGAGGCGCAGCGTGACGTTCGTTAAGCAGCGCAAGTGGCAAGTGGTTGGCGCGGCGGTCGTTGCGCTCGTGGTCACGCAGATCGTGCTGCGCGGCACCACGTTCTTCCCCGAGTCGTGGAACCGCCATCTGGCCAACCCGGTCAACGACTTCGGGTCGTGGGTGCGCCGTAACCGCGATACGAACCCGTTCCTGCATGACGTGCTGCGTCCGATCGGCAACTTCGTGCGCGACCGCTACATCGACATCCGCGACGTGCTGCTGGATCTCCCGTGGTTCTGGCTGCCGCTGTTGGTGTTCGTGGTGATCCTGCGGTCGGGTCGGTGGGCCAGCGCCGGGCTCGTGGCCGCCGGCCTGCTGTTCGTCGAGTTCGCCGACCTGCACAAGGAGGGGATGGAGACGGTGGCGCTGATGCTGCTGTGCATCCTTGCCTGCATCATCATCGGCACTCCGCTGGGCGTGCTTGCCGGGTTGCACCCGCGGGTCGAGCGAGCGCTGCGGCCGGTGCTCGACGCGATGCAGAGCCTGCCGATCACGTTCTACCTCGTGCCCTCGATCCTGTTCTTCGGCATCGGCCAGGTGCCGGCGGCGATCGCGACGATCATCTTCGGTTTGCCACCGATGGTGCGCATCGTGGCGCTCGGCATCCGCCAGGTGCCGCCTGCGTCGGTAGAGGCCGGGCTGATCTTCGGCTCGAATCGCTGGCAACTGCTGTGGAAGGTGCAGGCTCCACAGTCGATCAAGTCGTTCGTCCTGGCTGTGAACCAGATGATCATGATGTGCCTCGGCATGGTGGTGATCGGTGGCCTCGTGGGGTCGGGCGGCCTCGGCGCCGAGTTGTTCGACACGATGAAGCTGCGCAGCCCGGGCCGCTCGTTCCTCGTGGGCCTGTCGATCTTCTCGATCGCGATGGCATTCGATCGCACCACTCGTTCGCTCGTGGATCGGCGACGAGTGTTTCCGGTGCCGACCAAGATCTACTGGGGAGCTGCTGTCGGTGCGCTCGTTGGGAGCTACGTGGTGGCCGATTCCGCCGGTGGGTTGACGGTGCCGTGGACGTTCGATCACAACCTCGTGGAGCCGATCGACGAGTTCATCATCTGGATCCGCGACACCTTCGGCGACCAGCTGCAGTGGATCAACGACTTCATCGTGCGCGACGTGGTCATCCGCCTGCGCGACCTGCTCAGCATCTCGCTGGCGTGGCCGGTGCTGATCGGCGGCGTGGTGCTGATCGCGTTTGTGCTGCGCGGCTGGAAGTTCGCTGTGTTCACGACCGTTGGGCTGATCGGCATCGGCTTGCTCGGCATGTGGGAGGCGTCGCTGGTGACGCTCGCGCAGTTGGTGGTGGCAGTGCTGATCGCGATCGTGGTGTCGGTGCCGATCGGCATTTTCGTGGGCCAGCGGCCACGGCTGGAGGCGGCCCTCGAACCCGGGCTCGATGCGCTGCAGACGCTGCCCAGCCTGATCTATGCGATCCCGTTCGTGATGCTGTTCCAGGTCGGTTACGTGCCGGGCATCCTGGCGACCGTGATCTACGCGATCCCGCCCGGTATCCGGCTGACAGCCTTGGCGATCAAGCAGGTGAACCCCGAGACGCTCGAGGCCGCCATCACGTTCGGCGCCACGCCGCGGCAACGGTTGTGGGGCGTGCATGTGCCGCTGGCGATGAAGGGCATCATGCTGGCTCTGAACCAGGTGCTGATGATGGCACTGTCGATGGTGATCATCGCCGGCTTCATCGGCGGCCAGGGCCTCGGCTTCAAGGCGGTGGAAGCGCTCACCAAGCCCGACTTCGGTGTCGGCGTGGAATCGGGCCTCGCGCTGCTGGTGATGGCGATCATCCTCGACCGCCTCAGCGACAGCCTGGCCAACCGCTTCGATGTCGGTTCGGACGACAGTCTCGAGTTCGCACAGACACGCATGAAGCTGCGCTCGATGGCGAAGGCGAGGTTCGGCTCACGCGCGTGACGGCGCACTACCGTGGCCGCATGACTTCCGCCATCTCCACCGAACGCATCGACAACGTGGTCGTGATCCACATGGACGACGGCAAGGCCAACGCGCTGTCGTTCGCGATGCTCGCGGCGATCTCGGCCGCGGTCGACGCGGCGGTGGCCGATGCGACGGTCGGGGCGATCGTGCTGCACGGGCGGCCGGGCAAGTTCTGTGCCGGCTTCGATCTGTCGGTGATGGGTAGCGGCGACTTCAACGCGGTGGCCAACCTGATGTGCGACGGTGGCGACCTGGTGCACAAGCTGTACGGCGTCCCGATTCCGGTGGTGGCCGCGAGCACCGGCCACGCGCTGGCTGCCGGCGCGCTGATGCTGCTGGCCTGCGACCTGCGCGTGGGCGCCGACGTGCCGTGCAAGATCGGGCTCAACGAGGTGGCCATCGGCATTGTGCTGCCCGACTGGGCGATCACGATCTGCGACGACCGGCTCAGCCGTCGCCACCTGCAGACCGCTGTCGCTCTCGCGGAGCTCACCGGTGCTGCCGGTGCAGTGGATGCCGGCTTCCTCGACGTGGTGGTGCCGGAGGCCGACGTGCTGTCCACCGCCGTGGCCAAGGCGCAGGTGTACGCCGGCTTCTCGCGTGATGCCTACGGCGGCACGGTGCGGGCGATGCGCTCGGGCGTGCTGGCGCGCATGGCCGAGTTGGTGGCGCGCGACCGGCCGAAGTGAGCTGCTCGCTACAGCAGTAGCGCCACCAGCACCACGACTGCCGCGGCGCCGAGCGCCCAATGGAACAGCGTGGGCTCGAATGACTCGAGGTGTTGCAGGTCGTGATCCTGCACCTCGTGTTCGATGACCTCCTCCACATCACGGAACACGAGGTACAGGGCGTAGGCGAACACCACGACGGCGAATGCACCGAGCATCCAGGCCGTGTTCCCGGCCGCTGACTCGGAGTCGGCCTCGGTGTCGCGCTGCACCATCCACCACGCGGCCCCGGCGGCCGCCGCCGAGACCACGAAGGCGCTGGTGATCTTCCAGATCTCGCGCATGACGCCCCTCCTGGCCGCATCGTGCGCACGGCGGTTGGGCAGCGTCAATGGACCTCAGGCAGCAATCGTGCGCCTGTGCTCGCCGATGCCGGGCGACGTTCTCCGGCGACATGGGGCCGCCCGTCCAGGCCAGGTTTACGGCACGCCACAAACGCAACGTACGTTTGTGACGTGCCACAAACACGCCGGACTGAGAGTTTGGAGGACCGGCTCCACCGGGTGCTGGACAACGGGTCCAGCGTGGGTCATCCTGATCGGGTGGGTGCGGGGCGAGAGACCGGGTTGGTCGGATGACCGAAGGCAAACGATCGCGGCCATCAGAGTGGAACTGGTTTTGGATCGGGAACCTTCTGGCCTTCATCGGAGTCGCGGTGGTCATGGTCCGGGTTCCAGGGGACATGAGCGGTCCTGAGCGATTCGGTCTATGGGTTGCCCTGTGCGGTCTCTACAGTGCCGGAGTTCTCTTGAAGACGTGGAACACGGACTGACCTCGCTGGGACCTCGCTGATGTATGAGATGGATCCGGATCGAGAGCGCGAACGAGCGGCCGCGCCGGAAGGGCTGGCCGCCCGGCTGGAGGCATCGCTCAGAGATGCCGAGCGACGGGAACGCCGTTGGCGTTGGCGGGCGATCGCGGTCGCAGCGCCGGTCGCTGCGGCGGTCGGGTTTGCATACGTGCCTGGATCGCCGGGAGAGCGCCTCGGGTACGCCCTGATCGGGTCGCTGGTGGTCGGGATGAGGTTCTGGCTCATGTACCGGGACGCCGATTGACGCACACCAGCGCTCCCTACTTCGCGCGGAAGAACTCCGTCGGTTCGGGGGCGAGAGGAGTGTTGCCGAGGATCAGGTCGGCGGCCTTCTCGGCCATCATCATCACCGGGGCATAGATGTTGCCGTTGGTGACGTAGCGCATCGCCGAGGCGTCGCACACGCGCACACCATCCACGCCCCACACTTTCATCGTCAGCGGATCCACCACGCTGTCGTCGTCCTCGGCACCCATACGTGCGGTGCACGACGGGTGCAGCGCGGTCTCGCCGTCGTGGCGCACCCAGTCGAGGATCTGCTCGTCGGTCTCCACCTCGGGGCCGGGGGAGATCTCGCCGCCGTTGTAGGGGGCCAGGCCGGCCTGGCGGAGGATGTTGCGGGTGACGCGGATGGCCTCGACCCACTCGCGGCGATCCTGGTCGGTGGAGAGGTAGTTGAAGCGCAGCGCGGGCTTCACCTTCGGGTCGGTGCTGACGATCTTCACCGAGCCGCGGGCATCGCTGTACATCGGGCCCACGTGCACCTGGTAGCCGTGGCCGCCGGCCGGCGCGGTGCCGTCGTAGCGCACGGCGATGGGGAGGAAGTGGAACATCAGATTCGGGTATTCGACGTCGTCGTTCGAACGCACGAAGCCGCCCGACTCGAAGTGGTTGCTGGCCCCCGGGCCCCTACCGAACAGCCACTGCAGGCCGATGAACGGCCGCCGCCAGAACTGCAGGTTGGGCTGCAGCGACACCGGCTGCGTGCACGCGTGCTGCACGTAGACCTCGAGGTGATCCTGCATGTGCATGCCCACCGCGGGCAGGTTGTGCACCACGGGAATGCCCAACTCACTGAGCTCGGCGGCGTTGCCGATACCGCTGAGCTGCAGCAGTTGCGGCGTGTTGAACGCCCCACCGCACAGCACCACCTCGCGTGCGTTCGCGGTCAGCAGCTTGCCGCGCACGGAGTACTGCACACCGGTGGCCTGCTTGCCGTCGAACAACACCTTGTGCACCAGCGCCCGAGTGGTGACAGTGAGGTTGGGGCGCTTCATCACCGGGTGCAGGTAGGCGCGGGCCGCGCTGAGCCGGCGGCCACGATGCACATTGCGGTCGAAGCGGGCGAACCCCTCCTGCTGGTAGCCGTTCACGTCGGTGGTGCGCGGATACCCGGCCTGCTGTGTGGACTCGAAGAACGCGTCGATCAGCGGGTTGTCGGAGGGGCCACGTTCCAGCACCAGCGGGCCGCTGGCGCCGCGCCACTCGTCGCCGCCGGCCAGGCAGGTCTCCATCTTCTTGAAGTACGGCAGGCAGTGGGCGTAGTCCCACGTCTCCATGCCCTTGTCGGCTGCCCACCGTTCGTAGTCCAGCGGGTTGCCGCGCTGGAAGATCATCCCGTTGATGCTGCTGCTGCCGCCCAGCACCTTGCCGCGGGCGTGGTACACCTTGCGGCCGTTCATGAACGGCTCGGGTTCGCTCTCGTACTTCCAGTCGTAGAACCGGCTGCCGATGGGGAACATCAGCGCCGCCGGCATGTGGATGAAGACGTCCCACTTGTAGTCGGGCCGCCCGGCTTCGAGCACCAACACCTTGTTCGCCGGATCGGCGCTGAGCCGGTTGGCCAGGGCCGAACCCGCCGACCCGCCGCCGACGATGATGTAGTCGTAACGCTCCACTGTCTCTCGCTCTCAGTCGAACTTGATCTTCGCCGCGGTGGCCTTCACCATCTCGCCGATCTCGTGCGCATCCCGCTCGCCCGGGAACCGCGATGCAGGACCGTACACGTGCAACGCGGCCACCACCCTGCCGTCCTGGGTGCGCAGTGCGGCCGCTACGGAGTTCATCCCCTCGGCGTATTCCTCCATCGCCCAGGCGTACCCGGCGCGACGAACCTCGGTGATCCGCTTGCGCAGTGCGGTCGCGCTGGTGAGCGTGTGCTGCGTGAAGCGCTGCAACGGTGCCGCCAGGTACTGATCGAGCAGGGCGTCGTCGAGCGCCAACAGCGCTTGCCCCGACGGCACGGCGTGCATCGGGATGCGGGTGCCGGTCCAGTCGCGCACCTGCAGCTCGGCGTTTGGTGTCACCTGGTCGAGGTAGAACATGTCGAACCCGTCGGGGATGGAGATGCCCGAGGCCTCGCCGGTGCGGCGGTTCAGCTCGATCAGGTGCGGCCGGGCCGTGGAGATCAGCGACCGCCCGGGCGAGGCCGCAGCGGCCAGTTCGATCATGCCCGCGCCGATGCGGTACACGCCCCCAGCCGCGGGCTGCTCGACCACGCCCAACTCCTCCAGCGTGGACAGCAACCGCGACACCGTGCTCTTGGGCAGGCCGACGCGATCGGCGAGGTCGGTGACGCCCGCGGGCCCGCCGGACAGCACCTTCAGCAGCGCGAACGCGCGCTCGATCGACTGGACGGTGCTCATCGCCGGGTGCTCACATCAGGCCGGGAAGGCGCCCTGCATGCGCGCGGCGGACAGCGTGTTCTCCAGCAGGCAGGCGATCGTCATCGGGCCGGTGCCACGCGGCATCGGGGTGATCGCGCCCGCGATGGCTTGCACCGCGTCGAAGTCGACGTCGCCCACGATGCCGGCCTCGGTGCGCGACACGCCCACGTCGATGACTGCCGCGCCGGGCTTCACGTGGGCGGCGGTGATCATGCGCGCCTGGCCGGCGCAGGCGACGATGATGTCGGCCTGGCGGCACACCTCGATCATGTCGGCGCTGCTGGTGCGCGAGTGGGCCAGCGTGACCGTGCAGTCCACACCCTTGCGGCCCAGCAGCAGCACCTGCGGCAGGCCCGTCAGCGTGCTGCGGCCGATCACCGTGGCGCGCTTGCCGCTGGTGGCCACGCCGTAGCGATCGAGCAGGCGCATCACGCCCAGCGGCGTGCACCCCACGTGGCCGGGCAGGCCGCGCACGAGGCGACCCATCGAGCGCTCGGTGAGACCGTCGACATCCTTTTCGGGCGGGATCAGCGCGAGCACCGGCTCGGGGTCGAGGCCGACGGGCAGAGGAAGCTGGCACAGGATGCCGTGCACCGTGGGCTCGGCGACAAGGGTGGCGACGGCGGCTTCCACCTCGGCCTGGGTGGCGGTGGCAGGCAGCTCGACATGCTTCGACGTCATGCCCGCCTCGCCGGCCAGCTTGCGCTTGCTGGCCACGTACAGCTGGCTGGGCCGGTCGTCGCCCACCAGCACGGTGGCCAGGCACACGGGCTGGTTGCCGGCCGCGGCGATGGTGGCTGCCAGGCCGGCAATGATCTCGCCGCGCAGGCGGATGCCGTCCATCAACACCGCACCGCCGGGGGTGCGCTCGAACTCGCCGGTGGGGGTGATGCTCATGACAGGCCCACGATCTCGCCGTTCGCATCGAAGTCGATGATGCTGGCCGCGGGCGCAGAACCGAGGCCGGGCATGGTGGTCATGTCGCCGCAGATCGGGTACACGAACCCGGCGCCCACGCTGGCGCGCACCTCGCGCACGTGCAGTGTGTGGCCCGTGGGCGCGCCCTTCATTTTCGGGTCGCCGCTGATGGAGAGGTGCGTCTTGGCGATGCACACGGGCAGCGTGCCGAACCCCAGCCGCTCGTATCGGGCCAGCTGGGTGGTGGCGGTGGGGCTGTACTCCACGTCGGCCGCGCCGTAGATCTTCGTGGCCACCGCCTCGATCTTCTGCTTCAGCGTCATGTCGCTCTCGTAGCAGTACTTGAACGTGCTCGGCTCGTCGCACGCCTCCACCACGGCGCGGGCGAGCTCGATCGCGCCCTTGCCACCGTCGGAGAAGTGGGTGCACACGGCAACGCGCGCGCCCACGCTCTCGGCGATCTCGCGGATGGCCTGGTGCTCGCTGGCGAAGTCGCCGGGGAACGCGTTGATCGCCACCACAGGCGACACGCCGTGCACCTTCACGTTCTCGATCTGTTTGATCAGGTTGGCCGCGCCGGCACGCACGTCGTCGGGGTTCTCGGCGAGCAGCTCGGGGGGCAGCGGCTTGCCGGCCACGATCTTGAACTTGCCGCTGTGCGCCTTGAGCGCACGCACGGTGGCCACCAGCACGGCCGCGTCGGGCACCATGCCCGAGGTGCGGCACTTGATGTTGAAGAACCGCTCGGCGCCCATGTCGGCGCCGAAGCCGGCCTCGGTGATGAGGTACTCGCCGCAGCGCATGCCGATCAGGTCGCCGACGATCGAGCTGTTGCCGTGGGCGATGTTGCCGAACGGACCGGCGTGCACGATCACCGGAGTGTTCTCCAGTGTCTGCAGCAGGTTGGGCTTCAGTGCCTCGCGCATGATCACTGCCATCGAGCCGGCGGCCTTCAGTTGCTCAGCGGTGACGGGCTCGCCGGCGTGGTTGTAGCCCACCACGATGCGGCCCATGCGGGCGCGCAGGTCGGCGAGTGAGGTGCTGAGGGCGAGGATCGCCATCACCTCGCTGGCCGCGGTGATGTCGAAGCCGGTCTGGCGGGTGACGCCGTCAGCCTTGCCGCCGAGGCCGACGATGATGTTGCGCAGGCTGCGATCGTTCACGTCGAGCACCCGCCGCCACGTGATGTTGTCGATGTCGAGATCGAGTTCGTTGCCCTGGTGCAGGTGGTTGTCGACCATCGCCGACAGCAGGTTGTGCGCCGCGGTGACGGCGTGGAAGTCGCCGGTGAGGTGCAGGTTCAGCAGCTCCATCGGGATCACCTGGCTGTAGCCGCCGCCGGCCGCGCCGCCCTTGATGCCGAACGTAGGGCCCATCGACGGCTGGCGCAAGCTGATCACGGCCTTCTTGCCGATCAGCGGCATCGCCTGCCCCAGGCCGACCGTGGTGGTGGTCTTGCCCTCGCCCAGCGGCGTGGGGGTGATGGCCGTGACCACCACGTACTTGGCCTTCGGGCGATCGCTCAGCTCGTCGATCGCTTCCAGCTTGATCTTGGCCAGCTCGTCGCCATGCTGCTCGAGCAGGTGCGGGCCGATGCCCATCATCGCGGCGATGTCGGTGAGTGGCGCCGGCTTACCGGCACGGGCGATCTCGAGGTCGGACGGGAAGGACACGGTTACCCCCTGTGGCATTTCTCGCCCCAACTGTACACCAGTGGTTCCGCCTGGTGGAACCTGTCCACGATGCGGAACGGTGGCGCGTGGTCCGACATTCCCGAGGGTTTCCACGTGGGCAGGTCACGTTGAAACCCTCGGGAATGGGCGGGGTGGTGACGGCCGGGTCACCTCTTTCGGACGGTGTGCGTACAGTTGGCGAAGAGGGGTGGGCTGGAAACCAATGGGGCGCAGACGGGCTGAAGTCAACGGGGGTGGCCGAGTGACACGCAGTGAGGACTCGTTGGAGCTGCGAGTGGCCGACGCCTCGCGGAGGGCGCTTGGCTGGCAGTCCCCGGTCGCTGGCCTTCTTGATCTCTGTGCGCTGGAGAAGGGGAGGTTCGCCATTCCGATCGTCGATGGTCTGTACTTCCCCAGGTTCGTAGTGTCGGAGAGTGGCCTCTCGGTCCTTCAGATTCGGAATGTCCCTGAACGCATCCGCGAGTGGCGTCAGGCCGGGCTGGCACCGCATGAGATCGAGAAGGCGATCAACATGATCTGCCTGGCTGACTTCATGTCGCTACCGCCGGAGCTGAGCGACGAGGACGTGTCGCTCTGCGAGCGAGAGATTGCTGCACATGTCGTCTCGAGTTGGCGGCTGAGCGCCGAACAGTGGCTCCCTCGGCGCGAGGTCTCTGTGGTGTCCTGGGTCACCGATGATGGCTGGCACATCTCACTCCACCGCTCGATATCCGGAGAGATCTGAATGCGTGGATTTCCGGTCAGCGCCAAGAGAATCCTGCTGGCTTGCCTTCTGCTGTGTGCTTGCGGCTCCGCCGCAAGGAGCGCCACCGTCGACGGCCAATCAGGAGCTGTCAGGGCCGTTAGGCTCCCGGATGGCTACGTCTACACGTCCGCTGTGCGTGGTGATGGCCGGTACACGGCGGAACTGCGGGCAATTTTCGCGTCGGAGCCACAGCTGCTCGGGATGTACTTCATGGTGCTCGACATCGATGTGATCGGTGACAAGGCAGTCGTGTTGGCACGGCCCGAGGCTGGGAGTGCTGCTCAGGTGCTGGCGGTCGATCCCGACTCGTTGGAGGTGACCACGCTGCTGGACCAGGTGAGCAAGGACTCGATCGCTGCTGTGTTGTCGCCCGACGGTCGGTACGTGGCGGTGTTGACGCTGACGGAACCAGGGCTGCTGGGTGCGGCCCGCCTGTCGATTCACGACCTGGGTGCGGGCACGTTTCACGACGTCAGCCTCCCGGATGGACTGACGTCCGATGCGTCGATGGCGTTCGGCGACGGCGTGTTGGCGATCGCCTCAGGGAAGCCGGGAGACTGCCTGGTGAACGAGGTTGGTCTGGTAGCGACGTCGACGGCGACGTGCGCCGTCCCGTCCGCGTCGCTGATGGGGCAGGTCGACAGCGTCTCCTGGGACACCAGCGAACTGCTCGCTCTTTGTGATGGGCGACTCGTTCTCGCGTTGTCCGCCCCGCACCGATCCGCCGACTTCGAGCTGGTCCTCCTCGGCGATGACGGATCAATCTCTGCACTCGGTGTGATCCAGGGCCAGAACCCAACGGTGAGTTGCAGGAGTGGTGGAGTCGCAGTGATCGGCCCAGCAGGTGCTGGTGACTTCAGCCAATTCGAGATCCCGCATCCGTGACTGGTTGCCCTGCGTAACATGCCGCCGTGGGGGATGGGACTGATGCATCGGTGACTCGCGAGGAGTACGAGTTGGCCGCGGACCGCTGCGTTCTGTTGTTGCGGGTTGCGCAACTCCCAGAGGAGCAGGAGTTTGTGGCCGTGGCGGGGTTCTTGGAGGGCGTCGGGCTGGCGGACGACGACATCCTCGATGACGTGATGGCTTTCATGAGCGCAGCGCAGAGCGGTCTCAGTTTCCTTGTCAGCCAGGCACATGGAAACAGTGGATCGGCGGCCCAGGTCGCCGAGATAGGTCGCTTCGTCGACGTCTTGATGTGGACGACGCACCTGTATCACTCCCTCAAGTTTCCGCTTCGCCTTGGAGCTCCAGGGCACGCGTTCGAGACGTGGCTGGCAAAGGCCGTCTCGGCTCAGCCCGGAGGGGACGACGCGTGAGCAGGTACGTGGGCTGGAAACCAATGGGGCGCAGACGAAAGGTGCGACATCTGGTCGTGGCGGTGACTGTCCTTTCAACAGCCTCATGCTCGGCCAGTAGTGGAGCATCGGTTGTCTCGTCGGCGGGATCGAGTACGGCGGCCGACACCGTCGCTGCCCCGCCGGGCGGTGAACTGACGATCGAGAGCGAGGCCGAGGGCGGCGCGCTGTGCTACGAGGTTCGCACCGTTTCGGGCGATCGGGTCTCGAGGAATTGCCCCCCGTACGATCTGACCCCCAATGACCTGTTCTTCGGCGAGCGAGCCATGGACGGCAAGGGCTGGTACGCCGTGGCGTGGATTCCCGACGGGGTTCGACTCACCGAGAGCTCCGACCCGTACACGCGCAGCGACGGTGGTTGGACCGTGTTCTCGTCGTCCACCAGCGGGCTGTTCTGGTTCGAGGTGGAGAACCTGGGGGCGACGTTCCACTGCACGTTCGAATTCGCATCGATCGAGTGCGTGATGGTGACGAGTCCATCGACCGAAGGAGGATGAGCGCTTCAGGGCGCTGCTCGGCGGCCACCGCTCCGCCCGACGTGACCGTGGGCGTGCGTAACATGCCGCCGTGGGGAACTCGGCTGCTGCATCGGTGACGCTGGACGGGGGAGCGCCCGCGCTGGCCGACGTGGTGACCGTCGCTCGGCGGCACGTGCCGATCACACTGAGCGACTCGGCGCGGGCGGCGATGGCGCGCTCGGCAGCACTGGTCGAGGGGTTTGTGGCCGGCAATCAGCCGGTGTACGGCGTCACCACCGGGTTCGGGTCGTTGGCCAACACCGTCATCCCGGCCGAACGCACTGCCGAACTGCAGGTGGCACTGGTGCGCTCGCACGCTGCGGGCATGGGCGACCCGGTGGAGCCGGAAGTGGTGCGGGCGATGCTGTTCCTGCGCGCCCGCAGCCTGGCGATGGGCTTCTCGGGTGCCCGGCCCGAAGTGGTGGAGATGCAGCTCGCGCTGTTGAACGAGGGCATCACCCCGGTCGTGCGCGAGCACGGCTCGCTCGGCGCGAGCGGCGACCTTGCCCCGCTGGCCCACTGCGCGCTGGCCCTCATCGGCGAGGGTGAGGTGTGGGGCATCGACGACCTGCGCGTGCCCACCGCCGTGGCGCTGCAACGCGCCGGCCTGCAGCCGATCACGCTGCGCGCCAAGGAGGGCCTGGCGCTGATCAACGGCACCGACGGCATCCTCGGCATGTTGTGCCTGGCGATCCACGACCTGGGCGAGCTGTCGCGCCTGGCCGACGTCACCGCGGCCATGACCATCGAGGGGTTGCTGGGCACCGACCGGCCGTTCGCCGCCGATCTGCAGGCACTGCGCCCGCAGGTGGGCCAGGCGGCCAGCGCCCGCAACCTGATGCGCCTGCTGGCCGGCTCGGCGATCGTGGCCAGCCACCGCGAGGGCGACACCCGCGTGCAAGACGCGTACTCGTTGCGCTGCACTCCGCAGGTGCACGGCGCGGGCCTCGACACGCTGGCCCACGCGCGCACGATCGCCGAGCGCGAGCTGGCAGCCGCGATCGACAACCCGATGATCCTGCCCGACGGGCGCGTGGAGAGCTGCGGCAACTTCCACGGCGGACCCGTTGCGTTCGTGTGCGACTTCCTGCGCATCGCCTGCAGCGAGTGGTCGGCGATCGCCGAGCGGCGCACCGACCGCATGCTCGACGTCGCCCGCTCGCACGGCCTGCCGCCGTTCCTGTCGCCCGACGCCGGCGTGAACAGCGGGCTGATGATCGCCCACTACACGCAGGTGGCGATGGCCCTCGAGAACCAGCGCCTGGCCGTGCCCGCCAGCACGCAGAGCATGCCCACGAGCGCGATGCAGGAGGACCACGTCTCCAACGGGTGGGCCGCGGCGCGAGCCCTGCGACGCTCGGTGGCCAACCTGCGCCGGGTGCTGGCCGTCGAGTTAGTGTGTGCGGCCGCGGCGATCGACCTGCGCGGCCCGCTGCAACCCGCCGCGGGCACCGGTGCGGCAGTCGCCGTGCTGCGGTCGCTGGTGGCCGGCCCGGGCCCCGACCGCTGGCTGTCGCCCGACCTGCGCATGGCCGAACAGCTGCTCGCCGATGGCAGTGTGCTCGCCGCAGTGGAATCCGCCGTCGGCCCACTGGAGGTGCTGTGATGTTGTTCGAGATCTGGAACACAGTCGAGATGCCGAAGCGCAGCGGAGGCGGCTCGCACGGCGAGGCGACCGAAGGGAGCCTGAGATGATCGGTGCAAGGCCTGTTCGCTCGCCGAGGGGGACGGAACTGAACTGCCTGGGGTGGCCGCAGGAGGCCGCCTACCGGATGATGCACAACAACCTCGACCCCGAGGTGGCCGAGCGGCCCGACGACCTGGTGGTGTACGGCGGCACCGGGCGCGCTGCCCGCAGTTGGGACGCGTTCGACGCGATGGCCCGCACCTTGCGCACGCTGAAGGGCGACGAGACGATGCTGGTGCAGAGCGGCAAGCCGGTGGGCGTGTTCCGCACTCACGAGTGGGCGCCGCGGGTGCTGCTGGCGAACAGCAACCTGGTGCCCGAGTGGGGCACGTGGGACGAGTTCCGCCGCCTGGAAGCGATGGGCCTGACGATGTACGGCCAGATGACGGCCGGCTCGTGGATCTACATCGGCACCCAGGGCATCCTGCAGGGCACCTACGAGTGCTTCGCCGAGATCGCCCGCCGTCGCCAGGCTGCGGGCCGCGGTGACGGCACGTTGCGTGGCACGATCACGCTCACCGCCGGCTTGGGTGGCATGGGCGGTGCGCAGCCGCTGTCGGTCACGATGAACGACGGCGTGGCGCTGTGCATCGACGTGGACCCGTGGCGCGTGCAACGCCGCCACGAGCACCGCTACCTCGACGAGATCGCCGACTCGCTGGATGACGCAGTGGCCCGCTGCATCCGCGCTCGCGACGAGGGGCGGGCGCTGTCGGTGGGCCTGGTGGGCAACGCCGCGGTGGTGGTGCCGAAGCTGCTGGAGATGGACTTCCCGGCCGACATCGTCACCGACCAGACCAGCGCGCACGACCCGCTGAGCTACGTGCCTGCCGACCTCACCATCGAGGCCACCGCCGAGATGGCCAAGAGCAACCCGCAGGAACTGATCCGCCGCAGCCGCGAGAGCATGGCCACCCACTGCCGGGCGATGGTGGGCTTCATGGACAAGGGCAGCGAGGTGTTCGACTACGGCAACAGCCTGCGCACCGAGGCCAAGCTGGGCGGCTACGACCGGGCGTTCGACTACCCGGGCTTCCTGCCCGCTTACATCCGCCCGCTGTTCTGCGAGGGCAAGGGCCCGTTCCGCTGGGTGGCGCTCAGCGGCGACCCGGCCGACATCGCGGCCACCGACAAGGCCGTGCTGGAGGAGTTTCCCGACGACCCGCACCTGGCGAAGTGGATCCAGATGGCGGGCGAGCGGGTGGCGTTCCAGGGCCTGCCGGCGCGCATCTGCTGGTTGGGCTATGGCGAGCGGCACCGCCTGGGCCTGCGGTTCAACGAGATGGTGCGCACGGGTGAGCTGAAGGCGCCGATCGTGATCGGCCGCGACCACCTCGACTCTGGGTCGGTGGCCTCGCCGTATCGCGAGACCGAGTCGATGATGGACGGCAGCGACGCGATCGCCGACTGGCCATTGCTGAACGCACTCGTCAACACGTCGTCGGGCGCCAGCTGGGTGAGCATCCACCACGGCGGAGGTGTGGGCATCGGCCGCAGCATCCACGCCGGCATGGTGGCCCTCGCCGACGGCACCGACCTGGCTGCGCAGAAGCTCGAGCGGGTGCTCACCACCGACCCGGGCATGGGCGTGATCCGCCACGCCGACGCCGGCTACGAGCGAGCCATCGAGGTGGCCGACGAGCGCGGCGTGCGGATACCGATGCGCGAGAGTTGAGCGTGGCCGTTCGCGAGATCCTGCATGTGGGCAATCCGACGCTGCGTGAGCGCTCGCGTGAGGTCACCCGTGAGGAACTCGCCTCGCCGGCCGTGCAGCAACTGATCGACGACCTGATCGACACGATGCACGCGGCCAACGGTGCGGGCATCGCCGCGCCGCAGGTGGGCGCGTTGCTGCGGATCACCACGATCGAGGTGAACCACAACCCGCGCTATCCGTACAAGCCGCACATCCCGCTGACCGTGGTGGTGAACCCGGTCATCGAACCGCTCGACGACGAGCAGTTCGAGAACAACGAGGGCTGCCTGTCGGTGCCCAACCTGCGCGGCAACGTGCTGCGCCACGTGAACGTGCGTGTGTGCTGGTGGGATCGCGACGGCAACGAGCACGACGAGGTGCGCCGCGGCCTCACCGCCGGCACGTTCCAGCACGAGTGCGACCACCTCGACGGCATCCTGTTCCTGGATCGGGTGCACGACACCCGCAGCCTCACCACGTGGGAGCAGTTCGAGCGCTTCCACCGCGACGCGTTCGTCGAGCGGATCACCCAGTTCGTGCGGCGGGTGGGTTCGTAGATGGTTGCCTACTGGTGCGAGATGGCGTGGCTGGGCGGGCCGACTGCAACCCCCGGCGTGCTCGTGAAGGTGAACAATGACGTGATCGAGTCGGTGCAGACCGTGGCTCAGTGCCCGGCAGGCGCAGTTCGACTGGCCGGGCTCACGCTGCCGGGCCTGGCCAACGCGCACAGCCACGCGTTCCACCGCGCTCTGCGTGGTCGCACGCACTCGGGTTCGGGTTCGTTCTGGACGTGGCGCGACCAGATGTACTCACTGGCGCGCACGCTGAACCCCGACTCGTACCATCGCCTGGCGCGGGCGGTGTACGGCGAGATGGCCCTCGCGGGGGTCACCTGCGTCGGCGAGTTCCATTACCTGCACCACGGGCCGGGTGGGGTGCCCTATGCCAACCCGAACGCGATGAGCGAGGCGCTGGTGGTGGCGGCAACCGACGTGGGCATTCGCATCACGCTGCTCGACACGTGCTACCTCTACGGCGGGTTCGGGGTGTCGCCCAACGACGTGCAGCAGCGGTTCTCGGATGGCACCGCTGCGGCATGGGCACAGCGGGTGGAGGCCATCGCTCAGTCGCTGACCGCACCCGGGGTGTTGCTCGGCGCGGCGATCCATTCGGTGCGCGCGGTCGACGTGTTCGGCATCCGCACGGTGGCCGAGTGGGCGGGTCACCACCGGGCACCGGTGCACTCGCACGTGTCGGAGCAGCAGTCGGAGAACGACCAGTGCATCGACACCTACGGCCTCACCCCGACGGCGCTGCTGGCCGAACACGGCGTGCTCGACGCCGAGTTCACCGCGGTGCACGCCACCCACCTGGCGGGTGTCGACGTGGGCATGTTGGGGGTGGCCCGCAGCACGGTGTGCATGTGCCCCACCACCGAACGCGACCTGGCCGATGGTATCGGTGCCGCGTCGGCCCTGGCCGCGGCGGGCGCGTCGCTGTCGTTGGGCAGCGACTCGCACGCGGTGATCGACCTGTTCGAAGAAGCCAGGGCAGTGGAACTCGACGAACGGTTGTCGACCGGCGTGCGCGGCAACCACCGCGCCGTCGCACTGCTGCGGGCAGCAACGGCCGACGGCCACCGCAGCCTGGGCTGGGGAACTGCGGGTGTCCTCGCCGCTGGTGCCCACGCCGACCTCGTGTCGGTGCGGCTCGATTCGGTGCGCACGGCGGGTACCACGATCGCCGAGGCGTTGGAAGCAGCGGTGTTCGCCGCCACGGCTGCCGATGTGCACCACGTGGTGGCGAGCGGCAAGGTGGTGGTGTGCGAGGGGCGGCACGCGCACCTCGACGTGGAGCGCGAGTTGGCGGTCGCGCTCGCGGCCACGAGGGCCGGGTGACGGCGTGAGCACCACCGTGGTCGACCACATCGGGCTGCTGGTGACGAACGACCCCACCGTGGGGGAGGGCCCGCTGGGCATCGTGCGCAACGCGTCGGTGGTGTTCGCCGAGGGTCGCGTCATGGCGGTCGGCGCTGCCGGCCAGGTGGCCGACGAATGCATCGACGCGGCGGGGCGGTGCGTGATGCCCGGGTTCGTGGACAGCCACACGCACCTCGTGTTCGCCGGCGACCGCGCCGACGAGTTCGCCGCGCGCATGGCGGGCCGCCCGTACGAAGCGGGTGGTATCCGTGTGTCGGTGGAGGCGACGAGGGCAGCGAGTGATGCCGAGCTCACTCGTCTCACCGCGCTGCGCCGCGCGGAGGCGCGCCGGGCCGGTATCACCACGGTGGAGATCAAGTCGGGCTACGGGTTGAACGCGCACCACGAGGCCCGCTGCCTGCAGGTGGGCGAGCGCTTCACCCGCGACACCACGTTCCTGGGCGCGCACGTGGTGCCGCCCGAGTTCGACGGGCGCACCGACGACTACGTGCACCACGTGTGCACCGACATGCTCGCTGCCGCCGCCCCACACGCTCGCTGGATCGACGCGTTCTGCGAGGTGGGCGCGTTCGATGCCGACCAGTGCCGCGCCGTGTTGCAGGCCGGGCGCGCTGTCGGCCTGGGGCTGCGCCTGCACGCCAACCAGCTGGGCCTCGGCCCCGGCGTGCAGTTGGCGGTGGAGATGGGCTGCGCCTCGGCTGACCATTGCACCTACCTGTCCGATGCCGACATCGCTGCGCTGGCCGGCAGCACCACGGTGGCCACGTTCCTGCCGGCCACCGACTTCTGCACCCGCCAGCCGTATCCCGATGCCCGACGAGTGCTCGACGCCGGCGCCACCGTCGCCCTGGCCACCAACTGCAACCCGGGCAGCAGCTACACCACCTCGATGTCGCTGTGCATCGCGCTGGCCGTTCGCGACATGCACATGACCCCCGAGGAAGCGCTGCTGGCCGCCACGCTGGGCGGCGCGCAGGCATTGCGACGCACCGACGTGGGCCGGTTGGAGGTGGGTGCCCGGGCGGACCTGGTGGTGTTGGACGCTCCGTCCTACACGCACCTCGTGTACCGTCCGGGCGTGCCCCTCATCGCCCTCACCATCGATGCCGGTCAGGTCCATCCCCCCACCATTTCGAGGGTTTCGGCGTGGCCAGGCCACGCCGAAAACCACGGGGTGGGGTGGTGAGGGGGGAACACGGGGTGCTGCCCACGCTGCACGGGGCATTCGGCGACGGCGAGGGCGCGGTGGAGGTGGCGGGCGAACGGGTGTCGTGGTCGCAACTGGCTGAGGCCGCGTCAGCGACTGCGGCGCAGATCATGGGCGCGTCGGCGGTTGCCATCGACGCCAGCGCCACCTTGGCAACCGTCGTGGCCGTCGTGGCCGGCCTCACTGCCGGTGCGCCGGTGGTGCCGGTGCCACCCGATGCCGGGCCCAGCGAACGAGCGCACATCCTGCGCGACTCGGGCGCCACGCTCGTGCTGGGCACACACTCGTGGCTCGACTGCCCGCTGCCTGTCGTGCCGCTGGCCACCACCGGCCGCACGCCAGCGGCGCTCCCCGAACCGACGGCGACGGCGACCGCCTTGATCATCTACACCTCGGGCACCACCGGAGCGCCCAAGGGCGTGGTGCTGTCGCGGGCGGCGCTGGCCGCCGGCCTCGACGGCCTCGCCGACGCGTGGCAGTGGACGCCGGCGGACACACTGGTGCACGGTCTGCCGCTGTTCCACGTGCACGGGTTGGTGCTCGGCGTGTTGGGCGCATTGCGGGTGGGCAGCCGCCTCGTGCACACCGGTCGCCCCACTGCCACGGCCTATGCAGCGGCGGGCGGCAGCCTGTACTTCGGGGTGCCCACGGTGTGGGGGCGGGTGTGTGCCGACCCTGCTGCCGCGGCGCAGCTGGCCGGGGCGCGCCTGCTGGTGTCGGGCAGTGCGCCGTTGCCGGTGCCCGTGTTCGAGCAGTTGCAGGCGCTCACCGGCCACGCCCCGGTCGAGCGCTACGGCATGACCGAGACGATGATCACGCTCTCCACCCGTGCCGACGGCGAACGCCGGCCCGGTTGGGTCGGCACTCCGATCGCCGGGGTGCAGACCCGCCTGATCGGCGACGACGGGCACGCGGTGGCTCACGACGGCAACACGATCGGCGAGTTGCACGTCGCCGGCGCGACCCTGTTCGACGGCTACCTGAACCGGCCCGACGCCACGGCCGAGTCGTTCGACGGCGAGTGGTTCCGCACTGGCGATGCGGCCGTCATCGATGCCGGCGGCGTTCACCGCATCGTCGGCCGCCAGTCGCAGGACATCATCAAGACCGGCGGCTTCAAGGTGGGTGCCGGCGAGGTGGAGGCGGTGCTGCTGGCTCACCCGGCGGTGGCGGAGTGTGCCGTGGTGGGCCTCGCCGACGACGACCTCGGCGAGCGGATCGTGGCCTTCGTGGTGGCTGACGGGGTCAGTGCAGCCGAGTTGATCGATCTCGTCGGGCGCGAACTCAATGCTCACAAGCGCCCGCGTTCGGTGGTGTTCATCGACAGCCTGCCTCGGAATGCGATGGGCAAGGTGCTGAAGACGACGCTTCGGCAGGCCCCTGCTTCCGAGTAGGTACTCGAGGAGTAGCCAATCCTCACATCGAGGTGGACGAGGTTGTGATACCCCCTGGGGTATGTATATGATACCCCTATGGGTATCACCACCGATGACGTTCACGTTCCGCACCCCGACCTCGAGCGTGGCCACCACCACGAAGGCAAGCCAGGCCTGCTGTCGCGCATTGCTCGCGCCAGCGCCCGCCACCGCAAGGCGGTGATGATCGTGTGGGCCGGCGTGGCACTCGCCTCGGCGCCGCTGGCCATCAGCTTGAACGGCGCACTCTCGGGCGCCGGGTGGGAGGCCCAGGGCAGCACGTCGCAGGAAGTGCGCGACGAGTTGCGCCGCGATTTCGCAGCACTCGGCGCAGAAGCCGCCTACGTGGTGTTCCAGCAGGAGACGCCGCTGGCCGACAGCCCCGAAGCGCTCGACACGTTCATGACCCAGCTGGCCGATGCTCCCGGTTCGGCCGGCGCCGTCGACCCGCGCACACTGCCCGCCGAGGCGGGCATGATCGCCCCGGACGGCCGCACCGCGCTCGTCGCCGTCGCGCTCGAAGGCACCGAAGATGCCGACCTGCCCGAGTCGGCCGGCGAACTGGGCGACTACGTGAAGGCGCTCGATCTACCCGACGGCGTGACCGTCGACGTGACCGGCGAGTGGGCCGTGTGGAGCGACTTCAACCGCAGCAACGAAGAGGCGCTTCACCAGGCTGAACTGCTGTCCGGCATCCCCAGCGTGATCCTGCTGCTGCTCGCGTTCGGTACCGCTCTCGCTGCCGGTCTGCCGCTGATCCTCGCCGTGTCCGGCATCGCCGTCGGCTTCGCCTCGCTGCACCTGCTGGGCAATCAGATGCCGTTGTCGGTGTGGTCGATGAACTTCGCGATGATGCTCGGCCTTGCGGTCGGCATCGACTACAGCCTGTTCATCGTCAGCCGATACCGCGAAGAGCGCGCCGAGGGTGCAAACGAGATGGATGCCATCGGTAACACGCTGGGCACGGCCGGCAAGGCCGTGTTCCTGTCGGCGCTCACCGTCGTGTTCTCGCTCGCAGCTGTGTTCGTGGTGCCGGTGATGGTGTTCCGCTCGATGGCGCTGGGCATGATCCTGTCGGTGGTGGCCGTTGCCATCGCATCGCTGACGTTGCTGCCGGCAGTGCTCGTCTCGTTGGGCGACCGTGTGCTGCGCACCCGGAAGTCGAAGAACCCGCACCACGAAGAGAACCCCGACATCGCCGCCGAAGGCCGCTGGGCGAAGATGACAGCGGCCTCGCTGGCCAAGCCGGGCCGCACGCTGGCGATCGGCTCGATCGTGTTGCTGGCCCTCGCCGCACCGGCGATCGGAATGCGCTTGGGCATGCCTGGGCCGCGGGTCGTCGACGAAGGCCGCACCAGTCGTGACGGCTACGAGACCATGGCAGCAGCCTTCGGCGACGGCGCTGCGGCACCCGTGCTGATCACCGTGGATGCCGCCGACGCGGCGAAGACCGCGGAGATCGCCGCCGGTGTGAAGAACGTGCTCGACGCTCGCCCCGTCACCGAGCCCGCAGCCAGTGGCCGCGTGGTGGTGCGCGTCGTCGGCTCGTACGCCGTCGACCAGCAAGAAACGTCCGACATGGTGACGGCGCTGCGCGACGCGCTGGCCGACACCGTGCCATCGGCGCAGGTGGGCGGCCCGGCCGCTCAGAACACCGACCTCGCCGACACACTCACCGGCAAGGCACCGTTGGCGATCGCGCTGATCCTGTTGGTGGCGTTCTTGTTGCTCCTCGTGGTGTTCCGCAGCCTGGTCATCGCCGTCTTCTCGGTGCTGATGAACCTGCTGACGGTGGGTGCCGCGTTCGGTTTCGCCACGATCGTGTTCCAGCACGGCGTCGGCGCCGGCCTGATCGGCATCCAGGAGCAAGGGTTCGTCGATGCCTGGGCACCCCTGTTCTTCTTCGCCCTGCTGTTCGGACTGTCGATGGACTATCAGCTGTTCCTCCTGGCTGCGATCCGCGAGCGCTTCGAAGCCACCGGCGACACCAACACGGCGATCCGTGAAGGCATCGCTCGCACCGGCCGCCCGATCACCAACGCCGCGCTGATCATGATCGTGGTCTTCGTCGCCTTCGGTGTCACCGGCCCGATCCCGCCCACGGAGTTGGGCATCACGCTGGCCCTGGCCGTGCTGCTCGACGCCACGGTGGTGCGAGTGCTCATCGTTCCCGCCACGATGGCGTTGCTGGGCGAGCGCAACTGGTACATGCCGAAGTGGCTCGGCAAGGTGATCCCGAATGTCAGCTTCACCCACTGATCCGCTTCCAGAACACCCCAGGGGGTACGGTATGCACATGCAACTGCCCGAAGACACCACTGCTGATCTGATGCGCCGCCTCGCTCGCATCGAGGGTCAGGTACGTGGCGTGCAGGCCATGCTTCGCGAAGGTCGCGAATGCAAGGAGATCGTCGCCCAGCTGTCCGCCGCCGGTAAGGCGCTGGATCAGGTGGGGTTCAAGATGCTCGCCACCGGCATGGCTGCGTGCCTCACCCACCCGGAAGTGGCCGAGGCCAGCGGTTTCGACCTCGAAGAAGTCGAGCGGCTGTTCCTCAAGTTGGCCTGAACCGAACACGCTGCAGCCCGTCGCCTCACTGAGGCGGCGGGCTGTTCCGCGCTCTGGCATCAGGCGACGATGTTCACCATGCGACCGGGGATCACGATGATCTTCTTCGGGGCACCGCCGGCGAGCGCGGCCTGCACCTTGTCGTCGGCCAGCGCGGCGGCCTGCACGGTGTCGTTGTCGGCGTCGGCCGGCACGGTGATACGGCTGCGCACCTTGCCGTTCACCTGCACGGGATATTCCACCTCGTCGGCAACCAGCAGCGACTGGTCGGCCACCGGGAACGCCTCGTAGGTGATCGTGGCGGTGTGGCCCAGGCGGGCCCACAACTCCTCGGCGATGTGCGGAGCGAGCGGCGCCACCAGCTTCACCAACGTGTCGGCGGTGTCGGCCGGGCAGCCACCCAGCTTGGTGAGGTGGTTGTTCAGCTCGATCAGCTTGGCGATCGCGGTGTTGAAGCGCAGGTTGTCGAGCTCTTCGCGCACGCCGGCGATCGTGCGGTGCACGATGCGCTGGGTATCGAGCGAGGCGGCTTCGGGCAGCAGCCGCAGCGCGCCCGTGTCTTCGTCGACGATGTTGCGCCACAGCCGCTGCAGGAAGCGGTGCACGCCGATGACGTCCTTGCTCTCCCACGGACGTGACGCATCGAGCGGTCCCATGGCCATCAGGTACAGGCGCAGCGTGTCGGCGCCGTACTCGGTGCACAGGTCGATCGGGTCGAGCGCGTTCTTCAGGCTCTTGCCCATCTTCCCGTACTCGCGGAAGACGGGTTTGCCCTCGTAGAAGTAGCCGCCATCGCGAGCCTCGACGCTGGAGGCCTCGACGTACATGCCGCGCTCGTCCTGGTAGGCGGCAGCCAGGATGTAGCCCTGGTTGAACAGGCGGTGGAACGGCTCGAACGAGCTGACATGGCCCAGGTCGTAGAGCACCTTGTGCCAGAAGCGGGCGTACAGCAGGTGCAGCACCGCGTGCTCGACACCGCCCACGTACAGATCTGTGCCGCCCGGGTGGCCCGGCCCCTGTGGGCCCATCCAGTACCGCTCGTTCTCGGGCGCGACGAACGCATCGGCGTTCGTGGGGTCGAGGTAGCGCAGCTCGTACCAGCAACTGCCGGCCCACTGCGGCATCACGTTGGTGTCGCGGCGGTAGGTCTGCGGGCCGCCGCCCAGATCGAGCGTGAGTTCCACCCAGTCGCCCAAGCGGTCGAGCGGGCTTTCCGGGTTGCTCAGCGCATCGTCGGGGTCGAACGTGCGCGGCGCGAACTGGTCGGTCTCGGGCAGCAGCACCGGCAGCGCGCTGGCGGGCAGCGCGTGCGGGTTGCCGTCGGCGTCGTACACGATCGGGAACGGTTCGCCCCAGTAGCGCTGGCGGCTGAACAACCAGTCGCGCAGCTTGTAGGTGATCGTGGCATGGCCGTGGCCGTGCGCCGCCAGCCACTCGTTGGTGCGGTGCACGCCCTCGACGACGCTGGCGACACCGCTCAGCGTGAGCGACTCGTTGGTGCTGTTGATGTAGGGCGCATCGCCCACGAACGCGTCGTGCCACGTGCTGGTGTCGGTGCCGCGTCCATCGGTGGGCTCTTGGATGGCCACGATGTCGAGGCGGAACTTGCGGGCGAACTCGAAGTCGCGCTGGTCGCCACACGGCACAGCCATGATCGCGCCGGTGCCGTAGCCCATCAGCACGTAGTCGGCGATCCACACCGGGATCTCGGCTCCGGTGAGCGGGTTGACCGCGTAGCCGCCGGTGAACACGCCGGTCTTCTCGCGGCCCTCGTCCTGGCGGGCGAATGTGTCTTTTGCGGCAGCCACCTTGCGGTAGTTGGCCACGGCGTCGGCCTGGAACGGAGTGGTGATGCGATCGACGAGCGGGTGCTCGGGCGCCAACACCATGAACGTGGCGCCGAACAGCGTGTCGGGACGAGTGGTGAACACCGTGATCCGTTCGCCGCTCGCGTGCCCGCCGGTGATGTCGAAGTGCACCGTGGCACCTTCGCTGCGGCCGATCCAGTTGCGCTGCATGGCCTTGATCGCGTCGGTCCAATCGAGCGTGTCGAGGTCGTCGATCAGGCGATCGGCGTACGCGGTGATGCGCATCATCCACTGGCGCATGTTGCGCTTGAACACGGGGAAGTTGCCGCGGTCACTGCGGCCATCGGCGGTGACCTCCTCGTTGGCGACCACGGTGCCCAGGCCGGGGCACCAGTTCACCGGAGCGTCGCTCACGTAGGCCAAGCGCCAGCCGTCCAGCTCGCGGCGGCGATCGGGGGCCGACATGGTGGCCCACTCGCCGGTGGCGGGCACGCGGGTGCCGGCCTCGAACTCGGCCACCAGTTCGGTGATCGGGCGGGCCTTCTTGGTGGCCGGGTCGCACCACGAGTTGAACACCTGCAGGAAGATCCACTGCGTCCACTTGTAGTACTCGGGATCGGTGGTGCTGATGCTGCGGCGGTTGTCGTGGCTGAGGCCCAGGCGGCGCAGCTGCGCACGGATGTTGGCGATGTTCTGGTTGGTGGTGATCGCCGGGTGCTGGCCGGTCTGCACCGCGTACTGCTCGGCCGGCAGACCGAACGCATCGAACCCCATCGTGTACAGCACGTTGTGGCCGGTCATCCGCTGGTAGCGGGCGTACATGTCGGTGGCCGTGAAACCGAGCGGATGGCCCATGTGCAGGCCGGCCCCGCTGGGGTACGGGAACATGTCGAGGATGAACTTCTTCGGCCGGCCGGCCACCTTGGCCGGGTTGCCCAGCGGGCCGGTGGGGTTGGGCGTGTCGAAGGTGCCCTCCGCCTGCCAGCGGTCTTGCCAGGTGGCCTCGATCTCCTGCGCGAGCGCACCGGTGTACCGATGGGCGGGGGAGTCGGTGTCGGGCGTGGCGGGGCCGGTGGCGTTCATAGCCCCACGATTCTACGAGCCACAGCCCCTCACGGACGGGGGATTCCGTGAGGGGCCGTGAGGTCAGAGCGCGGCCACGGAGATGGAGAGCGACGAGCTGAGGCCCGCGGAGTTGTCGGGCCACAGTGCCGTGACGGTGACCTGCTGTGTGTCACCGCAGAACAGCGGCACGAATGTGGTGCCGTTGGCCGGGAGGCCGAACCCGACGATGTCGCCGTCGATCGCGATGGACACGCTGCCAGTGCTGGCCGATGTCCACGAGATGGGCGTGACGAATCCCGAGATCGCCGCACCCACACAGCTGAACGAGGTGGTGGCGGTGAGCGACGTGACCCGCGGGATGAACAGACTGAAGTCGATCGGGGTGAGGATCAAGAAGGGATCAGGGATCGAGAGCGGCGGCTCGCCCAAGGTGGGCTCGGGGGCCGGCTCGGGGGCCGGGGTTGGCGCTGGCGTGGGGACAGGCGCAGGAGTAGGAGCAGGAGCAGGCGTGTGCACCGTCGTGCTCACGACAGTGGGCGTGACCGGAACCGTGGTGGTGGTGGTCGTGGTGGTGGTGGTGTCACCGGTGATCACCGGCACCTTCGAGTGGTCGGCGGTCTCGTTCGCTGCCGGTGAACTGCAACCGGTGACGATCAGGCCGATCAGAACGGCGGTGGCGGTGGCGATGTGGGCGAGTCGTGTGGTCATGCCGGTGAAGAGCGACTGGCCCGCGAGTTCTGGCAGAAAGTGCTGAGCCTTCTCAGTCGAGGGGGCGCCTGCCGGGCAGCGCTTGCGCGATCAGTTGCATGGGGTGCAGCGTGGGCACACCCGCGGCGCCGAGGTGCATCGAGCAACCAGGGTTGGCGCTGGCCACCACGTCGGGACGGGCACGATCGATCGAGCCGACCTTGCGCGCGCGGATCTGCCCGGCAAGCGCCGGCTCGAGCGCTGAGTACGCGCCACCGGCTCCGCAACACAGGCCGTCGTCGTCGAGCTCGACCAGCTCGCGCACGAACGGCCGCAGCACCACGCGGGTGTCGAGGTGCACCTTCTGGACATGGCGCAAATGGCACGGGTCGAGCACCGCCACCCGTAGGTCGAGCGGAGCCACCTTCGGGAAACGATCGATGTGCTGTGCCAGCCATTGCTGCACGTCGAACACGCGGGCGGAGAACGCCCCTGCCTCGGGCGTGCCCAACAGGTGCCCGTAGTCCTTCATCGCTGCCGCGCAGCCGGCCGAATCGACGAGGATCGGCATGTCGGGCCGCAGTGCAGCCATCATCTTGTGCGCCATGCGGCGGGTGTGGTCGGTGAGCCCAGCGTGCGCGTGCAGCGCACCACAGCACGGGGCCTGCGCGAGGGTGGGCGTGACCCCGAATCCGGCGGCCTCGATCACGCGCTGGGTGGCGAGATGTACGTCGCGTTGCCACGCGTCCATCACGCAGCCGGTGAACAGGTACACGTCGGAGCCGCTGGCTGGGATCGGTTGCTGGCGCAGGGGAATGCGCACGCTGAGCCCCAGCCGCGTGGGCACGAGGTGCAGCCGTTGGGCCACGGCGATCGCCACCGACCCAGCGCGCAGCAGGCGGGGCCGCGCCAAGGGGATGTACGCGAGGCGCAGCCAGCGCGGGGTGGAGCGGTGCGTGCGGGCCAGCGTGGTGCGCGTCTGCTCGATGAGACGGCCGTACTGCACCCCCGACGGGCAGGCAGGTTCGCAGCCGCGGCACTGCACACAGGTCTCGAACGACTGCACGATCTCGGGCGTCAGCGGTGCGTCGCGCAGCTGCACATGGCGCATCAGTGCGATCCGGCCGCGAGGCGAGCGGGTCTCGTCGCCGGTGACGCGGAACGTGGGGCACGCCGACAGGCACAGCCCGCACTGCACGCAGGTGTTGAGTTCGTCGGCGTCGATACCGAGATCCATCAGCGTGCTCCTGGGGCGCGGCCGGGGTTCAACCGGCCGGTGGGGTCGAAGTTCGCCTTCACCCGGGCCGACAGCGCGGCGACGGCAGGCGACAGCGTGCGCGGTGGCTGCGGGCGTTCGGCGAACACCATGCCCACGCCCACGGAGGCGACGAACGCACCCATCTCGGTGCTGTCGAGCTGGCGCAGATCCGCCGGCGCCAGCGACCAGCGATGAGTGGGGAGAGCGGGAGGGCCGGCCACTTCGGTGAAGCTGCCCAGTGCCCGCAGGCCTGCCAACTGCGCGCGCACGTCGGGTGCGTGGCCCTCGACGTTCACCCACGTGGTGTCGCCGTCCCACAACACCGCTGCCGGCCGCAGGAGCGCATCGCGAACGGCGAACGGGTCAGCGTCGGCCGCCATCGCCCACACCGATGTCGCCGGCAAGGGATTCGTGCGCAGGATCACTTCCGCGATCAGGCCCAGCGTGCCGAGCGAGCCCACCAACAGCCGTGGCAGATCGAAACCCGTCACGTTCTTCACGGTGGGGCCGCCACCACGGATCAGGCGGCCCTCGGCCGACACGTAGCGCACCTCCAGCACCGACGAACGGACCGTGCCGCAGCCGAGCACGAGCAGGTGGTTCTCGCCAACGGCGATCGCCCCGCCCACGGTGCCGCCAAGGTCCGCCAGCGCGCACCGCTGGCCGCGATCGCGCAACGCGGCGGCCAACTCGGCCATTGGCGTGCCGGCGCGCACGCACACGATCATCTCCTCGGCCTGGTGGTGCACGATGCCGGTGGGCGCCTGCACCAGGCGAGTGCCCGCGGCGAGGGCGCCTCCGGTGGCCCAGCGCGTGCGGTTGCCCTCCACGGCCACCGGGCCGTCGACGCCCACCGCGGCAGCGAATGCCGCCAGCACTGGATCTGCCGCGAGCGGGGGAGCGGTCATACCCACATCCCCTGCGGCACGGCGGTGAGCAGCTGGATGTCGGCGCAGCTGTGGCCCGACGGCAACACCTTGCCCGGGTTGGCGCGGCAGTCGGGATCGAAGCTCTTGCGCAGGCGGTTCTGGTGATCGAGGTCGTCGTCGGTGAACAGCAGCGTCATGTACGCCTGCTTCTCGACACCGATGCCGTGCTCACCCGACAGCACTCCACCGGCTGCCAGCGAGGCCTTCACGATCTCCGCGCCCGCCGCGTGCACCCGTTCGAGCACACCCGGCTCGCGCGCATCGAAGATCAGCAGCGGGTGCAGGTTGCCGTCGCCGGCGTGGAACACGTTCATCACGATGACGCCGTGGCGCTCGGCGATGTCGTACGTCTGCGCCAGCACCTCGGCCAGCTTGGCCCGGGGCACCACCGTGTCGTGCAAGTAGTAGTCGGGGGCGATCTGGGCGATCGCCCCGAACGCGGTCTTGCGCCCCTTCCACAACAGCATCCGCTCGTTGTCGTCGCGGGCCAGGCGCACCTCGGTGGCTCCCTGCTCGCGCCCGATCGCGGCGATCGCCTGGGCATCGATGTCGACCCCGTCGTGCAGCCCGTCCACCTCGGCCAGCAGCACGGCAGCCGCGTCGGTGGGGTAGCCCGCATGCACGTAGTGCTCGACCGCTCGCGTGATGCGCTGGTCCATCACTTCCATCGCCGCGGGCACGATGCCGGCGGCGATCACGGCGCTGACGGTGTTGGCCGCATCGCGTACGTCGGCGAACGACATCAACAGCGTGCGCACCGCCGGGGCGGTGGGGGTGATGCGGGCGGCGATCCGCGTGGCGATGCCCAGCGTGCCCTCGCCACCCACGAAGGCGCCGCGCAGGTCGTAGCCCAGCGGCTCGGCATCCAGCCCGCCCAGCATCGCCACCTCGCCGTCGGGCAGCACCACTTCGGCCGCGATGATGTGCGTGTTCGTGATGCCGTAGGCCAGGCAGTGCGGGCCGCCCGAGTTGTTGGCCAGGTTGCCGCCCAGTGTGCACACCTGCTGGCTGGAGGGGTCGGGCGCGAAGTGGAACCCCAGCGGCTGCAGGTGTTTGGTGAGGTCGAGGTTCACCACACCCGGCTCGACCCACACCACGCGCGCGTCGTGGTCGATCTCCAGAATCCGGTTCATGCGGGTGAGCGACACCACCACCGGCGCGCCCAGCGGGATGGCACCGCCGGCCAGCCCGGTGCCTGCGCCGCGGGGCACGACCGCCCGCCCGTGCCGCACCGCGATTCGTACCACGGCCTGCACGTGGGCGGTGCTGCCCGGGAAGCAGATCGGCCCGGCCACCCCATCGTCGAACACCGAGGCGTCTCGGCTGAGCAGCGCGCGTTCCGCGCTGTCGTTGCGCACGCGATCGCGCCCGATGGCCGCCTGCAGGTCAGCGACGAGCGCCGCGTCGGGGCCGCCGTCGTGGGCCCGGCCAGAGTGGCGGCGCAGCTTCATCAGCCACCAGTCAACACGATCGGCCATCTGTGCGGCGAAGGGTCAGCCGACGACTGCGTGAGCCCGCACGGTGAACGTGCCCAGCCCCGCCACCTTCGGGGGCACGGCCGTGAAGGTGAAGCCCGTGTGCGGAAGGGCGGCGAGGTTGGTGAGGTGCTCGACGATCGGCACGCCTGCTCGCAACAGGGTGGTGTGCACCGGGCGGCCGTCGCCGGCGGGTGAGTGCGTCGCATCGATGTTCAGCGAGTCGATGCCGGCCAGCGCCACGCCGGCTGTCACCAGCGCCTGCGCGGTGGCCGTCGTCAGATGGGGGTGCGGCGCGAAGTACTCGGGAGTGCCGAAGTGCCGGCTGTGGCCGGTGCGGAACAGCACCGCCTTGCCGGCCAGATCGAGGCCGTGCAGCACGTCGGGCCCGATGGCCATCACGCCCTTGCAGTCGATGCAGATGCCCGGCACCTGCGAGACGCGATCGAGCGCCAGGCCGGTGAGGTCGTGGCCGTCGGCGAAGCGATGGAACGGCACGTCGAGGTACGTGCCGGTGTTGGTGCACATCGTGATCATGCCGATCTGGAACGTGACGCCCGGCCCATAGATGTGCTCGGCATCGGCCCGGCTGAGGTGTTCGTGCACGTGCGGGGCCGGCAGGCCAGGGTAGGTGAGCATGCCGTCGGTGATGACGTGGCTGAGATCGACGTGGTTGGGCACCGGGTCAGCCTGGCACGGGTGGAGCGCACTACGGTGACTGGCTATGTCGACTGCCCCGTCACTGCTCGATTCGACCGGCGACTCGATCGTCAGCCGCCTGATCGCCGCCGCCGACCGACCCACGGGTGTGCGCTTCGTCGGCCACAGCATCAGCCCCGACGGCGCCACGTTCGTGCCCTGGGCCCAGGTGCACGAGGAAGCTCGCGCGGTGGGCGCGGCGCTGCAGGCCAGGGGCCTGGTGCCCGGCGACCACGTGGCCATCCTCGGCCCCACGTCGCGCTCGCTGATCACGATCGTGCAGGGCTGCTGGCTGGCCGGCTGCGCCAGCATGGTGCTGCCGTTGCCGATGCGGATGGGCTCGCTGGAGGCGTTCGTGGAGAGCACGAGCGCCCGTATCCGCCACGGTGACGCGAAGCTGGTGCTGATCGACGACCTGTTCGCCGGGTTCTACGAGGGTGCCCCCGGCGACCCGCCGATCGAGCCGATGAGCGCCGTGCTGGCCGGCGCGCCGGGTGCCGTGGCTTCCAAGCTGGAGCTGCCGCCGAACGACCCCGAGCGGCTGGTGATCCTGCAGTACACCAGCGGCTCCACCAGCGAGCCGAAGGGCGTGATGATCCCCGACCGGGTGCTGCGCGCCAACATCGACGCGTCGTGCGCCGCTGCGGAGCTGAGCCTCGACGAAGTGATGGTCAGTTGGCTGCCGCTGTACCACGACATGGGGCTCGTGGGCTTCCTCTCGCTGCCGATGACCCGCGGCGTGCAGCTGGTGCAAGCCGCGCCGCAAGACTTCATGGCCAAGCCGGCCAACTGGATGCAGTGGATCAGCGACTGGCAGGGCACGGCCACGGCCGGCCCCAACTTCGCCTGGGTGTTGGCGACGCGTGCGTTGGGGCGGATGCACGACATCGACCTGTCCACGCTCACGCTCGCCCTCAGCGGCGCCGAGCCGGTGGACCCGAACGCGGTCGAGGCGTTCGTGAAGGCGGCCGAACCGTTCGGCTTCCGCTCCGGCAGCGTGTTCCCCGCGTTCGGCATGGCCGAGGTAGCGATCGGCGGAGCGTTCCCGCAGCGCCACCGGGGCATGGTGGTGGATTCGGTGGATCGCGAGGTGCTCGAACGCGAGCATGTGGCCCTGCCGCTGCAGCTGGCCGATGCCGGTGAGGAGCTGCAGGTGCGTCGCCTGCCGCTGCTGGGCAAGGCCGTGCCCGGGCTGGAGATGAAGGTGGTGAACCCCGACACCTACGAAGAGCTGGCCGAGCGCCAGGTGGGCGAACTGCTGCTGCGTGGCACCTCGGTGACCCCCGGCTACTACAAACGGCCCGACGCCACGGCGGCGCTGTTCCGCGACGGCTGGCTGTGCACCGGCGACCTGGCCTACCTGGTGAACGGCGAGCTGGTGCTGTGCGGCCGGATCAAGGACGTGATCATCGTCGGTGGGCGCAATGTGTTCCCGGAAGACATCGAGCGCGCCGTCGGCGTGCTGGAGGGCGTGCGCACCGGCAACGTGATCGCGTTCGGAGTGGAGGGCTACAAGGGCAAGGAGACCGTGGTGGTGGTGGCCGAAGTGCGCGCCCCCCACCCCGATGGCGACCTCGCCACCGTGCTCGAGGGCGTGCGCCACATCGTGCACCACCGCACGCTCGACGTGTGCGGCCTGCCGCCCCGCGACGTGATGCTGGTGAAGGCCGGCACGCTGCCCAAGACCTCGTCGGGAAAGCTGCAGCGGGCCAGGTGCCGCGAGCTGTACCTCGGTGAGGCACTCGAACTCGCGTGACCCGACCCGCTGGGTCCGCCGCCGGATCCGGAATCAGTTGGGGTTGGTGTATTCGAACTCGCCGGTGATCACTGCGTTGCCCTTGCTGGTGCCGCTCATCTCGGCGAGCACGTCGGTGACTGTCAGCGTGAACGTGCCGGCGATGTGGTCGGCATCGAACTCGGTGATCACCAGCGTGCCCTGCTGGCTGGGGCCCCAGTTGGTGTCGGTGCCATCGAGGCCCAGCAGCGTGGTCATCAATCCACCTTCACTGGCCCCGAACGCGTTGTCGGCCGGCTCGATCGTGTACGTGGCGGGTGCCATCGGGATCTCGGCCTCGACCACCGGCATGAAGCCGACGTAGTTCTCGCCGTCGCCCTGGCAGTTGAGGATGAAGTAGCCCTCGTCCATGTCGATCGGCATCGTGACACCGGCGGTCTGTCCCACCCACGGGCCGTAACCCACGGACGACACGCCGCCCGGTGAGGTCCACTCGGCCGTCACGTCGCCGGTGACCGTGACATGGCAGCTGCCCATGGCCGGGTTGCCGTCGGGGAGGTCGACACCGCCACCCTGTGGCAGCGTGACACCGCCGGGCAGCGAGACCTTCTTGTCGTCGCTGCACCCGGCAGCGAGCGCCAGGACGGCCAGGCCGGTGAGGGCGAATGCGGTGCGGGCAGTGCGGGCGTTCATTGGAAGCTCCTCGTGTGTGGATGCGTGTGCATGCCCGTCCAGAGCAGCAAGCCCCGACGGCCTTGCACTTTTCCGCCCGCGCACTTCTGCAGGCTTGGGGGCACGCAATCGCCGTACCCGGTTTCGCGGGGTGTGGCAGTGTTGCCGGATGAAGGTCGTCCACACGCCACGGCACCTGCTGCACGACCCCCAGGTGGAGTACGAGAGCTCGGGCGCACAGAGCCCCTTCGAGCACATCGGGCGCGCCGAGGCGGTGCGGGCCACACTGCAGGCCGACGCCCGCTTCCAACTCGTGGAGCCCGCCGAGTGGGGCACCGCGCCGATCGAGGCGGTGCACAACCCCGGCCTGGTGCGCTTCCTCGCCGAGGGGTGGGCGCTCTACACCGCGCAGCATCCGGGTGTGCGCGAGGTGGTTCCCGACGTGTTCGCGCTGGCGGCGCTGCGCTCGAAGATGACGCCAGGCCGCGAGCCGCAGGCGATCGGCGGCCGCGTGGGTTACTGGTGTTTCGAGACGACGACACCGCTCACCGAGACCACCTACGAGGCCGCGCGCGGAGCCGTGGACACCGCGCTGAGCGCCACGCAGATCGTGCTCGACGGCGCACGAGCGGCGTTCGGGTTGTGCCGGCCACCAGGGCACCACGCCACGGCCGATCTCTACGGCGGCTACTGCTTCTTCAACAACGCGGCGATCGCCGCCCACCACGTGGCCAGCACGACGGGCACGAAGGTGACCGTGCTCGATGTGGACTACCACCACGGCAACGGCACACAGCAGATCTTCTACGACCGCGACGACGTGCAGTACGTGTCGCTGCACGGCGACCCGGCACGCGCCTACCCCTACTCGATCGGGTTCGCCGACGAGACCGGCACCGGCAGGGGAGCGGGGTGCAACCACAACTTCCCGCTGCCCGAGCGCACCGACGACGACCGCTGGATCGACACGTTGGCAATAGCGTGCGAGCGCATCGCCGCGTTCGGCCCCTCCACCGTGGTGGTGTCGTTGGGGCTCGACACGTTCATCAACGATCCGATCAGCGACCTCGCTGTCACCACCGAGGGCATGCGCCGCAGCGGCGACGTGGTGCGCCAACTCGGGTTGCCCACCGTGGCACTGCTGGAAGGCGGCTACGACGTGGCCGCGCTGGGGGCCAACGTGCAGGCCTGGCTGACCGGGCTGGGTGCCTAGGCCGTCTGCTGCGCCACCACGGCCAGGATGCCCGCGCCATACTGCTGCAGCTTGGCCGGGCCGACACCCTTCACCCTGGCCAACTCGTCGAGCGAGGTGGGGTGCGCGAGCGCGATGTCGTGCAGCGCCTTGTCGGCCAACACCGTGTACGCGGGCTTGCCGGCGGAGGCGTGCTTGCGCCAGGTGCGCAGTGCCTCGAACAGCGATGCATTGTCGCCGGCCAAGCCCTCACCGGGTTTCGTCATGACGGAAGTAGGTGCACGCGGTGCTGCCGGGCGAGGGGCGGCGCGGGTGCGCGCCGCCGGCTCGGTGCTGCAATCGAGGATGAACGGGCTGGGCCGATCGGAGGGCACCACCAGCGCGTCGCGTGACGCGCGGGTGATGGCCACATGGAACAGTCGGCGCTCTTCCTCCTCGTCCTCGGCGAGGCGGTGGGGGAACTGGTCGGCATCGGCGTGGTGCACCACCACGAACGGCCACTCCTGGCCCTTCACTCGGTGCACGGTGGCCAGCGTGACCCCGGCCCCGTTCCACTTCGTGGCCAGCGCCCCGCGCAGCCACGACTCGAACGCTGTGGGGTCGGGCTGCAGCGCGGCCAACTGGGCGAGCGCAGTGAGATCGTCGTTCTGCGCCGCGCGGTTCATGCCGCGGCGGTGCACATCGAGCTTGGCGATGCTGTTGGCCAGACCCATGGTGTCGCGCAGTGCGGCCAGCAGTTGGGCGGTGGTGCCCCGGCTCGCCACCATCTGCTGCAGCCGCTCGATGTCGTCGGCGAACTCGGCCACCTTGTCGTTGTCGATGCGTTGTGCCAAGCGGCGCAGGCCGGCGAACGTGGTTTGCTCGCCGACCCACTCGGCGATCTTCGGCGACATCGAGCGCGATGGGCGACGCAACGCCTCGGTCACATCGGATGCTGCGAAATTGCCCTGTGCGCGTGCCAGGCGCAGCCACGCCAGCGCGGCGCGCACCGCCGTGCGCTCGAGGAACTCGAGGCCGACACCACCGTTGGTGGCCACGCCTGCCGAGCTGAGCCCCACCTGCACCGGGGCGAGCAGTGAGTTGACGCGTGTGAGCACGGCGATCTCGCCGGGTGCGGAGCCGGCGGCCAGCGCGGTGGCGATGGCCTGCAGCGTGACCTCCACCGAGTTACCAGTGGACGGCGCCACCAGGAAGCCGTCGGTGGTGGCGTGCTGGGCGCGGATCACCTTCGGCACGCGGCGGCGGTTGTGGCGCAGCAAGGTGTCGGCGGCGCGCACCACGCCACCGGGGCAGCGATAGTTGACCTCCAGCGGGTGGTCGCCGGCGCCGGGAAAGAGCTCGGCGAAGTCGATCAGCCACGCAGGGTCGGCGCCGTTGTAGCCGTAGATCGTCTGGTCGTCGTCACCCACGCCGAACACCGCCGCGTCGGGCCCGGCCAGCAGCCGCACCAGCAGCAGGTGCGCGGGGGTGAGGTCTTGGAACTCGTCGACCAGCAGCAGCCGGCACGACCGTTGCGCAGTGGTGCGGGCTGCCGGATCGCGCAGCAACAGTTCGATCGCCTTGAACACCTGCTCGTCGTAGTCGACGGCGTTGGCGCGAGCGAGCTCGGTGCGGTAGCGCATGAACACCTCGGCGAAGCCATCGACCTCGCCGTCGTAGCGATCCTGCACCTTCTGCGGATCGACGAGGCCCAGCCGGGCCAACGACAAGGCCTCGAGCCAGGTGGCCACCGGGTCGGAGTTGCGCACGCGGGGGAACTTCACCATCCGCCCGATCATCCGCCGTACCTCGGGCTCGTCGATCGTGGTGAACCGTTGCGGCTGGCGGGCGAACGGGGCCGTGCCATTGATGACCGCCAGCGCGATGGCGTTGAGCGTGCGCACCTGCAGGCCGGGCAGATCGGTGGTGCGCGCCGAGATTTCCTCCTGCGCGCGCTTGTTGAACGCGATCAGCGTGATGGCCGACGGGGGGATACGCCACTGCTGCACGAGGTGGCGCGCCCGCTCGGTGAGCACGCGGGTCTTGCCCGAGCCCGCGGGGGCGATGATGCGTGCCGCCCCACCGGCGTGCGTGACGGCCGCGAGCTGGTCGGCCGCCAGATCGGCGGTGGTGGCGTTACCGCGCGGTGGGGTGAGACGCCCGTGCTCGACGGCCAGGCGGTGCAGCACCGGCACGCCCTCGACCGGGGCCGTGAAGCGGGGCGGGCCGCCATCAAGCCAGGCGCGTGTGCCGTCGGGCAACTGCACATCGCCGCGCCCATCGGTGACCGCGGTGGCGCCGACGGCGAGTGCCTGGCGCAACAGCGGCCACGCGCCATCGGCGCGGGCATCGACCGAGTTGGACAGCACGAAGTGACGCAGTTGCTCACTGGAGAAGCGAACGCGCGGGCCCACCTGGTGTGGGGCCATGGTGCTGGCGAACGGTACGCCCAACACCGCGTCGCTCGCGAGTTCGATGACACAGCCGGTGCGCTCGGCGACCTGTTGCAGGAGGGCTGGCAGCAGCGTGGCGTCGGTGGGGTCGACCACCAAACGTGGCGCGTCGGCCCACTGCGCGGGCGCTGCCTGGCCGGGGGCGACGAGCACGTTGCGCCCCAACACGGCCGGCCCGCGCTGCGCGGGGGAGTGCACCGGCGCGGCGACCTCGGGCAGGGGTGCCGGATCGAACTGCGGATCGAGCTCGGGCGATGGTTCGTAGTCGGGCGGGGGCAGCTCTTCGGCCGCGGCGGGCGCAACCGCTTCGGCCCCCTCGTGGCGCTGCCAACAGTCGCGAACGTAGGTGGCGTTGTCGTGCTCGTCGCCGCAGTACACGCAGGCGATGGCACGCCGGCGCGGGGATGGCTCGAACGGCAGCGTCATCGGGCCAGCATATCGAACAAGCGTTCCCTCACGTACGGCGGCCCGGCAGCGATCGGTCAGACGGCCTTGAGCGCGGCGAGCACGTGACTCCAGCGCTCGCGATCGTGGTCGTACGGTGCGTAGAAGCTGATCCGCTGGATGATGTCGCCGTAGCGAGCTTTCAGTTGCGGGGCGATCTCTTCGGGAGTACCCACCACGGCGAACGCATTGAGCACGTCGTCGTCGATGAGCTTGCCCATTTCCACCCACTGCCCGCGCTTGGAGAGCGTGTTCAACTCGGTCTGCAGGTCGCCCCAGCCGTGCGCTTCCAGCACGCCGCGGTACGCGGGGGTACTGCCATAGAACGCGATCTGCTGGCGGGTGCCGGCCGCGGCCTTCTCCATCGCTTCGTCGTCGGCGCCGGTGACCACGAACCCCGGCCCACTGATCTCGAAGCCGTCCATCGTCTTGCCCACCTTGGCGCGACCGCGCGCGAGCGCCGGCAGCGTGACCTCGCGCAGGTACTTCTCGGTGGTGAACGCGTGGCAGATGAACCCGTCGGCCACCTCGCCGGCCACTTCGGTCATGATCTCGCCCACACCGGCCAGCACCACCTTCGGCGGGCCGAAGCCATCCCAGTCGCTCGCATCGGGGGTGAAGAACGGGGTCATCAGCGTGTGGGTGTAGAACTCGCCGCGAAAGCCGAGGGGAGTGCCGTTCTGCCACGTGTCCCAGATCGCGCGCATGGCCAGCACCAGCTCGCGCATCCGTGGTGCCGGGTGACTCCACTCCATGCTGTAGCGCTTGGTGATGTGCGGCTTGATCTGGCTGCCGAGGCCGAGGATGAAGCGGCCCTTCGAGTAGGCCTGCAGGTCCCAGCCGATGTTGGCCAGCGTCATCGGGTTGCGGGCGAACGCAATGGCGATCGAGGTACCCACCTCGAGCGTGGTGGTGTGCTCGGCGGCGAGCAGCAGGGGGAAGAACGGATCGTGGTTCGTCTCCGCCGACCACACGCCCGAGTAGCCGGCCGCCTCGAGGCTCTTGGCGTGCTCTCCCGCCGTACGCAGGTTGCCGCTACTGCTGCCGTCGACCTTCATGTCGCCCCCTCTTGTCGTTGCGGGCAGGCTAGCGATGTCTACTCTGTAGCCATGAAGCGACTGTTGTGGCCCGCGATCGCCGTCCTCGCGATGGCATCGCCCGGGTGTGGTGGCTCGGAGGGTGGCGGGGCCAGCGCGACACGCGACTCGCTGCTCACGATGCTGCACTCGGTGCCCGACGAGCCGGCCAACCGCACGGTGCCCTTGACCTACGGCAACCTCGGTCGCGTTCGCGGTGACGAGCGGGGTTCGTCGGCCGACGACGACATCAGCTTGCTGCTCGAACTGTCGAACGGTTCGTTCTTCCTCCCGTCGGTGGTGCAAGCAGGAGTGACCGAACCCGATTTCGCGAAGTACGCGGGCTTCGACACGCGCAACATCACCGCTGCGTTGCAATACGGCTCCGAGCCCGACCTGGTGGCAGTGATGGTGGGTCGCTTCGACACCGGCAAGGTGAAGAAGGCGTTGAAGTCGTCGCCCGGCGGCGACGAGCTGCGCACCAGCACCGTCGATGGGCTGCAGCGTTTCGGCCTGGGGAGCGGCCACGAGATCAACCCCGACAACCGCTCGGCGATCCGCCGCATCGGGCAGGGTGTGGAGATCGCGGTCGACGAGTCGAACCTGCTCTGGACCACCACGACGGCGGTGCTGAACGAGTGTCTCGCCGCGAGGGCGGGTACCACGTCGCTGGCCGACGACGAGGACTACGCCGCAGTGGCCACTGCGCTCGACGAAGCCGGCGTGCAGAACGCCGACCTGGTCAGCCGCACGAGCGGCGAACCGTGGGTGGTGGCCGGTGTCGGCGAGTCTCGCGATGGCGACAGGTCGGCGTTGACGGTCGCGCTGCAGTACGCCGACGAGGCCGCAGCCGAGGCCGCGGTCGAGGCCTTCCGCACGCACATCGAGCAGGGTCAGTCGCTGCGCGACGGTCGGCCGTGGTCCGAGGTGGTCTCGATCACCGACGTCCGTTCCGACGGCGCGCTGTTGATCGCCACGCTGTCCACCGCGCGCACTGGGCTCGGGCACTCGGTGCTCATCACCCGCGACAATCTGCTGCAGTTCGGCTGATCGGCAGCGACCGATCGGGTCAGGCGCCGACCGACTGGTGCTGGCGGGTGGCGGCCCGGCGGCTGCTGCGCTTCAGCGAGTGGGCACGGCCTTCCGTGGTCGGAGCCGGGTCGGTGAGGCGGCCGAGCAGCAACCCTCTGCGGCCAGGAGCGTGCAGGCTGAGGCGCAGGCCGTTGAGTTCGGGCTGGAAGTGATGGTTGCCGTACTCGGCGACGAGAGCCGGCAGATCGGCCGTCCTGACGTAGGTGCGGTGTGTGGTCATGACATCAGGGTACGGACGTTGAGCCATTACCGACCGTGATGATCTGTTGTTCTAGTGATCGCGGATACTTATACTTGAACCATGCTCCAAGATGTCGAGATTCGCCAGCTCCGGGCGCTGCTGGCCGTGGCCGAAGAGGGGTCGTTCGGGCGCGCCGGCGAGCGTCTGGGTTTCACCCAGTCGGCCATCAGCCAGCAGATCGCCGGGCTCGAGCGGGTCGTGGGCGACAAGGTGTTCGACCGCCCAGGCGGTCCTCGTCGCGTCGAGCTGACGCCCACCGGCGAACTGCTGCTGCAACACGCGCGAGCGGTGCTCGAGCAGGTGCGCGAGGCGGAGGACTCGCTGCGGTCGCTGCGCGCCGGTGAGGTTGGGCGGCTGGTGGTCGGTTCGTTCCAGAGCGTGTCGGTGAACGTGCTGCCGGAGGTGGTGGGGCGTCTGCGTCGCGAGCGGCCGGGCCTGTCGGTGCGCTGCGTCGAGGACGACGACACCGATTCGCTGATCGCCCGCCTGCTGGCCGACGAACTCGACCTCACGTTCCTGGTGGGAGACCCCGAGCACGACGCGATCGAGGTAGTGCCGCTGATGATCGACCCGTTCGTGCTGCTGTCACCCGTCGGTGTCGTACCGGTGCTCGATCCGGCGGCGCTGAACGGGGTGGCGATGGTGGGCCAGCCACCCTGCGCCTGCCAGGCCACCATCGAGCAGTCGCTGCGCGAACACGGCGTGGAACCCGACTACGTGTTCCGCACGAACGACAATGCCGCGGTGCAGGCGATGGTGCGCGCCGGAATGGGCAGCGCGATCATGCCGCACCTCGCGGTCGACACGCACGATCCCGAGGTGGTGATGTCGTTCCTCGATCCACCGATGCGGCCTCGCGTGGTGATGTTGGGCCGTCGCCGCGGCCGCACCTTGCCGCCCGCCGCCGACCGCTTCGTCGAGTTGGCGGCGAGCGTGTGCAGCAGTTTGCAGCTGCCCCAGTTCGTGGCCGTCGGCGCTGCCGGCTGATCGCTGGAGCCGAGTCGCTACTCGCCCTGGTCGCGGAGGAAGCGCTCGAACTCGGCGGCGAGATCATCGCCGCTGGGCAGGTTGCCGCCCGCCAGCGTGGCCGCCTGCTGCGCCACTTGGTCGTAGAGCGCTTCCAGTTGGGTCACCATCGCCTGGTGCTCGTCGTTCCCCGACACGAGCGTGTCGATGCGCTGGCGCTGCACCAGCGACTCGCGTTCGAACTCGTAGTACGGGATGTCGAGGCCGGTGGCCTCGCGCAACCCGCGCAGCAGTGTGACCGACGCTGCCGGGTAGCTCATCGCACTGATGTAGTGGGGCACCTGCACCCACAACCCGAGGGATGCGATGCCGGCTTCTGTGAGCGCGTGTTCGAGCACGGCGCTCATGCCTGCGGGCACGTCGAGCGAGCTCTTCTCGTAGGGCGTGCCCGCGATCAGGTCGGCCGACGGCGAGGTGCACGACAGCCGCGAGGCGCGAGTGTGCGGCAAGGCGAAGGGGTACGCGCCCAACGTGACCATTTGGTACACACCGAGCCGCAGTGCAAGCTCGGTGACCGCGGCGGCGAAGGCCTTCCAGTTCGAGTCGGGCTCTGGGCCGGTGAGCGTGACGACCGGGTGGTTGTGCTGGTCGGAGCCGTGGCGCAACTCGATGTCGTTCCAGACGAGGCGGGTGTTGACGCCCTCGCGCAACTCCATCGTCGGGCGCCGAGCCCGATAGTCCACGAACATGTCGCTGTCGAACGTGGCCACCGGTTGCGTGTCGCACTCCGTGGTGATCGCGGCCATCGCCGCCGCGCCGGCACCGCTGGCATCCATCCAACCGCCGAGGTACACGACCAACACCGGCCGGTCGAGATCTGGGAACTCGCCGTGCAGCTCGTAGGGGGCGGTCACGGCATCCGCTCCAGCACCCGCTCGGCAGAGGCGGCGGCAGCATCGACCTGCAGCTTGAACGGCTCGAGCTCATCGGCGCTGCGTGCACCCAGCGCGCCACCGAGGTAGCGCGCATACACGCCCTCCAGGATGCAGGCCAGCTTCCAGTAGGCGAACGACACGTAGAACGGCAGCGCGCTGATGTCGCGACCACTCACCTGCGCGTAGCGCTGCGCCAACTCGGCCCGGTCGTAGAAGCCCGGTGCGGTGGTGGCCGAGCCGGTCCAGGCGGAGGCGTCGTCGTTGGGGCCGGTCCAGTACACCTGCAGCAGGCCCAGGTCGGCGAGCGGGTCACCGAGCGTGCAGATCTCCCAGTCGAGCACCGCCATCACGCGCCCATCGGCGCCCACCATGCAGTTGTCGAGACGGTAGTCGCCGTGCACGATCGTGGCGGCTGCCTGCGCGGGGATGCGCTGGGCGAGCGCGTCGTGCACTCGATCCACGGCCGGCAACTCGCGGGTCTTCTGCTGGCCCCACTGCCCGTACCAGCGCTTCAGCTGGCGAGCGATGTAGCCGTCGTGGCGGCCGAGTTCGGAGAGCCCGGCGGCCTGCAGATCCACCGAGTGGATCGCGGCCATGGTGTCGACGAGCGACTCGCTGGCGGTGCGCCGCGCAGTCGGTGTGAGCACTGCCTCGGCCGTCGCGCGGTCGCGAACCACGAACCCGTCGACGAAGCCCATCACGTAGAACGGCGCCCCGTTGACGGCAGGGTCGTCGCAGAACCCGAGCGCCGGCGCCACCGGCACGGCCGAGCGTTGCAGGCCGCTGATGATGCGGTGCTCGCGGCCCATGTCGTGGGCGCTGGCGAGTACGTGGCCAAGCGGCGGGCGACGGAGCACGAACGGCGTGCCGTCGGTGCCGGTGACCTTGAACGTGAGGTTGGAGTGGCCGCCGGCGATGACCTCGAACGTGAACGGGCCGACCGCGCCCGGCACGTGCTGCTGCAGCCACTGCGTGACGGCGGGAACCTCGATACCGGCGATGGGCGACTCACTCATGATGTCGGTACGGTACCGCCGGTATCGTGCCCTGATGGCCATCGATGTCACCGACGCAACGTTCCAGACCGAAGTGATCGATCGCTCGCACAGCGTGCCCGTGATCGTCGATCTCTGGGCCCCGTGGTGCGGCCCGTGCCGCACGCTCGGCCCGATCATCGAGAAGGTGGTCGATGCCACCGGTGGCAAGGTGGTGCTGGTGAAGGTCGACACCGACCAGAACCCCGCCATCTCGCAGGCGTTCCAGGTGCAGTCGATCCCCGCCGTCTTCGCGCTGAAGGACGGCCAGGTGGTCGACGGCTTCACCGGCGCCTACCCCGAGCACATCGTGCAGCAGTTCGTCGACGGTCTGATGCCCAGCGAGGGCGAGCAGCAGATCGCCACACTGTTGGCCGAGGGCACCGAGGGTTCGTTCCGCGCCGTGCTCGAGATCGAGCCGGGCAACGAAGACGCGATCGTCGGCCTCGCGGAACTGCTGATCGCCCGTGGCGAGAACGACCAGGCGCTGCAGTTCCTGGCGCGCATTCCCGAGAGCGATCGCACTCGCGTGGTGGCCGCGAAGGCACGCGTGCACATTGCCCCCGACGACGACTACGACGCCACGCTCACGGCGCTGCTCGACTCGGTGAAGACCGACGACGAGGCACGCCAGCAGTTCGTCGACATTCTCGAACTGATGGGTCCCAACGACCCGCGCACCGCTGCCTTCCGCAAGCAGCTGACCGCCCGCCTGTACTGATCGTCATTCCCGAGGGTTCCGACGCCGCCTGGCGTCGCCGAAACCCTCGGGAATGGGCTAGTCGGCGTAGGACTCCAGGGGCTCGCAGCTGCACACCAGGTGGCGGTCGCCGTAGGCGGCGTCGATGCGCGAGACAGGTGGGAAGTACTTGCTCTGGCGCACACGCTCGAGCGGGTAGGCGCCCACCTCGCGCGAGTAGGGGCGGGTCCATTCGCCGAGGAGGTCGTCGGCAGTGTGCGGTGCCATCCGCAACGGGCTGGCCTCCAGCGGCCACTTGCCGGCGATCACCTGCTGGATCTCGGCGTGGATCGACAGCATCGCTTCGCAGAACCGGTCGAGCTCGTGCAGCGTCTCGCTCTCGGTGGGTTCCACCATCAGCGTGCCCGCCACGGGGAAGCTCATCGTGGGGGCGTGGAAGCCGTGGTCCATCAGCCGCTTGGCGATGTCGTCGACCGTCACGCCCGACTGCTTGGTGATGCCGCGCACGTCGAGGATGCATTCGTGGCCGACGCGGCCCTCGGCGCCGGTGTACAGCACTGGGAACGCATCGTTGAGCCGGGCAGCGACGTAGTTGGCCGACAGGATCGCCGCAGCGGTGGCGTCGCGCAGACCCTGCGCGCCCATCAGCGCGATGTACACCCAGCTGATCGGCAGGATGCTCGCCGAGCCGTACGGCGCAGCGGCCACGGGGCCCACGGGCTGGTCGGTGCGCAGCGGATGGCCGGGCAGGAACGGGGTGAGGTGGGCGCGCACACCCACCGGGCCGACCCCGGGGCCGCCGCCGCCGTGCGGGATGCAGAACGTCTTGTGCAGGTTGAGGTGGCTGACATCGGCGCCGAACTTGCCGGGTCGGGCCATGCCGACGAGTGCGTTGAGGTTGGCTCCGTCGACGTACACCTGGCCACCGTGCTCGTGCACGATCGCGCAGATCTCGGTGATCGCCTGCTCGAACACGCCGTGGGTGGATGGATACGTCACCATCGCCGCTGCCAACTGTGGGCCTGCCGCGATGGCTCTCGCGCGCAAGTCGTCGAGGTCGATGTTGCCCTGGTCGTCGCACGCGACCACCACCACCTTGAGGCCGGCCATCGCCGCGCTGGCGGCGTTCGTGCCGTGCGCGCTGGAAGGGATCAGGCACACCGTGCGCTCCAGGTCGCCGCGGCTGCGGTGGTAGCCGCGGATCGCCAACAGCCCGGCGAACTCGCCCTGGCTACCGGCGTTGGGCTGCAGGCTGACCGCGTCGTAGCCGGTGATCGCCACCAGCATCTGCTCGAGCCGCGAGATCAGCTCGCGGTAGCCCTCGGTCTCGTCATCGGGAGCGAACGGGTGTGGCGCGCTGAACTCGGGCCACGTGATCGGCATCATCTCGGCCGCGGCGTTCAGCTTCATCGTGCACGAGCCGAGCGGGATCATCGTGCGGTCGAGCGCGAGATCCTTGTCGGCCAGGCGGCGCAGGTAGCGCAGCATCTCGTGCTCGGAGTGGTAGCGGTGGAACACGGCCTGGTGCAGGATCTCGTGCGCCCGCCGGTCGGGGAGACCGTCGGGTGCGTCGGCAGCGAGCGGAGTGGTCACACCGAACAGCGCGAGCACCTGCTGCACGGTGTCCGGCGTGGTGGTCTCGTCGATGCTGAACGCGACCTGCGTGGCATTCACGTGGCGCAGGTCGAGTCCGGCTGCGTGGCCGGCGGCGATGACGGTGTCGGCGTCGCATTGCACGGCCAGCGTGTCGAACCACGTGGTGTGCGCGAGCGTGTGACCGCCCGTGTGCAGCGCCGCCGCGGCCAGCGATGTGAGGCGATGGATCCGTTCGGCGATGCGGCGCAGGCCATCGGGCCCGTGCCAACACGCGTACATGCCGGCCATGTTGGCCAGCAGTACTTGCGCGGTGCAGATGTTGGAGGTGGCCTTCTCGCGGCGGATGTGCTGCTCGCGGGTCTGCAGGGCGAGGCGCAGCGCGGGCCGGCCCTCGGTGTCGGTGCTGACGCCCACCAGGCGGCCAGGCATCGAGCGGGTGAGTGCCTCACTGGTGGCGAGGAAGGCCGCGTGCGGCCCGCCGAAGCCCATCGGCACGCCGAACCGCTGCGCAGAGCCGATGGCGATGTCGGCGCCGAGCGCTCCGGGGGGAGTGAGCAGCACACACGCGAGCAGGTCGGTGGCCACCACCACGATCGCGCCTGCGTCGTGCGCGGTGGCGATGGTGGCGCGCCAGTCGGCCACCGCGCCGGTGGAGGTGGGCAGGCTGAGCAGCACACCGAAACAGTCGGTGGGGCTGAACTCGCCCCCAGCGCCTTCCACCGCAACTTCCAGACCCAACGGCTCCGCCCGCGTGCGCAGCACGGCGATCGTCTGCGGGTGGGTGTCGTGGTGCACGAGGAAGCGGTTCGAGGCGGCCTTCGACGAACGGCGCGCCATCGTCATCGCCTCGGCAGCAGCGGTGGCCTCGTCGAGCAGCGACGCATTGGCCAGCTCCATGCCGGTGAGGTCGGCCACCATCGTCTGGTAGTTCAGCAGCGCCTCCAGCCGACCTTGGCTGATCTCGGGCTGATACGGCGTGTAGGCCGTGTACCACGCCGGGTTCTCGAGCACGTTGCGCTGGATCACTGGCGGCACGATCGTGCCGTAATAGCCCTGCCCGATCAAGCTGGTGCGCGGCCGGTTGCGCTGGGCGATCGTCTTCAGCTCGGCGAGCACGTCGTCGACGGTTCGGCTGCCGGGCAACGGCAGGGCCTCGGCGAGACGAATGGTGGACGGCACGGTCTCGGCGAGCAGCGTCTCCATCGAATCCGCACCGACGACGCGCAACATGTGCGCCTGCTCGGCAGGGGAGGGGCCGATGTGGCGGCCGACGAAGTCGTCAGTGGCGAGCAGATCGTTGAGAGTGGGGCGAGCGTCCATGAGGCCTCCGAGGCGCGTGAGAACTACTTCCCCCGCTGTCATGGGTGCCTGAGAGCTTTCCCGAACGACACGGTTGCCCGTGAGCGCGGTTTCCCCTTCGGCGAGCCGGTCGAACCGACTGCTTTCCAGCGTTGCCCACCTGATCGGTCCGTGTGCCTGAGAGATTCCGGGGAGGTTGCTCCTTCGGCGTCAACCGCGCTGGCTGCGTGGGTGACTCTCCCGATCGGGCGTAAGGCAATTGTGACCCTACCGCGCACCGCCTCCGACCGGCGCGATGGCGACCGGCGACACTACGGTCGCAGCATGACCGCGCTGGACAGTGTTCGTGCCCTCACCGCCCCGATCGGCGACCTCGGTGGTCGCTGGATGCTGCACCCGGAGGTGCTCGGCCCGGCAGCCGATGTCGGGTACCGCAACGGCTACCTGTACTACGTGGTGGGGCGCGGCGGTGTGCTCGGCGACGTGGAACCGGGCGTGGTGTCGTCGGCGTTCGGCTTCTTCGCCCCGTCGCTGATCTCGAAGATGTGGGTCGAGGGTGTGAAGGTGGAGGGTGCCCGCGCAACAGCGGCGCGGTATGGCGCGGCGTGTGCGCAGTTCGGGCGCACGCGGATGGCCGGGTTCGCCGGTACCGCCCGGCTGGCCGAGTTGGCCGAGCGAGTCGTCGTCGCTGCTGACGACAGCGGCCTGGCGCTGTTCGCCGGGTGGCGGGCCGAGCCGCTGCCGGCCGACGTTGAAGGGCGGGCGTACTTCCTGTTGCACGTGCTGCGCGAACTGCGCGGCAGCGTGCACCTGCTTGCCGTGATCGCCAGCGGTTTGCACCCGATGCACGCAGTCCTCGCCACCGGCGGACCGATGAACGCGCACCGCTTCGGCTGGCTGCCGCCGTTCCCGGAGGTGGTGGCGGACCACAAGCGGATCGCCGAGGACCTGACGGACAGGCTGTTGCTGCGCCACTACGAGACGCTCTCCGAGCCCGAACTAGCCGAGCTCGCCGCGCTCTGTGAGGAAGCCCGTGTGCATTTCGACACACCCTGAACCTTCCAGCACCCCCGCTCGCGAGTTGGGTCTACCGTTGTAGGTGGCACGAAGGTTCCTGTGCCGACATCAACTTCCGACTGAGGAGGCCGTGATGGGTCTGTTCAAGCAGGTGAAGGACATGAAGGACATGGTGGCGGCGGCCCCGGTCATGGTGGAGCAGTCACAACAAATGGCCGCCAACGCGCAGGTGATGCAGGCTCAGATGATGGCCCAGCAGCAGGCAGCGATGGCCCAGACAGCGGCCGCCCAGCAAGCCGGCACCGCGGGTGCGGCTGTCAGCGGCTCGCTCGACCCGATCGCCGGCGTCAGCCTCGAGCTGTACGCCCAGATCGTGAAGGCGATCGCCCCGCTCAACTACGACCAGTCGACGTTGCCCGGCATCGCCGCATCACGCGGTGTCGACAGCACCTCGTGGCAGCAGGCTCACGACGGCTGGAACGCCCGCATCCAAGGTGAGCCGCCGGTGGCCAAGGCCTTCTCCGACATCTACGCACGGGTCTGATCGCCATGGGCTTCTTCAAGGACATCAAGAAACTCAACGACCAGGGCAAGGAGATGCGCGAGCAGTATCCGGTGCAGGATCAGCTGGCCAACGCTCAGGCCTCGATGGCCCAGGCCAACCAGATGATGGCGCAGATGGCCGCCAGCTCTGCTGAGGCCACGGCGGCGATGACGAATGGTGTCGACGCCTTCGCCACGGTCACCACCGCTCAGCAGACCGGCGCGATGATGAACTTCAACCCGGTCGTCGATCTCGACCTGCTGGTGATGCTGCCCAGCGGTGTGCCGATGCCGGTGAGACGCCAGGAAGTGGTGATGCAGATGTATCTGTCGCGCTGCCAGCCCGGTTCGCGACTGAAGGTGAAGGTCGACCCGGCCAACCCCACCGGGTTGTGGATCGATTGGGCCACGCCGGCCTGAGCGGTCAGTCCACCGTGCCGTAGGCACCTTGCGTGCCGCGTGCGGTGGTGGAACGCACTTCGACCACCGCCGCACGCAGCGCCTCGATGAACGCGTCGATGGTGGTCTCGTGTGCGGCATTCACGGTGCAGTGCAACGACGCGGGTGGCCCCTGTCGATCGACGTACCAGCCCTCGCGCCACAGCACCTCGGCGACCGCGTGCACGTCGAGCGTGGCCGGATCATCGGCCACGAAGGCCACGAGCGTCGAGTCGGGCCGGGCGAGCAGGCGCAGCCCGGGTGTCGCCTCGACGGCGTCGGCCAGTTGTAGCGCTGTCGCTCGCGCCGCACCCGTGAGCCGCAGGTAACCCTCGTCGCCGAGGTAGTGCATCACCGCCCAGGCCGCGGCCCAGGGGCCGCCGCTCTTGGTGCCCAGCACGCCCGACGAGCCGTACAACCCGCCCAACCAATTGTCGGTGACGTACGTCTGATAGGCGCGACGCCGCTTGTCGCTGTGCAGGATCACCGAAGCGCCCTTGGCGGTGTAGCCGTACTTGTGCAGGTCGACGGAAATGCTGGTGACACCCGGAACCGAGAAGTCCCACGGGGCGACGTGTTCGCCCAACCTGCGCAGGTAGGTGAGCGTCACGCCACCCATGCACGCGTCGACGTGACAGTTGATGTCGCGAGCGGAGGCCAACGCAGCGATCTCGGGGATCGGGTCGATCACACCCTGCGGGTACTGCGGTGCCGAGCCCACCACGAGCACAGTGTTGTCGTCGATCGCCGCTTCCATCGCGCCGACATCGGCTCGCCAGTCGGGGCCGACGGGCACCCTGCGGCTCTCCAGGCCGAAGTAGTAGCACCCCTTCTCGAACGCGGCGTGAGCGCTGGTGGGCAGCACCACGTTCGGTTGCGTGATGCCCCGCTCCTTGCGGCCACGTTCGCGTGACGCCTTCACCGCCAGCAGCAGGCTCTCGGTGCCGCCGCTGGTGAGGAAGCCGGCGGCCTCCGGACCGGCGTTCATCCAGCCGGCGACGACATCGACCACTTCCTGCTGGATGCGGCGCAAGCTGGGGAACGCATCGGTGTTGAGTCCGTTCTCGGTGCCCAGGCGGCGATACGCCTCTTCCGCGACAGCGAGCACGTCGGCGCCCGCGTAGTACGCGAGCGAGAAGACACGACCCTCGCGCCACCGCGCATCGCCAACCTTGTAGCGGTCGATACGGGCGAACAGATCGTCGCTGCTGAGTCCGTGCTCGGGAAGCGTCATGTCGGAAACGTACCCGAACCCGCACTTCGGGACGGGCACGACCCGCTGAGTAGGGTCGGTCTCCATGGGAGTCGCGCTCACGCTGGCCATCACGGCAGCGCTGCTCCTGGGCGCATCCGACTTCTTCGCCGCCCGCTCGGCGCGCACCACGCCCTCGGTGACCGTCACCCGCACCGCCGTGGCGACGAGCGTGCTGTTCTCGCCGTTGCTGTTGTTGGTGGTGGATTCGCATTGGATCGCGCACGACCTGATCGTCGGGGCGCTGTCGGGCGTCAGCATGATCGTCGGGCTGATGCTGCTGTACCAGGGCTACGCCGTGGCGCGTATGGGCATCGTCGCGCCACTGTCGTCGGTGCTGTTGGCCGCGGTACCGGTGGTGTGGGACCTGGCCAACGGCGAGCACACCAGTTCCACCGCCGCGGTGGGCATGGGGGTTGGCGTGGTGGCGCTGGTGCTCATGTCGTACACCCCTGGGGGAGTGGGCAGCGTGTCGATCGGTGTCGCACTCGGGCTGTCCAGCGGAGTGGCGTTCGGTGTGGCCTTCACGCTGATGGGTGAGGTGTCGAAGGACGCAGGCTTGGCGCCGGTGGTCACCCAGCGCGGCACCGGACTGGCCCTGCTCGTGGTGGTGGGCCTGCTGCGCAACGAGCCGTTCATCGCCAATGGCCCGGGCCGCAGCCGGGCCATGGTGGCGGGCTTCCTCGGGTTGGTGGCGATCGGATCGCTGCAGCTGGCGTTCCAGCGCGGCCAGCTCGGCGCCGTGTCGGTCGCCTCGTCACAGTTCGCGACGGTCGCCGTGCTGTTGTCCGTGCTCTTCAACCGCGAGCGCATGCGCTGGTGGCAGGCCGTCGGTGTGGGTGCCACCGCGGTGGCGGTGGCCCTCATCGCTGCCGGAGGATGACCACCGCGGCAACGGGCCGGCTCGCTAACGTGCGGGGATGCCTGAGAAGCCCGTCATCACCATTCCCGAGGGCGAGCCGCCCGCCGATCTGCTCATCGAGGACGAGATCGTCGGCGACGGAGAAGAAGCCACTGTCGGCAAGCGCGTCATCGTGCACTACGCCGGCGTGGCCTGGAGCACGGGCCGCGAGTTCGACGCGAGCTGGGACCGCGGGTCCACGTTCGACTTCCGTCTCGGCGCTCGCGAAGTGATCGAGGGTTGGGACCGCGGCGTGAAGGGCATGAAGGTCGGTGGTCGTCGACGCCTCACGATCCCCCCGGATCTGGGCTACGGCAGCCGCGGCGCTGGTGGCGCGATCAAGGGCGGCGAGACGCTCGTGTTCGTCGTCGACCTCGTCGCGCTGCGCTGACCTCAGGTCACCCGCGCACGTAGTGCACGGTGGGGAAGCGCTGCTTCAGCGCGCTCACGCGGCCGGCCACCGCCTCGGGTTCGCCGGCCAGCGCTGCCGCGATCAGGTTCGCGATCTCCCGCATCTCGGCAGTGCCCATGCCCCAACGAGTGGCTTCGCTGGTTCCGAGCCGCAGCCCTTCGCCGGTGGGCAGGCCGATCGCCGATGCCAGCAGGTTCGCGCGGTGCAGCCGACGGGCGGCAGCGTCGCCACCGCCCCACACCTCGGCGTGCAACGCGAGTTGGTGAGACGACGTGGCGCCCCGCGACGTGGTGAACACCGGCAGACCCAGCTCGCCGAGCGCGTCGGCGAGGGCGACACCGTTGGCCACCATCGCCTGCGCATAGGCGGGTCCGTGCTCCACCCAGTCGAGCAGCCCGATCGCCAGCGAGGCGGTCACCCCGGCGTCGAAGTTGGCGGTGAGCCCGGGGTGCGCGATCGCGTCCACCCGTTCGGCGAGCGCGTGATCGTTGGTCAGTAGCAGGCCACCGGCCGGGCCGCCGAGGCTTTTGTACGTGCTCAGCGACAGCAGGTCGGCGCCCTGGTCGAGCGGGTTCGGCCACACGCCCCCGGCGATCAGCCCGCTGACGTGCGCCGCGTCGTACAGCACCTTGGCACCGTGCTGGTGGGCGAGTTGCACCACCTCCTGCACCGGGTGTGGGAACAGATTGAGGCTGCCACCGATGGTGACCAAGCGTGGCCGCACCTCGGCGATCAGGCCGGCCAACCGTTCGACATCGAGGGTGTAGTCGGCGGCGACGATGGGGGCGTGGTGGATGCGTAGGCCGTACAACCCCGCCGCGCCGCGCTCGTGGTGGGTCACGTGGCCAGCCACCGTCGCCGGTGGAACGACGATGTGCTCGCCTGGACTGCATGTGGCCATGAACGCATACAGGTTGGCGATCGCTCCCGAGGCGACGCGCACCTCTGCGAAGCGCGCATGGAAAACACGCTGCGCCAGTTCGGCGGCAATGACTTCGATCGTCTCGATCGCCTCCAGCCCGGTCTCGTACTTGTCGCCCGGCCAGCCGAGGCTTGGCCTGCTGGAGAGGGCTGCGGCGAGCGCCTGCTCTGCCCGCGGGTTCATCACGTTCGCGGCAGGGTCGAGGTTGATGCAGCGTTCCTCGTGGATCGAGCGGTTCTCCTCGATCGAACTCCACAGCAGCGCATCGATCTCCGCGGGGGAGCGGTGGGCTATCCGGCCGACGATCTCCGCCTCACGGGCGCGGGCTGCGGGGCTGATCCAGTCTCGTGTCACCGGGCCATTGTGGCCGACGAGCGTCGTGGCAGCAGGCTCAGCCGGCGGCGACGTAGCGCCGCACCGCGACGACCCGGTTGAAGCTCATCGTGCTGATACGCACGACATCGCCGGTGCGTGGCGCCTGGATCCACTGCGTCGAGTTGATCGCGATGCCCACATGGCTGATGATGCCGCTGCCGGGCGAGCTCTCGAGGAACACGAGATCGCCCGCACGCACCTGCTCGCTCGTCCAGTCGACGCCGGTGCCACGCAGCGCCTGTGCCCCGCTGTAGTGGGGGAGGGTGACGCCGATCTGGGCGTAGGCCATCATCGTCAGCCCCGAGCAGTCCCAGGTGTCCGGGCCGGCCGAGTTGAAGCGGTACGGCTCGCCGAGTTGCGCCCGCGCATAGGCGAGGACGGTCTCGATCTCACCGCTCGGTGTCGGCGCCACGCTGGTGGCGGGAGCCGTTCCGGGGAGATGACCACCGGCCGGCACCTGCAGCCGCTTGCCGGGGTAGATGAGGCTCTGGCGCGTGAGCGAGTTCACCTTCAGCAGATCGTCGAGCGTCACGCCCAGCATCGATGCGATCCCGATCAGGAAGTCGCCGGAGCGCACGATGTACACCTCGCCGGTGGTCGCCCCGGGCGTCGTCGTCGTGGGAGGCGTGGTGGTCGGGGGCGGTGTCGTGGTGGCCGGCGGTGCGGTGGTGGTCGGAGGCGTCGTCGTGGTCGGGGTCGAGCTGGGTAGCGAGCCCCCCGCCGGCACCACGAGCTGCATGCCTGGGTGGATCACGCTCGAGCGCTGCAGGTTATTGGCGGAGAGCAGAACACTCAGGTTGACCTTGAGCTTGATGGCGATGCTGATCAGGCCATCACCGGAGGCGACGGTGTACCGCGGCGCGCTGGCGGGTGGAGCCGGCGCCGCCGCCGGCGGCGTCGGCAACGTGCCGCCGGCGGGCACGATCAGCTGCTGGTTGGCGTGGATGACGCTGGTCTTGGTGAGCTGGTTGGCCGTCAGCAGTTGGCTCAACGTGACATGCAGCTTCATGGCGATCAGGCTGAGGCCGTCGCCGGACACCACGGTGTAGGTGAGTGGAGCCGCCGGTGCCGGTGCTGGAGCGGTCTCGGGCAGCGACCCGCCCGGTGGCACCAGCAGCTGGCGGCCGGGGAGGATCAAGCTGGTGCGCTGGAGGTTGTTCGTGGTGAGCAGCGCGGCCAGCGTGACGTGCAGTTTGTTGGCGATGAGGCTGAGTGAATCGCCCTTCACGACGGTGTACACCAGCGCTCCGGGTGCCGGGGCGCTGGGTGCGACGCCGGTGGCACCCGCAGGGTCGACGACGATGCCGGTCAGCGCCGTGCCCACCACGGCAGCGGTCATGAAGAGACGTCGCGCGCGACTCATGACTCCAGTATCGGCACTCTCGACCTCAGCTTTACAGTTTCTTGACGTGACGTTGGTCCGGCTGCTCAACACGAGACCGCCGAGCGAACGAGTGGATAGGGGTTCACGGCAGCACCGCCCTGTGGGTGAACCTCGAGGTGAAGGTGAGGTGTGCCGGCGTTGCCGGTGGAGCCGACGTAGCCGATGATCGCTCCGGCGGCCACGTTGGATCCGACGGTGAGACCATCGGGATAGTGGTCGAGGTGTGCGTGGAAGAAGTAGGTGCCGTCCGGCATGGTGAGCGTCAGCGCATTCCCGGCGAGCGAGCCCGCGTAGTTGCGGCCCATCGCGCTGATCCGCCCAGCCTTCACTGCGTAGATCGGTGTACCGCGAGCGGCGAGGATGTCGATGCCCTCGTGCTTGCGGCCGCCAGAGCGCGGGTGGCCGAACGAGTCGCGCAGGTTGCAGGTGGCAGGCAACGGGAAGAAGTCGAGGTGCAGTGGACTCCCGTCGCCAGTGGCCGGTGCCGGCGTCGCACCCGTTGCGCTGACGGCATTGCCGGTCGGCTGGGCAGCGGTGAGAGCCGATCGTGTGGCGCTGTCCACGATGCCGTTGGGCGGTAGCCCGCGGCTGGACTGGAACGCTTTCACCTTCGAGGTCGTGGAGTTGCCAAAGATGCCGTCACTGCCGCCTCGCGGGGCGAACCCGGCGGCCGCCAGGAGGCGCTGTACCTCGGCAACCGCGGTGCCCCGGCTTCCTGGAGCGAGCGTGCCATCGGTAGCAACGGCCGGCGCCGGCGCGGCCGGCGCCAACGCCGCCACCGACTGGGCCAGCACTGCGTCGGTGCCCGCGTCGAGCGCGCCGCTGGCGGCGATTCCCTTCGATGCCTGGAACGCGGACACGGCGGCTGCCGTGGCCGTGCCGAAGTAGCCGTCGGCGCCCCCACGGAGCTTGATGCCGACAGCGATCAAGCGCTGCTGGAGTTGGGTGACCGCCGCACCGCGGGCACCGCGCGCGAGCAGCGGAGTGGGTGGCACCAGGCCCAACAGCGTGGCCGTGCCGACGTCGATCGTGCCCGTCTGCGGAAGCCCGCGGCGCCGCTGGAACTCGGTGACTGCTGCCGTGGTTCCGGCGCCGTAGATCCCGTCGACCCCGCCCGCGAGCGGAACCCCCACCGCCACGAGCAGTCGCTGCGCAGCGGCCACCGTCGCTGAGCGGTCGCCGCGCTTGGCGAGCACCGTGGTGGCCGATGGCCTGCTGGTCGCCGGGGCAGCCGTCGCGGTGAGGGTGCCCGGGGCAGCCAGCAGCAGCGCCAGAGTGAGGGTTGCAGTCCGTACAGGTCGTCGACCGAGTTGGAGCAAGGTGCTCTCCCATTCCTTCCGGCCCGCGGCGCACACGGTAGTCGCGACGACCAGCGCGTGTCTCGCGTTTCGTCATGCAACCGTAATAAAGGTCGGTGAGCAGGGGTGACGCGACCCGTCAGCTGTAGAACCCGGCGTACACGTGCAGGGTGATCACTCCGTCACGCACGCTGATCGAGGGGATTCCGAGCACGTCGACCCCGCGGCCGGCAGTGGGCGGGTCGGTGTCGTAGTTGAACGGCGACTCGAACAACAGCAGCGGAGCGCCGGGGTACGAGAACGTGATCTGACCCTCCAGTGTGAGCGGGGGTCGACGGTTGACACCGAATCCATCGATCGGATTGGCCTTCACATCCTCCACGATCGCTTGAGCGTCCTCGCCGGCGGCGAGCCGGGCAGCGAACACCGTGGCGTGCGCGTGCTCGACCGCAGCAGCAAGTGCGGCCAGCTCAACACCAGTGGCGAGCGCTGCGTCGGCCACGTCGTCTCCCTCGTCACCGTCGAACCCGATCAGCGCCACTCGCAGTTCGGCGTCTAGCGCAAGCGAGAGTCGCACCGAGTTGGTGTGGTCGACCCCGATGGCATCGGGCGAGGTGCCGTCCGCACACGATCCCTCGGGCAGTGTCGCGCAGGACACGAATCGGAACACCTCTACCTCGAGCGGGTCGCTGGGGTCATCGGCCCACGTGGCGCGAACGAAGTAGTCGCCGTCCAGCAACGGACCTCCTTCGGTGGGAAGCGGCGGCGACGCGTTCGCGTACCAGTCGGACCCACAGCACGGGAAGTACAGAACCCCTTCGATGGTCGCCACGTCGACTCGCGTCCAGCCACCCGCAGGGGGAGTGGCGGTCGTCGACGGGTCAGTGGAGTCCGCCACCGCGATCGTCGTCGTGGCTCCGTCGTCGGGGAGCGTCGACCCGGAGGAGTCGGACGTGGAACTGCACCCGCTGACGAACAGCGCTACGGCGACGGACAAGGACCAACGACGGCTCCGCATGGATCACGACCTCCGGATGTGCGAGTTGACCACCTCGTTGTAGCAGCAGCGGGAGAGGTGCGCTGCCCTGAGACTCTGATCCTTCAGGGACCTGACATAACGTCGATTATGGGCGCAGCGACGACTGGTTCAGCTCTCGGTCTCTCAACGGGCGCGCGGCTTCCAGCAGCCACTCCAGCAGCTCGCGTAGTTCCTTGGCGCTTCCCTTGCCGTGGGCGGCGGCCAAGTCTTTCTCGGCGTCGTTGACGGCACAGGCCAGCACGTAGAGCTCGTCGTGCAACTGATCGAGCGTTTCCTTGGTGACGATCAGCTCGTGTTCGCTCAGCTGTAGCTCGGCGGCGCGCTGCTTGCCCACCCAGTGCCATTGGCGGCAGGCGTGCGAACAGAACTCGCGCGGTCTGCCGATTCGCTGGTTGGGCAGCACCCGCCGGCACCACTTGCACCGAGACGGCTCCTCTGCAAGGGGCCGCTGCTCCGCTTCTTTCGTCATGACGAAAGTGTAGGTGCAGCGGTCGGTGCGGGCGTTGGATGCTCGCCGAGCCCCAACCCGCGATCCCCGGCGGTTCAGCGATCGGTGAGTGCGCTCCCGGCCTGCCATGCCGCTTCGGCGCGGTCGAACCGCTCGGTGGTGGTCTGGCGGGTGCTGGTGGCGACGGCAGCGACCAACACGTTGGCCAGCGCCAACGTGCCGACATGGCTGTCGAAGGGGCCAGCACCGGCGGCGGCCACGGTGAAGGTTCGTGCGGCGCAGGCAGCCAGAGGGGAGAGCAGGCTGTCGGTGAGTGCAACCAGGAACACTCCCCCGTCGGCGGCGGCCTCGGCGGCAGCGACGAGCCAGCGATCGTAGCGGCGCAGGTCGATGGCGATGACCACGTCGTCGCGGCGCATCAGCGCCACGGCACGGCGCACGGCGACCTCGTTGCCCTCGATCATCTCCACGTGGTCGCGAACGGCGCGCAGTTCGTTCACCATCTGGCGAGCGACACCGGCCGAGGCGTCGCCAGACAGCACGAACACGCGTGCGGTGCTGTCGGCGATCCTGCCCACCACCTCGGCGAGCGCTGCGCTGTCGACGGCATGCAGGGTGTTGTGCACGTTGTTCAGCTCGAGCTGGAGATGCGCGGCGATGGCATCGTTGGCGGCAGGTTCGCGAATCCGTTCGGCGGCCGGCCTCAGCTGGTCGGCCAGCGACTCCTGCACGGATGCCTGCAGGCCGGTGAACCCGTCGAATCCGAGCTTGGAGGCGAGCCGCACCACGGTGGCGGCTCCCGACGCGGCAGCTTCGGCCAGGTCGGCGACGGTACCGAACGCAACGAGTTGGGGACGTTCGAGCACCACTTCCGCGACGCGCCGCTCCGCGGGGGTGAGCGAAGCGCTCGCCTTGCCGATCCGGTCTGTTACTTCCACGACAGCCAGCGTACTCAGCGACCGGTCGGCGGCAGTTCGGCTCACCATCCGAACCTGCGTGAGCGAGCCAGCGGCCGGGTGAAGGTCACGAGCCGCCGAGGGCCAGCCATTCGGCGGCGACGGCGGCATCGCCGTCGATCGTGATCGCATCGGTGGCGACCGGGCGGCCCCACAGCCGCAACAGCACGTCGACAGCAGTGCCGCGCACCACGGCCGGCGCATCGCCGCGCACCACGACGACCCCACCACTGCTACCGTCCGCGATCCAGCGATGGCCGGTGTCGGTGAGTTCGACCGCAAGCCGCGAGGTGGGCGGTGTGCGGTGCTCACGCGTGAGCATCCGGGGCAACATCACGTGCCAGTACTCGTCGACCCCATCAGCGGCGAACGCTGGGTCGAGCACTGCCGGTAGCCCGAGTGCGAGTTCGGCATCGACGCGGTGCACGGCTGTCTCGTGCGCCTGGCGCCGCGGCCACAGGCCGGCCACCTTCGGCTCGATCGGGAACGGGTGCCATGTGGGTGCCGCCGGGTCGAGCGAGAGCAGCGTGGCGATCAACCGCGCGGCCCCATCGCGCAGCCACTGTGCGGTGCCTGCCGCGTCGGCGGGTGCGGGGTCGTCGGCAGGGTCGATGACGGGTGGCGCGGCGGTGATCGCGGCCACCCGTGCCCAGCGGTGCACTCCCCCGACGTGCACGGCCAGCTCGTGCAGCGTCCAACCGGGGCACCCGGCGATCGGCGCTGCTGGGTCGCCAACGGCGACGGCATCGGCGAGTGCTGCCGCATTGGCGGCGAGGTGGCTGAGGTGGTCGAGGCTCATGACCGGCAGCGTAGGTCGCCTCGTCGGGCAGAATGGCCTGATATGTCCAGCCCCGATGAGATGCCCGCCGCACCTGAGCGATCGTTCGCCAGCGACAACGCGGCGGGTGCCCACCCCGCGGTGATCGAGGCGCTCGTCGCGGCGAACGAGGGGCACGCGCTTGCGTACGGCGACGACCGGTGGACAGCGGAGGCGCAGGCTCGCTTCCGCGATCTGTTCGGCCCCGCGAGCGAGGCGTTCTTGGTGTGGAACGGCACCGGTGCCAACGTGATGGCTCTCGCGACGATGCTGCACCCGGCCGAGTGTGTCGTCTGCACGGAGTGGGCGCACATCGCTGTCGACGAGGCGGGCGCGCCCGAGCGGGTGGTCGGCGCGAAGCTGCTCGGCCTGCCGGCGCCGGAAGCGAAGCTGGTTCCCGAGCAGCTGGCGTCGCTCGCGCACCTCCAGGGTGAACAACACCACGCGCAGCCGGCCGTGGTGAGCATCACCCAGAGCACCGAACTCGGCACGCTGTACTCCGCCGACGAGGTGGCGGCGTTGTGCGAAACGGCGCACCGGATGGGCATGCTGGTGCACCTCGACGGTGCCCGGATCGCCAACGCGACGGCGGCCCTCGGTGGCACCGTGCAGGCGGTGCGCAGCTTCACCGTCGATGCCGGCGTCGATGTGGTGAGCTTCGGTGGCACCAAGGCAGGTCTACTGGGTGGTGAGGCGGTCGTGTACCTCGACCCGGCGCTCGCTGCTCGAGCCAAGTACACCCGCAAGATGGTCACTCAGCTGCCGTCGAAGATGCGCTTCATCGCCGCGCAGTTCAACGCGCTGCTGCACGACGACCTCTGGATCTCGCTCGCCCGCCAGTCGAATGCGATGGCCTCACGGCTGTACGACGCGACACGCGAGATTCCCGGCGTCGCCTTCGACGTGCCGCCGGTCGTGAACAGCCTGTTCGTCGTGCTGCCGAACGCCGCCATCCAGCCGCTGCGCGACTGGAGCTTCTTCTGGGACTGGGACGTCAGCCGCCACCAGGTGCGATGGATGACCGCCTGGGACACGACAGATCTCGACGTGCAACGCTTCGCGGCCGGGCTGCGCCACGTGCTCGGAGGAAATTTCGAGGGTCCTCTGGACGGCGCTTCTTCTGGTGGCTAAAGTATTCACTACTTGCTGACAGCAAGTATCTGCGCCGGTTCGAACTGGGGGTTCCAATGGCAGCGGTGGATGTCTTCGCGCAACGCGTCATTTCTGACGATCGATGGATGAACGACGCAGCGTGTCGGGGGCTCACGCACCTGTTCTTCCCGCCGCCGGCCGAGCGGCCGCAGGCCCGCGACCGCCGTGAGTCGCTGGCCCGGCAGGTGTGCGAATCGTGCGAGGTGCACGGCACCTGTCGCCAGTTCGCCCGGGCCAACCACGAGTACGGGCTGTGGGGCGGTGAGAGCGAGGACGAGCGCCATGCAGCCGGGTTCCGGCTCATCGCGCCGATCGGCGTTCGTGCCCGCACCGCCGGCTGACGGGCCACCGACGGTCGGCGGCGCGGTTGCCGCGCGTACGATGCGCGTGTGACCTCTTCGCTCCCCCATCGCAACGCCGCGGTCGCTGCCTGGGCCGAGTTTGGCGACCGGCGAACGATCGCCGCGATCGACGAGGTGAGCGCCAACGTTTCCACCAACCGCGTGTTCCGGCTGCACCTCGACGACGGCAGCACGGTGATCAGCAAGGTGTCGTCGTACGGCTCGTACTTCCTGTTCTACGAGGACCACGACCGCCTCAACCGGTGTGCCCGCTTGCTCGACGGCACGCGCTTCCACGGCATGCTCGCCGAGGTGTGGCGACGCCCCGACGGGCACATCTTCACCTGGTACGACCAGCGGATGTGGGCCGTGTTCTACGACGACGTCCCTCGCCGTGAGGCCCTGCCGCGGATCTTGAACGTCGGCCAGGTGCACAACCTCGGCCAGGAGATCGCCGAGTTCCACCTGGCCTGCACCGACATCGCCCCGCGCATTCCGGCCGGTTCGAAGACGGTGAAAAGCGATGCGATCCACCTGCTCGACCTGCTCGAGAGCCCGTTCGCCACCCGCAATTTCGAGTTGCCTCCCGAATCCATTGGCATCCTGTGGAAGCACACGCACAAGTTTCTCGCCCGGCTCATCGAGGTGGGGTACGACGAGTGGCCGAAGATCCCGTTGCTCATCGACTGGAACCTGGGCAACTTCTCGGTGGCGCATGACGATGACGGCTCGTTCCACCTCTTCAGCCGGTGGGACTACGACTGGTTCCGCATCGAGCCGCGAGTACTCGACTTCTATTTCCTCTCACGCGTGTCCAGCAAGACCGGCGATCGCACCCGGTTCACCTATGGTCCGCACACCTTGGTCGAGCCGACGTTCCTCGAGTTCCTCCGGGCCTACCGGCGCACGTTCCCGATGTCCGACGAGGAGGTGACGTTCCTGCCGGAGGTGTACCGCTTCTTCATCCTCAACTACGTGGTCCGCGAGGGCGCGCGCTTCTTCCGACCCGACCTGTGCACGAAGTTCCGCCAAGACGCGGTGCGCAGCTACCTTCCCGCCCTCGACCGCCTGGATGCGTCGCCGCTGATGTCCACGTCGTGACACGATGACGGTCGTGCAGTATGAACAGATCACCGTCGATCGTGAAGGCCCTGTAGTGGTCATCACACTCAACCGCCCCGAGAAGCTGAATGCGTGGACGCCGCGCATGGCCGAAGAGCAGGCACACGCGATCAACGAGGCGAACCTCGATGCGAGTATCGGTGCGATCGTGATGACCGGCGCCGGTCGCGGGTTCTGTGCCGGTGCCGACATGGCCGACACGTTCCAGTCGCGCATCGACGGAGTCGACCCCGGCAACGACACCGGCGGCGGCGTGGGCGGCATGCCGGCCGGCCTCGACTGGGTGGCGCTGGTACGCGCCAGCAAGCCGATCGTGTGCGCTGTCAACGGCGCCGCCGTCGGCATCGGCGTCACCATGTGCCTTCCTGCCGACCAGATCATCACCACGCCCTCGGCGAAGTTCGGCATGGGCTTCATCAAGATGGGCCTCGTGCCCGAGCTCGCCAGCACGCGTCTGCTGGCAGCGCGGGTGGGGTTCGGCCGGGCGAGCGACCTGTTCCTGTCCGGGCGAGTGATCAGCGGCACCGAGGCACACGAGATCGGCCTGGCGGATCGGCTGTGCGCTCCGGAGGAACTGCTCGGCGAGGCGCTGGCGGTGGCCAACACCTACGCAGCCAACGCCGATCTCCAATTGCGGATGACGAAGCAACTGCTGACGGTGAACATGGTGGACACCGATCTGCACGCCATCCAGCATCGCGAGCAGCAGCTGTTGGCCGAGTGCTGGAAGAGCCCCGAGCACAAGGAGGCCGTCGCCGCGTTCCTCGAGAAGCGACCGCCGGTGTTCCGGCCGACGAGCTGAGGCGCGAATGTTCGACGTGTGCGTGGTGGGAAGCGCCAACCTCGATCTCGTGGCCAGGGTGCAACGCCTGCCCGGCCCTGGTGAGACGGTCGGTGGATCGAGCTACGCCGAGTACCCCGGCGGCAAAGGGCTGAACCAAGCGGTGGCCGCAGCCCGCGCCGGTGCCCGGGTTGCGCTCGTGGGCGCTGTGGGCGACGACTCGGCGGGCACGGTGCTGCTGGCGGTAATGGCAGCCGACGGCATCGACGCGGCTGGTGTGGGCCGGGTGTCCGAGCCGACGGGCCGTGCGCTGATCGGCGTCAGCGCGAGCGGAGAGAACTCGATCATCGTCGTACCCGGCGCCAACGGCACAGTGACGGGTGACGACGTGCCTGCGGCGAAGGTAGTTCTCGCGCAGTTGGAAGTGCCGCTGCACGCGGTGGAGGGCGCGCTGCTGGCAGCTCGTGCGGCGGGCGCCAGCACGGTGTTGAACCCCGCGCCGGCGCGTCCGCTCGACGAGTCGCTGCTGCGGCTGTGCGATGTGGTGGTACCCAATGAGCACGAGGTGCAGCTGCTGGGCGGGGCAGCGCACCTGCTCGCGCTGGGCGCGCGGGCGGTGATCGTCACCCTCGGTGGCGATGGCGCCGACCTTCACACAGCCACCGGTGTGGTGCACGTGCCGCCGTTCCGCGTCACCCCGATCGACACCACCGCGGCAGGCGACTCGTTTTGTGGCGCGCTGTGCGCGCGCCTGGCCGCGGGCGACGAGCTCCCGGTGGCAATGCGGTTCGCCGCCGCGGCCGGCGCGCTGTGCACCACCGTTGCCGGTGCCGTGCCCTCCATCCCCCACCGTGCTGCGATCGAGGCCCTGCTCAGCGGAGGGTGACAGCCACCCAGCCGTCCAGCTCGTCGGTGGCCACCACGTGCAGCGGCGCCAACGCATCGAGCACGTGTGCGTGCGCGGCGGCGAGGATGCCGCTGACCACGAGTGCGCCTCCAGGCGCAACGACCCGCCGCAGGTCGGGGGCCAGCGCGACCAACGTTGGAGCGAGGATGTTCGCCGCAACCACGTCGAAGGTGCCGGTCACGTCACCCAGCAGCGTCGTGCTGACCGTCAGCCGCTGGGCGACACCATTAGCGGCCGCATTCGCACGGGTGGTCGGCACGGCGGCCGGCGCGATGTCGATACCGACTGCCGATGCAGCGCCGAACACGCACGCGCCGATTGCCAGCACGCCGGACCCGCAGCCCACGTCGAGCACGGTGCACCCCGGTGTCACCAGTCGGCGCAGTGCGCGCAGCGACAGGATCGTGGTGGGGTGGTCGCCCATCCCGAACGTTGAGCCCGGTTCGATGTGCAGCACCGTGGTGCCGGGCGGCGCGTCGTACGGCACCCACGCCGGGCGCACCACCAGATCGGGGCCCACCACGATCGGCTCGGCGAACTCGCGCCAGGTGTCCGCGACGCGTTCGTCCACCTCCACCAACCGCCATGGCCACTGTGCCGGCCATTCGATGGTGGTGGGGTCGGTGTCGCCCAGCGAGGTCCACAGTTCGACGCCGCCGTCGGCCGTCGCTCGCTCCTCGACCGCTACCACGCCGAGCCCCCACAGCGCGTCGGACGCCACCTCCACGTCCTCGGGCCGGACACTCACCACGAACGCGAGCATCAACCGATGCGCCGCAGGTTCTCGCGGTACTGGCGGCCGCGCTGCACGTACACGAGCGCGCCCTGCACGGCCATGTCGGCCCGGGCGCGGCCGGCCTTGATCACCGCTGGCATGCCGACGGCCAGTGCGCCGGACGGCACTTCTGTGTCGTCGAGCACGACGGCGTTGGCCGCCACGACGGCTCCGCTGCGCACCACCACCCTGTGCAACACGATCGAGGCGTTGCCGATGAGGCAGCCCGACTCGATCGTGCAGCCCTCGAGGTGCACCATGTGGCCCACCACGCAGTCGTCGCCGACCGTGGTGCCGTACTCCCTGGTGGTGTGCAGTACGCAGTTGTCCTGGATGCTCGTGCGCTCGCCGATGCGGATGAACCCTTCGTCGCCGCGCAGTACGGCACCGGGCCACACCGAGCTCTCCGCGCCGATGGTGACGTTGCCGATCACCACTGCGTCGGGGTGGATGTAGGCCTCGGGGTGGATGGTGGGAACGAGGTCGCCGAGCGCGTAGATGGGCACGTGCGAAGGGTATCGATCTGTTCTGCTGTGGAGCGAAGTGCCCTCCAGCGGATACCGTGGAGGCCCTATGTCCCGCAGGATCGAAATCGAGCTCACCAGTGCGCGCCCCGACGGCACCTGGACCTGGCGAGCCGCAGGTGCTCAGAAGCCCAAAGGCGTGCTCGACGGCGCGCTGCTCCCCTCCCACGCAGCCATCGGCCTCGTGGTCAAGGCCGACGCGGAGTACGAGATGGACGGCATCACGATCCTGTCGGTCAGCTCCACCAAGCAGAAGGCCGACAAGGGCGGCCTGCTCGAACTGATCCCCAGCGAGAAGCCGTTCGAGGCCGTCACGCAGCAGCTGGCCCGCAAGGAGCGCGGCGAGCGCAGCGACCGCGACCGTGGCGATCGGCGTGATCGTGGCCCGCGCCGCGAAGGTGGCCCCGGCGGCGACCGTGGCCCGCGCCGCGACCGTCCCGCAGGCGAAGGTGCCCCTGGTGGCGACCGTCGTCCGCGCCGCGATGGCGCCCCTGGTGGCGAGCGCGGCCCGCGCCGCGAAGGTGGCCCCGGCGGCGACCGTCGTCCGCGCTTCGAGGCCCCGCCCGAGCTGCCGCAGCGCCCCAAGGCAAAGCGCCTCAAGCCCGGCCGCGCGCACCGCAATGCCGTGATGGCCGACCTGCCCGAGGCACAGAAAGCAGTGGCCGAGCGCGCCCTGGCCGGTGGCCTGCCCGCCGTGCGCCAAGCCGTCATCGAGCAGAACACCCGCCTCAAGTCGGAGGGCAAGGAAGAGATCCCGGCGGCCGGTCTGCTGGCGATCGCCGAGCAGCTGCTGCCGAAGCTGCGCGTCGCCGAATGGCTCGACCGTGCCGATGCCGCCCTGGCCGACCTCGAAGACCTCGACCTGCGCGACCTGCGCAGCGTGGTGGCCGGCGCGGACGATCCGATGGTCGCTCGCGACGAGACCACCCGTGTGGTGTCCGCCAAGCTCAAGGAAGCGCTGGTCACCAAGCAGGAGAAGGAACTCGCGCTGTGGTTCGAGGACATCGATGCCGCCATCGGTGTCGGTCGTGTCGTGCGCGCGCTCAAGCTGTCGTCGCAGCCGCCGAAGGCCGGCGTGCGGTTCCCGGCCGAGATCGCCGGTCGCCTGGTGGCCGCGGCCACGGGCAGCCTCACCACCGATGCCCTCCCCGACCGCTGGGCGGCGGTGCTCGAGGCCGTTGCCTTCAGCCCGATCCGCACCCAGGTCACCCCGGCCGCCAAGCCGGCGCAGGTGAACGACGAGTTGCTCGCCACGGTGAAGCGGGTCGGCTCGTTGCTGCCGCAGGTCGCCGCGTTGTTCGGCATCGAGGTCGATGCCAAGTCGCAGCCCAAGCCGCTGCGCCCCACCCGCCCCGGTGCGCCCACCAAGGCCGGCGCCAAGCCGGCGCCGCGACCCCCGGCTCCCAAGCCCGCCGCCCCGGCAGCTCCCAAGGCGGCTGTGCCGGCCCCGGCAGCCGCCGAGGCTGCCGCTGCCGAAGCGGTGCCGGTCGTCGAAGCGACCGCCGCCGCCGAGGATGTGGCCGCGCCTGCGGAGGAGTCTCCCGCCGCCGAGATCGCACCTGCGCCCGAGGAACTGCCCGCTGCCGTGGAAGCGGCCGTCGTCGAAGAGATCCCCGGCGCCTGACCGCTTCGGTCGCACACGCGCCCGATCAATACAGTGTCGGCATGTCCGACATCGTCACCTATGAAGTCCGCGGTCGCATTGCGATCATCACGCTGAACCGCCCCGAGGCGCGCAATGCCGTCAATGGTGATGTCGCCAACGGCGTGGAAGCGGCGATCGATCAGCTCGAGGCCGACCCTGGCGTGTGGGTGGGCATTCTCACCGCCAACACCGCCGGCCAGGACAAGCCGGTGTTCTGCGCGGGCGCAGATCTGAAGGCGATCAACTCGGGGCAGGCCGGCGGCCTGGCCACCAAGCGCGGCGGCTTCGGCGGCTTCGTGTACCGCGAGCGCAACAAGCCGATCATCGTCGCCGTCGACGGTCTGGCAACCGCCGGTGGGTGCGAGCTGGTGCTGGCGGCCGACCTCGTGGTGGCCACCACACGCTCGTCGTTCGGCCTCGCGGAAGTGAAGCGCAACCTGATCGCCGGTGCGGGCGGGCTGTTTCGCCTCCCGCGGGCCATCGGGCAGGCCGCGGCGATGGAAGCGATCCTCACCGGCGAGCCGATTCCTGCCGAGCGTGCGTACCACCTGGGGTTGATCAGCCGACTGGTGCAGCCGGGCGCTGCACTCGACGAGGCGCTGGCCCTCGCCGCCAAGATCTGCGAATCGGCGCCGTTGGCGGTGTGGGCCAGCCGCAAGATCGTGCTGGCCTCGGCCTACGAGGACGACGAGACGCTGAAGGACATGACGAACAAGGAGTTCGGGGCGATCCTGGCCTCGGAGGACACCAAAGAGGGGCTCACCGCCTTCATCGAGAAGCGCCCCCCGAGCTGGCAAGGCCGCTGACCTGGGTGTTCCCCGGGCCAGCAGTGGCCGCAACGCCCGTCAGAGGGCCTTCCAGAGGGTGATCCGGCGAGCGGTGATCCCGGCGCGCTCGTACAGATTCTTCGTGTCACGGTCGCCGGGCAGGGCTGTTCCCTCCAACGCCGTGCAGCCACTGCTGCGGGCATGCGCCAGCGCTGCCTCCAGCAACCAGTCGCCGAAGCCCAGTTGGCGGGCCTCGGGCCGCACGTACACCTGCAGCACCTCGGCCGTGCCATCGTCGCGCAGCGCCAGCTCGAGGTAGCCGACGACGAGGTCGTCGTAGGTCGCCACCCAGACGGCGCGGTCGGCCCGGTCGACCAGCGGGGCCCACTCCCCCACGACCGGGTGTTCGCTGAGGTGCACCGGCCCGCCGCGTTGCTGCACCAGCTCGGCCCGTGCGCGTGCCTCCAGCTCGGCCACGGCGGTGGCATCATGGGCCGTCAGCACGCGTACGGCCTCGATCATCAGGTGCCCAGCAGCTGGTCGATGCGGTGCAGGATCGTGCGCCTGCCGCGACCATCGGCCTCGTAGGCCCGGATCAGATGCAGATCCGCGTGCGGTAGACGCAGCAGCAGCTGCACGATCTGGGCCGCGGCCAAGTCGTCGTAGCCGTCGAACGGCGGACGCGAACTGCCGGGGCGAGACGCCGCCACTGGCGACTGCTCGTTGGCCGGCTGCTGCGGGGCGAGACGCTTCTCGATCTCCCTGCGTCCGGTGGTGACCGCCATCTCGCCGATCCAGCGCGCGACGCGCACACGGTTCTCGAGGCGAGCGCGGCCGTCGGCCACCAGTTTCGGCAAGTCGTGGCGTGCCTGGGCAACCATGCCCGCCGGCGCGTAGACCACGAGATCGAGCACCTTCTCGATGAGCGGGCGCTGATCGGTCATCTGCTGCTCAGGTGAACAGCGGGCACTCGTCGTCGCCCACGGGGCAACCAGGGGCACCCTGGCGCACCAACAGGAAACAACTCGGGCACAGACGCTCGTCGGCGCGCTTGGGCTGCAGTCGGTCGGCGGCCTCGCCGCGCTCCTCGGGCTCTTCGTCGTCCTCGTCCTCGTCGTCCTCGGCGGCGACCATGCGGTCCTTGAGGATCGTGTCGAGGTCGGCTTCGACGTCGTCGGGGGCGAGCATGTCCTCGTCCTCGTCCTCGTCCTCACCGGCCACGACGGCACGGCGAACCGGGCCGCTGGTGTCGTCCTCGTCCTCGTCCTCTTCGACGGCGACGAAATCGTCGTCGAGGGCGACGAAATCGTCGTCCTCCTCGAGGACTGCTTCGTCGAGTTCGTCTTCGTCGAGCTCACCCGGGTCGAGATCGGGCGCGTCGAGATCGTCCTCGGCCTCTTCGACATCCTCGAACTCTTCCGAGTCGGGCATCACATCATCGTCGTCAGCCATGTTGGTTCCTTGTAATCACCCGTGCGAGGCCCGGGATACTACGGCGAGCGCCACGGGAGGTTACTCACCCTGCGCGTGACAACGGTCACCGAATGGGTTCAGGTCTGTTCGCGCCGAGCTTCTGCACGCCGTTCGGCCTCCAAGCGCTCCAATTCGGGTGCTTCCCGAGTGAGGTGCGTCATGGTGGCGGCGACGGCACGGTGGCCCGCCTGCTCGTCGATCAGGCGGTGCATCTCGAGCGCGATGCGCCGGTACGACGGGTGACCTTGCGGCGACGAGCGCAGTTCCAGCAGGTGGATGGCTTCGCGGGCGTTGTACTGCATCGTGTAGCGCATGCGATAGGCCATGCTGACGGCGTACTGGGCCTGCTGCGGAAAGTCGTCCTTCAGCGCGTCGTACAGAGCGGCCGAACGAGCCATCGCATCGTCGAACACCTCCGCCATCCCCGCTTCTTCCACCAGTTCAGGCCGCACGTAGCCGTGGTTGGGGGTGAGCGACTGCCACTCGATGGTGAGCATCCGGTGGCGTTGCAGGTCGCGGAAGGCGCCGTAGTCGCTGAGCACGTCGAAGCGGTAGTCGACCCGCTCGAACGCGCGACCGGGCTTGTGGCGGCGGTTCTCTCGCTCGCCCACGTAGGCCTTCAGCAACGCCAGCCGCTCGGTGGGCCCGAGTGTGCGCACGCGCTCCATGAGCTGGCTCTCGGGCAGATGGGTGAGCGGGTAGCAGATGGCTGCGAGCAGCTTGTCTTCCGCCTCGGGGTCGAAGTCGACCAGCTGTACCGAGGGCACCTGCTCGACGGGCGTGGAGCCGAACAGCGACTCGACCAACGCCGACGTGTGCTCGCGCGTGTTCACCTGGTACTGCGTCCAGCGGCCACCACGATCGGCGAGATCGACACGGCGCAAGAAGCTGGGGATCACCTTGCGCAGCTCGTGCAGCATCAAGTCGGCGTACTGCCGAGCTTCCGGCAGCGGGTGTGCGCGCATGCGCACCAGCAGGTTCTCGAACGACTGGCCGCTGCCGTAGATGCCCACGTTGGACAGGGCCGCAGCCGGCAGCACGCCGCGCACGGCGTCGAGCGCCTTCGCCCGCGTGGCGGTGCGGTACACGAAGTCGCTGTCACCGGCCTGGCGCGGCACGGTGGCGCGCACGTGGTCGGTGACTCGCTGCAGCAGCAGGCTGTAGCTGTCGAAGACGCGGTCCATGTCGCCCACGTAGCGGGTGCCGAAACGGCTGGAGAGGATGGCCGGGTCGCGGTAGAACCGGTACCGACCGCCCAACCGCGCGTCGTAGCTGATGTAGCGCGTGCTCTGCTCGAGGTAGCTCATCAGGCGGCCCCACTCGAGGATCTTGGTGAGGATGTTGCTGGACTGCTCACAGGCCAGGTGAACCCCGCCGAGCTGCGCCACCGAATCATCGCCGTACTCGAAGAACACCTTCTCGTAGAGCTCTTCCGCTCGCTCGAGGCCAACGGTGGCATCGACCGACGCATCGCCAGCGATGTCGAGATCGCCGACGAATTCGTCGAGGAACAGCCGCCGCAAGCTCTTCGGGCTGCGGCTGTACCTCGCGAACAGCGCGCCTTTCACGACTTCGGGCAGGTTGACCAGCGCGAAGACGGGGCCGTCGAGGTTGGTGAAATACCGGCGGAGGATGTCTTCTTCGTCGGGGGTGAATTCTTCGGGGACGTAGACCGTCACGGCAGGAATCCTACGGTGGCGCCGGCCGCCAGCCGGGGATGCCCGGAACCCGTCAGAGCACCGTCACACCACTGGGCCGGCGGGCGAAGTCGGCCTGCACCTGGTCGCGCAGCGAGGCCGAGGCCCACAGATCGACCACCGTCATCGCCATCACCTTCGCGCCGTCGATCACCGCTCGATCGCCTGCCTCGTCGGCTGCCCAGCGGGCGAACTCGAGGCTGTGGATCGGCACGCCGTCGGGTGCCACCTTGATCATCGGGTGGATCGAGGGGACGAGGTAGCTGATGTTGCCCATGTCGGTGCTGCCCATCACCCGCCGTCCAGCGACCACCGGGTCGAGCACCGTGCGCCCCACGGCCGCCGCGTTCGCGACGTAGGCCTGCACCATCGGCCCGTTGTCGACCATCTCGGCATAGACGTTGTCGACCCATTCGTGCGTCATCGAGCATCCGCAGGCCGAGGCAGCGCCCTCCAGCGCTCCGAACAGGCGTTGCTTCAGCGGTTGCAGCGAGGCGATCGTGCCCGAGCGCACGTACCAGTCCGAGGCGGCCAGCGACGGCACGATGTTGGGCTTGTCGCCGCCCTTGGTGATCACACCGTGCAGGCGCTCGTCGGGGCGGATGTGCTGGCGCATGGCGGCCACGTTCATGTAGCCGAGCACGGCCGCGTCGAGTGCGTTGCGGCCCTCCCACGGGGCCGCTGCGGCGTGCGCGGCGACGCCGTGGTACTGCACCTGCAGCTCCTGGATCGCCAGGCAGTCCATGTTCAGCAGGTCGGCGTCGGCGGGGTGCACCATCATCGCCGCATCCACACCGTCGAAGGCACCCTTGCGGGCCATGCGCACCTTGCCGCCGCCGCCCTCTTCGGCCGGCGTGCCCATGATCCGCACGCGGCCACCGGCTTGCTCGGCCACGAACGCTGCCGCCAGCCCGGCACCCAGACCGGCCGTGGCGATGATGTTGTGCCCGCACGCGTGGCCCACGCCGGGCAGCGCGTCGTACTCGCACAACACTGCGATGGACGGGCCGGAGGTGCCGGCAGTGCTGTCGAACGCCGTCTCCAGGTCGTATGCGTGCCGCACCGGGGCGACGCCCTCACGCTCGAGGAACCCGGTGAGCAGCTCGTGGGCGAAGCGCTCTTCGTAGTTCAGCTCGGGGTGGGCGTGGATCTGGTGGCTCGCGTCGAGCAGGCGGTCGGCCAGCTCGTCGACGCGGTCGCACACGGCCTGCTTCAGCGCTGCGGTGTCCATCCGCCGCACGCTAACAGTGCCTCAGGCGTGCACGACCAGCGCGTCGGGCTCGACCGTGATCGTCAGCTCGGCGGCCTCGATCCACCGCTCGCCGTCGACCCACAGCGTCAGCGGGCGGGCGAACTGCACGGTCGTGCCGGGCGTCTGCCGGCTGGTGATCTGCGGGTGTGGCAGGTGCACGCCGATGCGCGCCCGGGCTCGCGCGGCGAGGCGGGTGCGCAGGGTCATCGTCTGGGCCACTCGCAGCACGTCGACCCGGCCGTCGTTGGGGTGCGCTCGCGGGGCCACGTCGTAGGCCCCCAGGAACTGCGCGTTCATTGCCAGCAACACCTCGCCGCGCCACCATTGCCGCCGCGCCACTACGTGGGCGACGGCCCAGGTGCGCTGCCCCGCAGCGTCGAGGCGCAGCACGTCGACGGGCGCACGCACCACCTCACCGGGGAACCGCCCGGGCGTGCCGCCGCCCATCGTGCGCGCCAGGTCGCCGGCCGCCAGGCCGAGCACGAGCGGCCCGTCGCTGGCGATCATCTGGTGCACGACCAGCGCTCGTGCCTCGGCATCCGAGTGGGCGATCACCAGGTCGGCCGGTGACGGCACCGTCTCACCCCACGCCTCGCCGCGTCGAATCGTCATGACGAAACCTCCTCCGCGGGAGGTGCCGCCGGTGCCGACGCCGCGTCAACAGGCTCGGTCTCCGGCTCGACCTGGCTGGATGCGGCGACGACCCCGCGGAACAAGTGATCGGCGGCGTCGCTCGCGGCCTGCCGCGTGGCCCGCACCGGCGCCACGATCGCGAACTGGCGCAGCAGGTCGATCAGCTGCTTGGTGGTGCGCACGAAGTCGCCGCCCGACAGGTCTTCCTCGCCCACCACTTCGGCGAACCCCTCCCCCGCCGCCCACGCGTAGGCCAAGGCCACGAACGTCGGGTCGGGTGGGCGGTGCACGGAGAGCCCGGAGGCTTCTTCCTCGTCCTGCAGCTGGTAGCTGATCTCGGCGATGCTCTGCCAGCGGCGGCGCACGAGGTCGGAGGGGTACCACGGGGTGGGTGGGTCGTCGGGGCTGCGGTGCTCGTACACGAACACGCTCGCCAACCCGGCCAGCGATGCCGGGTCGAGCCCGTCGAGGAGGCCGCGGCGCAGGCACTCCACCACCAGCAGATCGCTCTCGTGGAACAGGCCGGCCAACGTCTGGCCGGCATCGGTGAGCGACCAGCCGTTGACATAGCCCCACTTGTCGAGCACGTGCAGCACGCGGTCGAAATCGCGAGCGATCGATTGGCTGCGACCGCTCACCTTCAGCCGCAGCTCGTCGATCTCCGTGGCCACCCGACGGGCCTGTGCCGCGGCCTTCAGCCGGTCGGCCAGATCGGGATCGTCCTCCACCGGGTGCAACCCGACGTACTCCACGACGGGCCGCCGGCGGCGAGTGTGCGGCCGGCACTCGGCGCGTTCCAAGCGTGTGGCCACCTGTCGCTGGAAGTCGTTGCGATTTGGCGCGAACTCGGCCGGCAGATCGATGTGGCCGATGGCCGACGGGCCCTCGTCGAAGTCGGCTGCGGTCAGCATCAGCAGGTCGTGGCGTGTGGTGAGCGTGGTGAGCCGCACTCCCCCCTTGCGGAACGCGCTGGCCAATACCGCCACGCGGCCCACGTAGCGGCCCTTCTCCACGTAGAGCACGTCGCCAGGCCGCAGCTTCAGCAGCGCGACCGAGATCGGGTCGTCGCGCCGGCCCGCTCCCCCGGCGCCGGTCGGAGGCGCCTTCTCGGCCTCGCGTAGTCGGCGGTACTCGTCGATGTCGCCAAAGGGGCTGCGCGCCTTCTCCAGCAGTTCGTCGAGGTGCCGCTGGCGCCGCTGGAGGCGAGCCTCGATGCGCACCACGTCGCGATCCGCCTGGTACTGGGCGAACGACAGGTTCAACAAGTGGTGGGCTCGCTCGCTGGTGTACGAGCGCACGAGGTTGGCGGCCATGTTGTAGGTGGGCCGGAACGCCGAGTTGAGGTGGAACGTGCGGCTGGCGGCGAGCGTGGCCACCTGCTCGAAGGGCACGAACGGGCTCCACAGCACCACTGCGTTGCCGAGTTCGTCCATCCCGCGGCGCCCGGCTCGCCCGGTGAGCTGGGTGTACTCGCCTGGGGTGAGGAACGTGTGGTGGTCGCCGGTGAACTTACTGAGCTTCTCGATCACCACGGTCTTGGCCGGCATGTTGATGCCCACCGCCAGCGTCTCCGTGGCGAACACCACCTTCACCAGCCCTTCGATGAAGCACGCCTCCACGACTTCCTTGAACGGTGGCACCATGCCGGCGTGGTGAGCGGCGATGCCGGCCTCCAACTGCGCGAGGAACTGGCCGTAGCCCAACACTGCGAGGTCGGCAAGGTCCATGCCACCCAGCCGGGCATCGACGAGCTCGCGGATACGGTCGCGCTCCTCGCCGGTGGTGAGCCGCAGGCCGGTGGCAGTGGTGGAGCGCGCAGCTTCATCGCACTGGTTGCGGCTGAAGATGAAGTAGATCGCCGGCAACATCCGCTGCCGGTCGAGCAGCTCCACGATCTCCAGCCGTGAGGGCGTGTACAGCTTGCGTCGGGCCTGCGGTTTGCCCTGCTTGGGCCGCTCGTGGCGGCCTGTTCGCGCCGCCTCTGCGTCCAGCCGCAGCGCATCGTTGTTGGGGCGCCCGCCCACCAGCACCGGCATCAGGTGCACGCGGTCGTGCGTGCGATCACCGATCGAGTAGAGGTTGTCGAGCCGCACCGGGCGGCGGTCTTCCAGGATCGCTCGCGTGGTGCCGCGCACGGTAGAGATCCAGTCGGCCAACTCCGGTGCGTTGCTCACCGTGGCCGACAGGCACACCAGGCTCACCGACGTGTCGAGGTGGATGATCACCTCCTCCCACACCGGCCCGCGATACGTGTCCTGCAAGAAGTGCACTTCGTCGAGCACCACCACGGCCAAGTCGTTCAACGCTGGGCTTCGGGCGTAGATCATGTTGCGCAGCACTTCGGTGGTCATCACCACCACCGGTGCGTCGCCGTTGATGTTGTTGTCGCCGGTGAGCAGGCCCACCATGTGCGGCCCCAGCCGCTGCGCCAAGTCGTGGTACTTCTGGTTCGACAGCGCCTTGATCGGCGCGGTGTAGAACGCGCGACGACCGTCGGCCACTGCAGCGTCGATGGCGTACTCGGCCACCACGGTCTTGCCGCTTCCGGTGGGAGCAGCGACCAGCACCGACTCGCCGCTGTCGAGTGCATCCATCGCTCGCAGCTGGAAGTCGTCGAGCGGGAACGGGTAGTGGGCGATCAGCTCAGCTCGGTCGTCGCGCACGATGCCTATCGTGTCAGGCTTCGGCCGCTTCGCGGGCGAGTTTGCGCTTCTGGGCGATCCTGCCGATGACGATCGAGATCATGTAGAAGATGGTCATCGGCACTGCAAGGGCCAGCATCGAGTACGGGTCGCCACTGGGCGTGATGATTGCGGCGAGCACGAAGATGATCACGATTGCGTAGCGCCACTGCTTCATCAGCGTCTGTGGGGTGAGCACACCGACGAGTTGCAGGAATACCAACAGCACTGGAAACTCGAAGGCGATACCGAACGCCGCAACCATCAGGCCGAACAGGCTGACGTACTTGCTGACCTGGAAGTTGGCCTGCACGTCGTCGCCGGCCCAGGAGATGAGGAAGTCGAGCGCCGGCGTGAACGTCCAGTAGGCGACGGCTCCGCCGAGCACGAACAGGCCGACGGACGAGAGAACGAACGGGATCGCGTACTTCTTCTCCTTGGCGTGTAGCGCCGGAACGATGAAACGCCAGATCTGCCACATGATCACCGGCAGCGCGAGGATGATGCCGCCATAGGTGCAGATCGAGAGCCGGGTCGACAAGCCCTCGAGCGGGCCGAGGAAGCCGAGCTTGCCGCTGCAGCCGAGGCTTGGCTTGCTCTCGCACAGATCCACGTAGGGCTTGGTGATGAACCGCAGCACCTGGTCGTAGAAGGCCAGCAGCACGATGATGCCCACCACGACCGCCAGTAGCGAGCGGATGATACGGGTGCGCAACTCGGCCAGGTGCTCGGTGAGCGTCATCCGATCGTCGGGGGTCTTCACCTTCGGCTTCTCGTCGGAGCCGGTGAACGGCAGCTTCATTCGGTGGCTTCCCCGTCGCTCGGATCGTGGCTGTCGCGTGCGGCCGCGGCGGCACGACGAGCTGCCGGATCGCCGAAGTTCAGTTCGGGGCTGCGCGGGGCGATCTCGCTGACCAGCGGCTTGGGGCGTTCGGTGGCAGCCGGGCGAACCGTGGACTCGGTCGTGGTGTCGTCGGGGTCGAATGTCGCTGCCTGGCGCACTGCGTCGGCGGTGCTGCGCAGCTCGCGCATCGGCTCGTCGAGCGCCTGGCGCAGCTCGCCCTGGAAGCCCCCGGCCATCTTCTTGAACTCGGCGTACGTGCGGGTGAACTTGCGGATCGCGTCGGGAAGCTTTTCGGGGCCGAGCACGAGGAGAGCGATGAGCAGCAGGAAGACGAGCTCGCTGCCCTGGATGTTGAACACGGCGCCGAGTCTAGGAGCAGCCGACGGCTCGCGGAGCCTCGCGGGCCAGCGTCCGAGTCACTGCCGATGCGGCGTGGCATCATCGTGTGGTGCAACAGCGCCCTGCCTCTCTGCTCCCTACGCCGATCGCATTCGCCCACCGCGGAGCACGCGCCTACGCCCCCGAGAACACGCTGGAGGCCTTCGCGCTGGGCCTGCGGCAAGGCGCCAATGGCCTGGAGAGCGACGTGTGGCTCACTGCCGACGGCGTGCCGGTACTCGACCACGACGGTCTCGTCAGCCGCTCGTTCGGTCGGGGCCGACCGATCGCCGGGGTGAATCGTGCCGACCTGCCTGCGCACATCCCCACCCTGGCCGAACTGATCGAGCAGTGCGGCTCCGACTACGACCTCTCGCTCGACCTGAAGGACCCCGGCTCGGGCCAAGCGGTGATCGAGGTGGTGCGCGAGATGGCGCCGGCGATGCTGCCCCGCATCTGGCTGTGCGCTCCATTGTGGGAATCGCTGCTGCCGTTCCGTGGCCAGGGTGTTCGCCTGGTCGACAGCACACGGCTGGCGCGCTTGAAGGAGGGGCCTGAGCGACGCGCCGCCACCTTGGCCGCCAACGGCATCGACGCCGTCAACATGCACCACAGCGACTGGAATGGTGGCCTGGTGGCTCTGTTCCACCGCTTCGAGCGGGTGGCGTTCGGCTGGGACACACAAGACCCGCGCATCATCGCCCGTTGCCTCGACATGGGCCTCGACGCCGTGTACTGCGACTCACCCGACCAGATGATGGCCGTGTTCCACGAGATGCTGGGCGGCGGCGCGAGCGGCAGCTAGAGCCAGCGCCAGTCGCCGGCGGGCCAGATCACCACGAACGCACGGCCGATGATGTCGTCGTACTTGATCGGGCCGAGCTGTGTGTCGCGGCTGTCCTTCGACCCGCCACGGTTGTCGCCCATCACGAACACCGTCTCGGGCGGCACGGTGAGCGGGGCCTGTTCGCCGCCACAACTGGTGGGCGTGACCACCGCGTCGTCGAGGTACGGCTCGACGAGCACCTGCCCGTCGATGTACAGCACACACGAGCGGTACTCGACGGTTTCGCCGGGTAGGGCGACGACACGCTTGATCAAGTCGCGCTCGCCAACGGCCTCCATGGTCTTCAGGACCACCACATCACCACGGCGCGGATCGTGCAGGCGATAGCTCAGCTTGTTGACGAGCACCCGGTCGCCGTCGTGCAACGTGCTGTACATCGACGAACCGGACACGGCGAACTGCTGCAGCACGAACTGGCGCACGAGCAGCGCGGCGCTGATGGCCACCACCACGACCACGAACCACTCGATCCAGGAGCTCGACTTGCTGCGCTTCTTCGCGACACCGCTCGCCGAGTCGGTGTCGACCGGTTCGATGACGTCGTCGCTGTTGGACTCGATCTCGGTGGGTCGGTATTGGTCGTCGGACATCGGCTAGCACGCTACCGGTCGGCGGCCCGCATGACCCGTCGCACACGGCTTCAGAGCGACGCGATCAGCTTCTCCACGCGCTCGTCGCGGCTGCAGAACGGGTCTTTGCAGAGCACGGTGCGCTGCGCCTGGTCGTTCAGCTTCAGGTGCACCCAGTCGACCGTGTAGTCACGTTTGCGCTCCTTGGCGCGCTTGATGAACTCGCCGCGCAGGCGGGCACGGGTGGTCTGGGGCGGGGTGTCGATCGCGTCGTCGATGTCGTGATCGATGCACATCCGCTCGACCATGCCACGATCCTGCAGTTTGTAGAACGGGCTGCGCTCGCGCGAGATGTCGTGGTACTGCAGATCCAGCAACTGCACGCGTGGGTCGCCCAGTTCGAGGCCGTGGCGAGCGCGGAAGGCTTCGATGAGGCGGTACTTGATCACCCAATCCACCTCTCGATCCAGCTTCAGAGGGTCGTTCTCGATCGTGCTGACGCAGTGTTCCCACATCTCCAACGCCTTCTGCTCCATCGGCGGAAAGCCCTTCGAGTCGGCGTAGCGCAGCGCCCGGTCGAGGTACTCGCGTTGGATGTCGAGCGCACTGACCTCGCGTCCGTTCGAGAGGCGCACCTTGCGCCGGCAGGTGGGGTCGTGGCTGATGTCGCGGATCGCGCGGATCGGGTTCTCCAGCGTCATGTCGCGCAGGATCACGGTGGGATCCTCCAACATCCGCAACATGCACGCTGCCGCACCGACCTTCACGAACGTGGTGTATTCGCTCATGTTGCTGTCGCCCACGATCACGTGCAGCCGCCGGTACTTCTCCGCGTCGGCGTGCGGCTCGTCGCGAGTGTTGATGATCGGGCGACTACGGGTGGTCGCGCTGCTGACGCCCTCCCAGATGTGCTCGGCGCGCTGGGCCATGGAGAACACTGCGCCACGCGCGGTTTGCGACACCTTGCCTGCGCCGGTGTAGATCTGCCGGCTCACCAGGAACGGGATGAGCACCTCGGCGTAGTGGGCCATGTCGTCGGTGCGGCTGGTGAGGTAGTTCTCGTGGCAGCCGTAACTGTTGCCGGCGGAGTCGGTGTTGTTCTTGAACAGGTAGCACGTGCCGCGGATGCCTTCTTCACGGAGCCGCGGCTCGGCTCCGAGCAGCAGGCTCTCCAGGATCCGCTCGCCGGCCTTGTCGTGCACCACGAGGTCGTAGAGGCTGTCGCACTCCGGGGTGGCGTACTCGGGGTGCGAGCCGACGTCGAGGTACAGGCGCGCACCGTTCTGCAGGAACACGTTGCTGCTGCGCCCCCAACTGACGACGCGCCGAAACAGGTAGCGGGCCACCTCGTCGGGGCTGAGCCGGCGCTGGCCGCGGAGCGTGCACGTGATGCCGTACTCGTTCTCGAGACCGAAAATGCGGCGCTCCATGCGCGCACCGTAGCGCATCGATTCTTCGCGGCCGCCGCAGTGTTGGCATTCGTCACCGCTCGAGGAGTACGTTGATTCCAAACCGGGCGTTGTGGCGGGGCTCGCACTCGAGGTGACTGAGCATGCTGACTGACCACAGAGCGGTGACGAACGACACGGTCCTCAACCGGGCCGCGGTTGATGCCCTTTCTGCCCATGTGGCGCTGTGTGACAAGCATGGCGTCATCCTCGGTGTCAATGCCGCCTGGCGGCAGTTTGCCGACGACAACGGTGGTGGCCTTCCCGACTACGGCATCGGTCTCAACTACCTCCGCGTGCTGGAGGCTGCCGTGGAATGGGCACGTGTTAACGGCGCCACGAAGACGGAGATCGCCGTCACGCACGGTGTGCGCGTCGGATTCAGCGACGTGCTCTCAGGTCGCCTCCCCCGCTTCCAGATCGAGTACCGCTGCGACGCACCGGGCACGCCCCGGTGGTTCCTCCTCACGATCAGTCGAGTCACCGACCACCCCTTCGCCTCCGTCCTCGTCGCTCACGAGAACACCACCGCGATCAAGGACGCCGAGGCGGCTCAGCACGAGCACCAACGAGTGATGGCGGGCGAGTTCAGCAGCGTCATCGAGGCGATTGCACGCCTCATCGAGCAGCGCGATCCGTACACGGCGGGGCACCAGCGCGGCTCGGTAGGCTGGTGCAACTTCATCGCCGACGAGATCGGGTTCGACGACGACCGGCGCCAGGGCCTGCTGCTCGGCGCCGGCATCCACGACATCGGCAAGATTGCCGTCCCGGCTGAGATCCTCACTCGCCCCGGCCGACTCAGTACGCTAGAGATGGAGATGATCCGTGGGCACGCGGCTGCCGGGTACGACGTGCTGCGCGACATTGCTTTCCCCTGGCGCATTGCCGACATGGTGCACCAGCACCACGAGAACTTCGACGGCAGTGGGTATCCACTGGGGCTTGCCGGCGAGGAGATCTGCATTGAGGCACGAATCATCGCCGTGGCCGACATGTTCGACGCGATGACGTCGCACCGTCCGTACCGTGCCGCGCACACCGTCGGCGATGCGATCGACGAGCTGCGCCGGATGAGTGGCACTCGCTACGACCCCGAGGTCGTGACAGCGATGCTACGGGTGATCGAGCGGGAGATGTCGGACGCGATGTCGGTCACCAAAGGGTCGCAAGGCTGAACCAATCGGCGGCAGTGAGCACTTCTCTCGATGCAGCCCCCAGTGGGTAACGGGCTCAGCCCGTCAGCGCCTCGGCCACGAACTCGTCGGTGAGCCGCCGGAAGCACCGCCGGCCGTTGAGCCGTGAGAGGACCGCGACTTCCAGATCGGTGGCGGCCAACACGCGGTCGGTGCCGCTGAGGGCCTTTGTGGCGGCTTGCACGACAGTGGCGAGCGCCTGGCCCTCCGCGTAGGACTCCTTCATCCGTCCGCCGATGGCTTCCGCGTCACCGCCCAGCACCGTGTAGGTGCGCTCGTCGATCACGGTGCCGTCGTACAGGATGTGGAACATCTGGTCGCCTGCCGAGGCGACGCCCACTTCGGCAACGAGGATCTCCACCTCGAGCGGCTTCATCTCGTGGGTGAAGATCTGCCCGAGGATCTGCGCATAGTTGTTGGCCAGGCTGCGGGCATCGACGTCGTCGCGGCTGTACTGGAACCCCTTGAGGTCGGCGGCGCGAACGCCGGCGACCCGCAGTTGGTCGAACTCGTTGTATTTGCCCACACCGGCGAACGCGATGCGGTCGTAGATCTCGCTGATCTTGCGCAGCGTGTTGCTGGGGTTCTCGGCCACCAGCACGATCCCGTCGGCGTAGCGCACGGCCACGGCGGCGCGCCCGCGGGCAATGCCCTTGCGCGCGTAGTCGGCACGGTCTTTCATCACCTGCTCGGGGGCGACGTAGAAGGGCATGTTCATCGGCTGCGCACCTCCGTCACGATCGACTCGAACACCGTGGCGAGCTCGCTGTCGTCGAGCCGCTGCCACCCGTCGGTGGTGATGGTGGCCACCACCGGGTAGATGCCGCGCAACGCGTCGACCCCGCCGGTGGCGGAATCGGCGTCGGCGGCCTCCCACAGGCCACGGCACGCGAGTGCCACCGCAGCGGCACGATCGAGCGCATCGCGCCAGCCGATCTTGATCACCGTGCCGGCATGAAGGCTGCCGGAGCCCGTGGCCACGTAGTCGTGCTCTTCGTAGCGGCCACCGGTGACGTCGTAGGTGAACAACCGGCCGACGCTGCGCAGCAGGTCGTAGCCGGCGAAAATGGGTATCACCACCATGCCTTGCATTGCTGCCGGCAGGTTGCCGCGCACCATCATGCTCAGCTGGTTGGCCTTACCCTCCAGGCTGAGGTGCGTGCCCTCCACCTTCTCGTAGTGCTCGAGCTGCAGCTGGAACAGCTTCACCATCTCCATGGCGGGCCCGGCGGCACCGGCGATGGCGACACCGCTGTACTCGTCGGCCTGCACCACCTTCTCCATGCCACGGTGGCTGATCAGGTTGCCGCTGGTGGCACGCCGATCGCCGGCCATCACCACACCGTCGGCATAGCGCAGTGCGACGCACGTGGTGGCGTGCGGCACCGACAGCTCGGCGGCAACCGCTCCGCTGACCTCGATCGAGGCGCCCAGCCCGACACGTTTGAGCAACTCGGGAAAGCTGGAGCCGGGGTCGGCGCCCGGTGTGAACATCGGCATCGACATGGTGCTACTGGCCACCCTTTTGCACGTACGACTTCACGAAGTCCTCAGCGTTGGTCTCCAACACTTCGTCGATCTCGTCGAGCAGGTCGTCGAGTTCGGCCTTCAGCTTGTCGCCGGTGGCGGCAACCACGGGTGCCTCGTCGACGGTCTCCTCGGTGCGGGCGGGTGTCGGTTTCTGCTTCTGCGTTCGCTCAGCCATGTGGTCCTCTGCGTGTACGAAGTGCTCGCATCACTTGCCTCACGACCCCAGCTTGGCCAGCAGCTCGGCCGGGGTCTCGCTCTCGTCGATCAACCTAGCCACGTATTCGGCAGTGCCGCGCAACGGTTCCATCATCGGTACGCGGCGCAACGGGTCGCGACCGATGTCGAACACGATGCTGTCCCAGTTGGCGGCGGCGATCTGGTCGGGCCACTTCGCCAGGCACCGTCCGCGGAAGTAGGCACGCGTCGTTGTGGGCGGTTCGGTCATTGCCCGGTGCACGTCGGCCGGGTCGGTGAGCACGTCGAGGCCCACCTTGCGCGCCAGGCACTTGTCGGCGCGCAGGTCGTGGTACTGCAGGTCGAGTGCCTTCAGGCGGGCGTCGCCGGGGCGTGCGCCGTGACGTTCGGCGTAAGCGTTCACGATGCGCCGCTTCGCCACCCAGTCCACCTGGTGGGCCACGCTGTCGGGATCCCGCTCCAGGCCGCTGAGGATGCCCTCCCACAGGCCCAGCACTTCCGTGCCCACGTCCTCCCCCACTGCCTCCAGGCCGTGCGAGCGCTCGTACTTGCGGGCTCGCTCGAGCAGCTCGAACTGCACCTGCAGCGCCGTGATGCGGCGACCGTTGCGCAGCAGGATCGTGCGCTGCAGCGACGGGTCGTGGCTCACCTGCCGGATCGCGTTCACCGGGTTGGCGATCGTGAGGTCGTCGCCCAACACGTCGTCCTCGATCATCGCCAGCACGATGCATGCGGCGCCCAGCTTCACCAGGGTGGCGGTCTCGCTCATGTTGGCGTCGCCGACGATCACGTGCAGCCGCCGGTACTTGGTGGGGTCGCAGTGGGGTTCGTCGCGGGTGTTCACGATCGGCCGCTTCAGCGTGGTCTCCAAGCCCACCTCTTCCTCGAAGAAGTCGGCGCGCTGGCTCAGCTGGAACGGCACCTCGCCGGCACTCGTGCCCGGCAGCTCGCACCCCACCTTGCCGGCGCCCACCACCACCTGGCGGGTGACGAAGTGCGGCGTGATCTGCTGCACGATCCGGGCGAACGGCACCTCGCGGGCGACGAGGTAATTCTCGTGGCAGCCATAGCTGTTGCCCTTGCCGTCGGAGTTGTTCTTGTGGCACAGCACCTCTGCGCCGCTGGGCAGCAGCGCCTGCGCGGCACGCATGCTGGCCCACACGATCTCTTCTGCAGCTCGGTCGAACACCAGCGCCTCGCGAGCGGTGAGGCACTCGGGGGTGCTGATCTCGGGGTGTGCGTGATCCACGTAGTAGCGCGCGCCGTTGGTGAGCACGGCGTTCACCAGGCTGGTCTCGATCTCGGGCATCAGCAGGTCGTCGATGCGGAACCCGCGGGCGTCGCTGCCGGGGTGTTCGTCCTCGAAGTCCCATCCGACCCGCCGTGAGTTGGCTGCCAAGTAGGCGTTGATCAGCAACGACGAAGCCGTCACCGGGTTGGCCGCAGTGTCGGACACGGGCCCGCGCACGAGAATGCCGTACTCGGTCTCGATGCCGCAGACCTTCGGAATGGCCATGACCGGCACCCTAATCCGCATTGCCGGCCCCATCCCCGCGTTCCCCCCACCTCACCCCGCCCCCACCCCGCCCCCACCCCGCCCCGCCCCAGGTTGCGTTTGTAGAGAAGCGCAGCATGACGCTGCGGTTCTCTACAAACGCGGCGACCGTGGGGCAGACTTCGGGGATGACGGATTGGTTCGAGGTCACCCGGCGGAACGCGCGCAGCGTGCAGACCACGATCGGCTGGATCTATTGGGATCCGGGTGCGGTGCAGCGCTACCAGGCGCTGGGGCTGCCGGAGGGCTTCGCCGGCCCGCTGGGCTACATCGCCGCTCGCTCCGCCCCGCTCGCCGGTGCCGGGCCGGAGGCCGTGATCGCTGCGTTCGGCTCGATCAGCCGGATGGGCATCGAGGGTGCCTTCAGGCTGCTGGGCACGCCCGACCGGTTCCGCGAGTTGTGGGACGCCCGCGACGCTGCGGTGGCCGAGGGACTGCGCACGTTCACGCCCGAGATCGTCGAGCCGCTCACGCGGTACGGCGAGTTGCTGTGGCCCGTGGTGCAGCAACTCCCCCAAGTGGGTCGGGTGTTCTTCGGCGCCCACCTGGCGATGCCCCGGCCCACGGACCCACTGCTGTCCGGCTGGCACGCGATCAACTGCCTGCGCGAGTGGCGTGGCGACACCCACTGGGCCTTGGTGGTCGCTGCCGGCCTCACTCACGCCGAAGCGTCGATCCTGCACAACGCCTGGCTGGGCTACGAGCCCGATTGGCTGGCGAAGTCGCGTGGCAGCACACCCGACGACATTGAGCAGGGCTGGCACCGCCTGGAGACCAAGGGCCTCGCCGGTGATCGCACGGTCACTGCGGATGGCATCGCGCTGCGCCAACGGCTCGAGAACGACACCGACCGGCTGACCACCTTGCCGTGGGAACTGCTGGGCGAGGCCGACTCGACTCGTTTCGCTGAACTGTTCGAGCCGCCGTGCGTCACGCTGTTGCAGCGCGTCGACATCACCGCCGGCCCCAACTACCAACCGGCCTCGCGGCTGCGGACGTAGCGCTAGAGGTACTGGCCGGTGGCGACGCGCTCGATGGCGCGGCCGCCGGTGCTGGTGACGGCCTCGCGGCCCTTCACCAGGGTGCGGATGAACACGATCCGCTCGCCCTTCTTGCCGCTGATCTTCGCCCAGTCGTCCGGGTTCGTCGTGTTCGGCAGGTCCTCGTGCTCCTTGTATTCCTGGCGGATGCTGTCCAGGAGGTCGTCGAGGCACACGCCACGGGCGCCGCCGGCGATGACACGCTTGATCGCCAGCTTCTTGGCCCGGCGCACGATGTTTTCGATCATTGCCCCTGACGCGAAGTCCTTGTAGTAGAGGATCTCCTTGTCGCCGTTCTGGTACGTGACTTCGAGGAACTGGTTGGCCGCATCGTCGCGGTACATCTCGGCCACCGTCGCGTCGATCATCGACGGGATGTCGGCACCGGCAGCGATCGGGATCTCATCGGTGAGGTACTGGGCGAAGATCTGCTTCGCCGCAGTCTGGTTGGGGCGTTCGATCTTGATCTTCACGTCGAGGCGGCCAGGGCGCAGGATCGCCGGGTCGATGAGGTCTTCACGGTTCGTCGCCCCGATCACGATCACGTTGCGCAGGCCCTCGACACCGTCGATCTCGGCCAGCAACTGCGGCACGATCGTGCTCTCCATGTCGCTGCTGATGCCCGAGCCACGGGTGCGGAACATCGAGTCCATCTCGTCGAAGAACACGATGACCGGCCAGCCCTCTTCGCTCTTCTCACGCGCCCGCTGGAACACGAGGCGGATCTGGCGCTCGGTTTCTCCGACGTACTTGTTGAGCAGCTCGGGGCCCTTGATGTTGATGAAGTAGCTGCGGCCCTTCTCGCCCCCGGTCTTCTCGGCCACCTTCTTGGCGAGCGAGTTGGCGACGGCCTTGGCGATCAGCGTCTTGCCACAGCCGGGCGGGCCGTAGAGCAGGATGCCCTTGGGTGCGGGCAGACGGTGCTCGGCGAACAAGTCGCTGTACAGGAATGGCAACTCCACTGCGTCGGCGATCTGCTCGATCTGCGTGTCGAGGCCACCGATGTCGGCGTAGGAGATGTCGGGCACCTCCTCCAGCAGCAGATCCTCCACCTCGGGCCGTTGCAGCTTCTCGAGCAGCAGGTTGCTGCGCGTGTCGAGCCGCATGGTGTCGCCACTGCGCAGGTGCACACCACGCAGCGAGTCGGACAACTCGCAGACGCGCTCTTCGTCGGCGCGGCCGGTGACCACCGCGCGCACGCCATCGTCGAGCAGCTCTTTGATCGTGACCACTTCGCCGGTGATCTCGGACTGCCTGGCCAGCACAACGTTGAAGCTCTCGTTGAGCACGACCTCGGCCCCTCGGTCGACCGCGTCGTGCTCGATGTCGGGGTGCAGGCCGACGCGCATCTTGCGGCCGGCGGTCAGCACGTCGACCGTGCCGTCGTCGTTCTTGCCCACCACCACGCCGTACGCGGATGGCGGCTGGGTGAGCTTCTCGACCTCTTCGCGGAGCGATGCGATGTGCTCGCGCGCCTCGCGCAGCGTGTAGCTGAGCTTCTCGTTCTGCGATGTGGCCTGCGCGAGCTGGCCCTTGGTTTCGAGCAGGCGCTCCTCCAGCGCACGCTGGCGCTTGGGTGCGTCGGCCAGCTTGCGCCGCAGTTGGTTGATCTCCTCGTCGAGCACGGTGACCTGCGCCTGCAGGATCGCGATCGACTCCTGGGTGTCAGTGTGCGGCTCGCGTGCGTCACCGTCGCTCATGGCAGGAACCTAACACCGCGAACGTCCAAGATTGATCGCAGGTTCGTCGCATGGACTTCGCACGACAGAGGCCGACCTGTATGCTCACACTTGTCTGACCCTCGGAATTAGGAGACAACAACATGAAGGTCTGGATCGACCAGGATCTGTGCACCGGTGACGGCCTGTGCGAGGAAATCGCCCCCGACGTGTTCACGCTGCTCGACGACGGCCTCGCCTACGTCAAGGAGGGCGACAAGGTCTACGCCACGGCCAAGGGCAACGCCCAAGGTGCCGACGGCATGGCCAACATCCCCGACAACCGCCTCGATGCGGTCATCGAGAGCGCCGAAGAGTGCCCCGGTGAGTGCATCTTCATCGAGCCGTAGGCAACTCAGCCTCACTCTGATCTGGAAGAGGAGCGGTCCGCGAGGGCCGCTCCTCTTCGCGTCCCGGCGGTGACGCGGTGTGAGATGCTCTCGGAGTGAGCGCGGGGACTTCGCTGCCGGACGAGCTTCTCGATCGATTGTGCGAGGCGCACGCCAACGTGATCGTCGAACGAGCACCCGACTGGTGGGCGTTGATCCTCCTCGCCTGCGACGTCGTCGGGGCAGGCGTCGAGTCGTCTGCTGCGGCAGAGTTGGCGGGGCTCCCTGCGACAGCCGGTCGATCGGAGTGCGAGCCTGTGCTCCTCCAGATGCTGACCGACCTCGGGCTGCCACGGGTGCCCGATCACCCACGTGTGCTGCGGCACCTCGTCGCCGACGGCGACATCGACACAGTGTTGACGATGATGCCGCTTGCCGAGATCGCTGCGGCATGGCTGCGCCACTGGAGTCGTTCATCCGGTGAGAAGGGTGCCGACGATCCTGACCAGTGGGCCGATGACTTGTGGCGATCGCGGGCGTGGTACGAGGGCGCGAGGCCGCGCCTCGAGCTGGTCCTGGAGTTGATCCGCCAAGCCCAGAACGACGCCGAGCTCAGACAGATCGCAGCGAGCTGCCTGGAGAATTGCATCTGCGAGGACGAAGCCACGCTGCAGTGGGTCGAGGAAGAAGCCGCCCTCTCCCCCAAGTTCCGGCAGGCACTCACGGGCGTGTGGGTGTACGACGTCCTGTCCCCGGCGTCGTTCCAGCGCGTGCAGCGAGCCGCCGGGGCCGAGCTGTCGAACCCGCGCGGCCGACCCGACTGACGGCTCCGGCCAATTCGAAATCGGAACGACGAGACGAGACAGAACATGCCCCGCCTTGATCGGCACCGGCCCGGCACGCCGTCGCGTCTTGCGGGCAGTGGTGCGGTGGCTCAGCCGAGGAAGCGGCCGACAGTGAGGAAGGCGGTGTGAGCGACCATACGGTGGTCGGGGCGCACTGCCTGGCCCTCGATGTACCAGCCGCGGTGCAGCACTTCCAGCGTGCGCGTGCCACTCCATGCGCGTGTGGCCATCGCCTCGCGGGTCTGCACGGCCTGCGTGATCGACGGGGTGTACGCCAACAGGATGCCGCCGGGGCGCAACGCCTCCATCGCGTGCGGCACCACCTGCCACGGCTCGGGCAGATCGAGCACCACCCGGTCGAGGTCGCGTTCGGCGATACCTGCGTACGCGTCGCCCAGGCGCGCGTCGTAGCGGTCCATCACGCCCTCGCCGAGGAACGTGCGCACGTTGGCCTTCGCCCGGTTGAGGAAGTCTTCGCGGATCTCGTAGCCAACGATCTCGGCGCCGTAGCGCAGCATCGTCATGCTGAGCGCGCCCGACCCGAGGCCGCTCTCGAACACGCGCACGCCGGGGCCGATGTCGGCCAGCATGCAGATCGGTGCCAGATCCTTGGGATAGATCACCTGCGCACCGCGCGGCATCTCCAGCACGAAGTCCTCCAGCGTGGGGCGCAGCGCGGTGTACGACGCTCCCTTCGTGCTCTTGAAAATCGTGCCTTCGGCGCGGTCCACCATCTCCGCATGCGGCACCAGGCCGGCGTGGGTGTGGAACTCGGCGCCCTCGGCGAGCGTGATCAGGTAGCGGCGCTGCTTGTTGTCGAGCAGCAGCACCTTGTCGCCGTAGGCGAACGGTCGGTTCATCGTTTGCGTCCTTTTCCGAGTACCAGTTCCACCGGTACGGGTTCGTGTGCTGCAGCCTTTTCCGCCAAACGGCAGAACGCGCACAGGTCACCGGTGGTGGGCGCCCCGCACGACGTGCACTCCTGCAGCGTGTCGGTGGCGGCGGCCGTGATGCCGGTGAGCAGCGGCGCCATGTTGTCGAGGAAGTTGAGGTAGAAGGCGGCCTTGCTGCCGGGTGACTGCCGTTCGATCTCGTTGAGCGCCGCCTTGTAGGCCAGGTGCTTGTTGCCCACCGCCATCGGGCATTCCTCCACCAGGTAGTCGATACCGCGCACGATGCACCACGCCGCCATCTCGCGCTCGGTGAGGCGCACCAGCGGCTTCACCTTCTTGGGAAACCCGTTGCGGGCCGGCAGCACCGGCAGTTGCCGGGCCAGGTATTCCACGTCCCAGCGCAGCGTGTTGCCGAACAGGACGGCTGCCTCGTCGTCGAGGTTGTGGCCGGTGACCAGCACCGTGTAGCCACCCTTGAGCGCCTCACTGTCGAACAGGTGGCGCTTGCTGATGCCGCACGCGCTGCACGGCACGCGCTTGGTGGCCCGCGATGCGGTGGGCACGTCGTAGCCGTACTCGTCGCGCAGCGACACCTCGATGAGGCGCAGCCCGCGCGCGGTGGCGAAGTTGCGCGCATAGTCGGCCGACGTGTCGCTGTAGTCGCCGATGCCCAGGCCGATGTACAGCCCGTCGGCCTGGTACCCCAGCTCGACCAACAGGTCCCACACGGCGAGGCTGTCCTTACCGCCCGAAACCGCCACCAGCACCTTGTCGTCCTTCGAGAGCATCTCGAACTTCTCGATCGCCTTCACCACCTGCCGGCGACAGAGCTCGAGGAAGTGTTCCGCGCAGAAGTGCGCGTTGTGGCGTGGCAGGTCGATGATCGCCGGTGCCTTGCAGGTGCGGCACTTCGAGCCGACGGCCACCATCAGGCACCGCCGGAGATGACCGGGCGGATCTCCACCACATCGTCGTCGGTGAGGTCGGCATCGCCGGGCACGAGCGTGCCGTTGCGGATCACGAGGTGCGACTCGCGCGGCAGGTCCAGCTGGGCCAGCAGCGCGTTCACCGAGCGCTTGCCCTCGATGGTGAGTTCGCGCGTTGGGTTGCGCAGCAGCACCTTCATCGTGTCGTTCCCTCCCTGGGCATCGCCACAGTGTGCCGGGGATGGCGACAGAACCCGCTCAGCGGGTGCGCGCCGCAGCCCGGCGTTGCTGGCGCGTGGGCGGCCGCAGCGCAGTGATCTGCAGGGTCTGGCCGGCCACCAGCTTCTCGGTGGTGAGCACTCGCTCCTGCCGACCGGCGAACCGCTTCAACAGACGGGGTCCCCACACGACGGCACCCACGACCATCCAGCCACGGCTGCCACCGAACACGCCTTTGTAGAGCGCATTGCGGCGCAACAGCACTGTCGGCGACAGCAACGAGCGCTTGGTGGCCACGGTCAGAGCCGACGAATTTCGACGAACGTGGTCTTCTGCTTGCCGGAGCGCTTGCCGAGCAGGAAGAAGATGATCAGCAGCACGACGCCGCCGACCGTCACCAGCGTGACGATGGTCTGCTTCTTGTCCTCGATCTTGCCCTGCCAACCATCCTGGGCCGCCTTGAACTTGGCCTCGAGATCGTCGCGGGTGATGCGTGGCTGGGCCATGTCAGGACTGCTCCTTGTTCAGGGGCTTCTTGTTGATGCGGGAGACTGCGAGGACGGCAACGACCATGCAGAACAGCAGGCCGAACGCGTAGGGCAGCAGCGCCATCCAGCGGCCCTGGAACGTGTCGGCCCACTCGGTCTGGATGAGGCGCAGGAGGCCGAGCACCAAGAACGCAGTGCCGCCACCGATCAACAGCGCACCGGCGATGCCGAGGCCGATCCAGCGGGCTGCGCCCGCCAGCGGAGTACGCAACTCCTGGTTGGCGTAGTCCTTGACGAGCTGCACGAGCTCGCCGACCTGGCCACCGGAGGCACCGGCCTTCGTGTCGCGCGTGGGGTTGAAGTCCTTCTCGGGCACGCCATATGTGTAGCACGCGACCGGGCCGATCCCCTACCGTTCAGGCCGGAAAGATGGCCGGACGGTCAATCCTGCAGGCGGAAGGCGAGCACGTCGTCGACGGTGTCGAGCATCTCCTCCAGCAGTGCGAGCCGTTCGCCGGGGCCACTCGCACACAGCAGCCGCTGACGGTCGAGATCCGCCAACGGCGCCAACCCACCCAGCTGGAACGTGGCCACAGTGGCATCGGCGCTGAGCGCCATGTCGGGGTCGGCGACCGGGTCGCCCAGCTGCAAGGCCACGCTCGCGGCCCGGCGAACGCGCGTGACCACGGTCTGCAACCGCTGCTCGTCGACCGCGAGCGTCGCGTCGTCGGGCCAGTCGTCCACGTCGGCGTACGGGTACGGGTTGTCGGGCAGCCATTCGCGTACCCGAATGCGGCGGCCCACGCCGGCAATGACGGCGTACGGCCCATCGTCCGTTTCCGACACCCGCAACATGCGGGCCACAGCACCGACGCCGGAGCGCACATCGCCGCCACCGACTTCCCGGCCACGTTCGATCATCACGACACCGAACTCGGGTTCGGCGGCAGCGAGGCAGTCGCGGACGAGCGCCCGGTAGCGCGGCTCGAAGACGTGCAGCGTGAGCACGGAACCGGGCAAGCTCGCCGAACCGAGAGGGAACATGGGCATCGGTGCCACGAGGGCGACCCTACCGCTGAGACGCCGCTCAGCGCGGAGCGAGGTCGGATGCGCTGGGTGCCGAGGCGTAGTCGCCGAGGATCGTGGCGAACAGGTCCCAGATCGGTCGGTAGTTGGCCTGCTCGGCGATCTGCGGCCCGTTGAGCATCAGCACGAACTCCACCTCACCACCGTCCAGCGGGATGTACCCGGCCAGGGTCTTGGCACCGGGCTTACCCCCGACACCGTCCTGGTAGTTGTACAACGTGCCGGTCTTGGCCCGGATGATGCCGCTGAGCGGTTGCCCCTCGGCGAACGCGTCGGCCAATGTGCCGCCGGGCTTGCCGCCGATCGCCAACCCTTGGCCCACGTAGTCCGTCACCGAGCCGTGCTGCAACACCGCCATCAGTGCGGCGCAGGTGAGCCGGTTGTCGTCGGACAGCCCCGATCCGTCGACGAGGGTGACGCCGTCCATCGGGACACCCCAGTCCTCCAACGTGGCTTCCACGACGGCCAGCCCGTCCAGTCGGGTGCCGGAACCACTCTTCGCGAGGCCCAACTCCTTGAGGATCATCTCCGCGGTGTTGTTGTCGCTGGTGGTGAGCATCTCGGCCAACACCAGTGGCAGCGGGTTCGACTGCACCTGGGCGATCGTGGTGGAACTGGCGGAGGCACCCGCACTGCCACCGTCGTTGATGAACACACCGCGCTCCTTCAGCAGCGCGGTGAACACCCGCGCTGCGCCCTGCGCCGGGTCGTTGGCCGCCACTGTCAGCGACTCGCGTGAGTCGTTGACGAGGAGGCCGGAGATCGGGCCGCCCTCCACGAACTTGAGATCGTCGGTCCAGGTGGGTGAGTACCACTCGTCGTCGTAGCGCGAGGCATCGCCCACGACCTGCCCCTGCACGGCACGCACCCCGGCCGCGACGACGGCGTCGGCGAGGCGCTCGATCTGGGTGACGTTGAACGGCGGGTAATTCGGGTTCGGCCCGTTCCACCACGAACTGCTGAGCACCGGGTCGCCGCCACCGACCAGGAACAAGTCGCCCGCCACCACGCCGTTCTCGCCCACTTCGCCGTGCACCTCCGTGGTGTACACGAAGTCGGGGCCGAGCACCTCCAACGCAACCGCCGCCACGAGCAGCTTCACCGTGCTCGCCGGCCGCAGTGAGAGGTCGTCGTTCTTGCCGGCGATCTGCTTGCCGTTGACCGCGATGGCCACGCACGACGAGTCGTCGATCGTGTCGACCAGCTGCGGCAGCGCCGCGACCAACGCCGCCTCGTTGGCCGCCACGGACAGCACTGCCGGCGCGCGCCGCACCGACAGCAACGGCGTGGTCATCACGCCCGGCGTGACGGCCGGTGCCGAGCTGCCCAGCGCGACGTTCACCTCGGCCGGCTGCAACGAATCGGCCACGCGCCAGATGCTGCCCAGTGCCAACGCCGGCACGAGCGCGAAGATCACCAGCGCGGGGTAGGGATTGCGCCGCCTCGGGGGCATCAGCCAAGCCCTCGACGAGCGCGGAACTGCGCGTACTGCCACAGGTGCCCCAGCGCGGTGACGGCACGGTTGCCGCTGGCGTAGCACAGCCGCCCCGACGCTCGTACGGCGCGCGGGCCGGGGTTGTCGGGGTCGGCAACGCCCAACTCGGTGGCGCACAGGATCGGCTTGCCGTAGCGCTGCGACAGCTCGGCGGCGGCCTCGGCGAACCGCTCGTCCTGACGCTCGTGGTAGGCGACGATGCGCTCGAGGCCGTGGTCGGGGTAGAACCGACCTTCCTTCATGAGGCGCGCCTGGTTGCTCTGGATGCCCAACCCGATGTAGATGATCGCGTCGACCGCGGGGTGTGCCGCGATCATCTCCATGACCTCCGGAATCGTGTCGCGGGTTTCGCCGCCGGCGCAGTCCACCGGGTTGTTGTGGCTCCAGCGTGCCGGCAGCTTCGTGTCGAGCTGCGCCTTCAGATCGTCGGGCAGGGCCATCAGCTCGATGCGCCCCTCGCGCACGATCGCGTCGCTGGTGACCACGCCCCAGCCACCCGCCGTGGTGAGCACCACGGTGTTGGGCCCCTTCGGCAGCGGCTGTGTGGCGAACGTTGCCGCCGCCTCAAACGCCTCTTCCACCGTGACGGCGCGAGTGACGCCCGCCTGCTGGCAGGCACCGTCGAACACCTTGTCGTTGGCGGCCAGTGCGCCGGTGTGGCTGGCGGCGGCCTTCGCGCCGCCCTCGGTGGCGCCGCCCTTCACCAGCACCAGCGGCTTGCGAGCAGCGACGGAGGCGAAGCGCTCGATGAGCGCGCGCCCATCGGCGATGCCTTCGACATAGGCCAACGACACGGCCGTGGCGTCGTCGTCGGCGTACCAGTCGAGGTAGTCGGCAGGCGTGACGGCGGCAGCATTACCGGCCGAGACCGCGCGGCTGATGCCGACCCCGTACTGGCGAGCGTAGTTGAGGAAGCTGCTGACGAAGTTGCCGCTCTGGCTGGCCACCGCGATGCGGCCGGCGGGCGGATACGGCGCGACGATCTGCGCGCAGAGGTTGGCGGGTGTGCTCACTACGCCCTGCCCGTTGGGGCCGGCCAGCAGGATCCCGAGCTCGTCGGCCAGCGCCACGAGGGCGGCCTCGGCGGCGCGGCCTTCCTCACCCGCCTCACCGTAACCCGCACTCGTGAGGAACGCAGCCTTCACACCCTTGGCCGCGCAGGCCCGCAGCAGCGCCGGGTTGGCGCCCGCAGGCGTGCACACGAACACGAGGTCGATCTGCCCGTCGGGCAGTTGGTCGACGTCGGCGACCGTGCGGATGCCCAGCACCTCTTCGCCCTGCAGGTTCGTGCCGAACACCGCTCCGGCGTAGCCCGAGGCCAGCAGGTTGTGCAGGCTGACGAAGCCGAACTTGCCCGGGTGCGACGACGCGCCGGCGACGAGCACGCCCTTGGGCTGGAACAAGGCGCGGAACTGCGCATCGGTGGGTCGCGGCCGGTGGACGGTACCCACCGTGGACGGCTCACCGATCTCGACGAGCGCGTCGACCGCGACCGGCGCACCGGCGGCGCTGATGATCAACGGGTTGACATCGACGCTCGCCACGTCGGGGCGAGCCGAAGCCAGCGCCGACAACCCCAGCAACACCTGTGCCAGCGCAGCGCGATCCACCGCCGCCTCGCCACGGAACTCGCCCAGTAACTTCTGCGTGGCCAGGCCATCGATCATCTCGCCGGCGTCGATCGGCGACAGGGGAACCGGACGGAACACGACGTCGGCCAATGCCTCGGCCAGCACGCCTCCGACACCGAGCATCACGTTGGCACCGAACTGCGGGTCGCGTACGACACCGGCGATCAACTCCCGGTTGCCGCTGATCATCGGCGCAACGAGCACGGTGACAGGGCCGTCCGCGGGCGTCGCCTTGGCCAGCAGTTCGGCTGCTGCCGCCTCTACCGACGATGCGTCACCCAGCCGCAGCTTCACCAGCCCGCGCTCGGTCTTGTGCGCGATCGCATCGCCACACAGCTTGGCCACCACGGGAAAGCCCATCTGCGCGGCAGCAGTCGCCGCATCAGCCGCGGTGGCGACCTCCTGCTCGGGCGCCATCGGCACGCCGTACTGCCGCAGCAGTGCCTTGGAATCGGATTCGGACAGAGTACGGCCAGCGGAATTCATCGCTGCCACGGTAGCCAACCCAACCCTTTGCGGGCTGGACACCCCGAAGGTTTCGCGTCAGGGTTCGAGCGCGGCGATGAAGAAGTCGATGATGTGCTGCTTGCGTCGGGCCAGCACGTCGGGCGACAACGCGTCGGCATCGATCAGCCCGCCGACGAAGGGCGCATCACTGAAGTAGCTGAGCAGAGCCCCGTACCCGGTGAGCAGTAGCTGCGCCGGGTCTTGTCGGCGGAACGTGCCGTTGTCCATCTCGCGTTCGAAGAACACCACGGCGCGATCGAACATCGGCCGCAGCACGGCGACCATGTCGATCCCGAGGTGCAGGCCTCCGTCGAGGGCCTCGCGCCGCATCAGGCGTACATAGTCGGGGTTGTCGGCGAACAGCTCGAAGCCCGCCGTCAACACCAGTTCCATCTTCCGGCGGCCTGTCTCCGGCGCGGCGATCGCCCCGGCGAGACGCTCGATCCAGTCGCTGAGCAACTGCTCGAACACCTCTTCGTACAACGCTTCCTTCGATGGGAAGTGATGCAGCAGGCTGGGCCGCCGAATTCCCACGCCGGCCGCTATGTCGTTCAGCGACGTACCCTCGTAGCCGCTGTCGGCGAAGCACTTGCGGGCCTCAGCGAGGATCAGTTCACGAGTGGACAGTTGCTCGCCACCGTGTTCCGACATGGCGGAGAGCTTACGAGCCTGGCGCCAACCTCGGCGGCGATCGCCCTAACCTCCGTTCAACGATGAGGAGTTGCCGATGACCTCGATCGCCGCCGGGCGAGTGTTCACGACGGACGGATGGCTGCGTGATGCAACCGTGCACGTCGACAACGGGGTCATCACCGCCATCGACAGCAGCGGCGCGGTCGGCGCGGTCGGCGACCGGACGCTCGTGCCGGGTTTCGTCGACCTGCAGGTGAACGGCATCGACAATGTCGACGTCGCGACGGCGAGCGGTGCCGACTGGGAACGGTTGGATGCGCTGCTGCTCGCGCAGGGTGTCACCACGTGGTGCCCCACGCTGGTCACCGCCCCGCTCGCCCACTATGCGGCACCACTCGCCCGCATCGCCGAGGCGATGCGCCGCTCCGCAGCCGGCCGTCCCACCATCGCCGGCGCGCACCTGGAGGGGCCGTTCCTCGGCGGCGCGGTAGGCGCACACCGCCCCGAGCTGATCGTGCCGATCGATCTGGATTGGCTGGCCGCGCTACCCGCTCACATCGCGGTCGTCACGCTGGGCGCCGAGCAACCGCTGGCGAACGACGCTGCTCGCCTGCTCAGCCGAGCCGGTCGGCTGGTGTCGATCGGCCACAGCACCGCCACCGAGCAGCAGTTCGACGCGGTCGTCGCGTCCGGTGCCCGGCTCACCACCCATCTGTTCAACGGGATGAGCGGCGTTCACCACCGCTCCCCCGGCGTCGCCGCGTTCGCCCTCACCAACGACGCGGTCAGTGCGTCGTTGATCGCCGACGGCGTGCACGTGCACCCGCGGGTGTTGCGCATCGGCTTCGCCGCCCTCGGCGCCGCGCGGGCAGTGCTGGTCACCGACGCCGTGGGGTGGCGTGCCGGCCGGGCCGGCCCGGTGCGGCTCGAGTTCCGCGATGGTGCGCCCCGCTTGCCCGACGGCACACTCGCCGGAAGCGCGCTCACGATGGACACCGCAGTGCGCGTATGCGTCGCCGCGGGTGTCGACCTCGCGGTGGCGCTGCGGGCAGCGTCCACCAACCCTGCCCGACTGCTGGGTCTGCACGATCGGGGCACCATCGCCGTCGGCCAACGTGCCGACCTGGTGGCACTCACCCCTGAGCTGCAGGTCGAGCAGGTGTGGGTGCACGGCACCGCGGTCTGACGCGGCCCCTAACCTTTGCTCATGCAGATCGTCTCCGCCCTGTTCGTCGAGAGCTTCGAAATGCGCCAGGCACCCGGCCCCGCCACCCGCATCGACCTCACCGGCGCGATGTTCTCGATGGCGGCACCCGAGCCGGTGCCGCTCACGATCGCCCCGCACCTCGTGGCGCTCATCTTCTGTCCACCCGGCGAGTCGGGCGAGGGCGTGTTCGAGGTGGTGTTCCGCAAGGGCTTGGCCGAGGACGATGAGCAGATGGCCCGCAACGTCAGCCCGTTCAGCGTGGAGCCGGGCAAGTTCACCTACCGCCTGGTGCGGGGCGAGCTGGAGTTCACCGAGTACGGCCAGATCTTCGCCCACTGCCGCGTGGACCGCGGGCCGTGGCACCTGGTGCCGTTCACCCTGCTACCGCCGGCCTGACCCGCTTCGTGCCGCCGCGGCCGTAGCGCAAGTGGACGGCGAAGGCACCGCTGCAAATCGCGGCCCACCCGCACCACAGCGACGCGAAGCCGTCGAGCGTGAGCCTGGACAGCACGGCGACCGCCACGAGGTTCACCACGCCGAAGACCGCCACGTCGGGAAAGCCGGACAGGATCAACGCGCCGCACGTCGCCGCCACGTAGAGCATGACCACCAGCCACCCGGCGTGCAGATCCGTGCGATAGCCGAGGTGCAGGTGCCGCAGTTCGGCCACCACCGGCCCACGGATCATGGCTGCCAACAGGATCGCCGACACCACTGCGCCCAGCACGACCAAGGGGATCATCGCCATCCGCCTGCGCCGCACACGCTCGATGCACATCAACGCCGCAGGTACATAGATCGGCAGCACGACGAACGCGAACAGCAGGTACAACCAGGTGGCCAGCCGGCCCAGCCCGGCGCTGACATGGCCCTGCAGCCCCCACCAGACGAACGCTTCGTCGATCTGGTGCAGCCCCAGCAGCAATGGGAGAGCAGCCAGCGGCAGGTACCTGCGACGGCCCCGCACATGCAGCAACACATCGATGCCGATGGCGCTGACGACAGCGCCGCCGACGAGATCGGCCTGTGCGGAGAAACACATGGTTCCTGCCCTTCCGGCCGAACCGGAGCCGGGCGTTCCCGGCGGCAGCAGAACCAGGGCCCACCGTACGCCGTCCTCGTCGCTCTCCCCCGCGGAGGAAGCGGGCGGGTACAGTCAAACCCCGTGCCCGACGTGATGACTCCCGACCTCGCTCCCTCCCTCGACCGGCAAGCCATTGCGCTGATCCGCGGTTTCGCCATGGATGCCCCCCTCCACGCCAAGAGTGGCCACCAAGGCACGGCGATGGCCCTCGCTCCCCTGGCCCACACGCTCTACAGCCGGGTGATGAACCACCACCCCGGGTCGCCCCACTGGGCCGACCGCGACCGGTTCGTGCTGTCGGCCGGGCATGCCTCGATCCTGCAGTACGCCTTGCTGTACCTCTCCGGCTACGGTCTCGAACTCGACGACATCAAGGCCTTTCGGCAGTGGGGTTCGGCCACTCCTGGCCACCCCGAGGTGGGCCACACCGCCGGTGTGGAGGTCACCACCGGCCCGCTGGGCCAAGGCTTCGCCAACGCGGTCGGCATGGCGTTGGCCGAGCGCCACCTGCGTGGAACCTTCGGCACCGACGTGATGAGCCATCGCACGTTCGTGATCGCCGGCGATGGCTGCCTGATGGAGGGCGTCAGCCACGAGGCGGCCTCGCTCGCGGGGCACCAGCGGCTCGGCGGCTTGATCTGCGTGTACGACGACAACCACGTCACCATCGACGGCGACACCGCGCTCTCCTACAGCGACGACGTGGGCGCTCGCTTCCAGGCGTACGGCTGGCACGTGGAGTACCTCGGCGAGTGCGCCGAGGATTGCGATGCGCTCGAAGCCGCGCTGTTGCGGGCTGCGGCGGTCACCGACCAGCCCAGCCTGTTGATCCTGCGCAGCCACATCGGCTACCCCAGCCCCGACCTCACGGACCACCACGAGGCGCACGGCAACCCGTTCACCGCCGAGCAGGTGTCGCGCACGAAGGCCGTGATGGGTATCCCCGACGAGGCGTTCTGGGCCCCGCTGGAGATCGTCGACGCTTATCGTGCGCACTGCGCCGCCAGGGGCTCGACAGCGCAGGCCGCATGGCAGCAGCGCTTCGACGCCAGCAGCCTCGACAAGGCCGTGTGGAAGGCCTGCTGGGCCTCGGGCGGCCTCGACGGCTGGGAAGCCGCGCTGCCCGTGTTCGAGCAGGGCGAGAAGATCGCCACTCGCGTGGCCATCGAGAAGGCGTTCAACGCCTCGCTCGATGTCGTGCCCGGGCTGGTGGCCGGCGCCGCCGACCTCACCGGCAACACCGGCACCAAGCTCGCCGGGCAGACCGGTGCGCAGCCCGCCACCCCTGCCGGTCGCCAGGTGTACTACGGCATTCGCGAGCACGCCATGGGTTCGGCCATGGTGGGCATGGCGCTCCACGGCGGCGTCCTCCCTGCCGGCGGCACGTTCTTCGTGTTCCTCGACTACATGCGCCCGCCGGTGCGCCTCGCTGCGCTCAGTGGCGCCAAGGTCGTGTTCGTGTTCACCCACGACTCGGTGGGCGTGGGCGAGGACGGCCCCACCCACCAGCCGGTCGAGCACCTCGCTACGTTGCGGGCGATCCCCGGTCTGCAGGTGATCCGCCCGGCCGATGCCAATGAGACGGTTGCCGCCTGGAAGACGGCAGTCGCCTGCGATGGCCCCACGGCCCTCGTGCTCAGCCGCCAGAACCTGACGGTGTGCACCGATGGCACGGCAGTGGGCCGTGGCGCGGGTGTCGTGCGCGACGCTGCCCACCCGCAGGTGGTGCTGTTGGCCACTGGCAGCGAGGTGTCGCTGTGCGTCGAGGCGTCGGCAGCGCTGGCCGACATGGGCATCGCCGCCCGCGTGGTCAGCATGCCGTCGTGGGATCGCTTCGAGGCGCAGTCGGCCACGTACCGAAGCGACGTGCTGCCGGCCGGTGTGCCCGTGCTCTCCGTCGAGGCCGGTGTCACGTTCGGCTGGGCGAAGTACGCCGACGACAGCATCGGTATCGATCGCTTCGGTGCCAGCGCGCCGGGCAGTGTCGTCATGGAACAACTCGGCATCAACGTCGCCAACGTCGTGGCTCGCGCCGCTGCGCTGGCCGGTCACTAGGGAAGGACGCGGCTCGCATGGACCGTCTCAACCACCTCTACTACGAGCAGGGCCAGAGCCCGTGGCTCGACAACCTGAAGCGCAGCTACCTCACCGACGGCACATTGGCCAACCTCGTGCAGCACGGCATCCGCGGGCTCACCAGCAACCCCACGATCTTCCAAAAGGCGATCCAGGGCTCGGCCGACTACGACGGGCAGTTCCGTGCGCTCGTGCAGGCCGGCGGCAGCACCATCGACCACTACTGGGAGCTCGTGCTGCAGGACATCCACGGCGCGCTCGACGCGTTCGACGCGCTGTACCACTCCAGCTTCGCCGGCGACGGCTACGTCAGCGTCGAAGTCGACCCCGGCTTGGCGCACGACGGCCCCGGTACCGAAGCGGCAGCACGCGCGCTGCACGCGCGCATCGCCCGGCCGAACCTGATGGTGAAGATCCCCGGCACCGAGGCGGGCCTACCGGCGATCCGGCAGATGATCGCCGAGGGTCGCAATGTCAACGTCACGCTCATCTTCAGCCTCGACCGTTACCAGAAGGTGATGAATGCATACCTCGACGGCCTCGAGCAGTACGTCGAGACGGTGGATGCCGATCCGGCACGAGTGGCCAGCGTCGCCAGCTTCTTCATCAGCCGGGTCGACAGCGAGGTCGATGCCCGCCTCGACGCCATCGGAACCCCCGCCGCGCTGGCGCTGCGCGGCCAGTCCGCGGTCGCCCAGGCGAAGCTCGCCTATCAGGCGTTCCGCCGCACCTTCAGCGGCCCGCGTTGGGAGGCACTCGCGGCCATCGGTGCGGTCGTGCAGCGGCCGTTGTGGGCCAGCACGTCGACCAAGAACCCGGCGTACCCCGACACGCTGTACGTCGACGAGCTGATCGGCCCCGACTCGGTGAACACCCTGCCCGATGCCACCATCGAAGCCTTCGCCGATCACGGCACCGCCGCGCGCACGATCGACCAGGGCGTCACGCACGCCGAGGCCGTGTGGCGCGAGTTGGCCGAGGTGGGCGTCGACATGGACGACGTTGCCGACAAGCTGGAGCGCGACGGTGTGGCCAGCTTCCAGAAGAGCTTCGACGACCTGCTCGCGGCACTTGCGGCGAAGGCCGACGAGCTGCGCGGATGAGCGAGGCACACCAGGCCGACGAACTGTTCGCCACGCTGCTCGAGTCGGTACCGCAGGGTGCTCGCCGCCGGCTGTCGCAGCAGTTGCTGCGCACCGCCGTCGATCTCGTGCAGCAGCAGCCCGACCTGCTTGACCTGAAGATCGCGTCGTCGGCGTTGGAAGAGATGGGCGACGCCTTCGCGATGTTCGACTCGTCGCGTGGCTTGCCCAAGGTGACGATCTTCGGCAGCGCGCGCACCAAGGAGCACGACCCGCTGTACGCCGCGGCGCGGACGGTCGCGGCAGCGATGGCCGACCAAGGGTGGATGGTGGTCACCGGTGCCGGCCCAGGCATCATGCAGGCCGGCATGGAGGGCGCCGGGCGCGAACACTCGATCGGCGTGTCGGTGCGGCTGCCGTTCGAGCAGGGCGCCAACCACGTGATCGCCGGCGACTCGAAGTACGTGAGCATGAAGTACTTCTTCACCCGCAAGCTGATGCTGATCAAGGAGAGCAAGGGTTTCGTGTGCCTGCCGGGCGGGTTCGGCACGCTCGACGAGACGTTCGAGCTGCTCACGCTCACGCAGACCGGCAAGGGTGTGCCCGTGCCGATCGTGTTCCTCGACACGCCGGGCGACCCGTACTGGGAGACGGTTGACGAGTTCGTGCGCAACCAGTTGGTCGAGCGTGGTCTCGTGGCCGAGCGCGACACCAGCCTGTACCTCATCACGGAGGACTGCGACGAGGCCGTCCGCGAGATCGTCGGGTTCTATCGCAACTACGACAGCCTGCGGTACGTGGGCGACACGCTGGTGGTGCGCCTGCGCCAGGCACCGGATGCGTCTCAGCTGGCACTGCTCAACGAGCGCTTCGGCCACCTGTGCACGTCGGGCAGCATCCACCTCGCCGAACCCTTCGACCCCGAGCGCAAGGAGAACGACCGCCTCGATCTGCAGCGGATCGCGCTCCCCTTCTCGAAGCACGGCTACGGCGAGCTGCGCCAGCTGATCGACATGCTCAACACGTTCGTCGACTGATCCGCGTCAGTCGGCGTCGTCGTGGTCGCGCCCGCGCAGCACGCGCGAGGCCTTCTCGATCGCCCGGCGCGCCTGGGTGAGGCGCTTGTCGTCGGCTGGGCGCCCGGTCTTCTCGGCCGCCGCCTCGCGTAGTTGGTCGAACATGATCTCGTCGAGATCGCTCGCCACCGAGTCGAGCCGATCGGCGAGGTGGTCGTAGTTGCCGCTCATCCCGCCAACGTAGCGGCAGCCCGTATCGTGAGGGTCTCATGCCCGAAGGACACGTCACTCATCGCATCGTGAAGGACCACACGCCGCTGCTCACTGGCCGGCAGGTGCACGTGTCGTCGCCCCAGGGTCGCTTCGCGGCCGATGCTGCGCTCGTCGACGGGCAGGTGCTCGACAAGATCGAGGCGTACGGCAAGCACTTGTTCTACTGGTGGGCCAACGGCCTGGTGGGTCATGTGCACCTCGGGCTGATCGGCAAGTATCGCGTGGCGCTCGCACCCGATGCGGCGGTGCTGGGCCAGGTGCGCATGCGGCTGCAGACCGACCTCGCCACCATCGACCTGATGGGCCCCATGACGTGCGCGCTGATCAGCCCGGAAGATCGCGATGCGGTCGCTGCGGGTCTTGGTCCCGACCCCCTGCGACGCGATGCAAAGGCGGCGGTGGCCATCGAGCGGATGGCGAAGAGCAAGCAGCCGATCGGTCAACTGCTGCTCGACCAGAAGGTGATGGCGGGGGTGGGCAACGTGTTCCGCGCCGAAGCGCTGTACGTAGCGAGCATCGACCCGCGCCGACCCGGCCGCGACTGTTCCGCCGACGAGCTGCGTGCCGTGTGGGACACGCTCGTGGCGATGCTGCGCAAGGGCGTGAAGGACAACAAGATCATCACTATCGACCGGAGCGAGTTCGCCGTGCCCAAGGGCCCCACCAAGAGGGGCGAGACCACCTACGTGTACCACCGCGACATCTGCCTGCGGTGCGGCACACCGGTGCAGATCGCCGAGCTGGGTGGGCGGGCCTGCTACTACTGCCCCACCTGCCAGCCGCGCTGAGTCACATCGCCCGCCACTGCGGCGCCTGTGATTCGTTGCGCCAGTACGCGAGGCGGCGCCGCGCCTCTTCGGCCGCCGCCGGATCGTCGCGGCCGGCACGTAGCCGCATCAGCGTGGCGGCCACGTTGCGCATCACCGCCAGCGACTGCGCCAGCGGATCGTCACGCAGGTCGGTGCCGTAGCCCGCCGCGAACTGCTGGTACATGCCCGCCTCACCACCCCAGCGGTGCTCCCACGTGAGCAACGGCGCGTGGTCCCACGCCGCCGGTGCGAGGCACAGTAGGTCCCAGTCCAGCAGCACCGGCCCGCCGTCGGTCTGCAGCACGTTGCCGGGGTGCACGTCGCCGTGGCACAACACCAGCGGTGCGGTGCGCCCGCGCCAGCCGCCGTGATGGCCGATCGCTTCCTGCAGACCCCGGCGGGCCACGTGGTCGAGCAGGTCGTCCACCTCGGCCATCACCGGCTCGGCCTGCCACCACGGGAACTCGCCGGCGTTCGGCACGGCGTGGTGCGGGGTCACCTCCGCTGTCGGCCAGTCGTGCACGCGCCGAACCATCTCGCCAACGGTCCGCCAATCGACACGGCCGACTTCCGACAGGCGCTCCAGCCCGAACGCCGTGAACCCGTCGACGATGAGCGGCGGCCGCACGTGCTGTGCCACGCGTACCCCGCGCTCCGTGAGCGCATGGGCCAACCAGAGCACCCGGCTCGCAGATTCCACACCGCTGACCACACGCACGGCGACGTCGCCAGCGGCATAGAGCGAGCTCATCCCGGCTCGGATCAGCTGGGGCTCGGGCAACTCCCAGTCCCGGCAGGCGCGCTCAGCGGCCTGCTTCGCCGAGCTCACGCCTTACGGCGCCGGCGGCCGCTCTCGGCACGTTGCTCGCGCACCTGGCGCAGCACGATCACCTGGCCGGGCTCCACCGGCTGACCATCGATGAACACCGCATCACCGTCGTCGAGATCGTCGGCCAGGGTGCTGACGCTGCCATCCATGCGGGCACGCAGTTCGGCCTCTTTGGCCTTCATCGCCCGCTTGCCCTCGGCGATGGCCTCCTTCACGCGGTTCGAGGCCTTCTTCGCCATTTGTGCGGGCGCGTACTCGGCCGTAGCGGCTTTGACCTTCTTCTTTGCCACGCTCGCGCCGGCGATGCCGGCCACTGCGCCACCCAGGAACCATGTGAGCCGCTTGATCATGCGCTCTTCCTCTCCTTGCGTCGCAGGCGGCGAACGGCACGCTTGGTGCCGGTGCCGAGCGCCACCGTCTTGATCACGGGCGCCGACAATGCGGCGCGGGCCATCCGGCTGCCACCGGCGACCGCGCCGCTGATCGCCTCTGCCGACCCGAGCACTCGGTCGAAGCGATCGAGATCGTGGCGCGCTTCGGCCATCGTGGCCCGCGCCTCGGCAGTCGACGAGCTGAGCTCAGCGAGCAGCGGGCGGGTCTCGCTCCGCAACGACTCGACTTCGCCGCGCAGTGCCTTCAGAGAGTCGAGCACGCGCATCAGCACCACGACGAGGGCGGCGAAGCCGATGCAACACAGGACGGCAGCGAGCACCACTGCCAGTTCGCCTGCGGTCATTGCGGGTGTCCTTCCGTGTTCGGTTCCGGTCGATGTTGCATGCGCTGGGCAACTGCAGCCTCGGCACCGAGGTGCGTGGGCTCGTAGTAGCGCTTGTCGGCTTGTTCGGTGGGCAAGTACTGCTGCGCCACCCACCCTCCGGCGTGGTCATGAGGGTACTCGTAGCCCACGCCGTGGCCGAGCACCTTCGCGCCTTGGTAGTGCGCGTCGCGCAGGTGAGCGGGCACCTCGCCCACGGCGCCGGCCTGCACGTCGGCGCGGGCGTTCCAGATCGCCAAGGCTGCACGGTTGCTCTTGGGGGCAGTGGCCAGGTGCACCGCCGCCTGGCTGAGGTTCAACTGCGCTTCGGGCAGGCCGACATGTTCCACGGCATGGCCGGCAGCGACGGCCACGAGCAGCGCGGTCGGGTCGGCCATGCCCACGTCCTCGCTGGCGAAGATGATCATCCGCCTGGCGATGAAGCGGGCGTCCTCCCCCGCCTCCAGCATCCGCGCCAGGTAGTACACGGCGGCGTTCGGATCACTGCCACGCATGCTCTTGATGAACGCGCTCACCACGTCGTAGTGGTCGTCGCGGCCGTAGCGCAGGGCGCTGGTACCCAACGCCGACTCCACGTGGTCGAGCTCCACGTCGCCGGGGTTGGCCAACGCGCAGGCGACCTCCAACGCGGTGAGCACCTGACGGCCATCGCCCGCGGCACGATCCACCAGATGAGCGATCGCCTCGGGTGTGGCCGAGCGGCCCTCGGCTTGCAGCCCGCGCACGATCAGCGTCTCGATATCGGCCTTGGCCAGCGGTTCGAGCCGGAAGAGCGTGCTGCGACTACGCAGTGGCGGGTTCACCTCGAAGAACGGGTTCTCGGTCGTGGCGCCGATCAGCGTGAGCGTGCCGTCCTCCACCGCCGGCAGCAGCGCGTCTTGCTGCGACTTGGAGAAGCGGTGGATCTCGTCGAGGAAGAGGATCGTCCCTCGGCCGTGCTCGCCCAGTCGTTGCCGCGCCCGCTCGATGACGTCGCGCACGTCTTTCACCCCGGCGGTGACGGCACTCAGCTGCTCGAAGGCGCGCTTGGTGGTACCGGCCACGGCCAACGCGAGCGTGGTCTTACCCGTGCCGGGAGGGCCCCAGAAGATCGCGCTCGTCAGCCGGTCTTGTTCCACCAGCCGGCGCAGCGGCTTGCCCACGCCCACCAGGTGGGCCTGCCCCACCACGTCGTCGAGCGTGCGCGGGCGCAGGCGGGCCGCGAGCGGTGCTTGGCTGCGCAGCCGGTCTTCGGCGGCCGCGCTGAACAGGTCGCTCATGCCCCGGGCACCGGGTGCTGGCCGAGCACGATCTGGTACGGGGGGCGGCGCCACGCGGGCACATGGTCGATCAACCACTCGGCGGTGACCCACTTCCACGCCACGAATTCGCTGCCGTCGGGTGTGGGCAGAATGTCGCCCGAGCGAGCGTGGAACGTGAACCACCGCTGCGCCTGACCGATCCGATGGTGGATGCCACCCTTGGCCCGCTGCACCTCCTGCGGCCACTGGTACACCAGCCACTCGGGGTGCTCGCCGACGAACTCCACCTCGACACCGCCGAGGCCGGTCTCCTCCAACAGCTCACGCCACGCCGCTTCGAGTGGCTCCTCGCCGGCCTTCATCCCACCCTGCGGCAGCTGCCACGTGTCGGGCGTGTCGGCCCGCTGGAACGCGAGCACCTCGTGCGTGTGGGGATGCCTGATCGCGATCACCACACCAGCTCGGAAGTGAACGCTCGCCATTCCCTCACCGTACCCCCTCCCCCGAGCGCCCCCTCAGCGCCCGCCCCGCCGCTCCCCTCCTCGACTCACGCTCACGTTTGAAGAGAAGCGCAGCCTTACCGTGCGCTTCTCTTCAAACGGTGCTGAGGAAGCGGCGGAGGGTGCGCTGGATGTGGTCCTCGGACATGCGCCAGGTGATCTCGACCGGCCTCCACCCATCAAGGACCAGATCGTTCTGACGCATGGCGTCCTTGTGGAGATCGCTGGACAGCCGATGGAAGCCGAAGCCGTTGCCTTCGAGGTAGAGCTTCCGGTCCGGCCAGGCGAAATCAATTCGGTACCGCTCGCCGTCGATCTTCACCTTGTGCTGCTGCGTCGGCCGCGGCAAGGAGCCACGATCGATGGCCCGAGCGATCTTCGCCTCGAGCGGCGACTCGCCTGGGTCGTAACCAGGGATGCGCTCAGCGAGCACCCGTCGAAGCTTCTTCACGGATCTCCCAGGTGCAGGTCGGGTGCGATCAACGCGCGCTCTCAACTCCTCCAGCTTGAGTTTTCGACGTCGCAGGAAGTCATCGACGAGGTCGCCGAGTGCCATGACCGAGAGGGTGCCGCTCAGATCCAGCACCGTCCTCAGTGCTGATGTGCACGGCATTCCACAGACGACGACCCGATCTCCTGGTTCCAGGGTCCCAGAGCGATGAGAGACCACACCCTTCATCTGCACTGGGTGACCGAGTTGCGCCGCGACATGGATGAAACCGTCGTCGGGTACCACCGAGCCGAGCAGCCTCGCCGCAGTCCGGTTCGACAGCATCACCTCGGTACCGCACGCGAGCGAGACAGCCCGCACCGCTTGCATCCACGTCGGTGGTGCGCCCGTCACGGCCGACACTCCTCGTCGCACCGCACGGTATCTCCCCGACCTTCGCCGACCGCTGATCGCTCCACGCCCGAGGCCGCTCCGCCTCGCCAACTCATGTGGGACCAATCCGTCGTGTCGTTCCGCATAGTCCTCGGGACGCATCGCGCCTCCCCGCCCGAACATGCGTTTGAAGACAACCGCACGCCAGTGCTGCGGTTGTCTTCAAACGCTTTGAGATGGTTGGGGTCGTGTGGACCCGAGGTGGACCCGGCTGAGAGGGTCGATACGGGGAGCGGGCGTCAGGCTTTGGGGGGAAGGACGCGGATGCCCAGTTCGTCGAGCTGCTTCTGCGCAACGGGTGTGGGCGCGTTGGTCATCGGATCGGCACCACTCTGCGTCTTCGGGAAGGCGATGACCTCGCGGATGTTCTCCTCGCCGGCGAGGATCGCCACGAGGCGGTCGATGCCGAACGCGAAGCCGCCGTGCGGCGGGGCGCCGAACTTGAACGGGTTGAGGAAGAACCCGAACTTCTTCTGCGCTTCCTCATCGCTGATGCCGAGCAAGGTGAAGATGCGCGCCTGCAGCTCGGGCTGATGGATCCGGATCGAGCCCGAACCGAGCTCCCAGCCGTTGAGCACGAGGTCGTATGCCTGGCTGCGCACGTTCATCGGGTCGGTCTCGAGCAGGTGCACGTCGTCGGGGTGCGGCTGGGTGAACGGGTGGTGGCCCGGCTTCGGCCGGCCCGACACCTCGTCGACGCCGATGAACATCGGGAAGTCGACGACCCACAGGTAGCGGTACGGCCCTTCGAACACGGGCGGGCGGCCGATGTCGTTGCGCAGGGTGCCCAGCACTTCGCAGGTGGTGGTCCAGTTGTCGGCGACGATCAGCAGCAGGTCGCCGGGCTTCGCCGCCAGGCGCTCGGTGAGCAGCGCTCGCTCGGCGTCGCTGATGAACTTCGCCACGGGCGACTCGAACGAGCCATCGGCGGCGACCTTCAGCCACACCAGCCCCTTGGCACCCATCTGCTTGGCGCGGTCGGTCATGTGGTCGAGCTTGTTGCGGCCGTATTCATCGGCCTTTCCCGAGGCGTTGATGCCCTTGATCGTGGCGGCGCCGGCGAAGGCCTTGAACTCGGTGCTGGCGAACACGTCGGTGAGTTCGGTGAGCTCCATGCCGAAACGCATGTCGGGCTTGTCGACGCCGAAACGGTTCATCGCCTCGTGCCACGTGATCTTGATGATCTCGCCCGGCTCCTGGCCGGCGGCACGAGCAGCGGCCAGCACGGCCGCCCCGATGGCGGTGTGCACATCGTCCTGGTTGACGAAGCTCATCTCCGCGTCGAGCTGCATGAACTCGTACTGGCGGTCGGCGCGCAGGTCTTCGTCACGCAGGCAGCGGGCCAGCTGGTAGTAGCGGTCGATGCCGGCAACCATCAGCAACTGCTTGAACAGCTGCGGGCTCTGCGGCAGAGCGTAGAACGAGCCCGGCTGCTGGCGGCTGGGCACGATGAACTCGCGGGCGCCTTCCGGCGTGCTGGGCACCAGCATCGGGGTTTCCACCTCGACGAACCCCTGGTCCTCCATCGCCCGGCGGATCGCCGAGTTGATGCTGGAGCGCAGGCGCAGGTTGCGCTGCATGCGCTCGCGGCGGATGTCGATGTAACGGTGCTGCAGGCGGGTGTTCTCGGCCACCTGGTCGGCGCGTTCGTTGACGGGGAACGGCGGCGGCTCGGCAGCGTTGAGCACCTCCACCACGCACTCCTGGATCTCGATCCCACCGGTGGCGAGCCGCTCGTTGAGGTTCTCGGCGGGGCGGGCAGCGACCACACCCGACACGCGGATCACGTACTCGGAACGAACATCGACGTCGTTGCGTACGACGCACTGGGTGATGCCGCTGTGATCGCGGAGGTCGACGAAGGCCAGCTTCTCGCCGTGCTCGCGGCGGGTCGCCACCCAGCCGGTGAGGGTGACGTGCTGGCCGATGTGCTCGGGCCGCAGCTCGCCGCACTGGTGGGTTCGCATGGAAGTGGAGCTCATGAGATGGCTTTCTTCAGGTGATCGATGAGATCGGAACGGGGAACGGTGGACTGCGTGCCGTCGCCGTCGGTGCCGTCGGGGTTGACGGTTCGTTCGGCTCGCAGGGGACGGACGACAGCGACGCCTGCCTCGACTTCGTTGCTACCGATGATGACGGCATAGGCCGCCCCGCTGCGATCGGCGGCTTTCATCTGGCTCTTCATGCTGCGGTTCTCGTAGGCCCGGTCGGCCGATACGCCGACCGCTCGCAGCGCAGTGGTGATGGCCAGCGCCTCGGCCCCGCCGGTGGTGTCGACCACGAACACCGACACGTCGGTGGCAGGCGGGGCGAAGACACCCTCGTCGTCGCAGGCCAGCAGCGTGCGGTCGAGCCCCAGGGCGAAACCGATTCCTGCGGTGGCGGGCCCGCCAAGCGACTCCACCAACCCGTCGTAGCGGCCGCCGCCGCCAAGCGCGTTCTGCGCCGAATCCAGCGTGAGGCCCTGGTACTCGAACGTGGTGTGGCGGTAGTAGTCGAGACCACGAACCAGCTTGGTGTCCACCGTGAACGGGATGCCCAGCGAGGTGAGCCCCGCTTGCACAGCAGCAAAGTGCGCCGCGGCCCCCTCGCTGTAGAACTGCGCGATCTTGGGCGCGCCAGCCACCAGGGCGGCATCCTGAGGACGCTTGGAATCCAACACGCGCAGCGGGTTCTTCTGCAGCGTGATCTTGCTCTCGTCGCTGAGCGCGTCGAGATTCGCCTCAAAGTAGGCCTTCAGCGCATCGACGTACGCGGCACGGTCGGCAGGCTCGCCCAGCGAGTTCAGCAGCAACCTCACCTTTTGCAGACCGAGGGCACGGTAGAACTCCCACCCGAGGGCGATGATCTCGACGTCGAGGTTGGGGTCGTCGGCACCCAGCACCTCGATACCCACCTGGTCGAACTGGCGGTAGCGGCCGCGCTGAGGCTTCTCGTAGCGGAATTGCGAGCCGGTGTACCACACCTTCCACGGGGTGGCCGGGCGGTGTTGCACGAATGCCCGGCACACCGAAGCCGTGAGTTCGGGGCGCAGCGCGATGTGGCGCCCTCCCTTGTCGACGAAGTCGTACATCTCCTTCGTCACCACATCGGTGGCGTCGCCGATGCGCTGGAACACACCGAGGTCTTCGAGCAGCGGCGAGATCACCTGGCCGTAGCCAGCACCCTCCACCACCTGCGCGAACACATCCACGAACCGCCGCCAGCGGGCGGATTCGGGGGGCAGGATGTCGCGCATCCCGGGGCTGGTCTGGAACTCGGGCACGGGGGGCAAGGCTATCGGCCAGGAACCCCCGGCTCAGGGAACGATTTCAGCCGCCCTTCCCAGGCACCAGGCGGTAGGCGTCGTAGACGCTGTCGATCTGCTTGATCATGCGCAGCACGCTCTCCAGGTGGCTGGGGTCGGCCATCTCGAACTCGAAGCGCATCTTGGCCACCCGGTCGCTACCGGTGTGGGTACTGCAGGCCACGATGTTGACGTGCTGCTCGCTGAGCGAGTTGGCCACGTCACGCAGCAACTTCGAGCGATCGAGCGCCACCACTTCGACGCCCGCACGGAACAGCGCCTTGCCGTGATCGTTGTCCCACTCGACATCCAACAGGCGGGCGGCCTGCTCGTTCATCAGGCTGACAGCATTGGCGCAGTCGGTGCGATGCACCGACACTCCGCGCCCACGGGTGACGAAGCCGACGATGTCGTCGCCGGGCACCGGGGTGCAACAGCGCGACAGGCGCACCAGCACGTCGTCGAGCCCCTCCACGTGCACGCCGGCGGCGTTGCGCGGGCGCTTTGGCCCCCGATGCGGCAGCACCGACGCGGGCAGTTCCTCGCCGTGGTCGCCGGAGTGGAACCGGCGGGCGATCTTCTGCGCCAGCGAGCGCGCCGACACATGCCCCTCGCCCACAGAGGCCAGCAACGAGTCGAGGTCGCTGAACCCGGCAGCCTCCATCTCCTGCAGCACGGCCTCGTGGCTCCACATCCGCTGGATCGGCAGGCCTTCGCGGCGGAACTCCTTGACGAGATCTTCCCGGCCCGACTCGATGTTGTCCTCGCGGCGCTCGCGCGAGAACCACTGCCGGATCTTGTTGCGCGAACGTGGCGACTCGACGAACTGCAACCAGTCGCGCGACGGACCCGCCGACTCGACCTTCGACGTGAAGATCTCGCACGTGTCGCCGCTCTTCAACTGGTGCGGTAGCGGCACCAACCGGCCATTCACCTTGGCACCGATGCACTTGTGCCCCACCTCGGTATGCACGGCGTAGGCGAAGTCGACCGCCGTGGCGCCCAAGGGCAAGGTGATCACCTTGCCCTTGGGCGTGAACACGAACACCTCGTCCTGCTCGAGGTCGGTCTTCAGGTTCTCCATGAAGGCGGCCGGGTCGCTGACCTCGGCCTGCCAGTCGATGATGCGGTTCAGCCAGTCGATGTCGGAGGAAGCGGAGTCGTCCTTGTAGGCCCAGTGTGCGGCCACACCCCACTCGGCGCGCTGATGCATCTCGCGAGTGCGGATCTGCATCTCCACGACCTTGCCGCCCGGGCCGATGACCGTGGTGTGCAAGCTCTGGTAGAGGTTGAACTTCGGCATCGCGATGTAGTCCTTGAAGCGACCCACCACCGGCTTGTACCGCCCGTGGATGCACCCCAGCGCGGCATAGCAGTCTTTCACCGAGTCGACGATCACGCGCACCGCGATGAGGTCGAAGATGTCGTCGAACTCGCGGCCCTTCTGCACCATCTTCTCGTAGATGCTCCACAAGTGCTTCGGCCGGCCGGTGACCTCGGCGACGATGTTCAGCTCGTGCAGGCGACCCTTCACCTCGGCGATCGACTTCGCCAGGTACACCTCGCGCTCGGGCGAGCGAGTGGCCACGAGATGATCGAGCTCGGCGAACCGTTTCGGGTACAGCGAAGCGAACGCAAGATCCTCCAGCTGCTGCTTCAGCTCCTGCATCCCCAAGCGGTGCGCGAGTGGCGCGTAGATCTCGAGCGTCTCATGGGCGATGCGCTGCTGCTTCTCGCTGGGCATCGCGGCGATGGTGCGCATGTTGTGCAGCCGGTCGGCCAGCTTGATGATCAGCACCCGGAGATCGCGAGCCATCGCCACGAGCATCTTGCGCATCGTGGCGGCCTGCTGCGCCTCCTTCGAGTCGAACTGGATGCGCTCAAGCTTGGTGACGCCATCGACGATCTGCGCGACTTCCACACCGAAGTGCAGCTCGACGTCGGCGAGCGTGATCTCGGTGTCCTCCACCGCATCGTGCAGCAGCGCCGCCGCCAACGAGATCTCGTCGAGGCCGAGGTCGGCGACGATCTTGGCCACCGCCAAGGGGTGGTTGATGTAGCTCTCGCCGCTACTGCGTTGCTGATGGCGATGCGCCTCGCGAGCCGTCTCGTAGGCGCGATTGATCATCGCCACTGACGCCTTCGGGTGGCGCCGCTTGTAGGCGTGCAGCAACGGGGTCAGCTCCTCGGCCGTCGTGTTCTGGTGGCGCCGCCACGGCAGAACCCGATCGACCGCGGCCATCAGTAATGCACCAGGCTCTCGACGCGGTGGCCCTTCAGCCGTTCGCGTCCGCCGAGGCCGTCGAGTTCGAGCAGGAAGCCGAGGCCCACCACTTGGCCGTCGAGCGCCCTCACCAGGCGGGCCGTGGCCTCTGCCGTGCCACCCGTGGCAAGCACATCGTCGATGATCAGGATCCGCTCACCCGGATGGATGGCATCGCGATGAATCTCGAGCTTGTCCTTGCCGTACTCGAGCGAGTACTCCTCGCGTACCACGGCCCATGGCAGCTTGCCCGCCTTGCGCACCGGGATGAACCCGGCGTGCAGCCGATAGGCCACCGGAGCCGCGAGGATGAAGCCCCGCGCCTCCATACCCAGCACTCGATCGACACCGACCCCGCTGAAGCGGTGCACCAGCTCGTCGACCGAGCGAGCGAAGCCATCGGCGTTGCCGAGCAGCGGGGTGATGTCACGAAATGTGACGCCGGGCTTCGGGTAGTCGGGAATTTCCCTGACCAGCGTTTTGATCCACTGTCCGTCGGAGGTCATGCGCTAGAGGGTACCCGCCCGCGTCAGGTGCGGCGCTTCTTCTTACGCGGGCGCGGCATGTGCGTGAGCACGGCCTCGGCCGTGAGCGGCGCCGACGCAGTGATCGAGTCGGACGACTCGCTGCTTCTCTGGCGACCCTCGCGACGACCGGACGGCAACGCACCGTGCACCAGGCGCTCGAGTTCGGCGCCGACTGCATGGCTCCCACGCAACGATGCGAATCGCGGCTCGCGCTCTTTGGCCATCGCGACGAGCGGCGACGCCACGAAGATCGACGAGTACGAACCAGTGACGAGGCCCACGAGCAGCGCCAGCGCGAACTCGCGCAGCGTGACAGCACCCATGATTCCCGACCCGAGCACCAGCAACGACAGCACCGGCAGGATCGCGGCAAGACTGGTGTTGAGCGAGCGCATCAGCACCTGGTTCATCGAGACGTTCATGATGTCGCCGTACGGGATGCGCGAGCCGCTGTATCGCCGCTGGTTCTCCTGCACCTTGTCGAACACCACGATCGTGTCGTAGAGCGAGAAGCCGAGGATCGTGAGGAAGGCAACCACCGTGGCGGGCGTGAGCTCGAAGCCCAACAGCGAGTACACACCCACGCTGAGCAGTACGTCGTGCAACATGGCCACGATCGCCGCCATCGCCATGCGCCATTCGAGGCGCCACGCGATGAACGCCGCGACGAGCACGAAGAACACGATCAGCGCGCGCAGCGCCTTGTCGGTGATGGTCTTGCCCCATGTGGAGCTGACCGAGTTGGTGCTGACCTCATCGAGCGTCGCGCCCACTTCGTCGGCGTAGGCCTGTTGAACGGCCCTGCGCACCGCGTCGGTCTGCTCGCCCACCTGCACATCGATCGTGCGCAGGCCGGAGTCGTTGTTGGTGAGCACCTGCACCTTGGCGCGGCTGCCTTCGATGCCCTGATCATCGAGCACCGCTCGTGCCTCGTCCTCGGTGAGAGTGGCCGACGGCACCGTCCACACCACACCGCCTTCGAAATCGAGGCTGAGGTTGAGGCCCTTCGAGATGAGCGACCCGGCGCCCACCAGCAGCAGCACCACCGAGAGGAGCAGGCCCCACCAGCGACGGCCGTAGAAGTCGATCGCAGTTTCGCCGTGGTACAGGCGACCGCCAGGACCGCGTCGGTTGCTGACGACCGCTTCGTCGGACACTTGGGGATCGATGATGTCGGTCACGCCACACCTCCGGTGGTGGAGACTTCGATGCCCATCACCTTGCGGCGCTCCATCCATCGGGTGCGAGCCAGCAGCAACACGGTGGGCCGAGTGAAGAAGTAGGCCACGAACATGTCGCACGCGGTGGACAGGCCGAGGAAGAAGGCGAAGCCGCGAACGGCACCCACTGTGAGGTACCACAGCACCAGCGCACCCAACAGCGACACCAGGTCGGCGATCACGATCGTGCGCCACGCAGCACTGAAGCCACGCTGAGCACTGTTGCGCAGCGTCTTTCCGGATCTCACCTCGTCCTTCAATCGTTCGAAGAACACGACGTACGAGTCGACGGTGACGCCCACTGAGACGATGATGCCGGCGATACCCGACAACGAGAGGGCGAGGCCCTGCGTACGCGACAGGATCGAGATGATGCTCCACAGGATCGAGCCCGACACTGTGAGACCGGCGATCACGATGAAGCCGAGCATGCGGTAATAGAGCACCATGAAGATCAGCACGAGGCCGACGCCCACGAGGCCCGAGATCCAGGCGGCGCGCAGCGAGTCTTTGCCCAGCGTGGGCGACACGTTCTGCACGGATTCCAGCTGCAGCTGAACGGGCAGCGAACCACTGTTGAGTACTCGCGCGAGGTTCCGCGCCTCACTTTCGGAGAACGAACCGCTGATCTGAACCGAGCCCTGATCGAACGTCGGCGTCTCGACCGTGGCGACGGACTGCAGCGTGCCGTCGAGCTCGATCGAGATCTGCTTGGTGGGGCAGTCGGTCTCGGCGTAATAGCACTTGGTGGCGAGTGCGTCCCAGATGTTCTGGCCCTTGTCGCCGCCGCGCAGGCTGACCGTTACCGCCCATTCGCCGTTGCTGATCTGCGCCGCGGCGTCGTCGGAGAACACCTCGCCGGTGCCCTGTGCCGGGCCGACCGGGCAATACTGCGCCGGGTCGGAGCCCTTCAACGGGAGGTACTGAGTGGCGGTGGGGTCGCTGAGCTGCAGCGGAAAGCCGTTCTCGTCGAGTGGCACCTCGGTGGTGGTGGTGCTCTCGCCGGGCACCGTGCTGGTGGTGCTGCCGGTGTCGCCGGTGGTGGTAGGTGCGCCGGTGGTGGTGGTGGCATCGCCGGCTGGGCGCGACGGCCCACCGGCGGCGGTGGTGCTGGTGGCGGGGCCAGTGGTGGTGCTGCCGCCGGCCACCGTGGTGGTGGTGGCGCTGTTGTCGAGCACCTGGCAGCTACCCACGACGGGCCGCAGATACACCTGGCCGGTGACCTGCACCAGATCTTCGGCCTGCCGCTGGTTCTTCACGCCGGGCAGGTTGACGACGATGGTGTCGCCCTGACGAAGGATCTCGGGCTCGGCGACGCCGAGGCTGTCGACGCGCTCGCGGATCTTCTCGACCGCGAGGTCGAGGCTGGCCGAGTTGTAGCTGGTGCCGTCCTTGGGCCGTTGGGTGACGGAGATGCCACCCTGCAGATCGAGGCCGAGGGCAGGCTTGGTGCCGGTGAGCAGCACGGCGAAAAACGCTCCGTACGACAGCACCAGCACGCCCACGAGGGTGACGATGAGCTTCTTGCGCATGATGATCGGTCAGTCGTCGACTTCGGTGCCGGCGGCCGGCTCGATCTTGCCCTTGGCGTTCTTCACGTCGTCGACCGTGGGCTCGGCGGTCTCGCCCTTGGCCGTGTCGACCTTGCGCTGGATCGCGGCGCGGGCGATGCGGATCTGCACGTTGTCGTCGACCTCGAGCCAGGCGATGTCGCCCTCGAAGCCGGTGATGAAGCCGTAGAGGCCCGACGTGGTCATGACCTCGTCGCCGATCTCGACCGAGCTCTGCAGCTGCACCGCATCGCGCTGGCGGCGCTTCTGCGGGCGGATCAGCAGGAAGTACATCGCCACCGGGATGAGGAGGAAGATGATCAGCGAGGGCAACGGGTTCGAGTTGCTGGCTGCGAGCAGCAGAGAAAGCATGTGACGGTCCAGATCTTCACGAAGGATCGGCCTGACGGCCGGTGGGCGATTCTAGCCAGGCCATCCGCCAAACTGCGGCTCACCCCCAGACGGCGAGCACTTCCCTGCGCATCTGGAGGAACGTGCCCTCCGCGATGGCCGCCCGCATGCGGGCCATCAGCTGCAGCGTCCAGGCGATGTTGTGCACGCTCATCAGGCGGGCCGCTGTGGGTTCGCCCACCTGGAACAAGTGGCGGATGTAGCCCCGGCTGTGGCGGGCGCACACCTCGCAACCACACGTGGCGTCGATCGGCTCGTCACTCAGCGTGTGCACCGCGTTCTTCAGGTGCAGCTTGCCGGCGCTGGTGAGTGCAGTGCCGTGGCGGCCGATGCGGGTCTGCATCACGCAATCGAACTGGTCGACCCCGAGAGCGACTGCTTCCACCAGGCTGGCCGGGTCGCCCACTCCCATCAGGTAGCGCGGCCGGTCGGTGGGCAGGTGTTGGATCGCTGCCGCCAGCGCCGGCAGCATCTCTTCGCGGGTCTCGCCCACGCTGAGCCCACCGATGCCGTAGCCGTCGAAGCCCACGTCCACCGTTCGCTTCGCGCTCTCGGCGCGCATGGCCTCGTCGACGCCACCCTGGCAGATGCCGAACAGCGCCTGATCGGGCCGCTGATGCGCTGCTTTCGCCCGCGCCGCCCACATCGAGGTGCGCTCAACGGCCAGCCGAACCACTTCCGGCGGCGATGGCAGCGGCGGGCACACATCCAGCACCATCTGGATGTCGGCGCCCAACAGTTCCTGTGTATGGATCGCCAGTTCAGGAGTGAAGCGGTGCTTCGACCCGTCGTACGTGCTCTTGAAGGTGACGCCGTCGTCGTCCACCTTCGGGTCGAGGCTGAACACCTGGAAACCACCCGAGTCGGTGAGCGTCAGCCCGCCCCACCCAGCGAACTCACCCAGGCCACCCAGCGCTGCCACCGTCTCCGCCCCGGGCCGCAGCATCAGGTGGTAGGTGTTGCCCAGCACGATCTCCGCGCCCAGCCGCTCGTAGTCGGCCGCGCTGAGGTACTTGATCGCCCCGCGGGTGCCCACCGGCATGAAGCACGGCGTGCGGTACGTGCCGCGGGCCGTGTGCCCGATACCCGTGCGGGCCCCACCATCGTGGGCCAGTGTCTCGAATCTCACGGGATGCATCTAGCTCAGACTCCGATCCAGCAACATCGCGTCGCCGAAGCTCAGGAAGCGGTACCGCTCACGCAGCGCCTCCGCGTACAAGGTGCGCCAGCGAGGGCCCACGAACGCGTCGATCATCATCAGCAGCGTCGTGCGCGGCAGGTGGAAGTTGGTCATCAGCACGTCGACCACCTTCCACTCGTACGGGCGGTGGATGAACAAGCGGGTGCGGCCGCTGCCGGTGCCGAACGTGGCCGCACTCTCCAGGGCGCGCACGCTGGTGGTGCCCGCCGCGACCACACGCCGGGCGGCAGCGCACTCTTCCAATACGGATGGGTCGACCCGGTAGCGCTCGCTGTGGATCACGTGGTCGCGGGGGTCGGCCGCGCTGACCGGCTTGAACGTGTCGAGGCCCACCACCAACTCGACCCGCCGGGTGGGGATGCCCATCGCCTCGATGCGGGTGAGGAGATCGGGAGTGAAGTGCAGGCCTGCCGTTGGCGCTGCCGACGAGGCGGGCTCGTTGGCGTACACGGTCTGGTAGCGATCGTCACCGGCCGAGCGGCCAACCCCGTGAGACACGGTGATGTACGGCGGCAGCGGCATCTCGCCGTGCTGCTGCAACAGCACGAGCGGGTCGCCCTCCCCCAGCAATTCCACGAGCATCGTGTCGCCCGCCTCGCTGCGGCGCAGCACGCGCACCAGCGGTGTGCCGTTCGAGAACAACTCTTCGCCCGGGTGCAGCTTCTTGGCCGGGCGAACCATCGCCTCCCACGTGCGCCGGTCGGCATCCAGCGGGTCGAGCAACAACGCCTCGGCCGCTCCCCCGGTAGCACGTTGCAGGCGCAGCCGGGCCGGGATCACCTTGGTGTCGTTCACCACCAGCAGGTCGCCCTCGCGCAGGAACTCGGTGAGGTCGCGGACGTGCCGGTGCAGCGGCGCCGACGAGCCCTGATCCACCAACAGGCGGGCTGAATCCCGCGGCTCGAGCGGGTGCTGGGCGATGCGCTCGTCGGGCAGGCGGTAGTCGAAATCGTCGAGGCGCATGGCCCGACAAGGCTAACGGCCCTACTCCTCCTCCCCAGGTTGGGCGCGAAACCGCCCGAGAACGACTCGAACCGCGCCCACGGGCGCGGTTCGAACGCAGGACGAGCCGGTTTCGCGCCCGCGGGCGCGAAGTGCATCAGCGGCGAGTGGGACGGCTCAGCTGAGTGTGGCCAGCGCGGCGTTGAACGTGGCGCTGGGGCGCATGACCGCGGTGACCTTGACGGTGTCGGGCGAGTAGTAGCCACCGATGTCGGCCGGCTTGCCCTGCACAGCGGTGAGCTCGGCCACGATCGTCGCCTCCTCCGCACTCAACTTGGCCGCGAGCGGGGCGAACTTGGCCGCCAGCACAGGGTCGGCGGTCTGGGCGGCCAGTTCCTGCGCCCAGTAGAGCGCGATGTAGAAGTGACTGCCGCGGTTGTCGAGCTGGCCGACCTTACGGGCAGGGCCCTTCTCGTTCTCCAGCAGCGAGCCGGTGGCCTTGTCGAGCGAGTCGGCCAGCACCTGCGCGCCGCTGTTGCCGGCGTAGCCGGCCAGGTGCTCGAACGACGCCGCGAGCGCGAGGAACTCGCCGAGCGAATCCCAGCGCAGGTAGTTCTCCTTCACCAACTGCTGCACATGCTTGGGCGCCGACCCGCCGGCACCCGTCTCGAACAGGCCGCCGCCGGCCATCAGCGGCACGATCGACAGCATCTTGGCGCTGGTGCCCAGCTCCATGATCGGGAACAGGTCGGTGAGATAGTCGCGCAGCACGTTGCCGGTGACCGAGATGGTGTTGAGCCCCTGGCGAATGCGGCCCAGCGAGAAGCGGCAGGCAGCCGCCGGCTCGAGGGTCTCGATCTGCAGGCCATCGAGATTGTGCTGCGGCAGGTACTCGCGCACCTTCGCCAACAGCGAGGCATCGTGGGGGCGCTGCTCGTCGAGCCAGAACACGATCGGGTCGCCCGAGGCGCGGCCACGGGCGACGGCCAGCTTCACCCAGTCGCGCACGGCGGCGTCCTTGGTCTGGCACATGCGCCAGATGTCGCCGGCCTCGACCGCGTGCTGCATCAGGACGGCGCCTGCACTGTCGACCACGCGCACGGTGCCGTCGGCGGGCACCTCGAAGGTCTTGTCGTGCGAGCCGTACTCCTCGGCCGCCTGGGCCATCAGGCCCACGTTGGGCACCGAGCCCATGGTCGACGGGTTGAACGCGCCGTTGGCCCGGCAGTCGTCGATGACGGCTTGATAGATCGTGGCGTAGCTGCGGTCGGGGATGACCGCCTTGGTGTCCTGCTCGCCGCCGGCCTTGTTCCACATGTGGCCGGAGGTGCGGATCATCGCCGGCATGGAGGCGTCGACGATCACATCGCTGGGCACGTGCAGGTTGGTGATGCCGGCGTCGGAGTCGACCATCGCCAGCGCAGGGCCGTTTGCGTAGGTGGCTTCGATCGCGGCCAGCACGGCGTCGCGCTGGTCGGCGGGCAGCTTGCCTGCCGCCTCGATCACGGCGCCGAGGCCGTTGTTGGGGTCGGCGCCGACGGACTGCAGCGCATCGCCGTACTTCGCGAACACATCGGCGAAGAACACCTTCACGGCGTGGCCGAACATGATCGGGTCGGAGACCTTCATCATCGTGGCCTTGAGGTGCAACGAGAACAGCACGCCCTGCTGGCGGGCATCGGCCAGCTGCTCGGCGTAGAAGGCCACGAGCGCGTTCTTGCTCATGAACGTGCCGTCGATGATCTCGCCGGCCTTCAGCGGGGTGCTGGCCTTGAACACGGTGATCGCGCCGTCGGCGGCCACGTGCTCGATGCGCACATCGGTGGCCCCGGGCACGGTGACGGACTGCTCGTTCCCGAAGAAGTCGCCTCCGGTCATCGTGGCCACATGGGTCGTGGAGTCGCCCGACCAGGCGCCCATCGAGTGCGGGTGTTTGCGGGCGTAGGCCTTCACCGACGCTGGGGCGCGACGATCCGAGTTGCCCTCGCGCAGCACCGGGTTGACCGCGCTGCCCTTCACCTTGTCGTAGCGGACCCGGATGTCGCGATCGCCGTCGGTGGTGGGCTCGTCGGGGTAGTCGGGCAGGTCGTAGCCCTTGGCCTGCAGTTCCTTGATGGCGGCCTTCAGCTGCGGCAGCGAGGCGCTGACGTTCGGCAGCTTGATGATGTTGGCAGACGGTTGCAGAGCGAGCTGACCCAGCTCGGCGAGCGCATTGGGCACTCGCTGCGCCTCGGTGAGCTGCTCGGGGAACTGCGCAAGGATGCGGCCGGCGAGCGAGATGTCGCGCAATTCCACTTCCACGCCGCACACTCCGGCGTAGGCCTGGATGATGGGCAGCAGCGAGTACGTGGCCAGCAGCGGGGCCTCGTCGGTGTGCGTGTAGACGATCGTTGACATATCGGCGCGTTCCTCATACTTGTATCAGACTTGTACACCTTAGCCCCCGGCGAGTCGTCCCGGTCAACCTCCGCCGTCGTAGCATCGATGGCGATGGAATTCTCGTGGACAGCTGAGCAAGTGGCCCTTCGTGACGAGGCGGCGCGTGTCGCCCGGGAGGCTGTCGCCCGGCACGGTCGGTCGAACGACTCGTGGATCAACGGCTATTCGAAGGACTTCTCCAAGGAGCTCGGCGCGCGCGGCTGGATCGGGATGACCTGGCCCGACAATCCGTACAGCGGCACCCGGCGGCCGGGTATCGACCGGCTGATCGTGGGCGAGGAGATGATCAAGGCCGGTGCCCCGATTGCTGCCTCGTGGTTCGCCGACCGGCAGATGGGCCCCGGTCTACTGGCCTACGGCACCCCCGAGCAGCAGGCCGAGTTCCTGCCCGGCATCGTGGCCGGCGACACCACCTGGTGCATCGGCATGAGCGAGCCCGATGCCGGCAGCGACCTGGCCGGCCTCACCACCGCGGCCAACCGTGAGGGCGACGAGTGGGTGATCAACGGGCAGAAGATCTGGACCAGCTTCGGTGCGGTCAGCGACTACTGCTACCTGATCTGTCGCACTCGCAAGGAAGGCCCTCCGCACGCCGGCATCAGCGAGATCATCGTGCCGATGAACACGCCTGGCATCGAGGTGCGCGAGATCACCGACCTCACCACCAACCGCCACTTCTGCGAGGTGTTCTTCACCGACGTGCGCGTGCCGGTGGCCAACCTCGTGGGCGTGGAGGGCGCAGCCTTCAAGCAGACGATGAGCCAGCTCGAGCACGAGCGCGGTGGCATCGATCGCGTCGTCAGCAACTACGCGCTCTACCTGCTCGCTCGCGAGCGCGCCGACACCACCGATCCGCTGGTGCGCCAAGAGATCGCCAAGCTGGAGATCGGCTATCGCATCGGCCGCATCCTCGTCACCCGGGAAGTGCTGAAGCAGGCGCCTGCCGGTTTCAGCGCGGCCACGAAGTGCTTCGGCACCGAGCACGAGCAGCGAGTGGCCGAGTTCGTGTGGCGCACGCTCGGCGCCGACGGCACGTTGTGGAACGACGTCTCCAAGGGCCTGTGCTACAACCCCGGCTACACGATCATGGGCGGCACGTCCAACGTGATGCGCAACATCCTCGGCGAACGGGTGCTCGGTCTGCCTCGCTAGCGCGTCTCCCTCGCTAGCGCGTCTGCCTCGTTAGGCGGCACCAAGTGCGGATTAGCTTCGACGCATGGCCGACCTCCTCGCCCTCTCTTCGCGCATCATCGACAGCGGCCACACCGACCAGCCGGTGAACCGCGTCACCAACGAACTCAGCGAGGTGGCCGATGGCATCGCCATGGTCGAGAGCTTCAGCCACTGCGTCGCACTCGACACCGCCGAGGGCTTGGTGTGCTTCGATGCGTCGGGCGTGCACACCGGCCAGGCCGTGCGGGCTGCCCTGACGGGTTGGCGGCCCTCCCCCGTCAGTCACCTCGTGTACACGCACGGCCACGCAGACCACGTGGGTGGCAGCACGTTCTTCCGTGACGACCACCCGCGCGTCATCGGGCACGAGAACGTGGCGCACCGACTCGATCGCTACGACTACACGAACAACTGGAACCTGATCATCAACAACCGCCAGTTCGGCGGGGTGGCCGGCGACCTCAACCTCAGCGTCGGTGGTGGCGACGTGGGCGTGGCCGTAGAGGTGGCGCCGGGTGCCAAGCGCTTCCTGCCCTCCAGCACGCTGCGGCCTGATGAAACGTTCGCCCACCGGCACACGGTGACGGTCGGCGGCGAGCCGATGGAGTTCCGCCATGCCCGCGGCGAGACCGACGACCACCTGTGGGCCTGGCTGCCGCAGCGCAAGGCGTTGGTCACGGGCGACTTCCTGATCTGGAACTTCCCCAACGCGGGCAACCCGCAGAAGGTGCAGCGCTACCCACTGGAGTGGGCGCGTGCCCTGCGCGAGATGGCGGCCATGGGCGCCGAACTGCTGTTGCCCGCGCATGGCCTGCCGATCGAAGGGGCGGCGCGCATCGAGCGCGTGCTCACCGAGATTGCCGGTGCACTCGAGCAGTTGCAGCACGACGTGGTGGCGATGATGAACGCCGGCGCCACGCTCGACACGATCATCCACACGGTGAAGGTGCCGGCCGACACACTGGCCAAACCGTACCTGCGCCCGCTGTACGACGAGCCCGAGTTCGTGGTGCACAACCTGTGGCGGCTGTACGGCGGCTGGTGGGACGGCGCTGCCTCGCGCCTGAAGCCCTCCCCCGACGCGCATCTCGCCGTCGCGATCGCAGAACTCGCCGGCGGCGCTGAGGTGCTGCTGCGGCGGGCCGAACGAGCCGCTAGCGACGGCGACATGCGCCTGGCCTGCCACTTCGCCGACCTCGCCGGCTGGGCCGCACCCGACGACCCCACGATCCACGGAGGCCGCGCTGCGGTCTACTTGGCCCGCCGCAAGTCCGAGCCGAGCCTGATGAGCAAGGGCATCTTCGCCGCCGCTGCCCGCGAGAGCCAGTTGGTGGTGGACCGCAACGGCCCTACTGGCGGCTGACGCTCACCAAGGCAAGCGCGACCGCCGCAGCGCCAAGCCCGACGAACTGCCAGCGCGTCACCTTCTCCTTGTCGATGCTCATCGCCAGCACCACCGTGCTCGCCGGGTAGAGCGACGCCACGACGGCCACGACCGACATCATCCCGCCGCGCACTGCGATCAGGTACAGCACGTTGGCCCCCATGTCGAACACGCCGGCCGTGATCGCCACGCCCAGCGACCCCCGGTCGGCCGCGGGGCGCACGCGAGCTGCGCCCGTGACCACCAGCAGGAACGGCACCGAGGCGAAGCGGGCGATCACCAGCGGCCACATGCCCGAGTCGGGGTCGGTGCGGTCGAGGGCGATGAACAGCGAGCCGAAACAAGCGCCCACCACCACGGCCAGCGCCACGATGCGCGGCGGGGTGTTGTGCTGGTGCGTACCCAACGCGCCGCTCACGAGCGCGACCGCGGCGATGGCCACGACGATCCCCACCATCGCCAGCACACCAGGCCGCTCACCCAGCGCGAGGCCCACGGTCACCGGCAGCGCGGCGCCCACCACCGCGCTCACCGGGGCCACCACCGTCACGTCACCGTGCGCGAACCCGTGGTACAGGCCGACGATCCCGAGTGAACCGACGATGCCACCGGCGCCGGCCCACCACCACGTCGTCGCCTCGGGCACCGCTGTGCCGGACACCACCACGACGATGCCGACGAGCACGAGGCTGACGGTCTGGCCGACGGCCGCCACGACGAGGCTGGCCTGGCGGCGACTGGCGCGACCGCCCAACCAGTCGCCCACGCCATACACCAAGGCGGAGAGGAGCGCGACGACGACCGGCATGGCGACGCCAGGGTAGGCGACGCTCCGCCGTGCAACCCGCCCGAAAGCGTGACTTCCAACGCGCGATCGGCGAGACTGGCTGTTCGTGGTCGCTGCACTGGCGGACGTGCCCCGCACGATCCGCCTCAGCTGGGATGGTGAACGTGAGCACTCGCAATAGTCGGCTCGGGCGCAAGGCCGAGCGCGACGCGTCGCCGGCGGGAACGATGAGCTCCGAACTTGCGCAGCACACCCTGCAGGCACTGCTGACGCACGCCGCCACGTTCTTCTTGGTCATCGACGAGCACCTCGCCGTGGTGACCGCCAGCGTGTCATTCGCCGACGAGCTGCTCGGCGGGGTGCAACCAGTCGGCCAGCTGCTGCCCGCGCTCGTTCACGAACACCCGGGCACACCAGGTGGCCAAGCCCTGCTGCTCGCGGTGCACGCGATCGCCGGTGCCACCCAGCTGCGCAGCTCGTGCACCACCGGGTGGGGCAACGACGAGCGATGGTTCGACGTGGCAGCGACTCCGCTACCCGGGGGTGGAACGTTGCTGGAGGTGGTGGAGATCTCCGACTCGGTGGAGACCGCGCGAGCGTTCACCCGCGACGGGGCGCACGACAGCACCACCGGCCTGCTGTCGCGGGCCGGCATCCTCGAGTGGATCCAGCGCGAGCTGATCAACCAGCCGGCTCGCCAGATCTGCGTGGCGATGCTGCAGGTCGACCAGTTCGACATCGTCGAGGAGACGCTGGGCCCCAAGGGCAGCGACGAGGTGCTGGCCCAAGTGGCACGCCACCTACGCGAGAACATCGCCCCAGAGGCAGCTGCGGCCCGCGCCGATCGCTCGACGTTCTGTGTCGCGTTCCCCTGCGGGTCGCCGGCTGAGGCCGACTATCGCTCGGCGGAACTGCGCGATGCGGTGCGTCAGCCGGTGACGGCCCGCAATCGCATGATGCGGCTCACTGCGTCGGTCGGCGCCTCGTTCGTCACCGATCACTGGGCGGCAGCACGAACCATGCGCGAGGCCGAGTTGGGCATGCTCGATGCCAGCCGCCGAGGAGGTAACCGTTTCGCGCCGTACGTGCCCGCCGAGATAGACGCCCGCGACGGGGTCCTGCGCAAGTGGGACGCGCTCACCGAGGCGTTGCAGCTCCGCCAAATGGAGGTGTGGTTCCAACCGATCGTGCGGCTGGATTCCGGACTCCCTGTCGCCGCAGAGGCGCTGTGTCGCTGGCACCACCCGCAGTACGGCGAGATTTCTCCTGCGGAGTTCATCCCGCTCGCCGAGTGGGGCGCGGAGATCTCCCGCCTCGGGGCGTTCGTGCAGGACTGCGCCGCCGACATGTCGATGGCGGTGCGCACCGCGTCCGACGTGCCGACCGACGACTTCCACGTGTCGATCAACGTGTCGCAGCACGAGCTGTCGGCACCTCATTTCGGCACCAGCTTCCTGTCGCGGATCATGGCCAACGGCACCCAGCCCGGTTGGTTCGCGATCGAGGTGAGCGAAGAGACGCTCGCCATGGACGACCCTGCCGTGATGCGGAACCTACGGGCGTTGGCCGATGCCGGCGTGCACGTCACGATCGGTGATTTCGGCACCGGCACATCGTCGATCGAGCGGCTGCTGGCGATCCCCGTCTCGGGCGTCAAGATCGCTCGCCGATTCGTGGCGACGATGCTCACCGACCCGATCTCCGCCAGGATTGTCGCCAGCACCATTGCGCTCGTGAGCTGGCTCGGTGTCGACGTCGTGGCCGAGGGCGTGGAAACGGCTGCGCAGGCCGCCGAGTTGTTGCGGCTCGGCTGCAACGCCGGGCAGGGCTATTTCTATGCGCCGGCCGTGCCGCCCACCGAGCTGAACGCGGTGCTCCGCGACCTGATCGCCGTCACCAGTCGGTAGGCCGGTAGTCCTTCAGGAACTGGCCCCACACGTGGGTGCCAGTGTTGATTCCGTCGATGATCGGGTCGACGATGCGCGCCGCGCCGTCCACGATGTCGAGCGGTGGGTGGAAGTGGTGCTGCGCCGTCTTGCGCTCGGCGATGTGCACCGGGTCTTCGTCGCTCACCCATCCCGTGTCGACGCTGTTCATGTGGATGCCATCGGCGTGGTAGTCGGCTGCCGACGTACGGGTCATCATGTTCAGCGCGGCCTTCGCCATGTTGGTGTGCGGGTGGCGGGTGGTCTTGAACCGTCGATAGAACTGCCCCTCCACTGCCGACACGTTCACGATGTGCTTTTCGCGCCCTGGCGTGCACAGCATCAGCGGCTTCAGGCGCGCGTTCAGCACGAACGGTGCGACAGCGTTCACCAACTGGGTCTCCAGCAACTCCACCGACGACACTTCGGCCAACGTCAGCCGCCACGAGTTGCGATCACGTAGATCCACCTGCTGCAAGTCGTGGTCGAGCCGGCCCTCGGGAAACAAATCGCCACGGCCGGCCAGATCCTCGGGCAACAGCGCGGCCTGCGACAGCTCGGCCGAGCGGGTGACACCGATCGGTAACCCGCTCGGCGGCGCAATGGCGTCGTCGCCACGGCCCGACGAGAGCATGTCGTAACCGCGCAACCCTTCGTAGGCGCCCAGCAGTCGTGCTGCCGTCGGTGGCAGCACTGCCAGCGGACCCGACTCGGTGTCCATCATATGGCGATAGAAATCGGGCGGGCGGCGCACGGTCTGGCACGCGTTGTTGACGATGAAGTCGAGCCGGTCGCGAGTGTGCAGCAGGTGTTGGCAGAAGGCCTCCACGCTGGGCGTGTGGCGCAGGTCGAGCCCGAAGATCTCGACGCGATCGCCCCAGTCGGCGAAGTCGGCCTCGGCTGCATAGCGCTGCGCAGAGTCGCGCGGGAAGCGGGTGGTGACGATCAGGTGCGCACCGGCACGCAGCAGCTTGATACCCGCCTGGTAGCCGATCTTGACCCGACCCCCGGTGAGCAGCGCCACGCGGCCGGTGAGGTCGGCGGTCTCGCTGCGCTTGGCGAAGTTGAAGTCGCCACACTCGCCGCACATCTGGTCGTAGAACGGATGGATCTGAGTGTACTTCCGCTTGCAGATGTAGCAGTGCAGCGGCTGTACCGCCTCGCGTGCTGTGCCGTCGTCGACGGTGCTGTCGGCACCGATCTCGCGGGGAGCGAACACGTTGGGCGTGGTGAACACCGGTTTGGCACGCAGGCTGCGGATGCCGGTCTCGTTGAGGGTTCCCTGGTCGCGCTGTGCCTTCTGCTGCTTCAGCTGGCGGCGTTCGGCCTTGATCTGCCGGCGGCGCTCTTCTACATCAGGCGAGTACACGTCGCCGGCCGCGTTCAGCAAGCGGGTGCGCTCTTCCAACGACAACGAGGCCAGCAGCGACCGGTCGGCGACGATCGCCTCCAGCGCCTCGGTGGCGGCGCGCAACCGTTCGGAGAGTTCGTCGGACACGGACAAGGAATGTAGCGACCGGCGACCCAGACCCGGTTTGGGGCGTGTGAGCTGACGTACGATTGCCTCACGCACCACAATGCTCCACCCTCTCACGGCCATCGCCGCAACCATCGATTCGCCGGACGCGCGCGGCGTGCGGCAGCGATGTACGCGGTGGGCGCGCTCGCCTGGATCTACAGCTCCGACCTCTTGGTGAGCGCGCTCGACATCGGCTCCACATGGGTCAACATCGCGAAGGGCCAACTGTTCGTGATCACGACGACCCCTGCTGTTGGCGGCCGCCTTCCGTCGGCACGAGTTCGAGGTCGACGACATGATCACCGAGCTCGAACAGGCCGCAACGGAACGCGACGATGCGCTCGAAGGCACCACCCGCACCGTCGGGGCGATGATCGAAGCCCGCGACCCGTACACCGCCGGCCATCAGCAGCGAGTGGGCGACCTGGCTGCCCGCATCGGCGGAGCACTCGGGTGCGACGACGAGCGGGTGCAAGGGTTGCGCATCGGTGGCTATCTGCACGACGTGGGCAAGGTGGCTGTACCGCCCGAGGTGCTCACCCGGCCCGGGCCGCTCACGGCCGATGAGTACCTCCTCGTGCAGCAACACAGCCACCGTGGGTACGAGATCCTCGGCCCGGTGCCATTCCTGTGGCCGGTGGCCGAGATCGCCCGCCAGCACCACGAGCGCATGGACGGCTCGGGGTACCCCGACGGCCGACATGGCGACGAGATCCTCTTCGAAGCACGCATCGTCGCGGTCGCCGACACCTTCGATGCGATCACCTCCGCGAGGCCGTACCGCCCGGCGCGCACCGCGGGGGAAGCCTTCGCCGAGATCGATCGCGGGGTGGCCACCCTGTTCGACCCGGCCGTGGTGGACGCCCTCCGCGACCTGCTGGTGGCCGACGGGCTGATGTGACCACCCGGGAGCTCAATGCAGAACCGGACATCAGGAGTGGGCGTGACGGGACTCGAACCCGGGACCTCCACCGTGTCATGGTGGCGCTCTAACCAACTGAGCTACACGCCCTCATGGGCACGAGCACGCTACCCCACCGCCACGGCCGCGCCAACGTTGGAACCACGCGGGCGAGATCTTCACTCGCTCGCCAACCAAACAATTGATAGGTTCGCCATCATCAGCGAGGTCAGAGCGACATCCAGCGAAGAACCGGCCCGCACCGCTGGTACGCGCACCTTCCGCGCATTCGAGGAGATGGTGCTGCGCCACAGCGCCGATGCAGCGATGTTGCTGCACCCGGAGCGCGGCGTCGTGTACGCCAGCCCCGCCATGGCGCACGTGTTGGGCACGCCTTCGGAACAGTTTCTCGGCAAGTACGCAGGCCACTGGGTGCATCCCGACGACGTCGACGTGGCCATCGAGCAACGCCACCTCGCGACACTGCACGGCCACAGCGGCCCGGTAGAGCTCCGTGGCCGCCACGGCGACGGCACGTACCACTGGTTCGAGGCCGAGTGGTGGCACGTGGAAGACGACCACACCGTGCTGCACCTGCGCGAAGTGGGGACAACCCGAGCGACACGTGAAGCGCTCGAGCGGCACGACGCGCGCTTGCACGCGCTCCTGCGTGACAGCTCGGAGATCGTGCTGATCCTCGATCCCACCGGCCGTCGGCTCACCTACATCGGCGCCTCCACCGAGCGGATCCTCGGCTGGTCGGCGAGCGACCGTGGGGCCAACCACTGGCCCGACCTCGTGCACCCCGACGATCTCGATCGCGTCGTCGCCGAACTCGACCAAGCACTCGCCCAGCCCGGCAGCTCGTTCCGCGCCACCGTGCGCACTCGCCACCGCAACGGCAGCTGGTTGGTGCTGGAGATGACCGCCACCAACCTCTCCGCCGACCCGCTGATCGGCGGCGTGGTGGTGCACGCGCACGACATCACTCGCAGTCATCAACTGCAGCAGGAACTCGCGCGACGGGCGCTCACCGACGAACTCACCGGGCTGCCCAACCGAGCCCTGTTCCTCGACCGCGTCGACCTTGCACTCCAGCGTCGGCGGCACCACAACGACGAGGTGGCGGTGCTGCTGTGCGGCATCGACCGTTTCACCAGCATCGTCGATGCCTGGGGCCACGAGAGCGGCGACACGGTGATCAAGGAGATCGGCACCCGCCTGCAGCGGTTGGCCCGCAGGGGCGACACCGTGGCGTCGGTGGCCGGCGACGAGTACGCGATCTGCCTCGAGCGCACCACCGGCCGCTCCGCGATCACGACGTTCGCGCAGCGGGTCCTCGACGCCGTGACCGAACCGATCTCGATCGACGGGCGCGTCCTGCGCGTGACAGGGCGCCTCGGCGTTGCCGTGGCCCCCACGCAGGCCGAGCCCGACGGCCTGTTGCGCGACGCCAGCGCGGCGCTGCACCTCGCCAAGGGCTCGGGACTGCAGCGTGTGGCTTGGTTCGACCATCGCGTGCGCTCTTCGGTGCTCGACCGCCTGGAGATGGCCGACGCACTGCGTCATGCCATCGCTGCCGACGAGATGGTGCTGCACTACCAGCCCACCTACGACACCGTCACCGGCGTGATGGCCGCCGTCGAGGCCCTGGTGCGCTGGCAGCACCCCGTGCGTGGATTGCTGTCTCCCGACGAGTTCATCCCCGAGGCCGAGGTATCTGGCGCGATCCTCGAACTCGGCGGGTGGGTGCTACGCACTGCAACACAAGCCGCCGTCACCGCCGGCTTCCACACGCATACCCCAGCGCGGGTGATGTGGGTCAACGTGTCGGCACGCCAGCTCGCCGCCGCCGGCATCGTCGAGCAGGTCACCGAGGCGCTGAACGCTGCCGGCCTGCCGCCTGCGTGCTTGGGGCTGGAGATCACCGAGACGGTGCTGCTCGATGCCGACTCGGGATTCGCCGAGCGCATCGCCCAACTGCGCCGGCTGGGTTGCCACATCGCGATCGACGACTTCGGCACTGGCTACGCATCGCTCACCTACCTGCACCGCTACGAGGTCGACGTGTTGAAGATCGACCGCTCGTTCGTGGCTGGTCTCGAAGCCGGCGGCCATGATGCGTCGATCGTCGCTGCCGTGAACGGGTTGGGGCTGTCGCTGAACCTGAAGGTGACCGCCGAGGGCGTGGAAACGCTGCAGCAGCTCGACCTGCTGTGCGAGATCGGCTGCCCGTCGGTGAGCGGCTTTGCCCTCTGCAAACCGATTCCGGCGAACGAGCTGGCCGACGTGCTCGACCACACGCTCGACGATCGCCGATCGATCTTCAACGCGGCCCGCAGCTGACCCGCATCAACGCAGCCGCAGCGACACCTCGTTGGCCAGCAACCGTCCGCTGCGCGTCAGGCGCACACGCGTGCCGTCGGTGGACACCAGCCCTTCGAGGCCGTCCTCGACCAACGCTGCTACCGACAGCGCCGCCGCCGGCACCCCATCGCGCATGCGCAACGCTAGCTGCAGGCCCTCCACTCGCCGGGTCTCGGGATCGAGCGTCTCGCCCGCGGCCTCGGTTGGCTCGCCCGCTTCCACCGCGGCGATGTAGCGCTCGGGGGTGCGCACGTTCCACCAGCGTCGGCCAGCAGCATGGCTGTGTGCCGCACTGCCGAACCCGCGGTAATCGCCCTGCTGCCAATACAGCACGTTGTGTCGGCACTCGTGCCCCGGCAGCGCCCAGTTGCTGACCTCGTAGTTGGCCAGGCCGGCCGCCACGAGCAGGTCGTCGACCAGCTCGTACTTGTCGGCCAGATCGTCGTCGTCGGGGTGCAGCTCGGGTTTCGCCGCCAACGGCGTGCCCGCCTCGATCGTGAGCGCGTAGGCCGAGACGTGAGTGGGGCCGAGTGCGATCGCCTGCTGCACCGTCGAGCGCCAGTCGGCGAGCGACTCGCCCGCGCCGCCGTAGATCAGATCGAGGTTGAACGTGGGCACTCCGGCCGCCTTCACCGCCTCGACAGCGCGCACCACGTTCGCCGGCACGTGCGTGCGCTCGAGCGATTGCAGTACGTGCCCCACCATCGATTGCACGCCGATACTCACTCGGGTGACTCCGCCGGCGAGGTATGTACGCATCATCTCGATCGTGACGTCGTCGGGATTGCACTCCACCGTCACCTCGGCGCCGGGCACCGTGGGAATCGCGGCGAGCACCTCCATCAACCTGGCCGGATCGACCAGGGTAGGCGTACCGCCACCGACGAACACGCTGCTGACCGGGGGCAGCCCGGCACCTCGGATGTCGGCCGCCAGCGCGTGAAGGTACTGCTGCTGCAGGTGGCCGCGGTCGGTCCAGGTGGCGAACGCGCAGTAGCCGCAGCGATGGGCACAGAACGGGATGTGCACGTAGACGCCGAAGGGTTCGCTCACGTGGTGAACCTATCGACACACGGTGGCCGCAGCACCACGGCCACGACCTGCTGGATCAGGGGCGGAACAGCAGATCCAGCGCGTCGAGCCGCTGGCCCACTTGGTCGACCGGCACGTCGAGCATGGCCGCAATCGCGCGGGTGTCGTCGCCACGCACGGTGATCACCTTGCCGTTGAAGTCCTGCCGCTGCACCTGGATCATCTTCAAGAAGCGAGTGAGCATCTCGAACGGCTGACCGCTGAGCTGCGTGAGCTTGATGAGGTCGATCGCCAACTTCTTGGAGGCACTCGGCTCAGTTTCGTCGGGGCCGGTGACGTCTTCTCGAGGCAGCAACTGGTCGACGGGAACGTTGTAAAACTTCGCCAGCCGCTCGAGGCGGGGCACAGAGATCGCCCGCTCGCCGCGCTCGTAGGCACCGAGCACACTGGCCTTGAATTCCTCGCTGGAGGTGGCCTCCACCTCTTGCAGCGACAGCCGCTTCTGGCGGCGGATCACGCGCAGGCGCTCACCCACCTTCCGGCTGTAGGGAGAGGACATCGCATCGTCATCGAATTCACGCATACTCACGGAACCACTTTCTTGCTGTGGATCGCTCCGCCACTCGTGCGACCCGGGCCGCACCCACCACATCTGCGGAAGGTTGACGGCGTGTGGTCAGTGTGACACAGCCTGCACACGAAATACAACACAGGGTGAGATGATCTCACGCTGCGTTCATGACAGCACGGCAGCGACGATGGCAGCGGTTTCCACCCGCAGCACGTGATCGGACAGCCGCACCAGCCGCTGCGCCTTGGCCAACTCGTCGGGAGTGAAGCCGCCCTCCGGGCCGATCACCACCGTGGCGGCCCCGCGGAACGGCTCGCCGGCCGGATCGGCCACCACCACGCCGGGGGCCATCAGCAGCTCGTCGACCGCCAACGGCCCACGCAACTCGGGCAACCACGTGCGGCGGCTCTGCATCGCTGCCTCGCGCGCCACCTTGCGCATCTTGGCCAGCTGACGCTCGCCGCGCTCGCCCTCCCACCGCACCACGCTGCGCGCGCAGTGCAGGAACACGATCCCGTGCACGCCCACCTCGGTGAGCTTCTGCACCATCCAATCGACCCGATCGCCCTTGGGGATCGCCGACGCGATCGTGGGTGCTGCCCGCTGCCCTTCGTGCACGCTCGGCCCCGCGGGTCGCAGCGCGGCCCCGGCGATCACACACGAGCGCCATGCGCCCGCGCCGTCACTCACCGTCACCGTCTCGCCGTCGCGAAGGCGCAGCACGCGCAACAGGTGGTGAGCGTCGTCGTCGGCCAACTCGGGAGCGTCGACGGAAGCGACGAACACGTGCGCCGCGCTCGACCGCAGCGCCGGGTTCACTGAAAAGCCGACTTGATGCGGGAGAACAACCCTTGCTCGGTCTGCACCTCTTCGCCACGCGACTCGGCGTACTTCTTCAGCAGCTCGGCCTCGAACTCGCTGAGCTTGGTGGGCACCCGCACCTGGGTGCGCACCTTCAGATCACCACGCCCACGACCCTGCAAACGCGGCACGCCTCGCTGGCGCAGCACGAACTCGCGACCTGGCTGCGTGCCGGCGGGCACCACGATCTCTTCGTCACCATCCAGCGTGGGCAGCGTGAAGCGCGCACCCAAGGATGCCTGCGCGATCGACACCTGCAGCTCGGTGACCAGGTCGTCTCCCTCGCGGCGGTAACGCTCGTGAGCCGCTACTCGCAGGTGCACGTACAGATCGCCCGTACCGCCACCCCGCGGGCCCACTGCTCCGCGGCCGGTGAGGCGCAGTGTGGAGCCGGTGTCGACACCCGCGGGCACATCGACCTGGTACGTCTTCTCCGTGATCACGCGACCCTCGCCCGTGCAGGCGACGCACGGGGTGACGATCACCTGGCCCATGCCGCTGCACTTCGTGCACGCGCTGGACGTGACCATCTGGCCGAGCATGCTCTGTCGAACACGCTGCACCTGCCCACGACCGTTGCACTCGCTACAGGTGACGGGCTTGGTGCCTTCGCCTGCGCCCGAGCCGTGGCAATCGTCGCACCGCAGCGCCGTGCGCAGCGTGACGGGCACCGTGGCGCCGAACACCGCCTGCTCGAACGAGAGGTCGGCCACCACCTCGAGGTCTTGACCGCGCGGTGGCCCAGAGGGACCGCGACCGCCACCACCGAACGGGCTGCCACCACCACCACCACCGAAGAAGGCCTCGAAGATGTCGCCGATGCCGCCACCACCGCCGAACATGTCGCCCATGTTGTGGCCGCCGGCGCCGCTCACACCCTGCTCGCCGAAACGGTCGTAGCGCGCCCGTTGCTCGGGGTCGCTGAGCACCTCGTAGGCCTGCGCCACCTTCTTGAAACGCTCTTCGGCCGCCGCGTCGCCGGGCTTGGCATCGGGATGCAGCTCGCGAGCGCGCTGGCGATACGCCTTCTTCAACTGGTCGGCGGTCGCGTTTCGAGGAACACCCAGCAGTTCGTAGTAATCAGCCATTCCCACTCCCACCGATACCGGCACCATCGCCGAGACGGCGACCCAATCGATCACTCACCACTTCCACCGTGGCCAACGCCTGCGGATAGTCCATCCGTGTCGGCCCCAGCACGCCGACCGTGCCGACGTGTTCGCCGTCCACCACGATCGGGCGCACGATCACCGAGCAGGCGGCCAGCGGCTCGACACCGTGCTCGACGCCGATCGCCACCGACAACCCGCGGTGCAGGATGTCGCGCACCAGCGTCACCATCACGTACTGCTGCTCGAGTGTGTGCAGCACCGATCTCACGGTCTCGACCGTGTCGAACGCCTGCGCCATCGAGGCCGCGCCGCCCACGAACACCGGCTGCTCGCTATTGGAGGCGCCGAACGCATCGGTGGCGAGCGCGCACACCGCATCGACCTCGCCATCGCCGGTGGAGGGCACGCTGCGGCCGTGTTCGAGCGACCGGCCCACGAGGTGCTGCTGCAGGTGCGCCGACGCCGCCGCGAGCTTGATGTCGGACACCTCGGCCGGCAACTCGACCGTCTCGCTCTCCACCACGCCGTTCGAGAGCACGGCGACGATGGTGGCGTGGCGAGCACCGATGCCCACCACCTGCACCGACCGCACCTTGGACGACTCGGTCGTGGGCCCCACGACGACGGCGGCGTGGTGCGTGACTTGAGCGAGCAGGTTCGTGGTTTGGTGCAACAGTTCTTCCAGCCGCCCGTGCGCAGTGTCGAAGAAGGCGCCCACCCGCTGGGAGGCCTGCTGGTCGAGCCGGCCGGGCGGGGCCATGTGATCGACGAAGAAGCGGTAGCCCTTGTCGGTGGGGATGCGACCGGCCGAGGTGTGCGGCTGGGCGAGATAGCCCTCCTGCTCGAGCACCGCCATCTCGTTGCGTACCGTCGCGGAGCTGACCATCACGCCCGCTGCATTGGCGACGTGCGTGGACCCCACGGGCTGCGCGGTGGTGATGTATTCCTGCACCACTGCTCTCAGGATTGCTGTCTTGCGTTCGTCGAGCATCGCTGTCCTACGTGTCGGTCTGGCATCGCCTGCTGGATCGCTATTAGCACTCCAGGCTATCGACTGCCAGCCCGCGAGGAGCGATACCGCGCCATCGCCTCGTCGCGCTCGGCGGCGTGATCCACCATCGGGGCCGGATAGCCCTCCGGGCGCAGCAGCCCGAGGTCGTGCACCGCTCCCCCACCGATGGTCGCCAGTTCGGGCACCCAGCGACGTACGTACTCGCCGTCGGGGTCGAAGCGCAGCGCCTGTGTCGTCGGGTTGAAGATGCGGAAGTACGGCGACGCGTCGGTGCCGGTGCCCGCCACCCACTGCCAGCCATGGCTGTTGGAGGCCAGATCGCCATCGACGAGGTGACCGAGGAAGTGGCGGGCACCCCACTGCCACGGCAGGTGCAGGTCTTTCACGAGAAAACTGCCCACGAGCATGCGGACCCGGTTGTGCATCCAGCCGGTGGTCAGCAGCTGGCGCATGCCGGCGTCGATGATCGGGTACCCGGTGGTGCCGACGGCCCACCGCTGGAAGCGATCGCGCGCCGCTGCATCGGTGTCGACCGGCATGGCGTCCATCGCCGAGTTCACGTTGTGCCAGCCCGAGTCGGGTGCCCGTAGCAACACGTCGGCGTAGAACTCGCGCCAACCCAACTCGCTGCCGAACGTGTCGTCGCCGGGTGACGATTGCAGCTCGGCCAGCAACTGGCGTGGATGCACCAGGCCCCAGCGCAGCGCTGCCGACAGCCGGCTGGTGCCGTCCAGAGCCGGCAGGTCGCGGCACTCGCGGTAGTGCCGCACCTCGGGCAGGAATGCTTCCCATCGCTCGTGCTGCGCCGCCTCGGTGGCCGGCGGCAGCAGGACCGAGGTGGTGGTGGCGGGCGGCGCCTCGCTCGCCACCGCGGGAGTGCCGAGCCAACGCACGTCGGGTGCCGCCTGCGGGGTTTCCCACCCGTGCGCGCGCCACGCCCGTGAGAACGGCGTGAACACCGCGTACGGAGTGCCGTCGCCCTTGCGCACGGTGCCGGGCATCACTGCATAGTTGCTGTCCACGCCCACCAACGCCACGTCGATCGCACGCAACGCGGCCGCCACGGCGGCATCTCGATCGCGTCCGTACGGTGCGTGGTCGCGAGTCGCGTACACGGCCGCCGCACCCACCTCCTTCGCCAGCGCCGGCAGCACCTCGTGAGGGCGACCGCAGCGGTACACCAGTGCCCCACCGACGCTGTCGTTCAACGAGTGCAGCGCGGCCGCCATGAACGCCCGCCGCGGCGCGCCGCTGCGGGCGAACGCCGGGTCGACGACGAACAGTGCCACCACCCGCTGCCCGTCGGCAGCGGCCGCCTCCAGCGCACGATGATCGGCCAGGCGCAGATCTCGCCGGAACCACATGACCACGGTTCGGGTCACGGGGCGACTTCCACCGTCGGCTGGACGGCGGCGGCAAGCTCGTCTCGCTGCTGGCGCCGACGCAGGGAGTACCCGACGCTCACCGCCGCCAGCGTCACGGCGCCTCCGTAGGCCAGGCTCCACTCGGCGCCGACGTGGTCGGCCACCCAACCCGTGATCGGCGCGCCGATCGGTGTGCTGCCCAAGAAGGCCACCGCGCCGAGCGCGAGAATTCGGCCGCGCATGTCGGGCGGCGATTCCTGCTGCGAGATCGCGTTTTGTCCGGCGATGAACGCCGCACCGCCCATCCCCACCGGAATACCCAACAGCACTGCCGCCCAGGCGGTGGGTGCCCAGGCCAGGCACAGGCCCGACACGCCCAGCAGCAGACCATTGCCGAAGAACCATGTCGTGGTCACTCGCCGCCGCGCCGCGGTGAGCAACGACCCCACCATGCTGCCCAACCCCGTAGACGCCAGAAGGATGCCGAACAGCGTCTCGCTGCCATAGCGAACGTCGGCGATCTTCAGCAGCGACACGTTGTAGTTGAACGCGAACGTACCCACGATCGTGAACGTCACGAACACCACCAGCAGCCGTCGGTCGCGGCTGACGAAACGCAGTGCGTCGCGCACCGGCGTACCGCCGCGCTTGGCGTGCGGCGCACGGAACAGCGCGCTGCGATCGATCGCCAGCAGTGGCCACAGGATCGCGGTGAACGACAGCCCGTTGATCACGAACAACCACCCAGCACCGAGCGGGCCCTTGAGCGCCGCGGCGAGCGCCGGGCCGATGACACGCGAGCCGGTCATGACCGCAGTGTTCAGCGACACTGCGTTGGGGATCTCGTGTGGCTCGACCAGTTCCGTCACGAAGCCACGGCGGGCCGGGTTGTCGAACGCGTTGACGATGCCGAGCACGAGGCTGAGCGAGTAGAGCACCGGCAGGTTGATCCAGTCGAGGAAGTACAACGCACCCAGCACCAGCGCTTGGACGGCCTGCAACGTCTGCGTCAGCAGCGCCATCCTGCGCTTGTCGCGCCGATCGGCCACCACGCCGGCATACACACCCAACACCAGCATCGGCAAGAACTGACAGAACATCGTCACGCCGACATCGGTGGCGTTGCCGGTGAGTTCGTACACCAGCAGCGCCATCGCCGTCATCTGCACCCAGGTGCCCACCGTGCTGACCAACAGGCCGACGAAGAACAGGCGCGCGTTGCGATGCCGCAGCGACTGGAACATCGGCGATGACGACATTGTGGACCTTTCTATCGGAGCACCGGATCGGACGGCGACGAGATGGGCCGCGAGCGGCGGGCGCTCGGGCAGGATGGACGGGTGACACCCGTGCTGCCCGCCGCCGAGCTGGTCGCCGCGGTCCGCGCTGCGGGCGGCGGCGCCGGCGCGCTCGTGGGCCTGGCGGTGGGAGTGCACGGCACCGTGGGGCTGTGCGTGGGCGAGGTGCGACTGGCGTCGGCCGACGGCGCGGCGGCAGTGGCCGCGATCGAGCGCGAGGTCGGCCCGCGCTGGGTCATCTGGTCGGGCGCGACGGCGTCAGCGCTGCTCGCCAGTGGCATCCGCGTGCACCGCGCCTGGGACCTGCTCGCCGTGCACCGCATCCTGTTCGGTGGTTGGCGGGCCGATCCGGTGCGAATCTGGTGCCGGCTGCACGGCCTCGACCACGAACGCGGGCCGGTACTCGGTCAGCTCGACCTTTTGGGAGGATCGGTCGACGACGACGGCGACCCATCGTTGCCCACGCGTCGCGATGGATTCCTCCGACCCGAGTGGGTTGCCGGCGCGTGGGCCACCCACCCTGCCGCCGCGGCAGAGTGGGCCGCCACCGCGCTCGCCGCCGCGCTGGCGCAGCAACAGCGGCTGGGCGAGCTCTCCGTCGCCGGCGATGTGCTGGCCCTGGCCCGCGCCGAATCCACCGCCGAACTGCTGTGTGCCGAACTCGCTCACGACGGCCTGCCGGTGGATGTGCCCACGGCCGAAGCGATCATGGCTGCTTCCGTCGGCCCCCGCCCGCGCCACGAGGCCGAGGCGGCGGCAGGGCGCGCAGCTCGCGACGCTGCCGTGCTGGCCCATCTGGTGGTTCCCACGGGCATCGATCTGCGCAGCCCCACCGACGTGAAGGCGATGCTGCGCCGCGTCGGCATCGACGTGCCCGACACCCGTGCCTGGCGCTTGGAGGCGATGCGCGACCAGCACCCGGTGGTCGACGCGCTACTCACGTGGCGCAAGGCCGAGCGGATCGCCACGACGTTCGGTTACGGCTGGCTCGACGCCAATGTGGGGCACGACGGCCGGCTACGCGGCGAGTGGTCGGGAAGCGACGGTGCGGCCGGACGGATGACCGCCCAGGCGGGCCTGCACAACCTGCCCGCCGAGCTGCGCCCAGCGGTGCGCGCCGAGCCGGGGCATGTGTTCGTGCGCGCCGACCTCGGCCAGATCGAGCCACGAGTGTTGGCCGCAGTGTCGCGCGATACGGCGTTCATCCGTGCTGCGCAGGAGGACGACCTCTACGCGCCGGTGGCCACACGCCTCGGAGTCGACCGCCCGGCGGCGAAGATCGCCGTGCTCGCCGCGATGTACGGCCAGACCAGTGGCACTGCCGGCCAGGCGCTGCGCGGGATGGAGACGGCGTACCCGGTGGCGATGAAGTACCTCAGCGATGCGGCCACGGTCGGCATGGAAGGCCGCGAGCTGCGCACGTACGGCGGCCGCCTGATCCGCATGTACGACATCGAGAACGCCGGCGACTACCGCTCTGCTGCCGCCGCTCGCGGCCGCTACGCCCGCAACGCGCTCGTGCAGGGTGCCGCTGCCGAGCTGTTCAAGGTGTGGGCCGTCACCGTGCGGGCGCGTGGCGCCGACCTCGGTGCGCGGATCGTGCTGTGCCTGCACGACGAACTACTGGTGCACTGCCCCGAGGCGAACGGAGCGGCCGTTGCGCAACTGCTGGTCGACTGCCTGCACGAGGCCTCCACGCGCTGGCAGCAGGGCGCCGGCGTGCGCTTCGTCGCCGACGTGTCGATCGTCCAGTCCTGGGCCGACGCCAAGGCCTGACCGGAATTCGCTGCGACAGCGCTCAGTCGTCGAGCTTGAGGGCGCTGATGAACACGTCGCCGGGCACTTCCACGCGCCCGATCGACTTCATCTTCTTCTTGCCCTCTTTCTGCTTCTCGAGCAGCTTGCGCTTACGCGTGATGTCGCCGCCGTAGCACTTGGCCAGCACGTCCTTGCGCTTGGCCTTCACGGTTTCGCGAGCGATGATCTTGCCGCCGATGGCGACCTGAAGCGGCACCTCGAACTGATGGCGCGGGATGGCCTTTCGCAGTTTGATGAGCATTTTGCGGCCTCGCATCTCGGCGTTGGTGCGATGGACGATCAGCGAGAGGGCATCGACGGCGGTCTTGTTGACCAAGATATCAATTCGCACGAGGTCGGAGTCCTCAAAGCCCAGAAACTCGTAGTCCATCGTCGCGTAGCCGTGCGAGATCCCTTTTAAGATATCGTAAAAATCATAGACGATCTCGCCCAGCGGAGCTTTGAATTCCATCATCACCCGCGTGGGGCTGATGTAATCGGTCTTAATGAGGCGGCATCGCCGCTGCTCGGCAAGTTGCATGATCGGGCCAATAGCATCTTTGGGCGTAATGATCTCAAGGCGGACATACGGTTCGCGCAGCTCTTCGATCTCGGTACGTTCAGGCATCTGCGAGGGTGAATCGATGCGGAGCGTCTTGCCGTCGGTCGTTAAAACTTCGTAGCTAACCGTCGGCGCGGTCTGGACAACGTCGATATCGTTTTCGCGTTCGAGGCGTTCCTGAACAATGTCCATGTGCAAAAGGCCGAGAAACCCGCAGCGAAAGCCAAAGCCAAGCGCGGGCGAATTTTGCGGGAAGAATGAAAACGACGCATCGTTGAGACTGAGCTTTTCAAATGCGCTTCGCATCTTTGAATAGTCGGTGTTGTTGCCGGGATAGAAATCGGAAAAGACCATCTGCATCGGCGGCTCGTAGCCGGGCAAGGGCTGCGACGTCGGATGAGCTTCGTCGGTGATCGTGTCGCCGATGGTAACATCGGCAAGCGTGCGGATATTGGCGATGACATAGCCGACCTCGCCGGCGGTAAGGCCGCCGATCGGCGTCATTTTCGGCGCGAATTTGCCCAGTTCGGTAACGAGATAGTTATTGCCAGTGCCCATCATTCGGATCTTCTGGCCGACTTTCAGCGAGCCGCTAAAGATTCGCACATAACAGATAACACCGCGATATTCATCGAACACGCTGTCGAAGATAAGGGCGGCGGTCGGTTCGTCGCTTTTATCGGCGGGCGGCGGAAGCAGTGTAATAATGGCGTGGAGAAGCTCTTCGACGCCAATGCCGGATTTTGCCGAGATGTGAAAACAATCTCGCGGTTTAAAACCCAAAATATGCTCGATCTCTTCTGCGACAACCTGCGGCTGTGCGGCGGGCAGATCGACTTTATTGATAACGGGAATGATTTCCAAACCCGCCTCAACGGCCAGATACGCATTGGCAACGG
>JAUSLV010000018.1 GCA_030645495.1 Actinomycetota bacterium
CACCGAATACGGTGCGTTCGTTGATCTGGGCGGCGTTGACGGCCTGTTGCACGTCACCGACATGGCTTGGCGTCGCGTCAACCACCCGTCGGAAATTCTGGCGATTGGCGAGACGGTCAAAGTTCAGGTCATCAAGATCAACAAAGACACTCACCGCATTTCGCTGGGCATGAAGCAGTTGCAATCGGATCCTTGGGATGCGGTTGAAGCGGCCTATCCTCTGGGCTCGATCCACAAGGGTCGCGTCACCAACATCACCGATTACGGCGCCTTCGTGGAGCTGGAAGCCGGTGTTGAAGGTCTGGTTCACGTCTCGGAAATGTCCTGGACCAAGAAGAACGTGCACCCCGGCAAGATCGTGTCCACCTCGCAAGAGGTTGAGGTCATGGTTCTGGAAATCGACAGCACCAAGCGCCGCGTTTCCTTGGGGCTCAAGCAGACCCAGCGCAACCCGTGGGAAGTGTTTGCCGAAACCCATCCGGTCGGCACCAACATCGAAGGCGAAGTCAAGAACATCACCGAATTCGGTCTGTTCGTCGGCCTCGACAACGACATCGACGGCATGGTTCACCTGTCCGACCTGTCGTGGGACCAGCGCGGCGAAGACGCGATCCAGAACTATCGCAAGGGCGACACCGTCACCGCTTCGGTCACCGAAGTTGACGTCGAGAAAGAGCGTATCTCGCTGTCGATCAAAGCCTTGGGCGAAGACACCTTCTCGGAAGCTGTTGATGGCGTGAAGCGTGGTGGGATCATCACCGTCGTCGTCACCGCGATCGAAGAAGGCGGCGTCGAAGTGGAATACAACGGCGCCAAGTCGTTCATCCGCCGTTCGGACCTGTCGCGCGATCGTGCCGATCAGCGCCCCGAGCGTTTCTCGGTAGGCGACAAGATCGACGTCCGCGTCACCAACATCGACCCGAAGACCCGCCGTATGGGTCTGTCGATCAAGGCCCGCGAGATCGCCGAAGAGAAAGAAGCCGTGGAGCAGTATGGCTCGTCCGATTCGGGCGCAAGCTTGGGCGATATCCTCGGCGCGGCTCTGAAGGGCGACAAGAACTGATCCAGCCGTTAGCGGCAGACAAAAGGGGCCCCGTGGCAACACGGGGCCCTTTGCTTTGGCCCCTTTAGACTGCATTTTCATTTGTGTGCTGAAAAATTATGCCTATAGTCCAAGGCATAACAGCGTGGCGAGGCCCAGAACCCCATAAAGGGGCACGGCACCACAAGGGGGATATCGCGGATGATCCGGTCTGAACTGATCCAGAAAATCGCGGATGAAAATCCGCACCTGACGCAGCGCCATGTCGAACGCATCGTCAACACCGTGTTCGAAGAAATCATCGACGCACTGGCCAAGGGCGACCGGGTCGAACTGCGCGGCTTCGGTGCGTTTTCGGTCAAGGCGCGCGATGCGCGCGTCGGCCGCAACCCGCGCACCGGCGAGGCTGTCAACGTCGAGGACAAGAAGGTTCCCTTCTTCAAGACCGGCAAATTGCTGCGTGATCGGCTGAACGGCAAATAAGACGCATTGCGCGCATGCCTGCCAGCGCCGATACAAGACTCGAGACTGGCGGCTGCATCTGCGAAAAGGCGGTTCGATGTTACGTTATCTGCGCTACCTGCTGCTTGCCCTGCTGGGCGTTGGCCTGCTGACCACCGCGCTGGCCAACCGCGCGCCGGTTCTGGTCAAGGCGATGCCCGATGATCTGGCGGCGTTTCTGGGCCTGAACTGGCAACTGGAACTGCCGCTGTTTCTGGTGATCTTTGGCGGCATTGTCGCGGGCCTGCTGATCGGCTTTGTCTGGGAATGGCTGCGCGAGCACAAGCACCGCGCCGTAGCCTCCACCAAAACCCGCGAAGTGTCGCGGCTGGAACGCGAGCTTGCCACCATGCGCGACGCCACCTCTGTGCCGCAAGATGACATCATCGCGCTGCTGGACAGACCGAAAGCCAAGTGAATGCCTGATATCCGTGTGAAAATCTGCGGCCTGCGCACGCTGGCGGATGTGGCTGCTGTCGCCGCAGCGGGTGCGGCCTATGCGGGCTTCGTGTTCTTTCCGAAATCGCCGCGGCATCTGACCATCGCGCAGGCGCGCGAGTTGACCCTTGCCGCGCCCTTGGGTCTGGCCAAGGTGGCGCTGGTGGTCGATGCCGATGACGCGCTGCTGGATGCGATCACCGAGGCAATGCCGCTGGACATGCTGCAACTGCATGGCCACGAAACACCCGACCGCGTCGCCGAGGTGCGCGCCCGCTATGGCCTGCCGGTGATGAAGGCGGTGGGCGTCGCCGATGAAGGCGATCTGGCGGCGGTGTTCGACTATTCGCTGGTGGCGGATCAGATTCTGGTCGATGCCAAGCCGCCGAAAAACGCCGCCCTGCCCGGCGGCAATGGCCTGTCGTTCGATTGGCGTCTGGTGGCGCAACGCCGCTGGCTGCGGCCATGGATGCTGGCGGGCGGGCTGACCCCGGACAACGTCGCAGAGGCGATCCGGCTGACCAACGCGCGGCAGGTCGATGTGTCATCCGGCGTGGAATCCGCGCCCGGTGTGAAAGATGCGGGCCGGATCAATGCCTTTGTGCGCGCAGCGATACAAGACGGCCCGCCGATCTTGCGCTAAAGCGATGCTGTGCTGGCGCGGTGCGTGACACCCGGCTTTCGCTGCGCGAAATCCGGGCTTTCACACACCCTACCTCGTGCCAAGTCTATGACTGCGGTTCCGTTGCATGCCGGACGCTCCGCTGGGAGTATTTGTGCCAAGATGAATGCGGAACAGACTTGTGCCTTCATCTTGGCACAAATACTCCCGCCGGAGGCATTTATCGGCCAGACAGACCTGAGCCGGTTTGCAAAAGCTGCGTGATTTCACGCAGCCGAGCGATCAGAACGCCTTGAACGTCATCGTCGTCAGGGTCCGGACGATGCCCGGAATATCGAACAGCTTTTCCGACAGGTAATGCCCGACATCCGCCTCATCGGGGATATAGATCTTGGCGATCAGATCATATTCGCCCGAGGTGGAGTAAAGCTCGCTGACGACTTCGCGGTCATAAATCGCGGTGGCGACCTCGTAGGTCTTGCCAGGGGTGCAGCGGAATTGAACGAAAACGCAGGTCATCGCAGCCTCTTTCTGATTTGCCCCACCCTAGCCGATGCGCGGCCGAAGTCTAGCCATCCGCCTGCGCAGTCAGGGTCAGCGGCACCGAGGCCGGCCGCAGGTCTTCCACCGTCAGCCCGGCATGCGGCCGCGCCAGCCGGTTGCGCACCACCCACATCAGCCGCTTTTCAGCGCGGGTGATCGCCACATAAGCCAGCCGCTTCCACAACGGCACCCCCGCCTCCGACCGCCCCGCCGCCGCCGCCGCATAAAGATCGGGGGCAAACACCTGCACCGTCTCCCACTGCGACCCTTGCGCCTTATGGATCGTCACCGCCGCGCCATGCAGAAACGCCGCGCCCATGGTGGCCGCCGAGGCGATGAACGGCTCTTCCTCATCCGGGCGCTCGATCTTGATGATCGAGGCAGCAGAGACCTGCGGATCTTCGGCGCCGACGACATGGATCTTCGAAAAACCGGGCCGACTGCCCGGACCAAGGAAGATCACCTGCGCCCCCTTGATCAAGCCGCGCGCCTCCAGATCAATCCGCTTCTTGCGGTGCTTCAACGGCAATTCGATGCCATCACAGATCAACGGCTCGCCGGGCAGCAACTGGTCGTCCGGCGCGCCATGCGCCGCCCGGAAAGCGTTGATCAGCCTGATCCGGGTGGCATTGCGCCAGACCAGCACCGGGCTGCGCGCCATCAGATCGGCATCGACCCGCTCCGCCCAGACCACCCGATCATCCTTTTTCGCCGCAGCCTCCACCATCCGTTCGAAGGTCTCAAAGCTCAAAGCCGGATCGCCCAAAGCATGCGCCAGATCCAAGATCGGATTGTCCTGCGCCTGCCGGTGAATGCGGCTGAGCGTCAGCTTGCGCCCTTCACCCAGCCGGTCAAACACCATCTCGCCGGACAATCCCACCGGAGCCAGTTGCGCTGGATCGCCGAACAGCACCAGCGTCGGAAAAATCTCGCGCAGATCGTCCAGCGCGCGTTCATCCAGCATCGAGGATTCATCGACAAAGCCGATGTCCAGCGGCTCTTCCCGCCGCTTCCAGCCCTTGATGAAATCCGAGCCGCGCAGGCCCGCCGCCGCCAGCGCACCGGGGATCGACGCGACGGTCTGATAAAACGCATGCGCCCGGTCCAGCGCCAGTTCGGTCAAGCCTTCCACCACCGGGCGCGCGCCCTGCCCGGTCAGCCACTCGGCGATCTTCTCATACTGCGGATCGTAAACGGGGGTGTAGAGAATGCGGTGAATGGTGGTGGCCGGCACCCCCCGCATCCGCAACACCGAGGCCGCCTTGTTGGTCGGTGCCAAGATCGCCAAGGTCCGGCGATCCTTGCGCTTTTTCGGCTCGTAATCGCCCGAAACCAGATCGACGCCCGCCGCCGCCAAAGCTTTGTAAAGGCTGGCCAACAGCATGGTCTTGCCAGAGCCTGCCTTGCCTACCACCGCCAGCACGCTGGATTTGCCTTCGGGCCGCGGCTCCAGCCCGGCATTTTCCAGATCCACGCCCATACCAAACAATTCCGCCGAAACGCGGTCATAGGCCTCGGCCTGATCATCGGAAAAGGTAAGTTTGACGGGGCTGAGTTCGGTCATCGAGCCAGCATAAGCGAGGACGGCGGCAAGGGCCAGTGCGCGAGCTTCACACAACTGCCGTTTTGCGGGGCATCGAGCCCCTCAAACGGCGCTGACGCAACTTAACGGCACGCTTCAGACTACTGCAGATATAAAGGGGGCCAGCCCCCTTTTCGCATTTGCGCCGCAAATGCTGACCCCCGGGATATTTTTGCCAAGATGAAGCAAGTCCACGTTCATCTTGGCCAAAATATCCTCGGGGGTGAGGCGTAGCCGAGGGGGCAGAAAGCCCCCTTCATCCTGAGCCGGAGCGCGATAGCGCGCAGGCGAGGCAAAAGCCCTGCGCGGCACGCGCTCCGTCGGGTTGTCTTAGCGGTTCAGGCTGGCGTCGAGGGTATCTTCGAAGGTGCGCAACCCGGTGCGCGGGGCTTGCACCAGCACTGCCATGTTACCCGGCTTGTGCTTGTTGGTCCGCATCAGCATATGCGCTGCCGGGATTTCCGCCCAGGGGAAGACCTCGGACATGCAGGGGTCGATGCGGCGTTCGATCATCAGCTTGTTTGCCGCCGCTGCCTGCTTCAGATGCGCGAAGTGGCTGCCCTGCAAACGCTTCTGGTGCATCCACATATAGCGCACGTCAAAGGTGCAGTTGAAGCCGGAAGTGCCGGCACAGATCACCACCATGCCGCCCTTTTTACAGACCAGCGACGACACCGGGAAGGTCGCCTCGCCCGGATGTTCGAACACCATATCGACATTCACGCCCTTGCCGGTGATATCCCAGATTGCCTTGCCAAAGCGGCGGGCTTCTTTCAGCCAGTCGTTATATTCTGGCGTGTTCACCGTGGGCAGTTGCCCCCAGCATTTGAAATCCTTGCGGTTGATCACGCCCTTGGCGCCCAGCCCCATCACGAAGGCACGCTTGTCTTCTTCCGAGATCACCCCGATCGCATTCGCCCCTGCCGTGTTGATCAACTGGATCGCGAACGAGCCAAGCCCGCCCGACGCGCCCCAGACCAGCACGTTCTGCCCCGGTTGCAGATCATGCGGCGCGTGGCCGAACAACATGCGGTAGGCGGTGGCCAGCGTCAGAGTGTAGCAGGCGGATTCCTCCCACGTCAGGTGGCGGGGGCGCGGCATCAGCTGTTGCGCCTGCACGCGGGTAAATTGCGCGAAGGACCCATCGGGGGTTTCATAGCCCCAGATCCGCTGCGAAGGCGAGAACATCGGGTCGCCGCCGTTGCATTCCTCGTCGTCGCCATCGTCCTGGTTGCAATGCACCACAACCTCGTCGCCGACTTTCCAGCGCTTCACCTTGTCGCCCACCGCCCAGACGATGCCGGCGGCATCCGAGCCTGCAACGTGGATCGGCTGCTTGTGGCCATCAAACGGGCTGATCGGCACGCCCAGGGCGGCCCAGACGCCGTTGTAATTCACGCCCGCCGCCATCACCAGCACCAGCACTTCGTGGCTGTCGATTTTCCAGGTATCCATCACCTCGACCTGCATCGCGGTGTCGGGTTCGCCGTGGCGGTCCTTGCGGATCGCCCATGCATACATCTTGGCCGGCACATGACCCAGGGGCGGCATTTCGCCTACCTCATAGAGATCCTTGATCGGCGCCTCGTAGGGGGTGATTGCCGAAGCGGTATCCAAAGCCATCGCTGCCTCCATCAAATGCCGCGCCGCAGAATCGGGGCGGGTTAGGCGATTGATACGGGGGTTTTGCGCAACTTTGCAATAGGCAGAAGGTCTAAATTGTAATTTTATGTCCGCCGCGTTGCGGCATCTTGCGAAATTTGTGCCAAGCGCTGCTGCACCGGGGCGGCATAGAACGCCAGCAACGGCTGCGAGCCGGGGCTGGGGCGCAGGTCTTCGCCGATCAGCCCGCGCTTGACCAGCGGCTCCAGCCCTTCGGTCAAGGCCGCCTGCAACCCTTGCGGCGGCAGTTTCAGCACTGCGCCACCAGCCTGCAATGCGTCGGTCAAGCGGGTGATCGCAGCCAGCAGCGCCGCACGATCCGCAGGCGCCTCTTGCAAGGCGGCGGCGACCAGCGGCACCGACAGCACCGGCACCACCTTTTCGATCTCGGCCATCAGATGCGCGCCCAAAGCCTCGGTCGGGCTGTCCGGCGTTGCCGCCAGAAACGCGCGCAGCGACACCGGCGGGCCAAAGCCTGCCGCTGCGGTGCCAAAGCCCTTGAACCGCCCACACAGCTTGCGCCACAGGTTGCGCAAGGCAAAGCCAAGGATCGCCAGCGGCTTGCCGCGAAACCGCCGACTGCCCGCCGCCGCCGCATCGGTCAAGATACGGTCTTCCAGCACCCGGTCATAGGCCAGCCCGACCGGCACGAACACCACATCGCGGCCCGCAGGTTCATAGCCCTGCACGATGTAGGACAGCAGCCCCATCTTGGCCGTCCCTACCCTGCCATCAAGGCTTAGCCCGCCTTCCGGAAAGATCGCCTGCGTCATGCCCTCGGCCGTGGCCATCTGCACATAGCGCGCCAACACCCGGCGATAGAGCGTGTTGCGGCTGCTGCGGCGGATGAAATAGGCCCCCATCGCCCGGATCAACCGCGACAACGGCCAGACCCGCGCCCATTCGCCCACCGCATAGGAAATCGCTGATCGGTTCGCCACCAGCCAGGTGATCAGCACATAATCCATGTTGCTGCGGTGGTTCATCACGAAGATCACTGCGGCTTTCGGATCTATATACCCCAGCGCCGCATCCACTTTCCCGATGCGCACGCGGTAAACCAGCCGCGACAGCCAGCGCGCCAGCCGGATCGCAAAGCCGAAATACAGCGTGGTGGAAAACCCCGGCACGATTTCACGGGCATAGGCGCGGGCTTCTTCAAACGCCACCGATCCGGGCACCCCGGTTTCGGCGGCGTGGTCGGCCACCGCCTCCAGCACGCGCGGATCGTAGGACAGCCGCACGATCATGTCTTGCCGTCGCGCCAATTTGAACAGTTCGATCGGGCGATCCAGCCGCGCGTTCAACTGCGCCAGTGCCTTTTCGGCGCGTTTGCGGAAGAACCAGCGCACCGAAGGGAACAGGAAATGCGAGGCAAAGGTGATCGCCGCAAAGGCCAGGATCAACAGCAAAAGCCAGAAAGGAACCGCAACGGGCTGAGTCATGCCGCAATACTGGCATGCCCATCGCGGCCTGACAAAGGTTTCAGCTATTCCGCACAGTAATAATCGTCGGTCTTGCAGATGTTGGCATTGGCCTCGTGCAGCACGGTGCCGTCTCCAAACACCGCGCGGAAATCGAACGCGCAGCAGCCATCGACATTGTCGAAATTCAGCCGCATCGACAAGGCGCTGGCCATCCTCGAAGCCGCCATCACATCGCTGCCCCAGCGCGACGCGCCCGCGTTGGGGCTGTCGAATTCAGACAGCGTCATCCCGGTATCGTTCTGGATGCACACATGCCGGTCATGGGCCTGCGCGCTGAACGGCAGCGCCGCCAGCGCCAGCAAAGGCTTTGGCGCAGGGAAAGCGCCGTCATGTTGCAGAAGATATGCCGCAACGCAGCGAATTGACACTTGCGGAAAATTACGCTTAGTGCTGCACTGACGAAAGAATGTTACCAAGCGAGGATCGCATCATGGCCGCCAAAGAAACCCCGTGGTTGTTCCGCACCTATGCCGGCCACTCCACCGCCGCCGCCTCGAATGCGCTCTACCGGACGAACCTCGCCAAGGGCCAAACCGGGCTTTCGGTGGCCTTCGATCTGCCGACGCAGACCGGCTATGACAGCGATCACGAACTGGCGCGCGGCGAGGTTGGCAAGGTTGGCGTGCCGGTCAACCATCTGGGCGACATGCGGGCCTTGTTCAAGGATATCCCGCTGGAGCAGATGAACACCTCGATGACGATCAACGCCACCGCCCCGTGGCTGCTGGCGCTGTATATTGCGGTTGCGGAAGAACAGGGCGCGGATGTGGCGGCGCTGAACGGCACCGTGCAGAACGACATCATCAAGGAATATCTGTCGCGCGGCACCTATATCGCGCCGCCCGCGCCCTCGCTGCGGATGATCACCGACGTCGCGGCCTACACCCAAAAACACCTGCCAAAATGGAACCCGATGAACGTGTGTTCCTACCATCTGCAAGAGGCGGGGGCGACGCCAGAGCAAGAGCTTGCCTTTGCGCTGGCCACCGCCTGTGCGGTGCTGGATGATCTGAAAGGGAAAGTTACAGCAGCTGATTTCCCCAATATGGTCGGCAGAATATCGTTTTTTGTCAACGCAGGCATCCGCTTTGTGACCGAGCTGTGCAAGATGCGCGCCTTTGTCGATCTGTGGGATGAAATCTGCCTGACCCGCTACGGCGTCACCGACGCCAAGTATCGCCGCTTCCGTTACGGCGTGCAGGTGAACTCGCTGGGCCTCACCGAGGCGCAGCCGGAGAACAACATCCAGCGGATCGTGCTGGAGATGCTGGCCGTCACGCTGTCGAAGAACGCTCGGGCGCGCAGCGTGCAACTGCCCGCGTGGAACGAGGCGCTCGGCCTGCCCCGCCCGTGGGACCAGCAGTGGTCGCTGCGCATGCAGCAGGTGCTGGCGTTCGAGACCGACCTGTTGGAGTACGGCGACCTGTTCGACGGCAGCACCGTGATCGAGGCCAAGACGGCCGAGCTGCGCGACGCCGCGTGGGCCGAGCTGCAGGACGTGCTGTCGCTGGGTGGCGCGTTCGCCGCCGTCGACGAGCTGAAGGGCCGCCTGGTGCGCTCGATGGCCGAACGCTCCCGCCGCATCGAGGCCGGCGACCAGATGGTGGTGGGCGTGAATGCGTTCACCGAGAGCGAGCCGTCGCCGCTCGACACGCCCGGCAACATCCTCACCGTCGACCCGGCGATCGAGGCGCAGCTGAAGGCCGAGGTCGTGCAGTGGCGAGCCGATCGCGACGACGCGGCAGTGCAGGCTGCGCTCACCGCGCTGAAGGCCGCCGCGCTGGATGGCACCAACATCGTCGATGCATCGATCGTGCTGGCCAAGGCCGGTGGCACCACCGGCGAATGGTCGAGCGTGCTGCGCGAAGTGTTCGGCGAGTTCCGCGCCCCCACCGGTGTGAACGCGGCCGTTGGCCGTCGCGTCGGCGAGCTGGCGGCGGTGGCCGAGTACGTGAAGACGATGGCCGGTGGCCCGCCGCGCTTCTTGGTGGCCAAGCCGGGCCTCGACGGGCACAGCAATGGCGCCGAGCAGATCGCCGTCGGCGCACGCGATGCGGGCATGGAGGTCGTGTACAGCGGCATCCGGCTCACACCCGAACAGATCGTGGCCAGCGCCCGCGACGAAGATCCCGACGTGGTGGGCCTCTCGATCCTCAGTGGCTCGCACCTCTCGCTGGTGCCCGCCGTGATCGCCGGCTTGCGCGCCATCGGCCTCGACACGCCGGTAGTGGTGGGCGGCATCATCCCCGAGGCCGACCGGGCCACGCTGCTGGCCGCCGGCGCCGCCGCGGTGTACACGCCGAAAGACTTCCAACTGGCGAAGATCATGCACGATGTCGCCCACCTCGCCGCGAGGCACCGCTCGTCGTAAGACTCGCGCGATGACAACCGAAACGTGGGACGCGATCGTCATCGGCTCGGGCCCCGGTGGCCTCACCACCGCAGCCTGCCTCGGCAGTGCCGGCAAGCGGGTGCTGGTGCTCGAACGCCACGACGTGGCCGGCGGCAACACCCAGGTGTTCCGCCGCCACCATGCTGCCAAGGACGGTGGGCCTGACGACTGGTTCGAGTTCGACGTGGGCGTGCACTACATCGGCGAGTGCCAACCGGGCGGCCTGTTCCCCACGATCTTCAATGCGCTGGGCATCGGCGACCGGCTGCACTTCCGGCCGCTCGACCCCGACGGGTTCGACACGCTGCACTTCCCCGACTTCACGTTCCGCGTCCCTGCTGGATGGGACGACTACGAGCAACGGCTCGTGCAGCAGTTCCCCGCGGAGAAGGCCGGCATCGAGCGCTGCCTGCGCACACTGCGTACGGTGGCCGAGGAAGGCCGCAACATCTTCGGCGGCGAGCGACCCACGTACGACCTGTGGTCGCGGCGGCCGTTGTCCGAGTTGTTCGACGAGAGCGAGTTGTCGGAACGGGTGCGCGCCACCGTCGACCACTGGAGCGGCCTCTACGCCGGTGGCCCGCAGCAGACGGCCGTAGTCATGCACGCCGGCATCATCCACCACTACATGAACGGCGCGTTCTACCCCGAGGGTGGCGGCCAGATGATCGCGGCGCGGCTGATCCAGGTGATCGAGGCCTGTGGCGGCGAGGTGCGCACGCTCACGCCGGTCGATCGCATCCTGATCGAGGGTGGTCGCGCGGTCGGCGTGCTGCTGGAGGACGGCAGCGAGGCGCGTGCCCCGATCGTCGTCAGCAACGCCGACTACCGGCGCACGATCGATCATCTCGTGGGTCGCGAGCACCTCGCGCCCGGCACGGTGGCGTGGGCCGAGCAGGCGCAGATGACGCTCGGCCTGGTGTGCACGTACGTGGTGGTGAACACCGTGCTCGACGGACCGAACACGAACTACTTCGTGTTCCCCGACTACCGCACCGACGGTCTCTACGAGGAACTCGACGATGGCCACCTGCCGAACAGCCAGGTACCGTTCGCCTATATCGCTCTCGCCTCGCGCAAGGACCCGGGCAACCCAGAGCTGTGCCCGCCCGGCCACACCAACTTCCAGATCATGACGCTGGCCCCGCGCGGCTACGAGTTCTGGGGCGTGGACACCGGCCCGGCCGATGGCGAGCAGTACCGCCGCAACGAGACGTACCGCGCCCGCAAGCACGACCTGCAGGATCGCCTGATCGATGCCGCGGAGACCGTGCTGGGCCCGTTCCGCGACCACATCGTGCACGTGGAGACCGCCACCACGCTGTCGCACGAGCGCTACACGCACAGCACCGGCGGCACCAGTTACGGCTACATGCACTCGCCCGAGCAGGTGGGCGACGGCCGGCCCGACCACCGCACCGAGATCGACGGGCTGTGGGTGGTGGGCGCGAACACGTCCTCGGGCCACGGCATCGCCGGGGCGGTCACCGGTGGCGTGTTCTGCGCCGGCAAGATCCTCGACCGGCCGCTGATCGTCGACATGTACATGGGCACGAAGCTGGTGGACCCGGCGACGGTGCCACCCGACCCGCAGCCGTTCGACCCGTTGGAATACAGCCGCGGGGCCCGACTGCGGGCCAAGCGCGCCGACCGCGTGCAGTCGCTGCGGGCCAGGCGTGACACTCGTCAGGGCCAACAACCTGGCTGATTGGCTACCATCGCGGCGTGCTGCTGCTGGAGTTCACCATCGAGCCCTTCCACGAGGGCAAGCCCGGCCAGCACGTACGCGCCGCGATCGAAGCCGTCGAGGCGATGGGCTTGGAGGTCGAATTCGGGCCGTTCGGCTCGTCCGTCGTGGTGTCACCGCTGAGCGTCGCCGAGGTGTCGGGGGCGATCCTCGCGCAGGCATTCGCCAACGGGGCAACGCACGTCAGCCTGCACGCCGAGCGCGTGCCGCCGATGGCCGAGAAGAGCGAGAAGGGCGAGACCGGCACATGAGCAAGTTGCCGCGCCACCCGCTGGTGCTGTCGGTGAAGCCGATCGTCGAGGCGTTGGGTGCCACGCTGGTGGCCGCCGACGAGCGCGAGCCCGGCGACCTGCCCCTGCGCTGGGAGGGCGCGATCATCGCCGCCGTGCGCCCCGCGCCGTTGCACGGCGCGCTCGATCGACTGATCGAGGCCGTCGAGCGCGAGATGGGTGCCCCGCTGCCCACGCTCAGCCGCGAAGACAAGCAGAAGGCGATCCGCCTGCTCGACGAGCGCGGAGCGTTCATCCTGCGCCGCGCGGTGGAAGACGTCGCCGACGCGATGGGCGTCAGCCGCATCACCGTCTACAACTACCTCAACGCGCTGCACCGCTGAGTCGCCGCGAGCCAGGAGCCCTGCCGTGAAGTCGTTCGACATCATCGCCTTCGACGCCGACGACACGCTGTGGCACAGTGAGGATCGCTTCAGCGCCGGCGAGCAGCACTTCGTCGAGCTCGTAGCGCCGTACGCGCCAGAGGGTGTCGACGTGAAGGCCGCGCTCACCGCAGTGGAACGCAAGAACCTGTCGGTGCTGGGCTACGGCGTGAAGGCGTTCGGCCTGTCCGCTGTGGAAGCGGCGATCAGCATCACCAACGGTGCCGTGCCGGTGAGCGTCATCGAGAAGCTGATGGACATGGTCCGCGCGCACCTCACCGAGGCCGTGCGCCTGCTGCCGCACGTGCCCGAGGTGCTCGCCCACGTGGGCCGCCACTACCCCTTGGCGCTGATCACCAAGGGCGACCTGATCCACCAGACGCACAAGGTGCAGACCAGCGGGCTCGAGCACCACTTCGCGCATGTCGAGATCCTGCTGGAGAAAGACCCCGACACCTACGCCAAGGTGTTCACCCGGATGGGCGTGGCCCCCGACCGCGTGTGCATGGTGGGCAACAGCGTGCGCAGCGACATCCTGCCGGTGATGGCCCTCGGCGGCACCGCCGTGCACGTGCCCTACCCGCTGCTGTGGGAACTCGAACACGTGGACCACGACGAGCACTTCGCCGACCTCGACTCGATCTCACTGCTGCCCGCCTGGCTGGGCGTGGCGTAGTTTCGCTCAGGCCCGTCAGGCGCCAGGAACGTCGACCCACACCTGGTGCAGGCCCACCACGGCGCCCGCTTCCACGGCCACCAGGAACGGGTAGGGCTGGTAGGCGTAGCCCTCGGGCGCGTCGGCAGCGGGGGTGCCGCCGCTCGCCAGCGAGGCCAGCTCGGCGCCGGGGACGGCATAGTTCTGGCGGTTCTCGGCGGCCACCGAGATCGACACCAGCGTGGCCACCGGTACCACCACCGAACGTGTGGGCGTCGGCACCACACCCCAGTCGCCTTCGCACTCGGCCTCGCCCAGTTCGGCCAGACAGGTATCGGCGAACAACGCCTGCGACACCTGCAGCGCGATCGTGCCGGCCCCCGGGCTGGCGCTGCTGAGCACCGCCCAGTAGTCGCCGTCAGGCAGGTCGCCTGCCTCGGGCACCTCGTGCGTGCGGTCGGGCACCGCGGGCACCGGCGCCCGGTCGTAGGGCTGCACCGTGCCCGGGCCGTCGTCGCCGCCACACCCGGCCAACACCAGCGCCGCAACGCAGCAGGCCGCCAACACCCGCGGCGTCACAGGCGCCTCAGCTTCACGCACGTGACGCGATGGTCGGCACCCTTGTTCAACATCAGGCTGGCGCGCGCCTTGGTGGGCTCGATGTTCTCGCGCAGGTTCTTGCCGTTGATCTCGCGCCAGATGCCGCGGGCCACTTGCTCGGCTTGCTCGCGCGTGAGGTGCGCGTAGTGCTGGAAGAAGCTGTTCGGGTCTTGGAACACCGTCTCGTACAGCGTGAGGAATCGGCGCACGTAGAACTGCTCGATGTCGTTCACATCGGCGTCGATGTAGATCGAGAAGTCGAAGTAGTCACTGACGAACTCGTTGACGGTGCTGCCGTCGGGCGAGCCCACCTGCAGCACATTGAGCCCTTCCACGATCACGATGTCGGGGCGGCGCACGATGATCTCTTCGCCCTCGACGATGTCGTACACAACATGGCTGTACACCGGCGCGCTTGCCTCGGCCGCGCCACTCTTGAGGGCGCGCAGGAAACCCAAGAGACGGCGCGTGTCGTAGCTCTCGGGGAAGCCCTTGCGGTTCATGATGCCGCGCTCCTCCAACACCCGGTTGGGGTGCAGGAAGCCGTCGGTGGTGACGAGATCGACCTTGGGATGGTCGGGCCAACGCGCCAACAGCGTCTGCAGCACGCGGGCGAACGTGCTCTTGCCCACGGCCACGCTGCCGGCCACGCCGATCACGTACGGCACCTTCGGTGCCAGCGTGCACAAGAACGCGGCTGAGGCCTTGTGCAGGTTCTGCGTGGCCGCGACGTAAAGGTTCAACAGGCGAGTGAGCGGCAGGTAGATCGCCGCCACCTCGTCGAGATCGATGCGCTCGTTGATGCCGCGCAGCGACTCGAGGTCGGCCGCGCTGAGCGTCAGTGGAGTCGCCGCGCGTAGCGCGGCCCACTGCTCGCGGTCGAAATTCAGGAAGCGGTCGGCCGCGCTGCTGGAGTCCGAGGACGTCACGGGGCCAAACCCTACGCTGACCGCGTGACCGATCCCCAACGTGGCGACGACCCGCCGCCCACGCGCAAGCAACTGGGCGCGTGGTACACGCCACCGGCGTTGGTGGTTGCAGTGGCACGCGAGGCGGTGTTCGCCGGCGCGCGCACGGCCCTCGACCCGGCGTGCGGCGACGGTCGTTTCCTGCGCGCGACGGGCCTGCCACAGCAGATCGGCGTCGACATCGATCCGGCCACAGCGGCCGCCGGCGGGTTCGAGCACGACGACTCGCTGCGCCGCGCCTGGGGCTCGCAACGCTTCGACGTGGTGGTGGGCAACCCGCCGTTCCTCAACCAACTCTCGCGGGCCACCAGTCGCGGCGGGCGCTCGCAGTTCGGCGGCGGGCCGTACGCCGACGCGGCCGCCGAGTTCCTCGCGCTGGCCATCCGGCTCGCGCGGCCCGGTGGGCGCGTGGGCCTGGTGCTGCCGCAGTCGCTGTTGTCGGCTCGCGACGCCGCCGCCATCCGCGCCTCGGTCGACGCTGCCGCTGCGCTGCGCTGGATGTGGTGGAGCGACACGCTGATGTTCGACGCCAACGTGCGCGTATGGGCCGGCGTGTGGGAAGTGGGCGGCAGGCCTGCACCGGTGCGCCGAGCGTACGGGCCGGAATTCGAGGAGCTACCGCCGATCGACATGCCCACCTCGTGGTCGGGCCTACTCACCGGCACCACCGTCGCCGCGCACGACGGCCCGGTGCTGGGCGACCTCGCCCGCTTCACCGTCGACTTCCGCGACCAGTACTACGGGCTGGTGGGGGCCGTGGGCGACGACGTGCACGGTCCGCCGCTCGTCACCAGTGGCCTCATCGACCCCGGCGTGTGCCGGTGGGGGCAGCGGCCGGTGCGCTTCGCCAAGCAGACGTACGCGGCGCCACGGGTGGCCCTCGACCGGCTGTCGCCGGCGTTGCAGCGGTGGGCGCAGGAACGGCTCGTGCCGAAGATCCTGATCGCCAACCAGACGAAGGTGATCGAAGCAGTGCACGACACGCGCGGCGAGTGGCTGCCCTCCGTGCCGGTGATCACGTGCACCACCGACGACTCCGATCGTGTGCTGGAGGTGCTGTCGTCGCCGGAGACACTCGCGTGGGTGCGCCATCACGCGGCCGGCAGCGGCCTCTCGGCGAACACCGTGCGCCTCAACCCGCGCCTGCTGGCGTCGATCCCCCTCGCGTGAGTCGCTTGTGATCTGATGATGGCCGTGACGACGCCCGGGGCCGCCACCCTCACCCACCTGCAGCGCTTGGAGTCGGAGAGCATCCACATCATGCGCGAGGCGGTCGCCGAGAGCGAGCGGCCGGTGATGCTGTACTCGATCGGTAAGGACAGCGGGTGCATGCTGCACCTCGCGCGCAAGGCGTTCTACCCCTCGAAGCCGCCGTTCCCGTTGCTGCACGTGGACACCACGTGGAAGTTCCGCGAGATGTACGAGTTCCGCGAACGGATGGTGCGCGAGAGCGGGATGGACCTGCTGGTGTTCCAGAACGAGGAGTGCCTGCGGTTGGGCATCAACCCGTTCGAGCACGGCTCGGCGACGCACACCGACATGTGGAAGACCGAGGGGCTGAAGCAGGCGCTCGACCACTACGGCTTCGACGCCGCGTTCGGTGGGGCCCGTCGCGACGAGGAGAAGTCGCGTGCCAAAGAGCGAGTGTTCTCGATCCGCTCGGCACAGCACCGCTGGGACCCGAAGCTGCAGCGGCCCGAGCTGTGGTCGCTGTACAACGTGCGCCGCAATGTGGGCGAAACGATGCGTGTGTTCCCGCTGTCGAACTGGACCGAGCTCGACGTGTGGCAGTACATCCACCTCGAGCAGATCCCGATCGTGCCGCTGTACCTCTCCGCTCCGCGACCCACGGTGCAACGCGGCGGCACGTTGATCATGGTCGACGACGAGCGCATGCCGCTGCAGCCGGGAGAGGTGCCCGAGATGCGCTCGATCCGCTTCCGCACGCTCGGCTGCTACCCGCTCACGGGCGCGGTGGAAAGCACGGCAGCGACGCTCACCGACGTGATCCAGGAGATGCTGCTCACCACCACCAGCGAGCGGCAGGGGCGGATGATCGACCACGACAGCAGCGCGTCGATGGAGAAGAAGAAGCAAGAGGGCTACTTCTGATGGACGTCTACTTCTGATGGCGCACGCACACGACGACCTGCTGGCCACCGACATCGAGGCCTACCTCCACGCGCACGAGCACAAGTCGCTGCTGCGGTTCATCACCTGCGGCAGCGTCGACGACGGCAAGTCCACCCTCATCGGTCGGCTGCTGTACGAGTCGAAGTTGGTGTTCGAGGATCACCTCGCCGCGCTGGCGGCCGACTCGAAGAAGGTCGGCACCCAGGGCGACGACCTCGACTTCGCACTCTTGGTGGATGGCCTTGCCGCCGAGCGCGAGCAGGGCATCACGATCGACGTTGCCTACCGGTTCTTCTCCACCGAGGTGCGCAAGTTCGTGGTGGCCGACACCCCAGGGCACGAGCAATACACGCGCAACATGGTGACGGGCGCCTCCACCGCCGACCTCGCCGTGATCCTCATCGACGCGCGCAAGGGTGTGCTGACGCAGACCCGCCGGCACAGCTTCCTCGTGTCGCTGCTGGGCATCCGCCGCATCGTGGTGGCGATCAACAAGCTCGACCTCGTCGAGTACTCGCAGGAGGTGTTCGACCGAATCGAAGCCGACTATCGCGCGTTCGCCGCGCAGATCGGGCTCGACGACATCACGTGCATCCCGATGTCGGCGCTGCGCGGCGACAACATCCTCGAGCCCAGCCCCAACACCCCGTGGTACACCGGGCCCACGTTGATCCATCACCTCGAGACGGTGCCGCTCGACGACCTGACTGAGGGCACGCCGTTCCGCATGCCGGTGCAGTGGGTGAACCGACCCGACCTCGACTTCCGCGGCTTCTCGGGCCGCATCGTCGGCGGAACCGTGCAGCCCGGCATGGCCGTGCGCGTGCTGCCCTCCGGCCAGATGTCGACGGTCGCGCGGGTGGTCACGTTCGACGGCGACCTGCCCGAGGCCGTGGCCGGCCAGTCGGTGACGATCACGCTCACCGACGAGATCGACGTGTCGCGCGGCGACGTGCTCGCCGCCGCCAACGAGCCGCCCGCCGTGGCCGACCAGTTCGAGGCGCACGTGATCTGGATGGGCGAGCACGAGATGTTGCCGGGCCGCCCGTACCTGATGAAGATCGGCACCCGCACGGTGGGCCTCTCCATCGCCCAGCCCAAGTACCGCGTGGAGGTCAACACGCTGGAACACTTAGCGGCCAAGACGCTGCACCTCAACGAGATCGGCGTGTGCAACCTCCACCTCGACCGGCCCGTCGCGTTCGACCCGTACGCGGAGAACCGGGAGATGGGCGGGTTCATCATCATCGACCGGCTCACGAACACCACCGTGGGGGCGGGTCTGCTCCACTTTGCACTCCGGCGCGCCGACAACGTGCACTGGCAGGCGATCGAGGTGGGCAAGGAGGCCCACAGCGCGCTGAAGGGCCAGCGGCCGACGGTGGTGTGGTTCACCGGGTTGTCGGGCGCCGGCAAGTCGGCGATCGCCAACGTCGTCGAGCGCAAGCTGCATGCATCGGGTCGGCACACGTACCTGCTCGATGGCGACAACGTGCGCCACGGCCTGAACATGGATCTCGGCTTCACCGACGCCGATCGTGTGGAGAACATCCGCCGGGTCGCCGAGGTGTCCAAGCTGATGGCCGACGCCGGCCTGATCGTGCTCGTGTCGTTCATCTCGCCGTTCCGCTCCGAGCGGCAACTCGCCCGCGACCTGATGGGCGAGCAGGAGTTCGTGGAGGTGTTCGTCGACACACCCCTCGCCGTCGCCGAACAGCGTGACGTGAAGGGGCTGTACCGCAAGGCTCGCGCCGGCCAGCTGGCCAACTTCACCGGCATCGACTCACCCTACGAGCCGCCCGAGCACCCGGAGGTGCGTATCGACACGACCCGCCTGTCGGCCGAAGAAGCCGCCGATCGGATCATCGAACTCCTGCGCGCGTGGGAACGGATTCCCTGAGTTCAGCAGGCGGGCGGCTCGATCAGCAGGTTCTGGATGCTGCGGCCGAGGCGACCCTGCTCGTCCCACAACTCGGACTCGGCGCTGCCGTAGCCGTTGGTGCCGAAGAGGGTGACCGAGTCGAGGCACACCCACTCGCCCACGGGCAGGCGCTGCAGCGTGATCGAGAGATCGGGGTTGATGAAGATCCAGCCCGGCGGCAACGCGGCGCTGACCCCGTTGCCGAAGTCGCACGCGCCGGCCACCCGTTGCAGCGGCGTGGTGGGCTCGCCACCCACCACCGGCGTGACGAAGCGGATCCAGTCGGTGCCGGGCCCCAACCCACCGAACTCGCCGCGCACGAAACAGTGTTCGACGGCGTGCGAGTGGAACAGCGGGCCGTCGGTGAGCTGCGCGAACGGCGAGGAGGCCAGGCCGCCGCCACTTGACGGGCGAGCGGGCGGTGGCGTGCCCACCGGCGTGATCACGGCATCGGTGAGATCGAGCGGCTCGGGAGTGGTGCGAATACCCAGCAGGGTGGCACGGGCCAGGCGGGTTCCGGCGTCGTCGAACACCTCGGCCTCGGCGATGCGCACCTTCCTGCCCCCGCGCACCACCTTCGCTCGCACGGTCAGCGGCACGATGCCCACCGGCCGTTCGAGGTCGATCGTGAGGCGCGACGGGTGCATCGGCAACGGATCGTCCGGCTGCGCCAACGCTGCCTCCAGCACGCCGGCCAGCAGCGCCGACGGCGCGCCGCCGTGCATCGCTCGCGGGTCCCATGGCCCGCGTGCGAAGTCGGTGGGCTGGTACCGATCGTGGTCGAGGCGTTCGAAGACTGGCGTCGTGGTCATTGCGGGTCAGCGGCGCCAGGGGGCGCTGGGGGTGACCGAGCCGGGGGCGGTGAGCACCTCGACGCCGTCGTCGGTGACCAGCACGGTGTGCTCGAACTGGGCGGTGCGCTTGCCGTCGGCGGTGACCGCGGTCCAGTCGTCGTCGAACACCATCCGGTGCAGCCACCCGCCGAGCGTGATCATCGGCTCGATCGTGAACGTCATGCCCGGGCGCATGATCATCGAGGCCCGCTCGTCGTAGTAGTGCAGCACCTGAATGTCGGTGTGGAACTGCTCACCGATGCCGTGGCCGATGAACGCCCGCACGACGCCCAGCTTGTGCTTCTTGGCGTGCTGCTCGATCGCTTTGCCGATGTCGCTGAGCGGTCGACCGGGCACCACGGCCTCGATGCCGTGCCACATGCATTCCTCGGTGACCTGCACCAGCTGGCGGCTGGCAGGATCGACATCGCCCACGAAGAACGTGGCGTTGGTGTCGCCGTGCACACCGCCGATGTAGGCCGTGACGTCGAGGTTGATGATGTCGCCGTCCTGCAGCACCCGGCTGTCGGGGATGCCGTGGCAGATCACCTCGTTGACGCTGGTGCACACGCTCTTGGGGTAGCCGTGATAGTTCAGCGGGCTGGGGTAGCCGCCGCGCTCGATGGTGGCGTGGTGCACGAACACGTCGATCTCGTCGGTGGTGATGCCCGGGCGCACGATCTGGCCGGCCAGCGACAGGATCTCGGAGGCGACAACACCGGCGTGGCGCATGCGTTGGATGATCTCGGGGGTCTTGACCCGCGACTCGGCCCATCGCTCGACGCGGCCATCGGCGGCGTACGACGGCTTGGCGATGTGGTCGGGCACCGCCAACCGAGGACTGACGACACCTTGCAGCACGCGGCCCTCCATCGGCTTGTGGCATCGCTTGTACTTGCGGCCACTGCCGCACCAGCAGGAATCGTTGGCCTGAGGCAGGACGGCGGGTGGTTCGGAGACGAGCACGCGTGCAATTGTACGCGAGCTTGTGACAATGTGACCAAGGTCCCTGACAAGCACCCTTCACATGTGATCGGATACCTCCCCATGGAGCAGACCCCCGTAATCCAGGTTTTCCTGCTCGACGATCACGAAATCGTTCGGCGCGGCGTCCGTGAGCTGCTCGAGGCCGAACCCGACATCGAAGTGGTGGGCGAAGCGTCCACCGCCGAAGAAGCCGTACATCGCATCCCTGCCGTCAAGCCGCACGTCGCCGTGCTCGACGTGCGCCTGCCCGATGGCAGTGGCGTGGAGGTGTGCCGTGAGGTGCGCAGCCAGCTGCCCGGCCTGGCGTGCCTGATGCTCACGTCGTTCAGCGACGACGATGCACTGTTCGAGGCGATCATGGCCGGAGCCAGCGGCTACGTGCTGAAGCAGATCCGCGGCAACGACCTCGTCACCGCCATCCGCCGTGTCGCTCGTGGCGAGAGCCTGCTCGACCCCACGGTCACCGCCAAGGTGCTGCACCGGCTGCGCAACCCCAGCGAGGAGGACGAGCGCCTGGCCAAGCTCACCCCGCAAGAGCGTCGGATCCTCGACCTCATCGCCGAGGGTGCCACCAACCGCCAGATCGGCGCCGAGCTGCACCTCGCCGAGAAGACCGTCAAGAACTACGTCAGCAACATGCTGATGAAGTTGGGCATGAGCCGCCGCACCGAGGCGGCCGTGTTCGCGGTGAAGGCCGGCGTCGGCCGCGCCAGCTGACATCGGGCCGCCGTTCGGGGCGCCCGTCCAGCGCGGTCTCTGTCCGCCCAACCAACCGTTTGTGTCACACACTGGCCTCGGGAGCCCGTGATCGGTGTGTGACACAAACGGTGGGTGGGCGGGTTCAGCTGCCCACGGGGACTTGCCAGCGCACGGTGGTGCCGGCGCCTTCGCCAGAGGTCACGGTGCACGTGCCGTTGAGGCGCGCGGCCCGGTCGTGCATGTTCAGCAAACCGCTGCCCAAACGATGGCTGCTGGGAATGCCCGCGCCGTCGTCGGCGATCACTACGGCCAGGCGCTCGCCCACATGGCTGAGCGACACCTCCACCTTGCGTGCCTGGCTGTGCCGGGCCACGTTGCTGAGCGCCTCGCGCACCACGGCCGCCACCTCATCGGTGACCTCCGAGTCGATGCTGTCGAGCACGCCGTTGAAGTGCAGCGTGGGCCGAAAGCCCAGTACCCGGCCCGCATCGTCGACCAGTTGATTCACGACCACGCGGATCGTGCGCCCGGCAGCACGCTTGCTGGACAGGCCGAAGATGGCCGTGCGTAGCTCGCGGATCGCGTCGTCCTGATCGTCGAGGATCCGTTCGATCTTCATCTTCGCGCTGTCGGGCACCACGGGCAGCACGCTCTGCAGGCTGAGGCCGGCGGCGAACAGCCGCTGGATGACGGTGTCGTGCAGGTCGCGAGCGATGCGCTCGTGGTCTTCGGCCAGCATCACGCGCTGGCGGGCATCGGCCAGTTCGGCGTCGGCCAGGCGGTTGGCGGTGACGTCGCGCATCGTGGCGATCACCACCGGATCGCCGGCCACGGTGGCCGGGGCGAGCGAGATCTCCACCGGGAACAAGCTGCCATCGGCGCGGCGGGCGCTGAGATCGAGCCCGCGACCCATGGAACGTCGGCGCGACGAGTGCATGAAGCTCAGCCGGTGCCCCTCGTGGGCGCCGCCGACCTCGGGCGGCAGCAGCATCTCCACCTTCTGGCCCAACAACTGCTCACGTGGGTACCCGAGAAGGTTCTCGATCTCGCGGTTGACGAGCACCATCTCGCCGTCGGCATTGACGATGACGACTCCGTCAGGGATCGCCTCGACGACTTCGAGCAGCCAGTGTACTTCGTTCATGTTGCCGAAATACTCCCACGTCCGAGGGGCGGGCGGTGAACCACCGGGAGCGCCGAGTACCACGAGTGACGAACGTCATGGCACGATGCAGCGATCGAAACGACACGCGTGGACATCTGGCTGTGGGCAGTGCGCCTCACCCCGACGCGCTCGACCGCGACCGAACTGTGCCGCGCCGGCCGAATCACGATCAACGGTGCCCCGGCGAAGCCGTCGGCCACGGTGCGCGTGGGCGACCGCGTGGAGGGTCGCATCGCGCAACGCCAACGGATCGTCGAGGTGGTGCAAGTGATCAACAAGCGCGTCGGCGCCCCGGTGGCGGCCGAGTGCCTGGTGGACCACAGCCCCGTGGTGGAGCGCGAGGGCGAGGCACCGGTGCTGCGGCGCGACCGCGGCACCGGGCGACCCACCAAACGCGATCGCCGCCAGATCGACCGGCTGCGCCAGCAATGACCGGGGCACATGGAGATCAACCGCGAGTCAGCGAGGCAAGCAACCGGCTGATCGACACCGTGGCCATCCCGATCGACTTGTCGGCGATGCCGTACGGCAGCAGCAGCGTGTCGCCGTGGGCGAAGCCGCCGCAGCTGTACACCACGTTCGGCACGTAGCCGTCGCGGTGGCCCTCGGCCGGCACCAACAACGGCTGAGCGGAGTGCGCCAGCACCTTCTGGGGGTGGTCGAGGTCGAGCAGCAGAGCACCGATCGAGTACGTGCGCATCGCCCCGACGCCGTGCGTGAGCACCAGCCACCCATCCTCGGTCTCGATCGGCGAACCGCAGTTCCCCAGTTGGATGATCTCCCACGGGTGGCATGGCGTCTGGATCACCTCCGACGTGTTCCAGCAGTGCAGGTCGTCGGAGAAGGCGATCGCGTTCGTCTCACGGTCGGATCGCGACAGTGCGACGTAGCGCCCCTCGATCGTGCGGGGGAACAGCGCCAGCCCCTTGCCCACCGCTGCCGGGCCGGCCATCGGCGACACCTCGAACGAACGGAAGTCGTCGGTCTGCAGCAGGTGCTGCGCGATCTCGAACCCGTCGTAGGCGGTGTACGTGCCGAAGTAGGTGACGCTGCCGTCGTCGCTGGTGAAGCGCACGAAACGCACGTCTTCCATCCCATGAGATTCCGCGGGCGACTGCGGCCACAGCACCCGCTCGGAGATACTGCTCGCCGGTGGGAACTCGACCGTGTACGAGCTGCGCGACAACGCCCGCATCCGACGGATGATCTCGTCGACATGTGTGCGCGTGGCATCGTCAGCGGTGAGCGCGGCGAACCGGGTACGCAGTTGCTCGTCGTCGAACCGGTCGGGCAGCTCGTCGAGCACGAACAACGTGCTCTCCAGCTCGCCACCCAACGCGGCAAGGCGGGCGTGGAACACCAAGCGGTGGTTGAGCGCCGGAGTTGCCCCGGCCAGGATCGGGAAGGGTGAGGGTTCGTCAACCGTCACCGCACCGGCTGCCGACAGCCGACCGGTGCGGAACCCGACCGACGACCGATGGCCCTCGCCGATCGAACGCACACTCATCACGAACGACGCGTCACCCGAGTCGTCCTGCACCGGCGCCAACACCGCAGAGGGGTTGCACAGCGCAGCACCCTCGATCGCGAACTCGTTCGTGAACGCGGCGCCCAGCAGCAGCGCGCGTGCGGGTGAGACGTCGCTCGCCCCGTCGAGACGCGACGTGAGCATTCCCGCGTGGTCGCGGAACGTGTCGTGCAACGCCACGTGTCGCGACAGGAAGCGCTCGTCGAGATCGACGAGCGCTGCCTCGACGTCGGCCTCCGTGAGATCGAGCACCCGCTGGATCACGGGCGCAGCACGCGAGTCACCGGGGTTCACGTCCTCCTGGCCGGCGACGAAGAACTTCGTCACCACGCGCGTGGGGTCACCCTGCAGGTGGATTCCGGTGTGCGTCAGTGCCTCGGCCGGATTCATGGCGTTCTCGCGAACTCGCGGGCGCGCTGCATCGTCGCGATCAACGCCAGCGTCGATTCCGCACCTTGGTTGAGATTGACGCCATCGACCATCAACCCGTCGTACCCGCCACCGGAGGCCCAGTCGTAGACAGCAACACCGATGTCGTTGTCACCCATGAACCATGCGGCGGCCATCTCGATACCTCGCGGCCAGCGCGGGTCATCCGACACCTGTGCGGCGCGCCAGCAGGCATCGGCCAGCGCGGCCACCTCGATCGGCTGCTGATCGAACTGCACCGAGTGGTCTCCCGGCTGACGGCCACCGACACCGGTGACCGACAGGTGGTTGTCGCGCGTCTCCAGATCGAGCAACCAGCCGAGCATGCCCAACCCCTTGTCCACGACGTCGGCACGGCCGAGCACCGAACCGGCGGCGATGACCGCCTCGGCGAGGGCGGCATTGGCATACCGCAGCGTGGGCTCGGGCCAGCCCCACGGGCCGGCGGCGACGGGACCCACCATGTCGAGCAGTGCTTCCAGGATCCCGCGCGCGCCGGTGTGCTGCGGGTCAGCGGCGGCAACCTCGGCCGCGCCGAGTGCTGCGAACGCCATCGCCCGTGGGTACTGCGAACGCTGCCGCGCGCCGAGCTCGAAGGCACGAAACGCCCGCACCCGCACCGTCGGGAGCGAGTGCTGCGTGGCGGCCACACCCAAGCCCCACAGGCTGCGGCCCCAACAGTCCTCGGTGGTCGGCTGGTCCGTCCATTGCCCGCCGTACGCCATCCGGTTGCGGGTGCGGCCGTCGGGAGACTGCGCGCTGCACACGAACTGCAGTGCGAGCAGCGACAGCCGATGCGCCACACCGACATCCGGCTTGCGCGAGGTCACCACCAGCAAGCGGGCGTTGTCATCGGTGCAGTAGCCGTGCTCGATGCGTCGGTCGATGCCTTCGGCGTGCTCGAACAGTCCACGGTGGTCACTCATCCGTTCGAGGTGGTCGAGTGAGATCTCGCCGTGTCTCATGAAGCGACCGCCTCACGCTGGCCCACCAGGCGGGTGCACAGCGCGGAGTAGCGGCCGGCGATCGCCGACCAGCTCAGCAGCGGGGCCAGCCGTCGCGCTTCGGCGGTCATCGACTCGAGGCGTCCGGGGTCGGTGAGCACGCTTCGCAGGGCGGTTGCGAGCGCGGCCGGGTCGCGGTGCGGAACCACGATGCCGGCACCGGTCTGCAGCAACTCACGGGCGTGGGGGAAGGCGGTGGCGATCACCGGGCGGCCGGCGGCGATGGCATCCACCAGCACGCCCGACGTGACCTGATCGACCGAGTCGTAGGGCAGCACCACCAGCGTTGACGACGCGGCGAAGCGGGTGAGCTGAGCCACGTTGCGGTAGGTGTCGTCGAACAGCACGGAGCCGGCCACGCCGTTCTCCGAAGCACGGCGCATCAGCGAGTGGCGATAGACATCGCCGTCGCGGGCGAACACCTTCGGGTGGGTGACACCGGCCACGGTGTACGTCGGTTGCCGGGGCAGGTCGGCCAGCAGCGCGAGCGCGTCGATCACGTGCTCGATGCCCTTGCCGGGCCCGAGCAGGCCCCAGGTCAACAGCTCGGGACGCGGCAGACCGATCAGCGACGGGTCGGTGTCGGGGCTCGGCAGCGCTGCGCCGTGGGGAATGTCGGACACCTTGCCGGGATCGACGGCGTACAGATCGAGCAGGCGGTCGTGCGCCGTACGGCTCATCACCACCACCTGCATGGCACGTGCGCAGATCGCCTCCAGCACTTCTTGCTGGTGCGGCGTGGGCAGCAGCGGCACGGTGTGCAGCACGACGATCGAGGGCACTTCCAGCGCCTCGATCAGGTCGAGCACTTCATCGCCGTCGCGGCCACCGAAGATGCCGTACTCGTGCTGGATGATCGCGACGTCGCTGAGTGACAGCACGGCCGCGGCCGACCGCACCGAGGCTGGGTCGCCGTTCACCAAGACGGCCGATGCCGACACCCTGGCGCGGGGCACGAGCCCGAGCTTCAGGTCGAGCGGACGATCACCGTCGTCGATCTGCACCACCTCCACGGAGTGGCCGGCGAGCTGCAGATGGGTCGAGAGCGCGGCCGCGAACGTGGCCAGGCCACACATCTTCGGCGGATAGGTGCTGAGCATGCCGATCCGACAGGGCATGGGCAGGCCGAAGCCCGCGGTGAGAGTGGGCATGAGCGCCTCCTCGATGATGAGGGCGGACGTCGAGCCTGCACGGGGCGACAGCGCTAGGGCCGTCCTGCCCAAACGAGGCGTCACTACCAGGAACCATGATTGTACCCGGATGTGCTGTCGGTCAACCGCGGGTGAACACGAACACCATCGTGGCGAGCCCGGCCGACAACGAACCCGACCCGTCGCTGGGATTCAGCGCGCCGTCGTCGCCGCCGACCTGCAGCGCCACCGGCAGCCCCTCGATGAACACCTGCAGGAGGAACGGGTGCTCTCCGGGCGAGATGCAATCGTTGTACAGGTTGACCTCGATGCTGTAGATGCCGGATGGGGCGGTGTCGGGCCAAATGATGTTCTCGGCGGGCTCGCTGAGTGCCTCGCTGCAGCCGCTGTTGGCGTCGACGTCGAGCTGGCCGCCGCTGCTGGAGCTGCGCACGTCGAAGTTCACCGTCTCGCCGTTCGGGTCGGTGACCGCCAGGTCGAGGTCGGCGCTGTCGTTCCAGCTGAGCGTCACGCGAACATCGCCGGTGGCAAGGTCGGGGGTATCGGGGTTGGCACCCACCGGGCGCACGACCAGTTCACCGTTGCGGACATCGACGATGGTGAACCCGCCGGCGACGAGATCCGTTGGCACCACCACGATGATCGTGGTGGGCGTGAACGTTGGCCACTGCGGCCCGACGTAGATCGGCGCCTGCGTGAGCGGTTCGGGCGGAGTGAGCGGGTTGCCGCACGAACACTTCGCGCGCGGCACTCCGTACGGGTCGACCAGCACCGCCGAACCAGCCTGCAACACCGACGGGTGGGCATACGCCTGCCCGTTCTTGAAGCCGTGATTCGTGACCCGTGTGTCGTAGGTGAGGATCATCGGTGTGAGCGTGCCGATGTAGGCACGCAGATCGCTGACGGCGATACCTTGCACGCCGGCCCAAGCGGCCGCTTTCTCGGGGTTGCCCTCGAGATAGGCGATCATCGACTCCTTGTCGCACACCTGCTCATTGCGCGTGCCGCCGTACAGACCGGGCGTGGCGCCCGACACCTGCGGCAGCGGCACCTGGCCGGGGGCCAACGTGGCGGTCGTGGTGGGCAGCGAGATGTCGGGCAGCGACACTGTCGGTTGCGACTCAGTGCCCAACCGGGCGTCGTCGGTGAACGGGTGCGCCGTGCGCATGTTCACCGGCTCGAGCAGCACTTCGCCGGCGCCCAGCACCGACGGGTCGGCGATCGTGTCGCCGGTGAGGCTGGTGCCCGGGCCGGTGCCGGTGGAGTCGTCGTCACCGCTGGTGAGCACCACCCCGATGCCCACCAGCGCGATCACAGCGATGAGCGCGCTCGCCACCAGCCCGCTGCTGTTGCGTTGTCGCGCGGGCAGCACCGGTGCGGCCGCCATCACGGGTGGGCCTGCGACCGGGGCCACCGGCGGCGGCAGCGCCGCGCCCGGGGGCAATGGCGTGCCGGGGGGCAATGGCGTGCCACCCGACGCCTGGGCCAGCGCAATGCCGCACTGCAGGCAGACGGGCGCGTCGGGAAGGAAGGGTGCACCACACTGGGGGCACGTGCCGGTCGGAATCATGCCGCTCGGAATCATCACGGACTCCTCCGCTCAAGGGTTTCTGCCCACAGCCTGCGCCGCAAGGCCGTTCGATACAAGGGGCTTCGGGCCGCGACACCAGGTGCATGGCCGCCTGTGGCGCCTGCGCCGCGAGCGGCTCGACGAGCGCACTTTCCTGCTGCACCACCTGGAGATCTCGGCCCAGCTCACGCAACGGTTCCCGCCGCCCGAGCAGTGATGGCTTCAGGCCCTACTCGCTGCCGGGCGGGGCGGGTACCGTCCGACCTGCTGTGAACCACCCCACACACACCGGATCCGCCGACACCGGCGGGGTCGACCTCGATCAACGCCCGATTCTCGTGTTCTGGGAGTCCACCCGCGCGTGCGGGCTGGCCTGCCGCCATTGTCGGGCCGAGGCTCAGGCCACGCCGGTGCCGGGTGAGCTGACCACCGCCGAAGGGCTGCGCTTCATCGACACGCTCGCGGCGTTCGGCAAGCCGTCACCGATCCTGATCATCACCGGGGGCGACGTGCTGATGCGCCCCGATCTCGACCAACTCGTGCAGCACTCACGTACGGTCGGCGTGCACGTCGCGCTCGCTCCCAGCGTCACCCCGCTGCTCACCGACGAACGGCTGCAGCAGCTGCGCGCGGCGGGGGTGAAGGTGGCCTCGATCAGCCTCGACGGCGCGTCGGCGGCCACGCACGAAGGTTTGCGCGGCATCGACGGCCACTTCCCGGCCACGATCGCTGCGCTCGACCGGATGCGCGCCCACGACTTCGTGGTGCAGGTGAACACAGTGGTCACCGCCGACAATGTGCACGAGTTGCCCACCATCGTGCGGCTGATCCGCGACCACGACGCGGCGATCTGGGAAGTGTTCTTCCTCGTCAACGTGGGGCGCGGCAGCTCGATGCTCGAGTTGGGCCCCGACGACAACGAGGACGTGTGCCACTTCCTGTACGACGCGGCGCAGTACGGGTTCGTCGTGCGCACCGTCGAAGGGCCGATGTTCCGCCGCGTCGTTCGCTGGCGCGACGAGGGCCGCCCCGCACCCACCAGCGCGCTCTACTCGCAGCTGTCCACGAGCCTGGTGGAGCAGCTCGGGTCGCCCACCTCCACGCCGAAGGCACACACCAAGGGCACTCGCGACGGCCGCGGCATCATCTTCGTGTCGGCCACCGGCGAGATCACGCCGGCCGGCTTCTTGCCGATCGTGCTGGGCAACGTGCGCACCCACGACATCGTCGAGGTGTACCGCGACCATCCGATGCTGCGGCAGATCCGGGCCGCCGAGTTCGGTGGCGCCTGCGGTCGCTGCGAGTACCGCGAGCTGTGTGGCGGCTCGCGTTCGCGGGCCTACGCCTGCACCGGCGACCCGCTCGCGGAAGACCCCGCCTGCGCCTACGCCGCCACACTCTGAACGTCAGGCGGGCGCGGCGAGCGGCCACGCCTGCGCCAGCAGCTCGAGGCTGCGCACCCGTGCATCCAGGTCGTAGGCCACCGACGTGACCATCAGTTCTTGCGCGCCGGTGCGCTCGGCGAGCGCGTGCAGTTCGGCCACCACGTCGGCCGTGGCACCCACCACGCGGCTGGTGGGCAGGCGGTTGGCCTCGGCCATGTCGGGGTGCGCCGATGCATCCTGCGGTGACGGCAAGCGGATGAACCGGCCCGTGCGCCGACCCAGCGCAGTGAGGCGCCCGGGCAGCGCGTGCCACTCGGCGTCGTCGGTGGTGTCGGCGGCGAGCACGTTGGCGGTGATGATCAAGTACGGCTGCGGATACGCGGCCGAGGGCCGGAACTCGCGCCGGTAGCGCTCGGCAGCCTCGAGCGTGCCGCCCATGTCGAAGTGGTGGGCGAACCCGAACGGCAGCCCGAGGTGCGCAGCCAGCTGCGCGCTATAGCCGCTGCTGCCGAGCAGGAACACCTGCGGCATGGAGGTGGCGACGGGCGTGGCGTGGAAGTGCTGCCACAGGCCGTGCTCGCCGCGCGGGTCGCCCAGCAGGCCCAGCAGATCGAGCAGGTCGCGAGGGAAGTCGTCGGCGCCCAACAGGTCGCGCGAGCGGCGCAGGGCCATCGCCGTGCGCTGGTCGCTGCCGGGGGCACGGCCGACACCCGCATCCACCCTGCCGGGGTGCAGGCTTTCCAGCAGCGCGAACTGCTCGGCCACCACCAGCGGCGCGTGGTTGGGCAGCATCACCCCACCCGAACCCACGCGGATGTGCTGCGTGATGGCGGCGAGATGGGCCATCAGCACTGTCGGCGAGGTGCACGCGACGCTGGGCATGTTGTGGTGTTCGGCCACCCAGAAGCGGGTGTAACCCAACCGGTCGGCGGCCTGTGCCAGGGCGGCCGTGGTGCGCAGCGCATCGCCGCTCGACTGCCCGTCGTTCAGCACCGACAGGTCGAGCACGGAGAGCGCTACCGCCGCCATCGCGTTCAGCTCGCCGTCGGGCGGATGAGGTACTTCTGGCCGGTGGCCATGCGCGCGTAGTTCTGGATCGCGTCGACGGCGAGTGCACCGGCCAGCGACACCTCGTGGGTGTAGTGGCTGGCGAACGTGGTGGTGAGCTCGGCCACCACGCGCTCGCGCAGCCGGCCCATGCCCTCCAACCCCAGCTTGCCGAGGAACGGCGTGAGCAGCCAGCCGCTGATGCCCCAGGCCAGGCCGAAGTCGCGCACGATCTCGGTGGGCGAGGTGTCGAGCATGCCGTACATGTACACCTGCTTGTGTACTGACGATCCGTAGCGGCTGTACTCGGTGGCCTTCGTGTTCACCGCGGTCTCCATGCACGACAGGATCTGCCCCGCCAGGCGGCCGCCGCCGATCGCATCGAACGCGAGCGTCGCGCCGGTGGCAATGAGCGCGGCAGTGAGATCATCACGGAACGTCGGTGCGCTGGAATCGCACACGTGCTCGGCGCCCAGGCCGCGCAGCAGCGCCACTTGCTCGGGGCGGCGGACGATGTTGACCAGCGGCACGCCATCGGCCTGGCAGATGCGCACCAGCATCTGGCCCAGGTTGGAGGCTGCGGCGGTGTGCACCAGCGCGGTATGACCGTCCATGCGCATCGTCTCCACCATGCCCAGCGCGGTGAGCGGGTTGACGAAGCACGACGCGCCCTGCGCCGGGTCGGTGCCGTCGGGCAGCACCATGCAGAAGAACGGCGACACGTTGCGGTACTCGCCGTACGACGCCCCACCCACGAACGACACGGTGCGGCCCAGCAGCGCCTGCGCGTCGGGCGAGTCGCCGGCGGCCACCACCACGCCACAGCCCTCGTTGCCAGCCGGCATCGAGTCGCCCACGCGCGACGCCAGGCCGGCCAGCACCCGCGGCGCGATCGGCGCGATCACCACCGGGTCGTCGGCCGTGCCACTGGCCGCAGCCTGCGACACGTCGGCCATCGCCAACAGCAACCCCAGGTCGCTGGGGTTGACCGGAGCGCCCTGCACGCGCACCAGCACCTCACCGGCGGCGGGCACCGGCACGGGCACGGTGGCGAGCGACAGTTCGAGCCGACCGTCGGCGGTGACCAGCGAGCGGATCTCGCGCATGGTGGCGGGGATGGAGGCAGCGGAAGTCATGCCGGAACGGTACATGCGAAAGGGGCAGACACCGTCGTGCCTGCCCCTTCCTCACGGCTTCACCGTCAGGCGGCTGCGTGAGCCGCCTTGCGTTGAGGCATTCGAAGCTCCTCGTGCTGCGGCTTGTTGTCCGCCACCTTGCCGGCCGTGCGGCCTGCGCGCGCCTCACCCTTGGGCATCGCGTCCATCTTCACGAGCATCGGATCCATCGCCTTCATCATCTTCTGCACGAAGGCGGCCTGCTCGTCGACCATGCGGCGACGGAACTTCAACTGGTTGTCCACGAACTCGCGGACCATCGGCATCTCCGCCATGAAGCGGGGCCGCTCGGGCAGGTAGCGAGCCACCGGCTCGGCCATCTTGCCCATGTAGCGCACCATCGGTTCCTCGACGCGCCTGATCATCACGAAGTAGTCGTCCTGCCACTTCTTCAGGGTCATCATTGTGTCCACCAGTACCTCCTCTGGATCATCGCTGATCCAGGCTCATCGTCCGCCCGAGTGCTCACTTCTGCAAGCACTTCGCGCGTGACGTGTGCCGCAGCGTGCGTGACCAGGCGTGCGCGACGCAGCAACTACCGTCGACGGCGTGAGCGCACCAGACCTATGGCCCGAGCTGAGCGATGTCTGGATCCCGGTGGGTGTGCCGGGCTACAGCGGGCTCTCCAAAGCGCACCGCCTGGCCGTGCTCGATGCGCGCTTCGGGGCCGACGGATGGCGCTTCGCCCACTATGTGCGCGGCCGCATCGTGCCGATGGCCGAGGCGATCGTGGAGTACGAGGAGGCTTACCGCCGCTTCCTGCGCGACCGGCCGGCGCTCGTGCAGTTCCTCGTCACCCGTGCCGGCAACGTGTACGACGACAACGTCACCAACGTGCACGACCACGACTACGTGCAGCCCGCCACGGCGATGAACCACTACCAGGACATCTCCGTGCGACGCGTGATCGCGGAACTCGTCGACGACCCGGCCTGGCCGTGGGTGATCGACACACCGGCCGAAACCGTCGCGCTGCGCGACCTCGGCACTGGCGAGGTGCACGAGGTGCCACGCGCCCGCGGCTTTCGCGGCGACGGCCTGCTGCAGATCCGCGACCCGCTCTCGCCGGGGTACGTGCTGAACCCGGCCGTCGTGCCCGCCCACGACCCGGCGCTGATCACCACGCTGCCGAACCGCACCGACTGGTACCACGTGGAGGGCTGCGCGCACCTTTCGATCGAGGCGTTCTGGCAGATGAGCAAGGTGGTGGAGGTGCGCTACGACCGCTTCCTGGCGCTCGGGCCCGGCCGCAGCGACCCGCTGGCCGACCTGTGAGGCACACGTGACACGCCTGCTGCTGGGCCCCGTCAGCATCGACCGCTACGTCGACGCCACGTTTGGGGAGAGCCTGCACCTGCCCGGCGGCGGAGCGCTCAACATGGCCTACCACTGGGCCACCGCCGGCGAGCCGTTCACGTTCCTCACCCGCATCGGCGACGACTCGCCCGAGGTGATCCTGCGATTCCTGCACCACCACGGCATCGTCCACCTGCCGAACTCGATCGTGGCCCCCGGCACCACCGCCAGCATCGACATCGTGATGCGCGCCGACCGGCAGCCGTTCATGCACCACTTCGTGGAGGGAGTGTGGGCCGGGTTCCACCTCACCGCCGAGGAGGAAGGCGCGGTCGCCGCGGCCACACACCTGCACGCCGTACTGGTCGACCCAGTGGTGGCCGAGGTGCACCGCCTCGGCGCGGCCGGCGCGCTGCGCCAGCTGTACGTCAGCGGCGACTTCCTCGACTTCCGCCACTACACCCTGGATCGGTTCGCGGCCACGATGGCCCATCTCGCGCTGGGGTTCATCGGCTGGCCGGGCGCGGCCGACGACCCGCTGATCGATGGTGTGCGCGAGGTGGCGCAACGACTGCGGCGAATGGTGGTGATCACGCTCGGTTCGCGAGGCGTGCTGGTGATCGACGGCAGCGCCGGCCGCGAGCAGTTCGCATCCGTGCACGCGCTGGCGGTGGAGGGCACCACCGTCGGCTGCGGCGACGCGTTCATCGCCGGTTTCCTGGCGGAACACTGGGCCGGGCACAGCCTCCAGGCCGCTCTGGATCGCGGCCGTGCCGCAGGCGCGGCCGCCACCCGCACGCCGCGTCCACTGCCCGACGACGCGTACTCGCTCACAACCGGATAACGTGACGGCGCTCGGCCGCCCGGTTCCTCACCGTCGGCCCAGCCAAGCCTCGAGGGGAGGGCGCACTCGCCGCCCGCCACCGACAGCCTGCACGCGGCGACCGCGGGGTCTCGCCCACGTGCAGCGGCCGTGTTCTACGGCGGAACGGACAACGATGGTCGACGCACGACAACTGGAAGCCGCGATCTGGAAGATCGCCGACGGTCGCCCCACCGACGACGACCTCGCGCTGCTGCACGCCGACGAGCGCGCCTCGATCTACATCCTCGACCGCCTGATCGGCGACGCCGAGGAGGATCTGGCCCACGCTCGGCACCTGCCCGCCGTCGAGCGCGACCTGGTGATGGCCGACTTCGCCGACACGCTCGACAGCCTGAAGGCCACCTACGTGCGCCTGCGTCCGCTGCCCCTCGCGCTCAGCGGCGAGATCGCACCCGACGAGCTGGAGGCCATCGGCTACGAAGAGCTGGTGCCCGAGCCCGTGCTGCTGCAGGGCACCTGGGCCGACGGGCGCATCGTGGTGTGGGCCGCCGGTCGCGGCAGCCTGCCCGAGGACAACGAGGGCCTGGCCGACCGGCTGGAGGCCAGTGGTGGCCCGCCGCACGGGTGGGAGGTGCACCCCGGTGTGCCGCTGCCCGGCAGCGTCACCGCCGAGGCACTGACGATCTCGATGAAAGACGCGCTCGGGTGGCTGGTGGCGCTCGGTGGCGCCACCCCCGGCAGTCAGCTGCTGGAGGGCATCGGCACCAGCCTGCGCTGGCTGGGCAGCGCCGCGGTGGAAGGCGTGCGCCTGGTCACCAACGGCTGCATCGTGCCCACGCTGAAGTCGTCGCTGAAGACCCAGGGCCGCCATACCGACGCGCACGTGCGCTGGGCGCCGGCACTGATCGACAGCCCGGCCGTGGAGGCACTTGCCGCGGCGATGCCCGGCCCGGTGGTGGCCCTCGACGCGGCAGCCGGCCGGCCCACCGCGCTCGCGGTGATGGGTGCCGTGATCGAGACGATCGTGGCCAGCGCGGCCAGCCGGATGGAGCTGCCGGCGCCGCCGCCCTCGGCCAACTCGCAGACCGACCTGGCCGACAGCGTGATCGCGCGCATGGATGGCAGCACGTTCAAGGCCGACGCGACGATGGCGATGGATCTCGGCCGGCGCCTCGACCAGTGGGCCGGCTCGATCACCTCGCACAGCCGGCCGCGACTCGTGGTGCGGCTCGACCCGCCCGACTCGGGTGGCGTGTGGCTGGTGTCGGTGCACGCGCCGCTGGGCAAGGGCAAGCTGTTACCGATCGATGCGGCGCTGCGCACCGAGCACTCGGGGCGCCAGATCGCGGCCGAGTGGGCGCGCCTGGCCCGCCTGTTCCCCCAGCTCGACCGTGCCGGCCAGCGCCGCCGCGGCCAACTGGCGCTCAGCCAGGACGAGGCGTGGGACTTCATGACCAAGCAGGGCCCGTCGCTGGCGAACGTGGGCTTCGACGTGCGCGTACCGGCGATGTCGCGCCGCAAGGCCAAGCCGTCGCTGCGCCTGTTCGCCGAAACACCGTCGGGTTCGGTGGTGGGCGCGCACCAGCTCAGCAACGTGGCCTGGACGGTGTTGTTCGACGATGTCGAGCTGACCGCCGACGAGGTGAAGCGCCTGGCTCGCCAAGCCCGACCGTTGGTGCAGTCGGCCGGCAAGTGGGTCGAGGTGGATCGCGTCGACCTCGAGAAGGCGGCCGCTGCGCTGGAAGAACGTGAGGGCATCACGCAGCTCACCGGCGCCGAGATCCTGCGCCAGAGCTTGGGGCTGGATGGTTCTGGCCTGGCCGGTGGCGTGCAGGTGCACGGCAGCAGTTGGGCGATGGACATCGTGCGTCGCGCCGCCGACGCGCCCGCCGCGGCCGTGCTGCAGCCCGAGGGCTTCTCGGGCGAGCTGCGCACATACCAGGCCGAGGCCGTGGGTTGGCTGCGCTTCCTCGACGCGTCGTCGCTGGGCGGTTGCCTGGCGCTCGACATGGGCCTGGGCAAGACCCCCACCGTGCTGGCCCACCTGGCCCGCAACGCCGGCGACGGCCCGGTGTTGGTGGTGGCCCCCGCCGCGGTGGTGGGCAACTGGGCGGCCGAGGCCGCCCGCTTCACGCCTGGCCTGAAGGTGATGGTGCACCATGGTGCCGATCGTGCCGAAGAGCACGAGTTCGCCAGCGAGATCGGTGGCGCCGACATCGTCATCACCACCTACGCCACGGCCGTGCGCGACATGGACGCGATCGCCCAGATCGAGTGGTCGCGCATGGTGCTCGATGAGGCGCAGGCGATCAAGAACCCCACCAGCGACACGTCGCTCGAACTGCGCCGGGTGAACGCCCGTACCCGGATCGCGCTCACCGGCACGCCCATCGAGAACGGCCTCGGCGACCTGTGGGCGATCATGGACTTCACCAACCCGGGCCTCGTCGGCCCGCGGCCGGCGTTCGTGGCGCAGATGTCGGGCGACGGCGAGGCCGCGCTGAAGGCACTCAACGGCATCCTGCTGTTCCGGCGCACGAAGACCGAGCCCGAGGTGGCCCGTGAGCTGCCCGAGAAGATCGACGAGCTCGACCACTGCACGATGACGAAGGAGCAGATCGGCCTGTACCAGGCGGTGCTCGATGCGCTCGTGGCCAACGTGGAAGGCGAAGAGGGGGCCGACCCGAAGCAGGGCGCGATCCTCGCGGCCATCACCGCGCTCAAGCAGATCTGCAACCACCCGGCCGCGTACCGCGAAGACGGGCTGCCGCTGGCCGGCCGCTCGGGCAAGCTGGCCCGCCTGGAGGAGATCATCGAGTCGGTGTTCGCCGCCGACGAACGGATCCTGGTGTTCACCCACTTCGCCTCGTGGGGCCGTCGCCTGGCCGACCACCTCACCGAGCTGTTCGGCATGCCGATCGCCTGCTACGACGGCAGCTTGGCGCGCGGTGTGCGCGACAAGATGGTGGCCGATTTCCAGAGCGGCACCGGCAAGGGCGCGATGGTGCTGTCGCTGAAGGCCGGCGGCACGGGCCTCAACCTCACGTCAGCCAACCACGTGGTGCTGTACGACCGCTGGTGGAACCCGGCCGTGGAGGATCAGGCTCGCGACCGTGCGTGGCGCATCGGCCAGGGCAAGACCGTCATCTCGCACCGCCTGGTGTGCCCCGGCACCGTCGACGAACGGGTGGAAGAGGTGGTGGCCGGCAAGCGGCACATCGCCAACCTGGTGCTGCCCAAGTCGTCGTCGATCTCCGACCTCAGCACCGACCAGTTGCGCATCGCACTCGGCCTGCGCCCCGAAGAGCTGCTGGCCGAAGAACTTGTCGACGCCGACTCGCTGAAGGGAGCATCGGCATGAGCCAGCCGCAGCAGGGCAACCGGTCGCGCACCACCAACCAGCGCCGTCGCCAACCGCAGCACACGAAGAAGGCGCACGCGATCGACGTGTGGCGCGATTCGGGCGAGCTGCCCGAGGTGCAGCGCATTCCCGCCCCCACCGATGTGGGCGCGCTGCTGCGTTCGCTGGGCGACCCGCCGGTGGGCAACGGTTCGGCCGCGGGGCACTACTTCAACGCCGTGGTCGAGCGCGCCGCGGCGGTGGCACTGGCCCTCGCCGTCAGCGCCGACCTGCTGGCCGACGACGACTGAACCCTGCTCGCTACAGAGGAGGCGGGCGTCAGGGCAGGCGGGCGATGAATGCTTCGATCAGCGCGGCGACGTCGCCGGCGTGGCTGTCCTCGTGCATCGAGTGCTCGCCACCCACCACCACTTCCAAGTGCGCGTGGGGCATCTTGCGTTCGAGGTACTGCCCCGAGGCGGTGAACTCGGGCCGGTCGAGGTCGCCGGCCAGCACCAGCGTGGGCACCGTCATGTCGGCCAGGTGATCCATCACCACCGAGTCGTGCTGCAGGTTGAGGTTGGTGGCCAACTCGGACACGCCGAAGCGGTGCCAGTTGCGGCGCGACCGTTCGTTCCAGGCCTCGCGCTTGTCGGCGTCGCGGAAGCCGGGGCCGGTGTTGATCACCACGATGCCGCGGGCCACGCCCGGGCGGGTGGCCGCGTGGGCCAGCGCCAGGTAGCCGCCCAGCGAGTGGCCCACCAGCACCGCCGGCTCGGGCAGCGTGGCGAGCACGTCGTCGATGTCGGCGAGTGCTGCGTCGCGGGTGTACAGCGCCGGGTCGTCGGGTGCCGGCGACTCGCCGTGGCCAAGCAGGTCGAGCGCGAGCACCTCATGCTTCGGGGCAAGCAGTTCCATGCACCGTCCCCACGTGCTGGTGGAGTTACCCAGCCCGTGGATGAATACGATCGGCGGCGACCCCTGCCCCGCGCGCACCACATGCAACCGCATCGTCGTCACCCTCCTGGCTGCTCACCTCGCCGTTCGCTCGAACGGCCCTTCAGCTTGGCAGCTCCACCGAAGCCATCACCCAGCTGAACGCTCCGGCGCCAGATTGCCCATGAGGCCGGCGACGCGACAACGTGTGCGGATGACCGATACCTCGACACCCGATCCGTGGCACCTCCGGCCGCCGTTGCGGTGGGATGGCGGCACCGGGTTCGGGCCGTACATCGACGCGCTGCGCGACCTCCAGGACCTCGTCGGCAGCACGAATCCGCCGGCGGACGTACTGGAGGCGGCGACGCAGCGCGTCGCCGAGTTGACCGAGCTGCTGCGTCAGTACCGGTGCGGCGAGGTGGATCTCATCCCCGGCCGGCGCCACGACCTGCCCGGACGCGGCCACCCGTTGCTGCCTGCCACGGTCTACACCGAGGTGGGCGACCACCACGTGGTCGGGCGCGTGCGGTTCGGGCAGTACTACCTCGGGGGGAACGGTGCAGTGCATGGTGGGGCGCTGCCGCTGCTGTTCGACGAGGTGCTGGGGCACCTGTGCAACCTCGGCGGTCGCAAGGTCGCACGTACCGCGTACCTGCACGTGAACTACCGGTCGATCACTCCGGTCGACGCCGACCTCGTGATCCACGCGCGGATCGAACGCGAGGAGGGCCGCAAGCGCTTCATCACCGGCCGCCTCCTGCACGGTGACACGCTGTGCAGCGACGCGGAAGGCCTCTTCGTGGGGCTACTCCCCGGCCAGCCATGACCGGTCACGCCGGGCCGGCGAGCTGGGTGAGTTCGTCGAACAGCGCGTCGGGGTCGGCGCCGGGCACGCCACGGCTGTGGAACCAGGTGCAGATGTTGTCGCAGTCGCGCCGCAGGTAGGTGAAGCCCTGCGGGTTGCCGACGATGTCGACCGCTTGCGGCACGTCGATGAACACCACCCGCCCCTCGTGCACGAGGATGTTGTACGCCGACAGGTCGCCGTGGGCCAGGCCTGCATCGGCGAACACGCCCAGCGTGTGCACCACCTGTCGGTACAACGCCTCCCCCTCGGCACGGGTGAGCTGCACCTGTGCCAGCCGCGGCGCGGCCACACCGTCGGGCGTGCCGATGAACTCCATCATCAGCTCGCTGTCGATCAGCTGCACCGGGTACGGCACCGCCGCGCCCGCGTTCCACAGGCGGCTCAGCACCACGAACTCGGCGAACGCCCACTGCTGCGCGATCAACTCCTTGCCGAACGCGGTGCGGGTGGCCATCGCCCGCATCTCACGGCTGCGCCGCACCCGCCGGCCCTCCAGGTAGCCCGAGTCGCGGTGGAACATGCGGTGCTCGGCGCTGCGATAGCGCTTCACCGCCAGTAGGCAGCCGGCCGGTGCGTCGCCGCTGGTGTCGGCCGGGTCGGGCAGGGCGCGCCGCAACAGCGACACGTCGGCCTCCTTGCCGGTCTTCATCACCCCCAGGTCGGTGTCGATCGCCCGTGGGTCGGTCACCACCCACGCGGGCGCCGGGGTGGGGCCGCGCATGGCGTCGCGGTAGGTCGACCACGACGGTTCGTCGGGGTCGAGATCGGTGTCGTCAACCTGTTGGTGCGGGTGGACGACTTGGTCGGGTTGCCACGTGTCGTCGTCGAAGCGACGGGCGCGGTTGCTGCGGGGTGCAGCCATGGTGGGTTCTCCTCGATGCGATGGTGGGCATCGGGGCGGTCAGCAGTGTGCTGTCAGGACCGCAGGTACGCCGATGCCGGGACGTGGTGGGACGCGTGACGCGCAGAGACCTGCATCATTTTCACGACCCTCCTTCCACGCCCGAAAGCGACTCGAACCGACAACTGCACTGTACGCCCGGCGGCCGGGCGGTGGGAAGCGATTATCGGTGGTGTCGGTGTCGCGGCTCACATGATTCGTTGCGCCTCATCAGAAGCCGCCTGGCGTGACTTCCGGGGGAGTGGACTCGGGGGCCGACACAGCACGGGGCCACCCCACAACTTCACCTGGTCAGAGCTCCTTTTTGAAAGCCTGTTCGACCCTAAATCGGGAGCAACCCGGGAGCAACGCCTCTCCAGGCCGCTTGACGCCGTCACTGTTCGGACGCGGTGCCGGTCGTCGAGAGAGTCAAGCCTCGGGCGCGACTGCTGAGCCCCTCCCGTCACCGACGGCCAGGGCGATCTCCCGAGCAACGTCGTCAAACGTAAAGGCGCCCTGTTGCCCCAGTGCATTAACCACCGCCCACGCGATCGTTGGGTGCGCCAGAGCGTACGAACGCAACAAATCCTTCGCTTCATCCACCCTGGCCATGTATCCGTCGAGCGGTTCCTGCTCAGCGAAGAGGAGAAGCGTCGACACCCCACTCTGCGAACGTTCGGAATCCACCGCCACGAGGTACGCAACGACCTCGTCGAGTTTCGACCTTGCGCCAAGGGCAACGAGGCTTCGGATAAGGCCGATGCATTGTTGCACTGGCGTCCGACCCGCGAACAGAAGCCGAAGCAACGCTGTCGGTTCATTGGACTGCTTCGGAGTAAAGGCGGGGCTCGTTCCACGAGATCTCCGAGCGCCGACCCCGATCGTGCTGGTCCGCTCGGACACGAAGGTGAGCAGCCATGCCGACGCTACTTCTGCACCCTCGCGTTCAATCGCGAAACAGAGGTCGTTGATAGCGCGTGCGTTGTTCTCCGGCGTCGCGACTGCCAGTGCGCTGTGTAGGAGCTTCGCCCAGTCTCGTGCGTCATCAGCTCGCGGCAGTGACAGAGCCACAAGATGCATGAGTAGACGGTCAGCGTGCTTGCCGAGGTAGCTATTGGCAAGCGAGGGTAGGCGGGAGATGGCTAGTTCGTAGTGGCCTCGCAATTCCTGCGCCGTACGTCGGTGCGGGCCGTAGAAGGCCAGATACGTCACGAACACCGAACTCCATCGTTGAGTAGCGCTGTCCGCAGTCGGCAAAAGCGCAGCCTCGCTCTCATCGAAGAATTCCCGCCAGTATGTGATGAGACTTGGGAGGTAGCGACCATAGCTACTCAGGACCGCGTCCGAACTCTCGCCCTGAACGTTGAGCCTCAGGAGTTCTGAGACACCGTCAAGGATTGGTCGCTGCAGATCATCCTCGGGCACCCAGTACTGCGCCCTGATCTTGAGAGCAGCGAGAACCGCCTCTCCGCGGACGGAGTTGATAGCCCGAGACGGTGGGTCCCACGCGTCATCCTGGGTTTCGACCAGCGAGGGGTCGTCAGAGTCGAGTAGCCAACTCAGCACATCAAGGATCTGCTCACAACGCGGCGATCGCACCAACCAGTCGCCGACACTCTCCATCAGGTCGGCTAGGCCGCGGCCCACCTGATTCCCGGGCCAACTAGTCGTGGCCGGACGCAGCTCCCCAGATTGCGCGCGTCGTGCGGCGATCGAAATGAAATCGATGAGAGAATCGAGGCGTTCGGGCTGTCGCTCCTCTGCACCACTGAAGACATCTCTTAAGCCCCACGCGATGTAGAAGAGCAGCTCTGCCGACTCTGCAGCTTCGGCGAATGCGCCCAGGTGCGGCCAGAAGTCGCTAATTCGGTCGCGCATGAGCGACTGGAGTGCCCGGCCCAGACCCTCCGGAGAACCACCTTCGTAGGGCCACTCGTTATCTACCTGGATCGGCACATGGCTCAGGATCCCGAGAAGATCTGGCACCGGCATGGAGGCCAACTCCATGCTTGCCACTGGACTTTTCGGGCCGACCCATCCGGCCGATGCGTGGAGGCGAGCAAAACTGTCCTGCGGCACCCCCAGCTCGGAGCTAAGGCCCTCCAGTATGAGTAGCTCTCTGGCGGCCAGGTGAGCCCGCAACGCATGGAGCCAGTCTCGGGCGTAGTACCGGTCGAGGACCTCAGTTGACGATGCCTGCTCGACCAGGCGCTGAAGAAGCTTCGACTGGGTGGGTCGATCGAGCAGTTCGAATCTCTCCCGAAACAGCCTGGTGAACTCTGGCAACTCCTCGTAGGTCGTGGTGAGGCTCTCACCGTGAGCGAGGTGCGCCAAAAGTGAGAGTGCTTGTGGTTCCGTGGGTGCGACGGCCAACGCTGCAGAAAGTGCCCGCAACCCCATCTGCCGCAACAGCGGCGAAGGGGCCGCTAGAAGTCGGACTGCACGACGGAAGGCAGCAAAACCTCCGTACGCCTCCAGTTCTCTCGCGATCGCAGTCAACCACTCGCGGACGAGGAGCTCCACCGGATCCTCGAAGGAGCTCGTGTCATCGAGACTGCGGAGATACGGCCGCCAGTCGGAGGTAATCGCCTTCGATAGGAACACCTCCTCGACGGCGTCCGCTATACCGCGTACCGGATGCGGCTCAAGCCGACTCGCGATGCCGGGAATCACCTCGCGCAGCTCGTAGTGGTTCGACCTATCGTCGATGAACCGCCGAGCGATCCTGAACATCCCCTCGACGAAGCTATGTCCCTCCTGTTGTGAGGCGAGCCGGTCCAGCGCGCGGGACAGAACCTCCGGCTGCGTCCACTGCATCTCCATCTTCTCCCACTGCCGAAGCAGCGAAAGGAGGGGTGCAATGGCGCTGTCATCATCGATCTCCACAGCGATTGCGAGTGCTTCGGCGACGACCCACCAGTTGTTCGTGGAGATCGCGGAGAGAATCTCAGTGCACTCTTCTGGACGGGATGATCCGACCTCGCGCAGGTAGGCGAGTATGGGCCAACCAGAGGCCCGTCGCCCCCCACCCTCAACAGTGACGACCGGCGGCGGGCTCGTGAACAAGCCAGCCTGTCGGAAGATGGGGAGCCAACGTGGGTCGCTGACGCGTCGGAAACCGAACGCGTACCGCTGGATCAGTAGGTCATCGCGAAGCAATCCAACTGCCATTTCTCGCGCGTCGGAAGGGGTATCCGGGCCTGCTTGCAGCGTCTCCACAACTGCCCAGGCATCACGCCAGAACACGAGGCTCATGGATCAATCTCCTCATACCTGCCGATGGACGCCTCCGCAGTGTTGCGAAACAACCATCTCACGGTGTTCAGCAGCGCCGTGTGTCGACCGTCCTCGTTCAAGTAGAAGATCGGCTCGATTCCTAGGACCTTGCCCGGCCAGGTCCACTGCAACGCTGGGGCGCTCTCTGTTCCATCGGTCTCTACGAAGGCGAATCCGCTAATGGGACGCGCGTACCCTCCAGACACCTGTGCCAACAAGCGCTCCCGATTCCGTACCTGATTGAGAAGCAGTTGAACCTGCCAATCAGCCAGGCTCGTGCCTACGAGTAAGAGGCAGTAGGCAGAGATCGTCGCCTCGATCACTCCGGGCAGAGTTGAAAGTTCGTAGGCGCGCACGTAGCTCGTGTGCGTCAACACAGTGGACTGTTCATCCAGCCGGCCAGCACGGTTCGACCCGCATCGCCCATGAAGATGAATGAGGCGCCTGCCGCCGACGTCCACCGCTTGTAGGTTCGGATAGGAGACCACTCGCGGCTCACTCACGTCTCGAAGTTCTCCGTGACTCCGGTCAAGAATGCAGTCAAGGTTGAGCGTCAGGAAGGCCTCGAAAGGTAGGCGCATCAACAGTTCGTGAATCTCAGCGGGCTCGCCTCGACAAACCTCCTCGGCGACGGCCTCCCAGAAGGCCTCCGGGCATGGCGCCCGCGTCATGCACTCCTCCAGGATGCTTGGGTACGCGTTGTCAGCGGGCTTGGCCGGACATGGAACGCCGAACGACTTCGCGAGCCTCTGTGTCAGCTCGTTCCACGTGGGTAGGCCAACTCCCTTGGACACACCAGCCCCGACAAACAGGGCCCACTTCTCAAGGCTGAGCAGTCTGTCTCGAAGGCTGAGGAGGTTGTTCGCGGCCGTTCGGTCGAGAAGGCCCAGCTCGCGCACAAGAGCGTCGACATCGTCCGGAGTGTGAAGAGCGGGAGTCACGGCGCTTTCATGCTCGCAGATCAGCTCACGCCCTCCGGTCATGTCGACCGTTCGCTTGGTAGGCAGTGAGGAAGCTACCCACCTCGCCGGCGCGCAGGTCGGCGAGAGCAACGCGTTCCCAGGCGTGTCGCTGCCGGCGGTTCTCGGTGAGGCCGATCGTCGGCATGCGCTTCTCGAGTCCGCGCAGTACGCCGCCGGCTTCGATCGACTGGAGCTGGTGGGGATCGCCGACCAGGATGAGTCGTGAGCCGCCAGCGTCCGCCGCGTCGAACAGCCGGGCGAGGGCCTTGGTGCCGACCATCGCGGCCTCGTCGATGACGAGCACCGTCCGGTCGTCGAGCTGCTCCGTGCCACGATCGAGATCGAGTAGCAGCTTGGCGATCGTGCGTGACGGGATGTGCGCCTGGTCCTCAAGCTCCTTGGCCGCCCGGGCGGCGAGCGAGGCGCGCGCCTCGCGGTGCCATCGGCGCTCGTCATTCGCTTGCCAACCGCCTGTGAGCCAGAGGTTCGAATCCCTGCGGAATGTGCCTTGAGCCGGGAGTTGCCCGGGAACAATGGCACCGAGGAGGTAGCAGCCGGAGGAGCATCGCTCGTCTGGAAGCGAACGACGCCGGTGGGCGGCAGTGCAGTGAACTCCTGGCCAGAGCACCAACCTTGAATCTCAGCGGACGTCCGTGAACCCCCACGCACTCATCAGCGGAACGGGAGGGATTCGAACCCCCGGGGCTTGCACCCTCACGCTTTCAAGGCGCGCGCATTTGTCCACTCTGCCACCGTTCCGGAACCGAATCTAGCGGCGCGGCAGCCAGGGGAGGCCCACGAATGTGCGCCGGTGGAAGGCCAGGTAGCCCGACGCGATCCACTCACGATCGATCGCCGGGGCCACGAACTCGTCGGTGACACGGCGGATGTGTTGCGGCACCGCACCACCGTGCAGATGGTGCGCGGTGTGCAGGTTGTTGCCCCAGTACAGCCACGTGACCAGCCGGTTCGAGCGCACCGTGCGGGTGGTGCGCAGCGCCGAAGCGGCGTCGGCCTCCTGGGCGCCGTAGTGCTCGGGCACCAACACGAACGGTTCCAGCAGCACCACCGTCACCAGCCACGGGGCCAGCCACACACACAGCAGCACGTCGAAGTGACCGATGCCCAGCCAGATCATCGACCCGTAGAACGCCAAGCTCGCCAGGCCGTCGATCGTGGCCGCCCGCCGCTGGCGCGCCGAACGCACCCACACCGGCGGCCGGCCGACCGCGCACTGCAACGTCCACAGCGCGAACTGCCCGGCGAACAGCGGCCCGCCCAGTGGCAGCAAGAAGTAGTACAGCCGCGACGTGAACAGGTACGGCGCGCCCTCGGGGTCGGCGGCGGTGCACGAGTGCTGGTGGTGGCCGAGGTGGTAAGCGCGGTAGCCGGAGAACGGCATGCCCACGCTCAGCCCGCACACCACACCCACCCCGCGGTTGGCCCACTTGTGGGCGAACGTGTGCCCGTGCAGCGTCTCGTGCACCAGCGCGCCGTTGCCCAGCAACAGCCAGCCCATCGCGAACCACATCGGCAGGCGCACCGCCAACGAGTGCACCTGCAGCGTCAGCACCACACCTCCGGCATACAGCCCCCACGCCACCAGCAGGTGCGCCGCCGAGCGCACCCCCTGGGGCGTGGTCACACCGAGGTCGGCGATCTGTCGCCGAGCAGCCACCTCGTCGAACTCCGCCGCCGCGGTGCTCACTAGGGGGTCCAGATCTGCTGGAAGTACTCGATCACGCCGTCCTTCACCGTCATCAGAAAGGCGAACGGCACGAAGCCGAATCCCTCGGGGGCACCAGCGCTGGGGCTGGATGCACGGATCGTCATCAGCTCGTCGGGCGTGATCCAGTAGCTCTTCTGCGTAGCGACATCCGACACCGTGAGGTACACGTTGTCGTGGAACGGCAAGTCGTTGATGTCGCGGCTGGGCGAGGAGGGGATGTACACGCCGTTGAGGCACTCGTCGCCGGCAGCCACGGCCTGGCTCTCGCACTCGTCACCCGTGTACGCCTGCACCACCGTGATGTCGGGGGTGAGCTTCTCGCCACCGTTGTAGACCACCCAGTAGGTGCCGTCGGCCAGCACGCCGGACGACACGAACGGGTCGGTGTGACCGCTGGGGAAGTCGGGCGGGGCGACTTCCTCCCACAGGCTCTTGTTCGGCAGCGTGCTCTCGGTGACCGGCGGCGAGGTGGGCGCCGGCGTGACCGGCGGCGCGGTGACCGGAGAGGTATCGCCAGTGGCCACCGTGGTGGTGGTGGCGTCGACGACGACCACGCTGGTGGGGCCGATCGACTTCGAGTCGCTGCTGCAGGCGGCCAGACCGCTGGCAGCAACGGCCAGTACGGCGAGGGCCAGGCGAGGGTTGTTCATTGAATGCTCCTTCGTTCGGATGCTCGTATGAGCCGTTCTCAGCTCGAGCCCGTCACTTTCCTGGAGATTCTTTCAGTGAATTGCCTGCCGGAGGTGTTCTATCCACTCGTCGGCTTCACGCCAGCGCGAATCGGCATGCTCGCGCACGGCATGGGCGTGCTCGCCGGCGGCCGGGTAACTGCCCAGGAACTTCACCTTGCCCTGCTTCGCGTGCAGCGCGCGCATGGCATCGGCCATCACCTCGTCGGCCACATGACCCTCGGCGTAGATCACGAAGCAGTAGTCGCCCAGGCCACCGTCCTTGGTGGGGCGCGACAGCAGGTTGCTCAGGTTGATCCGCCGCGCGGCGAACTCTTGCAGGATCGAGATCAGGCTGCCCGGCTCGTCGGCACGCTGATAGATCACCAGCGCAGTGCGATCGTGGCCGGTGGGCGCGGGCACACCCTCGCGGGCCACCACCACGAAGCGGGTCTGGTTGCCCGGGTGGTCGGCAATGTCGTGCGCCAGGATCTGCAGCCCGTAGAGCTCGGCGCTCGCCCGCGGCGCCACCGCCGCCGCGCCCTCGCCCAACTCTTGTGCCACCATCCGCGCCGCCTCGGCGGTGGAGTTGGAGGCCCGCACGTCGGCCTGCCCCACCGTGTTGCGCAGGTAGGCATGGCATTGCGCGCTGGCCACCGGGATGGACAGCACCACCTTCACATCGGCGAGCGTGGTACCCGGCTTGGCCATCAGGCAATGCTCGATGTCGAGCACCACCTCACGCTGGATGAGCAGGTCGTGGTTGAACGCCAGCTCGTCCTGCGACAGGTTCACCATCCCCTCGATCGAGTTCTCGATCGCCACGAACCCGAGATCCACCTCGCCCGCCTCGACGGCATCGAGCACGTCGGGCATTGTGCGCAGCAGCACGTGCTCGGCCGCGGCGAGGTCGGCCTGGGTCATCAGTGCCTGCTCGGTGAACGTGCCGAGCGGCCCCAGGAAGCCGACGCGAAGGCGGGGTGCGGTCATGACCCCCCAGGCTACGCGCCGCCGCTCTCCCGGCCACCGGCTTTCCCCCGCCCCCGCGCCCACCCGCCATCCCCGGTCAGTGTCGCGGGCGTCGGCACGGATCTCCGTGATCACGGCCGCGACACAGACGGCCGAAAGGCTGACAGAGATCTTGGCCGACCTTGTCAGTGTCGCGGGCGTCGGCACGGATCTCCGTGATCACGGCCGCGACACAGACGTTCGATCGGTGGGTCGGTGGGGGCCGGGCCTGTGCGGGGCGCGCTCGGGGCGGGGAGCGGGCACAATGGTGCGAATGGACGAGCAGGAGCTGCGCACGTTGGTGGAAGGGGTGCGCACCGGCGCACTCAGCCCCGACGACGCTGTCGCCCGGCTGCGGCGGCTGCCGTTCACCCGCGTGGGCGACTCGCTGGTCGACCACCACCGCGAGCTCCGCCAGGGCATGCCCGAGGCGATCTACGGCCAGGGCAAGACCGCCGCCCAGTGCATCGAGATCGTGGGCGAGCGGCTGGCCCACGGCAGCGGCCCGGTGCTGCTCACCCGCGTGGCCACCGACGTGGAGACCGCGGTGCACGCCGCCCACCCCGGTGGCGAGGCCCGCGCCGGCTGCGTGTTGTGGCGCCGGCCCGCGGCCACCCGCACCGCCACCGTGCTGGTGATCAGCGCCGGCACCAGCGACGTGCCCGTGGTGGACGAATGCGTGCTCACGCTCGAGGCCCACGGCTTCAACCCCGGCCGCCTCACCGACGTGGGCGTGGCTGGGCTGCACCGCCTGCTGGCGCACATCGACGACGTCACCACCGCCGACGCCGTGGTGGTGGTGGCCGGCATGGAAGGTGCGCTGGCCAGCGTGATCGGGGGGCTGACCGCCGCGCCCGTGGTGGCCGTGCCCACCAGCGTGGGCTACGGCGCCGCGCTCGACGGGGTGACCGCGCTGCTGGCGATGCACGCCTCGTGCGCCAGCGGCGTGACCGTGGTGGGGATCGACAACGGATTCGGCGCCGCCTGCGCCGTGGCGAGGATGTGCCGATGAGCCCGAACCCGACAGCACACGACCGCACGGCGCCTGCACAGACAGCCTGGTTCCACTGTTTCGCGGGCACCGCCGGCGACATGACGATGGCCGCGCTCGTGCACGCCGGCGCCGACCCGGTGCAGGTGATGGCGATCGTGGGCGCGCTGCCGCTGGACGGCTATGCCCTCACCTTCGAGCCCGTGCTGCGCTGCGGCCTGGCCGCGCTGCACGCCAACGTGGCGATGCACGACGAGCACGACCACCACGACCACGCGCACGCGCACCACGGGCCGCACCGGCCGTACCGCGAGATCCGCGACCTGCTGAACGTGGCCGACCTGCCCACACGAGTGCGCGACCGGGCGCAGCGCACGTTCCGGCTGCTGGCCGAGGTGGAAGGCCAGATGCACGCGATGGCACCCGACGACGTGGAGTTCCACGAGGTTGGTGCGGTGGACGCGATCGTCGACATCGTGGGCGCGTGCGCGGCGTTGGAGGTGCTGGGTATCGAGCGCATCGTGTGCAGCCCGATCACCGTCGGCCAGGGCACGGTGCACGCCGCGCACGGCGAGATCCCGAACCCGGCCCCGGCAGTGGTGGAGCTGCTCGCCCGGCGCAACGCGCCCAGCCGCGGCATCGCCGATCGCAAGGAACTGGCCACCCCCACCGGTGTGGCATTGATGACCGCGCTGGCCGACGAGTTCGGCCCGATGCCGGCGATGCTGGTGCAGCGCATCGGCTACGGCGCGGGCACCGCCGACATCGCCGGGCGACCCAACGTGGTGCAGGTGGTGGTTGGCCACGAAGAAGCCGCAACACCGGTGCCGCAGCCGGGCCAGCCGGCACAGCTGCTGGAAGTGAACGTGGACGATGCCACCGGCGAGGTGATCGCGCACACGATCACGGCGCTGCTGCTGGCGGGCGCGCACGATGCGTGGGCCACCCCGATCGTGATGAAGAAGGGGCGCCCGGCGCACACCGTGCACGCCCTGTGCGACCCCGCGCTGGCCGCCGAGGTAGGTGCCGTGCTGTTGCACGAGACCGGCTCGCTGGGCATGCGTGGCACCACACTGGTGCGCTGGCCGCAGCGGCGCGACGAAGTGGTGGTGCACCTCGGTGGCCACCCGATCCGGGTGAAGCTGGCGCCTTCACGGGCCAAGGTGGAGCACGACGATGCCGCGGCCGCGGCCAAGGCGTTGGGCTTGTCGCTGCGCGAAGTGCTGGCCGAGGCGGCTCAGTTGGCGAGAGCCGCGTCGACCATCGACTGAAGCTCGTCGATCTCCATCTCGCCGTCGCCGCGGGCCTTCACCAGGCCATCGGCGCCGACGATCACGAAGTACGGCCAGCCGCTGGCGCCATAAGCGAGGGCGGCCATTCCCGCCGTGCCGTCGCCGGTGGATTCGTCGTGCAGCGTGGGCCACGGCCAGCCCTTGTCGGCCAACCATTGGCCGGGCGGGTAGTTGGGGCTGCTCTCGGACACCGCCGTGGCGACACCGATCACGTTCAGTTCGGCGGGTACGCCACCTTGGCTCAGCCAGTCGATGAGGCGCGGGATCTCGCGGTTGCAGTGCGGGCACCAATGAGCGAGGAACACCACCATGTACGCGCCGTCGGTGGTGGCGTCGATCGTGACCGGGTTGCCGTCGACGTCGTAGCCGCTGAGCACCGGGGCAGGCATGCCGATGGCGTCGTCGGAGCCGCCGGTGTACCTGGGTAGGAACTCGCCGGCGATGTCGACCGGGCGGCTGTACTCGTCGCCACTGCCCACCACCGGCGAGGTGATCACCGACACGCCGCCGGTGGTGTCGCCAGGAACCACCGCGGTGGATTCGGACACCACCACCTGCTCGGAATCGCCGTCGCTGGAGCCGACCGCCACGAACACACCGACCGCCAGCAAGGCGACGGCGCCCACCACGGCGCCGACGACGAGACCGGATTTCGATCGCGTCGACTCGGACAGCATCGATTCGGTGACGATCTGCGTGCGCCCGAACCCGGGCGGCGGGCCGAAGCCCGCGGCCGGGGTGGGCGCCATCGGCGAGGGCGCCGCGTTCAGGTCGTCGAGGAACTGCTGCCCGCCGCGGCTGACCGACGGCGACCAGGTGGTGCCGTCGAACCAGCGCAACTCGAAGCGCCCCGTGGGATCCGGGTACCAGCCGGCGGCAGCCATGATCAGCCTCGTCAGGCCGCGAGCGCGGCGTCGACGATGGTCTGCAGGTCGCTGATCTCGATCTCGCCCGACACGCGGGCTTTCACCTTGCCGTCGGCGCCGACGATCACGATGTACGGCCACCCGGTGGCGCCGTAGGCGACGGCCGCGGTGCCGGCGACTCCGTCACCCGTGGCCTGGTCGACCAGCACGGGCCAAGCCCAGCCCTTGTTCGAGAACCACTCGGCCGGCGGGTAGTTCGGTGCGTTGGCCGACACGGCGGTGGCAACACCGACGACCTTCAGTTCTTGCGGCACCCCGCCCTGCTTGCGCCAATCGAGCAGGCGCGGCACTTCGGCGTTGCAATGCACGCACCAGTGTGCGAGGAACACCACCATGTACGGGCCATCCTTGGCCGCGTCGATGGTGACCGCGTCGCCCTGGAAGTCGAGCCCTTCCAGCACCGGTGCGGTGAGGCCGATCGCCTCGTCGGTGCCGCCCTGCTGGTAGGCCGGCAGCGGCTCGCCGGTGATCGTGACCGGCTGGCTGTCGGGCAGATCGGCCAAGGAGTTCGAGTCGGTGGTCTGCGGCGCGACGGTCTTGTCGTCGTCGCCACGGGTGGCGAAGAAGGCAATGCCGCCGCCCAGCACCACGACCACCACGAGGGCGATCCACATCACTGCACGGCTGCCGCCTTCGCCCGACTGCCGGGCAACCTTGGCCTGTGCTTTGCGCCGGGCCTCAGCCCGCTGCCGATTCGCCATCTTCTTCTTCCTCCAACTCGGGGGTGGACAGTGCTTCAGGGGTGAGCAGCAGGGCAAGGATGGCAGCAAAACCGCACAACGCCATCACGGCCAGCGTGAACGGCATGCCCGACCACTCGAACTGACCCGTGAACGTGTTGACGCCCTGCTTGCCGAACGACACGTGCCACGGGTTGGCGCAGCTCGTGAGGGTCGTGCACAGCTCGGACTCCTCGACCACGTGATGCTCGATGAGGATGTGCCAGAAGCTGAGCAGGCTGCCGATGCCGGCCAGCGGCACGACGTACCACTTGACCCCGCGGTCGCGCCGGATCGCAGCGATGATCAGGATCACGGCCGACGAGTACATGAAGATCCGCTGGAACCAGCAGAACCGGCACGGATTCCAGTGGTCGCCGTACTCGCTGAAGTACAGGCTGCCGAGGCTGGCGGTGGTGGCCACCAACGCGGCCAACGGCAACTGCACCTTGTAGAGCAACGCGAGGAATCGCACCGAGGCGACCGAGGGGATGATGCGGGCCAGCACCATCAGCACCACGCCCACGGCGGCGATCAGTGCGAGCACCGCGAGGAAGTCATGCAGGTCGTTCGGCGACATTCAACCATTCTGCCGCACGATCGGGGGTTTGTGCTGGCAGGATGCAGCACGTGATCGCCCCGGTCGTGGATGCCGACTTCCTCGAAGCGTCGCTGCACGCCGGCCGACCCGTCGTGCTGGCCGATGTGCGCTGGTACCTCGACGGTCGCGACGGCCACGCGGCCTACGCCGCCGCGCACCTGCCGGGTGCACTGTGGGTCGACCTTCATCACGACCTGGCAGGCCACGACCTGCCGGCCACCGCGGGCCGCCACCCGCTGCCCACGCCTGCCGAGTTCGCCGCCGCGATGAGTGCGCTGGGCATCGGCGACGACACGGTCGTGGTGGCCTACGACGACACGGGCGGCGTCACCGCCGGCCGCCTGGTGGTGATGCTGCGCATGCTGGGCAGCGACGCCGCGCTGTTGAACGGTGGGCTGACCGCCTGGATCGCCGACGGCGGCGAGATCGAAACCGGGCCGGGCCGCACGCCCACCGCCGTGCCGTTCACGGCCGCCCCGTGGCCCATCCGGCGGCTCGCATCGGCCGACGACACCGTCGCCCACGCCGCCGCCGGTGGCGCCGTGCTCGATGCCCGCGCCGCCGAGCGCTTCACCGGCGCGGTCACGATGATCGACCCCCGCCCGGGCCACATCCCCGGCGCGCGCAACGCCCCGTGCGCCGCTGTGCTCGGCACCGATGGTCGGTTCCTGCCCACCGCCGAGCTGCTGGCGCACTACGAACGCCTCGGTGCCACCACCGACCCGGCCCCCGTCGCGTACTGCGGTTCGGGCGTCAGCGCATGCATGAACGTGCTGGCCATGGAGCACGTCGGGCTCACCCCGCCGCGCCTGTACGTGGCCAGCTTCTCGGGATGGTCGGCCGACGCCGAGCGCGAGGTGCACACCGGTGACTGACGCGACCGACGCGACCCCGGCGACTCCGGACGCGACCGCGGTGGCAACGCTGGCTGACCCCGCCTACGCCGCGCTGCGCCGGCTGCGGCGCACTCGGCAACTGCACCGCCTGGGCAACATCGAGTGGTTCGACGCGGCGTACCGCGTGTACCTGCTCGGCCTGTTCGGCGGCGGCAGCATCCTGTGGATCAGCAGTTCGGTGAAGGACGCCAACGTCAGCGCCGCCACCGCCGACAGCATCGCCGCGCACGCGCCGGCCGTGCTCGGTCTGGTGGCCGCGATGGCGCTGTTGGCCGGGTTGCGCGGCGGCGCACAGGGCGGCCCGATCGCGCTCGAAGCCGCCGACGTCGTGCACGTGATGCTCTCCCCCGTCGATCGGCGGCGAGCGCTACTGCGCCCCGCCGTGCAGCGCGCCCGCGGCGCGGTGTTCGCCGGCGCCACCACCGGCGCGATCGTCGGCCAATTGGCCGGCCGCCGCCTGCCCGGCTCGCTGCTCGCGTGGGCGTCGGGTGGCGCGCTCTACGGCGGCACCGTCGCCGCCATCTGGGCTGGCGCAGCGCTGCTGGCACACACTCGGCGCCTGCCGCGTTGGCTGGCCACCGCCACCGGGCTAGCGGTGTTCGGCTGGCAGGCCGCCGCCGTCGCCTGGCACGTACCCGGCCCTGGCACCGCCTGCGGCAGCCTCGGCCTGTGGGGCTGGCGGCAGCACCCCGTCGATCTCGTGCCGGTTGCCGTCGCGCTCGCCGCGGTGGTCGTGGGCCTCACGCAACTGCAGCGCATCTCGCTGGAAGCACTCGCCCGGCGCAGCGCGCTCGTCGCCCAACTGCGCTTCGCAGTCACGATGCAAGACCTGCGCACGGTGATCCTGCTGCGTCGCCAGCTCAACCAGGAGTCCACCCGTCGGCATCCGTGGCGACGCCTGGGGCCTGCCCGCAGCAGCACGTTCACCAGCGGCGTGTGGCGCCGCGGCTGGCACGGCCTGCTGCGCTTCCCGCTCACCCGCCTGGTGCGCTTGGCCGCGGTGGCCGCCGGCATCGGCGTGCTGCAGGCCGCGGCGGTGCGCGGCACCACGCCCGCCGTGATCGGCTCGGCCCTGCTCGGCTTCCTGCTCGGGCTGGAGATCTACGAACCGCTGTCGCAAGAGGTCGACCAGCCCGACTACACCGATGGCCTGCCGGTGGAGCGCGGCGAACTGATGGTGCGCCATCTCGCCGCCCCCACGGTGGCGCTGGTGCCGTTCGCGATCGTGGCTGCGACCGCGGCAGTGCTCACGATGGGCAGCACCGACGCCATCGTGCCGGCTGCGATCCTCGCCCTGCCCACCTTGCTGGGCGGCGCCGCAGGTGGCGTGTACAGCATCGTGCGCGACGCACCCGATCCATTCAGCTCGGCCAAGCAAGAGGTGTTCATCCCGCCCGAGATGGCCGGGTTCACCACCACGCTGCGCCTGCTGTTACCGATCGTGGTCAGCGCGCTGGGCACCTGCTCGGTGCTCTTGATGCGCTCGGCCGTGCGCAACGGCGGCTCGCTGGCCGGCGCCGCGCTCCGTGGCGCGATCGGCTCGCTACTGGTGGCCGCGCTGGTGGCGTACTGGACGAAGGTGCGCGACCGGGTGCGGATCAAGGTTCGCGCATTCATGCAAGAGGGCCGCGCACAGACGTCGGCGAAGCACGCGAGGAGCGGCACATGACCATCGCCTTCAGCACCCACCGGTTGGGCAAGGACTACGGCGACCGGCCGGCACTCGAGCCGCTCGATCTGGAGGTGCCGCAAGGCCAGCACGTCGCGCTCGTGGGCCACAACGGCAGCGGCAAGACCACGTTGCTGCGCATGGCCGCCGGCCTGCTCGACCCCAGCGTGGGCGAGGCGCGCATCGTCGGCCACGTGTCGGGCAGCCGCGAGGCGCGCCGTGCACTCAGTTGGCTCAGCGACACCCCCACGTTCTACGACGACCTGTCGCTGTGGGAGCACCTCGAGTTCGTGTCCCGCGTGCATGGCGTGGAGGCCTGGGAGGCTCGCGCCGAATCGCTGCTGGCAACCCTGCACCTCACGACGCGCCGCGACGACATTCCCACCACGTTCAGCCGCGGTCTGCGGCAGAAGGCCGCGATCGCGATCGCGCTGATCCGCCCGTTCCAGCTGTTGCTGGTCGACGAACCGTTCGTGGGCCTCGACCAGCCGGGCAAGGAAGCGCTGCTGCAGTTGCTCGACGACGCGGCAGCCGGCGGCGCCACGCTGGTGGTGGCCACCCACGAGCTGGCCTTCGTGGGCCGCGTGCAACGCCTGCTGGCATTGCGCGACGGTGCCCTGGTGTACGACGGCTCGCCCGCCGACGTCGACGTGCACGCCCTCGTGCTGCCCGCCTGACCCAATCCCGCCCGACCCATTTCCGAGGATTTCAACGTCACCTGGTGTCGTGGAAACCCTCGGGTTTTGCGTTGCGGGCATGGACCTACGGCATTGTTGGCACTACTGTCCCCGCCATGCAGGAATTCGCCATCGTCAGCGCCTCGTCCTTCGACCCGGCAGCACTCGCCACCAAGCTCACCGAGAAGTCCGCCGAAGGTTGGACGGTCGTCAGCATCGTGCCCACCGGCGGCGATGTCACGGCGTTCCTCAGTCGCGCCGCCGGCGCCGAGAGCGCACCCGCCGCACCCGCCGCACAGGCCGAGCCCGCTGCGCCCCCGGCCGCCGAGCCCGCCGGCTGGGCAGTGGCCCCCGAGCCCGCTCCGGCCCCGATGGCCCCGATCGTCGACCCGGCGCCGGCCGCTGCGCCCGCCTACCAGCCGGCCCCCGCCCCGGCGTACCAGCCGGCCCCCGCCTACCAGCCGGCCCCCGCGGCGTCGCCCGCCGTTCCCGCAGGTTGGTACGCCGACCCGGCCGGCCGCTTCGAGCTGCGCTACTGGGACGGTGGCACCTGGACCGAGCACGTGTCGCGCGCCGGCCAGCAGTTCACCGACCCGCCGGTCGCCTGAGGCCGCAGGCCGGCGCCAGCAACACCGCCTGAGGCCGCAGGCCGGCGCCAGCAACACCGCCTGAGGCCGCAGGCCGGCGCCAGCATCACCGCCTGAGGCCGCAGGCCCATCCTGGGCCTTTTGTCACATCCTCGTCAGCGGGCCTGACTCGCGCGGGTGCGCGTGACTAGCGTGACCTTCATGCGTGCCACATCGATCGGTCACGCAGGGATCCTCGTCGACACGCTCGACGGGTCGATCTGCTGCGACCCCTGGTTCCTCCCCCAGTTCTTCGGCAGCTGGTTCGTGTTCCCTCGGAACGACCAACTCTCCGCCGAGCTGATGCACCGGATCTGCAACCCGGACTACCTGTACATCTCGCACATCCACGCGGATCACCTCGATCCCGAGTGGCTGGTGGCGAACATGAACAAGAACGTCAAGGTGCTGATCCCGGGCTACCCCACTCGCGAGCTCGAGCGGATCATGCGCGGCCTGGGGTTCAACAACATCATCCGCACGGTCGACCGTGAGGAGCTGGCCCTCGGCCCCAACCTGAAGGTCACGATCCACTGCGAGGTCAGCATCACCGACGGCCCCGGCGGCGACAGCGCGCTCGTGATCAGCGATGGCACGGCCCGCCTGGTGAACCAGAACGACTGCCGCACCAGCCATCTGGAAACCCTTGCCAAACATGGCCCGGTGGATCTGCACTGGCTGCAGTACAGCGGTGCGATCTGGTACCCGATCGTGTACGAAGAGACGCCGGAGAAGATGAAGGAGCTGTGCCACGCGAAGGTGGACGCACAGTTCACCCGCGCGATGCACTACGTGGAGGCGATCGGCTCGCGGGCCATCGTGCCCAGCGCCGGCCCGCCGGCGTTCCTCGACCCCGACCTGTTCGGCGTGAACGTGATCACCGGCGACGAGCTCAGCATCTTCCCCGACCAGCGCGAGTTCATGGCCCGCCTGCAGGCCGCCGGCCACCTCGGCGTGCTGGCGATCCCGGGCACCGAGATCGAGTTCGGCACCAGCGGCGACTTCACGGTCACGCATCCGATGCCCGAAGCCGACGTGCAGGCGATCTTCGACAACAAGCTGCAATACCTGCGCGACTACCAGGCCGACTACCTGCCGTGGCTGGCGGAGATGAAGGCCAAGTGGCTGCCCGCCACCCCCAACCTGCTGCAGACGCTGAAGGACTGGTGGGAGCCGCTGATGCGCATGGCCCCCACGCTGTGCGACTCGGTTGGCGCGGTGTGCGTGTTCAACGCCGGCGATCTGGCGATCGCGATCGACTTCCCCAACCGCGAGGTGCGCGAGTGGAAGGGCGAAGACCACGGCTTCCGGTTCACGGTGCAGCGCGAGCTGGTGGAAACCGTGGTGGCCGAGCGGGCCAACGACTGGAGCAACGCGCTGTTCCTCTCGTGCCGCTTCAGTGCCTGGCGCAAGGGCCAGTACAACGAGTATCTCTACAACTTCTTCAAGTCACTCGACGAGGAGCGCATGGTGCGCGCCGAGGCCGAGGCGCTGCGCAAGCACGACCCCGATCGCGATGGCCTCGCTCAGGAGGAGTTCGAACTCGACGGCTGGATCATCGAGCGCACCTGCCCGCACCGCCAGGCCGACCTGAAGGTGTTCGGCGAGATCGACGGTGACGACTTCGTGTGCACGCTGCACGGCTGGCGCTTCGACCTCGCCACCGGCAACTGCCGCAACGCCGAAGACCACCACCTCCGCATCCGGCCCGCCGGCACCCCCAAGCCGGGCTGATCAGCGCGCCGTCCTTGCCGTCTCTGGACGGTGCATGTATTCTGCATGCATGCCGAACGTTCAAGTTCGAGACGTCCCCGATGACATCCATGAGGAACTGGTCAGGCGCGCTCACATAGCCGGCCAGTCGTTGCAGCAGTATCTGGCGACCCAGCTCACGCTGATCGCAACGACGCCTTCGTTGGACGACATCCTCGACCGTATTGAGCGGAGGAGGAAGGGCAACCTCCCCGCTGCTGACGCGCTCGCGGCCTTGGACGCTGAGCGTGCTGGTCGTTGACGCATCCGTTCTCGCGCCAGCCGTTGGCGACACCGGGTCAGACGGCGCGCGGTACCGGGCACGACTCCGCGGTGAGCAACTGGCCGGTCCGGATCTCCTGCGTCTGGAGGTCCTGTCCGTGCTTCGCCGCCAAACAGCGGTCGGGCTGCTGAGTCCCTCACAAGCAGAACGAGCAATTGACGACTTACTCGATCTTCCGCTCGTCATTCTTCCGGTTGCATCGTTGCTCCGACGCGTCTGGTCGTTGCGTGGCAACCTCACCGTGTACGACGCGTCCTACGTCACCGTGGCGGAGACACTCCGCTGCCCGCTGGTCACCGCCGATCGACGCCTGGCCAACGCACCCGGCAGTCGGTGCCCGATTGAGATCATCTGAGAATGGACTGCGTCACGTGCCGGGCGCTGGCGGGCGAGGTCGTGCTGACGAATGCACCGCGCCTCGACCTGGACGATCACTGGCGCGTCGAGCATGTTCACCCGGTCGCGATCCCGGGGTGGTTGGTACTCGTTCTGCGCCGTCACGCACGCGCCGTGCACGAACTGACCGACGACGAAGCGCTGGCCCTCGGCACCTGGCTACCGAAACTGTGCTCCGCGTTGCACACCGCCACCGGTTGCGCGTCGGAGTACGTGGCGCAGTTCGCCGAGGGTGATGGCTTCCAGCACGTCCACTTCCACCTCGTGGCGCGAATGCCGGACTGGCCCACCGACCTGCGCGGGCTGGCCGTGTTCAATGCGTTGCGGGACGGGGAGCCGATCGATGCCGCCACGGCGACGGCGGTGATCGACGCTGTCGGGGCGCACATCGGCGTCACCCCCACGCCGGTCAGGCGCGCCGGTAGCTGACCCGGTAGGCGAAGCGGTAGGTGCCGGACTCGATCCGGTACTGCGGCAGCACGTCGGGACCGCAGCTGGCGGTGCCCAGGCCGCGGTGGGCGACATCGAGGTGCACGATCAGCTCGCGGCGGGGCACGAGGTCGACCTCGTGCGCGGCGGCATACAGGTCGTGCGCGGTGAAGTGCGTGGCCGAGCAGTGCAGCACGCGCGCGTGGTGCTTCGTGAGCTGCAACACGTCGATGCGCAGCACGTCGCCCGAGCGCAGGTCTTCGAACTCGAACCAGCGGCAGTCGGTGCGCAGCCCGAACTCCTGCGGCACGAGGTAGGGCGGCACATCGGGCTCGCCCTCCCACACGCCCACCACTGCGGAAGCGTTGCGGTCGGGGTAGTTCTCGTGCGGACCGCGGCCGAACCAGCGCAGCAGACCGAACCGGGCAGGCAACGCGAACTGCACACCGATGCGCGGCAGGTCGGCCAGCTCTGGGGGCACCACGACGGTGTGGTGGAACACGCTGCCCATGTCGGTGTCGCGCCGATCGCAGGTGTGCTGCACCAACTCCTCGGCAGGCAGCGTGTCGATGCCCTGCTGCTGCCAGCGCAACAGTGCCAACCCACCCACCTGCAGGCGCTCGGCGAGATCGGGCATCAGCTTGAAGCCGTCGTTGTCGATCGGGGCGCGCCAGAGTGTGAGCGTCGGCTCGATCGCGAACCGGGGCCGTTCGCCGGGCACCACCTCGCCGTGCGGCTTCGTGGCCGCGCGCAGCTGCACCTGGTCCCACGCCACCAGGTGGCCCTTGGGCGCCCACGGCAGGTCGTGGCGCGTGGTCCAGAGGACCGTGAGGTGCACCTCGCCCGTGCCGGCGGGCACGGCACACGGCAGCGGCACGTCGACCGCGGCGTGCGGCGCGACCACTGGTAGCTGCAGTCGGCCGGTGGCCACGGCGGTGCCATCGACCTCCAGCTCCCAGTCGCAGTGCAACCATTCCAGCCCGGTGAACGACTGGCGGTTGGCGATGCGCAGCGAGCCGCGACGGCCTGGCCCGCCCGACCCCGACACCACGACCGGCCGGTACACCCACGCGACCTCACGCATCGCCGGGTGCGGCCAGCCGTCGCTGTCGATCAGGCCGTCGGCCACGAAGTTGCCGTCGTTGGGGGTGTCGCCGAAATGCCCGCCGTGGGCCAAGCGCACGGTGCCATCGGGCAGGGTCTGGCGCAGGCCGTGATCCTTCCACTCCCACAGGAAGCCGCCCTGCAGCCCGGGCGTGGTGGTGATCACGTGCCAGTAGTCGGCGAGCGAGCCGTTGCTGTTGCCCATCGCATGGCTGTACTCGCACATGATCAGCGGGCGAGTGCCACGGCCAGACTCGCCGTACCGCCGGATGGCATCGACCGGTGGGTACATCGGGCACACCACATCGGTGACCTCGCGGCCACCATCCACCCAGCCGTCGTGGAACACCGCACCCTCGTAGTGCAGCGGCCTGGTGGGGTCGGCGTGGCGGATCCAGCCGGCGAGCGCGTGGTGGTGCGAGCCGTAACCGGCCTCGTTGCCCAGGCTCCACATGATCACGCTGGGGTGGTTGCGATCGCGGTGCACCATCCGGCTGCCCCGGCTGAGCCACGCGGCCCTCCACCGCGGGTCGTGGCACAGGCTGGTGTTGTACGCGTGGCTCTCGATGTTCGCCTCGTCCACCACGTACATGCCCAACTCGTCGCACAGGTCGTAGAACGCCGGGTCGTTGGGATAGTGCGACGTGCGCACGGCGGTGATGTTGTGCTGGCGCATCTGCACGAGGTCGGCGCGCATGTCGTCGACCGACACGGCCGCGCCGCGATCGGGGTGGTGGTCGTGACGGTTCACGCCGAACACCCACACCCGCTGCCCGTTGACCAGCAGATCTCTTCCGCGGATCTCCACGTGACGAAATCCGACGAGTTGGTGGGTGGCGTCGGTGGGGGCGTTGCCGGCCAGGTGCTCGGGGGTCAGCAGCTCGACCTCCACCCGGTAGCGCACCGGCGACTCGGCCGACCACGGCTGCACCGCGGGCACCTGGAACTCGTGGTGCGTGACGTGCCCGGCGAACACATAGATCGAGTCGAACGCGTGTGGTACGGGCTGCACCGAGGGCCGCCCGATGCGCCGGCCCGTAGGCCCCACGAGCGACACCTGCACGCGGTGGCCGGGCAGCGCCGCCTGCGGCCCGCCCACCGTGACCGCCACCTGCAGCCGGCCCGCACCATCAGCCAGCAGATCGGCCGCGCACACCACGTCGGCAAGGTGCGCAGCGGCGCGGGCCTCGACGAACACCTCACGGTGCAGGCCGGCCATCCACCACTGGTCCTGGTCTTCCACGTAGCTGTGCGCGCTGTAGCGCAGCACCACGATCGCCAGCTCGTTGTGGCCGGGCTGCACCAACTCGCTGAGGTCGTACTCGCTGCCCAACCGGCTGTCGGTGCCGTACCCAGCGAAGCGACCGTTGACCCACACGGCGTGCACGCTCTCCGCGCCACCCACGTGCAGCACCACTTGGGCAGCGCCCCAGCCGTGGGGCACGTGCAGCGCACGCCGGTAGACGCCGGTGGGGTTGTGCTCGGGTAAGCGCGGCGGCGGCCCGGGGAAGGGCATGCCGATGTTGGTGTAGTGCGGGTGGTCGCCCACACCTTGCATCGTCCAGCTGCCGGGCACCTCCACCAGCGCCCAGCGCTCGCAGGCGCCGGTCAGCGCACGCGCGGGTACATCGGTGGGGTTCGGGTACAGGCGAACGTGCCAGTGCCCATCGAGCAGCACCCGCTCGCGACCGGCGCCGTCGGGTGGCAGCGGCACGTGCATCGGCAGCCGCCGCAGCGACACGACCTCAGGATCGGCCCACGGTGCCAGCTCGCCGACGTGGGGCAGCACGAGCTACTCGTGCACCCAGACCGGAGTGCCCAGCGGCATGAGGTTCTGCTCCCAGATGAGGTCCATCGCGGCGACACTGACGCGCACACAGCCGTGCGACGCGGGGTAGTTGGGCACGCTGGTCATGCCATGGATGGCGACCCCGCCGCGGAAGTACTTCGGGCGGTAGATCTTGCCGAGGTCGCCTTCCCACCAGCCGTCGGGCCGTTCGCGGTCCACCTTCCACAGCCCGTTGGGGGTGACCGAGTCGCCCTTCTCGATCTTCGTCGGGTCGTGCTGGTTCGGTGCTTCGTAGGGGTTCTCGCTGCCGGTGGACGTGTTGAACGTCCAGAGCGTCTTGCCATCGACGACGATGAACAACAGTTGGCGTCCCTTGTCGACCTCGACGAGCGTGCCGGTGTCGGCGAAACCGTGCGCGCGCTCGACGACGTTGTTCAGCCGTTCGGCCGTGGCCTCGTCGACCTTGCCGCTGGTGGTGAGCCAGTGGTACTTCTGGAAGGCCATCACCGCCTGGGTGGTGGCGAAGCCGTAATCGCCATCGCTGGTTCCGGTCCAGAACCCGAGCTGGGTGAGCCGATCCTGCAACACGGCCGCCGCCGGGCCATCGGTCTTGCCGATCGGTGCGACGGCGATGAACGCCGACCCGACGATCTCCACGTTCGGTGCCAGCGTGGTGGTGGGCTCGCCGATGGTGGTGGGCGCCTCGGTGGTGGGCACCTGCTCGGTGGTCGTGGGGGCAGCCTCGGTGGTGGAGGTGACCTCCTCGGTGGTGGAGGTGGCGTCGCTGCCAGGGGCGGAACCGGACACCGTGGCAGCGCACGACGCGAGCGCGCCGAGCACGAGGGGGGCGACCAGGATGAGAGTGGGGGTGCGGCGATACGTCATGGTGTGGGGGGTGTGGCACGAGCCACAGCGGCCAAGAGTACTGAACCTTGCGCTCAGAATGTTGGCAGCTCGAACCACACCACCAGGCCGTACTTCACGCCGCTGCGCAAGTGGGTCGCCTGGTGCGGGTGCGTGACCAGCGACGGGAACACGACGAGATCGCCGACACCCGTCGCCGCGTTGTCAATGCCTTGGCGGGGAAACTCGAGCACCGCCCCCTCGTAGGCCTCGTTGAGCTTCATCGAAGCCGACACCTGGGCCACGTCGTGGTGCATCCGCAGGTTCTCCTGCACACCCATCTCGTACTTGATCACGAACACGTCGCGCAGGCCGTGGTAGTCGATGTACGGCCACACCGTGCGCAGCTGCGGCCAGATGCGAACCCCCAGATCGATCTCCACCGCCTCGAACAGCTTCGGGCTGATGCCGGCGAGCGAGATCTCGTGCCCAGGCACCGGATCGTGCGGTTGCAGCTCGAACGCGCCGACGGCCTCGGCGGCGCGGATCACCGTGGCGCAGAATTCGGGCGTCCAGAAGGGCACCGAGTACACCTCCGGCCCCAGCTCGGTCAGCCCGCGGCGATCATCGAACGCGCCCTGGTAGCCGAAGATCTGCTGCAGGTCGTCGTAGTGCTGAGCCATGCACCCGATCGTGTCAGAGATCGGTGGCCGCGAGCCACCACGGCTGGCGCGGCACCGACGCCAGGCGGAAGCGGGCCAGCAGGTTCGGCAGCGTCACCACCTCGGCACGGTCGCACAGTTCGAGGCTGGCACCCAGCCGTGCCAGCACCTGCTGCGCAGTCACGCCACGGGCGGCGAGGTCGGCGAGCGTGACGGCGCCGTGCCGCTTCGCCAGCCGTGTGCCGTCGGGGGCCAACACCAACGGCACGTGCGCGTAGGCAGGGTGAGGCAGTTCCAGCAGCTGCTGCAGCAGAAGCTGCCGTGGCGTGCTGGACAGCAGATCGTCGCCGCGCACCACGTGCGTGACACCCTGTGCGGCGTCGTCCACCACGACGGCCAAGTTGTAGGCGGGTACGCCATCGTTGCGTTGCAGCACCACGTCGTCCACCGTGCCCTCGACGCGGCCGGCCAGCAGGTCGTGCACCTCGAAGCGCTCGCCGTTCGTGAGCAGCCGCAGCGCGGGCCGGCGCCCCTGGGCGAGGTGTGCCTCGCGTTGAGCTGCGGTCAGCCGTCGGCAGACGCCCGGGTAGGCGCCCTCGGGCAAGTCGCCGTGCGGCGCTTGGGCGGCCTCGCGGATCTCGCGTCGCGAGCAGAAGCACTCGTAGACCCGGCCTGTGGCGCGCAGCACCTCGATCGCGTCGCGGTAGCGATCGAAGCGCTCGGACTGGCGCACGACCGGCCCGTCGGAGCGCATGCCCAGCGACGCGAGCGATGCCAGCTGATCGGCCTCGTGCGCCGCCGATGAGGTGACCCGGTCGAGATCCTCCATGCGCACCAGCCAGTCGCCACTGAGCGACTTCGCGTGCAGCCATGAGACCAGCGCGGTGCGTAGGTTGCCCAGGTGCAGGGCACCCGTCGGCGAGGGGGCGAAGCGGCCGCGCATGGCCCCGAGTATCCCAGGGTCAAGAACCGCCTGCCACCTGCCGATGAACGAGTACGCACCGGGACTCGGTGGAGCATATGGGCCTGCTGACGGGTCGCAGAGCCTGGAGAGGGGGATCGACGATGGTGGGTGACGACGACCTGATCATCACCGAGGCTCCCTCCAGCTTCGTGCGCGAGCGGGCGCTGGCGATGGTGGCCGCGAACCTCGCGCCGACGCCGTTCCTGGTGGTGCCCTTCACGCTGTTGGTCAGCTCGATGATGCGCAACCAGGTGTCGTCGGTGCGCCTCGGATGGTGGCTGCTGGCCGCGGTGTTCGGCACCTCCATCACCCTGTTCGCGTTGTACCGCTACTACCGACTGTCCGATTCGAACTCCACCTCGATCGGCAACCAGCTCTTGATCGGGCTGTCGCTCGCTTCCGTGGGTGCCACGTTCGGCATGGCGCCGTGGGTCGCGCAAGGCGCGCCGACAGAACTGACGTTGCTCTTCACGCTGTTCCCCACCACCTCGGCTGCCGTCTTCTGCATCGTCACGGCCGGCCGCAGCGACCTGTTCCTCGCAGTGCTCGTGCCGCTCATCGGTTGGGCCTCGTGGTCACTGCTCACCTCGAGCGATGGCGGCCTGCACGGCCTCGGCCTGTTGTGCATCCTGTTCGGGGCGTCGCTCGTGGTGCTACACCACGTGCTCAGCACCAACAGCATCGGCGGCATCAAGCTGCAATGGCGCAGCGACCAGTTGCTGCTCGAACTCGACCACGAACGCGGCGAGCTCACGGGTGCGAACGAGCAGTTGGCGGCGATCAACACACGGCTCGCCCACCAAGCCACTCACGATCCGCTCACCGGGCTGTACAACCGCCGCGGCACGCTCGAACTGCTGGACTCGGTGCTGTCCACCTGCGATCAGCAGCATCCCGTCGGACTGCTGTTCTGCGACCTCGACCGCTTCAAGGCCGTCAACGACGCGCTCGGTCACCGTGGTGGCGACCGGTTCATCAGCGTGATCGCCGAACGGTTGCAGCACAACATCGAGGCCAACTCCCTCGCCGGTCGCATGGGCGGCGACGAGTTCGTGGTGGTCATGCCCGGGCTCGACCTGGAAGCCACCAGCACGGTCGCCCGCCGACTCGTGACCATCCTGGCCCAGACGGTCTACGCCGAGGGGCGCGAGATGCCCTCGTCGGTGAGCATCGGCGTCGCCGCCGCCCCGCTCCACGGTTCTGCCGCCAGCGAGCTGCTGCGCAACGCCAACGCCGCGCTCTACAAGGCCAAGGCCGGTGGCCGCAACCGAGTGGAGGTGTTCGACAGCGCGATGCACCAGGAGATGGTGAATCGCCTCGAAGGCGAGCAGGCGCTGCGGAGAGCGATCGACGACGGCGAGATCGTCGCCTTCTTCCAGCCCGAGATCGACGCCAGCAACGGCCAGGTCGTGGGTGCCGAACTGCTGGCCCGGTGGGTGCGCCGCGACGGTCACGTGGTGGCGGCCCACGACTTCCTGGCGGTGGCCACCTCGGCCAGCCTGCTCGAGCGGATCACCGAGAAGGTGGTGATCAGTGCCCGCCCACACATCGTGCGACTGTCGATGTTGGGCCTGCCCGAGGGCTTCCGGTTCCGCATCAACATGGCGCCCGAGGCCACCGAACGCAACTGGCGCGAAGACCCCATCGACCGGATGCTGCACGGTGTCTCGCCCGAGCTGGTCACGATCGACGTGCTCGAGAGCGCTGTCGGCGGCGACCTGCCGTCGGCCGCGGCCAACCTCGCCTCGTTCCGGGCCCGTGGCGGCCGCGTGTGCCTCGACGACTTCGCTCACGGCGTGTCGTCGCTGAGCATGCTGCGCCGGTTGCCGCTCGACGAAGTGCGCATCGACCGGATGTCGATCGACACGATCACAGCCCACCCGCACGACCGGGCCATCGTCCGGTCGATCATCGCCCTCGTGCGCGAGATCGGCTTCTCAGTCACCGCCGGTGGCGTGGAGACCGGGGCGCAGGCCGACTCGCTGATCGCCCTCGGCTGCGTGCGCCAGCAGGGCCACCTGTACGCCCCTGCGCTGCCGGCCGGCGAGTTCGAGGACTACCTCGTGTTGCGGATGGCCGAGCGGTACGCGAATCGGCTGGTGTCGCAACCGACGTGGCGCACCGACGAACTGGAATAGGCTCCTGCCCGACAACGTCCTCGAAGGATAAGGGGTGGCGATGTTCTGTCCGTCATGCGGCACGGCGATTCAGCCGGGCCAGAGATTCTGCACCGTCTGTGGTGTGGCCGTGGTCGACACCTCGGTGCACACCACCACGACCGCCGTGCCCACAGTTCCGGGCACGCAGGGAACGCCGGCCGCCGGCAACCTGCTGCCGCCGCCCACGGTCGGCGCGCCGCCGGTGGTGCCGGCCACGTCGCCGACGGTGCCCGTCGCCGCCGTCACCTCCACACCCACGTTCGAGCCCACTGCCCTACTCAGCGTCGTCGAGCAGACGGCGCACACCAGGGTGCAGGGGGGCGATCGCTTCACGGCACCGTGGTCCGACGCTGCCCTGCTCGATGTCACCGGCGAACAGACCGTGCCCCCGGCCGGTGTGCAACCGTTCCGCCTCACCCCGCTCGTGGTGGTGTCGGCGATCGCGGCGGTGCTCGCGGTGGGCGCCGCGCTCACCGATGTCGCCACAGTGGAGATCACCGGCGACCTGGTCACCAACGAGCACTGGGTGCTCAACGACTTCGCCTCCAACTACATGGTCGGCGCGATCATCGCTGCGCTGCTGCTGGCCGGCGGTGCGGCGTTGGGTGCCACAGGTCGGCGCATCGGGTCGGGGATCGCCGGCGGCGCCGGCCTGGCCCTCGCGGGGATGATGTCGATGGTGATCGGCCAGGTCATCGGCATCTTCGACCAGTGGGAAGTGACCCTCTTGTCGGGCGGCGGGTCGTTCGAGCTCACCACCACGCAGGAGATCGGCTTCTGGCTGGCGGTGCTCGCGGCCGTGCTCGGCGTCGTGGCGTTCGTGCTCTCGCTGAAGGACTCGAAGCCCGACGGACAGCCACCGGTGCAACCGACCGTCGGCATCGTCGGTGCGATCGCCACCCTGTTGGTGGTGTTCGGTTCGCTGATCCCGATGAATGGTGCTGCGTTCGCCGACCAGTTCAGCAACGACTTCACGCCACCCGCCACCTTGCTGCTGCGCCTGCTCGTGCTCGTGCTGATCGGCGTGGGCGGCCTCACCGGGTTCCTGCTCAATCGTCGCTGGGGCCTCGGCTTGGCAATCGGAGCGATCAGCGTCGGCGTGTGGCAGTGGATCACCGCGATCAGCGAGTCGGGTGACATCCCGGTTGGCATCGCCGGTGGCAGCTGGGGGGCCGACGACTTCTCCCCGCACCTCGTCACCACCGTGGGCGTGATCCTGATGGTGCTGGCCGTGGTGGCGGGGCTGCTCGTCGCCAACCAAGACAACGCATGAACTACTGCGGCGCCTGCGGCGCACCCATTTCCGGAGACGGCACACGGTTCTGCGGCAGCTGCGGCGCGGCGCTCCAGCAGGGCAGTGCCACCGTGCCGGCATCGGCGCTGCTGCCTCCGCTGAAGGCCGCGAAGAAGACCCACACCGGCGCGTTGGCGGTGGCGTTCGTGTCGGTGGCGCTGCTGGCCGGTGCGCTGACGGTGATGCTGCTGGGGTGACTACGCGAGGCCCGAGGCCCGGCGCACCGCGGCGGCTGCCACCTCGTGGCCGTTGCGCACGGCGGCGATCGCGTCGTCACCGCGGGCCAGCGCGATCAGCAGCCCGGCGGCGAACGCATCGCCCGCACCGGTCGTGTCGGTGACGCCGGCCACCACGATCGCGGGCACTTCCACGGTCGGCTCACCGGCGCGGTACACGATCGCCGGGTCGGCACCTTGCTTCACTACCACCATCGCGCCGCTCAGCTGCTCGGGGCGGAACCCTTCGCCCAGCACCTGCGCTTCCAGCTCGTTGGCCAACACCACCGTGGGCCGCAGGAACCTGATCACCGACAGCGCCCGGGGCACTCCGAACCGTTCGAGCACCGCGGCCGACGACATGTCGATCGACACCGTCAGGCCCCGCCGCTTGGCCAGCGCGGCGAGCGTCATCGAGGTGCTGGCCAGCGGTTCGATCTCCAGCGAGTAGAACGGCACGTGCAGCGTGTGCAGGCCGGCCAACCACGCCGGGTCGGGGTCGCTGAGCTCGGTGGCGGTGGCCCGATCGGCCAGCATGGTGCGCTCGCCGTTCACGTCGAGCAGCACGATGATCGTGCCCGTACGCCCCTCGCGGCGCACCACCACGTCGGCGCCGATCGCGGTGAGTTGCTCGGTGAGCCATTGGCCCACACCGTCGCCGCCCACCTGGCCGATGAACCGCGCCGGCGCGCCGGCGCGCACAGCGGCCTCCACCACGTTGGCTGCGCTGCCGCCGCGACGGCGCAGCACCGTGGCCTGGGTGTCGCTGGCGTGGTTCACCTGCTCGTGCAAGCGCACCACCACGTCTTCCAGCAGGTCTCCCACCGCGCCCAACATCCCGCTCACGATACGCCCGGTTTCTGGGGCTGGATTGTCCCACGATGCGTTCTGTATCCGGTTCCGTTCCGGAAACCGGGACGATCCAGCCCCAGATCGCGCCGTACCCTGGGGGGATGACCGAGTCGATCAAGCCCCAACTGCAGCGTGCGCTCACCGTGGCGATGAAGGCGCGCGACGAACTCGCGCTCTCCGCGCTGCGCCAGGCGCTGTCGGCGATCTCCGTGGCCGAGACGGCCGGCGACGAGGTGGCCGTGCTCAGCGACGAGCAAGTGGTGGCGATCCTCGCCGTGGAAGTGCGCAAGCACCACGAGACTGCCGACGCGTTCGCCACGGCCGGCCGCCCCGAGAAGGTGGAGCGCGCCCGCGCCGAGGCCGCGGTGCTCGAGGGTTACCTGCCGGCGGCGCTCAGCGACGACGACCTGGCGCGCATCATCGGCGAAGAGATCGCGACCGCGGCAGCCGCGGGTGCAGAGGGCATGAAGGCGATGGGCAAGGTGGTCAGCGCCGTTCGCGCCAAGGCCGGCCCCACCGCCGACGGCGCCAAGATCGCGGCGATGGTGAAAGCCGCCCTCGCCGGCTGACAGCGCCCGAGTCCATCCACATTGCGTTCCTCACGTGGGCGTGCTGGACTCGCAGCCGTGACCGATGGCGAACCACAGCTCGACCCTGCGCAGCAGAAGGCGATCGAGCGGATCCAGATCATCGGGGTGTTCCTCCTTATCGGACTCACCGTCACCCTGACCGTGCTCTATAACAGTCACCTCATCGGAGTGTGGCCCGGGCTGACTATTGCCCTGCTAGGACCGCTCAGCATCATCACCGTCGCCACGCTCGCCGCCAGCCGAGTAGAGCGGACGACGTTCGTTGCAGTGGCTCGGCGGGGGATCCAGGCGGCGCGAACGGATCTCAGGTCACAGCCTGCTCGGCTCCGACGCCGGGCCTCCGCGATCTTCAGCCGAGACCGCCTGCGCTGACCCGCGGCGACCGCAACTCAGTTGCCAAAGTCCCAGCCTTCGCCCTTCGCGTAGCGGCCGAGCACGTTCTTGGCGATGAGGATCTTGTGCACCTCATCGGGGCCGTCGGCGATGCGCAGCGTGCGCGCGCCCTGGTACATGCCGAACAGGGGCAGGTCGTTGGACACGCCGGCCGCACCCCAGATCTGGATCGCCCGGTCCACCACCCGTGTGTACGCCGACGGCACGTACACCTTGATCGCCGAGATGTCGGTGCGGGCGGCCGCGAGGCCCTGATCGATCTTCTCGGCGGCGTGGATCGTGAACAGTCGCGCGGTCTGGATGTCGATGTAGCTGTCGGCGATCGCGCCCTGGGTGAACTGCTGGTCGGCCAACAGGCCGCCGTGCACCTGGCGGGTAGCGGCGCGGTGCACCATCAAGTCGAATGCCCGCCACATCTGGCCGATGCAGTTCATGCAGTGGTAGATGCGCCCGGCGCCCAAGCGATCCTGCGCAGCCTGGTGGCCGTCGCCCACGCGGCCGAGGGCGTTGGCCACCGGCACGCGGGCATCCTCGTACTTCACCTCGCAGTGATCGGTGCTGCGCTTGCCCCACACGCCGATGCCGCGCACGATGTTGACGCCCTTGGTGGCGGTGGGCACGATGATCTGCACCATCGGCCCGGTCTTGCGGTCGCCGCCCGGCTCCATCGCGCTCTTGTCGACCACGCGACACATGACGATGAAGAAGTCGGCCTCGATGCCGTTGCTGGTGAACCACTTGTGGCCGTTGATCACATAGTGGTCGCCATCCAGCACGGCGGTGGTGTCGATCGCTCGCGGGTCGCTGCCCGGGTTGTGCGGCTCGGTCATCGAGAAGCCGCTCTCCATCGTGCCCTCGATGGTGGGCAGCAGCCAATCCTGCTTCTGCTGCTCGGTGCCGTACTTCACCAGGATCTTCTGGTTGCCCGAGTTGGGCGCCACCACGCCGAACAGCTTGGCGGCGCCGATCGCGTACGACAGCACCTCGTTCATGTAGGCGTGGGCCATGAAGTCGAGGCCCATGCCGCCGTATTCGGTGGGCAGGTGCGGCGCCCACAGCCCGGCCTTCTTCACCTTCTCCTGGATGGAGGCGCGCAGCTCGAGCACTTCGGCACGTTCGGTGACGGTCTCGTCGTGGCGACGGGCCGCCCACAACGTGCCCTCGTTGGGGAGCACGTCGTCGTTGATGATCTCCGCCGTGCGCATCCGGATGTCGTTGATCCGGTCGTCGAGCGTGGGCACCGGCTTGCAGTTCATGGCCATGGGTCTGCACCGTATTCCGTGGGTGATCGCCAATCGGACTCGAAGCGGCCACGGTGGCACGCCGGTCGGCTAGGTTTTGTCATATGCACCGACAAATGCTGGCCGCCGCGTTGACTGCGGCGCTCGTGCTCACCGCCTGTAGCGACGACGCGCCCACCGCCACCAGCGGCACCGAGTCGGCCGACACGGCGCCCACCACCGCGCTCGCCACCGACACCACCGCCGGGCCGCCGGCCGACCCGAATGCGCTGCGCGGCGTGCGCTACTGCGAGGTGTTGCTGCTGCGCCAGGAGGCCACCGGGTTGGTGGCCGACGTGTGGAACACGATGGGGCACAGCACGTGCCCGCAGGCCGACTGGGAGGCGCTCGACGCTGCCGCGATCGCCACCGAGCGCGGCTCGCTGCTGGCCCGGCTGAACGGCCCGCGCTACTGGACGCTCGACGAGATCGACGCCACGATGCAACTCGACGCGCCGGTCACCACCTTCGGCACGATCGAGATGTTCCTCGCCGCCACCGTCGACCTCGGCCCCGGCACGCCGACGCAAACGCCGTACACCGAACGCGGCGTGGTGCGCGAGACCGTGTTCGTGTTCCACGAGGGCAGCGAGGTCTACATCCTCACCGACCCCGACGGCACCCTCTACGTGATGCAGTCGTACTCGCAGACGCTCGACACCACGATGTCGGCGGACCGCTTGCCTGGCCTGGGTGGCGAACTGCAGTTGCCGGCCGGCTGGACGTTCACGGTGGAGACGCTGAGCGACCGGCTCGAGCTGTTCAGCACCGACGGCATCGCCACCGTCATCCAGGACGACTTCCAGAACACCTACCAGCGCGTCGATCCCACACCTGTGTGATCACGCGGGTTGTGATCACACCGGTGTGATCACACGCACGGGTGGCCGTGCGCAGCCAGTTGGCGCGCCACCCGGGCCGCCGACTCGTTCACCCGCGCCTCGGGCAGGGAGCCGTTGGCGACCGCCGCAGCGAGCGCGGCGATCACCTCACCGGTGGCGCCGATCTCGGTGAAGATGACGACGTCGATGCCGGCCTGCACGGCCAGCACGGCCGCCTGCTGTTCTGGCAGGCCGACACCGTTCATGCCCAGGCCATCGGTGAACAGCAGCGCGTCGCCCCACCCCAACTCGTCGCGCAACACGGCAACCGCCGCGGCGCTGCGGCTGGCAGGCTCGCCACCGGTGAGATCGGGAACCGCCAGGTGGCCCACCATCGCCCCCGCACCCGAGTCGGCCAGCAGCACATAGGGCACGAAATCGCGAGCACGTAGCGCCGCCACGGGTGGCGTGACCGCCAGCTGGTCGTGGCTGTCGGCCGAGGCCGAGCCGTGGCCGGGAAAGTGCTTCAGCACCGGCATGATCCCCGCCGACTGCCAAGCCGCCACGTACATCTGCGCCCAGGTCGCCACGTTCTCCGGATCGCCGAGGAACAGACGGCCGTCGCCCAGCGGGTCGTCACCGAGCTCGGGCCGCACGTCGGCCACCGGGCCGAACACCACGTCGATGCCCACCCCGGCAACCAGCCGCGCGTGCTGCTCGACCACTGCCCTGGCGTCGGCGAGCGCCATCGTCGACATCGACTCCTGCGACGCGAGTACACCTAGCGCGCGTAGTCGCTGCACGGCACCGCCCTCTTCATCGGTGGCCACCAGCAACCCGTGTGGGCTGAGCGCATCGAGCGCGGCAAGATCTGCGGCGAGCGTGCCCAGCGCGGCGGCCTCGGGCGTCATCACGATCACGCCGCCCACGTGCAGGTCGCGCACGGCGGCCTGCACGGCAGCCCACCGCCCCGAATACGCGGCCGGCCACACCAACAGCGCGATCCGATCGCGGAGCGGCCAGTTCTGCACACAGGCAGCGAACGGCTGCAGCTCGTCGACCGGGGCGAGGGTGGTGGTGCTGGCCAGCGGCAGCGTGGTGGTGCTGGCCGGCGCGGTGGCCGGCGTGCTGGTGGCGATCGAAGTGGTGACCGCCACGGAGTTCGAGCGCGTCGACGAGCAGGCCGCGAGCGCGACGGCAGCCAACACGGCGGCCCGCAGGCGCAGGGCACGGGGCCTCATACGGGAGGCATGAACACGCGGCTGAAGCAATCCGTCGACGACAGCGACTTCGACGCGCACCACGCCTCGGCGGCGGCCTTCGTGTCGAACGGCGTGGGCACGATCGTCAGGTACCAACCGGTCATCGGCTTGCCGCCGGCCGCGAACTGGAACGTACTGGCATCCACGAGGATCGCGCCGTACGGCTCGCGGAACAGCAGGTGGTCGTCGTAGATGTCGGGCAGGGCGAAGACCCGGCCATCGACCTCCAACCCCACTCGCTTCGCGCTGAGCTGCACCACGTACTTGTCGACGAGGGTGACGGCCGCGGCCCGATCGTTGTCGACCAGCAGCTGCAGCCTCGCCGCCGGATCCTCTGGCAGCGCCGTGGTGGTCGTGGCCGGTGCGGTGGTGGTGGTCGTGGTGGATTCGGTGGTGGTGCTGGCCGGCACCGTCGTGGTGGTGCCGGCGGAGGGCGAGGTGGTGGACGACTCGTCGCCACCGGAGAACAGCACGAACGCCAGCACCGCGCTGCCCAGCACGGCCAGTGCACCGACGATCACCAAGGCCGGGTTGCGGCGGATCAGCGGCACCGTGGGCACGAACTCCTCCACCGCCGTCGGGGCGGGCGCGGCAGAGGGAAGCGGCGTGAACAGGTCGGCAGGGTCGAGCACGGGCGGCGGGCCGTTGCGAAAGCCACAGTTGCCGCAGAACACCGCTTGGGGTGGCAGCGCTGCGCCACACGACGCGCATCGAGTCATCGAACCTCCAGTAGGGGGATGGTAACCCCGCCACGGTCCCCGATGGTCGACACCGCCCGGCGCCACCGCCCAGCAGCCGGCCGGTGGCCGTCGATCAGCCCGCCGCTGGTGATCAGTCGATCACCGGCAACGTGCCGGTGTCGCCGGTGCGCACCACCTGCTCGGCGGGCGCTGCGGCGAGCACGTCGCGAACGTAGCTGGCCACCGCCTCGGCGAAGCCCACGTCGTGTCCGGCCCGCTCGCTGAGGTACCAGCGATGCTCGAGCATCTGGTGGTACAGCTCGGCCGGTTCCAGCTTCGAGGCCAGCTCGGCGGGAATGTCGTCGATCGCTGCTTCGAACCGTTCGTCGAGCCAGCGGGCGGCGATCACCGCCTCGGGCAGCCGCTTGCCGGCCCGCTGTTCGAGCACGGCGCCGTAGCGACCCATGTCGTTCAGCAAGCGCCGCGCCTGGTTCTCCTCGGCGTGCAAGCCGGTCAGCGATCGCAGCCGGCTGGCGTGAAAGCCGTGCTCCACCACGCACGGCACCAGCCGCAGCCGGTCGCCGGCGCCGGTGCTCACCAACTCGAGTTCGGTGGCGTCGAAGCCGAGGTCGTGCAGGCGGCGCAGCCGTTGGTCGACGCGGAACGTCTCGGTGGCGTTGAACTCGTTCACCTGCGTCAGCTCGTTCCACAGCTTCTGGTACGACTCCTCGATCGCGAGTGCCGTCTCCATCGGCTCGATGCCGTCGGCGAGCATGCCGCCGGCCTGCAGGTCGAGCAGGTCGCCGGCCACGTTCTCGGTGGCGATCTGCAGGTCGAGCGCGCGTTGACCGTCGCTGAGCGATGGGTGCCGCTCGCCGGTCTCCATGTCGATCACGTAGGCCGAAAGCGCCCCGGCGTCGCGGCGGAACAACGTGTTGCTGAGCGAGCAGTCGCCCCAGTAGAACCCGGCCAAGTGCAGGCGCACCAGCAGGCCGGCCAGTGAATCCAACAGGCGGTCGCCGAGGTACGGAATCTTCAGCCCGCGCCCCGACAGCAACACGCGGTACGGCAGCGAATAGTCGAGGTGGCGGGTGATCAACAGCCCGTCGGGCCCGAGGCCACCCTCGGTGTCGTAGCGGCCGGTGACCACGCCCACCACTTCAGCAGTGGGCATGCCGGCGTCGGCCAGCTCGCGCAGCAGCCGCCACTCGCGCTCGGCGAGCTCGTCGGGCAACTCCTTGATCACGTACGACGCGTCGCGTCGCTCGATCATCCGCACCTCGTGCCGATGCAGGCCGGCGACGCCACGAATGCCGTCGACTGCCCAGTCGCGCAACGGCGTGTCGAGCGGCCACTGCACGACGGCGGTGTGCTCGGCCGGCTTGGCCAGTTGCAGACGCACCCTGTGGTGGGCCCGACGTCAGCTGCGACCGATGGCGGCACCCGTGGTGACGTCGAAGGCGTGCAGTCGGTGGGTGTCGAGCGTGAAGCTGACCCGTTCGCCGGCGCGCACCGTGTGGCGCGGATCCAGCGAGGCGATCACGGTGCTCTCGTTGCGCTCGCTGATCTCCACACCGGTATCGGTGGAGCGAACGGAGGGAGCCTCGATGGTGCAATGCGCCAGCTTCCCCGAGCCGAGCATCTCGACCAGATCGACGAGCACGTCGATGGATGCATCACCGTCGCCTTCGAGGGCCTCTGGGCGAATACCGACGGCGATGTCCTCACCGACACGCGCTGCCAGGCCCGACAGACGCCCGGCCGCGTCACCCGTGAGGCGCAGGGTCTGGCCGGCGATGTCGAGCGTGATTCCCGACGGATCGGCGGAGGCCACCGAGCCACGAACCACGTTCATGCTGGGCGAGCCGATGAACTGGGCAACGAACAGGTTGGCGGGATCGGAGTACAGCATCTCGGGTGTGGCGACCTGCATCAGTTCGCCGCGGCGCAGCACGGCAACCCGATCGCCCATGGTCATCGCTTCCACCTGGTCGTGAGTGACGTACACGGTGGTGACGCCGAGGCGGCGCTGCAGCTTCGAGATCTCGGCGCGCGTCTGCACGCGCAGCTTGGCGTCGAGGTTGGAGAGCGGTTCGTCCATCAGGAACAGCTTCGGCTGACGCACGATGGCCCGGCCCATCGCCACCCGCTGGCGTTGGCCGCCCGACAACTGGCCCGGTTTGCGGTCGAGCACCGGTGTCAGTTCGAGCAACTCGGCCACCTCGGCCACCTTGGCCTTGATCTCGGCCTTGTCGGTCTTGCGCAGCTTCATCGCGAACGCGATGTTCTCGCCGACGGTCATGTTGGGATACAGCGCATAGCTCTGGAACACCATCGCGATGTCGCGCTGTTGCGGCCCCATCGCGTTGACCCGCACGTCGTCGATCAGCAGATCGCCGCCGCTGATGTCTTCCAGCCCGGCCACCATGCGCAGCACGGTGCTCTTGCCGCAGCCCGACGGGCCGACGAGCACGAGGAACTCGCCGTCGTTGATCTGCAGGTCGAGCCCGGGCACGGCTTCGAAGCCGTTCGCGTACCTCTTCTGCAGGTTGACCATGGAGACGGTGGACACGACTTACCCCTTGACGCTTCCGGCCAGCAGGCCGCGGACGAAGAACCGTTGCAATGAAAGGAACACGATGAGCGGCACGATCATGGTGACGAACGCGCCGGCGGTGAGCAACTGCCAGTCGTTGCCGCGGTTGCCCACCATGTCGACCATCGCCGCGGTCATCGGCTGGTTGGTGGCACGGCCGCCGAACACCTTGGCCACCAGCAGGTCGTTCCAGACCCACAGGAACTGGAAGATGCCCAGCGAGGCGAGCGCGGGCACCGACAGCGGCAGCACGATGCGCCTGAAGATCGTGAGGTGGCTGGCACCATCGACACGAGCGGCCTCGATCACTTCACTGGGCAGCGAACCGATGAAGTTCTTCAACAGGAAGATCGCCAGCGGCATGCCGAAGATCGCGTGCGCCAGCCAGATGGTGTACACGCCCACCCACGAGTCGGGGAAGAAGTCGCTGCTGAAGAACTTCAGCAGCGGGATCAGGCACATCTGCAGCGGCACCACCATCAGGCCCACCACCAGCACGAAGATCCAGTCGCGACCTTTGAACTTCATCCACGAGAACGCGTAGGCCGCGAACGCGGCGATGACGATCGGGATGACCGCGGCCGGGATCGCGATCTTCACGGTGTTCCAGAAGAAGTGACTGAACGGCAGGCCGTAGACCTTGTTCTCCAAGACACCCGAGTAGTTCTCGAGCGTGACCTGCGGGTCGGTGAAGAACGTCCACCAGCCCGTGGTCTTGATCTTCCTCTCGGGGCGCACCGAGGAGATCAGCAGGCCGAGCGTGGGCACCGTCCACAGGATCGCCAGCAACCACACGAACATCCGGCCGAGGCGGCTGGACAGCGTGGTCGCGATCTTGCTGCCGACCGGCGTGGTGTCGCGTGACTTGGCGTCGAGCGTTGCTGCCATGTCAGCGGCCCTCTCTCATCGCGCGCTGGTTGCGCGAGTTGATGAACACGATGGGGATCACGGCCAAGAACAGCAGCACGGCCCATGCCGCACCGCGGCCCTTGTTGTCCTGCGTGAACGATTGTTCGTACATCTCGTTGGCGATGGTGCTGGTGCCGAACGAGCCACCCTTGCCCATCGTCTGGATGATGTCGAAGATCTTCATCACAGCGATGAGGATCGTGGTGGCAACGGTGATGATCGTGCCCTTCACGTAGGGCAGCACGACCTTGAAGAACGCTTGGCGCTCGGTGGCGCCGTCGATCTTGGCGGCCTCGACGAGATCGTCGGGCACCCCCTTCAGCGCCGCCGAAATGACGACGGTGGCGAAGCCGGCCTGGATCCAGACGATCACGGCCATGATGAAGAACGTGTTGACGCCGGGCAGCCAGTTGCTGTCGATGCCGAAGAAGCGCTTGTCCTGCAGCCAGTAGTTCGGCCCCTGGTGGCCCGGCAGGATCGGGTCGAGCTTCATCCAGAAGTAGGTGATCAACCCGAACTGCTTGTCGGGGTCGTTGCCCTTCGTGGCGTACATGAAGTTCCAGATCACGCCTGCGCCCACCATCGAGATCGCAGTCGGCAGGAAGATCAGCGCCTTGGCGATCGGTTCGCCACGCATCTTGTCGGCGAAGCGAGCGATGATGATGCCGATGACGACACTGGCGGCGGTGACCACCAGCACCCACCACACGGTGTTGCGCAGCACCATGAGGTTGTCGTCGTTGGTGAAGATGTCGCGGAAGTTGCCCAGCCCGTACCACTTCGTGGGCGACAGGCCGTTGCCCGTGTAGAACGACAGGCGCAGGTTGACGATCGACGGGATGATCAGCCCACCGACCAGCAGGATCAGAGCCGGCCCCACGAACACGGCGACCCGTGCCCGCTCACGCCATGGCTCTGGTAGTTGGCTGGCGAGCCAGTAGAGCCCGCCCAGCACGGCGATGAAGCCGATGATGCCGACGGCCACGACCGACAGCGACTTCAGGATCTCGACCATCTTTTTCGGTGCTCCCCCTCAGTGCATCCGACGCACCACAACTGCAACGGCCGCGGCGAGCGCGGCCGGCACAGTGCAATCATGCCTCACCCGAACCGGGGGGTAGTGCACCGAAGCGCACCACCCCCCGACGAGGGGAACTGTCAGGACTTCGGCCAGCTGGCTTCGATCGAGTCAGCGGCTTCCTGCGTGGTCATGTTGCCGACCACCCATTCGACCATGTCGCTCCAGAACGTGCCTGCGCCGACGGCGCTGGGCATCATGTCGGAGCCGTCGAAGCGGAACACGTCGGAGCTGACGAGCAGCTCGGCGAAGATCATCTCCAGCGGGTCGGTGATCAGGCTGATGTCGGCCTGAGTGTTGGGGGTGAGCCAGTTGCCAAGGGCCAGACGGCTGTCGGCGTACTCGGCGCTGGTGAGGTACTTCGCAACGGCGGCCACTTCGGGCTTGTCGCTGAAGGCGGTGATGACTTCGCCGCCGCCCAGCATCACCTTCGGGTCACTGGCCTCGATGGTGGGCAGGTAGAAGGCGTTGATCTCGCCATCGGGACCCTTGGTGGTCTCCTCCGGGAACTGGTTGCCGTAGAAGTTGGCCTGGCGGTGCATGAAGCACTCACCGTCGAGCAGCGGCAGGCCGGCTTCCTGGAAGCTGGTGCTGGGGATGCTCTGGACACCGTTGAGGACGTAGTCCTCGTTCTTCACGATGTCGCCGACCTTGTCGATGGCGGCAACGATCTTCGGATCGTTGAACGGGATCTCGTGAGCGACCCACTGGTCGTACACGTCGGCACCGGCGTCGCGGAGCACGAAGTCTTCCACCCAGTCGGTGAGCGTCCAGCCGGTGGCGCCACCGGACTCGACGCCGACGCACCAGGGCTTGCCACCGTCAGCGACGATCTGGTCGCTGAGGTCGAGGAGCTCCTGCCACGTGGTGGGGATCTCGTAGCCGGCTTCTGCGAAGACGGCCGGGCTGTACCACACGAGGCTCTTGATGTTGGTGCCGAACGGCGGCGCGTAGAACGTGCCGTCGACCGAGCCGATCTCCACCCAACCGGCGAGATCGTTGGCCGCGACGTCGGCTTCGAGATCAGCCAGCGCCACGACCTGGCCGCTGTCGACCAGGGTCTTCAACAGGCCGGGCTGCGGGACGAAGGCCAGGTCGGGAGCGTTGCCGCCCTCGACGCGCACCTTGAGGTCGTCCTCGAACGTGGCCGAGCCCTCGTGCTGGATGTCGATGCCAGTGGCCTCTTCGAACGGTGCCCATGCGGTCTCGAGGCGGTCGGCCTCGACGTCGCGGATGGAACTGAAGATGGTGACGACCTTGCCGTCGAACGGCTTGTCGCCGGTCGTGACGGTCGAGCCGTCGGTCGAGCCGTCGGTCGTGACGGTTGAGTTGTCGCTGTCCTTCTTGTCGTCGCTGCACGCAGCGGCGAGAAGTGAAACGCTCACCACGGTGGCCAGTACGGCCAGACGTCGGCGATTCGCCATGATGTCTCCCCCTCGGAGTCATGGAGTGACCGGGGGCCACTCCTGTATATGTAAGCGCTTGCAGAGTACGCCCTCACTGCACCATCCGTCAACACCTACGACATGATCGTCGCGCGGTGTTCAGGCCGGCGGGCCGGAGGTGGCCCGAGCCACGAGCGTCAGGTCCACCGGGTGATGCTGGGTGGTGCCGAAACCATCGAGCGCATCGAGCATCAGGCGTGCGCCCAACCGCCCGAGGTCGCGCACCGACTGGCGCACCGTGGTGAGACCCACCGACGCGGAGACAGGGTGGTCGTCGAACCCGACGATGGAGATGTCGCGACCCGGCTGCAGGCCCGCATCGCGCAACGCCCATAGGGCGCCGAACGCCATCTCGTCGCTCATGAAGAACACTGCGGTGGGTGGCTTGGGGAGCGCCAGCATCAGTGCCATCGACCGCCGGCCGCCCTCGATGGTGAAGTCGGCGTCGTGCACGTAGTTGGCCGGCAGGCGCAGGCCGGCAGCCGTGAGCACCGCCCGGAAGCCCGCCTCGCGCTCCATCGGCACGGTGTGCGCCACGTCGACGTGCGCATGGCCACCCACCAGCGCGATGCGACGGTGGCCGAGATCGATGAGGTGCTTGGCCGCCAGCCGTGCGCCGCGAGTGTTGTCGATCGACACCGACGTGACCGACTTCAGTTGCTCGCCGAGCACCACCACCGGCGTGTCGAGCGCGGCCAACTGCTGCGCGCCCGACTCGGTGCAGAACACGTCGACCAGGATCACCCCGTCGATGCGCTGGTGGAAGCGAGCGTCGCCCTTGAAGATGCGCTCGCGAGCGGTGGGGTTGGCGGTGCCGATCAGCAGGTCGTAGCGCGCGTTGGCCAGCACTTCTTCCACACCCACCACCACCTCGCTGGTGTACCAGCTGGTGAGCAGCGGGGCGATCAAGCCGACAGTGCGGCTCTGGCCCGAGGCCAACCGCGAGGCGTTCGAGTTGGCCACGTACTGCAGGCGCTCGACGGCCGACAACACCTTGCGCTTCGTGCTCTCGGCGACATACGGGTGGTTGCGCAAGGCGCGGCTGACGGTGGCGGTGGAGACGCCGGCCTCGCGAGCGACATCGTCGATCGTGGCTCGGGAGAGCGGCGTCTCGCTCATGTGCTCGCCGGTTCGCGTGCGCTGGTGTCGACGATCAGGGTGCACTCGGCCGGCACGAAGGCGCCCACCGGCTGGTCGCCGCTGGTGTACACGACGGGCAGCCCGGCGAGGGCCGCAACCGCCACCGGTTGCGCGCCGAGGTTGGCGACCACCAGCAGCGAGCCGCGACGCAGCACGATGTGCTCGCGGCCCTGCTCGACGAGTTCGAACGGTTCCTGCCACAGCGCCGGGAACCGCTTGCGCAGGCCGATCAGCTCGCGATAGCGGTGCCACGTGCTGCCAGGTGTCGCCACCTGGTGCTCGGCGGTGAGCGATGTGGGCACGGGCATGGTGGCCAACCACGCGGCAGGGCCGGTGGTGAACCCGTTCACGGGCCCGTCGGTCCAGGGCATCGGCCCGCGCGAGACATCGCGGCTCCACATGCCCTCGCCGCTGCGGCTGGACATCGGGTCTTCGACGGGGCCGACGAGGACAGCATCGGGAAGACCCAGCTCCTCGCCCTGGTACACGAACACCATCCCGTCGAACACTGCCATCAACGCCGTGAGGGCCAGCGCCCTGCCCAAGCCCTTGTCGCCGCCACCGTAGCGCGACACCGCCCTCGCCTGGTCGTGGTTGGAGACCTCCCACGCGCACCCGCCTTTGGCGGTGACCTGGTAGTTCAGCATCGTGGCGATGATGTGCGCCGGATCCCACTCGCCGAGGCCCACCTGCAGCACGAACCCCGCGTGCAGCGCGGTGCCATCGGCCACGAACTCGGCGAAACGCGGCACGTCGCGCGTGTCCATCTCGCCCAACAGGATCACGCCGGTGCCCTCGACCGCTGCCCGCCACTGACGGAACAGCACCGCGGTCTCGTGGCGGTGCAGGTCGTGGATGTGCTGGAACGACTGGAACGCTTCTTGCGGGTGCATGCCGGGCAGCACCGGCCGCAGCACGGGGTTGTCGCGCAGCGCGGGGTCCTTGGTGAGGCCGTGGGCGACGTCGATGCGGAACCCGTCGGCACCGCGGTCGCTCCAGAAGCGCAGGATCGCGGCGAACTCCTCCATCAGCTTCGGGTTGGCCCAGTTGAGGTCGGGCTGCTCGGGCAGGAACAGGTGGCAGTAGTACTGGCCGGAGCCGCCCGGGTCGAGGCTCCAGGCCGGGCCACCGAAGTGGCTGAGCCAGTTGTTGGGCGGGCCGCCGTCGGCCGCTGGGTCGGCCCATACGTAGTAGTCGCGGTAGGGCCCGGTGGGGTCGGCCACGGCCTGCTGGAACCAGCGGTGGTGGCTGGAGCTGTGGTTGGGTACCACGTCGACGAACAGCTTGAGGCCCAGTTCTTTGGCGCGCACCGCTAGCGCGTCCCAGTCGGCGAGGGTGCCGTGCAGCGGGTCGACGTCGCAGTAGTCGGCCACGTCGTAGCCGTGGTCGAAGCCGGGGCTGCGGAAGAACGGGGTGATCCACACCACGTCGAGGCCCAGCGAGGCGAGGTAGGGCAGCTTGGCCATGACGCCGGCGAGATCGCCCACCCCGTCGCCGTCGGCATCGGCGAAGCTACGGATGTACACCTCGTAGCCGACCGCGCCGCGCCACCAGTCGGGCGTGGTGGGTTCGGGAGTGAGGTCGTTGGACGGAGAGGGTTGTGCAAGCGCTTGCATCAATTCGAGAATACACTCGCCACCGTGATCCGGCACGAGCCATCTCCCGAATCGCGACCTACTGTCGTGGCGATGTCACGCCAGCCGCTCGTTCGTGCCCGCATGCGGCGCCACTGGCCGGCGGTCGAACGTGGCCTGGCGACGCTGTATCCGGCCCACGGGGCGCGGCTCGCCGACCAGTTGGCCGAGCGCGTCACCCGCTTCGTGAGCGAGCGCCCCGACGCGCTGTTCCAACGCGACCTCGAGCGCGAAGCCGAGCCGGATTGGTTCCAGCAGCCCGACATGGTGGGTTACGTGGCGTACGCCGATCGCTTCGCAGGCACGCTGGCCGGCATCCACGACCACCTCGACTACCTGGTCGACCTGGGCGTCACCTACCTGCACCTGATGCCGTTGCTGAAGGCTCGCGAGGGCGAGAACGACGGCGGTTACGCGGTTGCCTCGTACGACGAGGTCGACCCTCGCCTCGGCACCACCGCCGACCTGCAGGCGCTGGCCGAGGCGCTGCACGAGCGGCGGATGAACCTGTGCGTCGACCTGGTGCTGAACCACACCGCGGCCGAACACCCGTGGGCAGTGAAGGCCCGGGCGGGCGACCCCACGTATCGCGACTACTTCTTGTTCTACCCCGACCGCACCATGCCCGACCGCTACGAACGCACGATGCTGGAGGTGTTCCCCACGTTCGCACCGGGCAACTTCACCTGGCTGCCCGACATGCAGCAGTGGGTGTGGACCACGTTCCACGAGTTCCAGTGGGATCTCGACTGGTCGAACCCCGACGTGTTCGCCGAGATGATCTCGGTGATGCTGCACCTCGCCGACCTGGGCGTGGATGCGCTGCGCCTGGATGCGGTGCCGTTCATGTGGAAGCGCGAAGGCACCGACTGCCAGAACCTGCCCGAAGTGCACGTGCTGCTGCGCACCCTGCGCGCCGTCATCGCCACCGCCGCCCCGGCCACGATCTTCAAGGCCGAGGCGATCGTGCCACCCGACCAGCTCACCCCCTACGTGGGCGCCGGCGACCCGCCCCAGCACGAATGCGAGTTGGCGTACCACAACCAGTTGATGGTGTTGCTGTGGAGCAGCCTGGCCACCGGCGAGGCGCGGTTGATGACCACCTCGTTGCAACGGGTGGCGGCGATCCCCACCCACGCGTCGTGGGTCACGTACGTGCGCTGCCACGACGACATCGGTTGGGCGATCACCGACGAAGCAGCGGCGGCCACCGGGTGGAACGGCTTCGACCACCGCAACTTCCTCAACGAGTTCTACTCGGGGGCGTTCCCCACCTCGTTCGCTCGCGGCGAACTGTTCCAGTTCAACCCCGAAACGGGCGACGGGCGCATCTCGGGCAGCGCTGCGTCGTTGTGCGGCATCGAACTGGCGTTGGCCTCGGGCGACACCGCCCACCTCGATCAGGCCTGCAAGCGACTCGAGCTGATGTACGCCGTAATCTGCGGGTTCGGCGGCATTCCGTTGCTCTACATGGGCGACGAGTTGGGCATGCTCAACGACCACTCGTACCTCCACCACCCGGCCCACGCCGACGACAACCGCTGGGTGCACCGCCCGCCGATGGACTGGGCGGCCGCCGCGCGGCGCACGGTGGCGGGCACGCTGCAGGCCCGCCTGTTCGACGTGTTCCGCGGGCTCACGGCCGACCGGGCGGCCACGCCGGCGCTGCACGGCGGGGTGAACACCGAGGTGCTCACCCCCGCCGACCCGGCGATCCTCGCGTTCGTTCGTCACCACCCGGTGCGTGGCTCGTTCGCGATGGTGGCCAACTTCGGGCACTCCACGCGAGTGTTCGACCTCGCCGACCTCGGCCTCACTGCACCCACCTTGGTGCGAACCTCCGACGCCGAGTTCGAAGGCGGAACCATCGTGCTGCCGCCGTTGGCCTACGCCTGGTTCACCACCCCCGGCTGACGCCCACCCGCCGCACTGACGTACCCTCGGCACGTGCTCGCCTGCCCGCACTGCGCTCTCGCGCTCACGCTCACCGACACCGGCGCGGCGTGCGCCAACCGGCACATGTTCGACCGCGGTCGCGGCGGGTACCTCAACCTGCTCGTGGGCGGGCGCCTCGGGCCCACGGTGACGGCCGGCGACACACCCGACGCGTTGGTGGCCCGCCGCCGGTTCCTCACCGCAGGGCATTACGCGCCGATCGCCCGCATGCTGGCCGCTGCGGTGGGCAGCCCGCCCGGCCCGGTGCTCGACGTGGGGTGTGGCGAGGGCTACTACCTGTCGCAACTGGCGGCAGGCGAGCACTACGGGCTCGACGTGTCGAAGGCGGCGGTGCAGATGGCGGCCCGCGCGTTTCCAGCCACTCAGTTCGTGGTGGGCACCGCCTACCGACTGCCGGTGCTCGACCACGCTGCCGGGGCCGTGATCTCGGTGTTCGCGCCGCACCCGTTCGCCGAGTTCGCGCGAGTGCTGCGCCCCGACGGGTGGTGGGTGACGGTCACCCCCGGCCCGGGCCACCTGCAGGAGATGCGCCCACAGCCCACGGGCCAGGCCGCGCACAAGACGCGCGAGCGGTTGCAGCGCCGCGCCGACCCACCGCCCGAGGCCGCGCATGCGGTACGAGTGCAGTACCTGCTCGACCTTCCCGCCGAGGCTGCTCGCGACCTGTTCTTGATGACCCCGATCCGCTGGCAGGCGGGCGCCCGGGTCGACGGCCCGGCGACGGTGACCGTGGACGTGTGGGTGGCGAGCACACGCGCCTGGTGAATGTGCGAGTCTGTCGGTGATTTCTGACAGGAAAGGTCTCCTCACCGCTCATGAACGGCATGAATCACCGCACGCTCGCCGCACTCGCCCTGTCCACCTGCACCCTGCTCGCCCTGGGCCTCGGCCTGGGTGCCTGCAGCAGCGACAAGAGCACCGCCACGTCGGCCGAGACCACCGATCCGGGCTCCACCGAGACCACCGATCCGGGCTCGCTCACCACCGAGCCGCTGGTCGGCGGGTCCACGACCGCACCGCCCACCACGCCCGCCCCCACCGCGCCGCCCACCGCACCCCCCACCAGCCCGGCCCCCACCGGCCCCAAGGTGAAGACGCTCACCACACCGTCGACGAACCCCACGTGCGCAGAGGTGACGGCCAATGGCAACCAGGCCACGGTGTCGTGGTCGGCCACCAACGCCGCCTCGGTCAGCCTGTCGATCGACGGGCCCGGCGTCTATGCCGATGGGCTGCCGGCCACCGGCAGCTACGACATCCCCGCCTCCTGCGGCGACACACAGATCGTGCTGATCACGTCGTACGACGCCGGCGGCAACCCCGGCGGCACCAAGACGATCACGATCACGATCGGCTCCTGACGGGCACCCGGCACCTACCGCCGCGGCTGAACGTGGCTCGACACCCTCGCGTCACTAGAGTCGCCCCCCATGGGATCTGACCAAACGGCGGACGCGTCAGCGGCGCCGGAGAAGATCGTGGCGATGGCCGCGGCGTCGGCCGACGCCAAGAAGCGCGCCACCCCTCCTGGTCATCACGCGCACGGCAAGGTGGGCACCTCCGCGCTCGCGCTTGGCGCGCTCGGCGTGGTGTACGGCGACATCGGCACCAGCCCGCTCTACTCGTTGAAGGAGGCGTTCACCGAGAAGTCGCACCAGTTGCAGGTGGATCGCATCAACGTGTTCGGTGTCTGTTCGTTGGCGTTCTGGTCGCTGGTGATCATCATCTCGATCAAGTACCTGATGTTCGTGATGCGCGCCGACAACAAGGGCGAGGGCGGCATCCTCGCCCTGACTGCGCTGGTGATGGGCCGCAAGAGCAAGGGCGCCACCGTGGCCAAGGCCGGTGCGCTGGTGGGGCTTGGTGTGTTCGGCACTGCACTGCTGTACGGCGACGGCATCATCACCCCGGCGATCTCGGTGCTCAGCGCCGTGGAAGGCCTGGAAGAAGTGGACAAGGGGTTCACCGACTGGGTCATCCCGATCGCGATCGTGATCCTCGTGCTGTTGTTCTCGGTGCAGCGCCGTGGCACGGGCGCGGTGGGCAAGGTCTTCGGCCCGATCATGATGCTGTGGTTCGCCACCATCTCGGTGCTCGGCATCAGCAAGATCATCGATGCCCCCGGCATCATCCAGTCGGTCAACCCGTACTACGCGTTCAAGTTCTTCACCCACGAGTCGTCGAAGGCGTTCTTGTCGCTCGGCTCGATCTTCCTGGTGGTCACCGGTGGCGAGGCGCTGTACGCCGACATGGGCCACTTCGGCCGCCGACCGATCGCGGTCGGCTGGTACGGCATGGTGTTGCCGTCGCTGCTGCTGAACTACTGGGGCCAGGGTGCGTTCCTGTTGAAAGAGCCCGAGGCGATCGAGAAGGTGTTCTTCCGCATGGCCCCCGAATCCATGCTGCTGCCGCTGGTGATCCTGGCCACGTTCGCCACGATCATCGCCTCGCAGGCACTCATCTCGGGTGTGTTCTCGCTCACCGCGCAGGCAGTGAAACTCGACTACCTGCCGCGCATCAAGATCCTGCACACGTCGCACTCGCAAGAGGGCCAGATCTACGTGCCGTTGGTGAACTGGCTGCTGATGGCCGGCTGCGTGGGCTTGGTGATCGGCTTCCAGACGTCCAGCAAGCTGGCTGCGGCGTACGGCATCGCGGTCACGATGACGATGGCGATCACCACGCTGATCTTCTTCCGTGTGCTCACCGACCGGTGGCAGTGGTCGCGGGCCCGAGCCTTCCTGGTGTGTGTCCCGCTGTTCGTGATCGAACTCGGGTTCCTGGGTGCGAACATCGTGAAGATCCCGCACGGCGGCTGGTTCGCCCTGGCCGTGGGTGTGTTGCTGATGGTGCAGATGCAGACGTGGCGCACCGGCCGCCAGCTGGTGGCCAAGCGGATCCAGCGGGGCGAGCGCCCGCTGCAAGAGGTGCTCGACGAGGCCACGCCCACGAAGGTGCCGGGCACTGCGGTGTTCATGTTCAAAGACCTCGGCAAGGCGCCGCCCGCGCTGGTGAACAACCTGCTGCACAACAAGGTGCTGCACCGCACCACGCTGATCGTGGCCGTCGACACCGCCGAGGAGCCGCGTGTGCCCGACGACGAGCGGGCGATCGTCACCCGTGTCGAACCGGGCGTGTTCCAGGTGCAGCTGGTGTTCGGGTTCATGGACGAGCCCGACGTGCCCGCGGCGCTGTCGCTGATCAACGTGCGCGGCCTCGACTTCGACCCCGACGACGTCACCTATTTCCTCGGTCGCGAGTCGATCATCGCCGGCAAGGCGCCGGGCATGAACCCGCTCGCCGAGCACCTGTTCGTGATGCTGAACCGCGGCGCCGACAGCGCCAGCCGGTTCTTCAACCTGCCCTACGACCGCGTCTTCGAGGTTGGGTCGCGCGTCGAGATCTGAGGCTGGTGCAGGTCGCCGGCTGCGCAGCGCCGTGCAGTAGGTCGGCGGACATCAGCCGATGTCGACTCCGCAGTCGCTGAGCACGCCCGCCATTTCCAGCGCGAGTGCTTCGGTCATCGCCTCGTCGGTGGTGCCGAACATCTCTTGCACGATGCCGGCGAGCACGACGCTCGCCCCACCGGGCAAGCTGCTGCCCGTCGGCGCGGGTTCGGGTGTGTCGGTGGCGGTGATGCCGGTGAACTGCTGGGCGAACATCTCGCGCAGGAACACGCTGGAGTTCATCCCGGTGCCGATGCACGCAGCTTGCTGGTCGCTGATCGGCACGCCGGCGGTCGTCATCGCGGTGGCCATCATCTCGCCGAAGTCGATGCACGTGACGACCTCGGCGCCGAGCGCCCGCGCCGACTCCTGCGACGCGCCGGCGGTCGAGCCCATGAAGCCCTGCACGAACACCTCGCGAATCAGCTCGCTCTCGCCGACCTTGTCGCCGATGCAGTGCGCCTGCTCAGCGGTGATGCCAGCGTCCTCGGCGTCGAGTTGGCCGGCAATCATCGCGCCCCAGTCGATGCAGTTCGCCACGCTGTCGGCCAGGGTGACCGCGCCGGCCTCGGTGAGCAGCCCCGTCACGTCGATGTCGCCTGCCGCGCGCACCGTCTCGGGGGTGATGCCCGCGGCCTGCAAGGCATCCACGCCCAATTGGTCGACCACGCTCGTGGCCATGCAGCGCGCTTCATCGGCATTGAAGCCGCTGTCGGGCGACGTGCCTTCCACCATCGCGTCCACGTAGGCGCGGCCTTCGTCGGTGGCGCTGGCCGCGGAGGGTGCATCGTCGCCGCGGGTGGCGACGAACACCACCACGCCCACGGCGACCAAGAGCAGCACGGCGACGATGCCCATCATCGATCGGTTGCCGGGCCCACGCGGTGCGGGCGGCGGGAAACCCTGCACGGCGATCGGCACCTGCCCGGGCGGCGGGCCCGAGTTGGGTGCCGGCCACGATCCGTTCGTTCCAGTCATGACACGCCCCTCCTGCTCCGGCCTGCGGCCAACACCTACTCACACTCTGCGACATCCTGGCCGACCTCGCAACTGCTGCCACGGATGCCCCGTCGGGCGGCAGGCCCGCGGCCCGGTTTGGAGCCAGGGCCGGCGGGGTACCAGTCGTGCGGATCTTCACGCTGCTCGCTCATGCGACCGACTCGAAAGGGCGCACCATGTCCTCCACCACACTGCACGAACCTCGTGAGCTGCTCACCGAGCACACCATCGCCACGCACCAGGCCGTCGTGTCGCTGATGGAGGAGCTGGAGGCGTTCGACTGGTACCGCCAGCGCGCCGACACCTGCACCGACCCGGCCCTCACGAGCGTGTTGGTGCACAACATGAACGACGAGCTCGAGCACGCGGCGATGCTCGTGGAGTGGTTGCGCTCGAACGTGCCCGAGTTCGCGACGCAACTCACCAAGTTCTTGTTCACCACATCGTCCGACGCCTGACCATGGACACAGAGCCCGCGCGGCGAGCTCGCTTCCTGCATGTGCGGTTGCGCTTACCGACGTCGCCGCCGCACCACGCCGGCGAGTGGAAGGACCGCCAGTGGAGCAGCCGTGTGCTGCACCGCCTGGGCGAGATGGCGGCGTTGTCGACCGCCGGTGTGTGCGCGGGCCTGCTCGTGTTCGCGTGGTGGATCGTGGGCGTGGCCGCCAGGTTCCCGCCGTGGTGGGCGACCACGCTGTACAGCGTCGCTGCCTCCGTCACGTTCGTGATGGTGTTCGTGATCCAGCACACCCAGGCCCGCCAGACGCTGGCCACACAGCGCAAGCTCGACGAGTTGATCCGTGCTTCCACGCATGCCGACAACAGCCTGATCGCCGTGGAGGAATCGAGTGATGGCCACCTGCACCAGCTGACCGAACTGACCGTCGCCGACCTGGAGTGGCCGACCGACGACGTGTGAGCTGGCGCGGCATGTGAGCGGCGGCGTGGCCACTCAGCAACGGTCAGGTGTCAGTGCAGCGTGCGGCGACGGCCGGCGGCGAACACCAGCGTGCCGCCCACCATCAGCAGGGCCAGGCCCAGCCAGAACGACACCGAGACACTTGCGCCTGCGCCGAACCCGGAGAAGGGCGGCCCTGCCGTACCGAAGCTGACGACATTGTCCACGCTCGTGGATGCCGCCGAGTCGAGGTCGTTGCCGTCCTTCGCCGCTCCGGCGGCCACGGTGACGATGATCGAACCCGGCTGGGTCATGCCCGAGACGGCCACGTCGTACACGGGGCCGGTGCCGGTGACGACGGCGGTGGTTGCGCCGGCCGTGCCGGACAGCACGATGTCAGCGGCGTCGAAGCCGGTGACGGCCTCGCTGAAGGTGACCGTGAAGTGCACGGTGCCGTCGGTGCTGGGGTCGGCCTGTCCGGCAGCCTGCTCGACCGACACATGGGCCGAGGCGTTGACCACGGCGAACGAGGTGGGGTCGGTACTTCCTCCCGGCCCCGGGTCGTCGGTCTGCCGAGATGTGTCGTTTGTGCCGTCGATGTCGCTGTCGAAGCTCACGGTGCCCTGGTTGCTGATCGTGGAGTTCTGCGTGCCGGCGTTCACCGTTGCCGTGATCGTGATCGTGATCGACTCGGTGGCGGCGAGCGAGCCGTTCCAGGTGACTGTGTTCGTTCCCACCGTCGCCGTCGCCGTACCCGCCGTGGCCGAGGCGCTCACCAGCGTGAGCCCGGCAGGCAGCACGTCGGTGAACTCGTTGCCCGGATTGTCGGCCACGGTCGCGTTGCCGTCATTCGTGCACGTCACGGTGTAGGTGACGGTGCCACCCTCCTCGTACGCGCCCGACACCGTCTTGGTGGCTGTCACGTCGCCGATCTCAGCGGTGGTGAGGATCACCGTGAAGGCGCGGAGGTTGCCGATGTCGCTCGAGAAGAAGTCCTGCGCCGAGAGGGTCCAGTTGCCGTTCGGGTCTTCGCCGTCGAAGGCCGAGAGCGCGTTGGAGGGCGTGAAGCTTCCCGTGAACGGTGCGGACGCAGTGGCGACTGTCTGGATCCCGGCGCCGACGCTCTCGTCGTCGAGATATGTCTGGCAGAGGTTGTTGCCGCCGCCGTCGGTGTTCTCGATCAGGTTCACCGACGTGCCGCTGGGCGAGGTGAGCGTGATCACCAAGTCGTTGATGAAGGTGTGGTCGATGCCCACCGTGGTGGAACCGGCCGTTGCCGAGCAGGCCGACCCGTCGATCCTCAGGTCGACATCGGTGACCTCGCCCAGCAGGCCGGATGCCGTGACAAACGCATTGGCAACGGCTCCGGGGTTGGTGCCCGAGAGGTCGCCCGCTTCGGGGATCGGTACCGCCGGCCCGGTGTAACTGAGGGTGCTGGTGACGGGGGCTGCCGTGGCGAGCCCGCCGCCCAGCCACGTGAGGCCCGCTGCCACCACGGCGGCAACGGTGGTGACGGTGCCGCACCGTCGCTTGAATCCGGACAGTTCGACTGTGTCACTCACTTGTGGTCTCCCCGACGCGTGGAAGAGAACGTGCCCTTCGTTCCGCAGAGTACCACGGGCGTTGCTGGCTACCGCAGGTGGGCGTTTGACCGGCACTCATTGCGGGTATCGGGGCGTCGAACCCGACACGCGAGGCGCGAGTGGGGAGCAAGGCGGCAGGCCATGACCACCACACTGATCGCAACCACGGGCACCACGCCCGCGGTGCCCCGCACCGTCGCCGGGCTGCCGGCCGAGGACATCGTGCTGCTGGCGTCGGGTACGCCGTGGCAGGTGGCCTGGGAGCTGCAGATGTTGGGACCGTTCGCCAGCTGCGGTCTGCTCGACGGTGCCGCTGTCCGGCACGTCACCGTGCCCACGATGGTGGCCAGCGCGCTGAAGCGTTCGTCGCGTCCGCCGGCCGCATTAGTGCCCAGTGACTACGAGCGGATGCCGGTGTTCGGCCCCGAGTTGCCGATCTCCGCGGCCGCCGCGCTGGTGGCCAGCACCGGCTGGTCGCTGGCCGTGGTGATGGATCACGAACCGAGGGTGATCACCGCCCGCACCGTGTTCCGTGCCCTCGTGGACGCCACCCCCTACGCCGCAGAGCGCGACGTGTGGTCCGCCCTGAGGTCGCGAGCGATGCACCCCGGGGGCACCACCCCGGCCATCACCTGAGCTGCCCCCAAGACGCGAAGAAACCCCTGCTGAGCAGGGGTTTCGCCGTGGGCGAGGGGGGACTTGAACTTTCATAACCGGGGTTTTGGGTGGTAGTGGTGGGTCCGCGATTGTGCCTGTGAGCTGGGCTTTCGCGTTTCGCCGTGTTGACCCGTGCTGTGGATAACTACCCCGTTTCTACCCGTCCGGTAGAAGATCCGGTAGAAGATCGACTCGCTCTCACTCTCACCAGCGGCGACTCTGGCGACTCTCCCCATAGATGGCTGCGCAGGGACAGCGCCGTCCGAGTCCATTCCCGCGCCGGCTTTCGATGCGCGCTGGGATCCTTTGGGTCCCAGCCATCGCCTACACTTGACCGATGGCCAACAGCGAGGTGCACCCATTTGGTGAGCTCCGAAAGTGGTCGATTGTCATCGCCCTGGGACTCGTGGCTGCATCAATAGGTGGTCTTCTGCTCGTCCACCAATCGGGACACAGAGTCGCCACCTGCTCACCCGTCACCGCAGACCCACAAGGCTCAACGCGAAGTTGCACTCTGCCGCTCGATTCCGGCGACGTCGTCCGACCTGCCGTCCTAGCAATTCTTACGACTGTTCTCGCTATAGGCCTATTCACGCTGCTACTCGACCTTCGCCTCCGCCGAGCATTTGGAAACGACCTCCTGCACTTTCTCGACCTGAAGCAGGCCACTGTGACGTCAGGATTGACGGAGCTCGCGCCGTCGACCGCCGTCGATTTCAGGTCGGAGTTTGAGCGTTTGGATCAAATCACCTACTTGGGCAGATCACCCCAGTTGTGGCTCAACAGCAATTTGCCTTCGCTGCTCAGCGCTGCAGAGAGACGAAAACTCAAGATCACACTGGCACTTCCAAACCCGGACCAACCAGCCACGGTGGCAGAATGCGCTCGGGCCCTCGGTATGGCAGCGGCCGACTTGAAGACCGACATCGAGAACTTCCAGCGCTGGGTCGAGTCCTCCTGGACTGCCGCCGTCTCGCGTCTCCACCTAGGGAGTGCGCTCCGGGTCGTCTACGTCGATGTTCCACCGCTGGCGGACGCGATCTCGAGCAGCTCGTTCAGTGCCGTCATGATCGGCAAACCACTTCACCATGCCGCAGGTGACGAGTCACTCACCTTCAAGTTCTGGAATGGCGCCGATGGTTTGCCGTCTCGCTGGTTAGCGGAGTCGCTACATCCGCTTGAACTCGCAAACGAGATCTTCTCGAAGGAGAAGACGTGAGCGGGCCCCTCTCCGACATCACCGCCCGTCCGATTTCGCTCTCGTCGCTTCTGGACGGCATTGACATCGGGACCGTCGTATTGCCCGACTTCCAGCGCGACTTTGACTGGAACACGGGGGAGGTCGCGAGCCTCGTCGCCACTCTCTTGTGCGGTTGGCCTGCGGGAAGCCTTCTCCTGATGCGCGGTTCCCCAAGGTTCTTCGCGACACGGCAATTTGAGTACGCCCCGAAAGCCTCGGAAGCCGTGGACACAGTCGTGCTGGACGGGCAGCAGCGCCTGACGTCGCTCTATCTCGCTCTCCGAAATCGAGGGCCGGTCGTGTACGTACTGAACTATGCCGACTACGACTGGCCCTCGACGCCAAGCGCCGAGCGCATTGAAGAGCGGATCACAACGATTGAACGGACAATCTGGGATCGTGAGTACTCATTGTCCCGGCAGGCAAAGGAACAGATCGTTCCGTTCTACGCACTTTCCTCAGCTCCCGACTTCTTCGAGTGGAGAGACGGCGTGGTGGAGGCAGTTCCCACGTCGGCTCGGTTTGCGCTGAGTGACCAACTTGGCCGCCTCTACAGAGGTTTGCTCGGCACCATCAATCACTATGACTTCCCGGGCGTGATTATCGACAGCGACCTTCCTAGCGAGGCGGTCGCGCGCATCTTCGAACGGATCAATCGCTCCGGGCGCCGGCTGAACACCTTCGACCTTCTCGTTGCCCGTGCGTACGCTGCGGACTGGAACCTTCGATCCGAATTCGACGAAGTCCGGCGCGAGCACGGAGTCATCGAACGGTTCTTTGGGGATGACGGGCTACCGATTCTGCAGGTCATCGCGCTCCACGACCGCGGTGACGTGCGTCAACCCGCATTGCTCGACCTCTCGCCGACACGGGTTCGCGAGGACTGGTCACCGGCAGTCGCTGCGATGCTTGAGGCTCTCGCAGCGATTCGCAGCTTTGGCGTGGACCGTCCTGACTGGTTGCCATACAAGGCGCAACTGCTAACCCTCGGAGGCCTTGCGTGGGACCTGGATCTGTCACTTCACCGCAAGGACATCGAGGCTTGGTTCTGGGGTTCATCTCTCTCGGGGGCATACGACGTTGGATCGAGCACCAAGGTTGTCAGCGACGAACGACTCCTGCGCCGTCACATCCTCAACGGGGGTGAGCCAGAGGTTCCAACAGTCGCCGAAGCCGCGCTTCGAGAGGCCACTAGGCGCCGGTCGCCGGCAATCTGGCGAACCTTCATGGCTGCGTTGACCCGCTTCGAAGCGGCTGATCCGTTGACAGGTGAGCTACTTGACCACGGCGAGTCGGAAGGCGTCCTCGTGTCACTGTTTCCGAAGTCGTCGGGCGACCTCGCCCAGCGAGTGCTGGCGACCGTAAAGGTGAGCAGGTCTACCGCTCTGCTCGTTCGAGGGCGAGGGCTTGTTGATCTGCTTTCCGGCCAGGCGTTCCGCTCGAGTGTGGACTCCCACCTCCAATCTCAGTTCCTGCCACCTGTAGAGGATCTGTTGACGACGAGCAGCGAGGAGTTGCTCGCTGCAAGGCTGGAAATGTTCCTGCTGCAACTGCGTGCGACCCTCCAACACCCCGTTCTTAGGGTTCAGCGAAGCGTGGATGAGTCGTAGGAGTTCGGGCAGCGCCAATCCGCGGTGTCCCGCACTACAGCGGATCGAGAGGACAAGGCGCTTGAAATGACCCGGCGAAGCCAGCTGCCTCGCTGTCTTGCGGCGCTCTCGGGCAGCTACTCCCAGCCCAAGTCAGGGTTCGTCACTTTGAACTGGAGGCTACGACCGAACATCGCTGCGGCGAAGGCTTGGAACGTCAGGGTGTCCTGCTTGTACCGCACGTCGCCGGTTGAGCGGTTGGCGAGCATCACGCAAGCCGAGTCGAGCATCCGCTCACGCACCATTCGATCGAAGAAGATGGCGGCTCTGTCGGCCGGGCTGGTGGCGTCGAACGCTGGATCGGCCGGCCACACGGCGCGGCGCGGTTTCGACGTGGCGTTCCATTCGGCATTGTCCTCGATCAGCATCACGTAGCCGAGCCAGGGGCGCAGCGGCGAGACGATGATCCCGCGCTCGACTGCTTTCCACACGTCGATGGCCTGGCCTAGGGCCTCGTCGGTTCGGTTGTTGTAGTTCTGACCGGGTTTCTTCCCGGTGATCGACTTGAGTTCAATGATCGCCAGCACGCGGTCCTCAACGGTGACCACGATGTCCCAGCTCTTATCACGACGGAAGTAGCCCGGCACCGGACGCCTCTTCACTTCGAGCATTCGGGCCGGAATACCAGCATCCACGAAGACCTCGACAAGCAGAAGTTGCAATGCATCAAGGTGTCGACCGCCTGTGACCTCCGAGCGCAGGCCGGTGTTGACAACACCCAACTCTTGCGATCGCTCCGCCTGGGAGCGGCGAACCGCCCAATACGTGCGGACAGCGTCTCGCACTCTCGACCCGTAATCGGGAATCTCGTTCGCCATCAGTGACCCGCCTCCAGCAACTCAGACATCGACACCGTAGAGCTGGCGAGCGATAACACTCGCACGCTCACGATCCCGGGCCTCGAACGCTCGTCGCAGGGCGGCCTGGTCGCGCTTGCCAACCGATTCGATGTTCGGCACTCGGATGCGGCGCAGATACTGGGCCTGGAAACGGTAGGTGCCGCCACGCATCTTCACGCAGTAGGTCGCTACGAACAGCTCGGCGAGATCGGACAGCAACAGACCGCCGAGCACCTCGAGGTCCCACTTGTCGGAGGTGACGAAGTACAGACCGTGGTGCGGATAGGTCTGGCCCCTGTCGAGCACGGGTTGGATGTACGCCTTCAGATCTGGGATGACTATCTTGTCTCGCTGCTGGAGACCGGGCTCGACGCGATCGATGGTGCGGTACCAACGTTCAGGGCTGTTCTTCGCTACGTGTCGAGCTTTGATCGCCGCTGCGTTCGCCGTGAAGTGCTTCTGCAACCGCGGGTAGTCAGCGAGGTCGACTAGCCGGCCGTCCTTCCAGGGACTGACGAGGTAAGTGCCGGACCAGTCCGCGGTACCTTCCGTCGTGTCGCGCGTCATCAGCAGCGGAAGCAGCCGGTCGGGTTCGACGAGTTCGGAGTTCTTCGTGAGATACACCGAGTCGACACCAGTCGCCACTCCGATTCCGACCCGGGTGCCGGTCGCAGGGTCCTCCAGCAGCGGCAGTCGGCTCTCAAGATCCGCTATGAGCGCCAAGTTCGCCGGGTTGCCTGACGGCCAGGAGGTTTCGGCGTCGAACCACGTCGGAAGCTTCACCGCTGACAGTGACGCTGTGGTGAGTGACTTACGTCGGGACATAGTGAAAGTACGCAGCGCACCCGCTTGTGATTCGGAGAAGGCCTTGGTCGCAGTCGCGACGACGGCAGTTGACTGCCTTGCTCGGCGAATGATCGTGATGGCGGGGTAGGCCGAGACCGGCTCCTCGAAGGCGTCGACGTCGTGCATCGACAGAACCGTCTCGACCGAGAACTCCGCAGCCACGTACTGCCGAAGGCCGTGGCCGTACTGATTGTGCATCCATCGATCAGCGACGATGAAACCCAGCACTCCATCGGGGGCTAGCAGCCTGAGCCCGGTCTCGATGAAACCAATGAAGATGTCACTGCGCCCTCGCATGGTCGGGCACGCGCGTCGATAGGCATCGCGACGCGGAGACGGCACATCCTCCAGCCGGATGTAGGGCGGATTGCCAAGCACGAAATCCGCCGAGCCGTCCTCGTGGGCGCTGAGTAAGAAATCGCCGCAGCGCACACACTCGTGCGCAATCGCTTGAGCCTCGATGTGACCGAGCCCTGCATCGGCCAACGCCTTGCCCACCGCCTTCTGTGCCAACTCGGCGTTCGCCGGCAGGAGATCGAACGCTCGCAGCGCTCTGCGGACATCGGTCAGCGGCCGGCCGTGACGCTGACATGAGTCGATCAGCCGCTCGGTCATCGGTACGAGGAACGCGCCGGCGCCACATGACGGCTCTATCGCCAGGTAGCTGCAGAGGTCGCGATCGACCGTGAATCCCGAGAGATCGAGGATCAGGTCGACGACCCATCGGCGGGTGAAGACCTCGCCATGTTCGCCGGACTCGTCGACCTCGTACACCTCTGCGCTCACCCCCAACCCCACATCGAGGCTCAACTGTCGATAGGCGTGCCCGTGCCGACCGGCCATCGCGTTCCCCCAAGCTACTCCGTGCTTCGCGTGGGTCTGCGGGACCGATCCGTGCGGCTGGGCACGTGCCTTGATCATGCTCGAGGGGTACGACGGAGATGACCACCGTTACGTGCTTGACCTTCTACAAGCAGTGCATCGTTGCCCTTCGCTCCTCGTAAGTCGAAGTCCAACCACCCGCACGGCACGGGTATGCCGTGGCGAGTCGTACCCTGGCTGCGCGGCAAATCACCACCGGTCCACGTCCTCAGGTGGGTGCGCTCCCCACGCTCGACCGAAGCCATCGAGGTCAGGGAACAGCGTCTGCCAGCCGATATCCATCACCCCGCGCAGAAACGCCAAGCACTCCCGCTTCAGAGGAGGTTTCAGCGCAATGAGACGCACGCCGCTCGTCTGCTCCGTCGGCAACTTGAGAGTCCCGTAGGGCCGCTCCACAACCAGCGAGTACGCGAACTGCGAGTGCTGCGCGGCAACACGCGGTGACACCACGGCTGGCTCCCAGATCCTCAGGTTCTCCCTTCCCTCGCTGGCTTGAACCACCATGTCGGCGATCTCGGCGGCGTAGCTGCCGCTTGTTGGCACTCCCTCATGGCCTTGGAGGTAGTCGGTGTGAATACCGAGCAGGGCACCCGTTGAGTCGGGTCGGTCGGACGCTGCGAACCAAAGAGCCACCATCGCACTTCGGGAGAAGTCAACTAACCGTGTCGCAGCGCCATGATGGCGAAGGCGCGCGAGGAGTTCGAAATCGTCAAGCGTTGCGCCGTCCAACCGGTCGTGCTGCCGATGACGCGCCCGATCTAGAAGACGCCCTTCCTGCCAAGTTACATGTGTCTCGGTCGATCCGAACTCTGACGAGCGCTCCCGCCTCACGAGGGTGCTATCGAGTGGCCACGCGATATCCCCCTGCCCGCGCCACAACCGCACCCCGTCGTCCTGTCCTGTCAAAGAGCTGACTAGGTCCTGAAGCGTCGATGGTTCCTCGATGCAATCCAAGGTCAGCAATCCGGTCGGGCTCTTCACGAGTCGAGGATAGTCGAGCAGCATCTGATCGATTCAGATGTTGCTTCTCGAGCCTCCGCACCAATGGTGCAAGAGTGTGACCCAGAAAAGAAGCGTCAGGGAGGGCCCGTGAGAAGTCGGCACAGCCTGGTGCCTCGCTGCCCAGGCACCGCGACACACTTGATGGTCGCATGATTCACCCCGCAACCGAGAGGGCCGAGGAAGTCAGCCGGTGATGGCTGCCTTCTCACGCACCGCGGCAGCCAGGCGGTCAGCAGGGACTGCCGGTCCGAGCTTCTCGAACAGCTTCGCCTGGCGCATCTGAGCCTGCTGGAGCGCAGCGACCTCTGCTGCCGAAGCGACCACGTAGCCAAAGTGGTGGTCCTTCTTGTTCGGGTAGGTGACGAAGACCCACACCTGAGAGGACTTGCCTGAAAGCGAGAACTCGCCCCCATGACGTGTCGCCTTGACTTCCACCGTGATCGGCGGCTCGGAGGCCACCCACAGGTCCCAGGGACTGATCCCAACGTCTGGCACGTCTGCTCCGATCAGCCGGGCCACGTGAGTCTCCACGAACCGGCCGTGGAACATGTCGCCCGTCACGACCAGCGCCAGCATCACCTCGAGGTACGTCCGCTCGTCATCCGAGAGGGCCGGTAGGTCCAAGGTCGATAGCTCCGTCGTTCCGCCGTCCTGGGCACGCATCCGCATCATATGAGTCTTGCACCGTGGAGGATGACTATCTGCGGCCTACAGGGGAGCTGAGGACGCCCTCCAGGGTTCGTAGTACTCGAGGCGCATCGCTTGCTTCATCGCCTCGGGCATTCGCACAAGCCCGCCGATCTCTCGGGCGATGAATGCATCGAGGGCCGTCACATCGACCTCGCTCAGGCCATGTACCGCTGCTCTCACCCACGAGCGGGCCTCATCGTCTTGCTCGACCTGCGGAGCGGTCGCTCGTTGTGTGCCCACAGGTCGCCGCTGCGACAGCCCGCCCCGCGCCCGCGCCACCAGCACACCGAACGGACTGCGGAGCTGGGTGTCCATCCGGTTGACCTCGCTCACGAGCGCCTCGACCGCATCTCGGATGACCTCGATCGGGTACGGCCACAGCGCCTCGACTACAGGCCGGCGATTGGTCATCTCACGCAGGTGGGCGCGCCGAGTCGCTTCGTGCAGGGGCGCAAGGGTGTCGTCGAGCTGCTCGTCGGTCCAGCCCGCGACACCCGCGAGACGGTCCTCGCGGAACGAGGGGTCAACAGGTAGGGAGGAGGCTCTCATCTCCTCCTGCTTTGAAGAAGCAGACCCAGGTGAACCACGAAATCCGCGAAGCTCTGTCGCGGGTCTCGCGGACGCATCGTCCGGCGTCACGGTTGCGGACGGTTGGACCGTCGCAGTGATCAGCGATCCATCAACGAAAGACAGTTCGACGCGGATCGTCAGCAAATGGGGAGCACAAGCCCGTGGGACGCCCATGGGCTCTTCCCGCAGAAGCACGATCGCTGGAGTCTTCTGAAGTACACGTCCACCGAGCGAGCGAAGGTGCGCCGCGACCGTGGACGGCGCCAGCCCAGTGCGTCGGGCAAGCTCGGCCTGGCTCATCGGTATCCGATCAGTATCGCCGTCACCGATTCCGTACTCGGCGACGGCGTGTGTGAAGTATCTCCGCGCTGCGTCCACTTGTGTGCCCTTACCCGATGCGTCCGCGGTGATGCTCAGGTGGTCGGCGGCCGCGGCACGTCGACTTCCATCAGCCGAGCAATCGCGTTCCGCGGTACTCGCTTCTGGCGGCCCAGGCGCACGAACGGCAGACCGCTGCGGCCGGCGGAGGCTTCGAACTCGACTGTCAGTTCGTACGCCTTCGAGCGGCCGAGCTGCAGCACTTCGGCAGCCTGCTCGACGGTCATGAACGGGGGAAGGTTGTCCAGCACGCTCGCCTCCTTCTGAGGATGGATCAACACCGCTATCTACTGCGCAATGGTTCATTGACGTCAACAACTTGACGGATATAGTTTCGCGACATGCCGAAGCGGAGGCGTCAGGAGCCGGTTGCGGCAGCGGAGACGCTGACCACGAACCAGGTGATCGCTTACAACTTCGCTCGCGCTCGTGAGGAGTTGGGCTGGACGCAGGTGGAGGCCAGCGACGCGCTCGAGTACTACCTCGGCTACAAGCTGAACCAGGCTGGCATCTCGTCGATCGAGCGCACCTTCGACGGCGAGCGCCAGCGCAGCTTCACGGCCACCGAACTCACTGCGTTCGCTCGCTGCTTCGGCAAGCCGGTCGGATGGTTCTTCATCCCTCCGCAGTCGATGGGCCGCCGTTGGGTCGACCCGATCGAGGGGTCGTCGTGGATGCGCGCACATGATCTGCTCGGGCTGATCCTCGGCGACCCCAGCGGGTGGCAGTCATTCGTGGAGCGCATCAGCGAACTGCTGAGCACTGACTCGAGTGACACGTTGTACGCGCTGCGAGCAGCGTTCTTCGACAAGAGCACCACGTCGCTGTCGGCGAGCGCGCTGGAGAAGGAGATCGCTGAGCGGCGGCGCGTCGTGCAGCTCGAATTGCTGCAGCGCGCAGCAAGTCCTGCCGACGAGATCATCCACCGGCTCGCTGAGCTGGTGAGGGAACTCGAGAGCACAACATTGGTCGGCCTTCAGCAACTGCTGGAGAACGACCCGGAGAAGGCCAAGGGATTGCTCGACCGAAAACCTCGGAGGAGCACTCGCAAGTAGACGGAGGCACGGCGGATGCGTGGGTCGGTCATCAAGAAGGGCAACCAGTGGTACGTCAAGATCGAGCTCGATCCTGACCCAGCGACGGGGCGGCGGCGCCAGAAGTGGCACTCGGGGTACTCGACGCGGCGTGAGGCCGAGCGGGCCCGCGTGGATCTGTTGTCGAAGTTCGATCGGGGCGAGTACGTCGAGCCGAGCCAGCAGACGGTTGCCGAGTACTTCGCCGACTGGTTGAAGGCCATCGAGCACACGGTGCGCCCGTCGACGTTCGAGTCGTACTCGCGCAACGTCAACAACCACGTGGTCGCGTACATCGGCGCGACCCGTCTCACGAAGGTCGACGCCGGCGTGCTGAACGGGCTGTACTCGCAGCTGCTGACGTCGGGTCGCCGCCGGCCGTCGCGGACAGGCACCGGCTACTCGCGTGAGGTGCTCGACCGTGCCCGCTCGCTGCGTGCCGATGGTCTGTCGCTGGCTCGCACTGCTGAGCGCCTTCGTGAGGAGTTCGTCGAGGCCGAGCACATCACGAAGGACACCCTCGCGTCATTGCTGCGACGCAACGCCTCTGGTGATGTGTCGTCACGATCGCTGCCGGGGCTCGATCGGCGGACGGTCAACTATGTGCACACCATCGTGCACCGTGCGTTCAAGGACGCCGTTCGTTGGGGCCGGCTTGCACGCAACCCTGCTGACGCGGCGAACCCGCCGAGGAGTGGTCAGAAGTCCGATGGCATCCAGGCGTGGGACGCGCCGACCTTGCGATCATTCCTCGAACTGTCGGCGCGCTCGAACGATCGGCTGCACGCGCTATGGGTGCTGCTCGCCACTACGGGGATGCGTCGCGGCGAGGCGCTCGGGCTGCGTTGGACCGACCTCGATCTCGAAGCCGGACGGTTGCGCGTCGTACAGACCGTCATCCAGATGCGCAGCATGGTGGCGATCGGCGAGCCGAAGACCGCACGCGGCCGCCGACCGATCGCGCTCGACAAGGCCACCGTCGTAGTCATGCGCGAGCACCGCCGCAAGATGCTGGAGGAGCGCCTGCTCGTCGGCCCCGACTTCGACGACCACGGCTTCGTGTTCCACCAGCCCGACGGCAGGTGGCTGCACCCGGACGCCGTGAGCGAGATGTTCCTCCGCCGCGTGAACTCCTACGGCCTGCCGCGCCTGTCGCTACACGGCCTGCGCCACACATGGGCCACGCTCGCGCTGGAGCAAGGCATCCACCCGCGAGTCGTCCAAGAGCGCTTCGGACACTCGACCATCTCCATCACGCTGGGCATGTACAGCCACGTCGGCCCGACCCTGCATGATGAAGCAGCGGAGACGATCGCCGGGCTGGTCCTGTGAGCAACTGTCGTCATCCATCTGGGGGGTTCGCATGAGTCGAGAGGGACGTGTATCCGGACGAGTAGAGCTTCGGCCGGTTCGCCTTGGGCTGGTCGTTGAACCGAACTCGCATCAGAGTCTCCGCCGCGCCGTTGAATTCGCTTCGGCCTGCTGGGGAGGGAGAACCTTCCCCATCTTCGAGGCTGACGAGGATCCGAGATCCGTCCGGGAGGCGTGCACTGCACTGGGCGTTGACGCTGTTGTCAGCTGCGAGGAAGCGCAGACCGAGGTAAACCTCGCAGCGATGGAGGGATTCAGGTGGATGGGACTCCGCTCGAGCCCGATCGTCTTGGGCGAGCACAGCGACCGACTTGTCGACCTTCGAACCGTGAGTTCAGCCGTCCTTCGAAGCGGGCGACCGACCGCAGGTGTTCAGCTGGTGAAGTGGGACGACTCGGACCCGCTCTCACCTCTGCTTCGGGTTCTGTACGGCCAGATTGGCGCGAACACCACCTATGAGCGAGGCATAGCGACCTCGATTGGGGAGACGTTCGCAACGATCGAGATCGGGCTGGGCGAAGCCTTGCCCATCGATCGGGGGCGATTTGGACCACTTGCTGTCGGAATGTGGAGGGTCCACCATCAAAGCGCCACCCGAGAAGCCGGCGCAGCCATCGTCAACGCCGACATGCCGCATGATCTCGTACGTCTCTGGAATCTTCGCGCCATTGGCCACTTGGTCATCCCGTGGGCTGATCCGCCTGACCCTCGAATCGAGGAGTACGCCCGAGCACACCTAGCGATCGCACCCGTTCCTGAGTGGGGTGGCGAGCCTGGCTTCTTGTGCGCCTTCTCGCCCACTCGCGACGCGCCCGACTCACTCATGGAGCTGCTCCGAGCGACGGCGACGGAGGGCCGCACGGTCATCTCGTGGCTTGACCTTCAGCCTCACGTCCACCTGAGTGCACCAATCCAGACGGACCTGACAAGCGTCTTCGACGTATCTGCCGAAGCCGTCGCCGGGCGCCCGCCCTCGATTCGGATCCCGCTTCCTAGAACAGATCTGGTCCCGGACCAGAGGGGGATGGACGGATGGCAGTACGGCGCTTTCCGGGTCACCATTCACTCCGAACGCGACATTGGTGAGCGCGTGAGCTTCCGTGGACCCGGCGTCCGACCACTGAGCCCAGCGCTTCGCTGGGCGGCGTCGACGTCATCACCCATGGTTCGCGGTGTTGGCGATGGCATCGTCCTCGCCGCCAAGGTGGACGAAGACCACCTGGCGCTCAGCGCCATCGACTCCTTCATGATCATCGATCGTCTCCTCACCGCCGCAGGATTCAAAGCGAGAATCGGTGATGCTGGTCGATGGTCGGGACGGATCGTGGATCTGCTGGGTGGAGCCGGCTCGTCGCTCGCTTGTCAGCCAGCCGTTCGAGAGGTCTTGGATCTGGCCGCACGGCCGAGGGGCGGCAACCCGCACGAGCTCCGCAGCGCTGCCGCCCGTCACAAAGGGATGTGGGCGGACCCGTCTGTCTTCTGGCGGCGAGGCGTCGACTACGAGACCTGGGTCGTCGGCGCGCTCGCTGCGCAGCGGATCATCGAATCGGCGCTGAGCTATACGTGTCCCACCTGTGGGCTACCCCAAACAATCACGGCCGAGCGAGTCGGTCCGACCCTCAGATGCAACGACTGCGAGGCTGAGACTCCGTTGAGTCTTCAGATCGTGAACGGCGCTGGGTGGCGGCTACGGACACGCCAACTCATCGACCAAAGGCGGCTTCGATCGACACTGCCGGTTGCAGCGAGCCTACGCATGCTCCTCGACCTCTGTCGCGACTCGGACACCCTCCACTACGCGCTCGGGGTGGTGCTCGAGATTGATGGGCAAACATTCGAGATCGACTTCGTCGCCTTCGTCAACGATGACCGAGGCGCATGCCTCGTGGTCGGCGAGGGCAAGGCCCGGAATTCCCTGGAGGAGGCCGACATTTCGAACCTTGAGGTTGTTCAGGAAGCCATTCGTGCCTTGGGTGTCGAGTGTTTCATCGCCATTGCGAGCTCGAAGGACAAATTGGATCGCGACGAGGTGCTGCGCCTACGTGCCGCGGCAGATCGTTTCCTTTTCGGTATCCAGCCCTCGAGGGGACAGGGGAGCTACACGAACATGCCACTCGTGTTGACGAAGGGATCACTGACCGTTCCCAGCCAGAACGAACTACATCCCATCAGGGCGACAGGGGGCTTCCGCCGTGATGTCGCAGCGCTCGCTCACTGGACGTGCGAGCGAGAGCTCGGGCTCGATGGATACGGCGACTGGACAACTCGAACGCTGAATTGGAAGCCAATCGATGCACACCCGGCGGGATCCGATCCGCCCGATCCAGAACCACCGGTAGAAGTTCGGTAGAAGTGGGGGGTCCCAGACGCGAAGAAACCCCTGCTGAGCAGGGGTTTCACCGTGGGCGAGGGGGGACTTGAACCCCCACATCCTTTCGAATACTGGCACCTGAAGCCAGCGCGTCTGCCATTCCGCCACTCGCCCGAGTGGAAGCCCAAGGCTAACTCCTCGCCAACCCTCGCCCAACCCCCAATTCGGTTGGGCGCGATTCGGCCCGGCAGCGGGCCAGAGCGCGCCCACGGGCGAGGAAACCACCCGCAGTGCGCACGAATCGCGCCCACGGGCGCGGGTTAGCCCGCGGCGCGAACGGCCGCCCCGGATTGAACACCGGCCCACTCGCCGGCCAATTCGAAATCGGAACGACGAGACGGGGGCCAAAGGGCTCCGGCCCGGGCGGACGACCGCAGCCGCAGCCACCAACCGCCCCCACAACCTCAGTACGAGTAGAAGCCCTGCTTGGTCTTGCGGCCCAGCTGGCCGGCGGCAACCATGCGGCGCAGCGTGGGCATCGCTGCGTAGTTGGGGTCGCGGAACTCGGCGTACAGGGCGTCGAGGATCGCCAGCGACGTGTCGAGGCCCACCAGGTCGAGCAGCGCGAACGGGCCCATCGGGAAGTTGCAGCCGCCCTTCATCGCGGTGTCGATGCTGGCCATCGAGGCGGTGCCCTGCTCGAGCATCCGCACCGCGTTGTTGAGGTAAGGGAACAGCAGCGCGTTGACGATGAAGCCGGCGCGATCCTTCACCTCGACGCCGTCCTTGCCACAGCGGGCAGCGAACGCCAGCGCAGCCGCCACGGTCTCATCCGACGCGGTGATCGGGCGCACCACCTCGACCAGCTTCATCATCGGCGCGGGGTTGAAGAAGTGGATGCCGCACACCTTGTCGGGGCGCTGCGTCACCATCGCCATCTCCACCACCGGCAGCGTGCTGGTGTTGGTGGCGAGGATGCCGCCGGGCTTCACGATCTGCTCGAGCTCGACGAACAGCGCCTTCTTGATCGCCAGATCCTCCACCACCGACTCGATCACCAAGTCGCAGTCGGCCAACGCGCCCAGGTGATCCGTGGCGGTGATGCGCGCCAGCACGGCAGAGCGCTCCTCCTCGGTGGCCTTGCCACGCTCGATCGCCTTGGCGAACCCCTTGTCGATCGACGCCACCATCGCGTTCGCCGCGGCCAGCGACCGCGACCGCACGACCACGTCGTACCCGGCGCGGGCGGCTACCTCCGCCAACCCCGCGCCCATGATGCCCGAACCGAGAATGCCTACACGCTGGATGTCGCTCATGGAGCGCGAGAATAGCTACCCGCGAGTAACTTCACCGAACCGTGTACCTTCGCCGTCATGGACGTGAATCCCGACGCGATCAACCCCGATGTCGCGGCGACGCTGGCCTTCTTCATGGAGGCCGACCGGCTGAAGGGTGTCGAGCGGCGCAACTGGCTGGCCGACGGCTCGCGCCGCGAGAACACCGCCGAACACTCGTGGCACCTGGGCATCGCGGCAATGATCATGGCCCCGTTCGCCACCGAGGCGTTCGACCTGGGCACCGCGGTGTGCATGGCGTTGGTGCACGACATCGTGGAGATCGACGCCGGCGACACGTTCGCCTACGACCAGGGCGACGACCTGGCCAGCAAGGAAGCACGTGAGCAGGCCGCGGCCGACCGGCTGTTCGGCCTGCTGCCGGCGGCCATGGGCCAGCGCTTCCGCGACCTGTGGGACGAGTACGAGCGCGGCGACACGCCCGAGGCCCGCTACGTGATGGCCGTGGACCGCATGGCCCCGATGCTGCTGAACCTGGCCGAGGGCGGCAGCACGTGGCGCGAGCACGGCATCACCCGCCAGCGGGTGATCGACCGCAACGGCCCGCACGTGCAGCCCGCGCTGCCTCAGGTGTGGGCGGCCGCGCTCGCCCAACTGAACGCGGCAACCGCGGCCGGCGGCGTGGAGCGCGACTGACCATGGCTCGGCGCAAGGCCTTCCGCCCAGTCATCGAACGCACCCCCACGGGCTATGTGGTGAACCTCGATCGCGAGGAGGTCGATCTCATTGTTCGGCTGCTGGCGGAGATGCGCGAGCTGATCATGGCCAACGATCCGCAGCACGACGCGCTGATGCGTCGCCTGTTCCCGCCCGCCTACCACCTGGCCGACGACGCGGAAGCGGAAGCCGAGTACCAGCGGCTGATGCGCGACGACTTGGTGGCCTCGCGCCTGGCCTCGATCAACCAGGCGGAGACGCTGCTGGCCGGCCGCGCGCCGATGAACGACGAGGCGATGCAGTCGTTCCTGCAGTCGCTGAACGGGGTGCGGCTGGTGCTGGGCACGCTGCTCGACGTGGGCGAGACGGAAGACGCCGAAGGGATCGCCGACGACGACCCGATGGTGGGCGAGTACCACCTCTACCACTTCTTCTCGTACCTGCTGGAAGCCTCGCTGCAGGCCCTCAGCGAGTAGGGAACATGAAGCAGCCGGCGCCGCCCGGGCCGCTGAAGGCCCCCACGCTGGCGCCGACCCGGAAGCGCACCACCTCGAGCACGTTGGCCGCCTCGCTGACCGCCGCCTGCAACGCCTCGGCGATGCCCTCCGACGCCTCGTTGCTGTGCCCCACGCCCACCCGCAGGTTGTCGCCCCACGCGATCGTGCGCGTGGCCATCGTGTGCACCGCGGCCAGTAGCGACTCGGCATGGCCCACCGTGTCGATCGAGCCGGGCTTCCAGCTCAACAGGTCGATCCCGGCCGCCTGATCGCGGCCGGGCGAGTCGATGACGAACACGTTCCCGATGGATGGTGCGAGGCGCTCGGCGACGGCCGCCGCTTCTTCCAGCGACGCGCCCGCGGCGATCGCCGAGGCGGCCTGCCACACGCAGCACGACACACCGAACCCGGCCGTGCCCGTGTCGACCACGCGCACCGGCACACCGAGGCCACGCGCCGCCAGCCGAGCCGAGTTGACGGTGGCCGAGGCCTGCGAGCACACGTGGATCGAGAGGATCGCGGTGCAGCCGCGAGCCAACAGATCGTCGTAGGCGGCGGCGAACTGGCCGGCGCTGGGAGCGTGCGCGCGCACCACCGGGCACCGCTCACCGTCGTACGCGGCGTAGAACCCGGTGGCATCGAGGTCGAGGCCCTCGAGATGGTCGACGTCGTCGACCGTGATGGTGAGTGGCACCACCTCCACCCCGAACCGCTCGACGAGGTGGAGCGGGATCAGTGAGTTCGAGTCGGTGCACAGACCGATCACGAGGCCGCCCGGGGATTCATGGGAGCCGACCGTAACCAGTGCGGGTGAGCGCCAGGTTTCGATCGCGAGTCGAAGCGTTGAATTTGTGTGTCGACCCGACGAAAGCCTCGTTATTTGCCCAGTTCCGCCAACCACGCGGGCAAGCGCACCGGCCGACCCTGCGCGGTCACGCACCCGTGCACCGTCACCGCCGTCGCCCGCACCTCGCCCGCCACCGTGAGCAGGTAGCCCATCTGGAACGTGGTGCGCGTGGCCCCACCGAAGTGCACGTGCACGGTCACCAGGTCGTCGAACCGCAACGGCTGGCGATAGCGCACCGCGGCCTCCAGCACGGCGATGTCGAACCCCTCGTCACGCAAGCTGCTGTACGGGTGGTCGATCGCCCGCAGGTACTCGACACGGGCCTCCTCCAGGTACGGGAGGTACCTGGAATGGTGCACGATGCCCATCGCATCGGTCTCGGAGAACCGCACCCGGATCGTGTGCGAGTACGGGTACGAAGCGGGATCGAGCGAGGGCTCCAGGTTCATGCGCACGCTCGGCACCGTACCGCCCAGGGCCGACGCCGGGTCCGCTCGGCGGCGAGACGGGATTCGGCTGGCGCGAAACCCTGGCTGCGCTGATATCGTTTCGACGCTCTCAACCGGAGGACACCTAGCCCCCATCGTCTAGTGGCCTAGGACACCACCCTCTCAAGGTGGCGGCACGGGTTCGAATCCCGTTGGGGCTGCCAAGTACTCCCAGGTCAGAGCCACTCCCTCATTCTGAGGCGGGTGGCTCGCTGGTTTCACCCCCGGTGCCAACCGATATCAACCTGCCGCGATAGTATCACTTCTGGCCGTAAGTGATATCAGGGAGGAGTGCTGGTGAACGATCGCGTGGCCTGGCCGCCCGTCGACTTCGAAGCCTGCGACTGGCACAGCCGTGACGACGTGCCGGCGTCACGCGAGGCTCGCCTGCTTGCTCGCAAGTCGTACCAGGCTGCGATCCCGCCGGCGATCGCCGACGTGCAGGTCACCCTGCCGGCCGCCGTGCTGGCCGCCGCAGAGGACGCGAGCACGGAGATCGCCCGCTTCGACACCGAGGCCGGGGCCGAGATCGCACCCTTCAGTGCGATCCTGCTTCGTTCGGAATCCGCTGCGTCGTCGAAGATCGAGAACCTCACCGCCTCCGCCCGCGCGATCGCCGAAGCCGAGCTCGGCCACGGAAGCCGCAACGCAGTCCTGATCGTCGCCAACGAACGGGCGATGAGCGCTGCGATCTCGCTCGCCGACCGGCTCGACGGGCCTGCGATCCTCAACATGCACGACGCGCTCCTGCGCGGCAGCGCTCCGGCGATCGCCGGACGGTGGCGTGACCAGCAAGTGTGGATCGGCGGCGGCGACTACAGCCCACACGCGGCTCAGTTCGTCCCCCCGCACCACGGCCGGGTGCCGGCTGCGGTCGACGACCTGATCCGGTTCATCGCCCGCACCGACATTCCGACCCTCGCCCATGCGGCGATCACCCACGCCCAGTTCGAGACGATTCACCCGTTTCCGGATGGCAATGGCCGTGTCGGCCGGGCGCTCGTCCATGCCCAGCTGCGCCGCGCTCGACTCACCCGACACATCACCGTCCCCGTCTCAGCCGGCTTGCTGACCGACATCGACGCCTACTTCACCGCACTGGGCGCATACCGTGACGGCGATCCGGTCCCGATCGTCGAACGATTCGCCGACGCTACGTTCGCTGCGCTCGCCAACGGCCGGCAGCTCGTCGCTGACCTGGACCGTGTGCGTGCCGACTGGGGCCAACGGGTGAAGGCCCGACGCGACGCGGCTGCATGGAGGGTCGCCGAGATCGTGATGCGGCAGCCGGTGGTCAACGCCCCGGCGCTGACCCGCGAGCTGGGCATCCCGCAGACGAATGTGTACCGGGCGCTCCAACCGCTCGTCGACGCTGGTGTACTCGTCGAGTTCACGAACAACAAACGCGACCGGTTGTGGCGCGCCCCGGACGTGCTCGAGGCCCTCGACGCGTTCGCCGCCCGCACCGGCCGCCGCCAGCGGCCGGGGCGCTGATGCTCGCACGAGCGGTCGCCGTCGCTGGGCCAGAGATACGCATCGGCTCAGAGCTCGTGTTCGGCGAGTTCGCGGAACTCGTCGGGCACGCTGCGCATCGGCGACAACGCCACGCCCGCGTAGCCGACCGCGGCGCGGCCGAACCGCTGGCGCACGGCGTCGAGGCTGTGGTCGACGGCCCAGCGGGCGGAGTCGGTGTTGGGGCCCAGCAGCTGCAATTGCAGCGCGGGCTGATCGACCAGCTTGCTGACGGAGATGGCGAGCAGCGAGATCTGGTGTTCGTCGACGTGGGTGGGCGACGCGTCGGCCAGAGCCTGGCGCACGAGGGCCAGCGCCATCTCGGTGAGCGTGAGGTTGGTGGCGATCGGGTCGGCGGTGGTGCGCGAGCGGGTGACGGCGCGCATGGACGCGAACCGCACGCGCACGGTGACCGTGCGGCCGGCACGCTGTTTGGCCCGCAACCGACCGGCCACGCGGTCGGCGAGATGGCCGAGCACGGAGGTGAGCAGCTCGTCGGTGGGGAAGCGGCGCCCGAACGCCGACTGCGCGCCCACCGAGCCGGCACGGGGGTTGGCCCGCACACGGCGGGTGTCGTCGGTGGGAGCGGTGGCCAGCGGATGCCACGGCGAATCGGCCAGCTGGCCGATGGTGTGGATACCGCGGTCGGCCAACTGCTGGCGCGTGACCGGGCCGATGCCCCAGATCAGCCCGACCGGCAAGGGGTCGAGGAACTCGCGCTCGTGTTCGGGGTCGATCAGCACCATGCCGTCGGGCTTGGCCACCTGCGAGGCGATCTTGGCCAGGCTCTTGGTGCGCGCCACGCCGACTGACACGGGCAGGCCGACCTGCTCGCGCACCCGGGCGCGGAGCTGTTGAGCGATCGCCGGCGGTGGGCCGAACAGGTGGATCGACCCGCTGACGTCGAGGAACGCCTCGTCGATCGAGATGCGCTGCACGGCGGGCGTGAAGTCGGCGAACACCGCCATCACCTCGTCGGCCAGGCGCTGGTACTCGGAGAAGTGGCCGTGCACGAACGTGAGGCCGGGGCACAGTTGGCGGGCGCGGACGCCCGACATGCCACCCTGCACGCCGTACCGCTTGGCCTCGTACGAGGCCGCCAGCACCACCCCGCCCCCGACGGCGATCGGCCGCCCGCGCAACTGCGGATCGAGCAGCTGTTCGACCGACGCGTAGAACGCATCGAGATCGGCATGCAAGATGAAAGGAACGCCAGCGAGCGGGGCCACGACAGCAGTGTAGGCGAACACCTGTTCGGCCTCAAGAGGGGCGGGTGGCACACCCCTCAGTTGTCGAGCGGCCACCTCTCCGGGCTCATCGGGTCGGTGCGCCGGCTGGGGTGGTGGGTGGTGTTCAGCCAGGCGATGAACTGGTCGAGCGGCACCGGACGGCAGATGCCGAACCCCTGGGCCACGTCGCAGGAGAAGCCACGCAAGCGGGTGAGCACCTCGTCGGTCTCGACTCCCTCGGCAACCACTTGCATGCCCAAGTTGTGGCCGAGCTCGATGATCGAACGCACGATCACCTCGTCCTGCTCGTCGAACAGCACCTGCGCGACGAAGCTGTGGTCGATCTTCAGCTCGCTCACGGGCAGGTGTCGCAGGTAGCTCAGCGACGAGTAGCCGGTGCCGAAGTCGTCGACCGACAGGCGCACGCCGTAGCCGTTGAGCCGGTCGATCGTAGCCCGCGCGCGAGGCGCGTCGATCAGGAGCGACGATTCGGTGATCTCGAGCGTCAACAGCGTGGGGTCCACGTCGCGACGTTCGAGCTGGCGCATCACCCGTTCGGGCAACAGATCGTCGAGCAGGTCGTGCGTGGAGAGGTTGACCGCCAGGCCCAGGTGGTGGCCCAACGATCGCAGGCGCTGCAGTTGGGTGACCGCCACGTCGAGCACATGGTCGGTCATCTGCTTGATCAGCCCGGTCTCCTCGGCGACGTGCACGAAGTCGTCGGGCGACACCCAGCCGCGATTGGGGTGAGCCCAGCGGGCGAGCGCCTCCACCCCGATCACTACGCCACTGGCGATGTCGAGCTTGGGCTGCAGGAACACCTGCAGGTCGCCGTCCTCGAGCGCGTTGCGCAGATCGCCCAGCATCGCCAGCCGCGCCGGCGTGCGACGATCGATGTCGTCGCGGTAGTGCTCGAAACCGGTGTGCCGATTCTTGGCCGTGTACATCGCGATGTCGGCGCGACGCAGCAGGCTGCTGGCGTCGACCGCCGGCGGGGTGGCAGGCGCGACACCGATGCTCATCGTCACCACCACCTCGACGCCGTCGATGGTGAACGGCTGGCGGATCTCGCTCACCAACCGTTTGGCCAGCTCGTTCACCCCGGCGATGTCGCGCATGGCCAGCAGGGCGAACTCGTCGCCGGCGAGGCGGGCCAGCAGGTCGCCGGGACCGATCGTGTTGCTGAGCCGCTGCGCGAAGGTGACGAGCACCGCGTCGCCGGCGTGGTGGCCCAAGGTGTCGTTGACCTCTTTGAAGCGGTCGAGATCCATCAACATGATCACGGGCTGAACTTCGTCGCTGATCGGGTGGTGACGCAGCGCCGCGTTGACCAGTCGCTCGAACTGGCTGCGATTGGGCAGGCCGGTCAGCGCGTCGTGGCGAGCCTCGAAGTCGATCTGTTGGTGCAAGGTGGCCTTGCGCACGTTGGGCGTGAACTGCTCGGCCAGCGTGGCGAGCCGCACTTCGTCGGTGGGGCGGAAGCGCATCTGGGCGCCTTCGCGACCGGCGGCGACGATCAGCCCCACGATTCCCTCGCCGTCGCGAACGGCGATGGCCAATGCGCCCGTGATGCCAGGTGGCTCGACGGCCGTCGAGGTGGCGAACACCGCGGCCCACAGCGGGTCGTCGGATGCGTGCGGCAGCGCGGGAAGCGGCTCGCCGATGTCGTGTCGCACGGGCTCGTCATGCTCGGTGAAGACCACGATGCCGACGCGGCCCACACGCAGCAGCGAGGCCACCTCCGATGCAGCAGCCAGTACGACTTCGCCGAGGTCGAGCGAGCGGCCCACGCGGCCCACGAAGCCATGGAGGTCGGTGAGGTCGCGGAACCGCTGCTCGAGGTTGCCACGGCTGCGCATGATGCCCCAGACGGCCACGAGCGGGATCAGCGACATCAACACCAGCCACGGGTCGATCATCGCCGGTGCCACCACAGTGGCGGCGACGACGGCGTTCATCGGAGCGACCCACGACGACACACGTAGCTCGCCCATCGCGCGCTTGCGGAAGCTGCCCTCCACGAAGCTGATCACCGCCGACACCATCAGTGAGCCGATGATCGTGGCCAACCCGGTGGCGGGGATCAGGGCCAGCAGCGTGACGGCCTGTGAGCCGTTGCCGAGCTCGACCACGAAGCGGGCCACCGCGTAGGCGACCACGGTTTCCGCGGCGAACAGCGTGGCGTTGAACACCAGCTTGTACCACTTGCTGCGGCGCGCGTAGGCAATCGCAATCATGCTGCCCACCACGCGGGCGCCAATCGCCGGCCCGGGCGCGAGATACAGCAAGGCGAACGCTGTGGGTACCTCCGAGAGCGAGAAGGAGATGGCCTCGCGACGGAACTCGAGGTGGAAGACGGTGCGTTCGGCCACGGCGAACGCGAACGCGACGAGCGGCACCACCCACCAGCGGGTGGGCTCGAGACTGTCACCGAAGTGAGGAACGCCGAGGGCACCCACCGCGGTGAGGATCGTCAGGGCGGCAGCGAGCGCGAGAACGCGGACGACCACTCGGCGGTCGCTCGTCACCCCCAAGTCGTCTCCGTCCAGCTGGTGCCGGTCCACGAGGTGCCGGTCCAGGAGGTACCGGTCCAGGAGGTGCCGGTCCAGGAGGTACCGGTCCAGGAGGTACCGGTCCACGACGTGCCGGTCCACGACGTGCCGGTCCAGCTGGTACCCATCCACGTGCCGCCGGTCCAGCTGGTGCCGTTCCAGGTGCCGCTGGTCCAGCGGTCGCCGGTCCACGACGTGCCGGTCCAGGAGGTGCCGAGCGCAGTGATCTCGCCGGTGATCTCCGTGCCGTTGTACACCACGTGCTGGCCACCGCGAGCGGCCTCGATCGAGCCGTCGCCGACCGCGGCGGCGAACGTCTGGGTGCTGGCCCCGGCTCGCAGCTGGTAGATCTCGTCGAGTTGGATGACGCCCGCGCCGGCAAGCGCGGCCCAGCGTGGCGTCGGTTGCTCGGTCTTGCGCTGCAGCAGTGCCTTGACCTGATCGTTGGTGAGGTTCGGCTGGGCATCGAGCAGCAATGCCGCTGCGCCCGACACCACCGCTGCCGCCTGCGACGAGCCGCTGCCGCGGAACAAGGTGTCGCTGACGTAGCCCTCGGGGTGCTCTTGGTCGACCCTGCTGGCGGGTACGCGCAGTGAGTCGATGTGGGCGCCGGGAGCGGCGACATCGGGGTTCCGCACGCCGTCGCCGCTGGACGCCCAGCTGGGCACCACGAAGTCGGATTCGTCGACCGCCTCGACCGCTCCGGCGGCGATCACGTACGGGTCGTTGGCCGGGCTGGCCAGGCCGTGTGCGCCCCACCCGTCATTGCCGGCGGCGACCACCACCACCAACCCTGCATTCCACGCCCGCTCGAGCGCGAACGTGAGCGGATCGGACAGGTAGTCGAGCGGCGAACGGCTGGTGTACGACAGGTTCAACACGCGGATGTCGAGTTCGTCGGCGTGTTCGACCACCCAATCGACGCCGGCGATCACCTGGCTGATGTCGGCGGCGCCGGTGTTGTCGGCCACCTTCACGCTGACGAGGCTGGCCTCGGGAGCGACACCCATGAACCACTCGGGGTGGTCCTCGGCGGTCGCCGGGTTCGTGCCCGGCGTGTGCCCGGCGATGATGCCGGCCACGTGTGTGCCGTGGCCGTACGTGTCGAGATAGGTGGCCTCGGGCACACCGGCCTCGGCGGAGAGGTCGACTGCGGCCACGACCTTGTCGGGCTCACTGAGCGCCGTGACGGGAACGACACCTGTGTCGATGATCGCGACGGTGACCCCATCGCCGGTGATGCCCTGCTGCCACAGCTCGCGGGCACCGATCTGATCGACGACGTGGTACATCGAGCCGAGAGGGAGGTCGTGCCCCCCGTTGTCGTTGTGGGCCTGCGCGGCGGGTGCGGCGACCACGAGCACGCCAACGGTGAGTAACGACGTGGCCAGGATGTGATGGATGTGGCGAGTGCGGATCACGGGCCCTCTCCTTTACGTTCGCGATGAACCGACGACGCTGCGCCGAGGGCACACCCAGGGGTCTCATTCGTTGCTTCGGCCCTGCGAGATGCTGACTTGAACGCTAGCGGACAACGTACTGACAAGTGTTCCTCAAGCGGCCACGCTCGGTGGTGTTTGACGAGCAAGCACCACCGGTGCCGCCGCTTCGAGGTGCTGGACCCAGGCGTCGGCAGAACCCGGTTCGGACATCGGGAGCACCACGAATTTGGAGGTACCGACGGCCACGAACCGATCGATCAGCGCCATCAGCGCCTCCCAGCTGCGCGGCACCAGCACACTCGGGTCGGCGAGGTCGGGGCGGCGTGCGGCCAGCGTGGCCAGCACCGCGTCAGGCACCGGACCGAGCGCATACGGGATCAGCGCGCCGAAGTGCTCGGGGTCGATCGTGCGGCCGTGCTGTGCACACGTGGCCTCGATCACTTCACGACCCCGCGCGGCGTCGTCGGGTGTCACGAAGCTGGGCAGCCATCCGTCGGCCAGTCGCCCCACGCGCCGCAACTCGGAGGGAGCCAACCCGCCCATCCACACGTCCAGTCGGGGTTGCACCGGCTTCGGCAGCACCTGCAGCGCGTCGTAGTGGAAGTGGGTGCCGTGGTGGGTGAACGGCTCGGCGGCCCAACAACCGCGCAGCACGTGCAAGGCCTCGTCGAACATCGCACCACGCGCGCCGCGCTCGACACCGAACGCCTGCTGCTCATGCGGGTCGGCCACGCCCAGCCCGAACGCAGGGAGGAGGCGGCCGCCGGACAGGCGATCGAGGGTGGCGAGCTCCTTGGCGAGCACCGCGGGGTTCCGACCGGGCAGCACCATCACGCTCATCCCGAACTTCAGCCGGGTCGTGCGCCCGGCAGCGAACGACATCGCCACCAGCGGATCAGGCGCCGCGCCACCGATCCGATCGCTCAACCACAGGCTGTCGAAGCCCAGCGACTCGAGCGCGTCGACGACCGTGCCGAAGCCCTGATCGTTGAGCGTGGTACGGGTACCGAAGCCGAAACCGATGCGCACCTTCATCCGCGCATCGTGTCATACAGCCGTCAGCGGCGGCGGACCGGCACGCGAGCCGGCTGCAGCGGCTCGACCCGGCTCCAGGCGACCACCGAGGCCACCACGATCACGCCGACGATGAGCGCCGTCTCGGACACTCGGCCGGCGAGGCCGAGGGCCGCGACCGCCGCGACCACACTGAGCACGATCGCGAGCTTGATCTGGCCGAGCCAGTCGATCGGCCCGCAGCTGTCGCGGTTGGCGCTGGCGTTGTCGTTGGCGCTGGTGTGGAGAGCGTGGAGAGTGTGGTGTGCGTTCATGTCCGTCCTGAGCACCGTCGGACACGAGTCGATCAGTTTTCTCGCAGGAATTCGCCCGAGCGCGCGAGATGTCACAGAATCTCCACCATGGACACGAAACCGTCAGATTTGCTCGGCTCGCCGACCGACTACTTCCGTCTCGACGGGCTCACCGTCCTCGTCACCGGCGCGTCGTCGGGGTTGGGTGATCGCTTCGCCCGCCTGGTGCACGCCGTGGGCGCGACGGTCGTCATCGCTGCCCGTCGCGCCGATCGGCTGGCCGCGCTCGCCGCCGACCTTCCCGGCACGCTGGCGATCACCGCCGACCTGTCGCAGGCCGACGAGCGCGAGCGTCTCGCTGCAGAGGCCCTCGCTCGCGTCGGCGCGATCGACGTGCTCGTGAACAACGCAGGCGTCGGTGGCGGTGTGGCGATCGAGGACGAGACGGTCGAGCAGTTCCGCGCGTCGATGGAGTTGAACACCACCGCGGTGTGGCACATGAGCAAGCTCTGTGCCCCGGCGATGATCGCCAAGGGCGGCGGCAGCATCGTCAATGTCGCCAGCATCATGGGCCACGTTGCATCGGCTCCGCTGAAGGAGGCGCACTACTGCGCGTCGAAGGGCGCGGTGGTGAACCTGACGCGTGAACTGGCGGTGCAGTGGGCGCGCAAAGGCGTGCGGGTGAACGCGCTGTGCCCCGGCTTCTTCCTCAGCGAGATGACCGCTGGCATGGACACCGACCCCGGCAGTCAGAAGTTCATCACCACCAACTGCCCCATCCCCAGGTTGGGGCATGCGCACGAACTCGACGCTGCGCTGTTGTTCCTCGCGGGCAGTGGCAGCACGTTCTACACCGGTCAGAGTCTCATCGTCGATGGCGGCTGGACGGCCCGTTGACGGCAGCCACTAGGGTTCGCGGCATGGGCATCCTCGACAAGCTCGACATGTCGAATCGAATCGACAAGGGCGAGTACGAGCGGCGGCTGGCAGAAGGTCAGCGTCGCTTGTTCCAGCTGCGGCTGCACATCGGCGGACTGATGGGGGGCAGTGGCCTCGGGCCGGGGCTGCTGGTGCTGATGGAAGGCCCCGATGCGTCGGGCAAGGGCGGCGCGATCAAGGCCACCGTCGGCCATCTCGACCCACGCCACTTCAAGGTGGTGTCGTACGCGAAACCGACACCGCAGGAGAAGAACCACCACTTCCTGTGGCGCTTCTACCGCGAGCTTCCGGGCCTGGGCGAGATGGCGGTGTTCGACCGCAGCTGGTACGGCCGGGTGCTGGTCGAGCGGGTGGAAGGGTTCGCCACCAAGACGGAGTGGAAGCGGGCCTACGAGGCGATCGTCGACTTCGAGGAGTCGCTGTGCCTGGAGAGCATCATCCTGGTGAAGTTCTGGATGCACGTCAGTGACGAGGAGCAGTTGCGCCGTTTCGAAGGGCGCGCCGCGGACCCGTTGAAGCGCTGGAAGCTCACCGATGAGGACTGGCGCAACCGCGACAAGAACCGCACCTACGAAGAAGCCGCCGAAGAGATGTTCGAGCGCACGGCACACCCGCTGGCCCCGTGGGACGTCATCGGCGGCGAACAGAAGCGGTACGCGCGTGTCGCGGTGCTCGAGACCGTCATCAAGCGCGTGGAAGAGGGCATGGCGCGCTGGGGCATGGACGTGCCGCAGCACGTCGACGAGCTCGACGCCGTGCAGTAACGGCCGCTGTCGGCTCGGCGCTCAGATCGTTGGGTGACGATCCGCCCACGGTTGCGCCGCCTCCAGTTGCGCCGCCACACGCAACAGCACGTCTTCGCGGCCATAGGCGGCCACGAGCTGCACGCCGATGGGCAGTCCCTCCGGCGTCCAGTGCAGCGGCAGGCTGATCGCCGGCTGACCACTGGCGTTGAACGCGGGCGTGAACGGCACGTAGGTGAGCGCGCGTACCATCGGCGCCATCGGATTGGTCGGGTCGTTGGCGAACGTGCCGATCGCGGCCGGTGGCTCGCCCAGCGTGGGGGTGAGCAACAGGTCGAACCCGTCGTGCCACCACTGCTGCACGGCTCGGCGGAACTCCACGTTGGCGGCCAGCGCGAGCGCGTAGTCCACGCCGTTCACGCCGCGGGCGAACTCGGCCTGGGCCCAGTTCACCAACTCGACGTCGCCGGGCACGAGGTCGCGGCCGATCTGCTCGGCCACCCGTGTGAACGCCGTGCCCATGTTGGTGCTCCACAAGGCCACGAACCGGCGGCCGAACTCGGGGTTGGCCAGCGCCGCCGGGAAGCCCGGCTCGACGCTGTGCCCCAGCGATTCGAGCAGCGTTGCGGCGTGGCGCGCGGCCGTGGCGCATTCGTCGTGCAGCGGCAACCCGTAGGGGTGGTGGTCGAGCAGGCCGATGCGCAGGCGACCGGGGTCGGCACCGAGTTCTTGCAGGTAGGGACGCGCGGGTGCAGGGGCGATCACCGTGTCGCCGATGCCCGGACCGCGAACCGCATCGAGGAAGGCGGCGGTGTCGCGCAGCGATCGGCTGACACACAGCTCGACACCGAGGTTGCTCTCGTCGCGGTAGGGGCCCAACGTGATGCGGCCCTGCGACGGCTTGAGGCCCACCAGCCCGCACGCCGAGGCGGGGATGCGGATGCTGCCACCACCGTCGCTGGCGTGCGCGATCGGCACCATGCCTGCCGCCACGGCTGCCGCCGAGCCGCCGCTGGAACCGCCGGGTGAGTGCTCGGTGTTCCACGGGTTGCGCGTGGCGCCCCAGGCCTCCGGCTCGGTGGTGGCCAAGCTGCCGAACTCGGGGCTGTTGGTGCGGCCGGCCACCACGAACCCGGCGCCGCGCATGCGCGACACCAGCGTGGTATCTGTGGGCGAGAGTGCGGCGAGGTCTTTCAGCGCTTGGCAGCCGTTGCTGAGCGTCTGGCCGGCGTAGTGCGCCCACAAGTCTTTCAGCAGCGTGGGCACGCCGCGGAACGGGCCATCGGGCAACGGACCTGCGGCCACGTCGCGAGCGTGGTCGAACCAGCGGATGATCACCGCGTTGAGTGCTGGGTCGGTGCGCTCGATGCGCTCGATCGCGGCCTCCAACAGTTCGCTCGGCGACACCTGCCCGGTGCGCACGAGATCGGCCTGGGCAGTGGCATCGAGCCAGCGGGTGTCGTCGGCGAGTGAACTCATCGGCTCTGTGTAGCACTTCGGTTGTAGCGTCATCGTCTCGTGCCGCCCGACAGCCCTGAAACTCCCACGATGACTACCAAAGAGGTGCTGCGCTACGGCGGCGTGCGCGCCCTGCTGGTCGCCAACGGTGTGCTGTTCACCGGCGTGGCGTTGCAGGCCACGGCGCTCGGTCTGCAGGCCTACTCGATCACCGGTCGCGAGGCCGATCTCGGCTGGATCGGGTTGTGCGAGTTCTTGCCGGCAGCGCTGCTCGTGCTGGTCACCGGCACGGTGGCCGATCGGCTGGATCGCAAGAAGATCGCGTTGGTGGCCATCGCCGGCGAGGTGTTGTGCGGGATCGCCCTGCTGCTGTACGCCACCAGTTCGCCCACCGAGGTGTGGCCGCTGTTCGTGATCGCGTTCTTCTACGGTGTCGCCCGGGCGTTCCTCGCGCCGGCCACTCGCCCGATGCCGGCGATGGTGGCACCCGAGGGTGGTATCCCGCGGGTCGTCGCGATGTACTCGGCCACCTGGACCGGGGCCACGATCCTCGGGCCGGCGATGTCGGGCCTGCTGTACGCGTGGCATCCGGCGATCGCTTACGGCGCCTCGACGACGATGATCGTGGTCGCCGCGGTGCTGCTCGCCGGCCTGAAGTTCCTGCGCCAGCCCGATCGCGCCGAAGCCGGTGAGCGGCCAACGTTCCGCAGCGCGATCGAAGGCCTGGTGTTCGTGCGCCGCACCCCGATCCTGCTGGCGGCGATCGGGCTCGACCTGTTCGCCGTGCTGTTCGGTGGCGCGGTGGCGCTGTTGCCGGCGATCGCCGAACAGCGACTGGGCGTCGGCCAAGTGGCCTATGGGTTCCTGCGCGCGGCGCCCGGCGTGGGTGCGGCATTGATGGCGGTGTTCCTCGCGTTCAAGCCGCTGCGCCGCCACATCGGCCGTGGCCTGCTGCTGGCCGTCACCGTGTTCGGCGTGGCCACCATCGTGCTCGGGGTCACGCGGTCGTACACGCTCGCGTTCGTCGCGCTGGTGATCCTCGCCGGTGCCGACATGGTGAGCGTCTACATCCGTGGCTCGCTGGTGCCGTTGGTGACGCCCGACGAGAAGCGCGGCCGGGTGATGGCGGTGGAGAACGTGTTCATCGGCGCGAGCAACGAGCTCGGCGCGTTCGAGAGCGGCATCGTGGCGCAGGCCGTGGGTACCCCCGCAACGGTGATCGGCGGCGGGATCGCCACGATCGCGATCGCGGGCATCTGGTGGGTCGCGTTCCCGCCATTGCGCAACGTCGATCGCTTCGAAGACCTGGGGCACTGACGCGCCCGCTCGCGGGCCGCCTCCGGTGCGTCAGCGCTTTTTGATCATCCACTTCAAACGCTGCGCCTTCTCGAAGGCCGCATCGACGGCCAACTGGCCGACACCACTCGCGTAGGTGGGGTAGGTGTGCACCAGCCCGGCCAGCTCGTCGACACGCAAGCCCTCGCGCACGGCCAGCGCCAGCTCGTGGATGATCTCGCCCGCGCCGGGTGCCAGCACGTGGGCGCCAACGATGCGGCTCTTGGCCGTCACGATCACGATCGACCCGTCGGTGCACCCGTCGGTGCGTGCGCGGTCGAGGCGGGGCAACTCCAGCTGCCACGCGTCGGCGTCGGTGCCGTGCAGCTCCTCGGCCTCGGCAACCGTGAGGCCCACCCGCGCCAGCTCGGGATCCGTGAACGTGCACCACGGCATCGTGCGGTCGACATTGCTGCGGCCTGGGAAGAACATGTCGCGCACGGCCTGCACGGCGTTGAACGCGGCCGCGGTGGCGAGCCGACGCGCAATGGCGGGGTCGGCGGTGACGTCGCCGGCGGCATAGACGGTGCGTTGGTCGGTGCGGCCGCGGTCGTCGACGAGGATGCCCGCGTCGGTGTACGACACGCCCGCTTCGTCGAGGCCGAGGCCGTGCACGTTCGGGGTGCGGCCGGCCGCCACCAGCACCCCGCCCACCTCGATGGTCACTCGCTCGCCCACGTCGCCGGTGATGGCCTGCACCGTCGCCGTGCCGTCGGGATGATGATCGATCGCGCGGATGTCGGCCGAGCAGTGGATGCGCACGCCCTCGGCCACCAACGCGTCGGTGAGCCGCTCCACGAGCGCCGGTTCTTCACCGGCCAGCAGCATCGGCAGTCGCTCGAACAGGGTGATCGTGACGCCGAGGCGGTGCAATGCCTGCGCCATCTCGGTGCCCAGCGGGCCGCCACCGATGATCGCCAGCGACGGCGGGGGAGCATCCTGCACGAACAGGTTGTCGCTGGTGAGGCAGCGCTCGGGGTCGAGCCCCTCGATGCGCGGCAGCGCTGGCCGGCTGCCGGTGCACAGCAGCACGAACTTCGTGTCGAGCACTTGTTCGCTGCCGTCGGGCGCCGTGACCACCACGCTCGTCGCCGTGGCGAGGCGGGCCGACCCGAACAGCACGGTGACGCCCATCTCCGTGGATCGGCGTGGGCCGTCGGCGGCGGCGATCTCGGCCTGCACGGCGCGGGTGCGGCGCCACACAGTTGCCAGGTCGATGACCGGCTTAACGGCGGTGATGCCCAATCGGTGGGCGGTGCGCATCGTGTGCGCCACGTTCGCGCTGGCGACGATGGCCTTGGAGGGCACGCTGCCGGTCCAGAGGCTGCTGCCGCCGGGGCGGGCACGCTCGACGGCGGCGACGCGCAGGCCCAGCCCGGCGGCGAACTCGGCGGCGGTGCGGCCGCCCGCGCCGAGGCCCACCACGACGAGGTCGTACTCAGCCATCAGAGTTTGGCCACCACCAGCCAGATCGCCAGCGGCACGAGCACCCAGGCCAGCACGAGCAACACGATCGCGTAGATCGCGAAGTCGTAGCTGCTGTCCTTGGGCGGGTTGCCGCAGGCGCCGATCGTCTCCCACAGCGCCTTCATCGGCTGGTCGGTGCACAGCCGGATGCGCCGCCGGGCGATGCCCGCCGCGTGCAGCGCGGCCCACGCGAGGAACCCGAACACGAGACCACCAACGCCCGCGAGCACCACGCCCTGCACGACGCCGGCGAACGCCAAATCGACGAGCGCCCTCATGCCGCTGATGACACTGGAGAGGATCGCGCCACCCAGCAGGAACGTGGGTAGGCCGAGCGGGTTGCCCTTGTAGCCGGGTTCGACACGGGCGGCGTCGATGCGCGCGCGGCGCAGCATGTGGTGTTCGGGCGAGCCCCACACCGAGTTCGCTTCGCGGCGTTCGTAGAGCTTGCGGATGCGGGTGACCAACGTGTTCTGGTGGCCCTTCACGATCCAGCGGGTCATCTGCTGCACGATGTACTCGGCCATCGGCTTCAGCGGCCCGAGGCGAGGCAGCTTGGCCGCGCGAGCACCGTTGCGATCCAGCACTTCCAGCGACCGCATCGCCAACCGATGCGCTTCCTCGAAGCGATCGGGGCGCCACAGCGGGCGCAGCTTCGACAGCTCCTTCACGATGTCTTGTTCGGGCTTGCCGCGGCCGGCGATCTGCTCGAGGATCGCGCCCTTCTCCTCGCGGCTGCGGGCGCGCAGCACCCGCAGCGCGTCGATGCGATCGAGCACGAGATCGTCGACCATACCCTGCATGGCGTTGGCGAGGTAGTCGTGCGGCGCCTGGTCACCCGCTGCTCGTGGTGTCGGATTCGTGTCCGCCGGTTCGATCATCGCAGCGCACGTTACAACCAGCGAACCTGCTGTACTACGACGGCAGGTACGACTGAAAGGCAGGGATCCATGAAGCGGTTCGTCAAGGAGTTCAAGGTGTTCATCGCCACGGGCAACATGATCGAGTTGGCCGTCGCCGTGATCCTCGGTGCGGCGGTGAAGGCCGTGATCGACTCGTTCACGAAGGACGTGATGATGCAGCTCATCGCAGCGATCGGGGGCAAGAAGGACTTCTCCAAGCTGCTCTTCACGGTCAACAACGCGCAGATCTTCTACGGCAACGTGCTGACGGCGATCCTGAACCTGATGCTGGTCGGCCTGGTGCTGTTCCTCATGATCAAGGCCTACAACCACCTGAAGCAGCGGATGGCCACCGAGGCCCCGGAACCTGATGCCCCGGTGGTCGTCAGCGAGCTGAGCGTGCTGCTGGAGATCCGCGACGCGCTGACGTCACAGCGTTGATGCAGCCATGGGGCGGCCGGTCGCTTGTAGATTGGTCGCCCCATGGTTCAGCGTCGTTTTGCCCTCCTGCTTGCCACGGCCGCACTGGTGTCAGCGTGCGGTTCGGCAGGCTCGTCCACCGACTCCACCGACGACACGCTCGCGATCGGCAGCCTCCCGGTGTCGACGGCCACGTCGGCACCCACCGACACCGTCGCGGCAACCACCGCACCACCCGTGCCGGGTGCTTCCGCCGGCTCGCGGGTCACCGGCAACAAGGTGATCCTCATCGGCGACTCGGTGCTGGCCAGCACCGAAACGCGCTATGGCGGCGAGATGTGCAAGGCGCTGGTGCCGCTGGGCTGGCAGGTCGAGGTCGACGCCGAGACCGGCCAGTTCGTGCCGTGGGGCAACCTCGTACTCGACGATCGTCTGTCGGCCGGCTGGGATGTCGCCGTCATCCTGCTGGGCAACAACTACCTGGGCGACGAGGGCAAGTTCCGCTTCGAGCTCGAGCGCATGGTGAACCGGCTGTCGCCCGCGGTCGTGGTGTTGTTGCGCGTCTCCGAGATCTCCAATTCGCGCCTGGAGATCAACTCGGTCATCGACTCGCTGGCAGCCAGCTACCCCAACGTGATCACGCTCGACTGGGCGGCGATCACGAAGGCCGACCGCAAGATCACCGGTGCCGACCACCTGCACCTCACCACGGTCGGCCGCGAGAAGTTGGCGGCCGAGGTGGCCAGGGTGCTGGGCCAGGCACCCACCACGCCGGGCAAGTGCCTGCCCACGAAGTACACCGACGACTCGCGAGGCCCGGTCACGGGCACCACGATCAAGGGCGACACCACCACGTCGGGGGTCGACACCACCGTGCCCGACACCACGCCGGCGCCCGACACCACGCCGGCGCCCGAGACGACCAACAGCTCGACGCCCTGATCGGTCAGGGGGCGAGCGCGCTGAACGGCGCGTGGGGGATGTTGCGCAACACCCCGTAGGCCACCAGGCTCACCGGTAGCACCATTGCGATCAGCCGTGGCGCCCAGTGCGGCAGCCGCAGCGCCTGCTCGCCTCTGCTGGTGCGCAGCCACGACCACCAGGTGGCCACGATCGCCACGAGGGCCAGCGGCACGAACAGGTTCTCGCCCAGCGCGGCCAGTGGGTGCCCGGTGAGCAACTCGTGGAACCCGCGCGTGAGCCCGCACCCGGGGCACCACAGGCCGGTGACGGTGCGGAACGTGCACGCCGGGAACCAGCTGCCAGGGTTGGAAGGGTCGTTGAACGCCACCAGGGCCGCACCCGCGGCGAGCAAGCACCCGCAGGCGATGGGAGCAGCGCGCCGAACGTTCACGCCCGCCATCGTAGGCGGTCGTTCTCGTCACGTCGGTTGCGCGAGCGGTGTTCGTCCGCCACCCTGGACAGGTCATGTTGCAGGTACAAGGTCTCTCGGTGGAAGTAGGTGGTCGGCTGATCGTCGACGGCATCTCGTTCACCGTCATGCCCCGCGACAAGGTGGGCCTGGTGGGCCGCAACGGCGCGGGGAAGACCAGCCTGTTCAAGGTGTTGGGCGGCGCCGCCGAATCCTCCGGCGGCAAGGTGCTGCGCAAGGGTGGCTTCGGCTACCTGCCGCAAGACCCGCGCATCGAGGGCGTGCTCGACACCCGCAGCGCCGTCACCCATGTGCTCAGCGGCCGCCAGATCGACGAGCAGCTCGAACGCATCGAGAAGCTGCGCATCGCGATGGAGGAAGACGCGAACGAGCGCAACGTGGCCCGCTACAGCAAGGCGCAGGACGAGTTCGCGTCGTCCGGCGGCTATGCGGCCGAGAGTGAGGCGCGCAGCATCATGGCCGGCCTCGGTCTGTCGCCCGATCGCATGGAGCTGCCGATCGGTGTGCTCAGCGGTGGCGAGCGGCGCCGCGTCGAGTTGTCGCGCATTCTGTTCGCCGGCAGCGACGTGCTGCTGCTCGACGAGCCCACCAACCACCTCGACATCGACGCGAAGACGTGGCTGCTCGACTTCATGCGCAAGTACCGCGGCGCGATGCTCGTGATCAGCCACGACCTCGAACTGCTCGACGAGGCGATCACCCGCGTGTTGCACCTCGACCGGCCGGGCGAGGAGAACCTCGGCAACCTGGTGGAGTACAAGGGCACCTACAGCCAGTACAAGGTGTCGCGGGTGCAGGACGAGGAGCGCCTGGCCAAGCAGGCCACGTTGCAGTCCAAGGAGATCGCCCGTCTGCAGACGGTCGTCGATCGCTTCGGGGCCAAGGCCACCAAGGCGGCGATGGCGCACAGCAAAGAGAAGCAGATCGCCCGCCTGGAGGCCCAGCGCGTGCACGTGGGCGCCGGCGATCGCACGCTGCGGATGAAGTTCCCCGAGCCGCCGAAGTGTGGCGTCACGGTGGTGACTGCGTCGCATCTGTCGAAGGCGTATGGCGGCCCGCCGGTGTTCGAGGACGTGTCGTTCGACCTGGGCCGCGGTGAGCGGCTGCTGGTGCTGGGCCTCAACGGCGCCGGCAAGACCAGCCTGCTGCGCATCCTCGCCGGCGAGTCCACGGCCAACCTTGGCGATTTCAAGTTCGGTCACGAAGTCGCGGTCGGGTACTACGCGCAGGAGCACGACAACCTGCGCACCGACAAGAGCCTGCTCGACAACCTGCGCGCCGACGTGCCCGCCGGCGTGATCTACACCGAGACGCAGCTGCGGTCGTTCCTCGGGATGATGGGCCTGATGGGCGACAAGGTGTTCCAGGAGAGTGGCACGCTCTCGGGTGGCGAGAAGACAAAGCTGTCACTGGCGATGCTGATGGTGGGCCGCAACAACCTGCTGCTGCTCGACGAACCCACCAACAACCTCGATCCGCCCAGCCGTCAGTCCGTCGCTGACGCGTTGTCCAGTTGGCCGGGCAGCATCATCTTCGTGAGTCACGACGCCGAGTTCGTCGAGCAGTTGAAGCCCACCAAGGTGTTGTTGATGCCCGACGGCGAAGTGGACTACTTCAACGAGGACTGGCTGGAACTCGTCAGTCTCGCCTGACGGCGCTGCATCGACGATTCGCGTGTACCGTGCGCGACATGCGTCTCGGAATCATGGCGGCGGTCGACAACGGCGGCACGCTCGAACAACTCATCGACCAGGCCCGCGTCAGTCACGAAGCAGGTGTCGACACGTTCTGGGCTGCCCAGACGTTCGGGCTCGACACGCTCACAGCACTCGCGGTGGTGGGGCGCGAGGTACCGGGCATCGAGCTGGGCACGTCGGTGGTGCCCACCTACCCGCGGCACCCGATGATGCTGGCGCAACAGGCGCTCACGGTGCAGGTGGCCATCGGCAACCGGTTGTGCCTGGGCATCGGTCTGTCGCACCGACCCGTCGTGGAGGGCATGTGGGGTTTGTCGTTCGACAAGCCGGTGCGCCACCTGCGCGAGTACCTGTCGGGGATGATGCCGCTGCTGGAAGGCGCCAACGTGCGCTTCAAGGGTGATGTGTTCACGGTTCGCGGCGCGATCTCCGCGCCCGGCGCCCAGCGGCCCACCGTGATCGTGGCTGCCCTCGGCGAGCAGATGCTGCGCGTCGCCGGTGCGCTGGCCGACGGCACCACCACATGGTGCGTGGGGCCAGAGACGCTGCGCAACTTCACGATCCCCACGATCCGCCAGGCCGCCGCCGATGCAGGTCGCCCCGAGCCGCGGATCGTCGCGTCGCTGCCGATCACTGTCACCGACGACGTCGATGATGCCCGCCGTCGCACCGGCGAAGAGCTGGCGATGTACAACTCGCTGCCCAGCTACCGCACGATGATGGACAAAGAGGGTGTGGTGGGCCCGGCTGACCTGGCGATCGTGGGCTCGGAGGCCGAGGTGCGTGATCGCCTGCTCGAACTCAAGGCGGCCGGCGTGTCCGACTTCAACGCGGTGATCATCTCGGTCGACATCGAAGAGCGCCTGCGCACCCTGTCGGTGATGCGCGACGCTCGCTGAACGGCGCCCACACGCGCCAACGGCCGCGCCCTCGACATGCTGCCGAGAGCGCGACCGTAGGAACGGTGGTGTGCAGTTGCTGATCAGGCCTGCGGGGTGAACGTGCCCTCGAGGTGCCACACGCCGGTGAAGCCGTCGAACGACCCACCCACGATGAGGCTGGTCCAGGTGAGCGTGAAGTGGCCCGTCTCCAGGTCGATCGTGCCGGTGGGGCCATCGCCGCTGCCGTCGGGCTTCGGTGCACCCTGGTTGAACACGCCGGTGCCGTAGTAGGCGGTGAACGCCGACAGGTCGCCGGACAGCACGCCGTCGGCGGCCATCACCATCGGTGCCGCTTCGGCCGGGTCGGTGGCAGCCGCGAAGGCGACGCCGAAGAACGTGACCGGGGCGATGATCTTGTCGGCGAGGCCGTTACCGGTGGCATCGAAGGCCGGGTCGGGTGCGGCCTGATCGCCGCCGATTACCAAGCCACCGTCGGTGCCTGCCTCGAGCAGCGAGTAGTTCGTGTCGGTGCACGCCGAGTCGGCGTTGGCGATGAACGGGCCGGCCTCGGCGGTACCGCCGGGCATCACCATCTGGAAGTACGAGCCGGCCGGTGCTGCGCCGGTGCAGTCGCCTGCGTCGACGGCGAACGTGCCCACCAGCTCACCCTCGTAGGGGTTGGCCGGGGTGGTCTCGGGGGTGGTCTCGGGCACGGTGGTCTCGTCGCCGGGCACGGTGGTCTCGACAGCGGTGGTGCCGCTCGAGTCCTTGTCGTCATCGCCGCAGGCGGCGCCGAACAGGGCGAGTACAGCGGCCAGGCCGATGAGGGAGCGTGTTGCTTTCATGATGGGTGAGCCTCCGAAGGGCTGGTTGGGGGAGAGGGACGACGTGCGGCGGCACCGGCGAGGCCGGCCACGAGCACGCCGGGGATGACGAAGAACCAGGGGAACAGCGGGAACGATGGCATCGCATCGACGGCCTGGAAGTTGTCGACGTTGTCGCTCATCGTGGCGATCATCGGGTTGAACTCGCCGACGATCGTGGGCCACTCGGCCGAGAACGTGGCGAGCGCCGGGAAATCGGCCAGGTCGCCACCGCCGTCCACGAACGCCTGCCCGGCGCCCACTCGCAGCTGGCCTTCGCCGCCGCCGAGCGTGACGAAGTAACCCTGCACGTTCTGCACCCGCTGGCGGGTCATCATCGGGCGGAAGCTGTCGATCATCTCGCCGCCCTTGGGCGCACGGGTGAACATCTGGAAGATCGCCGGCGCGGCCACGATGCCCAGGCCCATCGCGGCCAGCACCAGCAGCAGCCCTCGCGGGTGAGCACCCTTGCGCCCGCGCACCAGCACGGCGATCGACAGACCGGCGACGATCACGCCGGGCATCACGAAGAACCACGGGAACAGGTCGAACGACGGCAGTGCGGCGACTGCCCGGTAGTTGCCCATGTTGTTGTCCATGCGGTCGAGCAGGTCGCCCATGTCGGCGTCGATCGTGTTCCAATCGGCGACCAGCTTGGTGATGCTGACGTAGGACGTGTCGTAGTCGGCAGCGGTGACATCGCCCTGCTCGACCGTCGCGTCCTTGAGGTCGGCGGCTTCTGTCACGGCCGCGTCGATGTCGGCCATGTACCCACGGAACGTGTCGATCTTCAGGCGCGTCATGTACGGCTGGAAGTCGTCGATCATGTCGCCGCCGAGCGGAGCCCGCTCGAACATCTGGAACGCCAGGGGGGCGATCGCCAAGCCGGTGCCCACGACCAAGGTCGCGACTGCCGCCCAGCGTTGGACTCGAACACTCATGGTGTGCTTCCTCGCTGCTCGGTGTCAGCCAACCATGTGGAGGGCATACCTCCTAGGGTATTTGTGCTCTGACCTGGCAGTTTGCTCATGGTGGGCAGTCAACCACGCCCTCTCCCAAAAGCCTACTCAGTTGGTCAACATTTGGTCAGCGGAGCGTGACCGGGGTGCCGCCATACGGCTTGTTGACGAGTTCGAAGAAGTCGTTGCCCTTGTCGTCGACGATGATGAACGCCGGGAAGTCGTGCACCTCGATCTTCCACACGGCCTCCATGCCCAGCTCGGGCATCTCCAGCACCTCCACCTTGGTGATGCAGTCCTGCGCGAGGCGCGCGGCCGGGCCACCGATGCTGCCGAGGTAGAAGCCACCGTGCGCCTTGCACGCGTCGGTGACCGCCTTGCCGCGGTTGCCCTTGGCCAGCATCACGAAGCTGCCACCGGCGGCCTGGAACTCGTTGACGTAGCTGTCCATCCGGCCGGCGGTGGTGGGGCCGAACGAGCCGCTGGCCATTCCCTCGGGGGTCTTGGCCGGGCCGGCGTAGTACACCGCGAAGTCCTTGAGGTATTGCGGCATCGGCTCGCCACGATCCAGTCGCTCTTTGATCTTCGCGTGGGCGATGTCGCGGGCTACCACCAGCGGGCCGGTCAGCATCACGCGGGTCTTCACCGGGTACTTGCTGAGCTCGGCGCGGATCTCGGCCATCGGACGGTTGAGATCGATCTGCACCACTTGCGTATCGGCCAGGTCGTCGTGCGTGATCTCGGGCAGGAAGCGGGCCGGGTCGTGCTCGAGCTGCTCGAGGAAGATGCCGTCCTTGGTGATCTTGCCGGTCATCTGCCGGTCGGCGCTGCAGCTCACGGCCATGCCCACGGGGCAGCTGGCGCCGTGACGCGGCAGGCGGATGACGCGCACGTCGTGGCAGAAGTACTTCCCGCCGAACTGCGCACCGATGCCGGTGTCCTGGCTGAGCTTCAGCACCTTCTGCTCGAGCTCGATGTCGCGGAACGCGTGGCCCAGCGGGCTGCCCTCGGTGGGCAGGGTGTCGAGGTAGCGGGCGCTGGCCAGCTTGGCGGTTTCCACCGCGCTCTCCGCGCTGGTGCCACCGATCACCACGGCGAGGTGGTAGGGCGGGCAGGCCGCAGTGCCGAGGGTCTTCATCTTCTCGAACAGCCAGGGCAGCAGCGCTTTCTCGTTGAGCAGCGCCTTCGTCTCCTGGAACAGGTAGCTCTTGTTCGCGCTCCCGCCGCCCTTGGCCATGAACAGGAACTTGTAGGCGTCGCCGTCGGTGGCGCTGATCTTGATCTCGGCGGGCAGGTTGTTGCCGGTGTTCACCTCGTCGTACATGTTCAGCGGCGCCATCTGGCTGTAGCGCAGGTTGCTGGTCTGGTACGTGTTGAACACGCCGCGGGCGATCGCTTCCTCGTCGCCGCCGCCGGTGCTGACCCGCTCGCCCTTCTTCGCCTTGATGATCGCGGTGCCGGTGTCCTGGCACATCGGCAGCACGCCGCCGGCGGCGATGGCCGAGTTCTTCAGCAGGTCGAGCGCGACGAAGCGGTCGTTGTCGCTGGCCTCGGGGTCGTCGAGGATGTTGCTCAGCTGCTGCAGGTGGCCGGGCCGCAGGAAGTGCGCGATCTCGCGCATCGCCTCTTGCGTGATCAGCGTGAGGGCTTCGGGACCCACCTGCAGGTAGGTGCCGAGCGGCGTGTCCACCGTGCGTACGTGGTCGGTGGAGATCAGGCGGTAGGGCGTGTCGTCGTGACCGAGCGGGAAAATCTCGGAGAACGCGAACTCGGGTGAAGCAGCCATGATTTCAGCCTAAGCCCGAACCCGCTTTGCCCCCGAAAGCCGCCGCCCCGTTCCATGCCGGCTTCTCCGGTCTGTGTCGCGGCCCTGATCACGGAATTCCGTGAGGGTGGCCGCGACGTTGACAGGATGCGTTCGACGTGTGGTGTCGGCGCCTCCGCTCTGTGTCGCGGCCCTGATGACGGATTCCCGTGATCAGCGAAGGACCTTGAGGGAGGACTTGAGGGTGGACAGGACGTACGCCGGGTCATCGATCACGTCGGTCGTGGTGAACTCGATGACGTCGTTGCCAAGGTCTTGGAGGTGGTTTCGCCGACGCGCATCGCGCTGGCGGTCTCGGTCCGACGTGTGACCGAGGCGACCGGTGACCTCGACGATCACAGCGGCCGCCGGGAACATGAAGTCGACACGCGCCACCGTCTGCCCGTCTTTGCGGAAAACGACCTGGCATTCGGGTCGTGGCAGGTCGTGGGATCGCAGCAGCCGAAGGAACCTCCGCTCGAGGTGTGACTCCCCGCCGCTGTCGAGGAGAATCTCGCGCAGCAACGCACATCCGTGGTGACCGCGCCCGCTCAGACCGGCGAGTCGCTGCTTCAGCCTGGCCAGCGCCGTGCGGCGGAGCCGGATTGCCTCGTCGATGGCCTGCTCAAGCGATCGGGCCGACGCGCCTTGCGCGGCGAAGTCGATAACGGCTCGCGTTGCTGTCGATGTGCGGACGCCGTTGTGTCGGATCACGTCGCCGTTGTCCCATTTGACCGTGGTGTGCACTTGAACCCAGTTCGGAATTGCTCGCCGGTCACGCCGGACGAGGAATTCGGCCGAAGATGGTTCAGGTACATCGATGCCCAGCCAGCGCAGGGCAGTCGAGCCGTACAGCGCGCCTCTGGCGCTGAGCCATCCGGCGCCGGCGCGCACCTGCATCTCGAACGTCAACGCGGTCGCAGCGTGGCGAAACCTGTCCGGTGCCACCTGGATCCACAGCCCCTGCTCCTGGGCCCGATCCCAGCACTCCCTGCCCACCAGGTGGAGCGCATCGGAGGAAGTGATGATCATCCCGTTTCGTCGAGCGATCTCGATCAGTGCTGCTTCGGCCTTCATGCCAACACTGGGTACAGCGACCAACGACTTCCGGCAGATCCTCCTGTCTGTCGCTGCCGCGGTATCGCTCCGCCGTGATCAGAGCCGCGACACAGACGAAAACTGCGGGCGGTAGCGGGTCATCTGTGTCGTGGGTGCCGTGCGGGATTTCCGAGATCAGGGCCGCGACACAGACGAGGTGGGCGGGGAAGGGCGAGGGCTAGGGGGCGGGCGGGTCAGCGCGGTTTGAGGCGCTTGGGGGGCGCGTCGGCGGGGTTGGTGGGCCACTGGTGCTTGGGGTAGCGGCCGGCCATGTCCTTGCGGACGTCGGCCCACGTGCCGGCCCAGAAACCGGGCAGGTCGCTGGTGATCTGGATCGGCCGGTCGGCGGGGGACAGCAGCTCCAGCGCGATCGGCACGCGGCCGCCGGCAACGCACGGATGTTCGCGCAGGCCGAACAGGTCTTGCACCCGCACCGACGCGGTGATGATCTCGCGCGAGTAATCGATCACCGCCGAGCGGCCCGCTGGCGTGTCGACATGAGTGGGCGCGAGTTCGGCCAGCCGGGTGGAGCCGTCCCACCCGAGTTGCGACGACAGCAGCATGTCGACGTCGAGGCGAGCGAGATCGGCGGCCCCCGTGGCCCCGCCGAGGTATGGCGCGAGCCATTCGTCGAGCGTGGCCAGCAGCGCGGCGTCGCTCCAGTCGGGCCACTCGTCGCCGCCGAGCGTGCGCCGCAGGAACGCCACCCTCGCCCGCAGCGACGAGCCGGGCGCCGACCCCAGCGCACCCAATCGAGTGGCCCGCACCCGCTCCACCAGCGCGGCCGTGGTGGCATCGCCCGCGGGCGCAGCGCGCACCTGCTCGTCGAGCAGCATCCCGCCCAGCCGGGTCTCGGTGCGCAGCACGAGGTCGTCGCGCTGCTTGTCCCACACGAGCGCCTCGCGGCGCTCGATCTGGTCGGCGAGGGCGTCGATCACCTGCTGCACGTCGATGGCGGCGCCGATGCGGATGCGGGCGTTGTCGCGCTTGCCGTCGAGGTCGGCGGCGACGACGAAGCGCTCGGCGGCCAGCGAGTCGCTCGGAGCGACCCACGCCGACGATCCACTCCGCAGCTGGAACTGGCCGGGCTGGCTGCGGCGCACGGCGATGCGATCGGGGTAGGCGAGCGCGAGCACCGCGCCCGCCCGGTCGGCGCGCACCGAATCGAAGTTGCAGCGCATCCCGGCCCGGCGGGCGATATCGACGGCCCGGTCACGCAGGCGGTCGACGTCGCGCCATTGAGCGCGATCGTCACGGGCACCGCACACGATCGACACGCGCAGCGACAGGTCGGCGGGCAGTTCGTCGGGCCGGCCACGCAGCACGTCGCGCTCATCGAGCAGCGCGGCGATGATGCACGCCAGCGAGGTGTCGGCCGACTGCGCCTCGCCCACCATGTGCGCCAGCCGCGGGTGCAATGGCAGCGCCAGCATCCGCCGCCCGCCGGTGGTGATGCGCCCCTCGGCGTCGAGAGCCCCCAGTCGTTGCAGCAACTCGCCGGCCTGTTGCAGGCTGCGCGCCGGCGGAGGATCACCCCAGCGCAGGTCGCCCACGGGGGTTCCCCACGCGGCGAGTTCCAGTGCTAGCCCGGCCAGATCCACCTGAGTGATCTCTGGTTCGAGGTGCGCTCGCCGCGTGCCCTGTTCGAGCTTGCTCCACAGCCGGTACGCGGCGCCGGGCTCGACCCGCCCTGCACGCCCCGCACGTTGATCCGCAGACGCACGCGAGATGCCCACGGTGGTCAGCCGGGTCATGCCGGTGCGTTGATCGACCCGCGGCACCTTCGCCTGCCCGCTGTCCACCACCACGCGCACGCCGTCGACCGTCAGCGACGACTCGGCGATGTCGGTGGACAGCACCACGCGCCGGCGGCCGGCGGGGGATGGTTCGAGCGCCTGATCCTGCTCGGCGGGCGACAGCGCACCGGCTAACGGGTACACATCCACCCCGACGGGAACGGCGCCCTCCAACAGCCCGAGCACGCGGCGGATCTCGGGCAACCCCGGCAGGAATACGAGCACGTCGCCGGCCTGCTCGCGCAGCGCGCGTTGCACGAGCGCGGCGGTGGATTCGGCGATCCGATCGTTCTTGCCCATGGGCGCGTACACGATGTCGACGGGGTGTGTGCGCCCGTCGCTGTGTGCCACCGGCGTGTCGGTGCCCAGCACACGCAGCAGGCCTTTCGTGTCGGGCGTGGCCGACATCGCGAGGATGCGCAGGTCGGGGCGCAGCGTGGCCCGCGCGTCGAGCGCGAGGGCCAGCCCCAGGTCGGTGGGCAGGTTGCGCTCGTGCACCTCGTCGAAGATCACCAGCCCGTAGCCGTCGAGCGTGGCGTCGTGCTGCAAGCGGCGAGTGAGGATGCCCTCGGTGACCACCTCGATGCGGGTGGCGGCACTCATCACCCGCTCGTCGCGGGTCTGGTAGCCCACGGTGCCGCCGACGGTCTCGCCGAGCAGCGAGGCCATCCGCCTGGCCGCAGCGCGCGTGGCCAGCCGCCGTGGCTCGAGCATCACGATCCGTTGTGCGCCCAGCCATGGCGCGTCGAGCAGCGTCAGCGGTGCGAGCGTCGTCTTGCCCGCGCCGGGTGGGGCGACGAGGATCGCCCGGCCGGGCCCGGCGAGGGCGGCAACGACGGTGGGGAGTGCTTCGAGGACCGGGAGATCGGGCGGCTCGAAGGACAAGTGGTCAGCCGGCGACGGGGGTGCCGTGGAACGGCGAGGGATCGGCGGCGACGGGGATGGTGGGCGGCAGCCACGCGGTGGTGTCGGCGATCGTCTTGGCGACCGCACGCCACTCGCCCGGGTTCCAGCCCTCGGCGGCGGCCAGCACCGCACCGTCGGCCTGCACGAACACGAACGCCGGCAGGGTGGCCACGCCCAGGCTGCGCACGAACGTGCGGTCGGGATCGCAGAACACGAGGAAGCGGTCGGCGAGCGGCCCGAGGAACTGCGTCGCCTCGTCGCCGGTGCAGGTGAGGATCAGGTTCACGCGCACAGCGGCACCGCGGAATGCCTCGAGCACGCGTGCGGCGGTGCCCAGCACCCACGAGCTTTCGTTGGTGTACGGATCCAGCACCACGCTCGCGAGATGGAAGGTGGTGACCCACTCACCGAGCGGACGGGACTCGCCGCCGATGGTCGTGAGCGTGATGTCGAGGGCAACGTTGCTAGCCACGAACGACAACGGTAGCGCGCAAGGCAGGTCGCGGCCCATCCCGTGGAATATGTTGCGGTGGTGCACCCCATGGAACGCCTCCGCCACTTGGCCCGCGCCGATGGGGTCGACCCGCTCGCGCTGGTACGCGAGACGGCTTCAGCGCTGCGCGGGCTGGGCGACGACCCGGCCGGTCTGGTGGTGGCCTGCCGTCGGATCGTGGAGCGCCATCCCACGAGTGGCCCGCTGTGGTGGCTGTGCTCGCACGTGGTGACGGCCGCCGAGCCGTACAAGGTGGCCCGCCGGTTGGCCGACGATCTGGCCAACGATCCCACGGCCGAGGCCCTGTCGTCCCTGCTGGCGGCCAACGCACGCGTGTGCACGCTGGGCTGGCCCGACATCGCCGGCGACACGATCATCCGTCGCGGTGATGTCGCCGCGCTGGTGGTCGACACCACCGACGACGCCGATGCGTTCGTGCGTCGCCTCGGCCGTGCCGGCGTGACCGCGGAGCTCGTGGCGGCATCGGCGCTCACGGCAGCCGTGCTCGTGGCCGACGTGGTGGTGATCGAGGCGCTCGCTGCTTCGGGTGAAGAGTTCTTCGCCCCGCTGGGTAGCCGGGCCGCCGCGTCGTTGGCCTACTGCAGCGGCGTGCCCGTGGTGGCCGTGGTGGGCCGCGGCCGACGGCTGCCGGCGCGCACGTACGAGTCGATGATCGACCGCATCACCGATGTGGAAGCGCCGTGGCACGCCATGGCGGAGATCGTGCCCGTGGGGTTGTGCTCGCACGTGGCCGGCCCGCTCGGCCTGCAACACTCCGCCGACTCACACTTCGCCGCGGAGTGTCCGATGGCCCCCGAGCTACTGACCGTCAGCCCCAACTAGCGCTGGCCGGCGCGTGTGGGGTGGTTGCCGGCGGCTTCGGCCAGGCGCTCGGCCACCGCCGCGAGGTCGTGGTCGATCAGGCCGACCGTCACGCGCAATGAAGGTTCGTCGTCGCGCACCATGAACGGTTCGCCCGGCGCGGCGCCGATGCCCTGCGCAGCCAGCGTCAGCAATGCCCAACGCTCGTCGGCCACGCGCATCCAGAGGTTGATGCCGTCGGTGCCGGTGAACCCCACACCGGCCCCAGTGAGCACCGAGCTCACCGCCGTGCGGCGATGGGCGTACTCGGCCCGGGCCGCGGCAACCGCGTCGATCGTGGAGCGGTCGTCGAGCATCTCCAGCAGCACGGCCTGCAGCAGCCGGCTGCTCCAACCCGGCCCCAGCAGGCGGCGGTTGGCGACGGCCGACACCACGTCGCCCGCACCACCGACGGCCGCGAGGCGCAGGTCGGGGCCGTGGCTCTTCGAGTAGCTGCGAATGTGCACCGTGCGCGCCGGCAGGTGCACGCCCAGGCTGGCCAACATGCCGCTGGCGATGTCGCCGCTGTGATCGTCCTCGACGATGATCGCGGCCTCGCCACCTGGGCCGGCCAACACCGCGGCGAGCGAGTTGCTGCGGCGCGCGGTCATCGTGATGCCGGTGGGATTGTGCGCCCGCGGCTGTAGGAACACGGCCTTCACCCCGCTGGCGCCGCTCGCCGCGAGTGCCGCGGCAAGTTGGTCGGGGCGCATGCCTTCGGCATCGAGGTCGACGCCGATCACTTCCGCGCCCAGCAGTTCCAGCAGGTCGAGCACCGGTGGGAACGTCGGGTGTTCCACCACGACACGGTCGCCGAGACGCACGATCGCCGACGCCACTCGATCGAGCGCGTCCATCGCGCCGTCCACGACTGTGAGCTCCTCGGGGGCGAACGGCCACTCGGCGCGCACCCGTTCGTCGAGGCCGGGCAGCACTGGGTGTTCGAGGTAGCTGCTGGTGAGTGACTGGCGGCTCACCCTGGCGATCACCGGGCCCAGGTCGGGCAGCAGCGCCGGATCTGGGGTGCCGGTGCTGAGGTCGAGTGCGAAGCGACCTGGGCCCTCGGTGATGCGCCGGTAACGACGCGGGGTCACCGGCCCCGTGGGCTGCCGCACGAACGTGCCATGCCGCCCACGAGCATCGATCGCGCCCACCGCCGCCAGGCTCTGCCACGCCTCGCTGACCGTGGTGGGTGACACGCCGAGGGCCTTCGACAGCTCGCGCACCGTGGGCAAGCGGGAGCCCACGGCCAGGTCGCCGGCGGAGATCAGGCGCCCCACGGCCGCGGCAATGCCGCGGGCACTGCGGTCGCCGGAGCCGACGCCGCCGATCTCGGCGAGTATGCCCTTCATTGTCCGGTAACAATACATCTATTGTGCGGTAACACGTGTGTCATTAGAGTCGCCCGCATGTCGAACATCGTGAGAGCCGCACTGCTGCAGACCGATTGGCCGGGATCGAAGGAGGCCATGCTCGACAAGCACGAGCAGGCCGTGCACGACGCCAAGGCCCAAGGCGCCCAGGTGATGTGCTTCCAGGAGCTGTTCTACGGCCCCTACTTCTGCCAGGTGCAGGATCCCGAGTACTACCAGTACACCGAGGAGATCCCGAACGGGCCCACCACCAAGCGGTTCCAGGCGCTCGCCAAGGAGACCGGCATGGTGCTGGTGCTGCCGATGTACGAGATCGTGCAGGCCGGGCTGTACTACAACACTGCGGCGGTGATCGATGCCGACGGCACCTACCTCGGCAAGTACCGCAAGCAGCACATCCCCCAGACCAAGGGCTTCTGGGAGAAGTACTACTTCACCCCTGGCACCGGCGGGTACCCGGTGTTCGAGACCGCCGTCGGCAAGGTGGGCGTGTACATCTGCTACGACCGCCACTTCCCCGAAGGCTGGCGAGCGCTGGGCCTCAACGGCGCCGAGATCGTGTTTAACCCGTCGGCCACCAGCCGCGGCCTCAGCGAATACCTGTGGCGCCTCGAGCAGCCGGCCTCGGCCGTCGCCAACATCTACTACGTGGGCGCGATCAACCGCGTCGGCATCGAAGAGTTGGGCGACAACGACTTCTACGGCCAGAGCTACTTCGTCGACCCCGAGGGCAAGATGGTCGGCGACGTCGGCGACCCGTTCAAGCCCGAACTGATCGTGCGCGACCTCGACCTGGGCATGATCCGCACCGTGCGCGACCGCTGGGCGTTCTACCGCGACCGCCGCCCCGACGCCTACGACGAACTCGTCCGCCGCTAGACCTCACCCCAACGACCACCCGTCCCAAGGAGCCCCCATGGCAACCACCCTCATCAAGAACGGCAAGGTCATCAGCACCACGGGCGTGATCGCCCAAGACGTGCTGCTTGACGGCGACTCCATTCGTGCGCTCGGTGCACCCGGCTACTTCACCGAAGAGGGCATGGATCGCGTGATCGATGCCGCCGGCAAGTACGTCATCCCCGGCGGTATCGACGTGCACACCCACATGGAGCTGCCCTTCGGTGGCACCTTCGCCAGCGACACGTTCGAAACCGGGTCGCGGGCGGCTGCGTGGGGTGGCACCACCACCATCATCGACATGGCCGTGCAGCGCACGGGCGAGAACGTGCACGAAGGACTGGCCGAGTGGCACCGCAAGGCCGACGGCGAGTGCGCCATCGACTACGCGTTCCACCAGATCATCGGTGGTGTCGACGACGAGTCGCTGAAGTCGATGAAGTACCTCGTCGAGCACGAGGGCATCAGCAGCTTCAAGCTGTTCATGGCCTACCCCGGCGTGTTCTACAGCGACGACGGCCAGATCCTGAAGGCGATGCAGACCGCTGCCGACTGCGGGGCGATGATCATGATGCACGCCGAGAACGGCATGGCCATCGACGTGCTGGTGCAGCAGGCGCTGGCTCGCAACGAGACCGACCCGAAGTACCACAGCTACACCCGCCCGTCGCCGCTCGAGGCCGAGGCCACCCACCGTGCGATCATCCTCAGCCAGGTGGCCGGCAACGTGCCGCTGTACGTGGTGCACATGTCGGCCGGCGACGCGCTCAACGAGATCGCCGCCGCCCGCCATCATGGCCGCAACGTGTTCGCCGAAACGTGCCCGCAGTACCTGTACCTCACGCTCGAAGAGACGCTGGCCAAGCCCGGGTTCGAAGGTGCCAAGTGGGTGTGCAGCACCCCGGTGCGCAGCCGCGACCACGACCCGCACTTCGTGGGGCAGATGGGCCACGGCCACCAGGGCGACCTGTGGAAGGGCCTGCGAATGAACGAGTTGGCGATCGTGTCCACCGACCACTGCCCGTTCTGCATGAAGGACCAGAAGGAACTGGGCATCGGCAACTTCTCCGCGATCCCCAATGGCATCGGCAGCGTCGAGCACCGCATGGAGCTGCTCTACCAAGGTGTGGTCGCCGGCGAGATCACGCTCGAACGCTGGGTGGAAACCTGTTGCACCACCCCGGCGCGCATGTTCGGCATGTACCCCAAGAAGGGTGTCATCGCCCCTGGCGCCGATGCCGACGTGGTGGTGTGGGACCCGAACAACACGACCAAGATCGGCATCAACGACAAGCACCACATGAACATGGACCACAGTGCATGGGAGGGGTACGTGATCGATGGCAAGGTCGACACGGTCATCTCTCGCGGCACCGTCGTCGTCGAGAACGATCAGTACGTCGGTCGTAAAGGGCACGGGCAGTACGTCAAACGCGGTCTCTCGCAGTACCTGGTGTAGCCCCGCTCGGCCGCGGCTCGGGCTGGTCCGGCGTTCGCTCGTCGACACGGTCGGGGGGCGTTCGGGATCGGCCCGGCGTTCGCTCCTCGACACGGTCGGCGGAACCCCACCGCCGACCTACCGTCTCGTCGTCGAACCCCGGTCCATCCCTCACTTGAATCTCTGAAACTGAAGGAAGTCATCACATGAATCGCATTTCGCACTGGATTGACGGGAAGGTCGTCGTTGGCACGTCGGGGCGGTCGGGTGTCGTGTTCGACCCGGCCACGGGGTTGCAGCAGGCGGCGGTGGATCTGGCGTCGCTGGAGGAGGTCGACAAGGCGGTCGCCGTCGCCAAGGCGGCGTTCCCGGCGTGGCGGGCCACCAACCTGTCGCGGCGGGCGGAGGTCATGTTCCGCTTGCGCGAGTTGGTGGACGCCAACCGCAAGGAGATCGCCACGTTGCTGTCGAAGGAGCACGGCAAGGTGCTCAGCGACGCACTCGGCGAGGTCGCTCGCGGGCTCGAGAACATCGAGTTCGCCTGCGGTGTGCCGCACCTGTTGAAGGGTGGCTACAGCGAGCAGGCCAGCACCGGTGTCGACGTGTACAGCATCAAGCAGCCGCTGGGCGTCGTCGCCGGCATCACGCCGTTCAACTTCCCGGCGATGGTGCCGATGTGGATGTTCGCCAACGCGATCGCCTGCGGCAACACCGTGGTGTTGAAGCCCAGCGAGAAGAACCCGTCGTCGGCGATGTTCGTGGCCGAACTGCTGAAGCAGGCCGGCCTGCCCGACGGCGTGTACAACATCGTGCAGGGCGACAAGCTGGCCGTGGATCGCCTGCTCGAACACCCCGACATCCAGGCCGTCAGCTTCGTGGGCAGCACGCCCATCGCCAAGTACGTGTACGAGACCGGCACCCGCAACGGCAAGCGCGTACAGGCCCTCGGTGGCGCCAAGAACCACATGCTCGTGCTGGCCGACGCGGATCTCGACATGGCCGCCGACGCGGCCGTCAGCGCCGCCTACGGCTCGGCCGGCGAGCGCTGCATGGCGATCTCGGTGCTGCTGGCCAGTGAGGCCATCGCCGACGATCTCGTGGCGAAGATCAAGGACCGCATCCCCGCGATCAAGGTCGGCCCGGCCAGCGAGGACGGCAACGAGATGGGCCCGCTGATCACCGGCGAACATCGCGACAAGGTGGCCGGCTACATCGGTGGTGCCACCGAGCAGGGTGCCACCGTCGTGGTCGACGGCCGCGACGACGTGCCCGCCGAGGGGTTCTTCGTCAAGCCCAGCCTGATCGACAACGTCAAGCCCGGCATGAGCTGCTACGACGAGGAGATCTTCGGGCCCGTGCTGTCGGTCGTGCGCGTGAAGGGCTACGACGACGGCCTGGCGCTGATCAACGACAACCAGTTCGGCAATGGCACCGCCATCTTCACCCGTGACGGTGGCGCGGCTCGCCAGTTCGAGTTCGACGTGCAAGTCGGCATGGTGGGTGTGAACGTGCCGATCCCGGTGCCCGTCAGCTATTACAGCTTCGGTGGGTGGAAGGCGAGCCTGTTCGGCGACCAGCACATGTACGGGCCGGAAGGCATCAACTTCTACACACGCAGCAAAGTGGTCACGAAGCGCTGGCCAGACCCGCGCACCAGCAAGGTGGATCTGGGGTTCCCCCAGAACAGGTGAGACGCCCGGGAGCCGCCGCGCGGCCCGGCGACGCGGATCGCTCGTCCTTCGTTCCTCGACACGGTCAGGGGAAACCCGCCCCTGACCTATCGTCTCGGAATCGAAGCACGACGCTCCGCATCGCCTGTCGAGCAGCGGTGGGTCGAAGAACAATCCAGGTGGGGGAGGTCCCGGTTCCGGGCCGAGACGATAGGTCGGCATGGGTTCGCCGACCGTGTCGAGGCTGGAAGCGGGAGCCACCCCCACCGGGACCGCAGATCGAGAACAGGGGAGATGGGGAGTCATATGGAGCTCGGGGTTGTTTTGCAGACCACGCCGCCTTCGCGGCGGGTGATCGACTTGGCGAAGCGGGCCGAGTCGTACGGGTTCGACTATGTCTGGACCTTCGACAGCCACATCTTGTGGCAAGAGCCGTACGTGATCTACAGCCAGATCCTGGCCGAGACGCGCAACGTGAAGGTCGGGCCGATGGTCACCAACCCCGCCACGCGCGACTGGACGGTCACGGCCAGCCTGTACGCCACGCTCAACGAGATGTACGGCAACCGCACGGTGTGCGGCATCGGCCGTGGCGACTCGGCAGTGCGCGTCACCAACGGTGCGCCCACCACGCTGGCCACGCTGCGCGAGAGCGTGCACGTGATCCGCGAGCTGGCCAACGGCCGCGCCGTCGACTACAAGGGCAGCGAGCTGCGCCTGCCGTGGGCCGGCAAGAGTCGGCTGGAGATGTGGATCGCGGCGTACGGCCCGAAGGCGCTCGCCCTCACGGGCGAGGTGGCCGACGGGTTCATCCTGCAGCTCGCCGACCTGTCGATCGCCGAGTGGACGATCGGTGCCGTCCGCGACGCGGCGGCCAAGGCTGGGCGCAACCCCGACGACATCACGATCTGCGTGGCCGCGCCGGCGTACGTCACCGACGGCACGGAGGCCGGGCTGGCCCACGGTCGCGAGCAGTGCCGCTGGTTCGGCGGGATGGTGGGCAACCACGTGGCCGACATCGTGTCGCGCTACGGCGACGACGCACCAGTACCCAAGGCGCTCACCGAGTACATCAAGAACCGCCAGGGTTACGACTACAACGAACACGGCCAGGCCGGCAACAGCCATACCGAGTTCGTGCCCGACGAGATCGTCGACCGCTTCTGCGTGGTCGGGCCGGTGGAAGCGCACGTACAGCGGATGGAGCAACTGCGAGACCTCGGCGTCGACCAGTTCGCGATCTACCTGCAGCACGACGACAAGGACCACACGCTGCAGGCATACGGCGAGAAGGTGATGCCCGCCATCGCCGAGCACGTGAGAGCGAAGTCGTGACGGACTGTTCACACGCACCCGTCCAAGGCGCAGGCGCGCAGGCTCTAGGGTCGCGCCCACTCACATGAGCGCCGAACCCACGCCCGATCCCGCAGCCGTCGTAGTGGTTGCGCCACGCCGCTCGCTATGGCGTCGCGCTCGCCGCAGCGTGATGTTCGTGGTCTCGATGGCGTTGGTCGCCGCAGCCTGGGAGGCCTACAAGAAGTGGGGCCCGCAGGATGGTGGCGAGGTGTTGGGGTGGAAGATCCTGCCTCGCGCCAAAGACCGGGTGATGCCGCACATCAGCGACATCTTCAGCCGCTTCACCGACCCGCTGAACCGTGCCTCCGACGAGACGGTGCTGGAAGTGGTGCTGAAGGGTGTGTGGTTCTCCTTCCGCTTGGTGCTCGCCGGCTTCGGCATGGGGCTCGTGGCCGGAATGCTGTTGGCGATCGTGATGACCCGCTTCCGTTTCGCCGAGCGGGCTGTGCTGCCCTACCTCGTGGTCTCGCAGACCGTGCCGCTGATCGCGCTCGCACCGCTGGTGGCCAGTTGGGGCGGCAAGCTCGAACTGTTCGGCTGGGAGTGGCCGCGCTGGATGTCGTCGGCGGTGCTCGGCGCGTTCCTCACGTTCTTCCCGATCGCGGTGGGCACGTTGCGCGGGTTGCAGTCGCCCACCGCGGCGTCACTGGAGCTGATGGACAGCCTGGCGGCGCCCTGGCGGCGCACCCTCGTCACCTTGCGCTTCCCCGCAGCAGTGCCGTACATCGTGCCGGCGCTCAAGCTGGGCGCCGCCGGCGCGGTGATCGGTGTCGTGGTGTCCGAGATCTCCACCGGCCTGCGCGGGGGCATCGGTCGGCTGGTGATCGAGTTCAGTCAGAAGACGACCGGCGATCCGGCCATCGTCTACACCGCCGTGCTCGGTGCCGCCTTCCTCGGCCTCGTGCTGGCCGGGATGGTGGCGATCGCCGACGCGGTGTTCATGAGGAATCGACCGAAAGAAGTGGACGCATGAGTGCGGTTGTCGTCAGCGGCGTGAGCAAGGTGTTCAGCACCGGCAAGTCGGCCAAGGTGGATGCGTTGCAGGGCATCGACCTCGCCATCGAGCCAGGCGAGTTCGTCTCGCTGATCGGCCCCTCGGGGTGTGGCAAGAGCACGCTGCTGCGTCTCATCGCCAACCTCACCGAACCCACCACCGGCTCGATCACCGTCAACGGCAAGCCCTCCAGGCAGGCTCGCCTCGATCAGGACTACGGGATGGCCTTCCAGCAAGCCGGCCTGTTCGAGTGGCGATCAGTGGCCAAGAACATCGAGCTGCCGCTCGAGTTGAAGGGATGGGACCGCGCCAAGCGCCGCGCCCGTGCAATGGAAATGCTCGATCTGGTGAAGTTGCCCGACTTCGCCCACCACATGCCATGGCAGTTGTCGGGTGGCATGCAACAACGCATCGCGATCGCCCGCGCGCTCGCGGCCCATCCGCCGCTGCTGCTGATGGACGAGCCGTTCGGCGCACTCGACGAGATGACCCGCGAGCACATGCAGGCCGAGTTGCTGCGCATCTGCAAGGAGACCGACACCACTGTCGTCTTCGTCACTCACTCGATCCCCGAGGCGGTCTACCTGTCCACCCGCGTGGTGGTCATGTCACCGCGGCCGGGCCGCATCACCGACATCATCGAGGTGCCACTCGGCGGCAGCCGCGACGACGACACACGCGAGACCGGCGACTTCTTCAGCAAGATCACCGAAGTGCGCGAGGCGCTGCGTGGCGCCGAGTACGCAGTGGGCGCGCGGGGGATCGAGGACCGGTGACCACCCGCTTGACCGCCCTGCTGCGCTCGCTGTGGCCGCCGGCCGCGTTCGGCGCGGTCATGCTGGGCATCTGGCAGCTGGTGGTGCGCGGGTTCGATCTGCAGCCGTACTTCCTGGTGGCACCCAGCGATATCTACGCCAAGTTCGTCTCCGACTTCAGCAACATCTGGGACGCGATGGTGGTGTCGGGCACCAACGCCGCCTTCGGCCTGCTGTTCGGAGCGATCATCGGCGTGCTCGTGGCGTTCATGCTCAGCCGGTTCCGCATCCTCGACGAACTGGTGATGCCGATGTCGATCGCGATCAACGCGATCCCGGCCTTCGTGCTGGTGTCGGTGTTCAACAACATGTTCTCCAGCACCAGCGAGGTGCCGCGGCGGCTGATGGTGACGCTGGTGGTGTTCTTCGTCGTGCTCGTCAATGTGTCGAAGGGCTTGCGCCAGGTGCAACCGGTGCACTCCGAACTGATGAAGAGCTACGCCGCGAGCGGCTGGGAGATCATGCGCAAGGTGCGCGTGCCCAACGCGATCCCGTACCTGTTCACCGCCCTGCGCATCTCGGCGCCGCTGTCGGTGATCTACGCATACGTGTCCGAGTACTTCGGTGGTTCGCAGAACGGTCTCGGCCACCGCATCAGCTCGAACATCTCCAACTCGAAGAACGCACTCGGCTGGGCATACGTCCTGGGGGCCTGCCTGCTGGGCCTCGCGTTCTACATGATCTCCATCGCCATGGAAGCGGTTGCCACCCCTGGTGGCGCCGGATCTCGCAACAGGGAGGGCTCATGAGCCGTCCCACCGCACACAGCCTGTCGGACACGTGTCCGAAGGGGGAGGAAACAACACAATGAGGAACCAACGGATCAAGGGCATTGCGGCAACGCTGCTCGCGGTGTCGTTGATCGCCGCCTGCGGCGACGACGACAAGAAGGATGAGGGCGCCAAGCCCGCCGACTGTGAGACCACCACCCCGGTGAAGCTGCAGCTGCAGTGGGTCACGCAGGCCCAGTTCGCCGGCTACTACTCGGCCGTCGAGCAGGGTTTCTACGCCGCCCAGTGTCTCGACGTCGAGATTCTCGAGGGTGCCGTGGACATCACGCCCCAGACCGTGCTCGCCAACGGCGATGCCGACTTCGCCATCTCGTGGGTGCCCAAGGCCCTCGCCAGCCGTGAAGCCGGTGCCGACATCATCAACATCGCTCAGGTCTTCCAGCGCTCCGGCACCTTGCAGGTCAGCTTCAAGGACTCGGGCATCACCAGCCCGGCCGACTTCGCCGGTCGCAAGATCGGCAACTGGGGCTACGGCAACGAGTTCGAGGTGTTCGCGGCGATGACCAAGGCCGGCATTGATCCGGCCGACGTGGACAACGTGGCGCAGCAGTTCGACATGGTTGGCCTGCTGGAGGGCGACATCGATGCCGCTGAAGCGATGACCTACAACGAGTACGCACAGGTGCTCGAGGCCGTCAACCCCGCCACTGGCGAGCTGTACACCCCCGAGGAGTTCAACGTGATCTCCTACGAGGAAGAGGGTGTCGGCATGCTGCAGGACGCGATCTGGGCCGATGGTGCCCGCCTCGCCAGCGATGCTGCCTACAAGGACACCGCGATCAAGTTCGTGGCTGCCTCGTTGCAGGGTTGGGCGTACTGCCGCGACAAGGTCGACGCCTGCGCGACGCTGGTCACCAACCAGGGTTCGGCCCTCGGCCTCACCCACCAGACGTGGCAGATGAACGAGATCAACAAGCTCATCTGGCCGGCCGCCGACGGCGTTGGCTACATCCAGCCCGAGTCGTGGGACCGTACGGTCCAGCTGGCCCAGGAGACCAAGAACCTCGAGGGCACCACGGTGCTCACGGCTGATCCCGACGAACTCGCGTACACCAACGAGATCATCGTCGCCGCTCATGCCCTCCTCGAGGACCTGGGTGTCAACATCAAGGGCGACGGCTACAAGCCGATCGACGTCACCCTCACCGAGGGCGGCGCCTGACCACTTCCGACCATTCGGACGAGCAAGGGCGGGTCGCTCAGGCGACCCGCCCTTCTCGCGTCGCGCTCATGGTGCAGCTGGCGCCGTGGGTGTTCGTGCTCTTCTGGAGCACAGGGTTCATCGTCGCCCGCTACGGCACCGACGATGCCGGCCCGTTGTCGTTCCTCGCCATCCGCCTCGCGATCGCCGCGGTGATCCTCGCCGCGGTCGCGGCCGCCACCGGTGCGCCGCGGCCGGCGCGAGTGCAGCTCGGGTGGGCGGGTGTCGCCGGCCTGGGTATCCACGCGTTCTACCTGGGCGGCGTGTTCCTGGCCATCAGCTGGGGCATGCCGTCGGGCGTGAGTGCGCTGATCGCCGGCCTGCATCCGGTGATCACCTCCGTGTTCGGCCGCTTGGTGTTGTCCGAGCGGCTGCGTCGCATCCAGTGGGTGGGCGTCGCGCTCGGCTTCACGGGCGTGGTGGCCGTGGTGATCGACCACTTCCTCGGAGCCTCCGCCGGCCTGTCGGCCGGGATGCTGTTGGCGTCGTCGTGCAGCGTGCTCGGGATGAGCGCGGGCACACTCGTACAGCGCCGTCGCGGGGGCGCCACCCCGTTGCTGTGGGGAACCGCCATGCAGTACCTCGCGTCGGCGCTCGTGCTCGCGGGCGCTGCCGCTGTGCACGCCGATGAAGGATTCCACGTCACGGCACGTTCGCTGTTCGCACTCGCCTGGGCCGTCGGAGTGCTGTCGATCGCCGCTGTGTTGATCATGCTCTGGCTGCTGCAACGCGAAGCTGCAGCGCAGGTCAGCAGCCTGTTCTTCCTCACGCCGGCGCTCAGCACTGTGGAAGGGGCGATCCTGTTCGGCGAACAGTTGGGGCCGCTCGCCATCGTCGGCCTGGTGGTGGCCTTGGCGGGTGTTTCGCTCACATTGCGATCTACGCGTTAACGTGACCGAGCGGTCGGGCAATGGGGCCTGGCCAAGCAGCAGGAGGTGGCCCATGACGGACACCCATTCATTCACCGAAGAAGAACGTCAGGCCGGCGAGCCCGAGCAGATCTCGCACGTCGTCGTCCGGTTCGCAGGTGATTCGGGTGACGGCATGCAGCTCACGGGTGATCGCTTCACCTCCGTGAGTGCCCTGTTCGGTAACGACCTGTCGACCTTTCCCGATTACCCGGCCGAGATCCGCGCGCCAGCGGGCACGGTCAACGGTGTGTCGAGCTTCCAGGTCCACATCTCGGACCACGACATCACCACGCCGGGCGACGCGCCCAACGTGCTGGTGGCGATGAACCCGGCAGCGTTGAAGGCCGATCTCCACCGGCTGGAACAGAACGGTCTGCTGATCGTCAACAGCGACGCATTCGAAGGCCGCGACCTGGAGAAGGCCGGCTACGACCACAATCCGCTGCACGACGACTTCCTCGCCGCGTACCGCGTCGTGGAAGTGCCGATGACCTCGCTCACGCAGTTGGCCACCGAACCGTTGGGTGTGAAGCCTCGCGACGCGGAGCGTTCGAAGAACTTCTTCGCGCTCGGCCTGGTGTCGTGGCTGTACTCACGCCCGATCGAGCCCACGATCGAGTGGATCGGTTCACGCTTCAAGGATCTCGTCAAGGAGAGCAACCTCGCGGCGTTGAAGGCTGGGTTCAACTACGGCGAGACCAGCGAGCTGTTCGACCACCCCTACCAGGTGAAGCCGGCGAAGCTGCCTGCCGGCGAGTACACCAACATCACCGGCAACGTGGCCCTCGCCTGGGGCCTGATCGCTGCCGGCCAGCTGGCCAAGCTGCCGATCTTCCTCGGCAGCTACCCGATCACCCCGGCCAGCGACATCCTCCACGAGCTCAGCAAGCACAAGCACTTCGGCGTGCGCACGGTGCAGGCGGAAGACGAGATCGCCGCCGCCGGTATGGCGCTGGGTGCGGCCTTCGCCGGCCACCTCGGCATCACCACCACCAGTGGCCCGGGCGTGGCGCTCAAGAGCGAGACCACCAGCTTGGCGATCTCGCTCGAGCTGCCGTTCGTGCTCGTCGACATCCAGCGTGGTGGCCCGTCCACCGGGCTGCCCACCAAGACCGAGGCTGCCGACCTCAACATCGCGATGTACGGCCGCCACGGCGAGGCGCCGCTGCCGATCGTCGCGGCCTACAGCCCGGCGCAGTGCTTCGATGCCGCTATCGAGGCCTGCCGCATCGCGCTGAAGTACCGCACGCCGGTGATCCTGCTCAGCGACGGCTTCCTCGCCAACGGCAGCGAGCCGTGGCTGCTGCCCGATGTGGCCACGTTGCCCGACATCTCGACACCGTTCCAGACCGAGCCGAACCATGTCGCCGCCGACGGTACGGCCGAGTACTGGCCGTACCTGCGCGATCCCGAGACGTTGGCCCGCCCGTGGGCGATCCCCGGCACACCGGGCCTGCAGCACCGCGTCGGTGGCATCGAGAAGCAGGACGGCACGGGCAACATCGACTACTCGCCGGCCAACCACTCGAAGATGGTGCACCTGCGCCAGGCCAAGATCGATGGCATCGCCAACGACATCCCGCTGGCCACCATCACCGGCGACGCCGATGCCGACGTGTGCCTGCTGGGCTGGGGTTCCACGTGGGCTGCCATCGATGCGGCGGTGCAGCGCACCCGGCGCGCCGGCACCAAGGTGGCCTGGATCCACATCACCCACGTCAACCCGCTGCCACCGAACCTCGGTGAGCTGTTGAAGTCGTTCAAGACCGTGCTGGTGCCCGAGCTCAACATGGGGCAGCTGTGCCGCATCGTGCGAGCCAACTACCTCGTGGATGCCAAGCCCGTCACCAAGGTGCAGGGCCTGCCGTTCACCTCCGCCGAACTCGAGAAGGCCATCCAGGAGGCCATCATGCAAGGAGCCGGGTCATGAGTGACACCATCGTTCCGCTGACCACCAAGAAGGACTGGGTCAGCGATCAGGAAGTGCGCTGGTGCCCCGGTTGCGGCGACTACGGCATCATGCACGCCGTGCAGGCCCTCATGCCCGAACTGGGTATCGCCACCGAGAACACCGTGTTCATCAGCGGCATCGGCTGCTCCAGCCGCTTCCCCTACTACATGAACACGTACGGCATGCACAGCATCCACGGGCGTGCCCCGGCCGTGGCCACCGGTGTGGCCGTGGCCCGCCCCGACCTCGATGTGTGGGTCGTCACCGGCGACGGCGATGCGCTGTCGATCGGTGGCAACCACCTCATCCATGCGCTGCGACGCAACGTGAACCTCACGATCCTGTTGTTCAACAACCGCATCTACGGCCTCACCAAGGGTCAGTACTCACCCACGTCGGAAACGGGCAAGGTCACCAAGAGCACGCCGTTCGGCAGCATCGACCATCCGTTCAACCCGCTGTCGGTTGCGCTGGGCGCCGAGGCCTCGTTCGTGGCCCGCACGCACGACCTCGACCGCAAGCACATGATGAGCGTGTTCCGTGCGGCGCACGCTCACAAGGGCGCGTCGTTCGTGGAGATCTTCCAGAACTGCAACGTGTTCAACGACGCAGCGTTCGACGCGGTCACCGGCAAGCAGGCACGTGAGGAGATGATGATCGACCTGGTGCACGGCCAGCCGATCCGCTTCGGCGCCGACGGCCACAAGGGCGTCGTCATGGGCACCGACGGGCAGTTGCGTATCGTGGAAGTGGCCGAGGTCGGCGAAGCCGCCCTGCTGGTGCACGATGCTCAGCGGCACGACCCGGGCCTCGCGTTCGCGCTCGCCCGCCTGTCACACGACGACCACTCACCCACGCCGTTCGGCATCTTCCGCGATGTACCCCGTGGCGACTACGGCACCATGGTGGGCGATCAGGTGCTGCAGGCCTCGGCCAAGAAGGGCCCCGGCGATCTCAGGGCGCTGCTGCGCAGCGGTGGCACCTGGATGGTGGGCGACTGACGCGTCACTTCAAGTAGTTCAAGAGGCCGTCCGCTCCCAAGCGGGCGGCCTCTTGTGTCTCCCGTACACGTGCCGCGCGTGATGCGGCCAGGGTGCCCTCGGCCACCAGCCGCTTTGCTGCCGCCAACGCCGCGGGGGAGTGCTCGGCGATCCGCTGGGCCAGCGCGAGCGCCTCGTCGAGCGTCGCGTCGGGCGCACTGACCGCGGCGATCAGGTGGTTGTGCAACGCCGTCGGGGCATCGATCCAGTCGCCGCCCAGCAGCATCAGGTTGGCGAACTGCGTGTTCGTGCGCTGGGCCAGCAGATAGCTGCTGCCTGCTTCGGGGGCCGTGCCCAGCGGGGCGAACGGGGTGCGGAAGCGGGCAGCGGGATCGGCGAGCACGATGTCGCAGTGCAGCAGGATCGTGGTGCCGATGCCCACGGCCAGGCCATTGACCGCGGCGATCAGGGGCTTGTCGATCGCCAGCGAGTCGAGCATGCGGTCGAACTGCACGCCGGTGGCGCGGCCATCGACCTTCAGCGCGCGCAGGTCGGCGCCGGCGCAGAACGCCCGGCCCGTGCCGGTGAACACCAGGACCCCGACCGCGTCGTCTGCGGCGGCCGCGTCGAGCGCGTCGGCGATCAGCCCGTAATGCTGTGCATCGAGCGCGTTCAGCCGGTCGGGGCGGTCGAAGCGCAGCACGCGCACCCGGCCGTGGTTGTCGATCTGCAGCGCCATGGCGGCAAGTATTGCCCTGCGGCGGTCAGCCCTGGGTGATCGCCGCGCCGGCGCCGATGTCGGCCCTGTCGCCCGCGGCCCGGCCTGCGTGCCACCCGTGGGCGTTGAGCCGCCTGGCGGGCATCATCGTGACGTTCGGGAACGCCTGCGTGTACGCGGCCTCGACCGCTGCCTCGCGGCCGGCGAGGATCGGCACGAGCGCGTTGCCGTACTGCTGCTGCGCCTCGGCGGCCACGTGGCTGCGGGCGTGCTCGAGGCGTTCGGCAACCCGGTCGGCGAAGGCGATGAGGAACGCCCGCTTGAACGAGGCCGTGCGCAGCCGGCGGTCGTGCGCGGTGGCTTCGGCCGACGCCTTGGTGGCCTGCACCAGCAACGAGGTGAACAGCAGATCGGTGAGCTGCACATCCACCGGGAAGCCCATCACCGTGGAGAACCCGGCCTGTGGCGACCACACGCTGCGCACCCCGTTGACCTCGCCGATCGCGGAGAGGAACGTGGCCTTCTCGTCGGCGTACGGGTTGTCGATGTGCACCCGACGCGAGACGACACCGCGGTGGGTGGCGCCCACCTCGGAGGCCGCGAGCACCGCCGCATCGATGCTGTGCTTCGTCATCAGCTCTTGCGCCTTGGCCGTGAACGATGCGGCCTCGGCCTCGAAGTCGGTGCCCTCGGCCTTGGCCAGCAGGGCACGAATCACCTTCAGCGCCCTGGCATCGATCTCGCCGGTGTGCACGACGTGCGGCAGGTGGCCCTTGTTGGTGGCCGGCCACTTCGACGGCGGTGGCAGTAGCGGCGACAGTCGCGGCAGTGACCGCAGGTGGGCCAACACGTCGCGGGCGACCTCGCCCGCCTCGTCGGGGTGCACCTTCTCGGTACGCGCCCACGCCGGAACCGGATCGGATGTGCCGCCGGTGATGGTGCCGCGCTCGGTGTGCAGCACGCCCATTTCGCGCAACTGGTCGAGCCATTCCTCGGGAGCGCGGGCCGGCGCGTCGAACCGTCGCGAGTGGGTGGCGAGGCAGGCCGCGAGCAGCCGCGAGGCGCGCTGGCTGAACTGACGCTTGATCGCGTGCACGAGGTCGGCAGGTTGCCAGCCGTTCTCCAGGAGGAGATCGACGCTGCGATGGAGTTCGGTGTTGATGTCGCGGCTCATCGCAGCAGTGTGCCCGAGGGGCGCGCGACGGTGGGGCGGGCCAGGGGTCAGCCCGTGTAGTACTGGTCGGTGATCGCCAACGTCTCGTCGAGGATCGCGAGGCCCTCTTCGATGTCGTCAGGGTTGGTGTTGCACGGAGGCGTGATGTGCAGGCGGTTGAAATGGGTGAAGGGCCACAGGTTGCGCGCCTTGCAGGCGGCCAGCAGCTCTTGCATCGGCTTCGCATCCGCGCCGGCGGCATTGAACGGCACCATCGGCTCGCGGGTGCTGCGGTCCTTCACCAGTTCGATTGCCCAGAACACGCCAAGGCCGCGCACATCACCGACGCTGGGGTGGTTGGCCTTCAGCTTCTCGAGGCCCGGCCCGATGACGTCGGCGCCCAGCGAGCGGGCGTGCTCGATGATGCCCTCTTCGCGGAAGATGTTGATGCTGGCGACGGCCGAGGCGCAGGCCAGCGGGTGGCCCGAATAGGTGAGGCCGCCGGGGTACACGCGGTCGCGGAACGTGGCCGAGATCTTGTCGCTGATGATCACGCCGCCGAGGGGCACGTAGCCCGAGTTGACGCCCTTGGCGAAGCACACCAGGTCGGGCTGCACGCCCCACTTCTGGAACGCGAACCACTCGCCGCAGCGGCCGAACCCGGCCATCACCTCGTCGCAGATCAGCATGATGCCGTGGCGGTCGCAGCGGTCGCGGATGCCCTCCAGGTATCCGTCCGGCGGCACGAGAATGCCGTTCGTGCCCACCACGGTCTCGATGATGATCGCCGCCACTGTCTGCGCGCCCTCAACCATCAGCACGTCGTCGAGGTGCTGCAGCGCGCGCTCGCACTCCTGTGCCTCGGTCTGGCTGTGGAACGACGAACGGTACGGGTACGGTCCCCAGAACTTCACCACGCCGGGCATGCCCGGCTCGCTGGGCCAACGGCGCGGGTCGCCGGTGAGCGTGATAGCACCGTTGGTGGCGCCGTGGTAGCTGCGATAGTGGTTGAGCACCTTGTTGCGGCCGGTGTGCAGGCGGGCCATGCGCACCGCGTTCTCGGTGGCTTCGGCGCCACCGTTGGTGAAGAACACCATGTTCAGGTCGCTGTTGGTGAGGCCGCTGCCGGCCACTTCGCTGATCAGCCGCGCGGCCTCGCTGCGCGCATCGTTGGCGTGGAACGGGGCGATCGTGCACAGACGGTCGACCTGCTCCTTGATCGCGGCAACCAGCTTCGGGTGCTGGTGCCCGATGTTGACGTTCATCAGTTGGCTGGAGAAGTCGAGGTAGCGGGTGCCGTCCTCTGTCCAGAAGTGGCTGCCCTGAGCGCGGCTCACGACCAGCGGGTTGAGCGCGGCCTGCGCACTCCACGAGTGGAACACGTGGGCGCGGTCGTTGGCGAAAGCATCGGCGGGATGGGTGTCGAGCGCGGTCATGGCGACAGCGTAGTTGTCACATCAAGTGGCGTACAGACATGACTTTGTGTCCGTACAAACATCGCCCGAGACATGGATCGCAGTTCGTGCGCTACGTTTCCGGCTCATGGGTGAAATGGTCACGTTCAAGAGCAATGGTCACACGTGCGACGGGTACCTCGCCGGCAGCGGCCCGGGTGTGCTGGTGATCCAGGAGTGGTGGGGCCTCGTGCCGCACATCAAGGACGTCGTCGATCGTTTCGCTGCCGCCGGCTTCACTGCGTTGGCCCCCGATCTGTACCACGGCGAGTCGTCCACCGAACCCGACGGCTCGGGCAAGCTGATGATGGCCCTCAACCTCGACACCGCCGGCAAGGACCTGTCGGGCGCGGTCGACCTGTTGACCGAGCGCTCCGGTTCACCCAAGGTGGGCGTGGTGGGGTTCTGCATGGGTGGCGGCCTCGCACTTGTGGTCGCCTGCCAGCGCCCCGATGCCATCGCCGCAGCGGCCCCGTACTACGGCGCGATCCCGTGGGAGTCGGCGCAGCCGAATTGGTCGGCGCTCACAGCCAAGGTGGTGGGCGAGTACGCCGAGAAGGATGGCTGGGCCAGCCCCGAGGCAGCACGCGCGCTGCAGGCGCAACTGCGCGACCTCGGCAAGGACGCAACGCTGCACATCCACCCCGGGTGCGACCACGCGTTCTTCAACGACGCCCGCCCCGAGGTGTACGACGCGGCCGAGGCCGCAGTTGCTTTCGCGCGCACGGTGGAGTTGTTCCGCACCTCGTTGTGACATCGGGCCACGCTGAGGTACGAGGCGGCGGGCCGCGCGTGACAATATGCGTGGATTCACTTGGCGGGAGTCACTCCCAGGAGGTCCACATCCATGAAGTCGCGAGCCCGTATCGGTGCCGTATTGGTCACCACATTTGCCCTGCTCGTCGCCGCGTGCGGCGACGACAAGAAGTCCGACGGCGGCAGTGGTAACACTGTCGCGAAGAACGAGGCAGCCATCGCGTTGCTGCCCGAGGCGATTGCCAGCAAGGGCAAGCTGCTGGTTGCCACCGACGCCACCTACCCGCCCAGCGAGTTCATCGCCGAGGACGGCACGACGATCATCGGCTTCGACGTCGATCTGATGGTGGCGCTCGGCCAGGCGCTGGGCCTCGAGGTGGAGTTCCAGAACGCGTCGTTCGACACGATCATCCCCGGCCTCGACTCGGGTCAGTTCGATGTCGGCGCGTCATCGTTCACCGACACCAAGGAGCGCGAAGCAACCGTCGATTTCGTCACGTACTTCCTCGCCGGCCAGAACTTCTACGTCGCTGCCAACAGCGAGCTGACCCTCGACGGCCTCGAGTCGCTGTGCGGTCACTCGGTGGCCATGCAGAAGGGCACCATTCAGGAGACCGGGGCCACCGAGCAGGATGCTGCTTGCAAGGCCGCCGGCAAGGATGGCGTCGAGGTGTTGTCGTTCGACTCGCAGACCGACGCCAACGTCGCCGTGTCGAGTGGTCGCGCCGAGATCGGCTTCGGTGACTCGCAGCTCGTCGCCTGGATCGCCACCGAGTCCGACGGTGAGTTCCGCGTCGAGGGCACCCCGTTCGACACTGCCCCGTACGGTTTTGCGGTGGCCAAGAACGGCCTCGCCCCGGCACTGCTCGAGGCGCTCAAGGGCATCATCGAAGACGGTACCTACTTGACGATCCTGGAGACGTGGGGCATGGCCGATGGCGCCATCGGTGAGCCGGTGATCAACGGCGCACTGTCCTGACGGGCCAGTGAACCACCCGTGAACGACGAGCGAGCCGCCCTCCCGACGGTACCGGTGCGACACCCGGGCCGTTGGGTGGGCGCGCTCGTTGTTCTGGTGCTGGCCGTGATGGCCGGCCACTCGCTGTTCTTCTCCGATGTCACTACCGCCACGGGCTTGCATCGCGAGCGGTTCGAGTGGTCGGTGATCAACGAGTACTTCACGTCCGACATCATCCTCCGGGGCCTGGTCGTCACACTGCAGCTCACGGTGCTGGCCATGGTGTTGGGCGTGGTGTTGGGCATCGTGATGGCGGTGCTGCGGTTGTCGCCCAACCCGCTCATGTCGGGCGCATCGTGGCTGTACATCTGGTTCTTCCGCGGCACGCCGGTATATGTGCAACTGCTGTTCTGGTACAGCATCAGCTATGTGTTCCCCACATTGTCGTTGGGGATCCCGTTCGGCCCCGAGTTCTTCACGGTCAACATGAACACGGCCGTCACTCCGTACGTGGCGGCGGTCGTGGGCCTCGGCCTCAACGAAGGCGCCTACATGGCCGAGATCGTTCGCGCGGGCATCCTGTCGGTCGACGAGGGCCAGACCGAGGCGGCCCAGGCGCTGGGCATGAGCCGCTTGCAGACCATGCGCCGCATCGTGTTGCCCCAAGCCATGCGTGTGATCGCCCCGCCCACCGGCAACGAGGTGATCTCGATGCTGAAGACCACGTCGCTGGCCGCGGCCATCACGGTGGGCGAGCTCACCAACGGGGCCAAGATCATCTACTCGCGTACCTACGAGGTGATCCCGCTGTTGATGGTGGCCAGCTTCTGGTACCTCATCGTGTCGTCGGTGCTCACCGTGGGGCAGTACTACGTCGAGCGCTACTTCGCCAAGGGGGCCCTGCGTGAGATGCCTCCCACGCCCGCGCAGAAGCTACGCGCCAAGTTCGTGGGCTTGCGCAACCCAGGAGGTGTGCGATGAGCCGCTCGTTCACCGTGCCGATGGTGCTGGCCCGCAACGTGCGCAAGTCGTACGGTGCGTTCGAGGCGTTGCGCGGCATCGACCTGGAGGTGGGGCCGGGCCAGGTGATGTGCCTCATCGGCCCGTCGGGCTCGGGCAAGAGCACCTTCCTGCGCTGCATCAACCACCTGGAGAAGATCAGTGCGGGCCTGCTCGCCGTGGATGGCGACCTGGTCGGCTATCGGCGTGGTGGTGATCGCCTGTACGAGCTGCGCGATCGCGAGGTGTGCGCCAAGCGGGCCGAGATCGGGATGGTGTTCCAGCGTTTCAACCTGTTCCCGCACATGACCGCCGTGCAGAACGTGTGCCTCGGGCCGGTGACGGTGAAGGGGGACGACAAAGCGGCGGTGCGCGAACGGGCCATTGCGCTGCTCGATCGAGTGGGCCTGTCCGACAAGGTCGACAGCTACCCCACCCAGCTGTCGGGTGGCCAGCAGCAGCGTGTGGCGATCGCTCGTGCGCTGGCGATGCAGCCCAAGCTGATGTTGTTCGACGAGCCCACCAGCGCGCTCGACCCCGAACTGGTGGGTGACGTGCTCGACGTGATGAAGGGCCTCGCCAACGATGGCATGACCATGGTGGTCGTCACCCACGAGATGGGCTTCGCCCGCGAGGTGGCCGACAGCGTGGTGTTCATGGACGCCGGTGCCGTGGTCGAGTCGGGCACGCCCGAGCAGGTGTTGGGCAACCCGCAGCACGAGCGCACGAAGGCCTTCCTCGCCAAGGTGCTGTAGCGCGGTGGGCGGGCCTGGCCGCCGGGCAGGCTGAGCTCGCAACTAGGCCCGATTCCTCGTCATTCAGATTTCGTGGTGCCGATTCAGGAGTTCGGCGCGACCACGGCGGTCTCCGACGACCTGATCAGCCGCTGGCCAGATCGGTGGGCTTGGCCAGCCTTCCTCGACCTGTCGTCTCCCAGCCTCATTCGATGAACCCGCTGATGATGATCGCGGCAGCCAAACTCAAGTCGCTGAGCGGGGTCCAGCAGCAGAAATCTGAATGAGGAGGAATCGTGCAGATTGTGTTGCCGAGTCAGTCGACTCGATGTACCCAGTATCGGGGATGGAGCTCATGCCGATCTCGGGGTTGCGGTTACGCCGAGCGGTGCTCGGCATCTTGCTCGCGGCGCGCCGGCCGCTCACCATCACGGAAGTGATTGCCGAACTCCACGCCGCTGGGTTCACCACCTGGAGCCTCGGTCCTCGGCCTCCGCAGCAGGTCATTGCCGACATGCTCGCCTATCAGGTGCGAGCCGGCAGGGTGCGGCGCACTGCTCGGGCGACGTATGCGCCCGAGCGCGACAAGATCCCCACCACCACCCAATGGCGCTGCCGCCACTGGCGCGACGTACCCGGCAACTAACCCAGCGCGGCGATGGCGTCGGCGACGGCCAGGATCCGCTGGGCGTTGGCGACGTGCAGGTTCTCGATCATCCGACCGTTGTAGGTGACGACACCCTTGCCCTCGGCCACCGCGGCCTCGAACGTGGCGATCAGGCCACGGGCGTGCTCGACGTCGGCCTCGGACGGCGCCCACACCTCGTTGCACGCCTCCACCTGGCCGGGGTGGATGAGGGTCTTGCCGTCGAAACCCATCTCGAAGCCCTGCACGCACTCGGCGCGGAACCCGGCCTCGTCCTTGATGTCGTTGTACACGCCGTCGAGGATCACCTTGTCGGACTCGCGGGCGGCCAGCAGTGCCGTCGCGAGGTGGGGCAGCAGCGGGTGTCGACCGGCCGCGCCGAGCGTGCTGCGCACCTCGCGGGCCAGGTCGTTGGTGCCCATCACCAGGACAGCGACTCGCCAGTGCGCAGCGATGGCGCGCACGTCGAAGATCGCCGTGGGCGTCTCGACCATCGCCCAGATGCGCATGTCGGGGTTCGCGCCGGCGCGATCGAGGATGTCGGATACGTCGTCGAGGTACTTCACCGAGGCGACCTTCGGAATCACCACGGCCGAAGCACCGGACTGCGACGCGGCGAGCAGGTCGTCGCGCCCCCACGTGGTGTCGAGGCCGTTGCAACGGATGGTGAGCTCGCGGTGGCCGTACTCGCCCGACGAGGCGGCAGCCACAGCGTTGGCGCGGGCGGCCTCCTTCGCATCGGGAGCGACCGCGTCTTCCAGGTCGAAGATGATCGCGTCGGCGGCGATCGTCTTCGCCTTCTCCAGGGCACGCTCGTTGGCGGCAGGCATGTAGAGCACGGAACGGCGGGGACGCAGATCTGAGGTGACGCGTTCAGAAGCCATAGCTCTCCTTCAGGTGCGGGTCACGGGCAGCCAGCTCGTGGGCCAGGGCGACGACGACCTTGCACTGCTTCACTGAGGCGTCGTCCTCCATCTTGCCGTCGAGCATGATCGCGCCTGTGCCGTCGCCCATCGCGTCGATCACTCGTTGCGCCTGGCGCACGTCGTCGGGCCGCGGGCTGAACACGCGCTTGGCGATGTCGATCTGCACCGGGTGCAGGCTCCAGGCACCCACGCAGCCGAGCAGGTAGGCGTTGCGGAACTGGTCTTCGCAGGCGACGGTGTCCTTGATGTCGCCGAACGGGCCGTAGAACGGCAGCAGGCCGAACGTGACGCAGGCATCCACCATGCGGGCCAGCGTGTAGTGCCACAGATCCTGCTGGTACACGGTGCGGGCCGCGTCGTACTGCGGACCGTCGGGGCCGACGGGCGGGTCGGCGCGCACCAGGTAGTCGGGGTGGCCGCCACCGACGCGGGTGGTCTTCATCCGCCGGTTGGCTGCCAGGTCGGCGGGGCCCAGCGACAGGCCCTGCATGCGCGGCGAGGCGGCGCAGATCTCCTCGATGTTGGCCACGCCACGGGCGGTCTCGAGGATCGCGTGCACCAGCAGCGGCTTCTTCAGCCCGGCCTTGGCTTCCAGCTGGGCCAGCAGGCGATCCACGTAGTGGATGTCTTCCGGGCCTTCCACCTTGGGCACCATGATCACGTCGAGCTTGTCGCCGATCTCGGTGACCAACGTGCACAGGTCGTCGAGGCCCCACGGCGAATCGAGGCTGTTGATCCGCGTCCAGAACTGCGTGCCACCGAAATCGACGGTCTTGCCCACCTTCACCAGGCCGGCGCGGGCGGCCTCCTTGTCGGCCATCGGGATGGCGTCTTCCAGGTTGCCGAGCAGGATGTCGACCGTGGGGATGATCTCCGGCAGCTTCGCCACCAGCTTCTCGTTCTGCGGCGGGAAGAAGTGGATGACGCGGCTGGGACGGAATGGAATCTCGCGCACCGGCTCGGGAGCGCCGACGGCCAAGGGCTTGAAGAAGTCACGGGGGCTACGCACGATTCAAGGTTAGGTTTCACAACGTGCTTGCGCAGAACTTCGACGCCATCCTGTTCGACGCCGGCGGCATTTTCCTGCTGCCCGATCCCACCGTGCTGGGCCCACTGCTGGCCTACCACGGTGGCGACCCGTCGATCTCGGTGCACGTGAGGGCGCACTATGCGGGCATGGCGGCCAAGAGCGCGGCCGGGTCCACCGAGGGGTTCTGGCACGAGTACAACGAGGCTTACGTGCGATCGGCGGGTGTTCCCGACGAGGAGGTCGCGCTGGCCGCGCTGGTGCTGGAACGCACGCGCAACGCGTACACCTGGCGGTGGCCGATCCCCGAGAGCCTGATCGCCTTGGCAGGCCTGCGAGCGATGGGCATGCCGATGGGTGTGGTCAGCAACGCCAGCGGTCAGATCGCGGAGGTGCTGGCCCGCAGCGGTGTGTGCCAGGAGGGCGACGGCCCACACACTCCGATGCGGGTGATCGTCGACAGCCATGTGGTGGGCGTGGCCAAGCCCGACCCGCACATCTTCGATTTCGCGCTCGAGCACTTCGAGGGCATCGACCGCAGCCGCATCGCCTATGTGGGCGACTCGGTGACGATGGACATCGGTGGAGCCAGGGCAGCCGGCTTGCACCCGATCCTGCTCGACCCGTACGACGACCACGCAGGTGCCGACTTCCAGCGGGTGCGCAGCCTGGAAGACTTGCTGACATGAGCGGCGAACACGTCAGCGACCGCTGGGCCGAATGGCGGCGACAGATCTCGCTGGATGACTACCGCGCCCGTTGGGAGCGGATGCAGGCCGAGGGCCAGGCGACGCACGGCGAGGCCGACTTCATCGAGGGGTTGCACCCGCGCAGCGTGCTCGACGCCGGCTGTGGCATGGGTCGCGTGGCGATCGAGCTGCATCGCCGCGGCATCGAGGTGGAGGGCGCCGACCTCGACCTCGACCTGCTGGATCACGCGCGTGGCGACGCGCCGCACCTCGTGTGGCACCACGCCGACCTGGCGACACTGCAGGCCAACCGCCGCTACCACGTGGTGGTGATGCCCGGGAACGTGATGATCTTCTGTCGGGTCGAGGATCGCGGTCCGATCGTGGCCAACCTGGCCGAGCACCTCGACGACGACGGCCTGCTGGTCGCCGGGTTCAGCCTGGAAGGGCGCACCGACGCGCTCACGCTGGCCGAGTACGACCTGTACTGCCATGCGGCCGGGTTGGAGTTGGTGGAGCGCTTCGCCACCTGGGACCGTGACCCGTACACAGGCCAGGACTACGCCGTCAGCGTGCACCGCCGCCAACGGTAGGCAGGGTGGTTGACGGTCTGCATACCGCCACGGTATGTTGCCCGCATGTCGACGCAACTCGCTCTCCGCCTGCCCGACGACCTGCTCGCCGACCTCGATTGGCTGGTCGTGCGCTGCAACTACTCCAGCCGCACCGAGGCGATGCGCACAGCGATCGAGGCGGCGATCAAGGCCGAACGCTCGCGCCAGATCGACGAGCAGTACATCGAGGCCTACACCCGCATGCCACAGACCGAGGAGGAGCTGGCGGATCTGGCGTGGCAGAGCACGCCCGACCTCGACGATGAGGACTGGACGGAGTGGCTGTGATCTTGCAGGGCGACATCTTGTGGGGCGGTCCCGCGGATGAGAAGCCTCGTCCCTACCTGGTGCTGACCCGGCAGCGAGCCATCGATGCGATGCAGGCGGTTTCGGTCGCGCCGGTCACTCGGCGAGTGCGAGGGCTCGTCAGCGAGGTCCCGTTGGGGCCGGCAGACGGACTCTCGGTGGAGTGTGTCGCCAACTTCGACAACGTCCGCTCGCTGCCCAAGGCGCTACTCACCCGGCAGGTCGGCGCGCTCGCCCCCGGCCGTTGGCACGAGGTGTGCGCGGCTCTGCGCGCAGCGATCGACTGTTAAGCCTGGGTGGCTTCGATCATGCGGCGGGCGATCACCTTGAGGCACAGGGTCTCGTCGGCACCCTCGAAGATGCTCAGCACGCGGGCATCGACGAACAGGCGGCTGACGTTGAACTCCTCGGCGTAGCCCATGCCGCCGTGGATCTGCATCGCTTCGCGGGTGACCCACTCGGCGGCCTTGCACACATAGGCCTTCACCATCGCTGCTTCCATGGCCCCCTCGCCCTTGGCCATCTGGCGGGCGACGCTGTAGCTGAACTGGCGGCCGGCCTGGATCAGCATCGCCATCCGGCCCAGTTTCACCTGGGTGAGCTGGTAGTCGACGATCGGTGAGCCGAACACGACACGGTTGTGGGCGTAGTCGAGGGCGGCTTCGTAGGCGGCCTGCATTACGCCCACCGCGCGGGCGGCGGTCTGCAGGCGACCGTTCTCGAAGCCGGCCATCTGGAAGAAGAAGCCCTTGCCCACACCGTCGGCCTCGCCGATCAGGTTCTCCGCGGGCACCCACCAGTTCTCCAGCGCAACTTCGTAGCTGTGCATGCCGCGGTAGCCGATCGTGTCGATCGCACGGCCCTCCATCTTCCCGGTGGTGCCGCCAACGGTGGCGCTGTCCTGGGTGAACTCGAAGCCGTGGCCGTTTCCGCGGGGCTTGGGCACGATGAACAGGCTGAGGCCGCGGTGGGTCTTGCTGCGGTCGGGGTCGGTGCGGGCCAGCAGCGCCAGCACATCGGCGCGGCCACCGAACGTGCACCACGTCTTCACGCCGTTGATCACATAGCCGGGCTCACCGTCGGGGCCGGGCGCAGGGGTGGCGGTGACCTTGATGCCGGCCACATCGCTGCCGTAATCGGGCTCGGTGACGGCGACGCCGGGCATCACCTCGGCGACGGCCAGGCGGGGCAGCCAGGCCTGCTTCTGCGCCTCGGTGCCGCCCTTCACGAGGGCGCGGGTGAGGATCTCGGGGCGGGTGATCAGCGAGCCGCCGATGCCCAGCGAACCGCGGCTGAGCTCTTCGGTGGCCACCACCATGCCGATGTACTCGCTGTCGCCACCCTCGCTGAAGCCGCCGTACTCGGCCGGCACGCTGAGGCCGAACGCGCCCATCTCGGCCAGGCCCTGCACGATCTCTTCCGGCACGTCGGCGTTGGTGCGGTGCACGTGCTCGGCGTGCGGCTTGATCACCTTCTCGGCGAAGCTGCGGAACGTGTCGGCCACCATCTCCATGTCGTCGTCGAGGTGGCGCGGGCCAGGCTGGTCGGCCAACGAGGCGAGGAACTCGGGGGTGCGGAACCGCTCGAGGAACGGGTGCGCGGCCTTCATCGGGGCGATCTCGATGCCCCAGTACTTCTCGCGCCCGGCCAGGCGGGTGATCAGGTCGTGGGCCATCTCGGCGGTGAAGGCGCACGTGAGGCGAGCCTCGACGTCGCCCTTGGCGCCATAGTCGAGCAGGGCGCGTGCGGCTTCCACCTGGGCCGCAGCGTGGGCCAGGTCGTAGGCCACCACTTGGTGTGCATCAGGCCCGCCGTTGGCAGCGACGTGGCGGATCGCCTTGCCGACGATGCCCGAGGCAAGTTCGATGACATCGGCCGCGGCGGCCAGATCGGGTGCGGCAAGTTCGCTCATGGCATCGATGTTACCGAACGGTAGGTGAACTCTCGGAAACGAAGAACGGCGGCGCAGTGACGTGTGACAGGCTGCACGGATGACCAGCCTGTGCGTGTACTGCGGTTCCAACTTCGGGTCATCCCCGGAGTTTGCCGCCAAGGCCCGCAAGCTGGGCACCGCCATGGCGAACCGGGGGATCACCCTCGTCTACGGCGGCGGCAGTGTGGGCTTGATGGGTGTCGCCGCCGACGCGGCGATGGATGCCGGCGGCGAGGTGGTGGGCGTGATCACCGAGCAACTGATGAACGCCGAAGTCGCCCACCGGGCACTCACCCGGCTGGAAGTGGTGCCGTCGATGCACGAGCGCAAGGCTCGCCTGGAGGAGCTGGCCGATGGATTCATCGTGCTCCCCGGCGGATTCGGCACGGTCGACGAGTTCGCCGAGATCCTCACCTGGAACCAGCTCGGCATCGTCGCCAAGCCGATCGTGCTGCTCGACATCGAGCAGTTCTGGTCGCCGCTGCTGCAGTGGATGGACAACGCCGTTCAGGCCGGGTTCGTTCGGTCAGCCCACCGGATGTTGGCCCAGCGGGCGCGCACCGTCGATGAGGCGATCGCGTTGGCAACCAGCCCGGCGCCGATCACACCGCACAAGTGGCTGGACCGCGACGCCACGCCGATCGGCGCGCCTCGGCCTTGACATCAGCACCAGGCGGCATCCGCTGGGGTATGGGACCTTGGTCCCTGGTACGTGGCGAGGGCCCTCCCTATGTTGAAAACATTGTTTTCAATATGACTGATCCTTTGGGGAATTCCAATGACCGCTGTCCGTCCGTTCGTCTTCAGCTGCGACGCCCACGTGGCCGAGCCCGGCGACCTGTTCACCAAGAACCTGCCCGCCGACATGCAACAGCACGCCATCCACGTCGAATCCGGTGACGGCATCCGGATCACGATGGTGGGTGAGCAGGTGATCTTCAAGATGGAGACCGACTTCACGTTGCACAAGACCGGCCAGACCGCGGCGCAGTTCGCCGAGCGGGCCGCCGACCGCTCGTGCACCGACGCGTCCGAGAACTTCGTGTCCGACTGCGCGGTCGACACCACCCGCCGTGGCGCCCGCCACCTCGACCTGCGGCTGGCCGACATGGACCGTGACGGCATCGACGCCGAGTTGGTGTTCCCGTCGTTGGGCCTGATGCTGCCGCGCATCGCCGACCCCGCCGCCCAGGCGAAGGCCTGCCAGATCTACAACGACTGGGTGTGGGAGTACTGCCAGCCGGTGCTCGACCGGCTTGTCCCGGTGGCGATGATCCCGTGCGTCGACTTCGACCTGGCTCTCGCCGAGTGCCAACGCACCGCGGAGATGGGGTTCGCCGCGTTCTGCCTGTGGGAGGGACTGAACAACTACAACGACCCGCGCTGGGACGCGATCTTCGCCCTCGCGGCGGCCAACGACATCCCGCTCGTGTTCCACACCGGCATCGGCAACATCAACATCCGCGCGATGCGCGGCCCCGGTGGTGCGCTGTACAACTACACCCGCCAGATGAACGATGCCGTCGACGTGATCACGCAGCTCGTCGCCGGTGGCGTGCTCGACCGCAACCCGAGCACGCACATCCTGTTCGCCGAGCACTCGGCCGGCTGGCTGTGGGGCCTCGCCGAGCGGATGGACGAGGTGTACCAGGGACACGCGCCCAGCATCAACCCCAAGCTCAGCCGCCTGCCCAGCCAGATCGTGCGCGACCAGGTGCACTGCGCACTGCAGAACGACACCGGCTCGGTGGCCACCCGTCGGGGAGTGGGTGTGGAGGCGTTGCTGTTCGCCACCGACTACCCGCACTCGGAGGGCACGTTCCCGTTCAGCATGGACGTCGTCGACCGCATGATGGCCGAGCACCCCGACGCCACGATGGACGACTTCGTGGCCATCCTCGGCGGCAATGCCGCCACGCTGTTCAAGCGGGCCAACTTGCAGGGCAAGGTGGATGCCCGCGCGGCACAGTTGCAGAACGCCTGAGCCTGCTCAGTCGCGGTCGGGCTCGAACCGGTACCCGATGCCCGGTTCGGTCACGAAGTAGCGCGGCCGGCCAGGCTCCGGCTCGAGCTTCTTGCGGATCGCGGCCAGGTGCACGCGCAGGTAGTTGGTCTCGTGCTCGTATTGCGGGCCCCACACCTGCTGCAACAACTGACGCTGCGTAACCAGACGGCCGGGGCTGCGCACCAGTGCCTCCACGATCGCCCACTCGGTGGGCGTGAGGTGTGGGTGTTCGCCGCCGACGAGCTCGGCGGTCTTCTGCGCCAGGTCGATGGTGAACGCGGCCGTCGACACGACGGCCTGCTCGGGTGCCGGTTGGTGGCGGCGGAGTGCCGCCCGCAGACGGGCGAGCACCTCGTTCATCCCGAACGGCTTCGTCACGTAGTCATCCGCGCCGGCATCGAGTGCGCGCACCTTGTCGGCCTCGCTGTCGCGCACCGACAGCATGATGATCGGCACGGTGGTCCAGCCACGCAGGCCCTCCACCACCGCCACGCCGTCGATACCGGGCAGGCCGATGTCGAGCAGTACCAGGTCGGGAGGGTTGGCGGCGGCCCTCGACAAAGCCTCTTCACCACTTTCGGCGAGGTCGACCTCGTAGCCGCGGGCAGTCAGATTCACCGACAGCGCTTTGCGGATCTGCGGCTCGTCGTCGACCACCAGGATGCGGGTCATGTCAGATCCTCCTGGACCGGAAGGATGATGGTGAACGTGCAACCACCACCGGGAGTGTCGTCCAGTTCGAGGGTCCCGCCGGTGAGTTCCACGAAGCCTCGCGCGATCGCCAGACCGAGTCCGGCTCCGACATCCGTACTGCGGTCGCCGAGGCGCTGGAATGGTTGGAACACTCGGTCGCGATCGGCCGGGGGGATGCCGGGGCCGCGGTCGATGATCCGCAACTCGACGTGGTCGGCCACCTCGGCGGCCTCGATGCGCACCGGTTGGTGAGGCGGGGCCCAGCTGATGGCATTCGACACCAGGTTGGCGACGGAGCGTTCGAGCAATGCCGGGTCGGTGAGCACGAGCGGCAGCTGCTCGCTGACGTCGATGCGCACCCGGTCGGCAGGCGCGGCGAGTGACGAGAGCGCGGCGGCGACGATTTCCTCGAGCGCGGAAGGAAAGAGCGCCGCAGTGGCCACACCCGCCTGGAGGCGGCTCATGTCCAGCAGGTTGCCGATCAGCCGGTCGAGCCGGTCAGCAGAGGTGTCGATGGCGCCCAACAGATCATCGCGATCGTCGGCGGTGAAGCCCACGTCGCCCACCATCAGACCGGTGACCGCGGCCTTGATCGTGGCCAGCGGGGTGCGCAGGTCGTGCGACACGGCTTGCAGCAGGGCAGTGCGCAGGGCGTTGGCCTGGGCCAGCGACTCGATCGTGGCCGAGTCGCGTCGCAGCGTGCGCGCTTCCAGCCCCAGTGCGAGTTGATCGGCGAACGCGCGCAACACCCCGAGGTCGTCGCCGCTGACCGGCTTCCCGCGCAGCACGAGTTGCGTGGTGCCCTTCTCATCAAGAGCGAAGGCCAACCCGTCGGCGGGGGAGCCGGCCGGGTTGGAGCCGGAGGCGGTGGTGACCGTCCATCTCGCCCCGGCGCGCTCCAGCACCGCCGCCGAGTCGAGCTCGAACAGTGTCCGTACCTGGTCGACGAGGTCGGGCAGCGGGTCGTCGGACGCGATGATCGAACCCGTCGAGCGGGCCAGGGCGGTGGCGTCGGCTCGTGCGCGTCGCGCCTCGCGCCCTTGGCGGGCGGTGTGGTCGACGAGCACGCTGACGCTGATCGCTACCGCCACGAACACGCCGAGGGCGATGATGTTGTCGGTGTGGGCGATCGTCCACGTGTGAACCGGTGGGGTGAGGTACCAGTTCGTCAGCAGCGACGCGCTGATCGAGGCGAACACGCCAGGGCGGATGCCACCGATCGCGGCGATCACCAGCACGAGCGACAGGTTCACCAGCAACGCGCTGGAGAGGTTGAGGTGCTCGCGGAGGTTCACCAACAGCAGCGTCAGCAGTGGCAGGCCGACGAGGCACAACAGCCATGCCAGCAGCTCGCGCTGTCGGGGGATGGCGCTGAGGCCGGCGCGTCTGCTCCTGAACGGCGCTGGCGACGACTGCTCGACGCTGTCGGTGGCGATCACGTGCACGTCGACGCCCGGAAGCTTGCGCTGCACCTGTGACGCCAGCGGGCCGTGCAACAGTTCGGCCAGGCGCGACCGTCGCGTCGCTCCCATCACGATCTGCGTGGCCTGTTCCGCACCTGCGAATGCGGCCAACGCGGTGCCGACATCGTCGCCGACGACTTCGCGATACGCCCCGCCGAGCTCGAGTAAGAGCGACCGCTGCTGTTCGAGTTGGTGGCCGGTGGTGGACGACAACCCGTCGGCGCTGGCGACGTGCACGCCCAGCAGATCGCCGCGCAACCGGCCGGCGAGGCGTGCCGCGCGCCGGATGAGGTGATCACCACCTGCGGTGCCGGTGAGCGCCACCACGACGCGCTCGCGGGTCTCCCACGTGTCGGTGATGCCGTGATCGGTGAGGTAGTTCTGCAGCGACTCCTCGACACGATCGGCCAGCCACAACAGCGCGAGCTCGCGCAACGCGCCGAGGTTGCCGGGCCGGAAGTAGTTGGCGAGTGCCGCGTCGACCTTCTCGGCGGGGTAGATGTTGCCGTGGGCCATGCGCCGACGCAATGCCTCAGGGCTCATGTCCACCAGCTCGATCTGGTCGGCCTGACGGACGAACGAGTCGGGGACGGTTTCGCGCTGGGTGACGCCGGTGATGCGCTGCACCACATCGTTCAACGACTGGAGGTGCTGAATGTTGACCGTCGAGATCACGTCGATGCCGTCGGCGAGGAGTTCCTCGATGTCCTGCCAGCGCTTCGTGTGCTCGGTACCGGTGGTGTTCGTGTGCGCCAGTTCATCCACCAAGGCGACCGCCGGCTTCCGCAACAGCACGGCCTCGAGGTCCATCTCCTCGAAAGTGGTGCCCCGGTACTGCACCGAGCGGCGTGGCACCACCTCCAGCCCGCCGATCTGCGCAGCGGTGTTGGCGCGGCCGTGGGTCTCCACATACGCGATCACCACGTCGGCGCCGCGCTGTGCACGGCGAACGCCTTCGCTGAGCATCGCGAACGTCTTGCCCACGCCCGGCGCGGCGCCGAGGTAGATGCGCAACGAACCGCGTGCCATACGAACAGTCTGCCCGCGTTAGTGGTGTTCCCCGGGCGGTTCTGGCGCGCTGGGCGTCGAGATGATCGTGTACTCGGGGTTCAGGATCGCGGTCATCCCGTGGTGGCGCCCGGCGATTCCGTTGATGCTCATCACCGTTCCGGTGCGTACTCCGCCGATGGCCTGACGTCCGAAGAACACCACCGTGATGCTGCCCGACTCGTCGGCAAGCGTGCATTCCAGGCTCGGCGTTCCGCTCCACGGCTTCACCCGCACCGAACGCACGCGTCCCGCCACCGTGGATCGCGAGCGCTCCCCGAGATCGGCGATGCGCGTGCGGCTGACGGGGAGCACGGTGGTGTCGATGTGCTGCGAGGCCAACCCCACGGTTGCCGTCGTCGCGGCCTCGCGAGCTCTCGTCGCGACCTGGGTGACGTTCGACGCGATGGGCGCCCCGACCTGCGGGCGGGAACCGATCAGGTAGGGCACGAACGTGACGTTGCAGTTCGGAACATCGGCCAGCACCGCCGCCAAGCCGGAGGATGAGTGGTCGTGCAACATCCGGTGCCAGCGCTTGGCGTATTCACGGCGGGGGATCAACACGCTGACCTGTGTGCGCCCGTCCTTGATCAGGTCGTGCACCATCTCCAGCGCCGCACGAGGGACGCGACGGTCGGGGCACTCGACGATGTCGAGGGGGAACCGTGAGAGGCCCAGCTCCCGCCACGCCTCGATCAGCAGGTCGGTCTTCCACGCGTCGAGATCGAAGTGCACCGCGAATTGGTCGTCGGCGCCGAGCGTGCGGGCGTACTGCACCGCGCGGGCCGTTGCCGCGTCGAGATTGTCCACGAACACGACCACGCTGTGCTTGGTGGCGGTCGGTGCCTGGGCCGCAGCCTTCGCGTCGTGCTGCAGTTCCTCGGTCTCGGTCTCGTACGCCTTGTTCAAGCGCACCAGGCCGACCACCATGATCGGCACCAACAGCATGATCACCCATGCGCCTTCGGTGAACTTCATGGAGGCGACGATGATGAGCACCAGCAACGAAAGGACGGCGCCGATGCCGTTGATCCACGCGCCGACCTTCCAGCCTTGTTCCTTCAGACGGAAGTGGTGGCGGGTCATACCCGCTTGGGAGAGGGTGAAGCTGGTGAACACGCCGATGGCGTACAGCGGGATCAGCCGGCTGACTTCCCCGCCGGTGCCCAGCAGGGTGACGATCGCTGCCACAGCGAGGAAGATGATGCCGTTGGAGAACACAAGGCGGTGGCCGCGCACCATGAACTGGCGGGGCATGAAGTTGTCGCCGGCGTGGAAACTGGCGAGGCGGGGGAAGTCGGCGAAACTGGTGTTCGCCGCCAGCACCAGGATCAGCATCGTGCCTGCCTGCAGGGCGAAGAACAGGCTGTGGCCCAGTGTGCCGCCGCCGAAGACGAGCTTGCCCACCTGGGAGATCACCGTCGGTGTGCCGCCCTCATAGGGCGTGGCGTGCACCTTCGATGCGAGGAACGACAGCCCGAGGAACATCGTGCCCAACAGCAGCCCCATGTACACGAGCGTGTCGCGTGCGTTTCGCCATGCCGGTGGCTTGAAGGCCGGCACGCCATTGCTGATCGCCTCCACGCCGGTGACCGCGGCGCCACCCGAGGCGAATGCCTTGAGGAAGATCAGCAGGCCGGCGCCGTAGAAGATCCAGCCGTCGTGGTGCTCTGTTTGCACGAGCATGCCTTCTGCGCCGCCAGGTTCCACGGGCAGCGACCCGAAGATCACGCGTGCGAGGCCGATCGTGAGCAGCACCGCCATGATGGCTACGAAGAAGTACGTGGGCGCCGCGAACAGCTTGCCCGACTCCTTGGTGCCGCGCAGGTTGCCGAACGCGATGAGGCATGTGAAGGCGATCGCGATCCACATCGTGTACGGCGCCGCGCCCGGGAACGCTGATGCCAGCGCTGCGCTGCCTGCTGCGGTGCTGACGGCCACGGTGAGGACGTAGTCGGTGAGCAGGGCCACGCCCGCCACCTGCGCCGGCAGGAGACCGAAGTTGTCGCGGGTGACGATGTACGCGCCACCCGCGGACGGGTACGCCTTGATGGTCTGCCGGTACGAGAGGATCAGGAACCCGAGCACCACCAGCAGCAGAACCGTGATCGGGGTGACCAGCGAGAAGGCGGCGATGCCGACTGCCGGAACGAGCACGTGCAGGATCTCTTCCGACGCGTAGGCGCACGACGACAGGTTGTCGCTGGCGAACACGGCGAGGGCGGTGGGCTTGCCCAACGTCTCGTGCTCGAGCCGCTCGCTGTGCAACGGCTTGCCCAGCAGCTTCGTCTTCAGCCGATAGCTGAGCGGTTCCTCCAGGGAGTGGGCCACTGGTTTCGCCGCTGCGGGAACCGCTTTCGAGGTCGGAGCGGCAACCGTGGGAGCTGTCAGATCACGTTCATCGATCACGATGATCAGTCTGCGCGGACACCTCTGACGGTGGCGTCTGCGCAACGCTAAGAATGGGCATCACCGCGCTAAGGGCGCGTTAAGGCGATGGTCGGCGAGCGTGTGGCTTCTTGTACGGCCTCCCGGGGCGTGTCGTCGACCCGGTGTGAAGACGGCGTACAGGTTGTCGCCGTCGCTGCTAAGTCGGCGTCAAGGCGCTGTCGTTCGCGCGCCGGCAGAGGTACTGCTGGATTCAGCCCCAGTCCACCTCACCGAAAGGAGCAGCCATGGCAGACCTGATCTACGTCTCGATCTTCGTCGCGTTCACTGCGCTGTGCATCGCCTACATCTCTTGGTGCGATCGCATCATCGGGTCCGACGAGCCCGACACCGGCGGCACCGCCGTCGAGGTCGGCGCGACCAAGGACCCGGTGTCGCTGTGATCGCCACCGAGTCGTACGACAACTGGGTCGGGTTGGGCCTGGCCGTGCTGGCCTGCCTGTACCTGATCGCCGTCCTCATCTTCCCGGAGCGCTTCTAAATGTCGTGGCAGAACTTCCTCCAACTCGCGGCGCTGATCGCCGCACTGGCCATCACCGTGCCGCCGCTCGGTCGCTACATGGCGAACGTGTTCGGTGCCCGCGCCGACGGCTCGGCCCCCGGCGACCGCTTCTTCCGCCCGATCGAGCGCAGCATCTATCGCGTGTGCGGCATCGACGAGAAGCGTGAGCAGCGCTGGAACGTGTACGCCGCAGCGATGATGGCGTTCTCGCTCATCTCCGTCCTGGTGTTGTATGCACTGCTGCGGCTGCAGGGCTCGTTGCCGTTCAACCCGACGGATCGCGCCGGCGTGTCGCCGATGGGTTCGTTCAACACGGCAGCGAGCTTCGTCACCAACACGAACTGGCAGTGGTACTCGGGTGAGGTGTCGATCAGTCACCTCACCCAGATGCTCGGCCTGTCGGTCCAGAACTTCGTGTCCGCAGCTGTCGGTATCGCCATCGCTGTCGCGTTGATTCGTGGCATCAGCCGCACCGGCTCGCGCAACCTCGGCAACTTCTGGGTCGACCTGACGCGTGGCCTCGTGCGCATCCTGCTGCCGCTCGCGCTGGTGGGCACGGTCGTGTTGATCTCGCAGGGCGTCGTGCAGAACCTCAACGGTCACACGGCGGCCACCACGATCGATACCACCGTCACCGATGCCGATGGCAACGCACTCACCACTCAGCTGATCCCCGGCGGGCCGGTCGCCTCGCAGGAGGCGATCAAGGAGCTGGGCACGAACGGTGGTGGCTACTACAACGCGAACTCCTCCCACCCGTTCGAGAGCACCAACGGCTTCACGAACTTCATGGAGAACTACATGCTCCTGCTGATCCCGCTGGCGCTGGTCTTCACGTTCGGCTACCTCGTCAAGGACAAGCGGCAGACGAAGCTGCTGCTGGCGGTGATGGCCGGAATCCTGCTGGTGTTCGCGGTGTTCACCTCGCTCACCGAGCAGAGCGGCAACTCGGCACTCGGCTCACTTGGTGTCGACCAGTCGATCTCGACCACGCAATCGGGCGGCAACATGGAGGGCAAGGAGGTGCGCTTCGGCGCCAGCGCCTGCGGCGTGTTCGCTGCCTCCACCACGGGCACCTCCACCGGTGCGGTGAACTGCATGCACGACTCGTTCACCTCGCTCGGCGGCATGGCGCCGATGCTGCACATGATGTTCGGCGAGATCTCGCCGGGTGGTGTGGGTGTCGGCCTCTCGGGCATCCTCGTGCTGGCGTTGTTGGCGGTGTTCATCGCCGGCCTGATGGTGGGCCGAACCCCCGAATACCTGGGCAAGAAGATCCAGGCCTCGGAGATGAAACTCGTGACGCTGTACATCCTGGCAATGCCGTTCGCACTGCTCACCTTTGCCGCCGCGGCGGTCGTGATCCGGAGTGCGGCGACGTACCAGGCGGGCCCGCACGGCCTGTCGGAGGTGCTCTACAACTACGCCTCCACGGCCAACAACAACGGCTCGGCCCTCGCCTACCAGGGCACCGGCACCCAGTGGTACACGGTCACCCAAGGCTTCTCGATGATGATCGGTCGCTTCTTCACGATCATCCCGGCGCTCGCCATCGGCGGGTCGCTGGCCGCCAAGCCGAAGGTGCCCGCCACCAGCGGCACGATGCCCACGCACAACGCCCTGTTCGGCGTACTGCTCGTCGGCGTGATCGTGATCGTCGCCGGCCTCACCTTCTTCCCGGCCCTCGCGCTGGGTCCGATCCTCGAACACCTCTCGCTGTGACAAGGGCCTGACAATGACTGCAACACTCACTCCCACTCCGCCGAAGGTCCGCACCAAGGCGTCTGCGTCGAAGTCGATCTTCGACCCGGCCATCGTGAAATCGGCCTCCTTCGACGCACTCAAGAAGCTCAACCCGCGCTCCATGGCGAAGAACCCAGTGATGTTCATCGTCGAGGTAGGCTCCGTGCTCACCACGCTGCTGTGGATCCGCGACCTGAGCTCCAGCTCCACGCAGGAGAACACGTTCGCAGGGCTCGTCGCTGCGTTCTTGTGGTTCACCGTGCTCTTCGCCAACTTCGCCGAGGCGATGGCCGAAGGGCGTGGCAAGGCCCAGGCGGCCACGCTGCGCACGACCAGGGCCGACACGATCGCCCACGTCCGCCTGCCGGACGGTGCGATCGTCGAGCGCTCCTCGGCCGACCTCAAGGTGGGCGACCTGTGCGTGGTCGTCGCCGGCGAGGTGATCCCCGGCGATGGCGACATCGTCGAGGGCATCGCCACGGTCGACGAATCGGCGATCACCGGTGAGTCGGCTCCTGTCGTCCGCGAGAGCGGTGGCGACCGGTCGGCCGTCACCGGTGGCACACGGGTGCTCAGCGACCAGATCGTGGTGCGCATCACGGCCAAGCCGGGCGAGACGTTCCTCGACCGGATGATCGCCCTCGTGGAGGGTGCTGATCGGCAGAAGACCCCGAACGAGATCGCGCTGTCGATCCTGCTCGCCGGCCTGACGATCATCTTTACGTTGGCGGTGGTGACACTGCAGCCGTTCGCGATCTACTCGGGCGCGCAGCAGACGATCATCGTGCTCGTCGCCCTCCTGGTGTGCCTGATCCCCACCACGATCGGTGGCCTGCTGTCGGCGATCGGTATCGCCGGTATGGACCGCTTGGTGCAGCGCAACGTGCTCGCCATGTCGGGTCGCGCCGTCGAAGCCGCCGGCGACGTGACGACGCTGCTGCTCGACAAGACCGGCACGATCACCTACGGCTCGCGCCAGGCAGCGGAGTTCATCCCGGTGCACGACGTCACCGAGTTGGAGGTTGCCGAGGGCGCGCTGGTCTCGTCGCTCGCCGACGAAACGCCCGAGGGCCGCTCGATCGTGGAGTTGGCGGTGCGCGAATTCGCACTCACCGTGCTCGACGACTCAGGCGCCCTGCTGGTGCCGTTCGCCGCCCAGACCCGCATGTCGGGCATGGACCTCACGAACGGTCGCTCGGTGCGTAAGGGCGCCGCCGATTCGGTGCGTCGCTTCGTGCAGGCCGAGGGTGGCCAGGTGCCGCTGGAGATGCTGCCGATCGTGGAGCTGGTGTCCACCGACGGTGCCACCCCACTGGTGGTGATCGACAAGCAGCCCGGGCAGAACTGGCGGGTCCTCGGCGTCATCCGGCTGAAGGACACCGTCAAGCCGGGTATGCGCGAACGCTTCGACGAGATGCGGGCGATGGGTATTCGCACGGTGATGATCACCGGCGACAACCCGCTCACCGCAGCTGCGATCGCCCGTGAGGCCGGCGTGGACGACTTCCTCGCCGAGGCCACGCCCGAGGACAAGATGGCGCTGATCAAGCGCGAACAGCTGGGCGGCAACCTCGTCGCCATGACGGGTGACGGCACGAACGACGCCCCGGCGCTCGCGCAGGCCGACGTGGGCGTGGCGATGAACACCGGCACGCAGGCCGCGAAGGAGGCCGGCAACATGGTCGACCTCGACAGCAACCCGACGAAGCTGATCGAGATCGTGGAGGTGGGCAAGCAGTTGCTGATGACCCGCGGGTCGCTCACCACGTTCTCCATCGCCAACGACGTGGCGAAGTACTTCGCGATCATCCCGGCGATGTTCTCCGGGGTGCTGCCGGCGCTCGACAAGCTGAACGTGATGAACCTCGGGTCGCCGCGCTCGGCGATTCTCTCGGCCGTCATCTTCAACGCGCTGATCATCATCGCCCTGGTGCCGCTGGCGCTGAAGGGCGTGAAGTTCCGTGCAGAGGCAGCAGCAGCAGTGCTGCGGCGCAACCTGCTGGTCTACGCCCTCGGCGGCGTGATCGCCCCGTTCATCGGCATCAAGATCATCGACATCATCGTTACTGCCCTGGGAGTGAAGTGACATGCGTGCATTCATCCGACAACTGCGTCCCGCCCTGTTCGCCACCGTGGTGTCCACGGTGCTGCTGGGCGTCGTCTATCCCCTCGTTGCCACTGGCATCGGCCAGCTGTTCTTCCACGACAAGGCGAACGGCTCGCTGATCACCCGTGATGGAACGGTGGTGGGCAGCGAGCTCATCGGCCAGACGTTCGTCGCCCCGCAGTACTTCCACTCCCGCCCGTCGGCGGCTGGTGCGGGGTACGACGGCTCGGCGAGCTCCGGCTCCAACCTCGGCCCGGTGAACCCCGACCTCCTGGCCGCGGTTCAAGAGCGAGTTGCGGCCTACCGTGAGGAGAACGGGCTGAGCGCCGACGTGCTGGTGCCCGTCGATGCGGTCACCGCGTCGGCCTCGGGCCTCGACCCGCACATCTCGGTCGCCAACGCCCGCCTGCAGGCGGCCCGTGTCGCCACCGAGCGGGGGCTCGACGTGAGGGTCGTGCTCGGGCTGATCGACGATCACACCGACGGTCGCTCGCTGGGCATCCTTGGTGAACCCGGCGTCAATGTGGTGACGCTGAACCTGGCGCTCGACGACATGAGCTGACCCTCAGCGCACCGCCGCGCCCACGTCCGTGATGCACCAGGCCATGATCGCAGCCGCGACGCGCATGAGCGACGGCGTGACGTCGCCACGGTTGCCCTCGGCCCGCATCGCGAGCGCGGCGCGCAGCGTGTCGTGGAATTCGCCGGGTGCGACCCGCAGGCCGTACTCGCCGGCGCCCCGCTTCGACACCACCTCGCCGGTGAACGCCGTGTGGTGCAGGCGCAGCGCGCCGAGCGCGCACCACACGAACGTGTCGGCCGCCCAGTGTCGCGGTTCGTCGTGTTCGCAGGCGACGGCCACCTGGTTGGTGACCTCGGCCCAGTAGCCCTGCAGGTTGCCGACCACGAAGCGAATGCGAGCTTCGACGTCGGTGGGAATGCCCAGTGTCTGCGGCGCAGGCCCGCGCACGGTGACGCCGCTCGTCGCCAGCGTGTACCACGTGATCGGGTTGATCTCGAAGCAGTCGGCATCATGGTGCAGGTCGCCGTCGAGCGTCCAAGGGCGGTGCAAGCCGGTGGCCGGCTCGACCACGAGGTCGCCCCATGCGAGATACGGGCCGTCGATCGCAGGCGTCGGCTGTTGCTCGGCGAGCAACGCATGCACCGTGCGCAGACTGCCGAAATCGTCTTCGGTCGCCGGCTCGGCGGTCACGGCCACGATGTCGATGTCGCTGTACCCCTCGACCCAGTCGTCGAGCGCGTACGACCCCACCACGTACAGGCCCTCCACCAGCCCCGGTGCGACCGAATCGACGATCGCGAGGTAGCGGCCGAGCGCAGTCTCCACGTTCATCGGGCCGACGGTATCGCCTGCAGTGTTAGCTTGCCCCCCGTGCACACGTTGGATCTGACGGCAGTCGAACGCATCGCCGGCGAACTGTTCGCACCCGATGCCGCTCACGGCGTCAGCCTTGCCCTGGTGGTGATGCAGTCCGGTGTGGTGCGCTACGAGCGCTACGGCGTGCAGCCCGACACGATCTTCGGCCATGGCGGGCCCGTCACCGCGGACACCGTGTTGCCGTCGTGGAGCATGGCCAAGAGCATCACTCATGCGGCGATCGGTCTGTTGGTGGCCGACGGTCTGCTGCAACTCGACGCTCGGGCACCGGTACCCTCGTGGAAGGGCACCCCCAAGGAAGCGATCACGTTGCAGCAGTTGCTGAACATGCGCAGCGGCTTGCAGTGGGTGGAGGAGTACACGCTCGACTCGCCCAGCGACGTGGTGGAGATGCTGTTCGGCGAGAGCTCCGCCGACATGGCCGGCTTCGCGTCGTCGCGGCCGCTCGTTCACACACCTGGCGAGGTGTGGAACTACTCCAGTGGCACGAGCGTGATCCTCAGCCGGATCATCGGCGACGTCGTCGGCGGCGGGCAGGCCGGCACGGAGGCGTTCCTGAGCGAGCGGCTGTTCGGCCCGACCGGAATGGCCTCGGTGACACCCCAGTTCGACGCGGTCGGCACGTTCGTGGGCTCCAGCTTCGCCAACGCATGCGCGCTCGACTTCGCCCGCTTCGGTGAGCTCTATCGCACGGGCGGGCTCGCCGCCGACGGCACTCGCGTGCTGCCCGCGTCGTGGACACAACACGCCGGCGTGTTCACCGCGCACGATCCCGATGGCGGCTACGACTACGGCGCGCACTGGTGGATGTGGCCCGAGTTCCCCGGCAGCTTCGCCGCACAGGGATACGAGTACCAACGAACACTCGTGGTGCCCGACCGAGAACTGACCGTGGTGTTCCTCGGCAAGACACCCGAGGACGGTGCGGAGATCCTGCGCGAGCGCCTTCGCGCCGTGGTCCGATCGGCTAGCAATGGTGCGTGATGATGGACTCCTCGGGTAACAACACGGGCGAACTGCCCCGCGTGTCGCCCGACGTGACGGGTGGTCCGCCGCGCCCGCGTCGCATCCGGCCGTTCCACTTCACGGTCAAGTTGCTGCTGTTCGCGGTGGTGATCTACTTCGGTGCGGCCACCATCATCCCCGGTGTGCGTCGCTCGGCCGGCGAGTTGCGCCACGTGAGCCCGTGGCTATTGCTGCTGGGGCTCGGGCTGGAGATCGCCGCGCTCTACTCCTACTCGCTGCTCACTCGCGCCGCACTCGGCGACGCCGGCCACATGGTGTCGTCTCGTCGCTTGTTCCGCATCCAGATGAGCACCAAGGCGTTGTCCAGCATCGTGCCCGGTGGCAGCGCGGCCGGCTCCGCGCTGGGCTACCGGCTGATGACGATGAGTGGCATCCCCGGCCCCGATGCGGGGTTCGCGCTCGCCACCGCCGGGCTCGGTTCGGCAGTGATGCTCAACTTCGTGTTCTGGGCCGCGCTGATGGTGTCGATCCCGATCCGCGGGGTGAACGCCGGGTATGTGTCCGCTGCCATTGCCGGCATCGTGTTGATGGTGGTGGCCGGCGGCCTGGTGATCGGCCTGCTGGAGGGGCAACGCACCGCCGATCGGGTGATCCGCTGGATCGCCCGACGGCTGCGCCTCAGCGAAGATCGTGCGTCTGCCGGCGTGGGCCAGGTGGCGGGGCGGCTGGAAGACCTCGTCGCCGACCGGCGGGTGCTGCTGCGGGTGGCCGGTTGGGCTGCCGCGAACTGGCTGCTCGATGCAGCCGCGCTGTGGGTGTTCCTGCGCGCGTTCGGCGCCTCCACCGACATCGACGCGCTGCTGGTGGCCTTCGGCCTGGTGAACGTGCTGGCGGTGATCCCGATCACCCCGGGTGGCCTTGGCATCATCGACGGTGGCCTCCCTCTCGCTCTCGCCGGTTTCGGGCTCACGAAGGTCACGGCCGTGCTCGGCACTGCTACCTACCGCTTGGCGCAGTACTTCTTCCCGATCTTCCTCGGCGGGTTGCTGTATGCGTCTTTGCGTGTCGGCCCCTGGAGCATCAAGCGGCGCGAGAAGCTGAAGCGCCTGCGCGAACTGGCCGGCGAAGCCGCCGAGAGTCGTGAGAGCGTGCTCGACTTCTCTGCTCGCGTCGGGCGGGACCGTCGCCCGCGGGCGGAAGGCGGGGAAGACCCCGCCCCATGACGCACGAGCCCGCTACGGCCGTGCTGCACTGGGGGCTGCCCCGCTTGCGCGACCTGCCGTGGCGGCACACTCGCGATCCGTGGGCTGTGTTGGTCAGCGAAGTGATGCTGCAGCAGACCCAAGTGGCGCGCGTCGTGCCGAAGTGGTCGGCGTTCCTGCTGGCCTTCCCCACGCCTGCAGCGTGTGCGGCGGCGAGTCTTGGCGACGTCTTGCGCCTGTGGCAGGGCCTCGGGTACCCGCGCCGGGCGCGCAACCTGCACGCCACTGCCGGCATCGTCAGCGCCGCCGGATTGTTCCCCTCCGACCTCACCGGCATGTTGGCGCTGCCGGGAGTGGGTGCCTACACGGCGCGGGCAGTGCTGGCCTTCGCGTTCGAGGCCGACGTCGCGGTGGTCGACACGAACACTGCACGTGTGCTGGCGCGGGTGGGCGGTGTGCGCCTGACGCAGCGCGAGGTGCAGGCCGCAGCCGATCACTGGTTGCCACCAGGTGAAGCGTGGGCGTGGAACCAATGCCTGATGGACCTGGGTGCGACGCTGTGCCGTCCCGCCGGTCCGGCGTGCACCGAGTGCCCGCTGAGCAGTTGGTGCGCGTGGCGCGGTGTGGGCGACGACCCGGCCGCCGGTTCTGCGGGGGTGAGCCGCGCCCAGGCACCATTCGCCGGCAGCGAGCGCCAGGCGCGAGGCCGACTGCTGGCGGCGCTGGCACATGAGCAGGTTTCGGTGGGGGCGGCGGCGCAAGTGATGTCGCACCGGGCCGCACCGCGCCTCGTGGACGACTTGTGTGCCGAGGGCCTGGTGCGTCGCGATGGCGACTGGTTGCTGCTGCCCTGAACCGGCGACCCGTCGCGGTCAGATCATCGGCAGTGCGATGAGCGCTTGCAGCGTGAGTTGACCGCGCAGGTACTGGCCGCCCGTGGTGAGGTGGGTCCAGTCGGGGGTGCCGATGATGTAGCTCTCCGGAGACGGCGCGACCTCGGCGGCCCAGCGGATCACCACGGTGCGCGGTGCCACGAGGGCGGCGTTCCACTGGTCCTCGATGGCATCCCACCCGGCGCCGATCTCCTCGCGTCGGGTGCGCAGATCGATCCACAGCAGCGGGTGGTAGGAGGTGCCCACCGCAGTGCGCCCCTTCTGGATCGTGGCCGCGAACGTGGAGGTGTTGTTCGGGCGTGCGTCGTTGGTGCCGATCGCCAGCACCCACCGCACGGTGGGCATCTGCCACACCGGGTCGCTGGCCTTGATCCGCGCGATCACTTCCACCGCGCTCGACACCGATCCGCCGGTGCCCACCTCCATCCGGCGGGCGACGCCACCGTCGATGCACACCGGGCCGTAGCCGGCATCCACGAGGTAACGCATCGTCTCTTCCATCGAGGACAGCGTGAGCGAGTCGCCCACCACGGCAACGGGGCCCTTGCTGCCCGACTCGGCACGGAACGATGCCTTCCAGCTGCTGCTCACCGTGCCCACCTGCCAGCGACGGGCAGGGTCGATGGCACTGGCAACGCGGCTGACAGTGCCCACGAGGCATCCGCCCGCAGGTGGGCCGAGCGCGATCGGCGCCACCTGGGTTCGTTGGCCGCGCACGGCCACGGCGGATGGGTCGGCCGGCTCGGTGGGCGTGGCACCGGCCCCGTGGGCGAACGCCGACACGGTCACCGCGAGTGCGGCGACCACGGCGTACGCAGCTCGCCGCCGGTGGGACGACGGCTGCACGGGGAGGTCAGGCGGTGAGGGCGGCAACGACGGCAGTGTATGCATGCTCGGCGTAGGCGCGCAGTTCACCATCGGTGCGGTCCTGCACCGGATGCGGGGTGAATACGCGCGCCACGCCGGGGAATCCGAGTGCCCTGGCCTGGGCATTCGCGGCGTCGATGAACTCCGCCGAGGCGACGAACACCCCGGGGATTCCTCTGCGCTCCAGATCTGCGATGTCGTGCACACTGCACGACGTGCAACTGCCTCAATCGGCGAGTGCCTCGATCACCATCGTGCACTGGGTGGCGATCTCGTGGCGCAGATCCACGGGCGCCGGTTTGGTGAACGTGGGTTTCGTGAACCGCAGCACAGTCGCCCCCGAGCTGGTGAGCAACTCGTGCAGGCGATCGAGGAACACGTCGCCGCGAGGCTTGCTGATGTCGAGCAGGCCGATCGTCTGCCCGGCGAGCGTCGCCGGCCGCGGAAGCGGCTCGCGATGGGGTGGCGTGCGCTCACCTGTGGGGTCGAGGACGAAGCGAGTCATGGTGACACCTCTCTGCTGACGGGCTGGGAGCCCATGGCGCCGTTCGCCCAGCCCCCGATCATTGCGGAGAACAGGCCCGCGCCGCCACCGGCGTGCACCAAGAGGATGCCGTCGGGCCGGAACTTCGGCAGCGTCACGTCGCTCAGGTGCAACGGCACCCCGTCGGCGATCCCGCCGGCGCCCCACACGAGCTCGCTGCCGGGTATCTGCAAACGGGCGTGCAGCTCGGCCAGCAGTCGCTCGCGATCCCAACCGGCGTCGGCGCACACTCGTGCGTGTTCGGGGCCGACGACGAGGATCGCGTCGAACGCGATCACCAGCTTGGGATTGTGCAGCGTGCGCAGGCAGGCAGCGAACACGTTGGCCAACTCGGGCGCGGAGCGCACCTTCTGGTCGACGATGCACCGCGGGCCCTCGCCCGCGAACACGGTCACCACGTTCGCTGTCGCATCGAACCCGCGGCTGACGGCCAGCGAGGTGAACGGCGAGTCGTGCTCGCGCTCGGCGAAGCAGAAGCTGATCTTGCCGGGATTGCCGTGGGTGGCGCGATCGACCTCGCCGGGGCGGCCCCCGCCGACGTTGCGGATGATCAGCTGCACGGCCCTGCCGATGGTGAGGTTGGCGCGATTGCCTTGCCCCAGCGCGTTGCCTTCGCTGTTCATCCCGATCGCCTTCGTGCCCGGGCCGTTGCACACGATCACCGGGCCCACCGGCATCGTGGTGGCGAGTACACCGTGGATGTTGAACTCGTCGGTGCACACGGACTCGAGCGCGGCGATCACCCACGGCAGGTACTCGGGCGTGCAGCCGGCCATCACTGCGTTGACCGCCACCTTCTCGACGGTCACCTCCACGAGGTCGGGTGGCACGATCGCGACGATGTCGTGCGGGTGGCGGTTGGTGCCCTGCAGCATGCGCAACACCCGCTCGGGCGTGGGTGGCACGACGGGCAATCCGTCGGTGTAGCCGCGGTCGAACATCGCCTCCATCTCGTCGTCAAGATCGGCCAACTCGATGTGTCGCGAACGCAACGTGCCGCCGTCGTGCAGCGCGCGCAGCGCATCCACCCGATCCGGGTCGACGCTCAGCGATCCGCAGCCGGGGCGGAACGGTGGCAGGTCGGCACCGAGCCCGGCGATGCCGGTGATGCGCACCCACTCGTCGCGCAGCCAGCCCACGGTGCGTTCGACCTCGCGGCCACCGACGACCCGAATCAGCGTGGGCACGGTCTCGATGTCGTGGTGCCAGCTGATCGCAAGGTCGCTGTCGTGCAGCGACCGGCAGCCGGTGGGAAACGTCGGATCGTCCTGCGTGTACACCGTGGCGCCGAGATCGGCGAGGAGCGGCGCCACCATCCGGCACGTCTCGCACTCGCGCTTGACCACGACCACCAAGCCATCGGGCAGGGTGGGCGCAGTAGGTGAGGTCACGCGAGGAAGTCCAGGATCCGCCCGTTGACGACGTCGGGTCGTTCGAGGTGCAGGAAGTGGCCGCAGTCGTCGACGATCTCCACCGTCACGTGCGACGGCACGACCCCGGCCATGTACTCGGCCATGCCTGCGCTGATGCAGCCGTCGTTGCGACCGTGCAAGTACAGCGTGGGCTGGGTGGGCACGGCTTGGGTAGCCGCCTGCGCAGCGTCGAGCGCCGGGTCCTTCTTGCCGTCGCCCAGTGTCGCTCGGTAGTAGCCGAGTGTCGCTGCCAGGTTGGCCGGGTCGCCGAGCGACGCCTTCACCAGTGGCAGGTCGTCGCTCGCGTCGTAGCCGGGGGCCCAGTCGCGCCACAGCATGTCGATGAACGCGAGATCGTTGGCCGGCACCACCAGATCGGAGAGCGGCGACTGGAAGAAGAACATGTACCAGCTGCGCTTGACGGCCTCTGGGTCGGTGAGGAACGCGACGGGCACCGCGTTCGCGGTGGGCACCGCGAGCGTCACCACCTTGCTCCAGCGTTCGGGTTGCAGGGCTGCCGCCGCGTAGGTGCCCGAGGCGCCCCAGTCGTGGCCGATGATCACCGCCCGGTCGTCGCCGCCGAGGGCCTCGTGGAGCGCGTTGGCGTCGATGCCCAGCACACCCGACTGGAACAGCCCGTCGGCCGGGATCGAGGTGGGCGCGTACCCGCGCTGGTACGGCGCCACTGCCCGAAAGCCGGCGTCGGCCAAGCGCGGCAGCAGGTGCCGCCATGTGGACGCGCAGTCGGGGAAGCCATGCAGGCACAGCGCGAGCGGGGCGTCGGGGGCTCCGGCCGCGAGGTACGCGAAGTCGACCCCGTTCGCGGTGACCGTGCCGTGCGTGAGTGTGCTCATGCGTCGCACGTTAGTAAGGGTGCGACACACGTCACTCAGCGGAGTGGTTTCCCTGCGGGGTGACGAGCACCTAACGTGAGGGCTTCAGGGGGTATCCAAGCGATGCAGGTCACGTTCTTCGGCGTGCGCGGTTCCACACCGTGCCATGGCGATGCAATCGCGAAGTACGGAGGAAACACCTCGTGCGTCGCAGTGCACGTGCCCGGCCAGGGCCCGCTGTTCTTCGACCTCGGCACTGGCGCGCGCTACCTCGGCAACAGCCTCGTGCAGGACGGTTCGTTCCGCGGCACGTGCCTGCTCAGCCACCTGCACTGGGACCACACTCAGGGCCTGCCGTTTTTCACGCCGCTGCACACGGCTGGCGCACACCTCGACGTGTACGCGCCGGCGCAGGACGACGGCCGCAGCGTCGCCGACGTGATCGGTCAGGTGATCCGCCCGCCGCTGTTCCCGATCACGATCGATCAGCTGCCGGGCACGATCACGTTCCACGACACCGCCGACTGTGAGTTCCAGGTGGGCGATGTCAACGTGATCGCGCGGATGGTGCCGCACATCGGTCCGACCCTCGGCTACCGGCTCGAATGGGAGGGCCATTCGGTCGCGTACCTCAGCGATCACCAGCAGCCGCACGACGGTTCGTTCTCCGTCAGCGAAGGCGCTCGCGAGATCGCCCAGGGTGTCGACCTGCTGATCCACGACTCGCAGTACACGAACCACGAGTTCACGCTGAAGAGCACATGGGGTCACTGCACGATCGACTACGCGCTGTGGCTCGCTGAGCACTGCAGCGTCCGCACGCTCGCGTTGTTCCACCACGATCCCACGCGTACCGACGAGATGCTCGACGAAGTGCGCCGCCGCGCGTTGGTCACCGGCGAGCTGGCGGGGTTCTCGGTGTTCGCCGCATCCGAGGGCCTCACCGTCGACGTGGGCTAGCAATGGATCGCTCGGCCTGGGGAGTTGTCGCCGCGGTGCTGGTGGCTGCGGTGCTGTTGGTGGCCGGCGTGTCGAAACTGGCCAAGCCCGCACTGTGGCGCACCGAATCCGCCGGCATGGGCGTGCCCTGGCGGCTCGCGCAACCGGTGCCGTATGTCGAGACAGTGCTGGGCGCGCTGCTGCTCGTGCAACTGTGGCGGCACACGGCGGCGTGGTGCGCGGTAGGGCTGTTCGTAGCGTTCACCGTGCTGCTGGTGGTGCGGCTGGCCCAGGGGCTGCGGCCCCCGTGCGCATGCTTCGGCTCGTTGAGCGCGACGCCGATCGGGCCGGCGCACCTCGCGCGCAACGCGCTGTTGATCGCTGTGGCCGTTGCCGCGGCGGTGCTGTAGCCCGGCTCAGGCCAGTTCGCCGAGCAGGAACGTGAGCACCCGGGCTTCGTCGCGCCACGCCTCGTAGCGACCGCTGGGGCCTCCGTGGCCGGCGCCCATCTCGCAGCGCAACAGCAGCGTGTGGTCGTCGGTGCGCACGGCGCGCAGCTTGGCGATCCACTTGGCCGGCTCGTGGAAGCTGACGCGCGGGTCGTTGAGGCCGGCAGTGATCAGCAGCGCCGGGTAGGCGGCGGGCACGGTGTTGTCGTACGGCGAGTAGCCGAGGATGTGCTCTGCGGCTGGTGAGGTGCGCGGGTCGCCCCATTCCTCCCACTCGGTGACGGTGAGCGGCAGCGACGGGTCGGACATCGTGGTGACCACGTCGACGAACGGCACCTCCGCCACCGCGGCGCGGAACAGTTCGGGGCGCATCGTCACGCATGCGCCCACCAGCAGGCCACCGGCGCTTCCGCCACGGATGGCAACACGTTGCGGGTGACCCCACCCTGCGGCGATGAGATGCTCGACGCAGGCGATCGTGTCGGTGAACGTGTTGCGCTTGTGCTCGAGCTTGCCCTGCAGGTACCACTCGCGGCCCAACTCGCCACCGCCGCGCGGGTGCACCAGCGCCCATACGGCACCTCGCTCGAGCAGCGACAGGCGAGCGACACTGAACCACGGCGGCATCGACGCCTCGTAGCTGCCGTAGCCGTACACCGCGAGCGGCGCGGTGCCGTCGGCGACGGTGTCGGTGCGGCGCACGATGTCGACCGGCACCCGTGTGCCATCGGGTGCGGTGGCCCACAACCGTTCGCTCGTGTATCGCGAGAGGTCGACGCCGGGCACGGGCGTCTGCTTCAGCAAGGTGCGTGCCCCGGTGCGCACGTCTTCCTCGTACACGGACAGCGGGGTGGTGAGCGACTGTGCGGTGTAGCGCACCGTGGTGGCGCTCCACTCGGGGTTCGAGTCGAGTTCGAGGTCGTGTGGTTCGGGCAACCCCTGCACCGTGCGCTCGCTGCCATCGCGGAACAGGATGCGCGCCCGCGGTTGTGCGTCGGCCCATTCGTGCACCACCAAGTGCCCGGCAAAGGCCTCGACCGAGGTGATCCGTCGGCCGGGTACGTGCGCCACCAACTCGGTCCAGTCGCTCGGGTCGGCGAGCGGCGCGGTCATCAGCCGGAAGTCGGTGGCCTGCAGGTTGGTGAGCACCACCCAACGGTCGCCCCAATGGTCGAGCGTGTACTCCACGTCGTCTCGGCGTGGCGTCACCACGGTGGGTGCTGCGTCAGGCTGCCCGGCAGGCACGAGGTGCACCTCCGAGCTCTGCTTGCTGGCGCTCTCGATGATGATCCACTCGCCGCTGCGGCAGAGGTCGACGTACACGAAGAACCGCTCGTCGGGCTCGTCGTACACGATCTCGTCGGCGGCCTGTGGCGTGCCCACGCGGTGGCGCCAGACGGTGCAGGGCCGCATCTGCTCGTCGGCGGTGACGTAGAACAGCACGGTTCCGTCGGCCGACCACGCCGTGCCACCCCAGGTGGTGTCGGCGAGTTCGTCGGCCAGGTCGGTGCCGGTGGCCAGGTCGCGGAAGCGCATCGTGTACATCTCGCTGCCGTCTGTGTCGCTGCTCCAGGCCAGCAGTGTGTGCTGGGGGTTCACGTCGAACGCGTTGATCGAGAAGTAGTCGTGGCCCGCGGCTTGAAGGTTCTCGTCCAGCAGCACCTCGGCGGTGGCGCTGTCGGCGCTGCGGCCACGGCAATGGATCGCGTAGCTGGCGCCTTCCTCGGTGCGGGTGACGTACCACCAGTCGTCCTTGCGGACGGGGGCCGACAGATCTGTCTCCTGCACCCGCGACTTGATCTCCTCGAAGATCGTGTCGATCGTGCCGCTATGGGCCGCGAACCACTCGTCGGACCAGGCGTTCTCCGCCTGCAGGTAGGCGATGGTGTCGGGGTCGTCCTTGTCGCGCAACCAGGCCCACGGGTCGGGCATCGGCCCCGTGGGTCGTTGCCAGGTGTGATCGATCTGCTTCGCGATGGGCGCTTGCACGGGGGCCAGGGTAACGTCCGCCCGATGCGGGTGTGGATCGATCAGGACCTGTGCACCGGCGACGGGTTGTGCGTCGATCACTGTCACGACGTGTTCACGCTGCTGGAGGATGGCATCGCCTACGTGATCGAGGCGCAGCAGGTGCTGAACGATCCGGGTGGCTCCAGCAGCCTCGCCGAAGTGGAGCCGCGCTACCAGCAGAACGTGATCGACGCGGCGACCGCCTGCCCGGGCGAGTGCATCTTCATCGAGATGGAGTTCATCGCGGCCACTCCGCCCGGCTGAGGTCGTTCACAGATCGATCACACATTGCGCGGCAGAATGTGACCATGAACGTGCGCGACGAAGTGGTGTGGCTGCACCGCCGAGCAGGGTTCGCGTTGGCCGGCGCGGCGCTCGACGAAGCGATCGGCCGTGGGTCTGCGGCCGAGCTGCAGCGACTGCTCGCTCCTGCCGCCGCAGCGGCGGACCCATGGGACGACGCCCTCCTGCCGATCGACCCTCAGGACTTTCCGTCGAAGCAGTACGCGATCAACCGGTGGGTCGACACGATGGTCGCCGCCGAGCAGCCGTTGGTCGAGCGGATGGCATGGATCTGGCACGGCCACTTCGTGAGCGCGCTCGACAAGGTGCGGTTCGCCCGCGCGATGGTGATCCAGGTGCGGCTGTTCCGCGCGGCCGGCCTCGGGCCGTTGCGCGGCCTGTTGCGCGCGGTCACCGTCGACCCGGCGATGATGCTGTACCTCGACCTGCACACGTCCACCGGTACCGAGCCCAACGAGAACTACGCCCGCGAGCTGCTCGAGCTGTTCGCGTTGGGTGAGGGTAACTACACCGAGGCCGATGTGCAGGCGGGCGCGGCGGCGCTCACCGGCTGGACGCTGGAGCGCGGGGAGGCCACGGTTCAGTTCCGCCCGCGCCGGCACGACGACAGCCCGCAGCGCTACCTCGGTGTGCAGGGCGTGCACGACCTCGACACCGTGATCGACGCGGTGATGGGCCACGCCTCGTTGCCCACCTGGATTGCTGCCACGCTGGCGTGGGAACTGTTGGGTACCGCGCCAGACGACCTCGTGGCCCGCCTGGCCGAAGGGTTCGTGCAGTCCGGTTTCGACCTGCGCACCCTGGTCGGTGAGGTGCTGCAAGCCGGTCTCGACGGCGCGACAGCGCCGATCGTGCTGGCGCCGGTGCCATGGTTCGTGATCGCCAGCAGGGCGACGGGTGCTGCCCCCGACCGGCGGACGCTGGCCCTCTTGCGGTCCGCCGGGCAGCTGCCGATGCTGCCGCCCAGCGTTGCCGGGTGGCCCGGTGGCTCGGCGTGGTTCGGGTCGAGTTCGTTGGTGGCCCGCGCCGATCTGGCGGCCCTGATGGCTGCCACCGCGCCCGCCGGACCAGTGGTGGCGGCAGCCGGGTCCAGCGACCTGCAGGCGTTGGCCGACGCGCTGGGGTTGCCCTCGGCGGGTTTCGCCGCCGAGTCGCAGGCTGCGCTCGACGCCGCGCCTGCCGGCCGAGATCGGCTGGCCGTCGCCCTGTTGACCCCCGAGTTCATGATCGCCTGAGGTGCCCGATGAACGCCGACACTCCTCCCACGCGCTCCGCTCCGATGCCAGGTCTGGGTCGCCGACAGTTCGTGCGCCTCGGTGCGGGCGCCGTTGGCGTGGCCGTGGTCGGATTGGCCGCGTGCGACGACACCGAGCGTCGCGGTAGTGCCGGTTCCGTCCTCGGCCAGTCGCTCACCACGACCACCTCGACCACCACGACGGCGCCGATCATCGTGCCGTCCGCGCTCGCTGGTCGCCGCCTCGTGATCGTGCAGATGAACGGTGGCAACGACATGCTGAACACGTTGCCGCCGGCCGATGGTCGCTACCGCGATCTGCGGCCGACGCTCGCGATCCCCGAAGCAGAGGTGGTGGCGCTGCAGGGTGTCGACGACGCCGGGCTGCATCCCAGCCTTGCTGGGCTCACGCCGTTCTGGGACGCGGGCGAGCTGGCGATCATGCGCGGCATCGGCTTCGAACAGCCGAATCGCTCGCACTTCGTGTCGATGGATCGCTGGTGGCGTGCCGACGACCTCGCCGCGCCGGGCTGGATGGGGCGGGTGTTCGACGAGATGGGCGAACTGCCGCCGCTGTACGCCGTGGCGCTGGGTGCCGGTGCTCCGGTGCTCGCTGGCGCCTCGTCGCAGCCGACCGTGGTGACGCGACCCGACTCGTTCCGCTGGGTCGACATCGACCCTCGCTGGCTGGCGGCGTTCGGCACGAGTGGCGATGGCAGCCTGGCGGGCCAGCTGCGGACCGCGTACACGCGGGCGGTGGCCGCCGTCGACGAGTTCGCCGCCATCACCGGCACCACCGCCAGCAGCAACGAGCTGCCCACACGCGAGGGTGGCGCCACGATCGCCGAGGGGTTGGGGGTGGCCGCCCAACTGTTGGCCGCAGATGCGGGCACGCGAGTGGTGGTGGTGAGTGCGTCGGGTTTCGACACGCATGCCAACCAGCTGAACGACCAGGCCAGGTTGCTCACCGACCTGAACGACGGGATCGTGGCGTTCTTCGAGTCGATAGAGGCCGCGGGCCTCAGCGACGACGTGCTGCTGGTCACCACCAGCGAATTCGGCCGACGCGCCGCGGAGAACGGCAGCGGTGGCTGCGATCACGGTGCGGGCGGGCTGTCGTTCGCCATCGGGCGCGGGGTGCGCGGTGGGGTGCGTGGCGATGTCGACCTGGCGAACCTGCTGGATGGCGATGTCCGCCCGAACCTCGATCCGTTCGGGCTGTTCACCGCGTGCCTCGACTGGATCGGCGCCGATGTCGAGCGTGTGCTCGGCCGCCGGGTCGACCAGCTCGACCTGCTGCGCTGACGCCGGTTGCCTCAGCGCGGTGGAGAAGCGGTCCGGTAATTGTTACTATGGCCGTAGTGCAAATCCCTGCGCTCGACTGGAGCATGAGATGACGTCCTTCGACCTCGACCTCAGCAAGTACAACTTGGGCTGGAGCGACAGCGACGTCGAATACGCGTTCAAACCGGCGAAGGGCCTCGACCAGGGGGTCGTCGACCAGATCAGCTGGTGGAAGGGTGAGCCGAGGTGGATGTCGGCCATGCGCCAGCGCAGCCTGCGCACGTTCGACCACAAGCCGATGGCCGACTGGTTCGCCGTCAACATGCCCGACATCGACTTCCAGGACATCTACTACTACCTGCGCCCGGCCACCGACCAGGTGAGCGAGTGGGACGACCTGCCCGAGCAGATGAAGGCCACGTACGAGAAGCTGGGCATCCCCGAAGCCGAGCGCAAGTACCTCGCCGGCGTGACCGCACAATATGAGTGCTTGCGTGGGTCCACGAAGGTGTGGACCACTCGCGGCATGCGGGCGATCAAAGAGCTCGGTGCGGGCGATGAGGTGTTCGCGCTGAACGAGGCCACCAAGCAGATCGAAGTGGCCCGCGTCGTGGCGGGCGGCGAGTCGGGCGAGAAGGAGATCCACGAGATCCGCGCCGGCAGCCGCGTCATCGGCGCCTCGGGCAACCACCCCTTCCTGGTGCTGCGCGACGAGCGTCGTGCGGGCAGCCGCAAGGCCCGGTATGCACCGCGCTGGATCGCTGCCGATGAACTCTCCGTGGGCGACCTCGTTGCCGTGCCTACCGATCTGCCGAATTTCGGCCGGGTGTACCCGATGGATCAGCGTCACGTCCACACTGGCCTCGGATTCACCAATGCCGACCTGGCGTGGTTCCTGGGGTTGTGGCTGGGCGACGGGTACCTAAAGCACAGCGACGGCTACACCACGGTTCAGGTGGCCGTCGATGCTGCCGACGAGGGCCTCGTCCGCGAGATCGTGCGTGTCGCTGCTGCCGAGTTCGGGCTGGAGTTCGCGCTCGCCACCGACGGACTGCGGCTCACCGCTCGCGGCACCGCGCGGCTCGCCGACTTTCTCGACGCCAATGGCATCGCCGGCAACTCGCACACCAAGCGAGTGCCCGAATGGGTGTACGGCCTGCCGACCGATCAGCGGCTGGCGTTCCTGGCCGGGTTCGTCGATGCCGACGGCACGGTGCGCGCCCATCGCTCGGCCAAGAACCCGGTGATCACCAGTGGCAACCCTGCGCTGCTCGACGACCTGCGCGATCTTGCACAGCTCTGCGGCATCGGCGTCAGCGCCGTCAGGCGGTTCACGTCCAAGCACCCGCACGACGCCGACCGCGTGATCGTCGGCTACCGCTTGCACCTGTCGGGCCGGTTCGATCGCCTGCCGCTGCGCTCGCCGAAGAAGGCGAGCCGCCTGGGCGCCCGAGCGTATGCGCACACCAACCGCACGGCCAAGGGCACCACGTTCAAGGCCCACACCAGCGAAATGCTCGGCTTTGTGCGTATCGAATCGATCGAGTCGGTCGGCGTGGAGACCACCTACGACATCGAGGTGGAGGGCCACCACAACTTTGTCGCCGAAGGCTTCGTGGTGCACAACTCGGAAGTTGTCTTTCACCGCAACCGCGAGGATCTCGAGCGTCGCGGGATCCTGTTCTGCGACATGGACACCGCGCTGCGCGAGTACCCCGAGCTGGTGAAGAAGTACTTCGGCACGGTCATCCCGCCGGCCGACAACAAGTTCTCCGCGCTCAACACGGCCGTGTGGAGCGGTGGCAGCTTCATCTACATCCCGCCGGGTGTGGAGTGCGAGATGCCGCTGCAGGCCTACTTCCGCATCAACAGCGAGAACGCCGGCCAGTTCGAGCGCACGCTGATCATCGCCGACGAGGGCAGCCAGGTGCACTACATCGAGGGCTGTTCGGCCCCGGTGTACACCAACGACTCGCTGCACTCCGCCGTGGTGGAGATCGTGGTGAAGCCGTCGGCGCGTGTCACGTACACCACCATCCAGAACTGGTCGCCGAACGTGTACAACCTCGTCACCAAGCGTGCGCGGGTGGAGGCCGAGGGCCACATGGAGTGGATCGACGGCAACATCGGCAGCAAGCTGACCATGAAGTACCCCAGCGTGTACCTCGTGGGCCCGAAGGCCACGGGCGAGGTGCTGTCGGTGGCCTATGCGGGCCCCGGCCAGCACCAGGATGCCGGCGCCAAGATGGTGCACGCCGCGCCCGAGACCACTTCGAAGATCGTGTCCAAGTCGATCTCGAAGGACGGCGGCATCACCACCTACCGCGGCCTCGTGCGTGTGGAGGAAGGCGCGTACGGCTGCAAGAGCCACGTGCAGTGCGACGCGCTGATCCTCGACGAGCAGAGCGAGAGCCGCACCTTCCCGTACATGGAAGTGGGCGAGCGCGACGCGCAGATCGGCCACGAAGCCACCGTCTCCAAGATCGCCGACGAGCAGCTGTTCTACCTGATGTCGCGTGGCCTCTCGCAGGAGCAGGCGATGGGCATGGTGGTGAACGGCTTCATCGAGCCGATCACCCGCACCCTCCCGATGGAGTACGCGGTCGAGTGGAGCCGCCTGATCGAACTGCAGATGGAAGGCAGCGTCGGCTAGGGGCTGCGATGCGCACGGCTACTGTGCGGCCATGACGTGGCGGCGTAGGTTCGGGCTCTCGCTATCGCACAAGGAGATGGACCGTGCGCTCGCTGCTGGCGGGTTCGCCGATCGTGCCGTGTCGGGCATCGCGCTGCTGCCCGCTGGGGCAATCAGCCAATGGTGGCGAACGTCGTTCGTCGTGATTCCGGTGGTGATGCTGCAGCGAATCCTTGGCTATTGGCTCGTACTTGGGGTGGCGTTGGTCGTGATGCTCGTGCTTCAGTTCGTGGCAAGCCGTCGGCGTCGTCTGCCGGTCGGGTTCATCCTGATCCGTGGCTCCGAAGGCTTGTACCTCGCTCCGGGCGGGAAGGTCGCCCTGCCCCTGTCGGCAGAGTCGACCGTGCAGGCCCGCCCGCTCACGGTGTTCGGGCTGGAGTCGGCGGCCGCGGTGCAGATCGTGGACGGTGACTCCCGCTGGGTCGGTGAGATGTGGAACACCAAGCAGTCGGTCGAACGGCTCAAGGCCGTCTGGGGCGTCTGACACGAACGACGCGCCGAAGTACGCTGCCGCGATGCGGCGGCAGATCATGAGGCGGAAGTGAGCCGGTGGCGCCATCTGGTGAGAGGGCTGCGGCCGGCGGAGGTGGATTCGCTGTTCGCCGAACGTGGTGTCGACGACGTGGGAGTTGCCGGGTTCCCGCTCGCTCGTGTGGGCAGCTCGCGGGCCAGCAACTGGTCGACGCCCACATTGACGTTGTTCGTCTCGACGGTGTTCAGGTTGATCGACGGCAGGTCACTGGGACTGAACGCTGTCGCCTTCCTTGTCTGCGGTGGCTTCTGGCTGCGAGCGCTCATCGCCACCCGGCGGCACCCACGGATCACCCTGCTGTTCGGTACGAAGTGCACGTACGTGGACGATGGGAAAGAGCTCATCGCGCTCGGGCCGCGCTCGTACCTGCTCGTCACAGAACGCAGCTCCGGGTGGACCGTCCCGTCCGTCTCGGTGCACGATCGATCGCAGACGTGGAGTGGCGAGTTGTACGGCCGGAAGTCGCGGGTGCCGCAACTGCGCGAGATGTGGAGATCGCGTGCCGCCGCTCAGCCATTTCCCGATCCCGGAAACGATGCAACCTCCAGCGTCGGCTGACGCGAGTTGGGCCGGTGGTACCGTCACGACGTGGACTGGCGGGAACGGCGCGCGAGACAAGAGCTGCTGCGCGCTGATCGGATGCTGGCCGCACACGGGTTCGAGGACTCGGCGAAACTCGTTCAACGCGTCAGCCCCAAGGGAACCGTCCGCGGCAACTTCATCACGGTCGCGTTCGTCCTCTGCCTCAGCGCTGCCGGAAACTGGGGCTGGGTGGCGATCGTCGCGGTGGCAGCCGTGTGGGTCGTGGGCTTTGGGGCCGAGCGCTTGCTGCGCAAGCCCAAGCCTGTGCCGCCACCGATGGTCGTTGTGCTGGGGAGATTCGGTCGGTACGTCGATGACGGGATCGGTCCGATGGTGCGCTTGTCGGAGCATGCGCGGATCGATTTCGGCTCCCTCTGGTACGCGCCCGGATTCGCCCTCACCGTCACGGATGGCGACCGTCGGTGGGCCGGCGAAGTGGACATTGGACGTCGTGGCCTGCGTCTGATCCGCGCTGCCTGGGCTGGCGGCGAAGCGGCTTCACGCGGGACCCAGCGCGCGAGCGCCCGCTTCGGTTGTTCGTAGGCTCTGGTGCATGGCACTGAAGAACAAGCTGCCCGAGCGGATGTTCACGGCACTGCTGCCGGTGGGCGAGCAGTACTTGATCGGGCTGCGGGCGTTGTCGGTGGGTGGTGTGCACGCGCTGGCGTGGGGCACCGGGGGCGCCGGCCAGGTGGCGTTGCTGGCCACCAACAGGCAGCTGGTGATGTGCGGGCTCGACAAGCTGGGGCGCCCAAACGAGGTGCTGGCCACCTTGCCGTACACCGACATCGTGGCCATGAACACCTCGCGCACGAAGGTGGCGTTCACCTCCATCGGGGTGGTGGAAATCGTGTTCCCTGATGGCTCGAACTTCCAGTTCGAGTGCACCGCCGGCACGGTCGACGAGTTCGTGGAACTCGTGCGGCCATGCCTCAGCACTCGATGATGTTGACGGCCACGGGGGTAGGGGTGAGGTGGCGGAAGGTGACGGCGAGGCCGCCGCGGGCGGTCTCCTTGTACTTCTCGTGCATGTCGAGGCCGGTGTCGCGCATGGTGGCGATGGCCTGATCGAGCGACACGAGGTGGGTGCCGTCGCCGTGCAGCGCCAGGCGGGCGGCGTTGATCGCCTTCATCGCCGCCATCGCGTTGCGCTCGATGCACGGCACTTGCACGAGGCCGCCGATCGGGTCGCAGGTCAGCCCCAGATTGTGCTCGAGCGCGATCTCGGCGGCGTTCTCCACCTGCTCGGGGGTGCCGCCCAACACTTCGGCCAGGCCGCCGGCGGCCATCGCGCACGCCGACCCGACTTCGCCCTGGCAGCCCACCTCCGCGCCGGAGATCGAGGCGTTCATCTTGAACAGCGTGCCGATGGCCGCGGCTGTCAGCAGGAACCTGCGCGACCCGGCCTCGTCGGCGCCGGGCACGAACCGCTCGTAGTACAGCAGCACCGCAGGCACGATGCCGGCCGCGCCGTTCGTGGGGGCGGTGACCACGCGGCCACCCGCGGCGTTCTCCTCGTTGACCGCAAGCGCGAACATGCTCACCCAGTCGAGCGCAGCGAGCGGATCGGAAGGCCCTGCCGACCCGGCGGTGAGGGTTCGGTACAACGCGGCGGCGCGACGCTGCACGTGCAGCCCGCCCGGCAGCTCACCCTCGTTGCGGCACCCGCGCTCGACGCACTGGTGCATCGCCGTGCGGAGCGCGTCGATGCCGGTGTCGATCTCGCTGTCCGTGCGCTGGGCCAGCTCGTTGGCGCGCACCAACTCGCTGATCGACCAGCCGGTCTGCGCGCAGATGGCCAGCAGCTGCTCGGCGGATCGATAGGGGTGAGTCACCTCGATCGGGCTGTCGATCTCGGTGTTCAGCTCGCTGTCGTCCACCACGAAGCCGCCGCCCACCGAGTAGTAGCGATGCTCGCACACGAGTGCGCCGTCGCGGCCGAACGCCTCGAAGCGCATCCCGTTGGGGTGGCCGGGCAGGCTCTCGTCGGGGTGCATCACCACGTCGTCGGCGGCGTGGAACGGCACGGCCGCCGAGTCGAGCAGGCGCAGTACGCCGGCCGACTCGATGCCCGCCAGGATCGTGTCGATCTCGTCGGGGTCGACCGTCTGTGGCTCCGCGCCGGCGAGGCCGAGCACGACGGCCGAGATCGTGCCGTGCCCCACGCCCGTGGCCGCGAGCGAGCCGTACAGGTGCACCCGTACCCGGCCGACCTCGGCGAGCGGCGCCGAGCGGGCGCAGCGCTGCAGGAAGCGGCGGGCGGCGCGCATCGGACCAACCGTGTGCGAACTGGACGGCCCGATGCCGATGCGGAACAGGTCGAACACGCTGATCGTCATGGCACGGCGGAGCGTAGTGGCCGCTATGGACGCGGGTGACCGCGGTGCCAGAATGCGGGGATGCCGATGCGTAAGGAGTGCAAGCACTTCGAGAGCCGCACGTACTCCAACGGCGAGACCGTGCGGAAGTGCAACCTCGATCTCGCGCCGGAGGCGCCATGGCGCTGCCCCGCTGAGTGCAAGGGGTTCGACCGACGGATGGACGTCGGCTGGACGTACGGCACGATGGTGTCGCCGAAGACGCCGGCCGAGCCGCCCGGCCTCGACGACGGCAGCGCCGCAGCACTGCTCGACGAAGCCGAGCAGTTCCTGCGGCAGGTGGGGCCGAGTGTGATGGCCGAGGTGCACGCCGAGCAGCAGGCCCGCAATGCGCATCCGTCGCGCCCGTGGAAACGGCTGTTCCGACGCAAACCCTGAATCGACCGTCCGACGGGCGCGGGGATTAACACTATGGGCGTAGTAGAATTGCAACCGTGTCCGCGCTCCTGACGACTGCTGTCGACCCCGCTGCCGCCGAACGCGCTGCGGCGATGACGATGCCTTCCCCCGAGCTGGAGGTGTGGCGCTACAGCCGCATCGCCGAGCTCGATCTCGCCGCATTTCCCCCAGGGGAAGCGCGCACCACCGTGATCGGTGCCGAGGTGCTGCCGGCGGCCGACCCAGCGCTCGTCGCTCGCCTCGTGGCCGGCATGGCCGTGCACGACATCTTCGACGAACTGAACGCCGCGTACCACCAGACGGTGGCGATCTGTGTGCCCGCCGGCAAGGTGCTGGCCGAGCCGATCGTGGTCACTCACCGCATTCCGCTGGAAGACAGCGGCCGCGCGGTGTATCCACGGCTGGTGATCCACGGTGGCCAGGACAGCGAGTTCACCGTCGTCGAGCGCTTCGAATCGCACCTCGACGCACAGGCGCTGATCGTGCCCCGCCTGGTGCTGCACGCCGAGCAGGCCGCTCGCGTCTCGTACCTGGGCATCAACTTGCTGGGCGACAAGGTGTGGCAGCTGGGCCATCAGCAGGCCACCGGCGAGCGCGACAGCACCACCTTGCTGGCCACCGTGGCCCTCGGCGGCGACTACGCCCGCGTGCGCACCGACGCCCGCCTGGTGGGCCAGGGCGGCACCACCAAGCAGGTGGCGCTCTACTACGCCGACGGCAACCAGATGCACGACTTCCGCACGCTGCAGGACCACATCGCCCCGCGCACCTCCAGCGACCTGCTGTTCAAGGGCGCGGTGCAGGACACGGCCAAGAGCGTGTACACCGGCCTGATCCGCATCGGCGAAGACGCCCGCGGCAGCACCGCCTACCAGACGAACCGCAACCTCACGCTCAGCGAGGGCGCCTGGGCCGAGAGCGTGCCCAACCTCGACATCAAGACGAACGAGGTGAAGTGCAGCCACGCCAGCACGGTCGGCCCGATCGACGACGAGCAGCGCTTCTACCTCGAGAGCCGGGGCATCCCGCCCGAGGTGGCCGAGCGGCTGGTGGTGCTGGGGTTCTTCGACGATGTGCTCGGCCTGCTGCCCGTGGGCGACCTGCGCACCGACCTGCGTGCCCGCGTGGCCGCCAAGCTGCAGCGCCGCCTGCCCGAGGTGCACGCATGAGCGCCGTGACGGTGTGCGCGCTGGCCGACCTCGTGCCCGGTGGTGCGGCGAAGTTCCAGGTGGGCGATCGCTCGGTGGCGGTCGTGCGTATCGGCGACGATGTGTACGCCATCGGCGACACGTGCAGCCACGCCGACATCTCGCTCAGTGAGGGCGAAGTGCTGGCCGACGACTGCGAGATCGAGTGCTGGAAGCACGGCAGCCGATTCAGCCTGAAGACCGGCGAACCGCAGACCCTGCCGGCCACCATGCCTGTGCCGGTGTACGTGGCACGCGTGGTCGACGGCCACGTGCAGATCGACATCGAGTTCGCCACTGACACAGAGGGAGCGTCGGCATGAGCACGCTGCAGATCAAGGGTCTGGTGGCATCCGTCGCCGGCAAGCAGATCCTCAACGGCATCGACCTCACGGTGAAGTCCGGTGAGGTGCACGCGATCATGGGCCCCAACGGCGCCGGCAAGAGCACGCTCTCGGCCGTCATCATGGGCAAGCCGGGCTACGAGGTTCACGCCGGCCAGGTGCTGCTCGACGGCGTTGATCTGCTGGCCCTGCCCGCGTGGCAGCGCGCACAGGCCGGCATGCACCTGGTGATGCAGTACCCCAGCGAAGTGCCCGGCGTGGGCCTCACCGACATGCTCACCGAGGCCTACTCGGCCCGCGGTCGCTCCACCGACGGCCTGGCCGCGGCCGTTGCCGACGAGGCCGAGCGGATCCACTTTCCGGTGGCGCTGCTCGACCGTTCGCTGAACGTCGACCTGTCCGGTGGCGAGAAGAAGCGCAACGAGACGCTGCAGCTGGCATTGCTGCAGCCGAAGTTCGCGATCCTCGACGAACTCGACTCGGGCCTCGACATCGACGCGCTGCGCGACTGCTCGCGCCGTGTCGAAGACGCCACCAACGCCACCGGGTTGGGCGTGATCGCAATCACGCACTACAACCGGCTGCTCGAAGAGCTGCACCCCGACCACGTGCACATCCTGGTGAAGGGTCGCATCGTGGCGTCCGGTGGCCCCGAGCTGGCCGACCGTCTCGAGGTGGAGGGCTACGAAGCGTTCGCCGGCCCCGACGAACAGCCGGTTCGAGCCAAGAAGCCCGCGCTCGACGACCTCTTCGCCCTCTGACCGCCACCTCTCGACCTGCACCGTGTGAAGAGAAGCGCACGATGGCGGTGCGCTTCTCTTCAAACGTGAATGGTGCGGGGTCGGACCGGGGTGGGGTGCGGGCTGGCGGGCGCCGAGGGCTACATCGCGCGGAGGCGGGCGATGCGCTCGGCGGTGTCGGGGTGGGTGCTGAACAGGCGGGCCATGCGCGCGTTGTTCGCGTTGCGGCTGCCGCGCAGCTCGCTCATCGGGTCGTGGATGTAGGCCTGCGCCTGGGCGGGGGCCACCATCATCGGCCGTCGGGCGGCCAGTTGTTCGATGCGCCCGAGCGCGTCGGCCAGGCTGCCGCCGTTGCCCAGGAGCTCAGCGGCGCCACGGTCGGCCTCGAACTCGCGGCTGCGGCTGATCGCCATCTGGATCAGCGACGCGGCGATCGGGGCCAGGATCACCATCAGCAGCATCGCCAACGGGTTCGTGCCCTCGTCGTCATCGTCGCGCCCGCCGAACATGCTGGCGAACATCGCCATCTGGGCGACGTAGCTGATGGCGGTGGCGATCGCCGCGGCGATCGAACCGATGAGGATGTCGCGGTGCTTCACGTGCATCAGCTCGTGGGCCATCACGCCTTCGATCTCGTTGCGCGGCATCGATGACAGGAGGCCGGTGGTGGCGCACACCACGGCGTGCTTCGGGCCACGACCGGTGGCGAACGCGTTCGGCTGGTCGCTGGGTGACACGGCCACTTGCGGCATCGGCATGTTGGCCCGCTGGGCGAGCGAGGCGACGATGTCGTAGAACTCGGGGGCGTCGGCGCGCTCGATCACCTTGGCCTTGGCCGACATCAGGGCGAGCTTGTCGCTGAACCAGTACGAGCCGCCCACCATCACGAAGGCGATACCAACGCCGATCGTGAGCGACATGGAGCTGCCACCGCCGATCAGGCCGGCGACGGCCACGATGAGGCCGCCGAGGCCGGCGAGCAGCGCGGTGGTCTTCATGGTGTTCTTGAACATCAATGTCCTTTCGATGATGCGGGGGTGGAGAGAGCGGGGGTCGAGAGATCGGGTGAGACGAGGCGATGGCGGATGACGGCCTTGCGGACCTCTTCCACCACCAACACGCTGGTGGCCACGGCGGCGCATACCAGCCATTGCACGGCGCTGATGCCGGTGGTGTCGAACAGTCGCTGCACCGGGCCCACGTGGGTGACCGCCACCTGTAGGCCCAGCACGCCGGCCAGCGCGATCCACATCCAGCGGTTGGTGAACGTGTCGCGGTGGAAGACCGAGCGAGTGTCGTGACGGGCGTTGAGGATGTTGAAGAACTGGAACAGCACGAACGTGTTGAACGCCATTGTGCCGGCGATCGACGGGATGCCTGCTTCCACGTCACCGCCAGGGGCGAACTGCAGCACGGCCAGTGTACCCAGGGCCATCACGGCCGCCGAGACCGTGACGGCGATCCAGCGAGAGCGAGTGAGGATCTTCTCGGCGCCCGGGCGGGGAGGGTGTTGCATCGTGTCGCCGTCGGCCGGATCGATGCCCAACGCCATCGCCGGCGGGCCATCCATGATGATGTTCACCCACAGGATGGCGATCGCGGTGAACGGCTGGCCGTCGGACACGCCGAGTGCCGCCGTCAGCAGGAACAGCAGCGCGAAACCAAGCGTGGTGCTGAGCTGGAAGCGCACGAACTTGACGATGTTGGCGTAGATCGTGCGGCCGCGTTCCACGGCTTGCACGATCGTGGCGAAGTTGTCGTCGGTGAGCACCATGGTGGCGGCTTCCTTGCTCACTTCGGTGCCGGTGATACCCATCGCGATGCCCAGGTCGGCCTTCTTGAGTGCTGGCGCGTCGTTCACGCCGTCGCCGGTCATCGCCACGACGTTGCCGCGGCGCTGCAACGCGGCGACGAGACGCATCTTGTGTTCGGGGGCCACCCGGGCGAACACGGCGATGTCGTCGATCCGCCGGTCGAGTTCGGCGTCGTCCATCGCCTCCAGGTCGGCGCCGGTGATCGCCTCACCGTGCAGACCCAACTCGCGGCCGATGGCGGCGGCGGTGGCGGCGTGATCGCCGGTGATCATCTTCACTTCGATGCCGGCGCGGTGGGCGATGGCGATCGCGTCGCGTGCCTCCGGTCGGGCCGGATCGACGATGCCCACGAGCGCCAGCAAGGTGAGGTCGTTCACCAGATCGCTGGGGTCGGCGCCGTCGGCATGGAACTCGGCCCACGCATCGGATGTGAACTGGCGTTGGGCGAGCGCGATGACCCGTTGGCCGTTGGCCGCGAACCGGTCGTGGTGAGGCATCAGCCCACCGTGGTGCTGCGAGCGGGCCAACAGCACATCGGGGGCACCCTTGGCCAGCAGCCGTACCACGTGCTCGCCGTTGTCGTCCACGAACTGGTGCACGGTGGCCATGAACTTGTTCGCCGAATCGAACGGCACTTCCGCCAACCGCGCGTGGCCTGCGCGCATCTCGGCGACGTCGACTCCGTTGTTGGTGGCGAACACCAGCAGGGCGGTCTCGGTGGGGTCGCCCACTCGCGTCCAGGTGCCGTCGCCGGCCTCGCGCACCTCGGCGTCGTTGCACAGCGCCATCGCCGCCAGGGCTGCGCCGCGCATGTCGGGGTGGGCGGTCACGAAGTCGACCGCGGTCATCTCGTTGAGGGTGAGCGTGCCGGTCTTGTCGCTGCAGATGACGGTGGTGCACCCCAGCGTTTCCACCGAAGCCAGTCGCTTCACGATCGCGTTGCGCTTGGCCATCTTCGACACGCCGATGGCGAGCGTGACGACAGTGACGGCCGGCAGCCCTTCGGGAATGGCCGCCACGGCGAGGGCGACGGCGGTGAGCACGAGCTGGCTGACCTCTTCGCCACGGATCAACCCGATCACGAACACCGCGGCGACGATCGCGCCGGCCAGCTTGGCCAGGCTGTGCGCCAGCCCGTCGAGCTGCACCTGCAGCGGTGTCTTCTCCGTCTTGGTCTGGCGCAGCAGATCGGCGATGCGGCCGATCTCGGTGCGCATACCCGTGGCCGTCACCTCGAACTCGGCCCGGCCACGCGTGACGGTGCTGTTCATGTGCACCATCCACTTGCGCTCGGCCAGCGGAGCCTCGTAACCGACGAGCGCGTGGTTCTTCTCCACCGGCAGGCTCTCGCCGGTGAGGGCGGCCTCGTCGACCTCCAGGCCCACCGAGTTCAGCAGTCGACCGTCGGCGGCGATGCGGTCGCCGGCCTCCACCAGCACCACGTCGCCCGGCACGAGTTCGGTGGCGTCGATGGAGTGCAGCACGCCGTCGCGGCGAACGCGAGCGTGCGTCACCAGCATGCTGCGCAGCGCCTCCAGCGAGGCCTCGGCGCGGTTCTCCTGCACGAAACCGATGACGGCGTTCATGATCACCACGGTCAGCACGACCGCCGGTGTCTTCACCTCGCCGGACACGAAGTACGCCACGACTGCAGCGCCCAGCAGGATCAGGATCAGCAGATCCTTGAACTGCGCGAGCAGGCGCTTCCACGCGGGCGCCCGCGGCGCGGCGGCCAGCTCGTTGGCGCCGAACTCTGCGCGGCGAATGGCCACTTCGTGTGACGTCAGGCCAGGTTCGATGAGCACAGGGTGCATGGATTCCTTCGGACAAGCTCGTGAGTGTTGCCGAAGGTCTCTCCCAGCCGAGATGGCTCACCGGTGCCGGGCGTTAGCCGTGATGACGACGACGGTGTGACGGGATACTCCCCTTCGTGGGGCATGGTACGGGTGACAACGCTCTCTCACAACCGATTCTTCCCGACGGGGGCTGGCTACGCTCGCCACCCATGAGCGAGCCCGTGCACCCCAACGTCACCCGCGTGGTCGAAGCCGCCGCCGCTCGGGGCCTCTCGATCACCCCCGTGCGGTTCCCCGACGGCGCCAAGACGGCCGTCGACGCGGCCAACGCGATCGGAGTGGGCGTGGGCCAGATCGTGAAAAGCCTGATCTTCGGCGTGGACGGTGAGGTGGTGCTGGCCTACGTGAGCGGCGCCAACCAACTTGACGAGAAGAAGCTGGCTGCCGCTGCGGGCGGGGCCAAGTGCGTGCGCGTGGACGCCGACACCGTTCGCGCCGCTACCGGCTTTCCGATCGGTGGCGTGCCGCCGTTCGGGCACACCACGCACCTGCAGGTGTTCATCGACCCCGACCTGTTGCAGTACGACGAGGTGTGGGCCGCCGCCGGCACCTGGCACGACGTGTTCGGCATCGAGCCCCACAAGCTGGTCGAGGCGAGCGAGGGCCTCGTCGTGGAGCTGAAGAAGGCCTGAGGCCGGCGCTGGTGCGTCCGTTTTCCAGATCGACTATCAGCGTTGTCGCGTCGAAAACAGAAATTGTCGATCCAGAATTCAGGGTGGCCTGAGGTGGCTCGACGAGTCCGCTGGGGCAGCCGGCCCTGCGCCTCCCGGGCTACCATCGCACCATGGCTGAGCAGGTGAAAGGGCCGGCGTCGTACTTCCCGTCGATCGAGAAGACGTACGGTCAACCGGTCGCACATTGGATGGCGCTGTTGCAGGCGATGCCGCCTGCACGCCATTCCGACATGGTGGCGAGGCTGAAGAACGACCATGGCCTCGGCCATGGGCATGCCAACGCGCTGGTCGCCCATTACCGAGCGGAGAAGGGTCTGTGACCCCGATCGATCCTGCCGTCGCCGCGCATCTGGCCAGGTTCACCGGGCCGCAGGCGGCCACGCTCATGCACTTGCGCGACACGTTGCGGGCGCTGCTGCCCACGGCGGTGGAGTGCATCAAGTACGGCATGCCGTGCTTCACGGTGGACGGCAAGGCGGTGGCGGGCTACGACGGCTTCAAGCAGCATTGCTCGTACTTCCCGCACAGCGGCAGCGCGCTGGCGCGCGTGGCCGACATTCCTACGTGGGCCACGACCGACAAGGGCACGTTGCGCTTCCCGATCGATCGCCAGCTGCCCAAGTCGTTGGTGAAGGCACTGGTGCGCGCTCGGCTGGACGAGATCGCCGAAGCTGCTCGCGCCAACTAATGCCAAGAATCAGGTGATGTAGGCGTCGAGCACGTCGCGCATCGAGAGGATGCCCACCAGCCCGTCGTCGCCGCGAACGAGGACGTGGCGCACGTAGTCCTCCATCATCTCCTCGGCTGCGTCGCCGATCGTGTTGCCCGCGTCGATCCAGATCAGCGTGGTGGTGCCGACGTCGATGGCGAGCGTGCCGTCGGGGTCGCGTCCCTCGGCGACAGCACGCACCACGTCGCGCTCGGACACCAGCCCGGCGACAACATCGGCCGTGCCGATCACGAGCACGCCGACGCTGGCACGGGAGAGTTCGGCGGCCGCCTCGCGCACGGATGCTGTGACGGCGATGGTGACCACCTCGCTCGTGAGATAGGTCTGTACCGATGCCTCGGGCCCGTGGAACGGTGCTGCGCTCGGATCGCTACCAGTCATGGCGACACTCCTGTGTTCGACCTCCATGGTGCCAGCACGGAGGTCGCTTCACTCTGTGCCGTTCGTCAGGGCAGCCACACCGGCACGCCGTCGTCGGCGCCGTTCGCCGTGATGGCCTTCGCTCCGGTGCCGTCGGCGTTCATCACGTAGATCTCGAACGTGGTGTAATCGGCCGTGTCGCCGCCGTCGAACGCGATGCGGCCGCCGTCGGAAGACCACGACGGGTAGGCGTGGTGGAGGGGGTCGGAGGTGAGTGCGTGCTGGTCGGTGCCGTCGGCATTCATCACATAGATCTGGCCGTGCGCTCCATCGTCGCGGGTGGACATGAAGGCGATCCTCGTACCGTCGGGCGACCACGCCGGTTGGTCGTTCTCGCCGCCCGCGTCGGTCAGTGCCAGCAACCCACTGCCGTCGGCGTTGATCACGTAGATGTCGGTGCCCTCGAAATCCTGCACGGCGAATGCCAGCTTGGTGCCATCGGGCGAGAAGGCGGCGCTGTACTCGTCGTTGTCGCGCGGCGTCAGCTTCACGACGTTGGTGCCGTCGGCGTTCATCACGTACAGCAGGAACGGGTATGGGCCCGGGGCCTTCGTGTCGTACACGATCTTCGTGCCATCGGGCGACCATGAAGGCGATTGTGCGCGACCGTCGGCAGACACCTGCACCTCGCCCGTGCCGTCGGCGTTGACGACGAACAAGCCTTGGTGGCCCTCGGTGTCGGAGGAGAACACGATCTTGGCTCCATCGGGCGACCACGAAGGGTGGAGGTGTGAGTTCGGGCCGCTCGTGATCGCGTGTGCGTCGGTGCCGTCGGCGTTCACCACCCACAGTTGGAACACGCCCGGCTGGCCCTCGTCGGAGATGTACAACAGCTGCGCCGCGTCGGGCGAGAGCGTCGTGGTGGTGCTCTCGGCGATGGTGCTCTCGGCGGCATCGGTAGTGGAGGCGGCTGTCGAGCCTGACGACGTGCTGTCGTCGGAACACGCGACCAGCACAAGCCCGGTGACGGCCACGGTGAGGACGATGCGACGGATCATGTGAGCTCCGATTCCGAACAGTTCGTCGAAAGAGTAGCCGCCGAGGCCGAACGGGTCGCGTGGCCGCGTGGTGGCTCAGCCCGCTGGCGGCACGAACTGGCTGGCGTCGGCGGTGTCGGCGTAGAGCGCGAGCGTGATCAGCAGGTCGCCGTCGTCCATCTTGGCCAGCACGCCACTGTCGAGCGCGCAGTACACCGCGGTGCCGCCCGCCAACGGCACGTTGACGCACGTGGCCGATTGCCCGGCGAAGATCTCGGTGTGGGCCTCGCTGGGCCCGATCTTGGCCGCGTTATCGCGGCGCAGGCGGGTGGCCGGCTCGGCGGCGTAGAAGTCGATCGTGGCCAGCGTGTCGCTGATCCGTGCCGGATCGAGGCCGTTGATGCACGGTGCCGACAGGTCGACGGTGCAGGTGCTCTGGCGGGCCTGCGTGTCGATGTAGTGGACGTTGCCGATGTTGATGCTGCGTTGGCCCGCGTCGAGCACCACGACAGCCGAACGGGTGACGTTGCCGTACTTGGTGAGGATCGAGTACCCCGCCGACACGGGCCCGTCGGTGACTGCATCCAGCTTGGTGAGCACCGCGTCGATGTTGGCGTCGCCGGTGAGGCTGCCCGCGGTGTACGGGTCGTCCTCGAAGTGGGGGCGCTTGCCGGTGAAACACCCGGCCAACAGGAGGCCGGGAAGCAGGAGGATGAGCGCACGTGCGCCGCGACGAGACATCGGCGCAGACACTACGGCGTACGGCTGGTGACCGGGCGCCTCGCGGGTGGTTTCGCTCGCCGACCCTTCGCCCCCGTAACCTTCGGGTCGTGATTCGACTCGATGCCGCCACGGTGCTGCTGCAGTGGTCGGCCGGTGGCCTGCTGTTCCTGTGGTTCACCACCCGCCGCCGCGAGGTCGGCCTCGGCTACGGCTGGCTGTTGCGCGGCACGTACCTGCTGTTGGCTGCCGGCGCTGCTGCGTTGGGCTTCCATTTCGACACCGTGCCCGGGCGCGAGGCGGCCTCCATCGGCGTTGCTGTCGCTGCGCTGTTCGCGCTCGTGGTGTCGATCGTGCGCCGCAAGGCGGGCGTGTCGGGGCAGGTCGACGAGCACGACCGTCGCTCGGCCCGCATCTCCGAGATGACCGGTATCGAGCGTGAGGTGGGCGAACGCACGGCTGGGCCCGAGTTCAATCCGCGGCTCGACCTGATCGCCCCGGCGCTGGGTGCCGTGGGTCTCGTGGCTGCCGCGATCGATGCCGGCGGCAACGTGTGGGTGTCGCTGCTGCGGGCCTTCGCCGGCGCGGCATTCCTGGGCGCGATCAGCGATGCGATGCTGCTGGGCCACTGGTACCTCGTGCAGCCCGGCCTGCCGCGCCGCCACGTGAACGAACTGGTGAACGCGCTGGGCTGGGTGTGGCCGTTCGAGATCATCTCGCTGCTGTTGCCCACGGGCATGGTGTCGGTGTGGAACGGCAGCATCGACGACGGCTGGAGCGGCCAACTCGGCTGGTTCTGGGCCGCCTGCGCGCTGGGCACGATCGTTCTGGTGTGGGTCACCCGCATGGCGCTGAAGGAGCGCTACTACTCGGCCGTGATGGCGGCCACCGGCCTGCTGTACCTGGCCATCCTGACGGCGTTCGGCACCGACCTGGTGGCCCGCGCCGTGCTCAGCGGCTGACCGGTTCTGCGCGGGAGATTCCCTGAGAGAACTCCGTCGCTGGCGGGTTTGGTGAGGTGTGATGATCGAACACGTCGCCCAACCAGGAGCACCGATGCAGTTCGGCACCTTCGTGCACGACCACGGTGAGCGCATACGGCGAGCCCTGGTCGCGTACTACGGGGTCGAGGTCGGTGGCGAGGCGGCCGACGAGGCGCTGGCCGTCGCCTGGGAACGGTGGGCCTCGCTGGCAGGCATGGACAACCCGGCGGGCTACGTCTACCGCATCGGGCAGTCCAAGGCGCGCCCGCACGTGCGGTGGTTCGCGCGAAGGCGGCTGTTTCCCGACAGCGAGCCGGTGATGTCCGTCGCCGACCCCGCAGCGCTTCTCGACCTCGTACGCGCCCTGGAGCGGCTGAGCGCGGATCAGCGCTCGGCGGTGATGCTGGTGAAGAGCTACGGGTACTCGCACCGCGAGGTGGCCGCTCTGCTCGACGTCTCCGAATCCGTCGTCAACAACCTCGTCCACCGTGGGGTCACGCGACTCCGCACACTCTTGGAGGTGCACTCATGACCATCGACCTACTCTTGCGCGAGGCCGGCGAACACGTCGATCGGTTGGCGGCGAACCAGCGCAGTGCTGTTGCGGTTCGTCCCCCGGCCCACAAGCCGACCGCCAGGCTGCTCGCCGCCTGCGCGCTGACTGTGTTGGTGATCGGTGGGTTGGTCGCGTTGGCCATGCGCCCCGGGCCGTCGGTCGACCCGGTTTCGCCCACGTCCAGCGGCCCGCCCTCCGTGTTCGACAGCGGCGCGGACATGATCGTGTTCCTGAAGCACGGTGCCTCGCCCGAACAGGTGGCGTTCGTTCGCGATGCCCTCACCAGTCAGTCAGACGCGATCGACCCGAGCCGGGTGGAGTACCTCGATGTCGGGGCGTCGCTGTTGGAGGCGCGCCGTGTGCTCGCCAGCGACGCGGAGTTCGGGGCGCTGGCCCCCAACGTCCCCACGCTGTTCCGGCTGTACGCCGCGCCGGGCGCGACAGCGGCGCAACTCGACGAGCTGAAGCCCCTGTTCATGCTGCTGCCGAACGTGCAGGATGTGCGGCGCCCAGAGGACGACCAGCGGGCTGATTCCGTGCCCATGTCTCCCGACACCACCGATGTGGCAACACAACCGACGCTGGCCCCGCCCAGCACCTCCTGAGTACAGCAACCCACACACCCCTGGTGAATCGCTCAGAACTCGGGCAGACTTGCGGCATGCCCAGGCCTCTCTGGAGCGGGACCATCAGTTTCGGTCTCGTGGCCATCCCGATCAAGCTGTACAACGGCGTCAGCAAGAAGAGCGTCGCGTTCAACCAGCTCGACGACCGTTCGATGGCGCGCATCAAGCTGAAGAAGGTGTCGGCCGACACCGGTGAGGACGTGCCCGACGAGCACATCGTCAAGGGCTACGAGATCAGCAAGGGTCGCTACGTGGTGGTCGACCCCGAAGAACTCGAGCCGTTCATCCCCTCGGCCACGCGCAGCATCGAGCTGCAGGAGTTCGTGGATCTCGACCAGATCGACCCGGTGTACTTCGACGCGCAGTACATCGTCGCCCCCGACAAGACACCCAAGCCGTACCTGCTGCTGGCCCGGGCGATGGAGGCCGCCAACAAGGTGGCTATCGGGCGGTTCGTGATGCGCGGCAAGCAGTACGTGGCCGCGCTGCGCTCGGTGGACGGCACCTTGGTGATGAGCACGATGGTGTACGCCGACGAGGTGGTGCCCACCAGCGCGATCGACGAACTCGCCACGCTCGACGGCGTGGAGGTGAGCGACAAGGAAGTGCTGATGGCCGAGGCGCTCGTGGCCTCGCTGTCCGCCGAGTTCGAACCCGCTCGCTACCGCGACGAATACCGCGAACAGGTGCTCGACCTGATCGAGCGCAAGGCCGCCGGCGAGCAGTTCGAGCTGCCGGCCGCCGCCACCTCGGCGCCCGCGGTGATCGACCTGATGGCTGCTCTGGAGGCCAGTGTGAAGGCAGCCAAGGCCGCTCGCGGCCGTCATCCGGCCGGTGGCCCCGAGGCCGTCGCTGCGGCGGTGGCGGCCGCGCCGGCGAAGCCCAAGCGCGTGCGCAAGAGCGCGTGAGCGACCGCACTGTCGTCCACATCGCCGGGCGCGAACTCAGCGTCAGCAACCTGCACAAGGTGCTGTACCCCGCGGCAGGCACCACCAAGGCCGAGATCATCGAGTACTACGCGCGCATCGCCCCGGTGATGGTGCCGCACCTCACCGGCCGGTGCATCACGTTCAAGCGCTTCCCCGACGGCGTGGAGAAGGACGGCTTCTTCGAGAAGCGCTGCCCGAAGCACCGACCCGAGTGGGTGGACGTCGCCATCGGACCCGGCGATCGCAACGGCAACATCGGCTACTGCCGCATCGACGAGGCCGCCGCGCTGGTGTGGGCAGCGAACATGGCCGCGCTGGAGATCCATGTGCCGATGTCGCTGGCCGCCGACCTGGAGACGCCGCGGGCTGTCGTGTTCGACTTCGACCCGGGCGCGCCGGCGGCGATGAAGGAGTGCTGCGAGATCGCGCTGATGGTGCACGAGGTGTTGGCCGCCGTCGGGTTGCAGAGCTTCCCGAAGACGTCGGGCTCGAAGGGCCTGCAGCTGTACGTGCCGCTGAACACGCCGTGCACGCACGAGAAGGCCTCCGACTTCGCGCTCGCTGTGGGCCAACTGCTGGAACACCAACACCGCGACCGGGTCACCACCACGATGGCCAAGGCTGTGCGCCCGGGGAAGATCTTCGTGGACTGGAGCCAGAACGCCCGGTTCAAGACCACGATCGGCGTGTACTCCATGCGCGCCCGCCCCGAGCCCACCTGCAGCACACCCGTCACCTGGGAGGAAGTGGGCGAGTGCGCCGCAGGTGGGCCCGAACTGCGCTTCACCTGGAGCGACGTGCTGGCCAGGGTGGAAGCGCACGGCGACCTGTTCGCCCCCGTGCTGACCCTGCAGCAGGCGCTGCCGGGCTGAGCGGTCAGCCCGTGGTGGTGGGTTCGAGCGTGAGTGTGCTGTGCGTGTTCGGGTAGTTGAACACCGGCAGCATCTCGTCCCGCGAGTAGTCCTCTGGCGACTTGCCATCCATGCCCCACACGTACACGCGGTCGCCCTTGCCCACGATTTCGGGGAAGTAGTCGGCGATCCATTGCGGGATGCGGACTGCACCGTGCGAGGCGGGCTGCCTGGGCACCTGGTCGGCGCCGTGCACGGCGATGCCGTAGTTGAAGTACACCGGCTTCCACATGCCACCCAGCGAGGTGAGGCGCTCGCCCGGGTAGCGACGGTAGAACAAGAAGATGCCACCAGGGGTGCGCGAGACGCCGCACTCGTCCTTCAGGATCGGCGGATCGATCTTGATGCCGAGGTCGTCGGTGTCCTGGGTGAACACCTCGCACCACTCCTCGCCGCTGCCCGACGAGATGTGCGTGATGAGGGTGGGCTTGTCGTTGGTGAACAGGATCGCGGCCTGCAGCGGCAGGTAGATCTCCATGTGCGTGTCGTCGGGTTCGCTGCGGCGGGGCTCGAAGGCGCCCACGCTCTGGATCTGCTGCCACAGGTCGTCGGTGACGACGCCGCTCTGCATGGCGTAGGGCGTGCCGTTGGCGAGCCCTTCGAATGCCCACACGGCCATCTCGGTGCCGGGGCCGAACGTGCCATCGGCGGGGCCCGGGTCGAACCCGAGTTCCTTCAGGCGGGTCTGCAGTGCGGCCACTTCGGCGCCTTTGGAACCACGCTGCAGCGGCGCGGTCAAGTGCGTGGTGGGGCCGGCGGTGATCGGCGGCCGCTGGCTGGTTTCCTCGGGTGCCGTCTCGGTGGAGCCGATGGGTGCGAGATGATCCCCCGCGGGGTCGTTGTCGGCGAGCACCAACGCCACAAGGCCACCCGCCACGGCGATGCCGCCGACACCGATGGCAATGCGCGTGCGCTGATGGCGCTGGACGGCGCGGCGACGCACTGTCGCCAGAGAGCCGGAGGGCAGCGAGACACCTCCTGCACGCGATGCCAACCGGGTGGCGAGCAGGTCGGACGTGGGATCGAGGTCGTTCATCGGTCGGTCTCCTTCGGGTCGAGGTGGGCGAGCGTGGTGGACAGCTGGTCGACCGCCCGTGACAGCCGGCTCTTGACGGTTCCCGGGCGCAACCGCAGTGCCTCTGCGGTCTGCGCCTCCGAGAGGCCGAGCAGCAGCCGGCACACCACCACCGATCGTTGTGCGAGGGGCAGTGCGGCAAGCGCCGCGTCGATGCTCGGGTCGGTGGTATCGGCGTCGACGGAGCTAGCCGCGCTGGCCAGCCAGATGGGTGGACGCCGGCGCACCCGCTTGCCGATCGAGCGGCTCCAATTCAGCCCGACCCGGTACACCCAGGCGCTCGGGTGGGGCATCTCGCTCACCTGTGGCCAGCGCTGCAACGCCCGCGCCATCGCCTCGTCCACCGCCTCGGCAGCGAGTTGCGCATTTCCGATCGTCATCGCCAACGCCCGCCCGATCGGGTCGCGGCGCTCCAGCCAGAACTCCTCGAACGTCGGCACCGCCGGCACCGCCGGTGCCCCCGCTGTCGTTGCCCCGCTGTCGGCGATCATCTTCATGACCCTAGAAACTTCTGAGGTCCGGGTTCGGTTCCATCCCGCTTCACACACTGCTCATACGCGTCTGGCAGCATCTGCGGCATGAAGGGGACATCGAAGACGTATGGGCTGGCCGCGATCGCGCTCGTCGCGCTCACAGTGAGCTGCTCGGACAGCACCAGGGCAAGATCCACCACGAGCGTCCGTGAGACGTCGGACACCACGACCTCGGACACCAGCACGTCGGACACCACCGCCGACACCGGGCCGCCCGCCGACCCAGCCGAAGATGGCGGCTATGCCTCGGTGATCACGCACGAGGTGGTCGACAACCCATCGCTCGACGCATTCCAGGAGAAGGTCACCGGACTGGCCAAGAAAGTCGACCTGCCCGGTGTGTCACTGCTGGTCGTGCAGCACGGCGAACTCGTGCAGCAGGAGGCGTGGGGCGAGTACACCCTCGACACGATCGTGCCGATCGCCTCCGGCAGCAAGTGGCTCAGTGCGGCCACGATCATGACGCTCGTCGACGATGGAACGCTCGCACTCGACGCACCAATCTCCACGTACGTGCCGGAACTCGAGGACGTGAAAGGCAAGGTGGGCACGATCACGCTGCGCCAGTTGCTGTCGTTCACGTCGGGACTCGTCAAGGACGAGACCATCCCCTGCACGGCCGACCCGGACAGCACGATGCAGGCGTGTGCCGCAATCCTCTTGAAGGCCGGTGTCGTCCACCCGCCGGGAGACGTGTTCCGTTATGGCGGCCAACACCTGTACCTCGCCGCTGCGATTGCCGAGCACGTCACCGGGGTGCCCTTCGCCGAGCTGTTCCAGCAGCGCATTGCCCAGCCGTTGGGCATGGCGCACACAGCGTTCGTCCAGTCGGGCAGTGGTGGGCAGTACACGAACGTCACCAACCCGAATCCGGCCGGCGGTGCCATCTCCACGCTCGGCGACTACGGCCGGTTCCTGGAGATGCTCGTTCATGGTGGGGTCGCGCCTGACGGCATGCGCATCCTCAGCGAGGACGCGATCAGCGAGATGCAGGCCAACCAGATCGAAGGCGCGGAGTACGGCACGGCCGCGGCATTCCGGATGCAATTGGAGAGCCCGTACGGGCTGGGTGAATGGCTCGACTGGACCGATGCCGACGGGGACGCACTCGTGTTGTCCAGTGACGGTGCGTTCGGCTTCCGCCCGTGGATCGACAAGGCGAACGATCTGTTCGGCGTGTACCTGATCAACGATCGGGGCAACGGCTACGTCGAGGGCAATCCGAACGTAACGGGCAACGACGAGGGCAAGGTGCACACCAGCGGCAACTGGGTGTTCGAGGACGTTGCCGAAGGGTTGGGCGGTTCGCTCCCGTCGATCAACTATCCGAACCGTGCGTGACGTCCATCTGGCAACTGGGTGACTATTTCGTCAAGCGCTTAACATCTGTTCATGCGCGACATCCCCCGTACCGTGTACCTCGACGAGCACGAGCAGTTCCGTGCCGCGTTCAACGCTTTCCTCGCGAAGGAGGTGCTGCCCAACCACGATCAGTGGGAGAAGGACGGCATCACCCCGCGTGAGGTGTGGCTGAAGGCCGGCGAGAACGGATTCCTCGGGCTCACCGTGCCCGAGCAGTTTGGCGGTGGCGGCAGCGACGACTACCGCTTCGCCGCGGTGATGCAGGAAGCCGTCAGCTACACGGGCGCGATCGGCAGCGCGATGGGCTTCACGCTGCACAACGACATCGTGTTGCCGTACTTCCTCGGCCTGTGCAACGACGAGCAGAAGGCCCGCTGGCTGCCCGGCATGTGCACCGGCGAGCGCATCGGCGCCATCGCGATGACCGAACCCGGTGTGGGCAGCGATCTCGCCAACATGCGCACGTCGGCCGTGCGGCATGGCGACACGTACGTGGTGAACGGCAGCAAGACGTTCATCACCAACGGCATCAACAGTGATGTGGTGATCGTCGCGGTGAAAACCGACCCCACGCAGAAGCACCGTGGCATCAGCCTGCTGGTGCTCGAGCGGGGAATGGATGGCTTCGAGCGTGGCCGCAACCTGGAGAAGCTGGGCATGCACTCGCAGGACACCGCCGAGCTGTTCTTCAGCGATGTCGAAGTGCCCGTGGCCAACCTGCTGGGCGAGGAGGGCAAGGGGTTCTACTACCTCATGTTGAACCTCGCGCAGGAGCGGTTGAACATGGCCGTCGGGGCGCTGGCCGTGTGCCAGGCCGCGCTCGACCAGACGATCGCTTACACCAAGGAGCGCATGGCCTTCGGCCAGCCCGTGGCGCAGTTCCAGCACAGCAAGTTCCTGCTCGCCGAGCTGAGCACCGAGACCCAGGTGGCCCAGGTGTACGTGGATCGCTGCATCGAACTGCACAACGACGACAAGCTCTCTGCCGAGCAGGCCTCGGCTGCGAAGTTCTACTGCACCGAGCTGCAGAACAAGCTGGTCGATCGCTGCCTGCAGCTGCACGGTGGCTACGGCTACATGCTCGAATACCCGATCGCCCGCGCGTGGGCCGACAGCCGCATCCAGACGATCTACGGCGGCACCACCGAGATCATGAAGGAAGTCGTCGGCCGCGCCGTCGTCGGCGGCTGACGCCCTCATCGGCCCTCTCCTCCCGATCGCTTCACGTCGCGGGCTTCACCGCAGATGTGCGGTAAAGGCCGCGACGTGAAGGCGGGGGTTCGGGCAGACTTGTCCGGCTCATGACTGCATCGATCCATGCCCGCGACATCTCGCTCGCGCTCGGCGCGCGCCACATCTTCGAAGGGGCCGACCTCACGGTCGACCCGGGCCAGCGTGTCGGCCTCGTCGGTCCCAACGGGGTGGGCAAGTCGACGCTGTTGAAGCTGTTGGCCGGCCAACTGCACCCCGACAAGGGCACGATCACCCGCAGCCCGGCCACAGCGATCGTGGGCTACCTGTCGCAAGAGCCCGAGCGCAGCGACGAGACCGTTCGCGACCACGTGGCCCGGCGTACGGGGGTGACGGCAGCGCAGGAGGCACTGGATGCGGCCACGGTGGCGATGGCCGCGGGCGACGGTGGGGCCGACGACCAGTACAGCGATGCGCTCGACCGCTGGCTGGCGATCGGGGCGGCCGACTTCGACTCGCGCATCGGTGATGTGTGGGCCGGCCTCGGCCTGCACGAACGGCTGCTCGACGAACGGATGCCGGTGTTGTCGGGTGGCGAAGCGGCACGCGTCGGGCTGGCCGTGCTGCTGCTGGCCCGCTTCGACGTGTTCCTGCTCGACGAGCCCACGAACGACCTCGACCTCGATGGCCTCGATCGGCTGGAGAAGTTCGTGCTCGGCCAAGCCGCCGGTTGCGTGATCGTGAGCCACGACCGCATGTTCCTGCAGCGCACCATCACTCATGTCGTCGAGATCGACGAGTTCACGCATGACACGTCACGGTTCGCCGGCGGGTGGGACGCCTACCTCCGTGAGCGCGAGATCGCCCGCGATCAGGCTCGCCAGGCGTTCGAGGAGTACGACACGAAGCGTTCGTCGTTGGCCGGGCGCGCGCAGCGCGAGCGCGAGTGGGCCACGCAGGGTTTGTCGAAGGCGAAGAAGAAGCCTGACGACAACGACAAGAACATCAAGGCGTTCAAGATCAACCAGAGCGAGCAGCTGGCCGGCAAAGCGGCGCGCACGGACAAGATGATGCAACGCCTGGAAGTCGTGGAAGAACCGCGCGAGGCGTGGCAGTTGCGCATGGAGATCGCGACCGTGGAGCGCAGCGGCGACGTGGTGGCGCGGCTGGAGCAGGCCGTCGTGGCCCGCGACTCGTTCACGCTCGGCCCGATCGACCTGGAGATCGCGTACGGCGAGCGGGTGGTGATCGAGGGCGCCAACGGCAGCGGCAAGTCGACATTGCTCGGTGCGCTGCTGGGCGAGATCGAGCTGACGGCGGGCACCCGCTGGGGCGGCCCCGGCGTGGTGGTGGGCCGGCTGGAGCAGGCCCGCCAGCAACTCACCGGCGCCACCACCGTGCTGGATGCGTTCCTCGCGGCCACGGGCATGACCGTCAGCGACGCCCGCACCCTGCTGGCCAAGTTCGGCATCGCCGCTGCGCACGTGGGCCGGCCGGCGGAATCGTTGTCACCCGGCGAGCGCACCCGCGCCGTGCTGGCGCTGTTGATGGCGAAGGGCTCGAACTGCCTCGTGCTCGACGAGCCCACCAACCACCTCGACATGCCGGCGATCGAACAACTCGAACAGGCGATGGACACCTTCCCCGGCACCGTGCTGTTGGTGAGCCACGACCGGTCGTTGCTCACCAACGTGCGCCGCACGCGCACGCTCAGGCTGGAAGCCGGCCGCCTCGTGTGAGGACCCCCGCCCAGCGTTGCAGCCGCAGCCACACCCGCCACGGCGCAGGCTTCAAACGGTGAGTCTGGGGCGGATGTGGCGAGCGGCCACGAGGCCAAGCGTGGTCAGCACGGCGGCCATGATGAAGTTGGTGCCCACCGCGCCGGTGAGCGACCACGAGGTGCGATCGGCCACGGCGACCGTCGCCCCGCCGATGCCGCCCATCAGCGAGAAGCCCACGCTGTCGGCCAACGCGATCTGGCTGCTGATCTCGCCCTCGCGGCCCTCTTCCGCGTAGCTCATCGCTGAGACACTGGTGGGGTTGAACAGCAGACCCATGCCCAGCCCGCCGATCGCCCAGCCGAGGAACGTGGCCCACAGCGGCCACTCGGCCCACAGCACCGGGGCGGTGGCCACGATGCCCAGCAGCATCACGAGGTAGCCGTTGCGCACTGCTCGTGCAGCGGAGGCGGGGGGCCGTTTGGCGCGCACCCATTGCCCCACGGTCCACAGCAGCGCCGCGCCGATGATCACGAACCCCTGCACGAACGGTCGCGCTCCGTGGATGCGGTCGGCGGCGAGGGGCACGAAGCTGTCGACACCGAGGAACGTGGCGGTGGCGATGAGGCGGCAGGCGATGATCGCCGGGAACCCCACCGTGGCTGTCAGTACGCCGCGCGGGAACAAGTGGCGCAGCGCAGGCAGCGCCAACGCCAGGCCACCGCCGACGGCGACCGCCACCGCCCATGGCCGCGCGAATTGCAGGCCGGTGACGACCGCCCCGATCCCGATCGCAGCACCGAACGCCTGCGGGATGCGAGTGGTGCGCCGCTCCAACTCCACCGGCCGGTACTGCAGCATCGGCCGCACCGCCAGCACCCCGACCGCCAGCGCTGCGGGCACGAGCGCGAGGAACACCCACTTCCATCCGAACTGATCGGTGATCCACCCCGACAACGCCGGCGCGAACAGGCTGGGTAACACCCATCCGGCGGAGAGGTAGGCGTACATCATCGGCTGCCGGTCGGTGGGGAACGCACGGGTGACGAGCGCGTACCCGATGGGCGAGAATGCTCCGGTGCCGGCGCCCTGCAGCGCCCGGCCCACCACGATCCACACCATCGACGGGGCGAACGCGGCCACGAGCAGGCCGGCGACGAACACCACGATGCTGATCACGAACGGCAGCGCGGGGCCCTTGCGATCCGACATCTCGCCGGCCACCACCAGCGACACGAGGTTGGCCAATGTGTAGACCGCCAGTGCCGCGCCGTACAGCGAGTCGCCGCCCAGCTCGTCGGTGATCGTGGGCAGCGCGGTGATCACGGCCGTGATCTCGAACGCCACCAGCGATACCGCCAGCACCAGGCCGGTGGCCAGCAGCCGTTGTGCGGCGGTGAGCCGCGTGTATTCCGCTGAGTTCACACTGGGGCGCCGGGAGCCACCAGCGGCCAGGGGCGCGTGCGCTCGGCCGTCAGCGCCACATCGAGCAGCAGCTGCTCGGTGAAATGGCGGCCGATCACCTGCAGGCCGATCGGCAGGCCATCGATCGCACCCGCCGGGATGGAGATCGCCGGGTTGCCGTGCAAGTTGGCGGGGAACGTGAGGCGGCCGTTGTTGCCAGGGCCGGCCTCGATGCCACCGAACACGCCGGGCAGCGGCCCCTCGGCGGCGAACGCGATGTCGGGGTTACTGGCCGTGATCACGAAGTCGACGCCGTCGACCGGATCGAAGATGCGTGCCATCGCCTCGTTGACCTCCATCCGCCGCCGCTCGATCTTGCCGCGCACCTCCGAGTTGTAGGCACCCTGGGTGCCCTGCAGGCCGAAGCGGATCTCGGGTGTGAGGTCGTCGGCGCAGGCGGGCCACATGCCGCGCAACTGCTCCTCGATCTCCAGGTTGCCGCTGAGCGCCCACGCGGTGCCCATGCGCGGCACCGTGGTGTCGACCCCGTCGACGCGCCGCATGCCGAGGTGCGCCACGAGCTCGGCCCCCGACGCCTCCAACAGTTCCCACATCATCGGCGACACTTGCGCATTGCCCCAGTTGGGGGCGAACGCCACGCGTGCGCCGCGCAGCGAGGCGAGGTGAGTGCCAAGGCCGGCCTCCCACCCGTGCACGCGGGGCAGGCTGATCGGGTCGCGCGGGTCGAACCCGTTGCACACGTCGAACCAGCGGGCCGTGTCGCGCACGGAACGCGACACGCAGCCGATCGTGACGGTGAGGTTGCCGTACTTCGCCTGCGGCCCGCGAGGAATGCGGCCGAGCGTGGCCTTCAGCCCCACCAGCCCGGTGAACCCGGCGGGAATGCGGATGCTGCCGCCGCCGTCGCCGGCGGTGGCCAACGTGAGCAGCCCACCGGCAACCGCTGCGGCCGCGCCGCCGCTGCTACCACCGGGGGTGCGGCCGTGCTGCCACGGGTTGTGCGTGGCTCCGTGCAGCACCGTGCGGGTGACATTCACGCCTCCGAACTCGCTGGCCGTCGTCTGGCCAATGGCGACCGCGCCGCCGAGGTCGCGCAACCGCTGCACCATCGTGCTGGTGTGGCCCGCGATCTGGTCGCGCAGCGGCACCGAGGCGTGGCTGTCGGGCCAGCCCTGCACCGAGTCGAGTTGCTTCACGCCCAGCGGCACTCCGCCGAACGGCTTGCTGACGTCGGCGTTGGCCGCGGCGGCCTCAGCCTCGTCGGGGGCCAGGTAGGAGAACGCGTTCAGCGTGCTACCGCCGATGGCGGCCAGCGTCGCCGCCAGCTCCTCCTTCGGCGAGCGGCGGCCCGCACGGAACTCCTCGACCAGCGAGCATGCGTCCCCTTGCCACGGTGTGTCTCCCATGGCCGGTCACTGTACTGCGAGCGCCTCCATCAGGCCGTCGGGGTCGTCGAGGCTGACGATGAGGTGCCCCAGGCGCACCGGGAAGCCGAGCACACGGGCGCGCTGCGTGGGCTGCAGCGTGAGCTCGACGAGGCCGTCGCCCGCGCCGTTCACCAACCACCGGCCGCGCCACCCGTGCGCGCCACGGGTGATCCACACCTTCGGGGCGCGGGCGACGGCACTGACCGCGGCACGCGGGAACTTGGCTCGGAAGCCCCAGCCCATGCACACGTGCACCGTGTCGCCGGCGATGCGCACCCGGCTGAAGCCCTTGCCCATGCCCAGCGGGGTCATCAGCAGGCGGCTGAACAGATCGAAGCGAATGCTGAACTCCACGCCATCAGTCTGCCGCGGTCTGCCGCCTAGAGTCGTCACAGCATGGACAGTCGAACGTTTCTCGGGTTGCAGAGCAGCCACAACCCCTACCGCTGGTCGATGGAGGTCACCTCCCGGCTGATCACCCACGGCGGGTTCCTGTTCGGCGGGTGCGGCCTCGGTGCGGCGATCTCCGCGTTGGAGGGAACCACGGGTCGCAGCGTGGTGTGGGCCACCTCGCAATACCTGTCGTACGCCCGCCCTGGCGAGGTGCTCGACATCGACGTCATCGTCGCCGTGCACGGCCACCAGATGACCCAGGCCCGTGCGGTGTGCCATGTGGGCAACCGCGAGATCCTCACCGTGAATGCCGCGCTCGGCGACCGCCCGTTCGACCGCAGCGGCCAGTGGGAAACGATGCCCGTCGTGCCGGCGCCCACCGAGTACCGCAACCGCAACCGCGGTGGGTTGGCGGAGAACACGATCGCCGAGCAGATGGACCAGCGGATGGTGAAGGGGCGCGAGCACGACGAGCTGCCCGGCCCCGACGGCGACGGGCAGACGCTGATGTGGGCGCGCATCCCCACTGTCATCGACGGCGTCGACGCAGCCACGCTCGCGGTGCTGGGCGACTTCGTGCCGATGGGCGTGGGCCAGGCGCTGGGTGTGCGCGGCGGCGGCAACAGCCTTGACAACACACTGCGGGTGGTGAACCTGGTGCCCACCGAGTGGGTGCTGCTCGACATCCGCGTGCACGCCGTCAACCGCGGCTTCGGCCACGGCCTGGTGCACATGTTCGCCGAGGATGGCACGCTGATGGCCACCGCCAGCCAGAGCTGCATCGTCCGTTACTGGAAAGAGCCTGCGTCGGGCGCCGACGCCGAGAAGGGATCCTGATGAGCCTGCCCGTTCGTCCCGGCATGACCGTGCCCCTGCCCGGCCCACTGCACAGCCACCGCGAGAAGCTGGCCGAGCTGGCCGACCTCGGCTATACCGACATCTGGTCGGCCGAGAGCGACGGTGCCGACGGCTTCACGCCGCTGGCACTGGCCGCCGCGTGGGAGCCACGCCTGCGTCTGGGCACGGCGATCATCCCCGCCTACACCCGCTCGCCCGCATGCTTCGCCCAGTGCGTGGCCTCGCTGGCCGACGCCGCCCCCGGCCGGTTCGCGATCGGTATCGGCAGCAGCAGCAACGTGATCGTGGAGAAGTGGAACGGGGTGCCCTTCGAGCAGCCGTACAAGAAGGTGCGCGACGTGGTGCGCTTCCTGCGCGAGGCGCTCACCGGCGAGAAGGTGAGCGGTAGCTTCGACACGTTCCAGGTGAGCGGCTTCCGCCTCGGCGTGCGCCCCGAGCAGACCCCGCCGATCCTGGTGGCCGCCCTCCGTGAGGGCATGCTGCGCCTGGCGGGTCGCGAGGGTGACGGGGCGATCATCAACTGGCTGGGGCCCGACGACGTGCCGCAGGTGACCAAGGTGGTGCGCGATGCAGCCGGTGGCGAGGAGAAGGAGATCGTGGCGCGCATCTTCTGCTGCCCCAGCGAGAACGCCGATGTCGTCCGTGCCTCGGCCAAGTTCGCCATCGCGGCCTACATGAACGTTCCGGTGTACGCCTCGTTCCAGCAGTGGCTGGGCCGCGGCCCGGCGCTGCAAGGCATGTGGGATGCGTGGCAGGCGGGCGATCGCAAGGCCGCGCTGGCGGCGATCCCCGACGAGGTGGTGGACCAACTGGTGGTGCACGGCTCGCCGGCGAAGTGCCGAGCGACGATCCAGCGCTACTTCGACAACGGTGTCACCACCAGCTCGTTGGCGATCCTGCCGCTCGACCCCGAGCTGAAGCACTGGGATGCGGTGCGTAGCCTGGCGCCCAACGCGGGCTGAACGCCAGACCAGCGAGCGTGGGCCCTAGGCAGCCTTGCGGCGCGGGGTGACATGGATGGCGGGCTGGGCCTCGACCGCGACCTCGACCGCGCCGTGGCGGGCGGCGAGCTGGGCCTTGATGGCGGCGATGTGCGCGAGGCCACGCTGGCGCGTGCGCTGATCGAGCAGGAACTGGACGGGCAGGCCATCGGGCGACAGCAGCGCCAGCTGCTCGGGGGCCTGGGTGATGAGGTTGCTGTGGGCCATGCCCCGCACCATACGGAAGGGGTGTGACAGGGTTTCCCGGTGACGACCCCCGCCAGCGGCTAGCCGACGACGGCCACCGCGCCGGCGAACGACAGCACGATCACTGCTGCTGGGGCGGCGTAGGTGATCCACTTCGGCGTGGGCTTCCAGCTGGGGGCCAGCATCAGCCAGCCGCAGACCGCCCCACCGATGGCCCCGCCGACGTGCCCGCCGATGGAGATGCCGCTGATCGAGAAGGTGAGCACCAGGTTGAGGATCAGCGTGGTGCCGATGCCCGTGCTGAACACGTTGACACCACGGCGGTGCAGGCCGATCGCCGCGCCGGCCATCAACCCGAACACTGCGCCCGACGCGCCGCCGGTGAGGCCGCCGCTGTCCACCAGCAGCACACCCAACGAACCGGCGAGCAGGCCCGCGAAGTACAGCAACGTGAAGCGCACGGTGCCCAGCGCCCGCTCGAGCAGTTGGCCCAGTTGGTAGAGCAATAGCATGTTCATCGCGATGTGGAAGATGCCGAAGTGGATGAACCCTGCCGTGACCAGCCGGTACCACTCGTGGTCGGGGATGCGCACACCCGCGTACCCTGCCTTGCCCTGCAGGATGAACTTGCTGAGGCCCAGGTCGGCGTGGCCCTGGGTGATGTCGCCCGCGAACGCGGCCGAGTCGCTGGCACCCATCCACAGGAACACCAACAGGTTGAGGCCCATGATCGTGTACGTCACCGGGGTGAGCACCCGCGACGACGCGAGGTGCACTCGGGTCTTCACGTCGGGGCGGGCAGCCTTCGCGCACTCCAGGCAGTGCGAGCCCACCGTGGCCTGCACGAGGCAGTCGCTGCACGCCGGCTTGCCGCAGCGGGTGCAGCTGCGGCCGGCCTCGCGGTCGGGGTGGCGGTAGCAGCGGGGGGTGTTGGATTCGAGCGACGACACGGCGGTCAGGCTAGCCAGCGGCCATCACACGAGTGCGTCGGCCAGCACGGCGACGATCACCACCACCACGATCACGAAGTTGTACACCGTGTGTGCCGTGGCCGACTCGACGGTCGCCTCGGTGCGATCGCGAGCGATGGCGAAACGACGCAGGTAGGCCCACATGAAGTAGGCGCCACCCAGCGACAGGGCGAGCGCCGCCCCGATCGGGATGCCGATGAGCGCGTGCACCAGGCCGAACTGCACCACCTTCAGTGCCCGTCGCCGGTGCGACCACACCTCCGCCCCGGTGCGGAACAGCCGCTCCTCGGCGTACGCGAAGAGGGGAAGGGCCGGCAGCAGCAGCGCCATGAAGGCCAGCGGGATCAGCCACTCCCACACCGTGCCGGTGGTGGCGGTCGAGCTGCCGAACACCGGGTTGCCGTCGCCACCGATCGCTGACCACCAGCCCCAGTCGAGCCCGGGCACCGACATGATCACGGTCGCGGTGGCGATCACCGCCGCCAGCAGCAACGGCACCGGCCAGACGTGCCGCCAACCGGCGTTGCGCCATACTCGCTGCACCAGCGAACGACCGTCGGCAGTACGCGAATGCTGCACGCCGGTGACCAGCCGGAAGCCCATGAAGCCGAGAACGGCGAACGTGAGGATGTTGGTGAGCAGGTCGTTCAACGTGAGCAGTCGGGAAGTGCGCCGAGCGGCGACCGGTACGGACCTAGGGCCGGCTGAAGGTGCCGGTGACCGACGCCTCGTCGAGCGCCGCCAGCTGGATGGCCTCGACGAGATCGAGCCCGGGGGTTCCATCGCTGAGGTCGACCGGCTCGAAGAGGTAATAGACCGTCATCACGTAGGTGTGGATCTGGCCCGACGGCGGGCACGGGCCGGTGTAGCCGACGACACCCGTGCCGTTGGTGCCCTCGTACGCCCCGAGCGGCACGGTCTCTTCGCCGATCGAGACCGCAGTGTCGGCAAGGCCGGCGATCGCCCAGTGCACGAACTCGGGAGCATCCATGTCGGTGAGCGTGAGCGCGATCTCGACGGTGCCGGCGGGTGCCGTGCTCCACGAGAGGGCAGGGGCCAGGTTGGGGCCGTCGCAGCTGTAGCGCGCGTCGATCTCGGCACCTTCGCGCCAGGGGGCGATCAGCGACAGACCACCGGCAGGGACGGAGCCGCCGGAGGTGTCGGGCTCGCCGATCAGTGTGCCGGTGGTGTCGGTGGTGACCGCAACGGTGGAGATCGACGCCTCTTGGCCCGGCTCTGCCGGCCGCAGCGTGCGGCCATCGTCGTTGCAGCCGGCGACGAGGACCACGAGGAGGGTGGAGGCGAGGAGACGGGCGCGGCGCACGGCGGTCAGTGTAGTTGCCACCCCGCGAGCGGACCCGCCGCGCTCGCAGATTCCGCGCGCCGGTACAGTGCAGGCGTGGCCGACCCGCTCTGCTTGCTCACCGTGCACGCCCACCCCGACGACGAAGCGTCGAAGGGTGCGCCCACCGTCGCCCGCTACCACGCGGAAGGCGTGCGCACTGTCCTGGTGTGTTGCACCGGAGGCGAGGAGGGCGACCTGCAGAACCCCGGCTTGCGCGAGCCCGGCCAGCCGTTCCACGGCCTCACCCCCGAGCAGGAGAAGGCGCTGCTGGCACAGGTGCGCCCCGGCGAGTTGTCTCGCTCGGCCGAGATCATCGGCTTCGACGAAGTGGTGATGCTCGGGTATCGCGACTCGGGCATCGTCGACAGCCCGCCCAACAGCCATCCCGACTGCTTCCACATGGCCCCGCTCGACGAGGCAGTGGGCCGCCTGGTGGCGGTCATCCGTAGCGAGAAGCCGCACGTCATCGTCACCTACGGCGACGACCAGCGCGGGTACCCCCACCCCGATCACCTGAAGGTGCACGACATCTCGATCCCCGCGTTCGAGCGGGCCGGCGACCCGGCCTGGTACCCCGAGCTGGGCGAGCCGTGGCAGCCGCTGAAGCTGTACTACTCGGTGTGGTCGAAGGCCCGCATGGTGGCGGTGCACGAAGGAATGATCAAACACCGCGGCGAGTCGCCCTACGAGCAGGCGTGGCTCGACCGGGCCGGCCACGACGACCGCGTCACCACCAAGCTCGAGATCGCTGCCTACCTGGGTGCTCGCAGCGGCTCGTTGAAGGCCCACGCCACGCAGGTCGACCCCACCGAGCCGTGGTGGTTCGGCCTGTCCGACGAGCAGCTGGCCGAGGTGTACCCGTGGGAGGACTGGATCCTGGCCCGCTCGCTGGTCGGTTTGCCCGAGTCGGGCGAGCTGGAGGACGATCTGTTCGCCGGCGTCAGGCAGCACACCCCGGCCGTGCGTGGCGGTGCCGAATGAGCCTGCACTACCGAGTGGCGTTCGCCAAGAACGACGAGGCGGTCGAAGGGCCCGACGACGCCGACAACGTGGTCACGATCAGCGCCGCCGACGCGGCGCTGGGTGCGCAGGTGGCCTTCATGCAGGGCAAGCTGAAGAACACCGGCAGCACGGGCGAGCTGCTCGCCGCACTCGCCGACGGTTCTGCCGCGGCGGCGATCAGCCGGCTCGCATCGCGTCCCTGAGCGAGCGATACCCGATCGGTACGGCGCCCGACTCGACCAACAAGCCGCGGAGCATCTCGTCGACCGTCACGAGTTCGTGGTCGTCGATCCAGAGCGCTGCCGACGGGCTGATCGCGCGCACCTCCGGGCTGTCGATCACCGGCTGCACGTGGATCTCGCTGACCCCCGCGGGCAAGTTGCGGATCGCGTCGTAGACGCGCTCGCGGCTGCCGGCGCGCCAGTCGTGGTCGAAGTGGTCGGGGAACACGATGCCCTCCTCGGCCGCGAGGCGGCGGAAGGGGAACCCGGCCTGCTCGGCGCTGATGGTGGACGGCAGACGGATGGGCAGGCGGAACTCGACGGCCAGTTCGAGGTACACGTCGAAGAACTCGGGGCGCAGGGTGATCACCGACAGGTGCGGCGCGAGGTGCGTGACGTCGATGCCCCACGCGAGCGCCCGCTCGATCTGGGCGCGGCATTCGCGCAGCACCTCGGCCGGGTCGGCGTGCTGCCACAGGTCGTCGACCTCGCGCGGGAAGCCGCCCTCGCCCGACAGCAACGTGGGTGCATGCGTGATCGGGCCGAAGCGGTAGGCCTCGTGCTCGCAGTTGAGCGTGAGGTGCACGCCGATGTCGTCGGTGGGCAGCGCGCGCATCGCCGCGTCGCGCGCCCACGGTGCCGGAACCATCAGGCTGGCGCAGGTGGCCACGCCGTGGCGGAGGGCATCGAACACGCCCTCGTTCGCCGCGTGACAGCTACCGAGGTCGTCGCAGGAGATGATCACCAGGCGAGTGTCGGGGGAGTACCCGAGGCGTTCGGCGAGGGAACGTGGTACATCGGTGCTCATCGGGCCGAACGCTACCCGCTGCAGCCACTCCACAGCCCGGCATCGGCCGCCTCGGCTTCGCGGGCCGCCTGCACGAACTGCTCCGCATGGGCGACGTTCGGCGGGATGGTGAGCACCTGCGCATACCCCTGGCGCACGATCTGCAGGTTCACGAACGTGCCATCGGCCAGGTACACGTAGGCGAGCAGCCGGTCGTAGGGGTCGCGGGGCTCGACGTCGCGCTCGAGGTACAGCGGCGTGCCCTCGGGCAACAGCGACTCGGTGTAGGCGCTGGCCTCCGGCCCGAAGCACTCCACGGGCGAGTTCGGCTTCTTCGTCTCGGGTGTGTCGATGCCGATCAGGCGCACGCGCTCCTCCACCCCGTCGACGATCACGTCGATCGTGTCGCCGTCGACCACCCGGTCGAGCGTGGCATTTGGTGTGAGCACCGTGGTGACGTCGGGCGCGTGGGTTGCGGGCGCGCCGGAACACGCCACGAGCACAATGACGAAGGGAGCCCATGCGAGCGGTCGCATGGGCTCCCTTCTATCGGGGTTCGGTGATCGAGCGGCGGTTACAGGCGCTCGATGATGGTGCCGGTGCCCAGACCGCCACCGCAGCACATGCTCACCAGGCCGTACTTGCCGCCCGTGCGCTCGAGCTCGTAGAGCGCCTTGGTGAGCAGGAAGCCACCTGTTGCGCCCAGTGGGTGGCCGAGGGCGATCGCTCCGCCGTTCGGGTTCACCTTGGCCGGGTCGGCGCCGACGGCCTTCTGGAACGCGAGCACGACCGAGGCAAAGGCCTCGTTGATCTCGAACGTGTCGATGTCGTCGATGGAGAGGCCGGTGCGGGCCAGCAACTTCCGCGTGGCATCGATCGGGCCTTCCAGCATCAGCACCGGATCGACACCCACGAGGCAGGTGTCGAGGATGCGGGCGCGGGGCTTCAGGCCCAGGGCGGCAGCCTTCTCTTCCGTCATCATCAGCACCGCGCTGGCGCCGTCGCTGATCTGGCTGCTGTTGCCGGCGGTGTGCACACCGTTGGGGCGGCCCACGGGCTTCAGCGTGGCCAGCTTCTCCATCGTGGTCTCGCGCATGCCTTCGTCGCGGGCGACGGTGTGGAACGTGTCGAGCACGTTGCCCTCGTCGTCGCGGTCGGGCGCCTGGACGGTGATGTACTGCCCCCCGAAGCGATCCTCGGCCCATGCCGTGGCGGCGCGCGACTGGCTGGCGAAGGCCAGGCCGTCGGTGTCCGCGCGGGTGATGCCGTACTTGTCGGCGATGCGCTCGGCGCCCTCGAACTGCGAGGTCATCTCGTACTGCTCGAAGTAGGTCTTGGGGATCGGCACGCCGAGGCCCAGCGCCTTGTTGCTGTTGCTGCCGATCGGCACGCGGCTCATCACTTCCACGCCGCAGGACAGGGCGACGTCGACGACGCCACCCTTGATCAGCGCCGCGGCGAGGCTGGTGGCCTGCTGGCTGCTGCCGCACTGGGTGTCGACGGTGGTGGCACCCGCGGTGAGGGGCAGGCCGGCGCTGAGCCAGGCGGTGCGGGTGATGTTGAACGACTGCTCGCCGACCTGGCTGACGCAGCCGCCGACGACCTGCTCGATGGCAGCCGGATCGATGCCCGTGCGGTCGATGATCGCCCGCTGGACCTTGGCGAGGACCTCGCCGGGGTGGAGGGAGGCGAGGCCTCCATTGCGCTTGCCGATGGGGGTGCGGACGGCGTCCACGATCACAACGTTGGTCATGTCGCCAGCCTACGGTGGCACCCATGGCCAGCTTCAACCCTGCGTTGACCCCACCGGACAGCGCCCATGCGCACCGCTACATCCATGTCATCGGGTCGAGCGTGTTCGTCGATGATCGAGTGGCCGAACCGGGCTGGAGCGTGCACTTCCTGGGGACGCTCGACGGCGAGGCCTGTTGGGCGGTCGACGTGCCCCAGGGCGAAGACCCGTCGTACGGCGCGGCCGTCGACCTGTACTCGCTGCACGGGCGCACCACCGAGGTGGAATGGGCGATCGCCGGGCGGGCGGTGCAGCTCACCGAGTGGGCGCGCACCCATCGCTTCTGCGGGCGCTGCGGCGAGGCCACTGTGCACTCCGACAACGATCGGTCGATGAAGTGTCCGGCGTGTGGCTTGCTGGCCTACCCGCGGCTCGCGCCGGCGATGATCACCCTGGTCACGAAGGGTGCGGCCGGCCCCGACCAGCTGGCGCTGCTGGCCCGCGGCGTGAACTTCCGGGTGCCGATGTACTCGTGCCTGGCCGGTTTCGTGGAGGCCGGCGAGTCGCTCGAACAGTCGGTCGTGCGCGAAGTGCGCGAGGAGGTGGGTATCGAGGTGGCGTGGCCCACGTACCAGGGCAGTCAGCCCTGGCCGTTCCCGCACAGCCTGATGATCGGGTTCCGCGCCGAGTGGGTGAGCGGTGAGATCGAGTGCGACCCCACCGAGATCGTCGACGCCCAGTGGTACCGCCGCGATGAGATCCCCAACATCCCGCCGGGCATCTCCATCGCCCGCAAGCTGATCGACGCCTGGCTCGCCGAAGCCTGACGCGCTGGCCCGTTGGGTCAGCCCAGTTGGGTCAGCCCAGCTTGGTGGTGAACCAGTCGAGGATGATCTCCGCGCGCTGGCGGCGATGCACCGGCGAGCCGCTGCGCGACAGCTCGTGGCTCTCGCCGGGGAAGCGGTAGAACGTGACGTCCTTGCCCAGCAGGCGCAGTGCGACGAACAGCTCCTCGGCCTGGTTGATCGGGCAGCGCAGGTCGTCCTCGCTGTGGATGATCAACATCGGGCAGGTGATGTCGCGCACGTGGCGGATGGGCGAAAGGCGCTCGTATTCGGCCGGGTCGTCGATGTGGCGCGGCCCGTGCTCGACGCGGAACACGGTGGCGATGTCGCTGTTGAACTCCTCGGTGAGCACGTTGTTGACCGCGCGCTCGCTGCAGATGCCCTTGAAGCGATCGCTGAAACGGCCGGCGAGCATGGTGGCCATGTAGCCGCCGTAGCTGCCACCGATCATGCCCACTCGCTGCCGGTCGCAGAACGGGTAGCGCTCGAGCGTGCTGTCGAGCACCGCCATCACGTCGTCGACGTCGACGCCACCCCAGCCAGAGCCGGGGGCCGCCGGGTGCTTGGGGCCCATGATCGCCTGGCCCCACTGCTGTTCGCGACCAGAGCCGCCGCGGGGGTTGCTCATCAGCACCACGAAGCCGGCCGCAGCCTGCATCTGCGCCTCGTCGAAGAACGATTCGCCGTACTGCGTGTGTGGCCCACCATGCACGTTCAGCATCACCGGGTAGGTGACCGCCGGGTCGAAGCCGGCCGGGCGCATGATCCACGCGTCGAGCTCGCCACTGCCATCGGTGCACGGCACCGCGAACCGCTCCCACGTGAGCGGGCTCGCCGTCGTGCGGTAGGTGTCGGCGAACGAGGTGAGGCGTCGCGGGCCATCGGCGGCCAGCACGAACACGTCGGCCACCGCGTCGACCGAGGAAGCCACGTAGGCGACCGTGCCGCCTGCGGCGTGGGCGCCCTTGACGCTGATCGCGCCCTCGGTGAGCCGCACGGGGCCCGACCCGTCGGTGGGCACGCGGTAGAGATGGGTTGCTCCACGGTCTTCGGCCGAGGTGAGCAGATTCGCGTCGTCCAGCCACACCGGCGTCACGGTGCCGGCGGTGGTCTCGAACGTGCGGTCGAGTGCTCGCGACAGCCAGCGGGGGCCATCGCCCGCCTCGCGGTCGAGTACGGCCACGTGCACGTTCTGCGGGTACGTCTGCGAGTCGGGGTGGCCCAGCAGGGCCACGAGCGAACCCGAAGGGGCTGCCGACGCGCTGCCGGTGATGCCCGTGTGGTCCGTGAGCGGGGTGATCTCACCCTGCAACGGCACGAGATACAGGTCGCTGGCGAAATCGAGGTCCCAGGTGTCGTGGCGCTGCGCGGAGGTGACGATCGCCGTGGAGTCGGCGGTCCAGGACACGCCACCGTGCTGGAACTCGCCGGGCGTCAGATTGCGCGGCGCGGCGGTGCCGTCCGCGGGCACCACGTACACGTGAGCAGGACGGTCGTACACCCAGCCCTCGCCGTTCAGCTGCGTGAAGAAGCGCTCGATCTTGCGCGGCGACTGCCAGCTGGTGTCGCCTTCTTCGGCACCGGGCACGCCGTACCGTTCGTGCGGGGTGCGGCTGATGAAACCGATCCAACGCCCGTCGGGGCTGAAGGCCGCGTCGCCCACGCCGTCCTTCATCGAGGCGACCGTGCGGGTCTCGCCGGTTGCGGCGAACGGCAGCACGTGCAGCGTCGCCTCACCCTTCTTCAGGCTGCGGCGCGACGTGAACGCGAGGCAGCTGCCGTCGGGACTCCACGTCGGGGCGCCGTCGTTCTCGCCCCCGGTGATCGGGCGAGGCGGAGTGCCGCCGTCGGTGGCGGCAACCCAGACCTGCGAGAAGTACTTGTTGTGCTCCATGTCGACGCGAGCGACGACGAACGCCACGTGGCGGCCATCGGGCGACACGCTCGGCGACGACGCCTGTGCGATGTTGCCGATGATGCGTTCGGCGATGGCCGCGTGCGGGGACGGCGGGGTGGACGGGTTGGAAGGACCGGACATGGCGATGACGGTAGCGGGTGTGCGCGGGCACGCCGTTCGGGTGTCGGGTGGTGGTGGTCGCGTCGGTGCTCGGCCCGGTTCACTGTGGCACGATCGGGGTGATGGAACCGTACGACCTGCTCGCCCACCTCGCTCGCGACGGCAACTCGTTCGCCGATGCCTGCGAGGCGGCCGGCATGGCCACTCGCGTGGCCAGTTGCCCCGAATGGAACGTGTCCGACCTGGTGTGGCACCTCGCCGAGGTGCACCACTTCTGGCGCACGATCGTGGGCGAGCAGCGCACCACGTGGGAAGGGTACGAGCAGCCGCTGCGCCCCACCGACGACGCGGTGGTCGAGTTCTACCGCAGCGGCCTCGAGGAGACCGTGACGATCCTGGCGGCGGCGCACCCGGACCAGGCAAACTGGACCTGGTCGCACCAACGTGACGCCGGGTTCGTGATGCGCCGCATGGCTCACGAGACGGCGATGCACCTCTGGGACGCGCAGCAGGCCGCGGGCGGTGAGCGAGCGATCGACGGTCCACTCGCGAGCGACGGCATCGACGAGTTCCTCGATCACTTCCTCAGCGGCGACGCCGGCACCACCGACGGCGTGGGTGGCAGCGTGCACCTGCACTGCACCGACGTGCCCGGCGAGTGGACGGTGCGGCCGGCGATCGAAGGTGGCTTCACGCTCAGCCGCGAGCACGCCAAGGGCGATGCGGCGATGCGTGGTGCGGCCAGCGATCTGCTGCTCGTGCTGTGGCGTCGGCGCCCGATCGACACGATCGACGTGGTTGGCGACAGGGGTGTCGCCGAGCGCTTCGTGGCGCACTCGCCGCTGGACTGAGACCGCCTACGACTTCCGTGCGTGCGGCAGGTCGAGCTGGCCGAGGCGCTCGGTGAGCAGATCGGTGAGCCGATCGAGGTCGATCTGCTCGCCTTCCTGAATGATGTTGTGTTCGCCGGTGGTGGTCGCTCGTGCCGGGGCCACCTCGGTGGTGGGTGTCGACGTGATCAGCGGGGCCGTGACTCGCGACAACGTAGGAAGCGACGGCGTGAACCCCTGCGATGGGGTCGACGAGGGAGTTGCGGCCGGTGGGGGAGCGAGCGTGGACGCAGGCTGGTGCGGAGCCGTGATCGCCGCGCTCGCCTTCATCTGGGCGAGCGCCACCTCGAGTTGTGTGATCCGCTGCTCCGCATGCTCGGCATCGCGACGGTGCTTCGACTCGAGCTGCTCGAGCAGCGCCGCTGTGGAGGGGTCGCCGTCGTGCGAAGTGCTGGAACCCGAACCGCCTTCTGCTGCCAGGTGATCGATGCGACGGGAGAGATCTTGGATCTGCTCTTGCACTTCGAGGCGGCGCAGACCGATGTCTTCGCCGAGCACCAGGATCTCGTGACGGACCTCGGCCAAGCGCAGGTCGACCGCTTCCAGCACGGAATGCACGAGGCGAGTGATCTTGTCGTCAGTGACGTTGTCGGACATCCGTGCTCAGCTCTTTCGGCCCCGTCGCCGGCCGCGGCCGCGACGCTCGTCCTCGTCGTCGCCGACGGTGGCTGGCTGGGCCGGCGGCGCCTCGACCATGATCTCGTCGACGAGTTCCCAGATGTCCACGGCAGCCAGCGTATGCGTCGGAGATGCACCTGTGCGAGCGGCTCCGACCATGTGAGCCGGATCGAGGTCGAGATCGCCGACAGCGACCGGAGCCGTCGCCAGCTTCGGCAGGCCGGCAGGCGCCGGTCCGGGCTGCATCGCGTCGTGCGCTGCCGGTACGAACGGCTGGTGCTGGGACGGGGATCCCAGCGCCATCAACTCGGGCAATCCCGTGATCGTCTCGGTGGTGGTGCCGGTGGGGGCGTCGACACCCGTCAGGAACGCCAGCGAGCTGATCGGCGGGAGGTCGGCGAGCTGGAGGTCGTCGAATGCGTTGTCCGTCGGCTCGAATGGGGTGGAGCCGGGCGCGGGCGGGGTTGCCGCGAGCACGGCATCGAGCTGGTCGAACGAGGGTGGTGGCGGAGTGGGCGCAGGCGTGTGCGCGATCGTCGGTATGGCGGCCGGTGTGGTCTGCGGCATGGCCCCGAGGGTGGGGAGCGGCTCGAACGTCGGCTCGAATGTCGGTTCGGGGATCGGTTCGGGGATCGGATCACTTGCACCAGCCACGGCGAGCGGCGTGAGGCTGAGCGGCACGAAGGCTGCTGGTTCGGGCTCGGGCTCGGGCTCGGCCTCGGGCTCGGCCGGCTCGATGGCGATCGGCTCGGTGATGTCGTCGAGCGCGACCGGCTCGACCGTCGGCTGGGGCTCAGGCGCCCATACCGGCTCGAGCAGGTCCTCGAAGGCATCCGGCTCGGGTTCGTCGGTGACCGGCTCGGGCTGTGGCTCGATGGCAGCGGGCAGCAGCGGCTCGGGCTCGGGGGCAGGCTCGGGGTCGGGCGGAGCGGCGAGCGTGGGCACGAGCACCGGCTCGACGGGCTCGGCGACGGGTTCGATCTGTGCGACCGTCTCGAGGTCCGGACCGACCTGTGCGACCGTCTCGGGCGCGGCTTGGGCGACGCGTTCCACGGGAACCGGGTTGCTCGCAGCCGCCGACCGCAGCCAGTGGTGAACACCCGAGGAATGGTGACGGAGAGGGAACACCTCGGGCATGCCGACCGGGTGGTTGGCCACGGATTCGAGCAGCGCCTCGGTGGCCAGCTCGATCGTCAACTCGACCGCGTCGCGGTCGAGCATCGGTACGCGCTGGAACAAACGGGCCAACGAAGCGACCTCGCCGAGGCGCACGGATCCCTGTTCCAGCTGGGCCGCAGTGATGGCTGCACACTGCACCAGACGGTCGCCGATCGGTGCGTCGCCGTCGCGTTCAGCGTAGTAAACACGGCCTTCCATGGCGTACAGATGGATGCGCGGGGCCAGGCCGACGGCTGCCTCGCCGGTGAACCGCTCGCTGCCCACGAGCGCGACGAATCCCCAGATCGGGTCATTGCCGCTATAGGAGTTCAGTTGGGTGCGTATCATCGGATCCAATCCTCCCGTGCAGAATCCATCGGGAGGTCTTTCGACACAACCGGGGGCAACCTTGAGGTTATTTGGAAGGAACTCTCAAGTTGGCCACGGTGCGAACCGATGAATGCTCATCGAGTTCCGATCCGGGTGACCGGTCGGCCTCGTGTTGCTCTGAACTCAGGAACGGGAGGGTGAGTCGATGCTTCGACGACTCAAGATCGGTGGACGACTCAACGTCCTCATCGCGTTGCCGTTGCTCGCGCTCGCGGCCATGGCCGTGGTCGGTACGTACGTCCTCACGCAAGGCAGTGTGAAAGGCGACGAGTACAAGCGCCTCAAGCTCGCCCAAGACCTGCGTGCCGAAGTCATCCCGCCACCCGCCAGCCTGCTGGAGGCCTGGGCGCAGGTGAACCACATCGGCGTGCTCGCGGCCTCGCCCGACGGCTTCTCCGACGACACGCTCGCCGAGATCGAGAGTCACTTCGACATCATCGAACGTGCACAGACCGACTTCGGAACATCGATGGCGTACTGGTCGAAACAGGCCGTTCCCATGCGTGTGGGAATCCGCCTCATCGAGATCGGTGGCTTTGTCGGCGTCAAGTTCTTCGAGGACGTCAACTTCAAGCTGCGACAAGCGATCGACAGTCGCGACGCCGACGAGGTGCTCGCGGTGATCCGCGACATGGAGTGGCGCTACGACCTGCAGCAGACCGGCGTGCAGCGAGCAGTGGACTTCGCCGTCCCCGAAGTGATTGCCCGTGAGAAGACCACCGTCGATTACCTCAACCAGGCCATCGTCGTCGCCGGTGCCGTCTTTTTGATCCTGCTCGTGCTCACCGTGCTGCTGGCCATCCTCGTCCGCCGCTCGATCGTGCGCCCCATCCGTCGCCTGGCCGAACAGGCCAAGTCGGTGGCCACCAACGACCTCCCCGAAGCCGTGCGAGTGATGCAAGACGACTCGGCCGCCGAGGTGCCGCACTTGCAGGCCTTCGAGATCTCGTCCCGCGACGAGTTGGCCGAGCTGAGTGCCAGCTTCAACGCCGTGCAGGACGTGGCCGTCGATCTCGCCGCCGAGCAGGCCATCGCCCGCCGGGTGGTGTCGCAGAACCTGGTCAACATCGCCCGTCGTAACCAGAACCTGCTCGGCCGTACCCTGGGCTTCATCTCCTCGCTGGAACAAGGCGAGCGCGACCCCGAGGCGCTCGACAACTTGTTCCGCCTCGACCACCTCACCACGCGTATGCGACGGAACGCGCAGTCGCTGCTCGTGCTGGCCGGTGCCGAGCCCACCCGCCTCTGGTCGCCCGCTGTGGCGATCGGCGACGTGGTGCGCGCTGCCCTGTCGGAAGTGGAGAACTACGGCCAGGTCGAGCTCGCCGACCTGGGCGACATCGGCGTGATCGGCTCGGCCGCCGGCGAAGTGGCCCACCTGCTCGCCGAACTGTTGGAGAACGCCACTAGCTTCTCGCCGCCCACCAGTGCCGTCACCGTTGTCGGTCGTGCGGTGCCCGATGGGCACCAACTGGCCATCTTCGACTACGGCCTGGGAATGACCCCCGAGGAACTCGACGAGGCGAACCGGCGGCTCAACCAGGTGTCGGCGTTCGACCGTGAGAGCAACAAGATGCTCGGCTTCCAAGTGGTCGCCCGTCTTGCCGACCGCTACGGCATCAAGGTGATGCTCACCACCACCCCTGGTGGCAGCGGCGTGACCGCCATCGTGCGGCTACCCAAGTCGCTGCTCGAAGTGGTGGGCACGCTCGGCACGAACGTGCCGCCGGTGGCCGACGTGCCGCGAGTTGCCGAGCGGCTCACCGAGCCGCTGCCGGTCACCCCTGCGGGGGTCGGCGTACCCGGGCCGATGTTGCACGAGCTGTCCACCTCGGCGCCGTCGCAGATGAGCGACGAGGCGTTGTGGGCGGAGATGAACCGCACTTCGGCTCGAGCGGATGCCCCCGATCTCGGGCAGGTGCCGCCGATGGCGCCGCTCAGCTTTGCTCCGCTGTCGGCCCATCCGGCCACCGACGGGCCCACGATGGTGGCCCTGCCCGTCGCCCTTCCGGCCGAGCCTGCGCCGGCGCTGGCGCCGCTCATCACCGACGCGGGCCTCACCCGGCGCGTGCGTGGTGCGCAGATGCCAGAATTGGGCAAGAGTGCTGGTGATGCACCTCAGGCCCGCCCGGCCGAAGAGGTGCGCAACACCCTCGCCAGCTTGCAACGAGGGATCGACCTCGGTCGTCAGCGGAACAACGAAGGCTGACTTGTCGGAACTCGACAGGAAGAGGAGGAACGAATTCGTATGGCACTTTCCGAGAAGGCCAACAACGTCAACTGGTTGATGGCCAACTTCGTGCGCAGCACCCCTGGTGTGGAGCAGGCTGTGGCCGTCTCCTCCGACGGTCTGTTGATCGCGTTGAGCACGACCCTCGAACGCGCCTCGGCCGACAAGCTGGCCGCGATCATCACGGGGATGCGTGCCCTCGCGCACGGTGCCGCCGGCGAGTTGACGAAGGGCCACGTGATGCAAGTGCTCATCGAGATGGCCAACGGGTACCTGTTCGTCAGCTCGATCTCCGGAGGTTCCACGATCGGAGTCGTCGCCAGTCGTGATTGCGATCTCGGTCTGGTCGGTTTCGAGATCGCACTGCTGGTCGAGCGTGTCGGCGCGCAGCTGACGCCATCACTGATCACGGAACTGAAGAACTCCCTGGTCTCGGTGTGACATGGACGAGTCGCACGATCCGGACGCAACCGTCAACTTGGTTCGTCCGTTCATCGCGCGTCAGCGACCCCTTCAGCCGGTGTCGCCCGATGAGCACCACCAGGCGCCTGCCCATGGGGTGAGGGCGTATGCCATGACCGGGGGCCGGGCGCACGCCGCTGGGGTGCTCGAGTTCGAAACCATGCTGCAGGCGACGGCCGCCGGACGTGAAGCGCTGACCGCGCTGAAGTTCGAGCGCGCCGACATCCTGCGCCGTTGCCAGTCCGACCCGCTCTCCGTCGCCGAACTCTCGGCCACCTTGCACGTGCCTATCGGCGTCGTGCGGGTGGTGGCGTCGGATCTCATCGCCGAGAACCTTCTGGAAGCCTTCCAACCGAGCGCGAACGTCTCCGACGACGTGTTCCTGATCACGAGGTTGATTGCCGGTGTCCGCGCACTCTGAAACTCCCACCCGTTCCGCAACTGGTCCGATCCCTGTGAAGATCGTCGTCGCCGGAGGATTCGGCGTCGGCAAGACCACCTTCGTCGGTGCCATCTCCGACATCAAGCCGCTCACCACCGAGGCGGCAATGACCTCGTACGGCGAGGGCATCGACAATCGCGGCGACGTGAGCACCAAGACCACCACCACCGTGGCGATGGACTTCGGTCGCGTGGCCGTCGACGATGCCATCGTGCTCTACCTGTTCGGCACACCCGGCCAAGACCGGTTCGGGTTCATGTGGAACGACCTGATCCAGGGCGCCCTCGGCGCAGTGGTGCTGGTCGACAGCCGCCGCATCGAAGACTCGTTCCCGGCACTCGACTACTTCGAGACCCGTGATGTGCCCTTCGTGGTGGCCGTCAACCGCTTCGGCGGGCAGATGTTCCACACCGTCGAGGAAGTGCGCGAAGCGCTCTCGATCAACGCGCACGTCCCCGTGGTCAGCACCGACGCCCGTGGGCGTATCGCCGTCAAGGAGACCGTGCTCAGCCTGCTCGACGTGGTGCTGCAGCGAGCGATGGCCAAGGCCAAGACCAACTGATCGGGACACCGGCCGAGTCGGCCGGTTCGGCTGCTGCCGTGCGCCGGGTACGGTGGCGCGATGCGAGCGGCGTTGGCCACGGTGGTGTTGGCGATCTCGGTGTGGGCGCTGTCGGCCACGCCAACGGCTCATGCGTGCAGTTGCATGGCGCTCACGCCGGCGGAGGCGTACCAGCAGTCGGATGCGGTGTTCGTCGGTGAACTCATCGAGGTGCGTCGCCCCACGCCGATGTTGTCGTCGATGGACGAGTCGCGCTTCGTGTTCGAGGTGACCGACGTGTACAAGGGCGCGGTGCACCGCACGCAGTCGATCGTGACGGCGAGCGACGGCGCGTCGTGCGGGCTCGAGCTGAGTGTCGGCACCACCGCGATCGTGTTCGCCCGTGAGCAGGAGTTCGAGATCACTCCGGAGGCGGGCGAGTATGCGGCCGGGTTGTGCGGCGGTACGGCCGCAGTAGGCACGGTGGTCATCCCCGAGTCGTTCGGTGCACCGACCGCACCGCTGCCCGGATCATCGCCGATCGGCGAGGACGACGCTGCGCTCGCCGTTGTCCTGCGCAACTGGTACTGGTTCGCTGTGCCGCTGGTGGTGATCGTGGCGTCGCTGGTGGTGATCCGTCGTCGGCACAGTGTCGCCCCGCGCGAGTAGCCGGCTCACCAGAGCTGCAACTGCTCCCAGGTGATCGCGACGTCGCTGACGGTTTGCCAGGTGAGGCGCCCACGGCCCCCCGGGCGACGCACCTCCACCCGCTCGGGCTTCAGGCTGCGGGCGTTGCCGTTGGCGTCGAAGACGGTGATGCTGCCGTCGACCGCCACGCCCGACATCTTGCCCGCGAACCAACGGCCGCTGTCGCCCTTGCGGAAGCGCACCGGCTCGCCAGGGCGCAGGCCCAGCTTCTGCAGCGTGGCGGTGTCGATCATGCGCCACCCGACATGCGCGCCTGCAGTTTGCGCATGCCGCCCAGCCAACGGTCGTAGTCGGCCGTCTTGTTGCGCATGAACGTCAGCACTTCGTCGTGCGGCAGGATGAGGAACGTCTCGGCACGGATGATCGCCACGGCGACCTCGGCCACCTCCGCCGGCTCGAGCACCCGGCCGGCGGCGCGCACCACGCTGCTGCTGATTCCCGCCGCGGGGTCGTCGCCGGCGCGCAACAGCGCGGTGTTGACGCCTTGCGGGCACAGGCAGCTGACCTTCAGCCCCTGGGCGCCGTAGGTGATGCTGAGCCACTCGGCGAACGCCACGGCGGCGTGCTTGGTCATGCTGTAGGGCGCCGAGCCGATCTGGCTGAGCAGACCCGCAGCAGACGCCGTCGAGCAGAAGTAGCCCTCACCACGGGCCAGCCAGCCGGGCAGCAGGTGCTTGGCGGCCCAGCGGTGGGCGTGCACGTTCACGTCGAACGCCAACTGCCACTCGGCCTCGGTGGTACGCAGCGGGTCGCTGCCCACGCCGATGCCCGCGTTGGCGAAGAACAGGTCGATGTCGCCGAAGCGTTGTTCGGCCGCGGCGATGAGCGCCGTGTTGCCCTCCTCGGTGCTGACATCGGCGCGAACGGCGATGGCGCTCTCGGGGCGCAGGGCGTTGAGGCGAGCGGCGACGATGGTTGCGGCGTTGGCCTGCACGTCGGCGACCACCACTCGCGCCCCTTCCGCGTGGAAGCGTTCGGCGAGGGCTTCGCCGATTCCTCCGGCCGCACCGGTGACGACGACGTGTTTACCGTTCAGGTCCATGCCGGGATCGTAGGCGCTGCCGCTACCATGCGCAGTGGAAGCACACCGCGCGCGATACCTTCGCGAGCATCACCGATCCGAAGGAGAGCAGGATGACCGAGACCAACGAAGCCGTCATTGCCGAAGCCCTGAGCGTGATCGACAAGGCACTCGGCCAGATGATGAGCCGTGAGTTGGTGTCGTCCGGCGAAATCACCGACGTGTTGCTCGACGTGCGCACGCTGCTCACCATGCCCAAGGTCGAAGCCGTCGCTCACTGAGCCGTACGGCTGCCTCAGGCAGCAGCCAGCGCCTTGAAGGCGCGCGCCAGGCACTGGCGCAACAACTCAGGGTCCGTGACGGCTGCGGCGTCGATGTTCACACCCATGTCGAGGCTGTGGTCGTAGCTGAGCAGCGTGAGGTTGAACGCCACGCCGCCGAGCGGGCCGACGGGATAGTTCTCCAGCATCTTCGCGCCGGCCATGTAGAGGGGCAGCGAGGTGCCACGCACATTGCTGGTGGCGAAGTCGACCGTCTGCGCCTGCTGGCGCGCGAGGCGGGTGATGAGGCTGGTGGGCAACGTGGAAGCCAACGCCGCGAGCGTGTCCATCGAGCCGTTGGTGGTGGCCGAACGGGCGGCGCTCGTGGCGGCCTGGATGGTGGCGAAGCGCTCGCCGATCGGCATGTCGCCCGTGGGCACCAGCACGCGGGCGAGGCTGAACGCGTTGGCGCCCGACTGCTCGGTACGGGTGCTGATCACCATGCTGGCGCGCAGCTCGTCGACCGGGCTGCCGAGCCGGCGGTGGTACTCGCCGGCGGCCTGCGCCGCGGCGGCGAGGAACGCGGTGTTCAACGTGCCGCCCAGACGCTTGGCCGCATCGCGAGTGGCGTCGAACGGGGCGCGCAGCACCTCCATCCGCCGCTGCAGCGAGCGTTGTGTCCACAGTGGTGAGCGGGCGCCTTCGGTGTCGCTGAGTTGTTGCATCACCCCACGAACCGTGTCGGCCGCGGCAGACCCGGCCTCGTGAATGCCGGTGGGGTCGGCGAGCAGGTCTTTTACCTGGCGCAAGACGCCGAGCGGCATGCGCATGCCACCTGACAGCAGCTCGCGCCACAGATCGTGCTCGGGCGCGTCGGCTGCCTCGTGCTCGAACGCGGACGGGTCGAGCGGGGGCGGCTCGGGGACCTCGCGTTGGAGGTCGAGGAACTGCATCGAGAACAGCACCGCTCCTTCGCCGTCGACGATCGTGTGGTGCAGCTTCTGCACCACGGCACTCTTGCCGCCACGCAACCCGTCGATCACCACGAACTGCCACAGCGGCCGGGTGCGGTCGTACGGATCGCAGGCGATGAGGCTGGCGAGATCGAGCAACTGGCGCATCGTGCCGGGCTTCGGCAGGGCGATGTGGCGCACGTGGTAACGCAGGTCGAAGTTGGGGTCGTCGACCCACATCGGCGCCGACAGGTTGGCCGGCACGGACTGCACTCGTTGGCGCAGGCGACGCATGCGGTAGGTGGCCAGCTCCATCCGGCGCAACAGGATGTCGAAGTCGGGGGAGCGATCGAGGATCGTGACGTTGGCGAACGTGCTGCTGAGGTACGGGTCTTTCTCCAGTCGCCACATCAACCCCTCGGCATCGCTCATCTTGCGCTCGAAGTGGGGCAGGTCGGCCATGCTCGGGAGGTTACCGGCCGGTAGCCGTGTGGGCCAGGGCTGGAGGCGCCGCGAACTCAGACCGAGCGGAGCACGAACAGTGCCACCTGCGCGAGGCCGAGCCCCACGATTGCGCCGCCGATGACGTCGCTGGCGTGGTGGATGCGCACGAACGCGCGGCTGACGGCCACGACGCATGCCAGCGCGAACCACGCCGGCAGCGTGGGCCACCCGCTCCAGGCGGTGAGAATGCTGGCCGCGAAGAACGCCGCCGAGGCGTGGCCGCTGGGGAAGCTGCTGGTGGACGGCTTGCGCACCTGGTAGCGGGGGTCGCCGGTCTCGGTGGGGCGGGTGCGGCGGAACAGGCGCTTGATGCCTTGGTTCACGATCAGGCTCTCGGCGCCGATGAGGGCTGCGAACAGGAAGGCCTGGTTCGCATGGTCGTCGCTGGTGAGGCCGCGGATGCCACCGACGATCTGCCAGATGAGGCTGAAGTCGCCGAGTTCGCTGGCCACCACGAACACCTTGTCGACCGCGCGGTTGCGGCCGCGCACGCGCTCGAGCACGGCATCGGCACGCTCGTCGAACGAGTGGACCGCGGTGGACAGACGACTCATGTGCGGGCCGGCATGCCGAAGCGCAGCGGGGCCTCGACCGCGGCCAACGTGGGGTCGCCACCGAACGCGGGGCACCACGGCTGAAAGGCACACGACTTGCACAGCGCGCCCTCTTTCGGGCGGAAGTCTTCGTTCGTGCAGGCTTGTTCGACGGCCTTCATCACGGCCTTGGCGCGGCCCATGATGGCCTTCACCGATTGTGCGGAAGGCCTGGCGGTGATGACCTCGCCGGTGCGCAGGTACATCAGCCGGATGGCGGCGGGGCGTTGGCCGAGCACCGATTCGCACAGGAACGAGTAGAAGTGCACGCCGGAGAGGCTGTTCTGCTGGTAGCGCTCGCTGGGGGCGCGACCGGTCTTGTAGTCGGTGACGATGAACTGACCCTGCGCATCGAGCTCGAGACGGTCGATGATGCCGCGCAGCGAGAACCCGTCGATCGGTGCCTCGAGCCGGATCTCGAGACCGATCTCGTGGATCGCGGTGGGGTCTTCGATCGCGAAGTAGCCCTCCACCAGCGACCACGCGTCGGCGAAGAACGCGTCGGCCTGGGGTTCGGTGAGCCCCAGCAGCGTGAACTCGGGGTCGACCCGGTACTCGGCGATCGCCTGATCGAGCGCGCTGCGCGCTGCCGGGAGCGTGCGCATGGCCGCCGGTTGCATGAACAGCAGCTCGAGCCCGCGGTGCACGAGCGAGCCTTTGGTGGTGTGCGGGCTGGGCGGCTCGGGCAACTTCTGGATGCTGGCGAACCGGAACGCGAGCGGACACGAGACGAACGCCTCGACACGGCTGGGCGACAGGCTCGTGGGCACCGGGTACATGCCGCCCATCGTAGGGAAGGGGTGCGCGCGAGTGGCGCGTCGCGGCCTCAAGTGGGTCGGGCAAGTGGGTCAGGCGAGGGCCTGGGTGACGATCTCGGCCATCTCCACCGGGTGGGTCATCGGGCCGAAGTGGTCGAGGTCGTCGCGCTGCACGAAACGCGAGTTGGGCAATCGCGCGGCGATGTCGGCAGCGATCCCCGACGGCTGGAATTCCTCCACCCGGCCGGTCACCACCACCACTTCGGTCGTGATCGCCAGCAGGTGGTCCCAGGTGTCGTGCGTGGCGCCGCCGGCGAACGTCTGCGACTCCGTCTGCGGAGTGCACTTCAGGTGCACCTGGCCGTCCGCACCTTCGCGGAAGCCGTGACGCACGTAGGCCTCCAGCGCGGCGGGAGCGAATCCGTTCAGCGGGGGCTTCGCGGCGAAGTTGGCGATCGCCGCGGCGAACGACGCGAACACGGCTCGGCGGCGGAGTGCGCCCTGCGCCAGCAAATTGCCTGCCGGGTCGGCGTTGCGTGCCGCGGGCGGGAACACGATCGGTTCGAAGGCGACGATGCGGCGGAACAACTCTGGCCGGCGGTGGGCGGCCATCAGCAGGCATGCCCCGCCCATCGAGTGGCCGAACGCGTCGATCGGACCGCCGGTGCGGTGGGCCAGCCAGGCGGCCATGGCTTCGGCGTCGTCGCCGTACTGTGGCCATTCCAGGGGACCGTCGGGGCGCGATGTGTCGCCGTGGCCGCGATAGTCGAAGGCGACGCAGTGGCGGCCTGGCAGTGCCTCGGCGAACGGTTGGTAGCAGCGACCGTGGAAGCCGGTGGCGTGGGAGACGAGCAGCGCCGCGCCGGAGCCACCGAGGTCGTGGACCGCAATCTCGACGCCGTCCGTGGACGGCACGTGCATCAGTTCATCTGCCCGATCAATCGTCATTCCTGTTGTTCTTGCGGCGGCGGCGGCGCCACCAGATGGTGAACATGCGGTCGAGCAGCACGCCGAGCACGACGGCCATCAGGATCGACCAGCGGATCGTGGTGATCTTCTCGAACACCAAGAAGTCGATCGGCACCTTCTCGCTGTTCTGCAGGAAGAAGATGACACTCAGCGCCACCATCACCAGGCCGGCGATCAGCGCGATGTTGGGCTTGGTCTTGACGTCGGGCCGTGGTGCCCTGCTGACCTCGCGGTTGTTGTCTTCGGTCATGTTCGATCTCCTCCGCTACGCGGTTCCCGGGGCAGGCCGAGCAGGCGTTCCCCGATGATATTCCGCTGCACCTGGCTGGTGCCTCCCGCGATCCTGCCACCTGGCGCGGCCAGCATGCCGAATGCCTCGCTGCCGGCCAGCATCGCGTCGGGCCCGGAGAGGTCGCCGCGCAGCATCGCCGCGTCGAACGACATCTCCGTCAGCCCCAGCTTCATCAGCGACGCGGCGGTGGTGGCGTGAGGGCCCTGCCGCTGTGCCATGGCCTTGAACGCGCCGCCGGTGGCGAGCAGCCGAGCGAGCCGCTGGCGCTGTAGCGCGTCGAGGTGGTCACGTCCGTCGGCCATCCGGGCCATCGACTCCAAGCGACGTTCCAGGCCGACGACGGCGGTGCCGATGTGTCCGCGCTCGGTCGTCAACACCGCCATGCCGACACCCCAGCCGCCGTGCAGTGGGCCGATGAGATGGTCGGCGGGCAGGCGCACATCGGTGAAGAACACCTCGTCGAACTCGGCGTCGCCGGTCATCTGCTTCAGCGGCCGCACCTCCACCCCCGGCAGGTGCATCGGGAACAGGAAGAACGAGATGCCCTCGTGCGTGGGTGCCTCCGGGCGGGTGCGGGCCATCAGGATGCCCCAGTTGCTGTAGCGCCCGCCGCTGGTCCACACCTTCTGGCCGTTCACGATGTAGCAGTCACCGTCCAGTTCGGCACGCGTCGACAGCCCGGCGAGGTCGCTGCCGGCACCCGGCTCGCTGAACAACTGGCACCACACGTGGTCGCCGCGCAGCGTGGCAGCGAGGTGCTGCGCCTTCTGCTCCGCCGTGCCGTACTGCAGCAGCGCACCGCCGGTGAGCACCAACCCCACCATGTTCAGCACCGGTGGCACGTCGGCCAGCGCGCACTCCAGCATCCACGCGGCGTGGTGTTCGACGGTGAGACCCTGACCGCCGTGCTCCGCCGGCCAATGGATGCCGGCGAACCCGGCGGCGTGCACGGTTCGCTGCCACGCCAGGCCGGCATCGAACAGGTCGGGTGGGCAGATCGCGCCGTAGTCGCGCGGTGCCTGCTGTGCGTGCGCGGCCAACCAGGCTCTGGCACGGGCCTGGAACTCGGTGACGGACTCGGTGGCCATGGCGGCGGACCGTACCCGCGGTGATGGTACCGGTGCAGTGTTGGAGGGCTACTTGAAGAACGGCAGGAACATCGCCGTCTCTTCGCCCAGGTTGTTCGGTACGCCGTAACCGGTGTGGTCGGTGATCGTGCCCCAGTTGTCGCGCACGTCTTCCATCGACAGATCCTTCTTGAAGTAGCCCTGCGCCTCGGCGATGAACACCTCGGCGACGCGGCCACCGCCCACGCTGAACAACTTGCCGCTGACCGGGCAGTCGTCGTGCGCGAGGAACGCCACCAGCGGCGACACCAGCTCGGGCTTGAGCACGTCGCCCAGCGAACCGAGGATGGTTTCGGTCATGCGGGTCATCGCCAGCGGGGCGATCGCGTTGGCCTTGATGTTGAACTTCGCGCCTTCGACGGCGAGCACGCGAGTGAAGCCGACGAGGCCCATCTTGGCGGCGCCGTAGTTGGTCTGGCCGAAGTTGCCGAACACGCCGGCCGCGCTGGAGGTGCTGACGATGCGGCCGTAGCCCTGCTCGCGCATGATCCGCCAGGCCGGCTGGGTGACGTTGAACGCACCCTTGAGGTGCACGTCGAGCACCGAGTTCAACTGGTCGGGCTCGAGGTTGTGGAAGGCCTTGTCGCGCAGGATGCCGGCGTTGTTGATGACGACATCGACCTTGCCGTAGGCGTCGACCGCGGTCTGCACGATGGCCGCGCCCCCCTCGGGTGTGGCCACCGAGTTGGTGTCGGCGACGGCGTCGCCACCGAGCGCCTTGATCTCGTCGACCACTCGCTCGGCCGCGCCCTTCGCCGTCTCAGAGGTTGGGCCGCTGCCGTCGACCGCGCCGCCGAGGTCGTTGATGACCACGAGTGCGCCGCGGCTGGCCATCAGCAGTGCGTGCTGCCGGCCCAGGCCACCGCCTGCGCCCGTGATGATGACTACCCTGCCGTCGTAACCGAGTTGATCTGCGCTCATACAGCGAACGCTACCGGCCGGGTGGGCGTCAGGAAATTCCGAGCTGGCGCAACGCCTCGTCGCGGAGGGTCTTGTAGTTCAGCTTGCCGTTGGCGGCGCGACCGATCGTCGGGATCTGCAGCACCCGCTTGGGCGACTTGTAGGCGGCGTGGTGTTCGCGCACGTACGCGATCAGCGCCTTCTCGTCGAGCGTGTGCCCGTCGTGCAGCTGCACGAGCGCAGTGATCGCCTCGCCGAAACGATCGTCGGGCACGCCCACCACGGCGGCATCGTTGACGGAGGGGTGCAGCTTCAGCGCCTCCTCCACCTCCTCGGGGTACACCTTCTCGCCGCCGGTGTTGATGCACTGGCTGCCGCGGCCGTACAGCTTCAGGGTGCCGTCGGCCTCCACCTCGGCCCAGTCGCCGGGGATGCTCCAGCGCACTCCGTCGTGCACGATGAACGTGTCGGCGCTCTTCACCGGGTCTTTGTAGTAGCCGATGGGGGTGCGGCCGCGCAGCGCCACCCGGCCGCGCTCGCCGCTGCCCGCCTGCACCTCGCGACCGTCCTCGGTGAGCACCCGGGTGTTGGGGCCCAGAGAGAACTTGGCGGTGCTCTTGCTCTCGCCGGCCTTGGTGGTGTTGGCCGCCATGCCGATCGCCTCGCTGCTGCCCAGCGTGTCGACCATGATCAGTCGCGCGTTGTGGCGCAGCAGGCCCGCCTTGGTCTCTGCGGCCCAGATGACTCCGCTGGACACGATCACGCGCATCGAGGAGAAATCCCAGCGGTCGGGCTCGGCGTCGAGCGCACGCAGGATCGGCTTGGCGAACGCATCGCCCACGATCGACATCGTGGTGGCCTTGTACTGCTGGATGGTGTCGAGCAGTTCGGCCGGGTCGAAGTGGCGGCCGGTCATGGTGACGATCGAGCCACCGTTCATCAGCACGCTCATCGCGTTGAACGCGCCGGTGCCGTGCATCAGCGGCGCACCGGGCAGCACGCGGGGGCCGGGCCCGGTGATGCGGCTGTCGAACACGTCCCACCCGGGCTCCGCGGGCAGCTTGATCTTCGACGAGTTATCGAGGCTGCCGATCACGTCGTCCTGACGCCACATCACGCCTTTCGGGAACCCTGTGGTGCCGCCGGTGTAGATCAGGTAGAGGTCGTCGCCGCTGCGGGCCCACGGGGGAATCGTGCGGCCGGGAGCACTGGCCGCTGCAGTCTCGTACGGGATCGCCCACTCGGGGCACGGCTCGGTGTCATCGTCGACCCAGATCCAGGTGTGCACCCGTGGCGTGCGTGAACGCATCGCTGCGCAGCGCGCGGTGAACGTGCCGTGGAACACGACGGCGACGGTGTCGCTGTTCTCCCACAGGTACTCGAGTTCGTCGTCGGTGTAGCGGTAGTTCGTGTTCACCGGGGCGAGCCCGGCCTTGTACATCCCGAACATGCTCTCCATGAACTCGGGGCAGTTGTACAGGTAGTGCGCCACCTTGTCCTGGTGCTGCGCTCCACCGGCCAGCAACGTGGCGGCGATGCCGTCGGCCCGCCGATCGAACTCGCCCCAGGTGTAGCTGCGATCGCCGTGCACCTGCACCACGGTGTCGGGCATCAGATCGGCGATGCGTTCCCAGATCTCGGCGAAGTTCCACCCTGCTGTCACGTCGTCCGACGGTAGTCCGTCGACATCGATGATGCGCCTTCCAAACCCGCTCATGTCGCGGGCCTGACCGCAGAATTCGCTCTCGCGGCCGCGACATGGAGGTGGTGGAAAGGGGATGGGGTGGGTGAGCGAGAGCACGACCCGAGCGCGCTCGGAGGCGGTGGGTAGGGTCGCGGGATGGACTTCCAGTTGCCGGCGGAGGACGATCCGCGCCGCGTCGCAGTGCGCGAGTGGTTGATCGCGAACCCCACACCCACGGGTCGCCAGCTCGCCGAGGCAGGGTACGTGGCACCTCACTGGCCGGCGCCGTGGGGCCTGTCGGCCGACCCGGTGCACCAGCTGATCATCGACGACGAACTGCGTCGGGCGAAGGTGCGCCGGCCGAACAACCCGATCGGCATCGGGTGGGCCGGCCCGACGATCGCCTACGCGGGCAGCGACGAGCAGAAGTCTCGCTACCTCATGCCGTTGCTGGCCGGCGAGGAATTCTGGTGCCAGTTGTTCAGCGAACCCGAGGCGGGCAGCGACCTCGCCTCGTTGCGCACCAGCGCGGTTCGCGATGGCGACGAGTGGATCGTGAACGGGCAGAAGATCTGGACCAGCGGTGCCCAGTTCGCGAAGTACGGCATCCTCATCGCGCGCACCAACCCGTCGGCGCCGAAGCACCAGGGCATCAGCTACTTCGTGTGCCCGATGAACCTGCCCGGTATCGAGATCCGGCCGATCACGGAGATGACCGGCGGCCAGACGTTCAACGAGGTGTTTTTCACCGACGTACGGATTCCTGCCGCCAACCTGGTGGGCGAGGTGAACGACGGGTGGCGCCTCGCCAAGGTGACACTGGGCAACGAGCGCGTCTCGCTGAGCACGGGTGGTGTGCTGTGGGGCAACGGCCCCACGGGCCTCGACGTGGTCGACCTGATCCGCACCACCGGCCCGGTGACCGACCCGCACCTGCGCCAGCAGATCGCAACGGTGTACACCGAACACAAGATCCTCGACCTGATCCGCCTGCGCACCTTGTCGGCGCGGCTGCAGGGCCGCCAGCCGGGGCCAGAAGCAAGCATTCGCAAGCTGCTCGCCGACGAGCACGGCCAGCACGTGATGGCCCTTGCCCGCGACTGCATCGGTGCGTGGGCGCTGCTCCGGCGAACGGGCGCCGACAGCGAGGCGTCGGGCGGTATCGGTGCGCTCGACGAGGGCACCGGGGTGGCCGGTTCGGCAACGTCGGGCCTGATGCACTCCGGTTGGTACGACGGGTTCATGTTCGCCCCGGCGCTCACCATCGGCGGCGGCACATGGGCGGTGCAGCGCAACATCATCGGCGAACGGGTGCTGGGCCTGCCCGCCGAGCCGGCGATGAACTGACGGTCGGTAGGGTTGCCGGGTGCTGCTCGACGCCAAACTCGCTGCGCTGGAGTCCGAACTCCGCCGCCTCGGCCGCGTCGTTGTGGCGTTCAGCGGTGGCGCCGACTCGGCGTTCCTGGCAGCCGTCGCGCACCGCACGCTGGGTGCGCCGGCCGCACACGCGGTCACCGCGGTGTCGCCGTCGTTGGCCGGCGACGAAGAGGTCGATTGTCGATCCTTGGCGCACGAGTGGGGCCTGCGCTGGACGCCGGTCACCACGCACGAGATGGAGCGCGCGGCCTACCGGGTCAACGACAGCGACCGCTGCTTCCACTGCAAGGCCGAGCTGATGGACGTGGTGGGGCCGATCGCGGCGGCCGAGGGTGCCGTCGTCGTGCTCGGCGTGAACGTCGACGACCTCGGCGACCACCGCCCGGGCCAGAAGGCGGCGGTCGAGGCCGGCGCCGAGTTCCCCCTCGTGGCGGCCGGTTTCACCAAGGCCGATGTGCGTGCCGCCTCGCAGCAAATGGGCCTGCGCACGTTCGACAAGCCGGCGATGGCCTGCTTGGCCAGTCGCCTTCCGTACGGCACCGAGGTGTCGGTGACGCTGCTGGGCCAGGTGGAGCGCACAGAGGCCGCGTTGCGCCGCCTGGGGTTCCGCGAGCTGCGGGTGCGCCACTACGGCGAGACGGCCCGCATCGAGGTGGCGCTGGCCGACCTGCAGACCGTGCTCGACCAGCGCGACGCGGTGGTGGGGGCGGTGCGCGGCCAGGGCTACCGCTACGTGACACTCGATCTCGAAGGGTTCCGGTCGGGGAATCTCAACGGCTGACCGCCTAAACAGTAGCCTCTTTTCTGCGTTCGATCCGCCGATGGCATGCGGTGTTGCGTAAGGTTGCGAGCATGAAGCTCTCGATGATGATCAACTACGCCGGCGGGTTCAAGGAATCGGCCCAGCGAGTGGTGGAACTGGAGAAGGCCGGGCTCGACCAGGTGTGGGTGGCCGAGGCGTACAGCTTCGATGCCATCAGCCAGGTGGGGTACCTCGCGGCGATCACCGATCGCATCGAGATCGGCACGGGAATCGTCAACGTGTACTCCCGCACGGCGGCGCTGATGGCGATGACGGCGGCCGGTTGCGACTACGTCAGCGGTGGCCGGTTCATCCTCGGCCTCGGCGCCAGCGGCCCACAGGTGATCGAAGGGTTCCATGGCGTGCCCTACGAGAAGCCGATGGTGCGGATCAAGGAGTACATCGAGGCCTGCCGCATGATCTGGAAGCGCGAGGTGTTCAACTACCAGGGCCAGACCGTGCAAGCGCCGCTGCCCGAGGGCCAGGGCACCGGCATGGGCAAGGCGCTGAAGCTGATCAACCACCCCGTGCGCGCCGAGATCCCGATCTGGTGGGCCAGCCTCAAGGACAAGAGCGTCGAGGCCACGGCCGAGCTGGCCGACGGCTGGTTGCCGATCATGTTCGTGCCCGAGAAGTACCACAGTGTGTGGGGCCCGCAGCTGAAGGCCGGCCTGGCCAAGCGCTCGCCCGATCGCAAGCGGCTCGACATCGCGGCCGGCGGAATGCTGGCGATCGACGAGAAGCTGGTGGGCGACGAGCAGACCAAGCTGCTCGACCTCGCCCGACCGAACATGGCGCTGTACGTCGGCGGCATGGGTGCCCGTGGCAAGAACTTCTACAACGACATCGCTCGCGCCTACGGCTACGAGGCGGAGGCCGTCGCGGTGCAAGACCTGTACCTCGACGGCAAGAAGGACGAAGCCGCGGCGGCCCTGCCGGGCGAGTGGCTCGAGCTCTCCAACCTGGTGGGGCCGCGCAGCTACGTGAAGGAGCGCATCGCCGCCTTCAAGGAGGCCGGCGTCACCGTGCTGTCGGTGAACCCGGTCGGCCCCGATCCCGTCGGCCAGATCGAGCTGCTGCGCAGCCTCGTCGACGGCTGAGGCCCCTCGGCGTCAGACCACCTGCATCGACCACAACCGGATCGGCTGCGGGAAACCCTTCAACACGCGGCGCCCCGCCGGCTCGAACGCCAGCGCACGGGCGCTGCTCGCGACCGACTCGTTCACCAACAGTTCGCCGGGTACGGCGATTTCGGCGATCCGCGAGGCGAGGTTGACGATCTCGCCGTACACGTCGCCACCGCTGGCCAGCACCTGGCCATGGGCGATGCCACCGCGGGCGTTCGAGGCCCACTCGCCGGCCCTGTCGATCAGGGATCGCGCGATCGCACACGCGGCGATCGGTTCGACCGTGGTGAACATCACTTCGTCGCCGATCTGCTTGATCATCCGCCCGCCGTGCTCACTGATGAGATCCGTGGCGGTGGACTCGAACGCCATCACCAGCTGCAACAGTTCGCCGGGAGACAGCTCGCCCGACCTGGCGGTGAACCCGTTGAGGTCGACGAAGGCGATGGTCAGCGGCACGGTGGCGTAGTCATGGGTGCCGGCCCGAGCCTGACGGTTCATCTGCGTGGACAGCTCGAGATGCAAACGGAACATCGGGTCGAACAACCCGGTCGCGCTGTGGGCCAGTTCGATGCCGGCCAGGTTGGCCTTCGCCTTGTCGAGTTCGCTGCTCTCGTGCAGCATCGGCGCCTCCACGTCGCGGAGGAACATCTCGCTCGCGGCCTCAGCGATGCGGCGCAGCGACGTGCCGATGACGCGGTTGAAATGCACTAGTTCGTCGGTGCTGAAGAACGCGTTGGCCGCCTTGAACGTGCGGAACATGACGAGGTCGGCCTCGACGTACAACGGGACGTCCGCGGTGACATCGGGAAAGCCGCCGCTGCGCCGCAACTCGACCATCTGCTCGAGGCTGAGTCCGGAGGCCTCGGCCACCTCGGCGATCGTCAACCGGCGCCCGGGTCGCAGGCTGAGGTCGCCGACCAGTGAGTTGAGCTGACCTTCTGCACACGCCTGCACCATCCGCTCGGTCGGCACGTCGTGCGCAGCGATCCAGTGCAGCAGTTCGAGCCGTTCGCCGGCGTTGTCCGCGGCGGGGTCGTAGATCCCGGCGGCGATCCACTCCTCCACGAGTTCGGTCACGATCCGAACCCTAGCGACGGGTACGGTGCCCGACATGCCGACCACTCTCGACGCCCCGCTGAACGTCCTGATCACCGGGTGCAGCAGCGGGTTCGGCGAACTTGCCGCGCTCACGTTCGCCGACCACGGGCACCGCGTGTTCGCCACGATGCGCACACCGGGCAAGTCCGCCGCGCTGAACTCACGCCCCGACATCGCCCAACTCGCGCTCGATGTGTGCGACACCGCGAGTGTCGAGGCCGCCGTCGGCCAGGCCATCACCGAGGCCGGTCGGCTGCACGTGGTGGTCAACAACGCCGGCATCGAGCTGTTCGGGGCGGTGCACCTCGTCAGCGACGATGAGGTGCTGCAACAGATGAACACGAACGTGCTGGGCGTGGTGCGCGTAGCGAGGGCGGTGGTGCCGCACCTGATCGCCAATGGCGGAGGGTCGTTCGTGAACGTCGGCTCGATCGCCGGACTCGTGGGCACGCCGTACGGCGGCATCTACGCGGCGAGTAAACACGCTGTCGAGGCGATCACCGAAGCGATGCACTTCGAGTTGTCGCACCTGGGCATTCGAGTGTGCGTGGTCGAGCCGGGCCAGTTCGCGACGAACCTCGGCGACAACGGCTTGCATGCTGCGGCGATGGCCCCCGACAGCGCGGAGGCGGTGCGGCGCGAACGGTTCCGGCTGGCGCAGCGCAGCCTCGTGAACGGGCAGCCGGCGAACCCCCAACAAGTGGCCGACGCGATCTATCGAGCGGCCACTGCACGCCCGGGGAAGCTCCGCCACCTCGTCGGCGGCGACGCAGAACTGATCGCCGTGACGAAAGCGTCGATGTCGTTCGAGGACTTCGACGTCACGATGCGCTCGGCGCTCGACTTCCACGACTGATGACAAGTTCGTGCGCTCGACTCGTCGACGCGAGCCCCCCGAAGCGCTACGGTGTGCGCACTCATCGTTGGGGGAGGGGTATTCCGGCGTGACGCTGCTCGACGTACAGAACGTGACGGTCAACTTCGGTGGCATCGTCGCGCTCAATGGACTGTCGTTCTCGATCGAGGAGGGCCACATCTGTGGGCTCATCGGTCCGAACGGCGCCGGCAAGACCACGATGTTCAACGTGGTCAGCCGCATCTACCAGCCCACCTCAGGGTCGGTGCTCTACCGGGGGACCGAACTGCTGTCCGTGCCGGCGCATGGCATTGCCCGTCTCGGCATCGCCCGCACGTTCCAGAACCTCGCGTTGTTCCCCACGATGTCGTTGTTGGAGAACGTGATGGTGGGTGCCCACAGTCAGGGCCGCATCGGGTTCGGGCGAGCGATCTCACGCATCGGTGCTGCCGCCGACAACCGGCGTACGCGCGATTTCGCCGGCGACCTGCTCACGCAGCTGGGTCTTGGTGCGCTCGCGTTCCGCCCTGCGGCCGGCCTGCCGTTCGGCACGCTGAAGCGGTTGGAGATCGCTCGCGCGCTTGCCTCGCGACCCAACCTGTTGCTGATGGACGAGCCGGCTGCCGGCCTGCCGCACGGCGAGGTCGACGAACTGGGTCTCACCATCCAGGGGATCCGCGATCAGTTCCAGCTCACCGTGCTGCTGGTCGAGCACCACATGTCGATGGTGATGTCGATCAGCGACCGCGTGGTGGCCATGGAGTTCGGTCGCAAGATCGCCGACGGCACACCTGCCGAGGTGCAGGCCGACGAGGCCGTCATCGAGTCCTATCTCGGGAGCCCCACATGACGCTGTTACGAACCCAGGGCTTGACGGCCGGCTACGGCCCGCTCACCGTGCTGGAGGGCATCGACATCGAGGTCAACGAGGGTGAGATCGTGGTGATGCTGGGTGCCAACGGTGCCGGCAAGACCACCACCATGCGCGCCATCAGCGGTGTGATGCCCCGCCAAGGGATCATCGAGTACGAGGGTCGCGCGATCCAGAAGGCCAGCCCCGACGCCATCGTGCGCGGCGGCATCGCCCAGGTGCCCCAAGGCCGTGGCACGTTCCCCGAGCTGTCGGTGGCCGACAACATGCGCGCCGGCGCCTACGTGCGGCGCGACAGCGCAGCGTCGGTGCAGGCGGATCTCGAGAAGTGGTTCGAGGTGTTCCCCCGCCTGGCCGAGCGCCACGCGCAGCGTGCCGGCAGCCTCAGCGGTGGCGAGCAGCAGATGTTGGCCATCGCCCGTGCCCTGATGAGCCGCCCGAAGCTGCTGCTGTGCGACGAGCCGAGCATGGGCCTGGCCCCGCTGATCACGCAAGAGCTGTTCCACGTGATCGAGCGGCTGAACCGCGACGAAGGCCTGTCGGTGCTGTTGGTCGAGCAGAACGCGAACCTGGCGATGCACATGGCCAGCCGTGTCTACCTGCTCGAAACCGGGCGCATCGTGGCCAGCGGCAGCGCTGCCGAACTCGGCGCCGACGACACCATCCGCAAGGCATACCTGGGGTTCTGATGGCACTTTTCCTGCAACGACTTGTGGACGGCCTCGCCGAGGGCAGCATCTACGCGCTGCTCGCGTTGGGCCTCGTGATCATCTATCGCGGCACTGGCCACCTCAACTTCGCCCAAGGCGAGATGGCGCTGTTCAGCACGTACACCGTCTACCAGTTCGGCGAGTGGGGCGTGCCGATCGGTATCGCGGTGCTGCTGGGCATGTGCGTGGGCTTCGTGCTCGGCGCCGCCACCGAGGTGGTGCTGGTGCGCCCGATCAGCAAGAAGTCGCCGTTCGCGGTGTTCATCGTCACGATCGGCATGTTCCAATTGCTCAACTGGCTCGACGGCGCGATCTGGGGCGGCCAGCAGCTGCCCAGCACGGCGATGGGTAGCAAGCAGGTGAAGTTCCCCAGCCTGTTCCCCAGCAACCCCGACGACTACTTCACGGTGTTCGGTGCGGCGATCACCTGGCGCTCGTTCTGCATCCTCGCGCTCGTGCTGGTCATCGGCGCGGTGCTGTACCTGCTGTTCAACTACACCAAGCTCGGCCTGGCGATGCGGGCGGTGGCCTCCAACTCCGAGAGCGCCAAGCTGGTGGGCATTCGCACCAGCACGGTGTTGATGTTCAGCTGGGGCATTGCGGCGGCGATCGGTGCGCTCGGTGGCGTGGTGTTCGCCGGTCTCACCACCAACGTCAACCAGAGCCTGATGTTCCAGGTGTTCATCTACGCCTCTGCCGCGGCCACGCTCGGCGGGTTCGACAGCCCCGGTGGCGCAGTCGTGGGCGGCTTGTCGATCGGGGTCATCCAGAACCTCGCGGCGGGCTACGCCGACGAGTGGGTGGGCCAGGAGATGAAAGTGGGTGTGGCGTTCCTCGTGATCCTCGCCGTCCTGCTGCTACGACCGTCAGGCCTGTTCGGCACGTCGAAGGTGGAGCGGGTATGAGCGCGCGGATCATCATCAAGTCGGGTGGCCGGGCCAGCTGGGCGATCCGTGCCGCCGCCGCTGCGGCCGTCGTGGCGCTGCTGCTCTGGATCCCAACCCGCGGCAGCGACAGCCTGATCGACACCTGCACCACCGCGGCGATGCTGATGGCGGCGGCGATGTCGCTGAACCTGCTGTTGGGCTACACCGGCCAGATCTCGCTGGGCCACTCGGCGTTCTTCGGCATCGGGGTGTACACCACGGCCATCGCCGTCACCCGCTGGGGCTGGAGCCCGTTCGTGACGTTGCCGGTGGCGTTCGCCGTCGCCTTCGTCGTCGGCCTGCTGGTGTCGTTGCCGGCGCTGCGCATCAAGGGTGTGTACCTCGCGCTGGTCACGCTGGCGCTCGGGTTGGTGTTCCCCGCGTTCATCAAGTGGCCGAAGATCGAGTGGCTCACCAACGGCTCCCGTGGTCTCGACCAGACCGGCTTCAAGTTCAGCAAGGACAACCCCACGTACGAGCTGTTCGGCTGGAACCCGTGGGGCAACCTGCGCGGTCAGAACGTGAAGCCGTTCTACTTCTGGGTCGGCGTGCTGATGGTGGTGTTCGTGTACCTCGTGTGCCGTGGGGTGGTGAAGAGCCGGGTGGGCCGATCGCTGGTGGCCATCCGCGACAACAGCACGGCCGCCGCGGTGATGGGCGTCAACCTCGCCGTCACCAAGGGCATCGTGTTCGGGCTGTCGGCGGCGATGTGTGCGCTCCCCGGCTCGCTGTCGGCCATTCGTACCGGCACGGTCACCCCTGATTCGGCGCTGCTCACCGTGGCCGGCTCGATCACGTTCCTCGTGATCATGGTCGTCGGCGGCTCCGGGTCGTTGTGGGGGCCGGTGATGGGTGCGATCGTGTACCAGTTCATCATCGAGCGCACGGGCGACTGGAGCGACCCCGACAAGATTCCGGGGGCCGTGCGGCCGTTGTTCAGCTGGTCGGATGTCGCTCCGGGTGGCGGGATCTTCGCCATGGCACTGATCCTGCTGATGTTCTTCGCGCCGTTCGGCATCGTCGGCCTGTGGCACAAGCTGGTCGCCAAGGTCGTCACCGTGGTGCCCAAGCCCGCCGGGACGACTAGCCTCGTGCGCGAGGAAACCGCACCAGCGGAGTCCTGACCGGAACATACCGAACCGGCACATCCAAGGGGGAAATGCATGAAGACTGGACGCACGTCCACACGACTGCTCGCAGCATTGGTCTGCGGGTCACTGTTCGTCGCTGCCTGCAGCGACGACAAGAAGGACGACGGCGCAACCGACGAGACGACGGTCGACTCGACCGGCGATTCCACGGTCACCACCGACGCCACCGAGACCACCATCGGCGAGCCCGAGACCTGGGCCGTCGACACTGCCGACTGCATCGATCCGGCTGCGGCCGACGAGCTGATCGAAGGCACGATCAAGATCGGTGCGGTGATGCCGCTCACGGGCGACACCTCCGCCGACGAGGCGTTCTCGCCGGTCGTCGCCGGCTGGCAGGCCTACATGGACTACGCCAACGAAACCGGCCTGCTGGGTGATGTCACGATCGAGCACTCCGTCGAGGACGACCAGTACAACAAGGACCTCACCCCCGGTGCGGTCTCGTCGCTGATCGACGCGGGTGTGCAGGTGTTCTCCGGCATTCTCGGTTCGCCGAACAACCTCGCCGTGCGCGACACCCTCAACGAGGAGTGCATCCCGCAGCTGGGCAACCTCACCGGCCTTCCGGCCTGGGGCACCGACGTCGCCGACTACCCGTGGACCACGGGCCAGCTGGTGCCGTACACCGTCGAGTCGCGTGTGTACATGCAGTTCCTCAAGGAGCAGTTCCCCGAAGGTGCCACCGTCGCCCTGTTCTACGTGAACAGCGACTTCGGCCAGTCGTACGCCGACGTGATCAAGGCCGAGGGTGCTGAGTTCGGTCTGGAGATCGTGGCCGAGGAGACCATCGAGCCCACCGACTCCGCGCCGCCCGCCGGCCAGCTCACCACCATTGCCGCCGCCAAGCCCGACGCGATCATCTCGATCCCGCTGGGTGCCGGCTGCATCAGCTACTTGGCTGCCTTGGCCGAGAAGAAGGCGCAGACCGCTGGTTGGGAGCCGATGAACATCGTCACCAACACGTGCGCCAGCGCGCTGATCCTCGCGGTTGCGGGTGCCAACGGCACCGGCCTCTACACGTCGAACAACCTGCTCGACGTGGCCGATCCGGCCAACGCGGCGCTGCCGCAGGTGAAGGCCTACCTCGAGTTCATGGACAGCAAGGGCCTCAGCGACAAGGTCACCACGGCCACGGCTGGGTGGAACACCGCCGAGACCACGGTGGCGATCATCAAGCAGGCGCAGGAGTCCGAGGCCGGTCTCACCCGCGCTTCGATCATCAACGCTGCCCGCAACTTCGAGTACACCCCGTCGATGGGCCGCCCCGGCGTGGTGTTCAAGATGAACGGCGAAGCCGACGCGTTCTTGGCCGAGTCGCTGCAGGTGCTGCAGTGGGACGCCGGTACGTCGAAGTTCACGCCGCAGGGTGATCTGATCACCGACTTCGAAACCGCCTGACGGTTCCGAACACGCAGTACTGACGGCAACGGCCCGCCCCTCGGGGCGGGCCGTTCCGCGTGCCGGGTTGGGCGTGCCGGGTTGGGTGGACGGGGTCAGCCGGCTCGGCTCAGGCAGCTCGGTTCAGGTGGTGACGAGCCGTGCTCGGCGGGCGCGCACCGTGGAATCCACCGTCAGCACCGCCAGGCCCGCCCACACCAGGGCGAACCCGATCAGCCGGTCGGTGGGCATCGCCTCGTCGTAGAGCAACCAGCCGATCAGGAAGTTCAGCGAGGGCACGATGTACTGCATCGGCCCGATGATCGTGAGCGGCACCCGCTTGGCCGCAAAGGCGAACAGCATCAACGGAACCACCGTTGCTAATCCGGTGCCGGCGGTGTAGGCGAGCTGCACGGTCGTGGCGCTGTAGGGGATGCTGTCGGTGTTCCCAGCGAGCACGGCCACCAGCACCACCGCGGGCAGCGCCAACACGAACGACTCGGCGGCCATGCTCTCCACCGGGGTGAGCGGCACCTGCTTCTTGATGTAGCCGTAGATCGTCCACGACACGGCGATCGCGATCGCGAGGTACGGCACCCGCCCGTACGACACGGTGAGCACCGCCACCGAGGCGATGGCGAGCGCGATCGCAGCCTTCTGGGCGAGGCGCAGCTGCTCGTGCAACACGAGCACGCCCACCGTCACCGTGCCCAGCGGAGCGATGAAGTAGCCGAGTGCGGTTTCGAGCACGTGGTCGTGCACGACGGCCCACACGTACGACGTCCAGTTGATCGTGAGGAACAGCGACGCGACTGCGACAGTTCCCAGCAGGTGCGGCGTGCGGAACACCGTGGCCACCTGCGTCCAGCGGTGTGTGACGGTGAGCACGATCGCCATCACCACGGCCGCGGTGGTGATGCGCCACCCGATCAGCTCGAACGCGTCGAAGCGGTGCAGCTGCTTCCAGTAGATGGTGAGCAGGCCCCACACCGCATACGTGGCGAAGCCGACGATGATGCCGGTGCGCTGCTCGTGGTGCGGTTCGTGGCCCGCGTCGTGGTGCCCGCTGCTTGGTGACCGGCTCATTCAGGCGTGCACCAGACCGAGCGCGAGGTGGTTGAGTGCCGCGGCCCGGCGGAACTCGACGCGCGGGTCCTGGTGGAGCGTGTCGTTGAGGAAGCTGAAGCTGAGGCCCGACGCCGGGTCGACCCAGCAGAGTTGGCCTCCCGCGCCGGTGTGGCCGAACGCTCGCGGTGCCGGCGGCATCCAGCGGTGCAGGTGGTAACCGTCGTGGCCCGACACGTAGCCCGCGATCGTGCGGTTGGCCGGCACGCCGTCGCTGACGTTGATGCTGCCGTTGCGCACGGTGCTGAGGGCATCGGCCAGCCAATCGTCGGGCAGCGCGCCGCCGCGGTTGTGCAGGAACTGCTGGTACACCAGCGCCATCTCGTCGGCGCGGGCGATGGCTCCGCCCCCCGGTATGCCGGCGGTCTGCACCGAGCGGATGTTCATCGTCAGCAGCGCGTCGGGGCCGATCGTGGAGATGGGTACGAGATCTGGTCGGCCGAACGTGGCGACGAGGTCGGCCGTGTCGGGCGGGTAGGTGCCGTGGGCGCGCACCGTGACGGCGGTCGATACCTCGGGGCCCAGCAGGGGGCCGACTCCCGCCGGTTGGAACACGCGATCGTTCACCACGTCGAGGTAGTTGCGTCCGTTGAGCGCCTGCAGCAGTTCGGCGATCACCCAGTGGGCTGCAACGGGGTGGTACTCGGTGCGGGTGCCCGCGGGCCACGCCAGCGGCCACTCGGCGAACTGGGCGCGCCGGCCCGCGCTGGTTCCCCAACGGTCGGGTTCGATGGGCGCTTGCGGGAAGCCGCCCTGCATCGTCAGCAACTGCAGCACGGTGACATCGCCCTTGCCGTGGTGCCCGAACTCGGGCAGATATGCGGCCACCGGCGCGGTGAGCTGGAGGGTGCCGTCGGCGAAGTGGGGCAGCAGCGCCATCGCCGTCAGCGGCTTCGTGGCGGAGAAGACCACGAACCGATCATGCGTGGTGGCAGTGCCGAAGGCTTCGAACACGACCACCGCGCCGTGCAGCCCAACGGCGACCTGCGCGGCGGTGATCTCGCCGTTGGCCAGATCGAGGCGGATTCGGTCGGTGAGGTCGGCGAGGCGGGAGCGGTCGATCACGGTCATCGCCGCACACGCTACGGGAGCGACTGCTGCCGTCAGGGGCACCGGCATCCGGGCAGCCTGCTGGCGCGTCGACCGCAGGGTGTGAGAATCTGTGTCATGCCTCAGGACGTGGCGAGCGGCGAGCAACCCCGGGGTGCTGTGCGCGTCGTGTTCGTGCGTGCGCTGGTCGTCGTGGTGTCGGGTGCGCTGATCGCCGCGTCGGCGGCCGGCGGCTACGTCGCTGCGGGGAAGCTCGACTTCCAGGTCAGCGAACCCGGTGATGTGTCGTCGGCACCGTTCATCGTCGAGACCGATGAGTTCACGATCGAGCTGCCAGGGGCTCCGGTCGTGCGTGATGAAGTGGTGACTGACGCAGAACTTGAGATCCCTGTCACCACGTGGAATGCCGCCCGCGCAGACGGTTCTGGCGTGGTGGTGTTGTCGGCCGACTACACGCAGGCGCTTCAGCTGCCCGGATTCTCCGTCGACCTGATGTACGACGCGATCGCCCAGTCTGCGGAAGCCAATTTCGACGGCACGCTGGTCTCCTCGGAGGGCGTGGCAGTAGACGATGACGTCGCACGTCGTATCGTTCTTCAAGGCCGCGGCGAGTACTTGTTCATGTACAGCGTGATCCACGACGGCACGCTCGTCAAGATTGCGGAGACCTCCACGTCCGACACCCCGCCGCCCGAGTTCGAGGCGGTCATAGCCAGCCTGGTGTGGAAGGGCTGACCTCGACACGTCGTACCGTCCGGCGGCTGTGCTACGCATGAACGCGTGAAGCACCCCCACATCGAGTGCACCGGCGGCAACGGTGTTCGGCTCGTGGCCGACGCTTACGGCGACCCGACCAACCCTGCGGTGCTGCTGTTGCACGGCGGCGGGCAGAACCGCCACTCGTGGGGCGGCACTGCGGCCAAGTTGGCCAAGGGTGGGTTCTACGCCGTCAGCGCCGACATGCGCGGCCACGGCGACAGCGGCTGGGATCCGTTCGGCGACTACGGCATGGGCGTGCTGCGCGCGGATGTCGAGGCCTGGTGTGCGCTGTTGCACCGGCCGGCGCTCGTGGGTGCCTCGATGGGTGGCATGGCCGGCCTGCGCACCGAGGGGCAGCGCGCGATGGAGGGCTTGCCGCCTGCTGCCGCTGCCCTGGTGCTGGTCGACATCGCCCACCGCAGCGAGCCCGAGGGTGTGCAGCGCATTGTCGATTTCATGACCGCCCGCCCCGACGGTTACGCGTCGCTGGAGGAAGCCGCCGAAGCAGTGGCCGGCTACCTGCCGCACCGCCCACCGCCGAGCATCGAGGGCCTGGCGCGCAACTTGCGCCTCGGTGAGGATGGCCGCTACCGCTGGCACTGGGACCCAGCGTTCATGGACCTTCGTCGGCGCTCGACGGTGAGCACGGCGATCAACGACAACGAGGCCCACGCTCGTGCGCTGACGCTGCCGGTGATGTTGGTGCGCGGCCGGATGAGCGATGTGGTGAGCGAGGAGTCGGCGCAGGAGTTCCTCACGCTCGTGCCGCAGGCCGAGTATGTCGATGTGGGCGACGCGCACCACATGGTGGCCGGCGATCGCAACGACGCGTTTACCGAGCCGGTGGTGGGCTTCCTGCACCGCGTGCTGCCGCACTGACATGAGCGACCTGCGCATTGCCCTCGACGCGGCTGGCGCTGCCGAGGAGGCTGCTGTGTGGCTCGCTGCGCAACTACGCAACGCCGTGCGGCGGCGCGGGGCAGCGACGCTGGCGCTCAGTGGCGGCAGCACCCCGGCGGCGATGGTTGCGACGCTCGTGTCGCTCGCCGTGCCGTGGGCGAGCGTGCAGGTGTGGCAGGTGGACGAACGAGTGGCGCCCGACGGCGACGCGGCGCGGAACGCAGGGCTGCTGCAGGCGTTGCCGGTGCTGCCCCGACAGCTGCACCTCATGCCGGTCACCGCGGCCCACCTGGATGCGGCCGCAGCGCGCTACGCGGCCTCGCTGCCGCCACGCTTCGACGTGGTGCACCTCGGCCTCGGCGATGACGGCCACGCCGCGTCGTGGCCGCCCGGTGATCCGGTGATCGATTCACCCCACGACGTGGCGATCAGCGGTGAGTACCGAGGGCGCGTACGGATGACGCTCACACCGCCGGTCGTGAATCGTGCGCGTCACCGACTGCTCCTGGTGTGCGGTGCCGCCAAAGCCGTACCGCTGCAGCGGTGGTTGCTGCACGATCCACTGCTGCCGGCCGATCGCCTGCGTCGAGCCGGCACCGTGGTGGTTGCCGACGCCGCCGCAGCAGCCGCGCTGCCACCACCGGCTGAGTAGCGTCGAGGCCGATGGACATCTCCACCACTCCCCAGTGGGCGGCGTTGCAGGCAACCCCCGCGCCCGCCCACCTGCGCACACTGTTCGCCTCCGACCCCAACCGTGCCGATCGCTACGTGGTGCAGGCCGGCGTCCTGCGCATCGACTACTCGAAGCACCTCGTCGACGACGGCGTGCTGGCAGCGCTGCTGGCGGTGGCCGATGCAGCCGGTGTCGCCGAGCGCCGTGAGGCGATGTTCACCGGCGAGCAGGTGAACGCCACCGAGCAGCGGGCGGTGCTGCACACCGCGCTGCGCACCCCGCGTACCGCGCACGTGTTCGTCGATGGTCACGATGTGGTGCCCGGGGTGCACGAGGTGCTGGATCGGATGGCGGCGTTCGCCGAGCGGGTGCGCAGCGGCGACTGGCGCGGTGCCACCGGCCAACAGATCCGCACGGTCGTGAACATCGGTATCGGCGGCAGCGACCTCGGCCCGGCGATGGCCTACCTGGCCACGGAGGCGTTCGGGCAGGCGGGACTGTCGTGCCGCTTCGTCAGCAACGTCGACGGCGCCGACATCCACACGAACCTGAAGGATCTCGATCCGGCCACGACATTGGTGGTGGTCAGCTCGAAGACGTTCACCACGATCGAGACGATCACCAACGCGCAGGAGGCCCGCCGCTGGCTGGCCGACGCACTCGGCGCCGAGGCCGTGGCCAAGCACTTCGTGGCCGTCAGCACGAACGCCGAGAAGGTGGCTGCGTTCGGGATCGACACGGGCAACATGTTCGGCTTCTGGGACTGGGTGGGCGGCCGCTACTCGGTCGACTCGGCGATCGGCCTCTCGCTGATGATCGCGATCGGGCCCGACGCCTTCAGCGAGTTCCTGGCCGGGTTCCACACGATCGACAGCCACTTCCGCACGGCACCATTCGCGCAGAACGCACCGGTGCTGATGGGCATGTTGGGCATCTGGTACCACAACGTGCTGGGTGCGGAAACGAAGGCCGTGCTGCCGTACTCGCACGAGCTGCGCCGCTTCACCGCCTACCTGCAGCAACTCGACATGGAGAGCAATGGCAAGCGCGTGCGCACCGACGGCGGCGAGGTGACCATCACCACCGGCCCCGTCATCTGGGGCGAGCCGGGCACGAACGGACAGCATGCGTTCTACCAACTGCTGCACCAGGGCACACGGCTGGTGCCGGTGGACTTCATCGGCTTCGCGCAGCCGAACCACCCGCTGCTGGCGCAGCACGACCTGCTGATGTCGAACCTGTTCGCGCAAGGCGAGGCGCTGGCGTTCGGCAAGACGCTGGAGGAAGTGCTGGCCGAAGGCACACCGCCGCACCAGCAGGCCCACCGGGTGTTCCCCGGCAATCGCCCCAGCACGACGATCCTGGCGCCGCGGCTCACGCCGGGTGTGCTGGGCCAGCTGATCGCGCTCTACGAGCAGATCGTGTTCGTGCAGGGTGTGGTGTGGGGCATCAACAGCTTCGACCAGTGGGGCGTGGAGCTGGGCAAGGTGTTGGCCAACCGCATCACCCCCGAGCTCACGGCGGCCGACAGCCCGCAGCACGACGCGGGCACCAACGCGCTCATCCAGTGGTATCGCGCCAACCGCGTCGGCTGAGGTGCTCAGGGAACCCTGGCGAAGACGGCCTTCAGGTACGCGCCTTGGGGGAAACCGATCGGGTGATCGACGGGATGGCTGGTGCGGCGCCACTCCTCGAGCGGGCGGCCTGCTTGGGCCGCAGCGTGCGACACCGTGAGGTGGAACTCGTCGGCCGTCACGCGGCTGCTGCATGACGCCTGCACGTAGAGCCCGTCGGGCCGCACGAGTCGAACTGCCTTCTCGGTGAGGCGGGCGTACGACGCGAGCGCACGGTCGACACTGGTCTGGCGAGGGGTGAACGACGGCGGGTCAATGATCACGATCTCGAACCGCTCGCCGTTGCGCCACAACCGATCGAGCACCTCGTACGCGTCGCCGACGATGGGCCGGTACTTGCACGCCGCCACGTTGGGCACCTTGATGTTGTGCTGCAGGTTGCGCGCCGCCACCGCGAGTGTGGGCTCGCTGATGTCGACCGTCACCACCTCGGTGGCGCCGCCCGCGGCGGCGTGCACGGTGAAGCCACCAGTTGCTGCGAACATGTCGAGCACCTTGGCACCCTCGGCCTGGGTGCCCACCAGCACGCGGTTCTCGCGCTGGTCGAGGAAGTGGCCGGTCTTCTGGCCGTGGATGACATCGGCCTCGAACGTGAGGCCGTGCTCGCGGAACAGCACCGGCTCGGTGGGTGCGGTGCCCAGCAGCGCGTCGCCCTCTTCCAGCCCGTGTAGTAGCGCCTTCTCCAGGTTGCGCGCGTGGCGCAGCACGAGCGCATCGGGGTGGAACACGTCGTCGATCGCCGGCACCAGGTCGGCCAGGTGCGGCACCCAGATCGCGTTGTAGATCTTCAGCACCATCGTGCCCGCATAGTGATCGAGCACGATGCCGGGCATGCCGTCGTTCTCGCCGTTGATACAGCGGTAGCCGGTGGTGTCGCCGCGCTCGATGAGCTTGTCGCGCAGCGCCAGTGCGGTCTGCAGCTTGGCGGTCCAGAAGGCACGGTCGATCGTGGCCGGCTTGCCCTTGTGCACGATCTTGATGCGGATCGGGCTGTCGGGGTCGTACAAGCCCACGGCCACGAACTTGCGATCGTCGTCGAACACCACGGCCAGGTCGCCGGACGCGCCGGTGCCCTTGATCGAGTCGATCGAGTTCTCGTAGACCCACGGGTGGCCCGAGCGGATGCCGCGCAGTGCCTCGGGAGTGACCCGTACGGCGAGCCGGGTGGCCGACGGCTTGGGGAGGCGTTGCGCGGAAGTCACATGTCAAGGGTACGGGAGATGCGTCGTGGCCGCTCCACGATGCGGCAGAGTGGTGCACGTATGAGTGCGACACTGAACTTCCACGCGGGCCGCTGATGGCCGACGCACTCGAACGGATCACCAACCTGGTGGCGCTGCTGATGGCCACTCGCACGCCGCTGACCCACGAGCAGATCGCCAACGAACTCGCCGGGCAATACCCCGCCGGCGACTCGGCGACGCGCGGTGCCTTCGAGCGCGACAAGGCGCTGCTGCGCGAGATCGGCGTGCCGCTGGAGAGCGAAGTGTTGGCCGGCAGCGACGCGGGCAAGACCGCCTATCGCATCGACCGCAACCGCTATGAGCTCACCGATCTGCAACTGGAACCCGACGAACGGGTGGCGCTGCAGCTGGCGGTGGCCGCCGCTCGCTTGGCCGACGCGCAGTTCGGCTTGCTGAAGCTGGGTGGCGAACGCAGTTCGTCGCCGGTGGTGGTTGCCAACATTCCCGACCTGCCCGCGCTGCCACAGCTGCGTGAGGCCACGGCCACCCGTTCGCAGGTCACGTTCCAGTACCGGGGAACGGCGCGAACGCTGCAGCCCTACTCGCTGATGCTGCGCGAGCGCTACTGGTACGTGATCGGCCACGACCTGGGGCACGACGAGGTGCGCACCTACCGTGTGGATCGCATCGAAGGCGATCTCGTGGTGGGCGAGACTCACGCGTTCGAACGACCGGTCGACTTCGATGCCCGCGCCACGTTCCCCTCCGACCCCAAGCTGTTGGGCGACGAACCGGCGGCACGTGCCGAAGTGCTGGTGGAGGCGGTGCGTGCCGACATGGTGGTGCGCGAGTTGGGCGACACCGCGGTGCTGTCCAGGCGCCCCGATGGTGGGGTGGTGGTGGAGGTGCCGTGCGCGAATGCCGACGCCTTCCGGTCGTGGCTGTTCGGCCTTGGCGTGCATGCCGAGGTGTTGGCACCGCCCGAGGTGCGTGCCGACGTCGTGGGCTGGCTGTCGGCGCTGGCTGGAGCTCGATGAACGCCAGGCGTGGGCCGCGCTCCACGGGTGACCGTGTACGGCGGATGCTGGTGATGCTGCCCTGGCTGATGGAGCGCGGCGAGGTGTCGGTGGCCGAGGTCGCCGAGCGCTTCGAACTGAGCGAGCAGGAGCTCGTGCGCGACCTCGAGCTCGCCTCCATGTGCGGCCTGCCGCCGTTCGTGGACGAGATGGTCGACGTGTTCATCGACGAGGGCATCATCTTCACCGGCGTGCCGCGGCTGTTCACGAAGCCGCTGCGGCTGACCGCCCCCGAAGGCTTCGCGCTGTTGGCCGCCGCCCGCGTTGCGATGGCGATGCCCGGCGGTGAGGGCAACGGCGCGCTCGACCGCGCCTTGAAGAAGCTGGCCGATGCGCTGGGCGACGGCCTGGTGGTCGACACCCCCACACCCGCCGGCACCGACGTGGTGAAGGCGGCCGCCGACGAGTGTGCGCGGCTGAGCATCACCTACCGATCGGCGCAGGCCGAGCAGGCCACCGAACGCGAGATCACGCCTCGCGTCGTGTTCGTCGATCGGGGCGCCTGGTACGTGATCGCCGACGATCATTTGCGCGGCGAAGAGCGCACGTTCCGCATCGACCGCATCGAGCGAGCCGAACGCACCGGTGTGATCGACGCGCCCCGCGACGTGGTTGCTCCTGCAATCGACTCGTGGTTCGCCGACGCCGACCTGCCCACTGCGGTGCTGCAGGTGCCCGCCTCGGGTAAGTGGGTGGAAGAGCGCTATCCCACCACGTCGGTCACCCCCGATGGTGATGGCTGGCGGATCGAGGTGAGCGTGGCGAGTGAGGGCTGGCTGCGTGAGCTGCTGCTGCGTCTGGGTGCGAAGGCACGCGTGCTGTCGCCCCCCGAGTGGGTGAGCCTCGGCGCCGTTGCGGCGGCAGGGCTGCTGGCTCGCTACGACGCCAGCGGAGGCTGAACGACGGCCCGTGGGGGCAACTGGTCGGTGGTGACGATGCCGTGCGCCCGCAGGAGGTGTGGCAGGGCGGCAGCGGTGGCATCGGCATCGGCCAGTGCGTCGTGCGGCCGCACCACCCGGATGTCGTAGCGCTCGCACATGTCGGCCAAGCGGTGCGAGAGGGCCCGCTGCGGGTCGAGCGTGCGCGACAGCCTCAGCGTGCAGATGGGGTCGTCGATCGCCAGCGCAACACCTGAGCGCGCTGCGGCCTTGCGCAGGAAGGCAACGTCGAACTCGGCGTTGTGGGCCACGAACCGAGCGCCCTGCAGGCGGGCTGCCAGTTCGCCCAGCACCTGCGCGGACGACGGCGCGGTGCGAACGTCGCGCCGACGGATGCCATGCAAGCCGGTGGGGCCGACGCGGTACCACCAGCGGAACCGTGGGGCCACCAGGCTGCAGTACCGATCGAGCACGGTGCCCTCGCCATCGACCACCACCACGCCCACCTGCAACACGTTGTCGCGGCGCAGCGACAAGCCCGAGGTTTCCACGTCGACGACAGCGAAGCGCTGCGTGCTGACCGGTTGGGACGCTGCGGGAGCCACGACCCCACCCTAGGCGAGGGGTGTCACAGGGCCGAGGGCGGTCGCTGCGACCGAGTGAGTTGTCGCCGCGAACTGGTCAGAGTAGCTCGGCTGCGAGGCTGGCCACGGTGCTGCGCTCGCACGCGGTGAGCGTGACATGGCCGAAGCAGGCCTGCCCGCTGAACGCTTGGATCAGCACCGCCAGCGCATTGTTGGCCTCGCCGAGGTACGGCGCGTCGATCTGGCTGGTGTCGCCGGTGAAGACCACCTTGGTGCCCTCGCCGATGCGGGTGAGCACCGTCTTGAGGGTGGTGGGCTCGAGGTTCTGTGCTTCGTCGACCACCACGATCTGTCGGTGGAGGCTGCGTCCGCGCAGGAACGTCACCGACTCGAGCGACAGTTGGTTGCGACCCACCAGTTCGTCGACGAGGTGGTGGGCATCGTGCGCGCTGCGTTGATCCGTGAGTGCCACGATCGCGTCGTGGATGGCCGACATCCACGGGTCGAGCTTCTCGTCGAGCCCGCCGGGAAGGAAGCCGACATCGGCGCGGCCGACCGGCACGAGCGGGCGGTACACGGCCAGCTTCTCGTAGCGCTTCTGCTCGACGACCTGCTCGAGGCCGGCGGCGATAGCCAGCAGCGTCTTGCCGGTGCCGGCGCGGCCATCGAGTGCGACCACGCTGACGTCGGGGTCGAGCAGCAGTTCCAGCGCAAACCGCTGCTCTTTCGAACGTGATCGCAGACCCCATGCCTCGGGCGTGGCGTGGTTCATGAGCACCAGCTCGTCGTCGACGCAGCGGGTGAGCGCGGACTGCGAACCGGAGCGCACGACGGCGAAGTTGTTCTCGCGCAGATCGGCGCAGCCGGCCACCTCGTCGCGGGGTAGTGCCTCGTGGTGGTAGAGCCGGTCGATCTGCTCGAAGTCGGCCTCGACGGTGATCCAGCCCGCCGGCCGTGTGGCGAACGTGCGGCCGATCGGGTGGTGCTCGACCGCCTCCAGGCCGAGGTGCGCTGCCTTGATGCGCAGCGCCGCGTCGTTCGACACCATGCGCGTCGGAGCGTGCATCGCCTGCCCGAGCGCGGCCCCGATGATGCGGTTGTCGGGTATCGCCGGATCGAGCCCGTGCTCGATCAGCAGGTGCTTCTGCACGCCGTTGATCTCCACTTGCAGCGTGCCGTTGGCGGCGGGGTCGCCGATCGCGAACGGCGTGGCCAGCGAGCCGCCGGCTTTGACCCGGTGCTCCTCGATCGTGCGCAGGGCGCTGCGCGCGGCGCGACCGACGTCGTCGGCGCGTGTCTTGAGGCTGTCGAGTTCTTCGATCACCGTGAACGGGATCACGATGTCGACTCCGGCGAAGCTGTGGAAGCAGCCGGGATCACCGATCAGCACCGAGGTGTCGAGGACGACACGGGTGCGCACACCTCCTTCCGTCGCGTCGCGATCGAGTCGGCCGTGCAGCAGATCGGTCAACACCACTCCAGTCCGTTGGACCCACAGGTGGGCGGGATGAATTGGCACGCGGTGAGCACGCTCTCCGCGTGTGGCCTTTGTAGCGCACTGGTCGGGTGCGCGCGGTGGATGGCACCGACTGTTCACACTCACGTTGTGTTCCGTGCAGGTTGCGCAGACGTGATCGAGAGGTCCTGCCGAGTCGGGTGCGGGTCGTTCGATGCCCTCGCTCGGAGCGTTTGCGAGCGAGGGATCGCGCACCTGAGGCGACCGTCACAGAGTGCCGTCTGGCACTTGGTGCAAATGCAACAAAGAGAATGCTTGTAATCGGCGCGCGAAACATGTTCGATACGCGTACGTAACAGTCAGTTACGGAACGAGCAATCCCGATACCCGGAGGTATCAAGCCAATGACCAAAGCAGAGCTGATCGACGCAATCGCCAAGCAAGCCGATGTCAGCAAGGCCGACGCGGAGAAGACCGTCGGCGCGTTCTTCGACATCGTCGTGGACGCCGCCAAGAAGGGCGAGAAGATCGCATGGCCCGGGTTCGGCTCCTTCAGCACCTCCAAGTCGGCGGCACGCACCGGTCGCAACCCGCAGACCGGCGCGGCTGTGAACATCAGCGCCTCGACGCGGATGAAGTTCACCTCGAGCAGCACGCTCAAGGCTGAACTGAACCCCAAGAAGTAATCCAGATCCCAACTAGCAAGCACCAGCAACCAGGAAGGAAACCCCAAGTGGCAGCAACCAAGAAGGCTCCGGCCAAGAAGGCAGCTCCGGCCAAGAAGGCCGCGAAGAAGGCCCCGGCCAAGAAGGCTGCGGCGAAGAAGGCCCCCGCCAAGAAGGCCGTGGCCAAGAAGGCTCCGGCGAAGAAGGCTGTGGCCAAGAAGGCCCCCGCCAAGAAGGCCGTGGCCAAGAAGGCTCCGGCGAAGAAGGCTGTGGCCAAGAAGGCCCCCGCCAAGAAAGCTGTGGCCAAGAAGGCTCCGGCGAAGAAGGCTGTGGCCAAGAAGGCCCCCGCCAAGAAGGCTCCGGCCAAGAAGGCAGCCGCCAAGAAGTGAGCTTCGGCTCCGACCGTGGAACGGGGGGCCTCGGCCCCCCGTTCGCCGTTTTGCCGCATGGTGCACGATGATGGCGCGATGAGCACGGAGATGGAATCGGTGTGCGTCGACCTGCGTGAGGAGCACCTCGCGCTCGATGCGATCGTGAGCGGCCTCAGCGAGGAACAGTGGTCGACACCTACGCCGGCGCAGGGATGGACGGTACGCGACCAGATCAGCCACCTGTGGTTCTTCGATCAACGCGCGCTGCTGGCGGCCTGCGATGCGGATGGGTTCGCGGAGGACATGAAGTGGATGATCGCCAATGGCGGCACGGAGGCGTCGATCGCACCCGGACGAGCGATCAGTGGGGCTGCACTGCTGGATGCCTGGCGGGGCGATCGGGCGGCGTTCATCGAGGCGGCGCGCACGCTGGATCCGTCAGTGCGGGTGCCGTGGTACGGCCCGGCGATGGCGGCGAGATCGTTCGTCACCGCCCGGCTGATGGAAACGTGGGCACATGGGCAAGACGTGGTTGACGCGTTGGGTGTCACCCGCGCCTCCACCGCGCGGCTCAAGCACGTCGCCCACATCGGTGTGCGTGCTCGACCGTTCTCGTACCTCGTCAACTCGCTGCCGTTGCCCGAAGCGCCGGTGTACGTGGCGCTCAGCGCCCCTGACGGATCACTGTGGGAGTGGGGCGAGCCGTGCGCCGACAGTGTGCGCGGACCAGCGCTCGACTTCTGCCTGCTCGTCACCCAACGCCGTCACCTCGATGACACCCGCCTGGTGATGGAGGGAGCTGCCGCTCGCGAATGGATGGGTATCGCCCAAGCGTTCGCCGGTGGTGCCGGTGGCGGCCGCCCCGCCGGCCAGTTCGGGCCGATCACAGATCGCTGATGCGCTTGAACAGCTCGGCGCGCTGCACGCCGTGCTGTTGACCGAGTGAGGCCAGGCGCGCGTCGATGCGCTCGCGGAACGCGAGGATCTGCGCGGGGTCGACGGCCTTCATCGTGCTCTCGAACTGGCTCTCGTGTGCTTCCAGCGCGTGCAGCCTGGTGGCCACGAAGCCGGTGACGTCTTCCACGTGGTCGGGCTCGTCGGCCTCCCACAGCAGCAGGTGATCGGGGCGGTGCGACGGTAGGCCGTGGTCGCGGAAGAAGTGCGGGTCGCGTGCGGCAACGATGCCGTCGCATGCCAGCAGGCCCGCGTGGCGATGATCGGGGTGCAGGCGGTAGCGCTTCCAAGGGTCGTGGCCCAGCACCACGGCCGGGCGCAGCATCCGGATCACGCGAGCCACCTCACCTCGCAACCACAAGCTGGTGTCGAGTTCGCCGTCCACCTGATCGAGGAACACCACGGCGCCGGCGTTGGCACCGCTCAGTCGCTTCGCCGCCTCGCGCTGTTCGTCGCGCCGCGCGGCGATCAACGCGTCGATGTCGGCGTTCGGGTTCCAGGTGCCCTTCGAGCCGTCGGTGAGCACGAGGTGGTGAACGGTGCAACCGGCGGCGGCCCACTTGGCCAGCGTGCCGCCGGCACCGAACTCCACGTCGTCGGGGTGCGCGCCGATCGCCAGCGCCGTGGTCGGCACGGGCAGGTCGCGCCCCATGGCGCGCGTGGTCAGACGCGGGCCGGGTTCGGGTTGGCCGGGTTCGTTGGCAGCCATGAGGGCAGCACTTCCTGCACCAGCGGGTGCGCGAGGTCGGACGGGGTGTCGATGTCGATCGCCAGCAGCGGATCGCGACGCACGGCCACAGGCATGCCGGCGGCGACCGCGGCGGCCAGGTGGCGGTGGAACGAGCCGGCGCCGTAGGCGAACTCGAACGGCACGTCGGTGGGCACGGCGATCACGTTGGTGCCATCGTCGCGGGCGTCGGGCACGAGGGTGATGGTGCGAGGGATGATCGTGCCGGCCAGCGAACGTGCCCGCGGCAGGTCGCCGTGGGCCACCACCACGTGGCCGGCCCCGCGTACGCGCAGTTCGGCGACGCTGTTGGCCACGGCCGCGTTGAGGCCGACGCCAGGGTGCCACAGCACGGAGGCGCCGTGGGTGGTGGCCCACTCGGCGACACCCTCGTCGTCGCAGGCCACGAACACCGGCAACTCACCGGCCGCGGCAACGACACGCTCGGCGGTCCAGCGCGCCAGGCGCTCTCGATCGGCAGGGGCGAGCACAGCCGCAAGCCGCGCCTTGGCGTCGGCGAATCTCTTCACGGGCACGAGTACGACGCGATCCACGGATGGCATCGTAGGGTCGTCGCTACCGGTGCGCCTACGCTGTTCGTCATGCCGATCAATGTGGCCGTCATCGGTGCCGGCTCGTGGGGAACGACGGTGGCCGCGCTGGCTGCGGTCAACACACCTACCGTGCTGTGGGCGAGGCGGGAACAGCTGGCCGACGCGATCAACCGCGACCATGTGAACACCGATTATCTTCCGCAGTTCGCTCTGCCGCCGCAACTGCGCGCCACCACGTCGCTGCAGGACGCGGTCACGCACGCCGACGTACTGGTGATGGCCGTGCCGTCGCACGGCTACCGCGACGTGGCGGCCGAGGCCGCGCCGTACCTGCGCGCCTGGGTGCCGGTGGTCAGCCTCGCGAAGGGCCTCGAGCGCAGTTCGCGCAAGCGGATGAGCGAGGTGACTCGCGACGAGATGCCGGGCCACCCGGTGGCGGTGCTCACCGGCCCCAACCTGGCCAAGGAGATCCTGGCCGGGCAGCCGGCGGCGAGTGTCGTGGCGATCGACAACGGCGACATCGCCGCCGAACTGCAGCGCATCTTCGGCCGCCCCAGCCTGCGTGTGTACACCAACACCGATGTCGTCGGCTGCGAGGTGGGCGGTGTGGTGAAGAACGTCATCGCCATCGCCGCCGGCATGGCCGAGGGCATGGGCTTCGGCGACAACACGCGCGCCACGCTCATCACTCGCGGGCTGGCGGAGATGACCCGGCTGGGCATCGCGATGGGTGGCCAGGCGGCCACGTTCGCAGGGCTGGCCGGCATGGGCGACCTGATCGCCACGTGTTCCAGCAAGCAGAGCCGTAACAACATGGTGGGCTACCAGCTGGGCGAGGGCCGTACGATCGAGGATGTGCTGGCCGACATGAACATGGTGGCCGAGGGTGTGAAGAGCTCGCCCAGCGTGCTCGACCTGGCCAGGCGCCACGGCGTCGACATGCCGATCGCCGAGCAGGTGGTGGCCGTGTGCCACCAGGGCCGCTCAGCGAAGGAAGCCCTCGGCGCGCTGATGCAGCGTGGCCGCAAGAGCGAGATGGAGTAACAGAGCATGATCACCACCGGAGTCACCGGCGGAACCTGGCGCGCCTCGGTCAACGCGTGGGGCGCGATCGAACCGTGGGACGGTAGCCCCGTGCTGGACTGGCACGTTGCCGCCGACGACCGTTGGCACACGCCGGCCGACGAGCCCGCGGTTCGCCAGAAGCGGTTGGGCGGCACAGCCGTGGTGGAGACGCGAGTGCGCATCCCCGAGGGCGATGCGGTGCACCGCGTGTACTCCGTGGCTGCGCACGGTGGCCTCACGATCGTGGAGGTGGAGAACGCCTCCCCGCTGCCGATCGCTGTGGCGTTCACCCGTGGCGACCTGCTGACCGCGCTGCCGCCGACGGCTCCCATCCAGGGCATCACGCTGCCGTCGGGCAGCATCGCCGTGCCCGTGGGCCACAAGGCCACTGTCACCGTCGCGTTGCGCCACACCCACCCGGCGGCGGGCACGCTGCCAGGCGGCATGCCCACCGCCACCGGTGTTGTGCGCGGCTGGACCACCACCACCGAGCAGGCCAGCAGGTTGCTGCTGCCCGACGCGCCGGTGGGCCCGCGGGTGGTGGCCGCGCGCTGCGAGCTGTTGTTGAACGGCCCGGCTCACCCCGACGACGACCCGGTGGCGTTCTTGATCGCGCTCGGCCAGTTGGTGCGCATGGGCGACGGCGCCGCACCGTGGGTGCCGGATGTGGCTCACGCGTTGGAGATGGCTGCGAAGGGCGACGTGCGCGACTGGACGCTGGCCGCCGCGCTCGATGCGGCGGAGATCGTGTTGGCGCGCGCAGGCGAGGAACGTGCCCGCCGCGACCTGGGCGCGATGCGCCTGCGTCTGGCCCCCTCGCTGGCGCTTCCCGCCGACGAGCCGCTCGACGCCACGCTCTACGCGCTGTGGGTCGAGCGTCGCCTGGGCGTCGCCACCGGTGCCGGCGGCGACCTGCTGCCCGCTGGCCTGCCGGTTGGGTGGGAGGGCACCAACTTCGAGGTGTACGGCCTGCCCACGAGCGCCGACAGCACCGTGTCGTTCGCGGTGCGTTGGCACGGCGCGCGCCCTGCCGTGTTGTGGGAGCAGACCGGTGGCCCGGTGCAGCTGCGGGCCTCTGCGCTGGCGCCCGAGTGGGTGTCGGCCGACGTGAAGGGTGAGACGCTGTGGCCGGTGCCCCCGGGCCTGGCCCCGGCCGATGGCGGCTCGTTCTCCTGATGTGTGACGTGCTGGTCGCCCTACCCGCGGCGAGCGCGATCGGTGCGACGTTGTTCGCGAAGAACAGCGATCGGCCGCCGACCGAACGACAGGTGGTGGAGTGGTCGCCGGCGCGACGCGACAGTGGGCCGTTGCGCGCCACGCACCTGGAAGTGCCCGCGCACCCACACGCCACGCTGGCCTGCGTGCTGTCGCGCCCAGCGTGGGGCTGGGGTGCCGAGCACGGCGTGAACGAAGCTGGTGTGGCCATCGGCAACACCACCGTGTTCACCACGCTCGACCCGCGCGGCGCCATGGTGGGCCTCACCGGCATGGACCTCGTGCGCCTCGCTCTCGAGCGGGCCGCCTCAGCGGCTGCTGCGGTGGACACGATCACCGAGATGATCGCGCGGTTCGGGCAAGGGGGCAGCGGCCACGACCCGCTGCTGGTACCGCACGGCCGCCCCTACTGGAACGCGTTCCTCGTGGCCGACCCCACGACCGCGTTCGTGATCGACACCAGCGGCGGCGAGTGGGCCGTCGAGGCCGTCACCGGCGTGCGCGCCATCTCCAACCGCACCACGATCCCTGCCTTCGACGCGGCCCATCGCCACCCACGCCAACCCGTCGACCAGTTGGTGAACCCACGCTGGCTGGCCTCGCAGCAGGTGCTGACGCAGCAGCCGGTGTCGGTGGAGGCGTTGGCCGCGCACCTGCGTTCGCACGACATGTTCGGCGCCGAGGGGTGGAGCGTGTGCATGCACGTGGAGGGCGTGGAGGCCACCACCGCCTCGATGATCGCCGCGCTGCGCCCCGATGGCGCCAGCGAGATCTGGGCCCTCACCGGCCATCCCTGCGAGCGCGAGTACACTCAGTTCGCATTCAGCGAAGCGCGCGATCATGATCTGGTGAACGTCTGAATGTCAGGTGAGCTGATGCTGTCCGGCCACGAACTTCTGGGTAGTCGCTACCACAACAAGGGCACCGCCTTCACCTGCGAAGAGCGGACGAAGTTCGGTCTGCACGGTCTGATCCCACCGGTGGTCGAGGACTTGGCCACGCAGCTCCAGCGGGTTCGAACGGAGTTCGAGGCTGCCCACGGCGACCTGGCCCGGCACATCTTCCTGCGCACGTTGCAAGAGACGAACTCGGTGCTGTTCTACCGGTTCCTCGCAGAGAACCTCGAGGAACTGTTGCCCATCGTGTACACGCCGACGGTGGGCTTCGCGTGCCAGCAGTGGTCGCGCACGTACCGGCGCGAGCACGGCCTGTATCTGTCCTGGCCGGATCGGCACCGCATCCCTGAGATGCTCGACAGTGCCCTCGGTGGGGGCGAGATCGATGTCGTCGTCGTCACCGACGGCGAGCGGGTGCTCGGCCTGGGCGACCTCGGCGCCGGTGGGATGGGTATTCCGATCGGCAAGCTGGCCTTGTACACCGCAGTCGGTGGTGTCGATCCCGAACGCACACTGCCGGTCTTCCTCGATGTCGGCACCGAGAACGAACAGTTGCTCTCCGACCCGCTGTACCTGGGCTGGCGGCAGCGCCGTGTTCGCGATGAGCAGTACGACGAATTGGTCGATGCGTTCGTCGCCGCGCTCAATGCCCGCTGCCCGGGCGTCGTGCTGCAGTGGGAAGACTTCGCCCAACGCAACGCGAATCGCCTGCTCGCTCGGCACCGCGAGGCGATCTGCTCGTTCAACGACGACATTCAAGGCACCGCCGCGGTCGCCGTTGCCGCGATCGTCGCCGGCATGCGCATCAACGAAATCGCGCTCGACGAACTGCGCCTGGTCATCGTCGGCGCAGGCTCCGCCGGTGTTGGCATCGCCCGCCAGGCCACCAGTGCCCTGATCGCTGCCGGTGTTCCCGAACCCGAAGCCCGGCGCCGCTGCTGGCTGGTGGACCGCTTCGGGCTGCTCCACGATCGCCTCGACGGGCTGCAGAGCTTCCAGCACGGCTACGTCCGCCCGTGGGAGGAAGTTGCCCACATGGCCGACCGAGAGGGGCATGTTCCGCTGCTGGAGGTCGTCACGCGCGCCGAACCGCATGCGCTCGTCGGCGTCACTGGCCATCCAGGGCTGTTCACGGAAGCGGTGATTCGCGCGCAAGCCGCCACCGTTGCCCGGCCCATCGTGCTTCCGATGTCGAACCCCACACCCCGCGCCGAGGCGATCCCCGCCGACGTGCTCGCGTGGACAGCCGGTCGAGCGCTGATCGGCACCGGCAGCCCGTTCGCCCCTGTCGCGGTGGGCGCGCGCACCGTCACCATCACCCAGGTCAACAACCTCTACCTGTTCCCCGGCCTCGGCCGTGGGCTCGTCGCCGTCGGTGCCACCAAGGTCAGCGACGCAATGCTCAGTGCGGCAGCCACGGCTATCGGCTCGGTCGTACACGAGGGCGATGCGAGCGGTCTGCTCCCGCCGCTGTCCGCCGTGGCAGCTGTCGCCGACACGGTGGCACTCGCAGTTGCGCGCCGAGCGGTTCTCGACGGCGACGCCAGACCGATCGGGGACGAAGCGATCGTCGAAGCGGTCGCCGCGTGCAAATGGACGCCGGCCTACCGATCGCTCGACGAAACAGCTGCGGATTGACTCGTCGGCCGCTGCCGACACGCGCTCACCCTGCACACGAACCACGGAATGTGTCGCGCCTGGCAGATCGTGAGGGGAGTACCCTAGGCACCTGGCGTGCCGGGAAGTCTGGTCGGCGATCACACAGGAGACCCCTCATGGATCGCGTCCGTCGTCGCCCCCGTTCACCATTCGTCCGCATGTTGTCGCCGTTACGCGACTTCCTGGTCACCGAGTCAGCTGGCGCTCTGCTGATCGCCGTCGGGGCGGCGGCCGCTTTGGTGTGGGCCAACTCGCCCTGGGCCGCATCGTACGAGAGCTTCTGGTCGAGCAGGTTCTCGATCACCGCTGCCGGCCACACCCTCGATCTGGATGTGCGCCACTGGCTCAACGATGGCTTGATGACCGTCTTCTTCCTCGTCGTCGGCTTGGAGATCAAGCGCGAGATGACGGACGGGCACCTGGCGACCCGCCGCTCGGCGGCTCTGCCGATGGTTGCCGCGGTCGGCGGGATGGTTGTCCCGGCGTTGATCTACCTCGCGATCGCCGGCGGCACGGCGTCACGGGGTTGGGCCATTCCGATGGCCACCGACATCGCCTTGGCGGTGGGCGTGCTGGCGGTGGCCGGCAGCAGGCTGCCGACGTCGCTGCGGGCCTTCTTGTTGGGGCTGGCGATCGTGGACGACATCGGCGCGATCGTGGTGATCGCCGCGGTCTACTCCACTGGGCTCTCGTGGGCCTGGCTGGGGGCGGCCGCCGTACTGTTGCTGGTCGTCGTGGCTGTTCGCTGGGCTGGTGTACACGCGCTCGTCGTCTACATCGGGTTGGGTTCGTTGGTGTGGCTCGCGATGCACGAAGCGGGGGTGCACCCCACACTGGCCGGTGTGGCGCTCGGCCTGTTGGCGCCGTCGGTGCCGCGGTTGAGTGCGGAGTACATCGATGCCGACGATCTGGCCGATGTGTCGACCGCCGCAGCCGCGCACACGACCTCGGAGCTTGCGAAGGGATCGGTGTCGGTGGTGGAGTGGTTGCAGCACATGCTGCACCCGTGGACCAGCTATCTGATCGTGCCGGTCTTCGCGTTGGCCAATGCCGGCATCGAGATCTCCAACGATGGCCTCCGCGACGCGATCGGATCGCCCATCGCGTGGGGTGTCTTCGCCGGCTTGTTGTTGGGCAAGCCACTCGGCGTGGTCGGCGCGGTGCTCTTGTCGGTGCGCACCGGTGCGGTCGATGCGCCGCAGGGCACCCGCCGGGTGCAGTTGCTGGGCATCGGCACCGCCGCCGGCATCGGCTTCACGGTGGCGATCTTCATCACCGAGTTGGCGCTACCGGATCCGGAGCAGCAGGCCAGCGCCAAGCTCGCGATCCTCGCCGCGTCGGTCGTGGCCGCTGCAGCATCAGCGATCATGCTGCGCCTCGGCCCCTCCACCGGCGCGCTCGATCAGGCCGAGGGTTGAACGCCTGACGGCCGGGTTCAGGCCACCACTTGGCTCAGTTCGGCGGCGGGTCTGGAGAAGTAGGGCAGCAACAGGTCTTCCATGCGGTAGAAGCCGTTGGGGAGGCCGACCAGGTGCTGTGCGGCGAACACCGCCCCATCGCCGAAGGCCTCGCGCGAGATGCTCTCGTGACGCAGACGCACGGTCTGGAACGGGAATCCGAACAGGATCTCGTGTGTCCCGATGATGCCTCCTGCGCGGATCACCTTCACAGAGTGGGGTTCCAACCCCAGGCCGTCGGCGAGGCGCAACGCTGTACCTGATACCTCTGCCTTGGACTTGAAATGCTCCTCGACGACCTCGACATCGGCGCACGGGGCGATGGTGCGCAGCGTCTGCGCGGCGAGCAACATGAAGTTGATACCGATGGTGATGTTCGGCGACCACAGCATGCGAGTGCTGCAGGCCCAGCGATCGAAACGCACTGACATGTCCCAGTGGAACTTGGATACTGCGCACACGATCGACACACCCCGTGTGGCGGCCTCGTCCGCGTAGTAGTTCACTCCATCCGGTGACGAGAAGTCGATGATCGCATCGACAGGGTGCCGATCGAGCAGTTGTGCGGCGGTGAACTCGCTACTGCTGTAGATCAGCCCCGGCTCTGTCGAGTCGACGCCGAGATACTCGGGCACCGAACGGTGCTCGAGCCGTGTGGATCGACGGACCACCCATTCGAGACTCACGTCGGGGTTGTCGAGGATCACCGATGCTACGGACCTGCCGGTCTTGCCGAAGCCGATCAGGCCGACCTTCATGGTGGGTTGGTGCCACGCCATGACGTCAGCGCCCCACCACGTCGAGCAGCAGGCGGAAGCCCGCGTACGCGAAGTATCCGATGAGGACGACGCTGGCCGATCGCTTCCCGTAGAGGGCCGACCGCGAGTGGTCAGTTCGGGATTCGCTGGACATATGACCTCATGGTGATGAGCGCATCGAGCAGTGAGTTGAGGTCGGCCACGTTGTCGACCTTCATGGTGGCGCCGGGTGCGTGCGCGGCGACGGCGACGGCCAGATCGTGCTCACCCAGTTCGGCGAACAACACGCCTGCGCGTGTGCTGCCGCTGGCGATGAAACGAACCTCGCGCGGCTCGCGGACCCAGGCATCGAGTGGGTTGGGGCAGCCGCGCCGAACGGCGGTGGCGGGTAGCCGTTCAGCACGATGCAACATGGGATCGAGCTGTTCGAGCGGCTCCGTATCGACGACGATCTCGAGTCGGTCGGCGACGGCCAGGTCGGTGAGACGATCGAAAAGCCATGACATCAGGGATGTGCCTGCGTTCGTGCCGGGTGCATGACCCGCACGCTCTCAGCCGTGTGTGACAGTTCTGTCGCGACGTCGTGCGGATCCCGCGCCGAATCAGGCAGGGGTGATGAGCGACGCGAAGTCGTCCCTGGACACCGAGCTCTCGGTCGAATCGCCCGACGGCAGCGGGACGACGACGGCGTCACCGTCGATCTCGAACCGCACGCGACCGATGCCCCTCAGGTCGGTCAAGGTGTAGACGAGCTGTCCCAGCGCGAGCACCTGGTCTCCTGCAGGGATGTCGAGGAACTCCGCTGCCAACTGCACTATCGCAGTGCCGCGAACCACCTCGGCGCCGGTGATCATCGCCGGGTCGGGGATCGCTGACCGCAGGCCACGTGCGCCCTCGGCGGGGGTCACCCCCGCTGCGTCAGTGGCGACAGCGGAGGCGGCGCCGGCGGGTCGGGGCACGCGTCGAACGATGGGCACGAGTACGTCGTCCTGGATGAACCACACCGTGATCGCCTCGACGGCGGGTTCGCCCCCTGCGGAGTCGGTCATGAGCGTCTGCGGCTGTTCATCGCCAGCGATCGGTTGCGGAGCGTCCTGCGTGGGGAACCCGCAGCCGACCAGGAGGCAGCACACGGCGATCGTCGGCCAGCGCCGCATCACGACCTCCCCGGGATCTCGACGACGAACCGTGCTCCACCTGAGGCGCTGTCCTCGATCCACACCGCGCCACCGTCGAGGCGGACATACTCCTCCACCAACGACAGCCCCAGCCCCGTGCCCTTCGGATGGTCGGCCCCGGCGGTGGATGTGCCCCGATGGAACCGCCCGAACACCGACTGTCGTTCGTGGGCCGGAATCCCCGGTCCCGCATCTTGCACCACCAGCCGCAGCGTGCTGCCGGCGCGACGGCACTCGATCAGCGTGGCGCCACCGCCATAGCGGGCAGCGTTCTCCAGCAGATTGGCCACCACCCGTTCGAACCGCAGCGGGTTCACCTCGTGCACCACCGGAATAGCCACCGGCCCGACCAGAGCCGGCGACACCTCGTGCAACGCCGCCTGCCGCTCGACGATGGCGGACACATCCACCAACTCGTGTCGTACGTCCTCGCGCCCGGCATCGATCCTGGCCAGCTCCAACAGCTCGAGGGTCAGCTGGCGGAGGTGGTCGACCTGACCGGCGATGACGTCGATGGCAAATGCGGTGCGCTCGCCGTTGCCGGATCGCTGCGCGAGGGCCACCGCCGAGCTCATCGCTGTCAGCGGGGTGCGCAACTCGTGGCTGACGTCGGCGGTGAAACGTTGCTCGCGAGCGATCCGCTGTTCGAGCGACTGCGCCATGGAGTTGAACGACTCGGCCACGGGGCGCAGATCTGGATCGTCGCCGACCTCCAGTCGCTGTTGGAGGTCGCCCTCGCTCATCGCCCGCGCAGACACCGCAACGGTGTCGAGCGGCCGCAACACGCGCCGTGACAACACCCAACCGGACAGCGCCCCCAACGCTGTCGTGATCGAGGCGACCGCCATCAACACGTAGGCAAGGGTGCGCAGCGTGCGTTCGTACTCGGTGGCCGTGACGAACTCGAAGTACACCGCATCCGCCTCGGGCACGGGGATCCCAATGACGATGTACGGCACCTGGTTCACCACGATCCGCTGCGACTGCGCCGTACCCGCTCGGGTGGAATCGACCAGCGCCGGTGGCACGCGCGACTGGTCGAGATCGACAACGGCCGAGTACCACGTGTCGTGCACTTGCAAGACCGCGCGACCCCTGGTCTGCTCCAGTGCGGCCAGCACCTCCTTCTCGGTGCCATCCGCCAGGCCGGACAGTTCGCCGCCCAACACCTGAGCGTGCAACACGGCCTGTTTCACGGCCAGCGACTGGCGTTGGTCGAGCAGGTACCAGCGGGCCAGCTGGTACGTGGAGAGGCTCAGCACCAGCGAGAGCACCAGGGCCAAGACGGCGAAGCCGGCTGCCGAACGGGCGCGCAGACCGCGTGGGAGCACCCTCACGATGTTTCGCGGCTGATCTTGTAGCCCAATCCGCGCACTGTCACCAGCAGCAACGGCTCGGACGGGTCGACTTCGATCTTCGCCCGGAGCCGAGCGATGTGCGTGTCCACCAGGCGGCCGTCACCGCTGTAGTCGTAACCCCAGACGTGTTGCAGCAGTTGGTCGCGCGACCACACCCGGTTGGGGAACCGGGCGAGATGGCACAGCAACTGGAATTCGGTGCGGGTCAATGCCAAGAGTTCGCCATCGCGACGGGCGGTGCCCTCGGAGGGCAACACTTCGATGCTGCCTGCCCACAGCCGCTCGCCGTCGGGCTCGGCGGTGCGTCGGCGAAGCTGCACCCGCACGCGCGCCATCAACTCGCGATCGTTGAACGGCTTCGTAACATAGTCGTCGGCGCCGATCTCCAGACCCGTCACCACGTCGTGGCTGTCCTGCTGTGCCGTCACCATGATGACGGGCACGTTGCTCTTCCGGCGGATGTGACGACACACGTCGAACCCGCTGACCCCAGGCAGGCGCACATCGAGCAGCACGAGATCGAACGTGTCGGCATCGAACCGCTCGACGGCCTGCGTGCCCGAGGAGGCTTCGACGACCTGCAGCGACTCGTCCTCGAGCAGCATTCGCAACAGCGTGCGAACCACCTCGTCGTCTTCCACCACGAGAACTCGGTCGGGCATGATCACACCTGCCTTCAGGTCAACACGTCCAGAGCCGCCGCCGCGAGATTAACGCCGACGGGCAACCGGGCCGCCTCGCCGGTTCGAAGTGCGACCCTCATGAGGGGCGATCCCTCACGGTCACGTCGCTCGTCATGACGAACAGGCTCACGGCGCGACGTGTCGACAGCGCCACGAAGGTGTGGCGATCGTGTGTCGACGGCGGGTGCTCGACGACCCCGACCGACGGCGTTACGGCGTTGGGTTACGCTCGCGGGACCCGAAACCCCGCCGCAGCGGAGCATGCCATGCCGATGTCGATCGAGAAGTTCCAAGAACAGGGCGGGCGGCTGAAGACCGACGACCTCGACTTCGACCAGTTTCGTGACCAGCGGTTGCATCCCGATGTGTTGCGTTGTCTGGCCTACATGCACGACATCGAGTACCAGACTGTGCTCTACACGCGTGAACTACTGGTGACGCCCGCGTGGAAAGACCCGCAGTTCACCGCGTTCCTCACGCTGTGGAACTACGAGGAGTACTGGCACGGCCAGGCGCTGGGGCGGGTACTGGCGATGCACGACCTACCGGCACACGACGAGCGGCTCACGGCCATGCGCCGGTTCAACAAGCGCTACCTGTTCTGGAGCCCGCTCACGTTCTGGACGCTGGGCCACGCAGTGCGGCGCTTCCCCGCGGTGCACATGACGTGGGGCGCGATCAACGAATGGACTGCCAACGCCGCGTACAACCGGCTGTCGCAGATCGCCGACCACCCGGTGCTCACCGAACTACTTGGCCGCATCATGCGCCAGGAGGGCCGCCACGCCGCCTACTACGCCAGCTATGCACGCGATCTGCTGGCCGACCAGCGCGCGCAGAAGGTGACGAAGTGGTTCCTGCAACACCAGTGGGCGATCGTGGGCAGCGGCGACGTGCCCAAGATCGAAACATCGTTCGCCGGCGCCTACCTGTTCGGATCTGGCGACGGGGCAGAGCTGATCGACCGCATCGAAGAGCGGATCGATGCGCTGCCCGGCCTGTCCGGCCTGCAGTTGGTGCGCACCGCGATCGCCGAGGCCACCCAACACGTGCTGACCGCGGAAGGCGCGGTGGGCTCGCCGCTGCCTCAGGGTTCCAGCACGGCAGCGTCGCCCGCGGCCACCGACCCCGGCTGAAGCACTGTGGCGTACACCCGGCTCACCGGGCCGCGGTCGTGGTGCATCACCATGAAGTCGCCGTCGGTGAACCACCGCCGATTGTGCGTGCACGGCACCGCGTAGGCACTCACCTCGCACAGCACCTCACCCAGTTGCAGCCGTACACCGGGCCGCACCTCGGCCCACGGCAGGCCGCGCACCGTGATGTTCTCGCCCGCCAACCCCGGCGCGATCGGGTGACCTTGCGCACGGAATGCATCGATCACCTCGTCGCTCCAGATGCACAGCGCCTGCCACGGGCGGCCGTGGTGCGTGCGGTTGCCCTGGCGATCACCTGCCACACCAGCCCACGTGATCTCCGCCTGTTCGATCGGCAGCTTCGGCAACCCGCCACCCGACGTGTGCAGCGCGGTCACCGTGCCCTCGGTGCGCGTCGGCAACTGGCCGGCGGCGCGCATCGCCTCGCCCGCGGCGCGCCATGCGTGCCACACCGCAGGTAGGTCGTGTGCCAGCTCGTCGGTGAGCGTGGGGAACAGGTGCGCGATCACCGCTGGATCGCGGCCGGCCTCGATGAACTCCCACACATGACGGGCGTGGTGCACGGTCTTGGCGGCATCGGTCTGTGTGAACGTGTATGGCCCCACGGAGTACATGCCCCCACCGTAGGCTGGCGAAATGGCCAGCCCGGATCAGTCCGCCGACCCCTTCGCTGACATGAAACTCACGGAATGGACCTCGTGCGGTGGCTGTGCCGCGAAGTGGGGTGCCTCGCTGCTCACCGATCTGGTGCGCGACATGCCAGCCGGCAGCGACCCCTCGCTGCTGGTGGGCCTCGCCCCGTTCGACGATGCCGCGATCTACCAGGTGGCACCCGACGTGGCGATCGTCAGCACCACCGATTTCTTCCCGCCGTTGGTCGACCACCCGGCCGACTTCGGCGCGATCGCCGCCGCCAACGCGTGCAGCGACGTGTTCGCCATGGGTGGCCGCGTGGTGCTGGCCATCAACGTGGCCGCGTTCCCCGAGCACTTCCCGCGCGAGGCCATCGTCGCCATCTTCGACGCCGCCGCAGCAGTGGTGGCCGAAGCCGGTGGCACGATCGCCGGTGGGCACACCATCCGCAACCCCGAGCCGATCTTCGGCCTCGCCGTGCAGGGCGTGGTGCACCCCGGCCGCGTGTTCCGCAAGGGCGGTGCCGTGCCCGGCGACGTGCTGATGCTCAGCAAGCCGATCGGCACCGGGCTCACGCTCGCGGCCGGCGAGGCAGCCGACAAGGCAGCGGCGATCGCCGGGATGCGCACGCTCAACCGTGCCGCCTCCGAAGAGTTGCAGGCACTGGGCGCGGCCGTGCACGCAGTCACCGACGTGACGGGCTACGGCCTTGCCGGCCACGGGTGGGAGATGGCCGAACGCGGGGCCGTGCAAGTGGTGGTCGACACCGCCACCATCCGCGCCTACCCCGGTGCCCGCGAAGCAGCAGACCGCGGCGTGCGCACGGGTGGCGACCGCCGCAACCGCGACTACGTGGAAGCACACATGCGCAGCACGGCCACACCCACCGGCGAGGCGCTGTGCATGGATCCGCAGACCTCGGGCGGCCTGCTCGCCGCGGTCGATGCGGCCACCGCTGCCATGCTGGGCGACCACTGGTGGCGGGTGGGCGAAGTAGCCGCCGGCCCGTCCGCCATCGTGTTGCGCTGATGGCCGGTCGTGCCCCCACCCGCGAGGTGGAGAAGGAACTGTGGGCCGAGGGCTACGACGTGGTGGTGGGCATCGACGAGGTGGGCCGCGGCGCGTGGGCCGGGCCGCTGATGGTGGGCGCCGCGATCCTGCCTCGCGACAAGCGGGTCAACGGCGTTCGTGATTCGAAGCTGCTCAGCGAGAAGGCGCGCGAGCACCTGTTCGACCGCATCGCCGACTGGTGCGATGCCTGGGCCGTCGGCGCCGCCTCGCAGATCGAGTGCGACACGATGGGCATGGCCGCAGCACAGAAGCTGGCGGCCGAGCGCGCGCTGGCCACGCTGGGCGTGCGCCCCGACGCAGCGGTGGTGGACGGCAAGTGGGACTTCGTGTCGCCGCACGTGCGCCACGTGGAGATGCGCGTGAAGGCCGATCGCATCTGCCTGTCGGTGGCGGCCGCCAGCATCCTCGCCAAGGTCACCCGCGACCGCATCATGCGCGAGGCCGCGCAGCACTACCCGCAGTGGAGTTTCGACACCAACAAGGGCTACCCGTGCCACCTGCACCGCGCCGCGCTGCAGGCCTACGGGCCGTGCGCGATCCACCGCCGCAGTTGGGTGTTCATGGAGCACTACGTGCCGTGGCCCGGCGTGCAGCGCGCGCAACCGCCGCTGCAACCCACGTTGTTCTGAGCGATCCTCCTCTGCTTGCATGGGCGGATGCCCGACGTGATCGTGATCGGTGCCGGCCTCGCCGGCCTGCGTGCCGCCGTCGACCTCACCGCTGCCGGCGCCGACGTGGTGGTGCTGGAAGCTCGCGACCGCGTGGGCGGGCGAGTGTGGACCCACCACTTCACCGACGGGCAACTGGCCGAGCGTGGAGCCGAGTTCATCGACGGCAACCACACCGAGGTGTTGGCCAGCGCCGCCCGCTACGGCCTAGCGCTCACCGACCGCGACCGCGAACTCGACCCGCAGGCCACGTTGGTGGATGCCGCCGGCCGAGCCGTGCCGTACCACCTGCACGCGTCGCTGGCCGACGACTGGAAGGCGTGGGACGCGGCGCTGGCCGCGCTGCAGCCGACCGAGGAGTTCGAGTACCGCAGCCTGGCCGCCACGCTCGACTCGCTGCAGTTGTCGGCCCTCTCGCGGTTGGTGATCGGCCGCGACATCCGCACCGAGTTCATGTTGCCGCCCGAACATGTCAGCCAGCGCTTCGCCGCCGAGATCGCCACCCGCCGCGTGGCCGGCCAGCGTGAACGGCATCGGATCGTCGGCGGCAACGACCGGCTGGCCCACGCGCTCGCCGCGCAGATCGCCGGCCGCATCCGCCTGGCTACTCCCGTGCGCTCGATCGACGCCGACACCGGCGCGGTGGCGTTGCGCGCCGGCGACGTGCTGCAGGCCGCGGCAGTGGTGATGGCGGTGCCGCTGCCGGTGCTCACCCGGCTATGGCCCGACATCCCAGCGGGCCTGGCCGGCGTGTCGTACGGCATCGGCGGCAAGATCAGCATCCAGTTCCAGCGGCGCATCTGGCGCGACTACGGCCGCAACGGAACCGTGCTGTCCGACCGCGCGTGGGGCCACTTGTGGGAGACCACCGACGACCAGGAGGGCGACGCCGGTGTGCTCACCAGCCTGATGGCCTCGCACGACGGTGCCGCGCTGGCCGCGCTGCCCGAGGCCCCCGACCAGTTGGTGCGCGAGGCCGATCGGCTGTTCCCCGGCGCCAAGGGGCTGGCCGGCGAGCGGGTGCACACCGACTGGACCAACGATCCCTACAGCCTGGGGGCCTACACCTGCTTCGGGCCTGGCCAATGGAAGAACGCCCAGGCTGCGCTGCACACCGCTCACGGGCGGATGTGGGTGGCCGGCGAACACGCCGACGGGTTCTCCGGGTTCATGGAGGGCGCACTGCGAAGTGGCGCGAGGGCGGCGGCAGCGATCAACGGTTGAGACACGTCGAGCCGGTGCCGACCGACGTCAGCTGGGGCCCTTCACTCGATGACATCGATGATGAACTCGCCCTCGGGGTTGATCTCGCACACACCCTTGATCGTGCCCTTGTGGGTGAAGCGCATCGCCAGCGTCTGCCCGGCCATCACGAAGAACGGGCCGATCATGTAGTCGCGGATGTCGTCGTTGACGATGCGAATCGACTCGCCCACCTTCACGGTGAGCTGTTGCGGCATGATCTCCACGACTTCGCCCGAGTCGATGCGGTTGCCGGTGCCGAAGGGCACCTTGTATTCGTACGTGGCGTCGGCGTCGGCTTCGATCGGGCTGCTCTCCGCTTGGGCGACATTCGAGTCGCGGCTGTCGCCGAAACAGGCAGTGGTGGTGCCGAGCAGTGCCAGCAACATCACACCGCTGGCGAGTGAACGGACAGAGCGGGGAAGCATCACTTCACACCTCGGTCGAAGAGGATCTGCAGATCCGCGGCGATGCCATCGCGGAGGATACCGAACGGCCATGTGAGCACGATCGTACCGGTGGCATCGACGACGTAGAGAGCGGCGCTGTGGGTGACTTCGATCTCACCATCGGCATTGGTGGTGACGGAGTACTTCACGCCGAACCCGTCGGCCACGGCCTTCAGCGTGGCGGCGTCGTCGGTTCGCAGCCCATGTGCGCTGGGCACGAAGCTCTGCACGTACTGGGTGATCTTGTCGCCCGTGTCGCGGTTCGGGTCGACGGTGGTCATCGCCAGGTCGACCTTGGCTGCGTCGTCACCCAGTTCCGCGAGCGCGTTCTTCACCTCGTTGAGGGTGGTGGGGCATACATCGGGGCACGACATGTAGCCGAAGTAGGCGATCAGCAAGTGGCCGGGGGTGGCCTTGAACGGGAAGTCGACCTCGCCTTGCGACGCGTCGGGCAGGCTGAACTGCGCCACGCTCGGCGCGGGCGTGAGCTCGTACCCACTGAGCGTCTTCGGGGCCGCCTCGTCGTCGCTGCACGCGGCCATCAGCAGCGCGGGCACGAGCAGGGCCGCGGCAAGCAGTCGGCGGGGACGGGGCAGGTGCGAGGTGGTCACGGTTGGGATCCTTCGGTTGCGGCATCGGGGAAGTTGCGAGCGATGGCGGCGCGCAATTCGTCAGCCGTGAACGCTCCTTGGTGCACGTCCAACAGCTTGCCATCGGCGTCGACGAATGCGGTGGCGGGGTAGCCCGTGACGTGCAGCGCAGTGGACAGCTCGCCATCCGGGTCGGTGTACTGGGGATAGCTGATGCCGAGTTCGGTGGCGAATTCGGTGGCCGCCTGCGTGGAGTCGCCCACGTTCACGCCGATGATCCGAACCCCGCTCGGCTGTGCGGCTTGTTCGGTGGCGACCTCGTCGAACGCCGGCATCTCTTTCACGCACGGGGCGCACCACGTGGCCCATAGGTTCACCACGATCGGCGTGCCCCGAAACGTGGACAACGACGCGGCGGCGCCGTCGGTGGCCGTGAACGGAACGTCGGCGAGCGCGTCGCCGCCGGAGTCAGCGCCACCGCACGCGCCGAGGAGCAGGACGGAAGTGGCCAGTGCAGCCGCCAACCGGCCCCGCCTCTTCGACGCGTGCGGGAGCGACACGATCAGGGTGCTTCGTCGAGGACGGGGACGTCGATGGTGATCGAGCCGGCGTTCTCGAAGACGAGCGTGATCTTGAGGGTGGTGCCCACCTCGAGCGGCTTGGCGAGCTCCATCAGCATGATGTGGTAGCCGCCCGGCTTGAGTTCGACGGCGACACCGGCGGGCAGATCGATCGAGTCGACCTCGCGCATCACCATCTCGCCGTCACCCATCGCCATGGTGGTGTCGGAACCCATGCCCATCGTGGTCTCGGAACCCATGCCCATCGTGGTCTCGGAGCCCATGTCCATTGTGGTGTCGGTGCTCTCGGCCATCACCATCTCGTGGATCTGGGCCATCGCGGCGACGCTGGCGTCGACCGACACGTCCAGCAGCACGTCGTCGATCGGGCTGGTGATCGTGACGTAGGCGGCGCCAGCGGTGACCGCTGCCGGGCTGGTGCGGGCCCACTGGCCTTCGAACGTGATCTCGGCGGCAGGTTCGCTGGTGGTGGTGGGATCTGCCTTGTCGTCGTCACTGCAGCCGGCGGCGAGGACGAGCGCGCCGACGGTGGCCGTGGCGGCTGCAAGACGGAAGAAGGACCTGGGTGTAGTGAGGCGTGTCATACACAACATGTCGCTCAGTCTCGTCATTGGGTTCCCGGCGAACCGGGGACCTCGGTCCTGATACCCGGGGTCGTATGTCACATCTGCGCTCGTGCACAGTTGCGCAGGCAACGATCCCGGTGCATCCCGCGCCCACGGGCGCGATCTCGTGCCACCACGCGTACGAAGCGCGCCCGCGGGTCGGGGGATGGTCAGCAGCGGGCCGAAGCGCGCCCGACCCGGTGGGGTGGTGGTGGGGTGGGTGCTCGCCCGCACCCTGTGGTACCCCATCGCTACGGTGTCTGGCGTGAGCACGCACGAGGGCAGGTGGCAGGTCGAGCAGGTGCTCGCGCTCGCGCCCAAGCCCTCGTCGGTGGCCGCCGCGCAGCCGCTGGCCGTGTCCACGCGCTGGGTGAGCACCGGCTGCACCGCACACGCGGTGTGGGGCCGCTGCACCGGCACCAGCGCCGAGCCCTACGAATGCGTGGTCGACCACGAGGCCGTGGCCTTCCGCTGCTCGTGCCCCAGCAGGGCGTTGCCGTGCAAGCACGCTCTCGCCTTGTTGCTGCTGTGGGCCCGGGGCCTGGTGGCCGAGCAGACCACCCCACCGCCGTTCGCCGCGACGTGGCTGGCCGGGCGCGTCGCCGCGCCTGCCGTTGCCACCCCTTCCGCGCCGCCTGCTCCCGCTGCCGAGGGCGGAGCCGGCGCCGTACCGGCACCTGCGGCGGCAACGCCGGCCGGCGCGCCTCCCGAATCGCCCGCCCCGGGCCGCGACGATCGCGTGGCACGCATGGCTGCCGGCCTGGCCGAGCTGGATCGCTGGCTCGACGATCGGCTGCGCACTGGCCTGGCCGACCCGGCACTGGCGCGCTACGACACGTGGGACGACCTCGCGGCGCGACTCGTCGATGCCCAGGTCGGCGGCCTGGCCAACCGGGTTCGCCGGATGGCCGGCATGGTGGGTGCCCACCCGCAGTGGCACGAGCACGTGCTGGCCGAGCTGGGCGCGCTGCACCTGCTGGCGGTGGCCGGCCGCACCCTGGGCAGCTTGCCCCCGGGGTTGGCCGATTCGGTGGCCGCCGCGATCGGGTGGCAGGTGCGCCAGGCCGACGTGCTGGCCGGGCTGCCGCACACCGACCAGTGGGTCGTGATGGGCCGCAGCGACACTCGTGAAGACCGCATCGAGGTGCGCCGCATCTGGCTGCGCGGCCGCGCCGGCGGGCGGTGGGCGATGGTGCTGTCGTTCGCCGCCTACGGGCAGAGCCTCGACTCGTCGCTGCCGGTGGGTGCTCAGGTGCACGCCGACGTGTTCCGCTACCCCGGCGCGCTCGGGCTGCGCTGCCTCGTCGGGCGCCGCCACGACGAACCCGGGTCGGCGGGGGTCGCGTCGATGGTCGCCGGCGACACCCCGGTTGTCGGCTGCACGATCGCCGAGGCGTGTGCCCAGATCGGCTCGGCCGTCGCTGCCGAGCCCTGGGTCGACCGCTACCCCGTGTGCGTGCAGGCCGCACCGGCGCGGGTGGGGGCGCGGTGGGTGCTCACCGATCGCACGGGCTCGGTGCCGTTGGCCGAAGGCGTCACGGGTGTGGGCGCGTTGTTGTCGTGCAGCGAAGGTCGGCCGGTGGTGGTGGTCGCGGAGTGGACGCCCGCTGGCCTGATCCCCCTGGCGCTGCACCTGCCCGATCGCGCTATCGACATCGGCCCTACTGCCGACGCATCGTTCTTGGCGGCGGGCGCATGAGCGACCAGACGCTCGACCACCACTGGGCCGAAATGGTCACGGTGGCGCTGCTCGGCACCGACCGGCGCGATCCGCCGGCGCCGCCGGCCGGGGGGCTGGCCGATCTGGCCGCCGACGACCCGCTGCCCACGCCTTCGCAGCGCCTCGTTCAGCAGGTGGCCGCGTGCACCACGGTTCGCCGCGCCGGGCTGCTACCGGGCGCGCCGGCTGCGGTGATCGCGCCGCCGGAGGCCGACCCGCGACCCGTCACTGCGCCCGCAGCCACCAGCACATGGCGGCGGCTGATCGCCGACTGGCCGGTGCTGGAAGACGAATGGGTGCTCGCGGTCATCGCCGCGGGCAGGCGTGTGGCACCCGAACTCGTGCCGCCGCTGTTGGCTCGCCATCGCACCGACGTGGTGCGCCACGAGCGAGCGCTGCGCGCCATCGGCCCATTGGGGCCGTGGATGATCGAGTGGTCGCCGCGCCTCGGGTGCACCGCCCGCCGCCCGGTCGTCGGGCTCGATGCCGCAGTGGGCGCGTTGCCCGAGTTGCCGATCGTGCCCGACCTGTTGCCCCTGCTGTCGGCACCGGCTGCCGAGGTGGCGCGCGTGCTGGCCACCGGGCTGGCGCAGGCCCGCTTCACCGCCGGTCACCGCGCCGTGCTCGTGAACCTGGTCGCCCGCGTGCCCCGCACGTCGCTCGCCGCGGTGGCCACCGCGCTGGGCCGCGTCGACCCGATGTCGCCCTCGATCGGCTTGGCCTACGCGCTCACCGATCTTGCTCATCTTCGCCTGCACATGCTCACCGAACTGGAGCCCGCATGACCCTCACCCCACCTCAACACACGGTGCTGCGCCCGCACGCCGAGCACGAGTTCGCGCACGAGTTGGCCGCGCTGGCCGCGCTCGACACGCACGAGCGCCCGCCCAACTGGCGGCTGTCGCCGTGGGCGGTGGTCACCTACCTGCTGGGCGGCACGCTGGCCGACGGCACCGTGGTGTCGCCCAAGTATGTGGGTCGCCGGCGCCTCATCGAGATCGCCGTCGCCACGCTGGCCACCGATCGCGCGCTGTTGCTGTTGGGCGTGCCGGGCACGGCCAAGACCTGGGTCAGCGAACACCTCGCGGCGGCCATCAGTGGCGACTCGACGCTGCTGGTGCAGGGCACCGCCGGCACCGCCGAAGAGCAGCTGCGCTACGGCTGGAACTACGCCCGGCTGATCGCCGAGGGGCCGTCGGCCGCGGCGCTCGTGCCCAGCCCGATCTACCGGGCGATGGAACGTGGCTCGATCGCCCGCGTGGAAGAGCTCACGCGCATGCCCGGCGACGTGCAAGACGCGTTGGTCACGGTGCTCAGCGAGAAGACGCTGCCGTTGCCCGAGCTGGGTAGCGAGATGCAGGCCGTTCCCGGGTTCAACGTGATCGCCACGGCCAACGATCGCGACCGTGGCGTCAACGACCTGTCGGCCGCGCTGCGCCGCCGGTTCAACACGGTGGTGCTGCCGCTGCCGGCCGACATCGAGGAGGAGGTCGCGATCGTGCAACGGCGGGTGGCCGAGCTGGGCACCGCACTGGCGCTGCCCGCCGTGCCCGCGTCCAACGACGAGATCCGCCGCGTGGTCACCATCTTCCGCGAGCTGCGCAACGGCGCCACCGCCGATGGGCGCATCAGTCTGAAGGTGCCCACCGGCTCGCTGTCCACCGCCGAAGCGATCTCGGTGGTCACCAGCGGCGTAGCGCTCGCCGCCCACTTCGGTGATGGTCACCTGGGCGCGGCCGACGTCGCCGCCGGCATCGTCGGCGCGGTGGTGAAGGATCCGGTGCACGACGCGGTCGCATGGCGCGAGTACCTCGAGGCCGTGGTGCGCGACCGCAGCGAATGGGGCGAGTTCTACGAGGCGTGCCGAGAGCTCTGACCCCTCGTGACCGCTGTGCCACCTGTCGTGCAGGTGATGGGCATCCGTCACCACGGCCCGGGCTCAGCCCGGTCGGTGGTGCGCGCCCTTGCACTGCTGCAGCCCACCGTCGTGCTGGTGGAGTTACCGGCCGACTGCGAGGCCGCGCTGGCGTGGGTGGGCCACGAACAGTTGCAGCCGCCGGTGGCGTTGTTGGGCCATGTGATCGACCAGCCGCAGCGGGCTGCGTTCTTGCCGTTCGCCTCGTTCAGCCCCGAGTGGCAGGCGTTCGTGTGGGCCCGTGCCCACGGCGTGCCGATCAGGGCGATCGACCTGCCGCTGCAGTTGTCGCTGGCGGGTGGGGCGGCCGACGGGGATGGCGCGGGCGACGGTGAGCTGCTCTTGGCGGATCATCCGGTGGGCGACCCGATCGCCGCGCTCGCCGCCGCGGCCGGCGACCCCGACCCCGAGCGTTGGTGGGAGGACGTGATCGAGCACCGCGGCGACGGTGCGCCGGCCTTCGACGCGGTGGCCGAGGCGATGGCCGCGGTGCGCGGCGGTTGGGAGGCCGGGTCGGTGCGCGAGGCCCGCCGCGAGGCCTACATGCGCCAGTGCCTGCGCATGGCGCTGGCCGACGGCCATCAGCGCATCGCAGTGGTGTGCGGTGCGTGGCACGTGCCCGCGCTGGCCATGCCCTTGCCCCCTGCCACGGTCGATGCGCGCACGCTGCGCGGGTTGCCGAAGGTGAAGGTGGGTGTCAGCTGGGTGCCATGGACGCATCGTCGCCTGGCGTTCGCCACCGGCTACGGAGCGGGCGTGCGCAGCCCGGGCTGGTACGCCCACGTGTTCGCCCATCCGGGGCCCGAGGGGGTGGCCCGCTGGTTCGTGGGCGCGGCCCGCCTGCTGCGCGACCGTGGCCTGCCCGCCAGCCCCGACCACCTGATCGCCGGCACGCGCACGGCCACCGCGCTGGCAGCGCTTCGTGGCCGGCCGCGCCCGGGCCTGGTCGAGGTGCTGGATGCGGCCGACACGGTGATGGCCGGCAGCACCGGCCTGGCACTCATCGAGCGCGAGTTGGTGGTGGGCGATGCGATCGGCGAGGTGCCCGAGGGCGCGCCGCAGGTGCCGCTGGCTCGCGACCTGGCCACCCAGCAGCGCAAGGCCCGCCTGAAGCCGCAGGCCGACGCGCACACGCTGGAACTCGATCTGCGCACGCCATTGGGCCGCAGCCGATCGGCGCTGCTGCACCGCCTGCAGGCGCTGGAGGTGCCGTGGGGTGCGGTGCAAGAGGGGCGCGGCAGTAGCGGCACGTTCCGCGAGACGTGGGGCCTGCGGTGGGAGCCCGAGCTCACCATCCGTGTCATCGAGCGCGCCGCGCACGGCACCACGGTGCAGGTCGCGGCCACCAACCGCCTGCTCGAACGAGCAGCGGCCACCACCGCGCTGGCCGATCTGATCGCGGTGCTCGACGTGGCGATGCTGGCCGATCTGGGCGCGGTGGTGCGCCCGGTGGTGGCGCGGGTGGAGGCGCAGGCCGCGCACGACCCCGACGTGGTGCAGGTGATCGAGGCGTTGGGGCCGTTGGCCCGCGCACTGCGCTACGGCGACGTGCGCGGCACGGATGCCACTGCGCTGCGCAACGTGTTCGACGGGTTGGTGGTGCGGGTGCTGGCCGGCGCGCTGATGGCCTGCCGTTCGCTCGACGACGATGCCGCTGCCGCGATGGTCGAGCGGTTGGCCGGCGTGCAGGCCGCGTTGGCGCTCACCGATCACGCTGCGCGCCGCGCGGAGTGGCCCGCGATGCTCACCATCATCACCGAGCGCACCGACGTGCACGGCCTGGTGCAGGGGCGGGCGGCGCGGCTGCTGCACGACGGTGGCGCGTGGAAGCGGGCGCAGGTGGGCAACCGGGTGTCGCGGGCACTCAGCGTGGGCACGCCGCCGGCCGTCGGCGCGGCGTTCGTGGAGGGCTTCCTCGCCGGCAGTGGCACGGTGCTGGTGCACGACCGCGAACTGCTGGAGGTGATCGACGCCTGGGTGTCGGCGCTGGCCCCCGATGCGTTCGTCAGCACCGTGCCGTTGCTGCGGCGCACGTTCGGCGCATTCGAGCAGGCCGAGCGGCGGCAACTGGGCCTGCTGCTCGCCGATCAGGCCCGCGCCACGGGCTCTGGCTTCGGTGCCGATGTCGACGCGGCGCGTGCCGCACTGGCGCTGGTCACCGTGCGCCAGATGCTGGGGGTGCCGCAGTGATGGCCACGCCGCCGCTGCCGTCTCTGCCCGACCGCGCCATCGACGCACAGCCCGGGCGCGTCAGCGATCCCGAGCGGCTGCGCCGGTGGCGGATGGTGTTGGGCGGGGCCGACCAACCCGACACCGACGACGTCACCGCAGGCGTCACTGCGCTGCGCCTCGATGGCCACGACGCGCGCATCGACGCTGCGCTGGCCGCGGTGTACGACAGCCAACCTGGTCGTCGTGGTGGGGGAGGGCGCAGCGCGGGCCTGGGCAAGTCGGCGCCCGGCGTGGCGCGCTGGTTGGGCGACATCCGTCGCTACTTCCCGTCCACGGTGGTGCAGGTGATGCAGCGCGACGCGATCGAGCGGTTGCAGTTGCGGCAACTGCTGCTCGAGCCCGAGATGTTGGGCGCGGTCGAACCCGACCTGCATCTCGTGACGTTGCTGGTCGAGCTGAACCGGCTGTTGCCCGACACCACCCGTGCCACTGCCCGCCAGTTGGTGGCGCAGGTGGTCGAGCAGATCCGCCGCCGGCTGGAGTCGCGCACGGCCGCGGCGGTGCAGGGCGCGCTCGCCCGCTCGCAGCGCACCCGTCGCCCGCGCCCGGCCGACATCGACTGGGGCCGCACCATCCACGCCAACCTGCGCCACTACCAGCCCGCCGCGGGCACCGTGATCCCCGAGCGGTTGGTGGGCTACGGCCGCCGCCAGCGCAGCCTGGCGCGCGACGTGGTGGTGGCGATCGACCAGTCGGCGAGCATGGCCGACAGCGTGGTCTACGCCTCGGTGTTCTCCGCCGTGCTGGCCTCGCTGCCGTCGCTGCGCACGTCGGTGGTGGCGTTCGACACCGCCGTGGCCGATCTCACCCCGCTGTTGCACGACCCGGTGGAAGTGCTGTTCGGCGTGCAGCTGGGCGGCGGCACCGACATCGCGTCGGCGATCGGTTACTGCCAGCGCCTCATCGATCGCCCGGCCGACACCGTGTTGGTGTTGGTGAGCGACCTGTTCGAGGGCGGCAACTCGGCGCTGCTGCACGAGCGCATCGCTGCGCTGCACCAGGCAGGGGTGTGCGTGGTGGTGCTGCTGGCCCTGTCCGACGAGGGTGCGCCGGCCTACGACCACGCACAGGCCTCGGCGCTGGCCGCGATGGGGGTGCCATCGTTCGCGTGCACACCCGATGCCTTCCCCGACCTGCTGGCCGCGGCGCTCGAGCGACGCGACGTGGGCCGCTGGGCCAATGAGCACGGCCTGCACACCGTGGTGGCACCGCCCGCCGGCTGACCCGGCCGGTTACAGCATGCCGCGGCGGAACATGCGCCGGCGCACGCGGCGACGAGGCCCGGGCATGAGGAGGGGACGACGGCGGGGGAAGAAGCGGAAGATCATTGGCACATCATCCGCGGTGAGTGTGAACGATCTGTGACGGCACATGTTCGTGCGCCGGATGGCCGTTGACTGGTCGGCGCCTCGCCCGGCGTCGTGGGTGCGGCCGATCACAGGTCGTTGCCCGCGTAGGAGAGGTTGAAGCTCTTGTTGGCGAGCGGGAAGTCGGGCACGATCGTGTCGCCTGCGAGCGCGACCGGGAGTGCCGGCCAGTTGAAGAATGACGGGTCGACGACCTTGACTCGCGACAAGGTGCCCGCGGCGCTGATTTCGAGTCTGTGGGCGATGGTGCCACGCCAGCCTTCGACGAGCCCGACGCCGTGGCGGGGTCCGTCGAGCGCGTCGAAGTGGCTGCGGTACTCACCCGGGCTCGTGCGTTGCAGCAGCTCGGTGACGAGCTGGATGGAGCTGTCGATCTCGGCGACGCGGATGTTGAAGCGGGCCATCACGTCGCCGTCGGTGAGGGTCGCGACAGTGAGGTTCTCGTAGACGTTGGCGAAGGCGTGCTCGCGCCGGGCATCGACGTGGAGCCCGGAGGCACGGGCGACGTAGCCGAGTGTGCCGATCTGCGCGGCGTCGGCGTTGGCGAGCACGGCTGTGCCGGTGAAGCGATCGACGACGGTGGCATTGGCCATCATGATGTCGACGACCTGGTGCACGTCGTCGCCGATCTCGCACAGCGTCGCCGGATCAGGAAGCCAGTGCGCCCGGGCGCCGCCGGGAACGATACTGCCGCGTAACAGCCGGTGCCCGGTGATGCGGGCGTTGAGACGCAGTAGCTGTTCGCGGATGCGCATGGTGTGCGCGTGGGCAATGCCGAAACCGACATCGTTGCCCATCGCTCCGAGGTCGGTGACATGGTTGTAGAGGCGCTCGAACTCGAGTAACAGCGCCCGGATCACCTGTGCCTCGGCCGGTGGAGTGCATGCGGCGGCGTCCTCGACAGCGAGGCAGAAGGCGAGGTTGTGGCCGACTGCGCTGTCACCGGAGATTCGTTCGGCGAGTTCGACGCCGTCGGCGGGGTGTCGGTCTTGGAAGAGTCGTTCGATGCCCTTGTGGACGAACCACAGGCGGGCCTTCATGTTGAGGATCGTCTCGCCGACCACGGAGAAGCGGAAGTGGCCGGGTTCGATGATGCCGGCGTGGATCGGGCCGACCGGGATCTCGTAGACGCCAGGTCCGTCGACGGTGAGGAACGGGTAGGACTCGGTCTCGTTGTCGAATGCTGGCGGTGGGCCGGCGTCGTGGCGCATCGGGTACCAGCCGATCGGCCAGTGCTGGTGCAGCACGAGACGGGCTGGTTGGTGATGGCCGACGACGCGGACACCGAACAGGTCTTGGATCTCGCGTTCGAAGCGGCCGGCGGGAAACGACACCTCGGCCAGGCTGGGCAGTACCGGGTCGTCGATCGGGAGGCGGACGTGGAGCTCGATACGGGTGTCGGGCGGGCCGGCGACCATCACGTACACGACCCGGATCGAGGCTTCGGGGTGGTCGCCGTCGGGGAGGTCGTGGTGTGCGGCGACGAGCGCTAGCCGGTAGCCCGAGGAGGTGAGGTGCATGAATCGGTCGCGGAGGTCGAACGCGGCGGTGTCCATCGTCCACTCGACGCGATCGGGGTTGGCGCTGCCGGTCATCGGGCGAGCACCTCTGCTGCGGTGTGCAGTAGTTGGGAGATGGGCCAGATCGTGATCCCGATCGCGGCAGCAACCAGCAGCCCGCTGACGAGCGTGACACGAACGGTGAGCGAGGTGACGTGCGCCGTCGATTCCGACGGGACAGTGGCGCCGCCTGGGCTGCCGGCCAGCATGTTCAACGCGTGCACCAAGACCGCGGTGAAGATGGCGAGCATCACGACCAGTGCAATCGCGATGGCCCAGGCGAGGCCGTCGGCGATACCGGCGCGCACGATCGCGAGTTCGCTGGCCAGGATGCTGAACGGCGGAAGGCCGAGCAGGGCCAGCAGGCTGAGCCCGAGCGTGGTGGCGATGAACGGCCGCTGGTGCAGCAGGCCTCGCACTCCGTCGATGCGAGTGGTGCCGGTCGCGAACAGCATCTCGCCGGTGGCGCTGAACGCCACCGACTTGGCAAGTCCGTTGCCGATCATGTGCAACAGGGCAGCGGTCATCGCGAGTGGTGAGCCGATCGCGGCGGCGAGCGCGATCAGCCCCATGTGCTCGACGCTGGAGTACGCGAGAAGACGCTTGTAGTCGCGTTGGGTCACCATCAGCGAGGCGGCGGTGACCAGGGAGAGCAATGCTGCGGCGAGCAGCAGTGTGCGCACGTAGCTCGCGCCGAGTGCGATGTCGGCGATCACCTTGAAGCGCAGCAGCGCATACATCGACATCGTCGAGAGCGCTCCCGCCATCAGCGCGGCGGCGGGTGCGGGCGCCTGGCTGTAGGCGTCGGGAAGCCACGAGTGCAGTGGGGCCAGGCCGGCCTTGGTGCCGTAGCCGACGATGACGAATCCCATGGCGACGCGTAACGCACCGGGGTCGAGGTGTGGGGCGCGCTCGACCAAGCTGCTCCAGTTGAGTGCGGTCGATGGATCGCCGCCGCTCTGCCGGGAGACGAAGTAGACGAGCACGGTGCCCATCAACGCGGTGGCGACGCCGACGGATCCGAGGACGAGGTACTTCCATGAGGCCTCGACGGAGGCACGATCGCGCCGGTGTCCGACGAGCAGCACGGTGGCGATGGTGGTGGTCTCGATCGCCACCCACAGCACGCCGAGGTTGTCGGCCGTGACTACGACGCACATTGCGGCGATCGTCAGTTGCATCAGTACCCCGAACAAACGCGCTCGGTGCGGCGTCGTCGCAGCTGTGGCCAGCTCGGTGCGTAGGTAGGCGACGCTATAGGTGTTGGCGATCGTGCCGACGGCACCGATGAGGATGATCATCAGGGCGCCGAGCGCGTCGACGCGGAACTGTCCGCTGAAGGCGGTGATCGGGCCGGACTGGAGGACGCGCACAGCCAGGGTGATGCCGATCCCACCCACTGTCAGGCAGGAGACGGTTGGCAGCCACATGGTCGCCTTGCGCCATCCCCCGGTGGCGATGACGGCCGCCGTGAGGGCTGGAACAAGCGGGAGGACAACGATGAGGTCGGACATCAGTCGCGAAGCTCCCGCAGTTGGTCGAGGTCGGTGCCACCGAACTTGTTGCGAATCCGGCTGGTGAGGACCTGCAAGATGAACATCGCGAGAAGCACGTCGCTGGCGATGCCCAGTTCGACCGCGAGCGGCACTCCGGAGGTGCCGAGGAACATCACCAGGGCGATGCCGTTGTCGAGCATCAGCACACCCATGATCTGCAGCACCGCCTTGCGGCGGGTCACGATCAGCAGCATGCCGATCAGCATCACGGCGACGCCCAACGGCAAGGCACGCACCTGCGGGGTGGACGACAGGGCGACGACATCGCGGGTGGCGGCGTAGGCGATGAGGGTCAGCCCGGACGCCGCCAACAGCGCGGCCGGCACATTGATCAACGACTCGACCTCGCGCCGCTCGTCACCGGCGCGTACTGCTCGCAGGATCAGCCCGGGAAGCACCACCCCGCGCAGCGCACCGACCATCAGCGACACTGCCACCAGTTCGTTCTCGTGCTCGTACAACCCGATGACGAACGCGACGGCGGCCAGGGCGACACCTTGGACGGCGATCACCCGGGCAACTGCGACCAGGCGGCGCAGCCACAGCGCGGCGAAACTGGTGACGAGCACCAGGCCGGCGGCGATGTCGAGGAGTTGCACGAACGCGGTGTCGTTCATCGGTGGCTCATGCGAGGAAGAACGAGGCGGTGACGGCCAGGAAGGCAAGGACGAACGACGCGGCCAGCAGCTCCGGAACCCGGAACAAACGGACCTTGGCGATGAACACTTCGATCGCGGCGATCGTCGCTGCGAGCGCGACCAGCTTGATGGCGACGGCTGCTGCTGCCGCGGCGAGATGGAGTGGTTGGACGGTGGTGGCGATGCCCCACGGGACGAACAGGTTGGCGAGCAGACCGAGGAACACCACCAGCCGTAGGTGTGCGGCGAGTTCGACCATGGCGAGGTCGGGTCCGGAGTACTCGAGGATCATCGCTTCGTGGATCATCGTCAGTTCCAGGTGGGTGGCCGGGTTATCGACGGGGATGCGGCCTGTTTCGGCGATGGTCACCACCGCCAGCGCGGCGAACGCGAGCAGGCTCTCGGGCGATGCTGCGGTAGATGGATGGGCAAGTGTGGCGGCCACGATCGCCCCAAGGTTCGACGACCCGGTGGAAACCGACAACGCGAAGATCGCCACCAATACGGTCGGCTCGGCGATCGCAGCGATGGTCATTTCGCGGCTCGCACCCATGCCACCGAACGCGGTGCCGGCGTCGAGTCCCGCAAGTGACAAGAACACGGTGCCCAACAGCAACAGGTAGACCACGGCGAACAGGTCGCCGACCTGGTCGAGTGCGGAACGGGTGGACAGGAACGGGACGATCCCGGCCACCAGCGCCGCCGACGCGAGCAGCACGAGCGGGGCGATGGAGAACACCCAGCCGGTGTTCGCCGACACCATCCGTTCCTTGCGGAGCAGCTTGCGCAGGTCGCGCCACGGCTGACGGATCGGGGCCCCGACCCGCCCTTCGAGCCGGGCGCGGACCAGGCGCATCATCCCCACCAACAACGGAGCGGCGGCGATGGTGAGCACCACCTGCAGCATTGCGACAGCAATCCCTGTCGCGCTCATCGGGACACCACCAGCACGACGATCAGTGTGACCAGCGAATATGCCAGGTAGCGGTGGATGCTGCCGTTCTGCACCGCCCGCGCACGGTCGCCCCAGCGGCGCACCGCCGCCAGCAGCGGAAGGTACAGACGGTGTTCGAAGCCGTCGCGGATGTGCATCCGATAACGGATTGCCTGGACGTAGTGGCGCGACTCGGTGCGATGGTCGACATCGATGTCGATCTCGGGGTGCAACACATCGTCGAACACTCGCTGCAACGGCTCGGCGAACGATGTCGCCGTGTACTCCATTCGCGCCGTTTGCACCGTGCGCCCGCAACCCCATGCCGGGATGTCGCGAATCGTTCGCCGGACCCGACCGCGCCGCACCACTGCCAGCGCAGCGACGATCATCACCATCAACCCGACGGCGAGCAGCAACGGCGACAGGCCGGCCTGGATCCCGGACAACTGCAGGTAGACACCATTGGTGTGGATCGGCCGACCGTCTGCGAGGCCGCCGACTGCGAGCGCCACGCGCTGCAACGGCGCCGCGAACACCGTCGGCGCCAACGCCAGCGCGATACACACGCCACTCAGTGCGACAAGGCCGATCTGCATCGTGCGCGGCGACTCGTGCGCCTGGTCGGCCTCGGCGGTGCGTGGCATCGCCAGGAACGCAGTGCCGAACGCCTTCACGAACGTTGCTGCCGCGAGACCGCCGGTGAGGGCGACGACCGCGACCGCGACCGGCATCGCCACCGCCACCACGGCTGCGCTCGACGGCAGGCTGTGCACGAGGGACTGCAGCAACAGCCATTCACTGACGAAGCCGTTGAGCGGCGGGAGAGCCGCGATTGCCAACGAACCGACCGCGAACGTCGCGGCCGTGACCGGCATCCGCCGGGCGAGACCACCCAGACGATCGAGATCGCGGGTACCGGTCGCCGACAGGATCGAACCGGCTCCGAGGAACAACAGACCCTTGAACGCGGCGTGGTTGACGACGTGCAACATCGCCGCGGCCAACGCCACTGCGGCCAACGTCCTGTTGCCGCTGGAGGCGAACATTCCCGCCGCGCCGACCCCGATGAAGATCAGGCCGATGTTCTCCGTCGTCGAGTACGCGAGCAGGCGCTTCAGATCGCTGGCGATCAGCGCATGAAGGATGCCGAACATCGCCGACACCAGGCCGACGACAACCACCACCGCCCCCCACCACACGGGGCCACCACCGAGAAGATCCCAGCCGACGCGTACCAACCCGTAGACGCCGAGCTTTACCATTGCTCCTGACATCAGCGCCGACGCATGGCTCGGCGCCTCGGGGTGCGCGCGCGGCAACCACACGTGGAACGGCACCACACCGGCCTTCGCGCCGAACCCGACGAGCGTGAGCAGGAACACCACCCCTGCCGAGATCGGACCAACTTGGTGGACTCCAAGTCGGATATCCGCGAACGAGTCGCCCCCCGCCTGACGAGCCAACACGATCAGCGCCAGCACGATGGCGAGCAGGCTGAGGTGTGTCATCGCTGCGTACCACTGGGCTGCAGTGCGGGCCTCCGTGTTGTGGTGGTGTTCGGCCAGCACCACCACCAGCGACGACAACGCCATCAGCTCCCAGAAGGCGATCAGCCCGGTCACGTTGCCGGCGGCGGGCACCATCATCACGCTCCACACCAGTAGCGGGAACGCGATCTGCACCGGACGGCTTGCCGGTCCGTGGGCGCTGTAGCCGATGCCATAGATCGATGCCGGCACCGCCACGACCGCTGTCGCGAGGACGAAGATGGCACTCAACGCATCGAACTCGAGGCGCACCCCGCCGAGCGGGAACAGGTTCGGGTAGTTCGCAGTGAACGTGCCGCTGCCGGCGAGGACCGCCACAGCGGCGGCGCCGCCGGCGGCAGCCGAGAGCGCCGTGAGCACGCCCACCCACAGCACCCGGGCTCGCATCGGCAGCGCAGCACCCGCGGCCATCGCCAACGCAGCGGCCACAGCGGCGAGCGCAAGCGAGAATCCGACCATCGTCAGCTTCCGACGATCCGACGCAGCGCGGCAACGATGTCGGCCGGGGCAGGAGGGCAGCCGAGGATCTCGAGGTCCACCGGCACGACATCGGCCACCGAACCCGCTACCCCGTACCCGCCGGCGAACACCCCGCAATCGCGGGCACAGTCGCCCAGTGCGATCACGAGCTTGGGCCCGGGCGTGGCCTCCCACGCCTTCATCAACGGCTCCGCCATGTTGCGGGTCACCGGCCCGGTGACCACCAGCGCGTCGGCATGGCGTGGCGACGCGACCAGCCGCACACCGAAACGTTCCGCGTCGTACACCGGGCCGAACGCTGCCGCGAACTCGGCCTCACACCCGTTGCACGATCCCGCGTCCACCTGGCGCACCTGCAACGAACCGCGCAGTGGGTCTGGCGCCCCAAGGAATGGCTGGGGACCTGCGCCGTGCGGAATGGTTTCGGTGACCCGACCTGTCCGGACGATCTTGCGCAGGAGCTTCAGCATCGGCCACGACTCGAATTCGTCTCCATCATGCGCCGCTCCTGGACAGGTGATCTGGGTACCGGTGTCTGCATGCCGATCGACATACTACTCTGATAACCTGCGCACTTGATGGTATTAACATATAGACGGGAACAGCCAGTGCCGCCCGAACGAGAACTCGTGCTACCGATCAGCGAATTGAAGGCCGAGCTGTTCCGGGCACTCTCGCATCCCGCCCGCATCCGCATCCTCGAGGCCCTCGCCACTCGGGAGCAGTCCGTCAGCGAGATGCAACCCGAGATCGGTATCGAGCTGTCGCATCTCTCCCAACAGTTGGGGGTGCTGCGCCGCGCAGGGCTGGTCGTGACGCGCAAGGAAGGTCAGTCGGTGTACTACTCGTTGAAGAACCCACAGATGACCGACCTGCTGAAGGTGGCCAAGCAACTGCTGATCAGCTCGCTCACCGAGACCCGCGATCTCCTCGCCGATCTGCACGCACAGGTGAACCGATGAACGCTGACGAGATCCACGAGTCCGAACTCACGATCAGCGACGAGGAATCCCGCGCCGCGATGCGGGCCTTCCTGCAACGCAGCGAGGTCCGGCTGTCCACCATCCATCGAGTAGCGCAAGCGCTGCTCGGCGGGTCGGCACTCATCCTGCTGCTGCCGCTGTTCCTGCGCGACGCCTTTCCGAAAATGATGACGGTGCTCATCTCCGCGTACGACGCCGGCCAGAACCTGTTCCCGGTGGCGGCGATCGGTCTTGCCGCCACGTTGGTGATCCTGCTGCCGGTTCCCGCCATCTATCTGCTGGTGGGCGACCTGCTCGGCTTCTACTTCACCAGCAACACTTTCGGCGCCCACCCGACAGGCCCACACGCACCGAACCGGGTGATCTTCAACCCCCGCTTCATCATCCCCGGTCTCGGGTTCAACAACGACGAGCTGAGCCCGGCGACACGCGAACTGCTGACTGAGGGCCGCGACGACGAATGGACACGCGGGCTGCTCGTGCCACGTAGCACCGACGACGATGGCTGGCGCGATCGGTTCGACACCCGCACCTTCGAGGTGTGGGGTACCGTCGCCGACGCGGGTGAAGCGGGTGACACCGAGCGGGTGCGCCAGGCGTTCCGCCTCGCAGGCCTCAACCGCGATCGCACCCTGGCACGCGACGTGGCCCGTACGGAAGCACTCATCGCCCGCCACATCCTCGCCATCCGCACCGTCGTGCTGCGCTACAGCAAGGCGCTGCTGTTGTTGATCGCCACCACGGTCGTCACTCTCGCGGCGTCAGGCCTCGTCGACCAGGCCGTACGCGAAGACCCCACCAACGGCAAGTTCGTTCACGGTTTCCCCTACCGATACATGTTTCTCGTCGCGCTCGCCTACGCCATCTGGGCGCCGCTCGCCGCACGCAGCGTCACCTCACCGCTGCGGATGATCCAACGCCGCACCCCAGGTGTCGGCGAGCACCGCGATGTCTACCTCGACAAGCACACAACCCAGTTCGAGTCCGCCACGATCTTCATCACGCTCGTCGTGCTCGTCGCCGGGTCGGGCGCGATGATCTTCGCCGGCGCCAAGGCCGCACACGGCGGCGGGCTCGCCATCGGCATAGCGCTGACGGTCGTCACCACGGTCGCCTGGCTGCTGGCGCTCAACGACTTCCGTGCCACCCCGCGCGACATCATCAACGCAGTACGGCTGCTGCTGCGCGGCTACGACGCGCCCGCACCATCCAACGCGATCGACGCCGTGCGCAGGCAACGGGCGGCCGTCGCCACCGACCGGCAACCGGAGGCCAATTGATGCCAGCGGACACCCCGGCACGACACACGTGAGTACGACCGACGGTGATGGCCCGGCCTGATGCTCGGCGAACAGATCGGCGTACGAGCGATCGGTCGGCACGAACGCCGGTGCCGGCGTCTGAGGCGCGTGACTGGCCGCGAACTGCGTCATACCTCTACAGACTCCCGAACATGCTGCGAGGTTTCAACTCCAAGACAAATGGCGGGTCTGTCAGGAAGATGCCTGGGTGCCTACGGGTGCTCGGCGCAGTGGCGACGGTCGTGCATGCAGAGGGATCCGTCTCGGTTCGTCCTGCCGCACAGCACCGCAGCGTCGCGCATCCGAGCGAGCTTCTCGGTGAGACGTGCGATGTCGTCCTTCGCGATCGGCGGACCCTTGGCGTAGCTGGCCCGGCGGGGAACGTTGTCGAGGAAGTCGAGGGCGCGTCGTGAGATGGCCGCGTCGCTCGGTCGGAGTGCAACCGTCGTGAGCTTGCGGGCGACGGCTTCAGGGTCGACGAGACCTTCCCGAAACACTGCGGTGAGGAACCGGGTGTCCTTTGCGCGGCCCGCCAGAGCCTTGGCGACGCACAAATCCTCCGGGTGAAGGCACAGCCCGACAGCGCCCGACTCGGGGTCCTCGATCCGAACGAGGCGCTCGCCCCAGCCTTCCGGAAGGCTGGCCGTCCATGGCGACACCCCGTCGGCGTAGATGCCGTACTTCTCGGAGAAGTGGCTGGCCTCGCCGAGCAGGCCATCGACCTTGTCGGCCTTCGACTCGTCGATGTCGTCGAAGGGGAGAGTGTCTGCCTCGGCGGACATCGTTGCATCGTCGGGAAGTATGAACTCGCGGAACGAGGCGAGGATCGACTGGCTGCCGATGATCACCACAGCGTCTTCACCGAGCATCGCCGCGGCGGCCTGGATGATCCGCTGAAGTCCCTCCCTGTTCATCGGGTTCCGGCTCTGCGCAGTTTCGACCGACGAGTCACTTCGTCTCGTTCTTCGTCGTTCAGCAGTGTGGTGAACGGCGACATCTTGAGCAGCTCGATGTCGTCCTCGTCGGTCGACAAGAACAACCGGACGATCTCGGACCGGGGCCCGTCGAGCAGACACTGCCAGGTCTCGATGTAGGGCGAGCTTCGCTTGCTCAGCGACTGGTCGAGCACGCGCAACCGATCACGTCCGAGCTTCAGGACACGGTCGGGGTCATCGAGGAACTTCTCCAGCACAATGCGATGGATCTCGATGGTCTTTGACACCGATCGATCATCTTGCCGAGACGGCTTGGGCACCACCTCCACCGTTTCCGAGCCGACCGAGAGAATTCGTTCCAAGGTCTCGATGCTCGGGCTGCGTCGGCCGTGCTCGTACATGGACAGCACCGGCTGCGGAATGCCAGTGAGCCTGCTGAGGGTCGTCTGGGACAGGCCGTGCCGACCCCTGAACTCCTTGACGACCTCCGATGTGTCCATGCGCGAAGCATATCGGATGCGATATAGCTCGTCGACCTGCTGTGCAGTGCATCACTGGCGGTGCTGATGGCACGCGCGCTGGTGCCGGTTAACATTTTGTCAATGGCACGCCACCTCACCATCGCCGCCGCCCAGATGGGGCCTGTGCAGAAGGAACACACTCGCGAGCAGGTGGTGCAGCGGCTGATCGCCCTCTTGCAGCAGGCGCATCGCATGGGCGCCGAGCTGGTGGTGTTCCCCGAACTCGCGCTCACCACGTTCTTCCCGCGGTGGTTCGTCGACGACATCAGCGAGGCCGACCACTGGTATGAGCGCAGCATGCCGAACGCGGCCACGCAGCCGTTGTTCGACGAGGCCAAGCGGCTCGGCGTGGGCTTCTGCCTCGGCTACGCGCTCATCGACGATGCCGGTCGCCGCTGGAACGTGCAGACGCTGGTGGAGCGCGACGGCAGCATCGTGGCCACCTACAAGAAGACGCACATCCCCGGCCACGAGCATCACGAGCCCGACCGGCCGTTCCAGCACGCCGAGCGCTACTACTTCGAACCCAGCCCCGAGGGCTTCGGCGTGTGGCGGGCGTTCGACAGCCTGGTGGGGATGATGATCTGTAACGACCGCCGCTGGCCCGAGACGTATCGCGAGATGGGCCTGCAGGGCGTGGAGATCATCCTCTGCGGCTACAACACCCCCATCCACTACGTGCCCGACCCGAGCCAAGACATCCTGCAGGGGTTCCACAACGCCCTCGTGATGCAAGCCGGCGCGTACCAGAACGGCACCTGGGTGGTCGGCGTCGCCAAGGGTGGTGTGGAAGAGGGCGTCGACTCGCTGGGCCAGTCGATGATCGTGGCCCCCAGCGGCCAGATCGTGGCACAGGCACTCACCACCGACGACGAGGTGATCGTGGCCCGCTGCGATCTCGACTGGTGTGCACGCTACAAGGACACGCTGTTCGACTTCGAGCGCTACCGCCGGCCCGAGGTGTACCGCCGCATCACCGGCCAGCGCGGCACCATCCTGCCCGACTGACGGTGTCGCTAGTCTGCGTGCATGAGCGACCAGGCGGAATCCACCCTCACCCCTACTGCATCGGCGCCCACACAGAGTGTGCTGATCGCCGTGCACCCACACCCCACCCCGCGGCGGGGAAGGTGGTACGCACTGGCGGCGGTGGTGGTCCTGTTGATCGGTGGGTTCGTCACCTACCTCGTCACCGCGGACGGTTCGAGCGAGCAGTACTCGCTGCAGGCTGCCATCCAGGGATCCGGCGGGCCGCGCAGCAGCGAGTTCGAGATGACGTTCAGCATCGGGCCGATGGGTGACGTCAGCGCCACCGGCAGGTTCGACGTCGACACGCAGCGGATGGCGATGTTGATGGACATGGGGGCGCTGGGCGTCCCGGCGCTGTCGATGATCGTCGATCTGGAGAGCGGTGTCGCCTATGTGGACACCGAGGGCGCCGATGAGATGGGCTTCGATGCGCCCACACGCTGGATCGCGTTCGATGCCGCCGAGCTGGGTTCGATCGGCGGCTTGGACTCGGGGTCCGGCCCCGCCGACATGACCGACGTGCTGCAGGGTCAGCAGCAGATCGACGACCTCGGATTCGAGGACTTCAGGGGCGAGCGGGTGCGCCACTTCCGGGTGAGCGTGCCGCTCGACGCGATGCTTGCCGCGAACCCCGACCTGGCCGGCCAGATGGACGGCGCCGATCTGCCCGAATCGTACGACTACGACGTGTACGTCACCAAGGACAACCATGTGCGACGGATGGCGTTCGAACTGGAGCTGATGGGGCAGACGTCGGTGACCGAGGTGGTGTACACCAAGTTCGACGACATCGACCCGATCGATCTGCCCGACCCCGCCGACGTCACCGAGCAGTCGCTGGCCGACGTATGACGGCGGCGTATCGGACCCGTTGACAGGCGCCGCAGGCCGGGCACCTGTTCCAACGGTTTCGTCGTATCGAGTATGCTCCGCCGGATGAATGACGTCACGCCTCCTGCTGATCCGTTCTCGCAGGCGCCTGCAGCGGCGCCCGATGCCGCTGCTGCCTCCAAGCCGACGCCGTGGAAGGCGATCATCGGCGTCGTGGCCGTGGTGGCGGTCGTCGTGGTGGGCGTGTTGTTGTTCACCGGTGGAGACGACGACTCGATCGCTGGTCCCGACTCCAGCGGCGACACCGAGGGCACCTGGCACCTGGTGCGATACGCCGGCGACGAGGGTGCGGCCGTCGAGGTGCTGGACGAGCAACTCGAAGTGGTGCGCACTGTGGAGCTCACCACCGAGGACGGGCCCGCGTTGAGCCGCACGACCGGTCGCTACATCGTCACCCAGTCCGACGGCGACACGGTGGAAGTGCTCGACCTGGCACAGGGTGGCAGTCGCGAGGTCAGGCTGCCTGCCAGCAACCTGATCCTCGACAGAGGGCTCCAGTCGGCCGCCGGTTCCCACGCCGTGTACTTCTCGCCGGGTGGCGGACCGCTCGCGCTCGTCGACCTCACCGCTGCGTCGGTGTCGGTGATCGGCGGCAGCGAGAGCGGCTACTACCTGATCGGCGCTCGTCCGCTCGTGTCGCTCTACTTCGCGGTCGACGGGAGCAGTACCGTGGTGGTGCCTCACGACGATCCTGCAGGATGGTGGGAGGTGCCGGGGCCGGTGAGCTTCGTCGAGGGGCGTCGCACGCTCGTGCTCGGAATGGTGGATGGCGAGCCGGCGGTGCGCCAGTTCGACGGCGAGGAACAGCAGGGGAAGACGATCGCGATGAAGGCGCCGCAGCTCGGCGGATTGCTCACCGAGACGGGAGCCATGACGGTGGACACGGGGGGCGGGCTGTGGGCGATCGACTTCGCCGGGGGTGAACATGAGACGCTCGGCGTGCTGGGTATCGGTGTCGACGCCGCGGTGCCGGTGGCCGGCGATCGTGTGCTGGCATGGGGTGCCGGTGGCACGCGAATGATTCTGGCTGACGGCACTGTGGCGGAGGAGATCGATCCCGTGGCCAGCGGCAGCGGCGAGGCTCTGCCGATCATTCCGGTGTCGGGTGGCATCGGCACCAAGTGCCTCACCGTGCAGCCCGGCGCGCAGCCGCGGCCCACCGACGCCCGCGCCGTCACCGTCGATATCGCCACTGGCGAGCGCTTGGCGAGGTTCGAGGGGACACCGTCCACCTTCTCTCTCGATGGCTGCTCGGCGATCAGCATGGCCGCGCCGTCGGAACTGATGACCGACGGGGTGCTCGCGAAACTGGATCTCGATCGGGTGTTCACTTACTCGCCCGATCTGACCCAGGCGATCGGCGTCATGCTCGCCGACGACGGGCAGTTCTACATCACCGATGTCGCCACCTCCGTGCGCACCGCGATCCCCGAGGGGTCCTACTTCTGGGCGAAGTTCTGACACGCCCCGGGCTCTGCGTAGGTTCGCTTTCCGGCCCTGGCTTTGACAAAATGTAAAACGTGACTGTCCAGACCGACCGCGTCGAATTCATCCTCAATGGCGCACCCGTCTCCGTGCGCGCCGATCACCCACACCTGTTGGCCGCGCTGCGCGAAGAACTCGACGTCACCTCGCCGAAGGACGGGTGTTCGCCGTCGGGGCAGTGCGGCTGCTGCACGGTGATGATCGACGGCAAGGTGCAGATCTCGTGCACCTACTCGCTGGCGAAGGTGGCCGGCCGCAACGTCACCACGCTGGAAGGCGTGGACGCGGCCGAGCGGCAGCGCTACGCCGACGCGTTCGCCGCCTGCGGTGGCCTGCAGTGCGGCTATTGCGTCCCCGGCATCGTGATGCGCGCCAAGGCGCAGGTCGACAAGAAGGGTGCCGCGCTGCAGCGCGACGACATGGCCCGCCACCTCGGTGCGCACCTGTGCCGGTGCACCGGTTACGTGAAGGTGCTCGACGCGATCGAGGCCGTGGCCCAGGGCACACCCGTCGACGTGTCACTGCCGGGCGGCATCGGCACCAGCGGCGCGAAGTACGAGGCAGCCGAGCTGACCCTCGGTGACCGCTGCTACGTCGACGACATCCGCGTGCCGGGCATGCTGCACGCCGCGCTGCACCTCACCGCGCACACTCGCGCCGACATCGTGCGCATCGACACGTCGGCCGCGCAGGCTGCGCCCGGCGTGGTGGCCGTGTTCACCGCCGCCGACATTCCCGGCGCCCAGTACGTGGGCATCATCTACAAGGACTGGCCGGTGTTCATCGGCGAGGGCCAACGCACCAGCTACGCCGGCGACGTGCTGGCGATGGTGGTTGCCGACACCAAGCAACAGGCGCGTGCGGCTGCCAACTTGGTGCAGGTGGAGTACGCCGTGCTGCGCCCGATCACCGACCCGGTGGCCGCGATCACCGACCCCGAGATTGCGGTGTTCGGCACGAAGAACAATGTGCTGTCGGTCAGCGAGTACGCACGCGGCGGCGACGTCGACGCCGCGCTCGCGGCCAGCGCGCACACGATCCACGAGGTGTTCCAGACCCAGCGCGTCGAGCATGCGTTCCTCGAACCCGAGAGCACGCTGGCGGTGCCCGGTAAGGCCGCCGACGGCAGCGTGTCGCTGCACGTGTACTCCGGTGGCCAGGGCGTGTGGGACGACCGCGACCAGATCGCCGCGTTGCTCGACGCGCCGAAGGAGCGCATCACCGTGGAGTTGGTCTCGAACGGTGGCGCGTTCGGCGGCAAGGAGGACATGAGTAACCAGGGGCAGACCGCGCTCGCCGCGTGGCTGCTGCAGCGCCCGGTGAAGTGCACGCTGTCGCGCGAAGAGAGCTTCCTGATCCACGCCAAGCGGCACCCGATCCGCCTGGAGTACTGGGCCGGCTGCGACGCCGATGGCCACCTCACGGCGCTGAAGGTGCGCGGCATCGGCGACTCGGGCTCGTACGCCAGCGTGGGCATGAAGGTGCTGGAACGCGCGGCCGGCCATGCCAGCGGCCCGTACCGCGTGCCCACGATCGATGTGGAGTGCACCGCCGTGCGCACCAACAACCCAGTGTGCGGCGCGTTCCGCGGTTTCGGCGCGAACCAGGCGCAGTTCGCGATGGAGGGTGTGATGGATCGCCTGGCCGCGCGGGCCGGGATCAGCGGGTGGGAGATGCGCAAGCGCAACGTGATCCACCCCGGCGAGGTGTGGGGCCCGGGCCAGATCATGGACGACGGCGCGGGCGGCGCGGAGGAGTGCCTCGACCGTGCCAAGCCGCACATCGATGCTGCGCTCGCCGCTGGCAAGGCGGTCGGGTTGGGGCTGGGGTTGAAGAACTCGGGCCTCGGCAATGGCCTGCGCGAAGTGTGCGGCGCGGTCGTGCGCTTCCGCAGCGCCGCCGTACCCGGTGAGGAGGGCAAGGTGGAGGTGCGCCACGGGTTCACCGAGATGGGGCAGGGCGTGCACACGGTGGGCCTGCAGACTGCGGTCACCGAGTTGGGTATCGACCCGGCGCGCATCGAGGTGATCGTCGACACCACTCGCGAGTTGGGCTTCGGGCAGACCACGGGCAGCCGCGGCACGTTGATGGTGGCGGCCAGCGTGCAGAAGGCATGCCAGGTGGCGCTCGCCGCCGGGTGCACTCCCGACGTCGACCACTATGGCGAGCATGTCGTCGACTGGACGCAGAAGCTGGGCGACCCGGCCGTGCCCAACCCCACGATCCACGCCGCGTTCGGCTATGCCGCGCAAGTGGTGGTGGCCGACAAGGCAACCGGCGCGATCGAGAAGGTGATCGCCATCCACGACGTCGGCAAGGCCGTCAACCCGCGCCTGTGCGAGGGCCAGATCGAGGGCTCGGTGCACATGGGCCTGGGCTACGCGCTCACCGAGGAGTTCCCCAGCGACGACCGTGGCTTCCCCACGGCCAAGACCCTGCGCCAGCTGGGCATCCTGCGCCCGAAGGACATCCCCACCATCGAAGTGGAGTTGGTGGAGGTGCCCCAGCCGCGCTCGGCGTACGGCATCAAGGGAGTCGGCGAGATCGGCCTCGTGCCCACCAGCGGCGCTGTGGCCGCCGCGTTGCACATGGCCGACGGCATCTGGCGCAACACCCTCCCGATGCGCCGCACCGCCGACACCGACGCCGACGACTGAGCGATCGGGTTACGGTGATCGTGATGAGCGCTGTCACGTCGGGCCTGGTCTGCAGCCACCACCACCTGTACTCGGCGCTGGCTCGCGGCATGCCGGCACCGCCGTTCCAGCCGACGAAGTTCCGCGAGATCCTCGAGCAGGTGTGGTGGCGGCTCGACGTGGCGCTCGACGAGGAGATGGTCCGTTGGTCGGCCATGCTCGGGGCCACCGAGGCGCTGCTGTGTGGCACCACCGCGATCGTCGATCACCATGAATCGCCCACGTGCATCGAGGGCAGCCTCACGATCATCGCCGACGCGTGCGCGCAGGTGGGCGTGCGCAGCAACCTCGCCTATGGAGTCACCGACCGCCACGGCCCCGAGGGCGCCCGCCGCGGCCTGGCCGAGAACGAGCGGTTCCTGCGCGCCGGTGGCCGTGGGATGGTGGGCGTGCACGCCGCGTTCACGTGTGGCGACGACACGCTGCACGCCGCCGCCGGGCTGGCCCGCGACCTCGGGGTGGGCGTGCACATCCACGTGGCCGAGGGGCCCGACGATGCGAACGCGGGTGAGCGGTTGCACGGCTTGGCCCGCGACGACTGGCACCTCGTGCACTGCGTGTACCTCGACCGCGAGTTGCCGGGCACGATCGCCCACAACCCGCGCAGCAACATGAACAACTCGGTGGGCTACGCCGCGCCGGCCACCCGCCCCAATCGCATCGTGCTCGGCACCGACGGCATCGGCGCCGACATGTTGGAAGAAGCACGCCTGGCCTACGTGCGCCTGCGCGAGAGCGACGTGCTCGCGTCGCCCGACACCGTGTGGCAGTGGCTGGACAACGGCTACGCGCTGTTCCCCGAGGCCCGCCACGACAAGGTGACGTGGAACTACGACCACGCGGACAGCGCGTGGCACGTGGCGTTCACCCCAGGCGTGCGCGCTCTGCAGGTGGAGGTCGACGGCGAGGTGCTGGTGCGCGACGGCGTGCCCACACGGGTGGATCTCGCCGAAGTGCGCGCCAAGGCCGCCGAGCAAGCGCGTCGCCTGTTCGCACGCCTGTAAATCGATGCACCCTTGTACAAAACGTAAAGGGCACTAACGTGGCGCGCATGAGCACGCTCGCCGCCACGCCGATGGCCGTCTACCTGCAGGATGCGCACCCGATCCGCGAGGGCATGGCCATCGCGCAGTACGCAGAGGCGAAGGGCTTCCATGCCGTGTGGCAGGCCGAGAGCCGTCTCGTGCGCGAGGCCACGGTGCCGATGGCAGCGTTCGCCAGCGTCACCGATCACATCAAGGTCGGCTCGGGCGTCGTCGACTGCTGGAGCCGCAACCCGGCCCGTCTCGCCGCGACATTCAGCACGCTCGACGACCTGGCCCCTGGCCGCGTGATCCTCGGCATCGGTGCCTGGTGGGATCCGCTGGCACGCAAGGTGGGCATCGACCGCGCCCGCCCGCTCACCGTGATGCGCGAGATCGTCACCGTGGTGCGCGCCCTGCTGCACAACGAGACGGTCACCTTCGACGGCACATACGTGCAGCTCGACGGCGTTGAACTCGACTACGTCTACCAGGAGCGCAGGGCGAAGGACGTGCCGATCTACATCGGTGCCACGGGCATGCAGATGATGGAGCTCACCGGCGAGATCGGCGATGGAGTGGTGCTGAACTACCTCGTCTCACCCGATTACAACCAGCGGGCGATGGAGCACTTGGCGATCGGCGCGGCCAAGGCCGGCCGCAGTGTCGACGACATCGACCGGCCGCAACTGGTCGTGTGCAGCGTGCACGAGGATCGCCAGACCGCGCTCGACATGGCCCGCCTGATGGTCACGCAGTACCTCGGCCAGCAGCCGCACATCATGAAGGCCTCGGGCGTGCCCCAGAGCCTGCTCGACAAGGTGGGCGAGGTGCTCACCTGGCCGGCCACGCACGAGCAGGTGGAGGCCGCCAGCAAGCTGGTGCCCGACGAGATCGTGCAGATGCTCACCGCCAGCGGCACGCCCGCCGAAGCGCGGGCGAAGGTGCAGGAGTACATCGACCACGGCGCGACGTGCCCGATCCTGTACCCGCTGGGCGACGTGCACGCGATGATCGACGCGTTCGCGCCGGCCTGATCGCGTCTCAGCGCTACAGCCAGTCGCGGCGTTTGAAGACCCGGTACAACACGAAGCTCATCACCGTCATCAGCCCCAGCGCGAACGGGTAGCCGAGGCGCCAGTCGAGCTCGGGCATGTGCGCGAAGTTCATGCCGTAGATGCCGGCGATGAGGGTGGCGCCGAACACGATCGAGCCCCACGCAGTGAGCTGCTTCATCACCAGGTTCATCTGGTTGCTGATCACGGCCAGGTGCGCTTCGACCGCGTTGCCCACGAGTTCACGCAGTTCGTCGACGATGTCGACCGCGCGCAGCAGCTTGTCGAACGTGTCGCGGATGACCACCAGCGCCTCACCGTCCACCCAGTGCACCTCCTTGCGCAGCAGGGCCGACAACACTTCCCTCAGGGGCACCACGGCGCGACGCAGTTCCAGCAGTCGGCGGCGCACTGCGAACAGGTCGGCCTGCACCTGACGCTCGGCCTGGAACGGCCCGCCGAAAATGCGGTCCTCGATCGATTCGAGGTGCTCCTCCAGCGCGTCGGTGGAGTCGAAGTAGCCGTCGACCAGTTCCTCGATGATGGTCGCCAGCATCATCCCCGAGTTGGCGGTGTCGCCCAGCCGTTCGATGCGCATGCGCGCGACAGTTGGGTCCCACTCGTGCTCTTCTTCGTCATGGCGGCGGATGGTGACGAACCAGTCGGGCCCCACGTACATGTCGATCTCGGCCAGATCGCCGCTGAACGCCACGACGTAGGCGTGGTCGGCATGGCGCTGCATCGTGGGGCGGGCGGCGCGGCGGTGCCCTTCGTCGAACGTGCGGTCGCCCAGGCCGTAATTGCCGTCGAGCGTGGCCAGGTCGTCGGCCGTGGGGTCGACGACATCGATCCAGGTGGTCTCGCCGTGCTGCTGCTGGATGATCACAGGTCGATGGTACGCGTTCGGCTTCGTGCAGCGGGCTCTCCCCACTACGCTGGCGACCTATGGGTCAACAGATCGCCGTCGTCGAGAAGCCGAGTCCCACCACAGGTGTGCGTCGCTTCGAAGCCAACCGCAACCTCACCGGGATGGGCCACGAAGTGTTCGCGTCGGCGGCCGATGCCGTGGGTCCGCGTCCGTCGGCCAAGCTGGCTCGCGAGCTGCTGGCCACCGGCGAGGTGAGCGGCGTGCGCATCTTCGGCAACATGATCACCGTGCAGTTGGCCGCCGGCAAGACCGGCAGTGGTCTCGACGGTGTGGTCCGCGACCTGTACCAGTACTGGAAGCCGGGCATGGAGATGCCCACGTTCGACGACGTGGCCCCCGATGCCCCGGCAGCAGCCGCGGCTCCCGCCGGTGGTGGCACGGCCACTGGCCCCGAGGCCGAGTTCCTGGCCCGTGTGCCCGCCGTGCTGGTGGAGCGCAGTCGCGCCGCCATGGCCAAGTGGAAGGCCAACCACTGATTCGTCAGTGGTGACGCTCGTTCGTCGAGCGGTAGGTCGCGGATAGGTTCACACTCGTGTCGACAGTCGGTGGAACCTCGAAAGTGTTGTACGTGGCGTTCGACGCCTGCGATAGCGACCTGATGCTGCGGCTCGTCGCGCAAGGTCGCTGCCCGTCGCTGGCCGGCCTGTTGCGCGACGCTGCCGTGGCCGACACGGTGCTGCCATTCGGCACCTTCGTCGGCTCCACCTGGATGACCGTCGCCACTGCCACCGATGTCGCTACTCACGGATTCTGGAACTGGCTGGAGGTCGATCCGGCGTACGGCCTGCGCTTCACCACCCCTCGCGACGTGGTGCAACGATCCTTCTGGGAGCATCTCTCCGATGCCGGGAGGCGGGTTGCGGTCATTGACATCCCGCACATGGGCCTGCCGACGGCGTTCAACGGGGTCGCCGTCAAGGAGTGGGGCTGTCACGATCGCCACGACGGAACGGCCACGTATCCGCCCGAGTTGCTTGACGAGCTCGACCGAGTGGTTGGCCGCCACACGATCGGCTGCCGCCCCGACCCGAACGGCAAGGACGCCTTCGCCCCGTGCGATTCCACCCATCGTGTGGTTCGGTACCGCACGCTCGACGAGGAGCGGCAACTCCTGCGGTTGATCGAGCAGGGTGTCGATGCCAAACGACACGCGTGTACCCATCTGCTGACGCAGGGGCCGTGGGACCTCTTCGCCACAGTTCTGGGCGAAGCACACTGTGTCGGGCACCAGCTGTGGCACGTGCACGATCCGTCACACCCTCGGCACGACCCGGCGGCGCACGCCTTGCTCGGCGATCCGGTCGAGCAGGTGTACGAACGGCTCGACGGTGTGCTCGGCGACCTGCTCGCTCACGTCGACCCAGAGACCACCGTGTACGTGCATCTCAGCCATGGGATGGGGTCGCACTTCGACGGCCACCACCTGCTCGACCAAGTGCTGCAGCGGATCGACGACGCGCTGGATCGCACGTACGCTCCCGGGCTGTGGAGCCGGTCCGCCGGCCGGGCCTACGCACTCGTGCGCGGCCGCGCCCGGCGTACGGCCGGCAGGGCGGCAGCCGCGGCAGCGCGGTGGAAGCTGCGGCGTGGATCTCCTGCTCCGTTGCCCCCGCCCGGGCCGAGCGCTGATCGGCGGTTCTACCAGTTGTTCGGCAACACCTCGGTGGGGGCGGTGCGCTTCAATGTCGTCGGCCGCGAGGCACACGGTCGGGTGCAGCCAGGTGGGGAGTATGAGCGTCTACGCGACGCGGTGGCCGCGGCGTTGCTCGATGTGGTCGACATCGACTCCGGCCTCCCACTCGTGCGGTCGGTGGTGAAGGCCGAGAGCGTGTACGACCGCCGCCACCACGACCGGCTGCCCGACCTGTTCGTGGAATGGGAGCGGTCGGTGCAGATCGAGCGGGTGTGGTCGCCGCTGATCGGCACCGTGGTAGCGCCGTACCCCGACTGGCGCACCGGCGACCATTACGAGCGCGGGCTGTTCGTGGCCCGAGGCCCCGGCATCCTGCCCGGCCAGCGCTCCCAGCCGATGCCGCTGGTGGATGTCGGCCCCACGATCGCGGCGGCGCTCGGGGTCGAGCTGCCCGGGGTCGAGGGCCGACCCAGGCGCGACATGGTGGCAGGCGCCGGTGACGCGGTGCCGCCGGTGCTCGCGGAACCCAAACCACAGCCGTCGGCGCGCCGTTCGGTTCGTCGGTGGAACGATCGTCACGATCGCGTCGGCACCGGCGCGCTCGATCTCGCGGCAACCACTGCCAGTCGTGTCGACGCGCTGATCGAACAGATCACCAGCGAGCGCGACGCGATGCAGCAGCACCACGCGCGGCAGGAACGCGAGATCGCCGAGTTGCGTCGTGAGGTGAAGGATCTCGACCGGTTGCAGACCATCTGGACCACGATGGCCTGGCTGGCGAACGACCGCACCGACGAAGCGGCGCTCGTCTCGGTGATCACGCCCACATACCACCGGCCCGAGCGGCTGGGCGAAGCGATCCGCTCGGTGATCGCTCAGCGCCACACCAACTGGGAGATGATCATCGTCGATGATGGCAGCAACACCGCCGGCCCGGTGGTGGACGGATTCGCCGACGATCGCATCAAGCTGTTCCACATCGACAACGGTGGCGCAGCGCGTGCACGGAATGCGGCGTTGCAGCATGTGTCGGGCGACATCATCACCTACCTCGACGACGACAACTTCCTCGACCCGTCCTGGTTGCATGCTGTCGCCTGGGCGTTCCGGCACCACCCCGACACGTCGGTGATGTACGGCGTGCGGATCTTCGACGACTCGTCGGCCGTGTTCCGCGGCGAGCGGGGGTGGCCGTGGGTGAACTTCTCGGAGTTCGACCGCCAGGCGCTCGAGCAGTCGATGTTCGCCGACATGGGCGTGCTCGCGCACCGCTCCGACGTGCCGGCTCGCTTCGACGAGTCGCTGAAGGAGGCCGCCGACTGGGACTTCTTCCTGGCGCTCACCGAGGATGCTCCGGCGCTGGCGCTGCCGGCGATCGCGGTCTACTACCGCACGGACGGCGATGTGCGGCTGAGCGGAGGGCACCCGAGCGATCACGAGGTGATCCGCCAGAAGTGGGCGCGACGGCGACAGGAACGACAGGGGAGATAGCCCTGGACGACTCGAACGGGTGTTCGATAGCATGAGCTGATGGCACGTGGGGCGCTCGCCGAGAACCTGACCGCACTGGCGGCCCTCGCGCAGAAGGGTGTGGTGTCGGGTGCGGTCGCTCGCGAGCGCACCTTGCCGGTGCTGCCTGCGTTGGCCGGGTTGCTGCCGATGGGTGCCGTGCAGCGAGGCAGCATCGTCGCCTGCCAGGGTGTTGCCGGCGTGTCGCTGGCGCTGTCGCTCGCCGCCGGCGCCTCGCAGGAAGGGGCCTGGGTGGGTGTGGCTGGGCTGCCCGGGCTGGGGGTGGCCGCCGCGGTCGAGCTGGGGGTGGTTCCCGAACGCCTCGTGCTGGTCGTCGAACCGGCGCAGGGGCCGGCGCTGCATTTCGGCGACGAGCGCTGGGCCGAGGTGCTGGCGGCGATGATCGACGGGTTCGACGTGGTGGTGCTGGGTGCCGCGGCGCAACAGGTGCGCCCGGCCACGGCCCGCCGCCTCGTGGCCCGCCTGCACGCGCGCGGCGCGGTGGCCCTGACGGTGGGTTCGGCGGTGGGCGATGCGGCCGATCAGGGGTCGTTCGCCGCCGATCTCACCCTGGCCGCCGAGGGCGTGTCGTGGTACGGCTTGGGCGACGGGCACGGGGTTGCTCGCGGGCGCCGCGCCGAGGTGCAGGTGGGTGGCCGGCGGATGCACCGCCCGCGTCGAGCGCACCTGTGGCTGCCTGGTGGCGAGGGTCGGGTCGAACCGGTCGACCACCCCTCGGGCGACCGCGTCGTTCCTCTGCGTCCGGCGGGCTAGCCGTGCGCGTGCCACGCCTCGGGGTGCTGTGGTGCCCGCACTGGCCGGTGGTGGTGGCCGGCGCTGGTGCCCACGAGCCGGTGGTGGTGGTGCACGCCAATCGGGTGATCGCCCACTCGTCGGCCGCCGTCGCCGACGGCATCACCGTCGGCCAGCGCCGACGCGACGCGCAGGCCCGCTGCCCGGCGGTGCGTGTCGAGCACCACGACCCCGCTCGCGATGCCCGTGTGTTCGAGCAGGTGGTGCGCGCCGTGGGAGCGCAGGTGCCGCGGCTGGAGGTCACCGAGCCGGGCACGCTCACGTTCGCCGCTCGTGGCCCGGCGCGCTACTTCGGTGGTGAGGCGGCGATGGCCGCGATGGTCACCGACCTGGCCGCCACCGGGCTCGCCGACACTCACGATCTCGGTGGTGTGGGGTCGTGGGGGATGGGCATCGCCGACGGTCGCTTCGCGGCCACGGTGGCATCGCGGCGCAGTGCCCGAGCGGGGGTGCCGCACGTGGTGCCGGCCGGGCCGCAGGCGACGGCCCAGTTCCTCGCGGGGCTGTCGGTGCGCTCGCTGGCCACGGTGGCGGGCGTTCCCGACGATCTGGTGCACCTGCTGCAACGCCTGGGTATGCACCATCTCGGCGAGTTGGCAGCGCTGCCCGAGGCCGATGTGCTGGCTCGCTTCGGCCCGATCGGGGTGTTCGCCCATCGCCTCGCAGGTGGGGGCGACGATCGCCTGCCCGGCACGGTCGACCCACCGGCGGGCATGCAGGTGCAGCAGGTGTTCGAGCAGCCGGTGCACCACAGCGATGCGCTCGTGTTCGTCGGTCGCCAGTTGGCCGAGCAGTTGGTGGCCACGCTCGCCGCCGACGGCCGTGTGTGCACGCGCCTGCTGGTGACGGCGGAAACCGATCACGGTGAGCACAGCGAACGCCTGTGGTACCGCAGCAGTGGGTTGAGCGCCGCGGCGATGGTCGAGCGCGTGCGCTGGCAGCTGGATGCGTGGGCGCAGCACGAGGAGCTCACCGCCGGGGTCACGATGCTGCGCTTCGACCCGGTGGAAGTGTGTGGCGACGACGGCGTGCAGTTGGGCCTGTGGGGCGGGCGCACCCAGGCCGACGAATGGGCCGTGCGCGCGGTGGCCCGGTTGGTGGCGCTGGCAGGTGAGCAGCAGGTGTTGGTGCCCGCGGCCCGCGGTGGTCGCCAACCCCACGACGCCTACACGTGGGTGCCGGCGGTCACCGCCGACCTGCTCGAACCGGCCGAGCGCCTCACCATGCCCACGGGGCCGTGGCCCGGGCGCCTGCCGTCGCCGTCCCCTGCGTTGGTGCACGATCCGCCGTTGCCGATGGTGGTGTTGGATGCGGCCGGGCAGGTGGTGCGGGTGACGGCTCGCGGTGGCGTGTCCGCCGCGCCGGCTGCCGTCACGCTGGGTGGCGCCAGCGACCGAGTGCGGTCATGGGCCGGGCCGTGGCCGGTGGAGGAGCGCTGGTGGGATCCCGCCCGGGCGCGCCGGATGGCCCGCTTCCAGCTGCTCACGCAGTCGGGCAGGTTGTTGCTGGCCGTCGTCGAGCGGGGTGCGTGGGCACTCGCCGCCGAATACGCCTGAGCCGGCCAGCGGGTCGGCCGAGATCAGGCCGAGATCAGCTCGCGGCCGGGCTCGGTCATCGAGCGCAGCAGGTCGTTGCTGAGCCGGAAGCCCACGCCGCGCACGGTGTGGATGAACCGCAGTTCGGGCGCCAGCACCTGCAGCTTGCGCCGCAAGTTGGACAGGTGCACGTCGACCACATGGGTGTCGCCCACCCAGTTCGGGCCCCACACCTCTTCCAGCAGTTCCTGGCGCGAGCACACTTCCGCCGGGCGGCGGCACAGCTGCTCGAACAGCGCGAACTCGATGCGGGTCACCGGCACGTCGAGCTGGTTGACGCGGATCTCCTTGCGCCCGACGTCGACCGTGAGGATGCCCAGCGTGATCAGCGAGGCCTGCATCGGGTCCCAGCGGGCGTGCAGATGGCGCGGGCGGCGCAGCATCGCCTGACAGCGGGCGGCCAGTTCGTCGGGATTCATCTCCGACGACACGACGTCGTCGGCTCCGGCGCGCAACGCGCGGATGCGGGCACCGTCGGCATCGGGGGGTGCAATGCCGACGATGTACGCATCGGTGAGTGCGCGCATCGTGTCGAACAGGTTCCCGCCCTCGGGGCTGGACAGTTCGAGGTCGACCATGACGACATCGGGGGAGAACGAGCGGGCCAGCGTCAGCGCGGCGTCCTCTTCGGTGGTGGCGCTCACCGAGTAGCCGCGGGTACGCAGCGCACTCGACGCCACTCGCCGCAGCATCGGATCAGCGACCGCCAGCAGCACTCGGGGTGCAAGTTGTGCGTCGGGTTCCATGTGTGCTCTTTCACCCTCGTCGAGGTCCGTGTACGACGAGTCGGTGCAGACCCCCGTTCCGTCATCTCACTATCGGCGCGCGCGCTGCCTTCCTGAAGCGATGATTATTGACGATCTCGTGCACAAGCGGACACGAACCAGAGGCGGCCGCTCGGTACCGTGGCGGGGTGACTGAACTGAACTCCATGATCCGCTCCGCCGTGCTGGCACGGCGCCCAGTGGATGCCCGTGAACGCGACGCGATCGCCCGTTTCGTGGAGTTGTTCGACGGTCTCGAGCGCCCCTTCGACGAGCGCGCCAACAAGGTGCACGTCACCGCCTCGGCGATCCTGCTCAGCGACGATCGCCGGCGCGTGCTGCTGCACCAGCACAAGCGGTTGCAGCTGTGGCTGCAGCCCGGTGGCCATATCGACGCCGGTGAGACGCCCTGGCAGGCGGCAGTGCGCGAGGCGTGCGAAGAGACCGGATTGCCGGCGGTGCTGGCCGGTGAAGAGCTGATCCACGTGGATGTGCACTCCGGCGGGCGGGGGCACATCCACCTTGACCTGCGCTACCTGGTGGAATCGCCGCTCGATGCGCCTGCCCCGCCCGAGGGTGAGAGCCAAGAGGTGCGCTGGTTCGCGTGGCACATGGCGATCGACGCTGCCGACCCCGGCCTGGAGGGCATCCTGCGCGCGCTGCAGCCCGGCGAGGCCAAGATCCGCCAGGCTCGTCACACCGACTCGAGCGAGTGCGCCCAGGTGTACTTGCGGTCGCGGGCGTTCGCCCTGCCCACCGTGCCGCTGGTGCACGAGCCGCGCGAGGTGCGCCGTTGGATGGCCGACGAGGTGGTGGGCCGCACCGACATGTGGGTGGCCGAGGTGGACGGCACGGTGGTGGGGTTGATGGTGCTCGACCATGGTCGCGGCGGCGCCGGCTGGATCGAGCACCTGTACCTCGACCCGGCATGGGTGGGCCGCCGGGTGGGTGATCGTTTCATCGAGTTGGCCAAAGAGCGGCTGGCGGCCGGCATCGAGCTGTGGACGTTCCAGGCCAACGAGGCCGCGGCCCGCTTCTACGAGCGCCACGGGTTCGTGGCCGCCGAGCGCACCGACGGTGCTGGCAACGAAGAGCGTTCCCCCGACATCCGCTACGCCTGGCAGCCCTGACCCCACCACCCGATCGGCCATTCACGAGGGTTTCGGCGTGACCTGCCCACGCCGAAACCCTCGGGAATGCCCTCTTGTGAGGCGAACGCACGTTCGGTAGGGTCGTGAGTCCCTATGGGATTCAACAACCCCGACGTTCCCTGGCAACAGCTCGAGCAGATCCTTTCCGACCGCGGCCGCGACGGTCGTGCCCCGGGCAGCGCGTCGTGGAACGCCGGCGGCGACGGGCCGGCGTTGGGCCGCAAGCGCCAGCCGTACGCGCCACCGTCTGGGCCGCCCGAACCCGACACCCAGCCGCTGGCTCGCCCGGCCGGCCACATGCCCTACGCCGAGCTGCACTGCCACAGCAACTTCTCGTTCCTCGACGGGGCCAGCCACCCCGAGGCCCTGGCCGAGGAGGCCGCCCGCCTGGGCCTGGAGGCGCTGGCGCTCACCGACCACGACGGGTTCTACGGCGTGGTGCGCTTCGCCGAAGCTGCGCGGGCAGTTGGTCTGCCCACCGTGTTCGGCGCGGAGATCGGCCTCACCGCCGAGGGGCGTGTGGCTCGAGGCGAGCAGGCCACGCAGCACCAGGTGAACACCGGCCGCCTGCCCGATGCACACGCCCCCGACCCGCACGCGGAGCACCTGCTGGTGCTGGCCGACGGGCCGACCGGCTATGCGCGGCTCGCCCGTGCGCTCAGCTTGGGCCACCTGGCGGGCGAGAAGGGTGCGCCGCGGTTCGCGTTCCACGACATCGCCGATGCGGTGGCCGGGCACGGGTGGGTGCTCACCGGTTGCCGCAAGGGCGCAGTGCCGGCGGCGTTGGTGCGTGATGGGCCGGCAGCAGCGGCCCGCGAGCTGCGGCGGCTGGTCGAGGCGTTCGGCCGCGACCGGGTGTTGGTGGAGCTGTGGGACCACGGCGACCCGCTCGACAGCGTGCGCAACGACGCGCTGGCCGAGCTGGCGGCGCGCCACGACGTGGGCGTGGTGGCCACCAACAACGTGCACTACGCCACGCCCGCGCAACGCAAGCTGGCCACCGCGGTGGCGGCGGTGCGCGCCCGGCGCAGCCTTGACGACCTCGATCCGTGGCTGCCCGCCACCAGCAGCGCGCACCTGCGCAGCGGGGCCGAGCAGGCCCGCCGGTTCGCCCGCTACCCGGGTGTGATCCAGCTGGCGGCGCAGGTGGGCCGCGCCGCCGCGTTCGACCTCGCGCTCGTGGCCCCCAAGCTGCCGCCCTACCCGTGCCCGCCCGACCCGTTCGATCCCCACGGCGCACCGCTCAGCGAGATGGCCTACCTGCGCCAGCTGGCTGAGGCCGGTGGTCGTCGTCGCTACGGCGAGCGCCCGGCCGCGCACGAAGACATGTCGCTGCGCGCCCGCGCCTGGCGCACGATCGACCACGAGTTGGCCGTCATCGAAGGCCTCGGGTTCGCCGGCTACTTCCTGGTGGTGTGGGACATCGTCGAGTTCTGCAACCGGGCGAACATCTTCTGTCAGGGTCGCGGCAGCGCGGCCAACAGCGCGGTCTGTTACGCGCTCGGCGTCACCAAGGCCGACGCGGTGTCGCTGGGCCTGCTGTTCGAACGCTTCCTGTCGCCCGAGCGCGACGGCCCGCCCGACATCGACCTCGACATCGAGGCCGGCCGCCGCGAAGAGGTGATCCAGTACGTGTACCAGCGCTACGGGCGGCACCACACCGCGCAGGTGGCCAACGTGATCACCTACCGCGCTCGCTCCAGTGTGCGCGACATGGCCAAGGCGTTGGGCTACGCCACCGGCCAGCAAGACGCGTGGGGCAAGCAGGTCGATGCCTGGGGCAATGTTGCGGTCACCGCCCAGCAGCCCGACCACACGATCCCCGCGGGTGTGCTGGAACTGGCGGCCGAGATCGAGGATGCGCCGCGCCACCTCGGCATCCACTCGGGCGGCATGGTGATCTGCGACCGGCCGGTGATCGAGGTGTGCCCGGTGGAGTGGGGGCGCATGCAGGATCGCAGCGTGCTGCAGTGGGACAAGGACGACTGCGCGGCAGCGGGCCTGGTGAAGTTCGACCTGCTCGGCCTGGGCATGCTCAGCGCGCTGCACAACGCGGTCGACCTCATCCGCGAGCACCGCGGCTACGAACTCGATCTGGCCACGATCCCGCAAGAAGACGACGTGTACGCGATGTTGTGTCGCGCCGACACGGTGGGGGTGTTCCAGATCGAGAGCCGGGCGCAGATGGCCACGCTGCCGCGCCTGAAGCCGCGCCGCTTCTACGACCTGGTGGTGGAGGTCGCGCTCATCCGTCCGGGCCCCATCCAGGGCGGCTCGGTGCACCCCTACATCCGCCGCCGCAACGGGCAAGAGCCGGTCACGTACCTGCACCCGCTGCTCGAGAACAGCCTGGGCAAGACATTGGGCGTGCCGTTGTTCCAGGAGCAGCTGATGCAGATGGCGATCGACGTGGCCGGCTTCACGCCCAGCGAGGCCGACCAATTGCGCCAGGCGATGGGCAGCAAGCGCAGCCGGGCGCGCATGGAGCAGCTGAAGGCGCGCCTGTTCGAGGGTATGGCCGCACGCGGCATCACCCCCGAGGTCGCCGAACAGATCTTCATGAAGATGGCCGCGTTCGCCAACTACGGCTTCCCCGAGTCGCACAGCGTGTCGTTCAGCTACCTCGTGTACTCGTCGGCATACATCAAGTTCCACGAGCCGGCCGCGTTCTGCGCGGCGCTGCTGAACGCGCAGCCGATGGGCTTCTGGAGCCCGCACTCGCTGTGCCAAGACGCGCGCCGCCACGGGGTGACGGTGCTGTCGCCCGACCTCAACGCGTCGGGCGCGCAGGCGGTGTTGGAATCGTGCGCCGGGTCGGTGGCCAGCAGTGTGGGGGGCATGGCCGTGCGCCTGGGCATCTCGTCGGTGCGCGGCGTGGGCCTGGAGCTGGCGCGCACGATCGAGGCGGCGCGACCGTACGCGTCGCTGGAAGCGCTGGTGCGGGCAGTGCCCGAACTGAACCTGGCGCAGCTGGAGGCGATGGCCACCGCGGGCGTGTTCGAACACAGCCTCGGGCTCGATCGCCGCGCGGCGCTGTGGGCGGTGGGCGCCGCGGTGCAGTCGCGGCCCGGCCGGCTGCAGGGCATCGTGGTGGGCGAGCGGGCACCCACGTTGCCGGGCATGGAACCGATGGAGCGGGCGGTGGCCGACCTGTGGGCCACCGGCGTGTCGCCGAACGGCCACCCCACCCAGTTCTTGCGCGAGGCGCTGGCGCAACAAGGTGTGGTGACGGCCGAGGGGTTGTGGCACTGCGAGCCCCGCAGCAAGGTGACGGTGGCCGGCGTGGTGACCCACCGCCAACGGCCGATGACCGCCCAGGGCGTGACGTTCATGAACCTGGAAGACGAGACCGGGCTGATCAACATCGTCGTCTCGAAGGGTTGCTGGGCCCGCTACCGCAAGGTGGCCCGCCGTGCGCCGGCGCTGCTGATCCGTGGCCGCCTCGAACGCAGCGAAGGGGTGATCAACATCAGCGCGGAAGAACTGACGCCATTGCCCGTTGGCGCCTCCGCCCCCAGCCGCGACTTCCGCTGAACATGTGCAGCACATGCAACTATGCTCAGAGCATGTCAATGATGCAGATCCGCAACGTTCCCGACGACCTGCACCGCCGACTCAAGGCGCGAGCTGCACTGGTTGGCATGTCGTTGTCCGACTATGCGCTCGCCGAGCTGCAGCGCGGCCTCGAGCGACCCACTCGGGCCGAACTGATCCAACGCCTGGAAGCGCGCCCACTGCGACGCTTGAGCACGTCGCCGACCGCAGCAGTGCGCGCCGACCGCGAGCACCGTGCTGGTCGTTGACGCGTCGGCGATCGCCGAGTTGTTGTTGGGCACGGCAAAGGGGCGCAAGGTGGCCGCCGCGCTACGGTCGGCGAGCTCCCTGCACGCGCCGGAGTTGCTGGGGGTCGAGGTCGCCAGCGTGTTGAGAGGCTTCGTGCGTTCGGGCGACATCACCCCAGACGATGCGCAGACTGCGCTGAATGATCTCGCAGACCTCGGTCTCGAGTGGTACGAGCACATGCCGTTGCTGTCGCGTGCGCTGGAACTGCGTGACAACCTCACCGTGTACGACGCCGTCTACATCGCGTTGGCCGAGGGCCTGAATGCCCCGTTGCTCACGTGTGACGCCAAGCTTGGCCGAGCGAGCGGCCATCGGGCGACAGCACAGCTTGTGTCCTGACCGGGTGGTGAGCCCGCACACAAGGCGCCGCCCGTCAGCCGGGGTGACGGCTGGCCAACCATGCGCCCACGAGCGCGACTACGCAGCCGATCACCGAGAGCACGGCCACCGACTCGTCGCGCACCAGCGCGCCCAGCAGCAGCGACACCACCGGGATCAGGTACACGCTGGCCGATGCTCGCGGGCTGCCGAGGCGGCCGGCGTTGTCGGCCATCACCACGTAGGCCACCGCGGTGCCCAGCACGCCGAGGCCCACCATCGCCAGCATCGCCTTCCAACTGAAGTGGATCTCGCCCACCTTGGTGAGACCCAGCGGCAGCGTGGCCACGAACGCCACCGCCTGCGCCCGCCACAGCACCGGCAGGCTGCCGTACTTCTGCTGCAACGGCACGGCCGCGTTGAGCGCGAAGCCGTAGAAGATCAACGCCACGAAGATCATCACGATGCCACCCACCGAGCTGTCGCCGTCGCCGCTCGCCGGTAGGGCGATCAGCACCACGCCGGCGAGGCCCACGAGCAGCCCGACGATCTGGCGCGTGTGCGGCACGGCCCGGGCGATACCCGCGGCGACGATGGTGATGAAGATCGGGGTGGCACCGTTGAGCATGCCGGTGACGCTGGAGGACACGTGCTGCTCGGCGAAGGGGAACAGCGACAGCGGGATCGCCATCCAGATGATGCCCAACAGCACGATCCGCCACCGGTCGCCTGCCTCGATGGGCGTGCGCCGCGCGGCGGGCACCAGTCCCAACGTGAGGAAGCCGAGCGCCACCCGCAGCGGCGTGATCACCGCGGCGGGGAAGGCTTCGAGTGCCTCGGCGATGAAGAAGAACGACGTGCCCCACACCAGCCCCGGCAGCGCCCACCGTGCCCAGTCGGTGGTCGACATGTGCGGGTGAGCGGTGGTGGCCGCGGCGGAAGTCACCGGGTGAGGCTACGAGCGGGTGACCGCGCGAGCGAGCGGATTTCGGACGCCACTACGGTGCTGCCATGCGACGATTCCGATTCGGCTACCAGGCACGGGGTGGCACCCCCGACGAACTGCGCGACCAGGCCCGTCGGGCCGAGGCCGCCGGCTTCGACGTGATCCACACCTCCGACCACGTGTCGCCGGGCTGGTCGCCCACGTTGCCGTTGGTGGCCATGGCCGAGGCCACCACCACTATCCGGCTGTGCCCGCTGGTGATCAACAACGACCTGCGCCATCCGGTGCTGTTGGCCGCCGAGTACGCCAACCTCGACCACCTCAGCGGCGGGCGCGTGGAGTTGGGGCTCGGCGCCGGCCATGCCTTCACCGAGTACGCGGCGCTGGGTCTGCAGTTCGACCCGCCGGCCGTACGCAAGGCGCGGATGGCCGAGGCGGTCGAGATCCTGCGGCGGCTGTTCGACGGCGAGACCGTGACCTACGACGGCCAGCACTATCAACTCGCCGACGTGACCGTGATGCGGCCGGTGCAGGCACACCTGCCGATCATGACCGCCGCCAACGGCAAGGTGGCGCTGGCCCACGCCGCGCAGCACGCCGACATCATCGGGCTCACCATGCTGGGCCGCACGTTGGAGGACGGCCACAACCACGAGGTGCGGTGGGAAGCAGAGCGGCTCGACGCCACGGTGGCTCACATCCGTGCGTCAGCGGCCGACCGCGAGCCAGAGTTGAACGCGCTCGTACAAGTGGTGCAGATCACGACGGATCGCGACGCCGCGATCCGGGAGTTGCTCACCGAACTGCCATCGCTGTCGATCGACGATGCACGGTCCACACCGTTCGTCGCGTTCGGCACACACGACGAGATCGCCGCGCACCTGCTGCGCTGTCGCGAGCGGTGGGGCATCAGCTACTTCTCGGTGCGCGCGATCGACGACTTCCAGCCGGTGATCGAACGACTGCGCGCGCACGACGCGAGCTGACCCACGTTCAGGTGCGGCGCAGCGCGACGCGCAGACGCGCGTCGGGCTCGGGGCGGGCGCCCAACCGTTCGATCACCCACGCCGAGATACGGGTTGCATACCGCGCAGCGGCGACGGCATCGCCGCTGTCGAGATAGTGGGCCAGGAAGCCACCGGCGAACGAATCGCCCGCGCCCGTGGCATCCACGAGGTTGTTCGTGCCGGCAGGAATGCGTGTGCCGTTACCGTTCTGCCACACGAGCGCACCATCGGCATCGAGCTTCAACATGATCAACGCACCTGGGTACAGCTCGGCGAGCGCAGCGGCGATCTCGGCGGGGTCGGTGAGGCCCCCGGTGAGCACGCTGCCCTCCTCCTTGTTCGGCAGCAAGACGTCGATGCCCAGGTCTTGCGTGACGGCGAGGAAGTGGCGCACGCCCATCTCGCCGATCATCTGGAACGACCCTGGGTCGAACGACAGGGTTGCGCCATGCTGTTGCGCCAGCAGCGCTGCTGCGCGCGCTGCCGAGCGGGGCGGATCGACGAAGAACGACCAGGCGGTGAGATGCAGGTGACGCGAGCTGCGGATGGCCTCGCGAGGCAGTTCCTGCGGCAACAGGTAGAAGTCGGCGCCGTGGCCCGACACCATCGAGCGCTCGCCGGTGTGATCCACGAACACCGCCACCGACCCGGTGAGGTGTGCGTCGCTCTCGACGAAGTGCGCCTCCACCTTCTCGCGCTCGAGGTCTTCCTGGGCGAGGACGCCGAAGTGGTCGCGGCCGATCTTGCCGACGAACTGCGTGGGGTAGCCGCAGCGACTGGCCCACACGGCCACGTTGGCCGCACTGCCGCCGGGCGTGAGCATCACCTCGCCGAACGTGTCGCCGCCGCGCAGCAACTCACTATTGGTTCGGATGAGGACGTCCCAGGCGAAGTCGCCGAGGACGCACATGGGTGCCGGCACGGCGGGCACGGTAACAGCTGTGCGAGCGCCTGCCACAGGGCGACGTTGGTGGGGGAGCGACTGGCCGGTGCCGAGGCGTTCGGTGAGGCGGTCGGTGAGACCCAGTTCGATCGGTGCTATTTCGAGGTGGACTTCGACACCGATGCCGTCGCGGCCACCAGGCCCAACCCGATGAACACCGAACCGGCCACCCAGCGGCGGATGAACGGCAGCGTGCGGCCGCGCAGCAGGACGTGGCGCAGCGTGCTGGCGATCAGCGAATACGTGCCGTCGGTGCAGAACCCGATCAACACGAACACCAGACCGAGCACCAGCGCCTGCATGCCGGGCCGCCCCGAGTCGGCGTCGATGAACTGCGGCAGGAACGACAGGAAGAACAGCGCCACCTTCGGGTTGAGGATGTTCACCACGATGCCCTGCGTGAACGCCCGCTTCGGCGAGACGCCCGGTTGGTCGGGGTCGATCTCCGCGGGGGCGGTCATCAGCGTGCGCACGCCCACCCACACGAGGTAGCCGGCGCCCAACCACTTCACCGTGTTGAACGCTGCAGCGGAGGTGGCCAGCACAGCCGACAATCCCACCGCGGCGGCCAAGGCGTGCACGAGGTTGCCCAGCGACAGGCCGGCAACTGCGGCGAAACCGGCCTCGCGACCATCGCTCACGCTGCGGTTGACGATGTACAACACCGCCGGGCCGGGGATCAGCAGCAGAACGATCGAGGCCGCGGCGAACGCGGCGATGGCAGACGGGCTGGGCATGGCGACGACGCTATTCGGTGAGCGCTCGGCGTCGGTGGTCGATTGCGCCGGGTGCTGTACGGCCTGGGGCGATCACTCGTCGGGACGGTCGTTCAGCCCGTCGTTGAACATCTTGTACATGTCGTACACCGACTTGCAGGCCTCGCACAGCGGCAACTGCTTCGGGTCGCGCGAGGGCACCCACACATGGCCGCAGAGCGCTTCGAGCGGGGTGCCGTAGATGCGCGCCTCCAACACCTTGGCGGCCGCGCTCTCGCCGGGTTCGGTCTTCACGATGTGCGCCGCCGCCGGCTCACCGGTCTGGAGCACGTGCTCGGTCTCGGGGATCGTCTCGACGGTCATCGGTGCCAGCTTCGTCACCGCCCCAGTCAACCACAGCCGACACGATCGATCGCTGCGCACGGCGCTAACGTCTGTCACATGCCGCTCTACGAGTTCCGCTGCCGAACCTGCGACGAAGTGTTCGAAGAGCGTCGCCCGATGAGCCAGGCCTCCGAGCCCGCCACCTGCCCGCAGGGGCACGACGGTGCGGTGCGTCTGTTATCGGTGTTCGCCAGCGTGGGTGCCTCGGGTGGCGCTCCCAGCAGCGCCCCTGCACCTCGCCCCGCCGGTGGCTGCGGTGGCGCCTGCGCCTGCGCCCACTGAGGGCCGTGGCGCTCCCCGTGCCGGCCAGCCTCAGTCGTCGAGCTGCAGGCCGCTGACCGTTTCCACCGCTGCCTTCGGGAACCCCTCCGGGGCCTTGTTGCGTTCGAGCGCGAAGAAGATGACGGTGACGAACGCGGCGCAGATCGCCTGGGCGGTGATACCCGCAGGCATCAGTACCAGCCAGTTGACGAGGCGCCCGGCGACCGAGAAGCGGGTGCCGTCGGCATCGGGGCGGTAGAGATCGAGCGCGTCGGGGATCGCGCCGAGGATCGACGTGATGCCGTTCACGATCCAGACGCCCGACCACGCGAGCAGGTCGGCTCCGAACGTGGAACGCAGTGCGCGATAGGTGCCGCGGAAGGCGTGCAGCAGGCCCGTGTCGTAGACCGCCGCTGCCGGGATCGCGTACGACAGCACGTAGCTGAACCCGAACGCCACCGCGAGGCGCACGATCGAGCCGCCGGACGAAAGGCTGGCGGCTCGGTCCGACCACGCGAGGAACGCGGCGCACAGGGCGAAGCCGGGAAGGCGCCGGGCGAGGCGGCCGAGCAGGCGGCGGATGTGCGTGTGCGCGGTGCCCGAGAACGAGGCGTACAGCCACGTGGCCACCAAGAACTGCAGCGCCATCACCACGAGGAAGCGAATGCCCACCACGACGCTGTGCGCGACCGATCGGGCGTCGCCGATGCCCCCGGGGCCCAATTGCCGCCATGCCATCAACGACAGCACCGTCAGCGCGACGGTGCTGCCCACCATGCGCAGCAGGAACCGGCTGCTCCACAGCGCCGCGATGGAGTAGCGCACCACCGTGATGCTGTCGCGCAGCACCGCTCGCTTGCGGGTGAGGACGTGACGAACGGTGGTGGGGCTCACGAGTGCGAGAGGGTAGCGAGTTCGGCGGCCAGGTTCGCTCGAGCCCGCGCCTCGACGCCGGCACGCATGTGCGGCGTGGCGTAGATCGTGCGCCGGTCGAGGAGTGATTGCAGCACCGTTGCCCGACCCTGCCGCCACAGGTGGTCGGGCACATGGTGGTACTCGTGGCGGACACCGTTCACGTACGCCGCGTACGCAGCCGGTTCGGCACCCAGGATTGCCAGGTCGGCATCCACCAGCACCGCTGTGTCGGCGTCGGGTTGTTCGGCGTGGGTGCCGTCGCTGTGCGCGGTGTCGTGGGCGGTGGCGAGCACGAGTCGCTCGATACGGTCGGCACGTTCGTCGGACCAACCGAACGCCGCAGCACAGGCACCGGCGAGGCTGGCGCTGGCGATCTCGTTGGCCGCCGGCTGTGTGGCCGCCGGGTTGTAGACCGCGTCGTGGTAGAGGGCGGCCAACTGCACCGCGGCGAGGTCGTGGGGCACGTCGCCGGCTGCCCCTGTTGCGGCGATCTCGGCAACGTGGCGCAGCACCCACATCACGTGCTCGGCGGTGTGGTAGCGCCGGTGCGGTTCGCGGTAGCGACCCAAGAGTCGTTCGAGGGCATCGGTGTGCCCGCCGCCGCTGAGGTGGCGCCATGCGTCGCGCAGTTCCACCTCGTGCACAGCCATGGTGTGATCGTATGTGGCGATGGCCGTGTTGATCGATGAACCGCGCTGGTGGTTCCAGGGACGGCACTGGAGCCACTTGGTGAGCGACGCGACCCTGGAAGAGCTGCATGCCTTCGCCGAGGCCGCGGGCATACCGAGGCGCGGGTTCCACGACGACCACTACGACGTGCCCGAGGAGTACTACGACCGCATCGTGCAACAGGGTGCAGTGCCGACCCCCAGTCGCGAGCTGGTGCGCCGGCTGAAGGCGGCCGGGCTGCGCCGCGCACCTGCATCGCGGCGGCGCACGAGCTGAGTGGAGGCGCCGGCGGGCGCAGCTCACCCCGGCGACCCGGTGCGCAGCGAACCCCACCGCTCGGGTTCGCCGAACAGGTCGCGCGGGCAGCACACATACCCGTCGGCGATGACGAACCACTCGAGCAAGCGCAACCCTCTGGCCTGCACGAGCTCGCTGGCTTCGAGCCAGCGATCGACGTCGCCCGGCAGCACGCCGCCACCAGGCCGCACGGTGGCGAGCACCAACGCCGCTACCCGTGGCACGTGCTCGGCAGCGCGAGCGATGCACTCGGCCACGGCGAGCACCGAGTCGGGCTGCACCGTGCCCGACACGAGCGTGATGACGCCACCCGTGCCCTGCGCATCGAGCACGAAGGCCAGCGTCTCGGGCTCGAGCGGCTGTGTGATGGCCAGGCGCACCACGCGGAGCGCATCGGCGGCGCACCGCACTGGTGCCGGCGGCGGCAACGAATCGGAAGAACTCGGATCGGGCTCGAACAGTGGCATGGTGCGACCTCCGTGACGACGCTGGCGGGCAGCGTGGCAGTGCGACGGGGGAAGCCGTACTGGGCACGGTAGGGGAGGGGTGTTGCGCGGTTTCGTGGACCGCACGGCCCTCTACCTCAGAGCCCGATCAGTGGCTGAATCACGCCGATGGCTCACTTCACGGTGGACCCCCGAAACCCACCACACCGCGGGACTCAGACCGGTTCAGTCCATCGCGAATCAGCCGGTCTGGGTCTGCCTAAGATGCGGGCAGCGTCGGGCAGGACGGAGCGACGTATGGAGGAGCGCCCTTGAACCTGAAATCGGCAGCTCGGCAGCTCGGTGTACACTACCAGACGGCCTACCGGTACGTACGCTCGGGCGACCTCGTTGCGGTGCGCGTCGGGGCGAGCTACGAAGTATCCGAGGCGGCCGTTGCGATGCTCCGCGATCGTCTTGCAGGTCACAGTGCCATGCTCAAGAACGTCGAGCCGTCTGAGTCTTCTCTCCCGGCCTCGATCCAGGGCGAGATCACCACGCTGACGGAGGCGTGCACGCTGACGGCCCAGCCGGTGTTCGACCTGGCGACACGCTGGCTGGCGACCGACCTCGGCGACATGGCGGCGCTCCACCTGTTGAGCGAGGACGGCATGTGGCTGCAGGCGGTTGCTTCCTACGACCGTGACCCTTCGCGGCGGGCGATCATCGAAGCATTCAACAGGTCCGTGATGCTCAGCGTCGCTGACTCGGTCGGCCTCGCGAAGGTGCTCGTCGGTCGCACCGACACATGCCACCATGTGAAATTCGACGATGCCATGCGATTTCTTCCCACGCGTTTCAGGCAGCACGCTGATCGTCTGCTGGTGCAGTCCTACATCTCGACACCCGTGAAGAACGAACAAGGTCTGGTGATCGGGATGCTGACGGTGGCGCGCTTCATCGGCGAACGCCCGTACCCGGCGACAGCAGTCACGTTGGTGGAGGAGTTGGCGCACGGGGTGTCGCTCGCGATTTCGAGAGTCGAGAGGTTCAGCGCAGCGTGGCTGGCGCGCGACACGCTCTTCGAGAGTCTCGAAGGTCTGTTCCGCACCCAACCGTCACTTGAGATCGCTCAGGTCAGCGACGTCGTGCTCGATCTGCTCGACCAAGATCTGGCAGAGGCAGTGTTCGACCCTCAGCAACAGCTCGTGGCTGCCAACGAAGAGTTCCTCTCCAGGTTCGGTCTCTCGCTCAGCGAACCTGACCGGCTCCGCATCGGTGCTGGCATCGTCAGCGTGTGCCCGGCGGTCGATGTCGACACGTTGTGGTCCCGGCTGTTGTCTGGCATGAGCGACTTCCTCAGCACGGATTCCTCCCGTTGCATCGTCGACCAACCCAACGGTCTGAGCATCCACTGGGCCGTGGTTCGCCGGCCCGATGGCAGCCCAGCCGCGATCGTTGCCGCATGCGAATCTGGCCGATCGGCTGCCGACCGAGCCATCGAATCGGATGAGGCGCCCATGCCGTGTTGGGGGTTGTGCCCGGACAGGGCGCACATCAGGGCTGGAGGCTGAACCACAGGGCGATGTGAATACTGCCCGAAATTGTCCGCTACTGTGGGCATGTGCTGATGCCCGTGTACGGCCACATCACCGACCAAGTCCACCGATGGGCAGGATTGAGATGAACGAGCCCTCGTCCGCGTTCCGCCGCCTTCGCGCTGTCGTCACCCCCGCGTCCGTCCGTCGTGCTCGGGTTCTTGCGCTGTCGGGCGATCATGACCAGTTACTGGCCCTCACCCGTGACAGGCTCAAGTACGGCTTACCGCCCGTGGACGTGCTGGTCGCGCTGTTCTGCCCGGCATTGAGGGAGATCGGCGAGATGTGGCACGCGAATCAGATCGACCCGAGCCAAGAGGCAACGGCAAGTCTGGCCTGCGACTATGTGCTCGACCAGGTTTGGCCTTCCCGACCGAGTGCAGACCCCCGACGAGGTACCCTGCTCGTCGCCGCACCGCTCGGTGAGCAGCACTCGTTTGCCGCCCGCCTGGCCTGTCTGGGACTGTGGACCGAGGGATGGTTGGTGCTCGACCTCGGCACCGACGTCTCCGTGAGTGATGTCGAGGCTGCTCTAGCATCGACACCGAATCTGAACGGGGTGCTCCTGCACGCAGCCCAGACGTCGTGCCTTCCAGCTGCGTCGGCGATGATCGACGCGGTGTGGCGTCACCGCATCGGGGTCACCGTCGGTGGCCGAGGATTCGGTGTTCAGGGCTGCCTTGGCCTTGCCATCGGGGCCTCGGCTTGGGCGGCTGCGCCGGGGAGGGAAGCTTCGATCATGATGGAGAGGGCACCAGTTGAGGGCACGTTTCCTCACGCACCAGCACGAGCAGCCTGTGCCGAGGTGGCGAGCCGAACCGGCGCAATGGTTGCAAGCCGCGAACCAGTCGATGACGTCACCCTCCCCGACCTCGCGAGCAGTTCCCTCCACCCGACCCGGTTCCTCGCTGGCGAACTCGCTGCTGCTGTGCTGACCGAGGCACCAGATGTCCTTGCCGACGCCGTCCGGTGGTACCGCGAGTTCCTCGTGGCCCGCAACGTGAGCACAGCCTCGTTGGGGGCCGCCCTCGGTGGCCTCACCAGTGGGTTGGCCGACGTCGCGGAGTGCGCTGGGCCGCTGGCGGCCGCCCAGGCGGTCTTGGCCTGAAATCCGAGCGAATCGACTGCGGCGTACCACCGAAGGTGGCGGCCATTCGGGGTCAGACCACAATGGCGCTAAATCTGTGAGAGAGCAGCCACTCTTCTGGCACCTCGGAAGTGTCGAACACTGAACCGATGACTACGAAGCTCAGTGTGAATCCGCGAGCGTCCAAGCACACCGGCACGGGCGCTGCGAGCGACAGCGCGTCCGCGCTGCCGCTGCTCTTGCAGGCGTCCGATCGGCTGAACGTCCTCGACCACCTGCACGACACTGTCGTCATTGTGAACGCGCAACAGCGGATCATCCATGCCAACGCGTCGGTCGAACGCGTCTTCGGCTATCAACCGTCCGAGCTTGTCGGCGTTGAAGTGGCGACGCTGGTTCCCGAGCGGTACCGCGAGCATCATCGCCAGCTCGCCGACACGTTCGCCGATGACGGGAGTGCCAGTCGGCTGATGCAGGGCGCGCTCAGGGTTGCGGGATCTCACAAGGACGGGTCGGACATCCCGCTGCAGATCTCGCTGTCCTCGCTCGAGGGTGAGCCGGGCGACCTCGTCGTCGCCGTCATCCGCGATCTCAGCGAGGTGCACCACGCTGAGCAGGCGCGGGCGATGTCGGAGCAGCGATATCAGCTGCTGTTCGAGCAGGCGTTGGAGGGGATCCTTGAGACCGACCAGAATTTCCTGGTGACCGAGGCCAACCCGTCGCTACGCCGGATGTTCTCCATTCCGGCGGATCATGACCTGTCGAGCGTCGATCTTGCAGCCTGCGTCGTCGATCGATCGTCGATGCAGTTCATCTCGCTGCAACTGCGCGGCGGCGAGGTGGTGCACCAACACCAAATGCTGCTGCGGCGCTTCGATGGTTCGGCGTTCTGGGGGTCGGTGACCGCGCAGTCTATTATCTCCCACGAGAGCCAACTCGCCTACCGACTTCGGGTGGTCGACGTGACGGAGCGGGTGGAAGCCGAACTGGAGCACCGGCGCAGCGAGGCCCGAGTTGCTGCGATCCTGCACGGTGCGTTGGATGCCATCGTCGTCACATCCGGCGATGGCACCGTGCTCTACTCTTCGCTGTCCGCTGAGAGCATGCTCGGCCACCTCATGCACGACGGAAGGCTCACGGGTAACCGCGTGGCCGAGGCGGTGACTGACGCCGATGTCGGACCCGCAACCCAGTTGGTCCGCGTCCTACGCGGAGATACCGGCGGCAGCTTCGAGACCGAGCTGAGCATCTTCGACCGACATCACCAACCGATCACCCTGCGGATCGGCGTTCGCGACTTGATCGGCGACGAGGAGGTCGGCGGATGGGTGTGGCAGGCGCGGGACCTGACGGCGCAACGGAAGGTCGAGGCTGAGCTGGCGTATGTCTCCGAACACGATCAACTGACTGGGCTCGCCAACCGAGCGGGGCTGGAGCGTCGGCTGAACGAGGCGGTCTCACGGCTGCATCGCACGGGCGTTCCGGTGGCGTTGTTGTTCATCGATCTCGACCGATTCACATCGTTCAATGACGCACTTGGCTACAACGCCGGCAGCAATGTCCTCTGCGCGATCGGCAGCAGACTGCAAAGCAGCCTCCGGTTCGTCGACTGCATCGCCCGCCTGGGAGCCGACGAGTTCGTCGCCGTGGTGCGGCTCGAGGAGCACGTCGACTCCCGGCTATGGGCGGATGAAGTGGCCCGTGTCACGACGATCGCCAAGACGGTCCTGCACGAGGTGCGGGCCCCTATCGAAGTCGGTGGGGAGAGCGTCCGGGTCTCTGCATCCGTTGGGATCGCACTGGCCACATCGCGAGAAGTGGACAGCGCTGAGTTGCTCCGCGATGCTGAGGCCGCATCTCGCACGGCCAAGACGGCGGGGGGTGACTGCCATTTCTTCTTCGATCCTGACTCACGCCGTCGCGCCGATGAGCTACACCGGATGGAGCGCGAACTCCATCACGCGATCGCGCACGACGGTCTGGAGTTGTTGTATCAGCCCATCGTTGAGTTGAGCAGCGGGCTGGTTCTCGGCATGGAGGCTCTGCTACGGCTGCGGGACAGCGCCGGCCGGTTGGTGTGCCCCGACGAGTTTCTGGGTCTTGCCGAGGAGATCGGGGTGATGACCACGATCAACAAGTGGGTGGTGTCTGAGGCAGTGAGTGCCCTTGCGCGCGTGCAACGTCACACCGGCAGCGACCCAGCCCCGTACGTCTCGCTCAACACCACTTCTCAACAACTGACTTCCGGACAGATCGTCGAGCAGGTGATGGAGGCGCTGGCCGCCACGGGTGCGGACCCGCGGGGCCTCGTCGTGGAGGTCACCGAACACGGACTGATTCGCGAGATCAACGCCTGTCGAGCCGCTCTCTGCGCACTCAGCGAGCTCGGAGTGCGCGTTGCCCTGGACGACTTCGGAACTGGCTATTCCTCGCTCTCGTACCTGCACCAACTGCCGATCGACATCGTGAAGATCGACCGGGCGTTCGTCGCTGCGATCGATGACGAGGACGGTGGCGTCGAAATGGTCAACGCCATCGTGGCCATCGCCAAGAGCCTTCGGATGACGACTGTCGCTGAAGGCGTCGAAACCCCGGCTCAAATCGATGCCCTCATGAGGTCCGGGTGCGATGTAGGCCAGGGTTGGGGCTTGGCCATGCCCGCCCCGCTGGAGACTCATGGGTTTGACCGATGAGGTGCGCTCGAGGAGGCAATCCGCCTGGCAGACAATGCGCTGTACGAAGCGAAGGCCGCTGGGCGGGACCGTACGGTCGTCACCTCACCTGAGCTGGCCACGTCAGCAACCACGCCGATCTGGGTGGCCGAGTCCACGTCCTGAACTCGACGGCCTCTGTCTGGATCGTGGGACCAGAGCGAGTGGCGGCCCCGGCTACAGATACGCTGCCGCGATGGCCGACGTCACGATCTATCACAACCCCAATTGAAACTCCTCCAGCAATGCCGTGAGCATTGCGTCCGAGCTCGGCGTGCAGGCGGATGTGGTGTTGTACCTGAAGAACCCGCCCAATGCGGCCGCGCTGCGCAGCATCATCGCCAAGCTGGAGGACCCCGTCACCAACCTGGTGCGGCGCGACAGCTTGTGGGAGAAGTTGGGCCTCACCGAAGCCGACGCGGCGACGGAGGATCAGGTGGTCGACCTGCTGGTGCGGCACAAACAGCTGCTGCAACGGCCGGTGGTGGTGACCGCCACGAAGGCGATCATCGGTCGCCCGAAGGACCGGGTTCGCGAGCTGCTCAGCTGATCAGCGGCGGCGGCTGCCCTTGCGCCCGCCGACCGCCTGCAGCACCAGCAGCAACAACACGGCACCGGCTGCGGCGACGAGAATCGCCCGCAGGTCGAAGTCGTTGATCCCCTTCTTGCCTGCGGCGTGCATCAGCGCGCCGCCGATCAGCGCGCCGAGGATGCCGACTGCAACCGTGTAGAGGCACCCGCTGCGGTCGTCGCGAACCACCCAGCGAGCGAGCAACCCGGCCAACAGCCCCACCACGATCCACGCAAGGATTCCCATGCCGGGACTCTATGCCCGACTCGCACCCTCCCGTCAGGCGCGATCCAGCACGAGCACGAACTCGAGAAGACCGTGGTCCTCGGTCGTGACCGTGGCGAACGAAGGATTCTCGATGTCGTAGTCGTCGAACGTCACCGGGATCTGGCCGAGGATGCCGATGCGCCCGTTCTTGAACGTCGCCGTCAACTCGAACGTCACCGACTTCGTCACACCGTGCAGCGTCAGGTTGCCGGTGGCATCAACGGTGACCGAGCCCGCGTCGGTGGGGATCTGCTGGAAGTCGATCGGCTCGGTCAACGTGAACTCCGCCGTCGGGAACTCGTCGACCTCCATGATGCGACCGTCGAACTGGCCATCGCGGCGGCTCTCGCTGCTGGTGAACGTGGTCATGTCGACGGTGAAGCCTGCTTCGTCGACGACGGTGCCGGTGATCGACAGCGAGCCGGTGATCGACTTCGTGCGACCGTTGGCGGTGGTGTCGAGCCCGTTGATCGTCTCGTTCACCCGGTAACCGACTTCGCTGTCACAGTCGATGATCCAGGTGCCGCTCACATCGGCGGCCGGGGCGGCGCCGCCGGTGCTGTCGACAGTGGCGGTGGCGCAGTCGTCGAGCCGGGTGTTGACGTCCTGCTGCGAGAACTCGTCGTCGGCCTGGTTGATGAATTTGGTGTAGACGATCGTGCCGACGGCGACGACGACGACGAGGGCCACCACAATGATCAGGACCCGCTTCAGGACTGTGCTCATGGCGGGGAATCATTGCAGACGCAAAGGAAGGTTGGTAGGCATCCCTTACGCCGAGAGGCGACGGGTCCCTCGCGGTAGCGGTTCCGCCCGCCAGACTGTGAGCCATGACTGCCACCGTCCAACTCGCGCGTTCCGTCCCCAAGACCGTCGATGCCGTCGGCGTTCCCGTGGCCACCACCGGCGCCGTGCCCCGCGTGCTCGGCCTCAGCCGCAGTGCGCTCGCCGCGCTCGGCTTCGACGGCAAGCCCGGCCAGACGTTCGTGGTGCCGATGGCCGGCGGCCCCGCACAGATCGCGGTGGGCATCGGCGAGCCGGGTGCGATCGATGCCAACGGACTGCGCACCGCGGCCGCAGCGCTGGTGCGCGCGGCCGGCAAGCGGGTCACCATCGCCACGACGCTCGCCGACCTCGCCCCCGATGCCATGAAGGGCACCGATGCGGTGAAGGCCGCGCAGGCCGTCACCGAGGGCGCGTTGCTGGCCGGCTACCGCTACGCCGGCATCAAGAAGGAACCCAACACCAGCTCGCTGGCCACGTTCACCCTCGTCGTCGGCGAGAAGCGCTCGGCCGGCGCGCGCACCGGGATCGAGCGGGGCACGGTCACCGCCGGGGCCGCGATCCTCGCTCGCGACCTGGCCAACACGCCTCCCGCTCACCTCACGGCGGTCGACATGGCCAACAAGGCGGTCGCGATCGCCAACGAGTCCGGCCTCACCGTCGAGGTGTTCAACCGCGATCAGCTCGCAGCGATGGGCTGCGGCGGCATCGTGGGTGTCAACAAGGGCAGCGTCGAGCCGCCGCGCATGGTGCGCCTCACGTACACCCCGCGCAACCCGGTGGGCCACCTCGCGCTGGTGGGCAAGGGCGTGATGTTCGACTCGGGTGGCCTCAGCCTGAAGCCCAGCGACAGCATGCTGACGATGAAGATGGACATGAGCGGTGCTGCGGCTGTGCTGGCCACGATGGGCACGCTGAAGGCGTTGAAGTGCAAGAGCAAGGTCACCGCCTACCTGATGTGCACCGACAACATGCCCTCGGGCAGCGCCGTGAAGATGGGCGACGTGCTCACGTTCCGCAACGGCAAGACCTCGGAGATCAACAACACCGACGCCGAGGGTCGCCTGATCCTCGCCGATGGCCTGTCGCTGGCGGTGGAGGACGGCCCCGATGCGATCGTCGACATCGCCACGCTCACCGGGGCGTGCATGGTGGCGCTCGGCCGCAAGCTGGCCGGTGTGGTCGGTAACGACCAGCCGTTCGTCGACAAGGTGCGGGCAGCAGCGACCGCCACCGACGAGAACGTGTGGCAGCTGCCGCTGGAGAAGGCCTACCGCAAGCAACTCGACAGCCATGTCGCCGACATGAAGAACTCGGGCGGGGCACACGCCGGTGCGATCACCGCGGCGCTGTTCCTCAGCGAGTTCGTGGGCGACGTGCCGTGGGCGCACCTCGACATCGCCGGCCCGATGGACGTGGATGCCGATGACGGCTGGCTGTCGAAGGGTGCCACCGGTTTCGGCACCCGCCTGCTGATCGACCTGGCGCTCGGCTTCGCCAAGTAGGGGCCGGGCCTCAGCGCTGGGCCCAAGGTTGTTGCTTGCCACATTCGCCCGACGGGCGTACGGTGCGTGAATGGTCACTCCGGTGCTGCACCGAACTGTGTTCGCGATTGCGACAATCAGCTTGCTCGCCTTCACTGCCGCCTGTACCGATGATGCCGCGGATACCGGGGCATCATCGGCCGATTCCACCGCGGACACCACCGCGTCGACCGTGCCGTTGGCCGACGGCACCATCAGCGTGTCCACCACCGGCCCGATCGTCGGGCAGGCAGGAAAGGCGCTGGTCGTGATGGTGATCGGCGACACCGGCCCGGTGGCGAGTGCGTGTGTCCAGATCGGTGCCGACGAGTTCCTACTGGGCCCCACCGTGCTCACGGAAGTCAGCGGCGGTAACGATCCGTGTGCGGGTTCGACCACACCGATGGTGTTCACGCCCGGCAGCTACAACGTCACCTTCGGCGTGTTCGTGCCGCCGGCCACTTCGGCCGAAACCTCCGTGGAACAGACGGTGCAGGTCACCGGCCCGGGTGTGGCGGTCACGGTCGACGGCTCGTCGCTGTCGGCCTGAAGGCCGGCCCCGAGAACTGTGGAGCACGACAGTCCGTCAGGGCCGTACGAGGTTGACCGAATCGAGGTGGCATGCGCCGAGCAGTCGCGTGATGTCGTCGACGTCGCTCGTGACCACCGTGTCGTTCGGGCGGCACACGAGGGCCAACACTGCATCGTGCACATCGCTCGTGCCCGTGTGCGCCAGTAGTAGCCCGGCGGCCCGAGCGAGGTGTTCGTCGAGCACGAGCACCTCGAGCATGCGGAGCGCCTTCACCAACCTGACCTGCCGTCGAGGATCGCGCCAGACCTGGCCGACGATGCCTGCGTGGGTGACCATCGCCCTACCTGTCGCACTGCTTGCGCCGATGAGTGCCCAGGTGGGTCGTTCGCCGCGGTCAAGCGCGATGAGCGCTCCGGCGTCGAGCACCAGTCGGCTCACGTCATCCACCGGCGGATGAGTTCGCGGTTCCGCGCCGCTTCCTCCTCGTCGGCGGCCAGGCGTGCAGCGATCTCCTCGGGGGTGATCACCCCGAACTCGGCCTCGTAGTCGGCGAGTGCGGCGAGCGCTGCGTCGTGACGATCAAGTTGCGCCAATCGCTCGACCAGCGCGTGCTGCAGCACGGCGGACACGTTCAACTGGTCGGACCGCGCCTTGACCTGCTCGTACAGATCGGCGGGCAGGTACACCTGCATCTTGGGCATGCGCATGAATGTACTCCCATCCCCTGCGGTCACGCTGGTGCGTGCCCGCGGGTGAGCGCAAGCGAGGTTGCCTCGATCGCCGCCGCGGGCGACACGCCCACCGCCAGCAACTGCCGTTCCACCACCTCGGGGTCGTCGCCTGCCGCCACCATCGTCTCGGCCAAGGCGCGCCCGCGCTCGAGATCATCGGTGGTGTACGTGCGCACCTGCCACTGCGCGTGCATCGCCCGCAGGCGCTCGGGCATGCGGGCCAGATGACGTGTGGCCACCGGTGGAACACGGCGGCGCACTGCCAACCCGCCGGGCACCGGTTGCGACATCCCGAACAGCACGCATCGCTGTAACGCCCGCCCGAACGAGTTCGACGTGCCTGCGGAGTATGCCAGGCCCAACATGCCCGCTGTCTCGTCGAGATCGAGCTCGTACCCGAGCGGATAGCGGTCGAGGCCGGTGACGAGGCGTCGCAGCGCCCACGTGGCGGTAGGGCCGAGCACGTTGAGCCAGAACAACTCGACGTAGGTGGAGCGCACGTCGAAGCCGACGGCATCGACCACCGGGTCGTGCCACGGCACCACCATCAACGTCGCGTCGGCGGGTAGGTCGGAAACGAGGGACATGAGCGCTCCCCAAGAGGGTGGATCGGCGACAGGGGGAGCGCACCCTCACTGGGTACAGCGAGATCGCCCGACCGGCAGATTCCGTCGTCGGTCGCGTCAGGGATCCTGGTGGATCTCGGTGAGCATCGCCTCGATCGCCTCGGGCGGGACGGCCTTCGAATACAGGAAGCCCTGGGCGCCACGGCAGCCCAACTGCTGCAGCATCTCGGCTTGCTCGCGTCGCTCCACGCCTTCGGCCGTGACACTGATGCCGAGCGCTTCGGCGAGCGCGATGATGCCCGCCACCAACCGGCTGCTCTGCGTGTTCTCGGTAATGCTCGCCACGAAACTGCGATCGATCTTCAATGCATCGATGGGGTAGTCGCGCAGATAGGCGAGCGATGCGTACCCGGTGCCGAAGTCGTCGAGGGCGATCTGGATCCCCCGCTCGCGGATGCCGGCGAGGTTCTCACGCGTGGCGGCCGTCTCGCGCAGCAGCGCCGTCTCGGTGATCTCGACGCACAGCAGGCGAGGGTCGACACGGCTCTGGAGGAGTGCGTCGTCGAACGCCTGCAGCAGGCCGGTCTCGGCCAACTGCAGTGCCGACACATTGACTCGCGTCATCAGCTGCGACAGCGGGTGCGAGGCCGCCCAGTGGGCGGCCTGCACGCAGACCTCCTGCAGTACCCAGTCGCCGATGTCGAGGATGAGGCCCGTGTCCTCCGCGACCTCGATGAACCGGTCGGCCGAATAGATCTCGCCGGAGGGGTGCCGCCAACGCAGGAGGGCTTCCACTGCGATGACGTTGCCGGATCGCAGATCGATCTCCGGCTGGTACCAGACCATGAGCTGTTGGCGCGGCAGGGCGTGGCGCAACTCGCCCTCGATGGTGAGGCGGGCGATGACTTCGGCCCGCAGCTCCTCGTTGAACACCGAGACCCGGTCGCGGCCCTCGTCCTTGGCGACGTACAAGGCTGTGTCGGCTTCGCGCAGGATGTCATCGGCCTCAGCGCCAGCCACTGCGACGGAGACCCCGACACTCGCCGTGGTGAAGACCTCGAATCCGTCGATGACGAACGGCTCGCGGAATACCTGCACCAGCCTCCAGGCAGCGCGGATCGCTTCGGCCGGCTCGGGCATGTTGCGCATCACGACGATGAACTCGTCGCCCCCGGGGCGGGCGACGAGGTCGCCTGCGCGCACGGCCGAGACCAGGCGGGCGGATACGGCACACAGCAGCGCATCGCCGAACGCGTGTCCCAGCGAGTCGTTGACGATCTTGAAACGATCGAGGTCGACCATCAGAACGCCGGTCGCGGCGCCCGCACGAACCCCCGCAGCGAGGGCGTGGGTGACCTCATTGATCAGCGCCGTGCGATTGGCCAGACCTGTCAGGGGGTCGTGGGTGGCCAGACGGAACAGTTTCGAGTCGGCCTCTTTCCGGTCGGTGATATCGCGACTGGTCGAGACGACATGGCCGATGTCACCCTTGATCGTGCGTTCGGCGACGACGCTGGCCTCGAACCACCGGTGACCCAGGGTGGTGTCGACTTCGAACTCGTAGCGCGCTGCCTGGCCGGTGTCGAACACACGTCGCAACCGGGCCTCGCTGGCCTCGACGAAGTCGGGGTTGAATCCAGCTTCGGCGAACGTCTTGCCCACCCAGTCGTCAATCCGGAGGCCGAGCGCATCAACGGCGCGTCGGTTCGCGTACTCGATGCGCAGTTCGCGATCGAGGCGCATCGTGGCCTCGCTGGAGTTGTCGAGCACCACCTGCAACAGCGCTTCGCGTTCGGCGAGCGCCATCTCGGCGGCGACGCGGTCGGTGACGTCGACGATGTGCGAGACGAGGTACCGCACCGAGCCATCGTCGTTGCGCACCGTTCCGACGGAGAGGTCGCCCCACACCTGCGTGCCATCGCCGCGGAGGTACCGCTTGATCAGCCGGTAGCTGTCGCGTGTGCCGGCCAGCACCTCGCCGAACAGCTCGAGGTCCTTCCCCAGATCGTCGGGGTGGGTGAGGTCCTGCCATGTGCGGGTTTCCAGTTCCTGTGGCGAGCAACCCAGCAGATTGCTGTGTGCCAAGTTGCCCAGCAGGTATCGGCCGGTGGGCGAGGTGATGCACATCGCGCTCGCCGAGAACGTGATCGCCAGCCGGAACTGTTCCTCCGCGTCCAATTGTTCTCGTGCTCGCCGGAACTCGGTGACGTCGCGGGCAGTGCAGTAGATGAATCGTCCATCGTCGGTGACGTGTACGTTCCAGTCGAGCCAGCGGTAGCTGTCGTCGGCGCACCGATATCGGCACTCGAAGCCCACGGTCACCTGGCCGGGTCGATTCAGCTCGGCCGCCGCCGCCGATGTGGCCGCGACGTCGTCGGGGTGCACGAAGCTGATGTACGGACGCGACGTCAAGTCGTGCAAGGAGTGGCCGAGGGTGCGCTGCCAACTGGGGCTCAGCTCGACGAAGTACCCGTTCTGGTCGGCGATCGCCAAGAGATCGACGGACAGCTCCCACATGTTGCGCAGGGTCTCGAGGTTCTGGCGGTGCACGGTTGTCTCCCCTTCGTCACGCCTGCCCCAGTGGCACCATAGTGCTGCCCGCCGCGCAGGCTGCACGGGGCGTGGTGAGAGGGATCTCGCGGCTCAGAGGCTGCAGTTGCCGGCGTCGATGTGCCAGTAGCGAGCGTTGACCCGCCGGTACACCGACATCCCGACGGCCATTCCCGTCAGCGTCACCAACGCCGGCAAGTAGCCGGCGCCGAGCTGCACCAGCGGAATCGCGGGGCAACCGCCCGAGATCGCCCAGCCCACTCCGAACAACACGGCACCCGGCACGACACCCTTGTGGATGCGAGTACGCACCGGGCGCCGCCGGTCGAGCACGAAGAACCCGGCGGCGGCCACCGCCACGCCACCGGCGAAGGCCAGCAGCATGCGGGTGTCCTGGAACGTGAACATCGCGTTCAGCTCGCCGAAGTCGCCGAAGCCGATCATGCCCAGGGTGAACCCGAAGAACGTGCCCACGAGCACGACGGAGAGATGGGTGCGGCTCATCAGATCACCTTCCACACGAGGAACGACATCGCCACGGCGCTGCCGAAGAACACGGCGGTGGCCAACAGGCTGAGCGTGTCGAGCCGCGAGCAGCCGCTGAGGCCGTGCCCCGAGCTGCACCCGCCACACATGCGGGTGCCCACGCCCACGAGCATGCCGCCCACGAACAGCACCGGCCACATCAGCCACCCATCGACGACCACCGAGCTGAACGCTTGGCCCATGTCGGCGTGCCACTCGAAGCGACCCGACACCATCGCGGCGATCGCGGCGCCGGCGAGGATGGATACCAGCAGCAGCCATTGAGTGGAGAGCGGTAGGCGTCGCTGGATCTCGGTGGCCGCCGGCGGGGTGGAGCCGGGCTGCATCAACGTGCCCGTGGCGGCCGGGCGATCCGCGCCACCGAATGCCGCCGCGGTCTCGGCCGCGAGTGCCGCCTCGAACGCGCCCATGTCGTCGAGCACGGCATCGGCCCGTTCGGCTTCGAGTTCGCTGCGCCAGTGCAGCACGCGTTCCCACGTGCCGGAAGCGCCGAGACGCTTACCCACGAGCATCGGGAAGGCAACGGTGGAGGTACCGAGCCCCAGTGCCCCCAGCCACCACGGCCAATAGTCGCGCATCACTTTTCCTTTCCGAAGAGGCGGCGCCACAGCGACGGCTTGATCGCAGTCGGCGGCTCGCTGCTGCCGTCGCCCGCAGCGTGAGCGTGCTCATCCACGCCCTCGGCGAGCATTCCCACGATCTTGCCGTTGGGCAGCAGCGCCACCGGCACCGCCTCGCCGAGCATGCTGCGTTGATAACGGGCACACGACATCCATTCGCTCTCGGTGTCGCAGTAGTGCGTGCGCCAGGCCGCGAGGCTCGCGTGGAGCTTCGGGAACAACGGGCAGTTCGAGCTGTGTGTGCATGCCATGAGCGTCTCCACCACTGTCGATCGGTCGAACATCGGTACACGGTGGGGGCGCTTCAGAGAGCTGTGCTTCACGTGGTGAATACTTCGCGCTGACGGCGACTGCCGCCCTCATGTTCGCCGTGTCGGGCCGTGTTGACGGCAGAATACACGGATGCCGGAGATGGTCGGGGTGAATGTCGCTGCCGAGTGGGTCCGCGACGCCGAGCGGATCGTGGTGCTGACGGGCGCGGGAATGTCCACCGACTCGGGCATCCCCGACTTCCGTGGCCCGAACGGTTTGTGGACCAAGAACCCCGATGCGGAGAAGGCCTCCACGTTGCAGCATTACTTGGCCGATGCCGAGCTGCGCAAGCGCTCGTGGCGCTCGCGGCTCGACGCCCCGCTGTTCAACGCTCGCCCCAACGCCGGCCATCTCGCGCTCATGCAGCTCGAGCGCCGCCGCCAGCTGTCGGCGATCGTGACGCAGAACGTCGATGGGCTGCACCAAGCCGCAGGGCATGCGCCCGAGAAGGTGATCGAGGTGCACGGCACGGTGCACTATGCGCGCTGTTGGGACTGCGACGACCGGCGGCCGATGCCGGAGATGCTCGAGCGGGTGCGGTCCGGCGAGGACGATCCGCCGTGCGAGCTGTGCGGTGGCATCGTGAAGAGCGATGCGATCCTGTTCGGCCAGAACCTCGTGCCGCAGGTGATCCAGGCGGCGATGCACGCGGCCGAGGGCTGCGACCTGCTGATCGCTGCTGGCTCCTCGCTGTCGGTGTTTCCGGCGGCGAACGTGGTGCCGCGGGCGAGGGCGGTGGGAGCGCGAGTGGTGATCCTCAACGGCGAGCCCACCAACATGGATCGTTTCGCCCACGCGGTGCTGCGCGGTCAGCTCAGCGAGTTGTTGCCCGTGTTGTGCGGTGTGGCACCCACCGGTGACGAATCCTGACCTGAGAGGTAGAGTTTCCGCATGGCCACCTTCCGCGACCTTCTCTCCGCCGCCAAGGCGCAGATCACCGAAGTCGACACCGCCGCCGCCGCCGAGCACATCGCCAAGGGCGCGCTCCTGCTCGACGTGCGCGAACCCGACGAGTACGACGAGGGCGCGCTGCCCGGCGCGATCCACATTCCGCGTGGTCACCTCGAGGCGCAGGTGGAGGGCAAGTTGCTCGACAAGCAGGCGCCGGTGGTCGTGTACTGCGCGGGTGGCGTACGGAGTGCATTCGCCGCGCGCACGCTGGCCGAGCTGGGCTACACCGACGTGGTGTCGATGGCCGGTGGCTTCGGCCGCTGGAAGGACGAGGGCCGCCCCTGGAAGCAGCCCGTCACGCTGACCGCCGAGCAGCGCAACCGCTACAAGCGCCACCTGCTGCTGCCCGAGGTGGGCGTGGAGGGTCAGGCCAAGCTGTTGAGCAGCAAGGTGCTGATGCTGGGTGCCGGCGGCCTCGGTTCGCCCTCGGCGATGTACCTCGCCGCGGCCGGTGTGGGCACGATCGGCATCGTCGACATGGACGACGTGGATGCCAGCAACCTACAGCGCCAGATCCTGCACAACATGGAGCGCATCGGCGACCGCAAGGTCGACAGCGCGAAGAAGACCCTCACGCTGCTGAACCCCGACGTCAACGTGGTCACCTACGACACCCGCCTCGATGCCAGCAACATCATGGACATCATCAGCGGCTACGACGTGATCGTCGACGGCGCCGACAACTTCCCCAGCCGCTACCTGCTCAATGACGCCAGCGTGAAGCTGGGCATTCCCGTGGTGCACGGCAGCATCTTTCGCTTCGAGGGCATGGTCAGCGTGTTCCACCCGCTGGAAGGCCCCACGTACCGCGACATGGTGCCCGAGCCGCCGCCGGCCGAGCTGGCCCCCAGCTGCGCCGAGGCCGGCGTGCTGGGTGTGCTGCCCGGCATCGTCGGCAGCATCCAGGCGCTGGAGGTCATCAAGCTGCTGCTCAACCTGGGCGAGGGCCTGGTGGGCCGCATCTTGTCGATCGACACCACCGACATGAGCTTCCGCACCTTCAAGCTGCGCGCCGACCCGGCCAACCAGGTCACCTACGCCAATCGCGATCGCATCATCGTGCAAGAGCTCGACGGGCTCTGCGCTCCCGGCCTGCACTGAGGTTTGGGGGGTCTGCGGTCGTCCACGTGGGTCGGCCGCTGCCGCTGAGCACGCGTACTACAGTCGCGATCCATGCAGACCTCGACCGTCCGCCCGCAGCTCGCTCAGCGCACGTCGTTGTGGTTGCACGGGCCGGTGCTCGACGCGCTGCTGGGCTGGTGCTTCCTGCCCATCGCGGTCGTGGTGCATTTCACCGAGCCGCACCTGGGCACCGTGCAAGCGCTGGTGGGCGTCATCTTCCTCATCTCCTTCGCGCACCAGCCGCTCACGCTGGGCCTGGTGTACGGCGACCCGGTGCAGCGCGCCGCTCATCGTCGGCTGTACACCTGGGCGCCGCTGTGCGCTGCCGTGTTGATCATGCTCGGTCTGTCCATCAGCCTCAGCATGGTGGCGGTGCTGGCCGGGCTGTGGAACGCCGAGCACACGCTGATGCAGCGCTACGGCGTGATGCGCATCTACGGGCGCAAGGCGGGCGACGACCACGGTCGGCTGGAGAAGCCGATGTTCATCGTGTGGCTCGTCACCGCCGTGGCGTTCATCGGCGCGTACGTCGACCTCGACGACCTGGTGCTGAAGCTGGGCCTCGATGCCAACAACAGTCGTGGTGTGCACGCGCTCGATCATGTGCACGGTCTTGCCGTCGTGCTGTTCTGGGTGGGTGCCGCCGCCAGCGTGCTGCTCACGGTGCGCTGGTGGCGTGCCGAGCGGGCGTTCGGCCAGGCCAGCCCGGCCAAGCACCTGTACGCCGTGGGCACGCTGGCGCTGGTGGTGGCCGTGATGGTCGACCCGATCGCCGGTGTGGCCGGCTACGTGGCCGCTCACGCGATCGAGTACTTCGCCGTGGTGCACCGCAGCCTGCGCACGCGTCGCGACGACGCGCCCGTGGCCGTGGCAACTGCAACACCGTGGCGGCGGCTGGCGGTGTACGTGCTGTACTTCGCGTTCATCGCCACGATCGTGGTCACGCTCGGCGCGGTGTTCGGCGGCACGCTGTACGCGTACGCGATCCTGTTCTTCGGCGCGCTGCACATCCTGTACGACGGGTTCGTGTGGAAGCTGCGTCGCCCCAACGTGGCTGCGTCGCTGGGCATCGTCGCTCCCGCCTGACATCGCCCCCGCCTGACATCGCCCCGTTCGGCGCGGCGGGCGGAACCTAGGCTGCGCAACATGAACCCGATCACAGCCGTCGACTATCACACCGGCGGCGAGCCATTCCGTATCGTCACCGGGGGAGTGCCCGAGATCGCCGGAGCCACCGTGCCCGACCGGCGCGCGACCGCACAGCGCGACGACCACATCGACGTCGTTCGCCGCTTGCTGTGCCACGAGCCGCGGGGCCACGCCGACATGTACGGCTGCTTCATCACGCCGCCCAACGACGCCGGCGCCGACTTCGGCGTGCTGTTCTGGCACAAGGACGGGTACAGCACTGCGTGCGGTCACGGCACGATCGCGCTGGGTGCATGGGCGGTCGACACCGGGGTGGTGGCGGCCGATCCGGATGGCACCACCGACGTCACGATCGACTGGCCGACCGGGCGCGTGGTGGCCCGCGTCACCCAAGTTGGCGGGCGCACCACTGGCGTCTCGTTCCACAATGTGCCCTCGTACGTGGTGGCGCGCGGTGTGCCGTTGCTCACCACACGGGGGCAAGTCGTCGTCGATCTCGCCTGGGGTGGCGCGTTGTACGCGTCGCTGCGCGCTGCCGACGTGGGGCTGACGGTCACGTTGGCCGATCACCACGAACTCACGGCATTGGGCCGCGAAGTGAAGTGGGCGCTGAACGACTCGCCCTACGCGCAGCACCCCTCCGACGACCGCCTGTCCGGTGTGTACGGCACGATCCTGTACGACGACCTGGGCGACACCGCCGATGGGCCCGAGCAACGTAACGTCACGATCTATGCCGATGGCGCGGTCGACCGTTCGCCGTGCGGTTCGGGCACTGCCTCGCGAGTCGCGCTGCTGGCAGACGAAGGCCGGTTGGGCGATCACCAGCGCCTCGTGCACCACTCGATCGTCGGCAGCACGTTCGTGGCCCGGGTGGTGGAACACACCACCGACAACGGGTTCGCCGCGGTGGTGCCCGAGGTGGACGGCATCGCCCACCGCACCGGCGAGCACGTGTTCACGCTCGACCCGCACGACGCCATCGGCACCGGCTTCGTGTTGCGATGAGCGGCCTGCCCTGGCTCGATGCCGAGCGCATCGCCGCGTTGATGTCGATGCGCGACGCGGTCGACGTGATCGAAACCGCACTCGTGGCCGGCCTCGACACATCGGCCGATCCGGCGCGCGTGGTGGTGCCGGTGGCGCACGGGCAACTGCTGTTGATGCCGTCGCAGAGCCTCGACGCGGTGGGCGTGAAGCTGGCCAGCGTGGCGCCGGGCAATGCGGCCCTCGGGCTACCGCGCATCCAGGCCGTGTACGTGTTGTTCGATCCCGTCAGGCTCACCCCGATTGCGTTGCTCGACGGTGTGGCGCTCACGTCGCTGCGCACGCCGGCGATGTCGGCAGTGGCGGTGCGGCACCTCGCACCCGCCGGTGCGGGCAGGCTCGTGGTGTTCGGCAGCGGCCCACAGGCGGCCGGCCATGTCGAGGCCGTGCGTGCGGTGCGTGATGTGCGCGACGTGGTGATCGTGGGGCGCGATCAGGATCGGGCCGCCGCGCTGGCGAGTGCTGTGGGCGGTCGGGTGGGCAGCGTTGCCGATGTGGCCCGGGCCGACATCGTGGTGTGTGCCACTAGTGCGTCCGAGGCGCTGTTCGACGGGGCGCTGGTGGGCGACGGGGCGTGCGTCATCGCCGTCGGCTCGCACGAGCCGCACGTGCGCGAGCTCGACGAAGCCCTGATGCACCGTGCGAATGTCGTGGTTGAGGACGTCGGTGCCGCGCTGCGTGAGGCGGGCGACGTGATCCTGGCGGGTCTCGGCGCCGATCGTCTGACCCCGATCAGCGATGTGGTGAACGGCCGCGTGGCGTTCGCCGACCACGCGCCCCGCGTGTTCAAGAGCGTCGGCATGGCCTGGCAAGACCTGGCCGTCGCTGCCGAGATCGTGCGCCGCGCGTAACCCGCCCATTCCCGAGGGTTTCGGCGTCGCCAGGCGACGCCGTAACCCTCGGGAATGTCAGGCGGGGAGTTCTTCCAGCGGCTGCACCAGTTCGTCGCGTTCTTGGATGACGACGCCCACGATCACCAGTGCCGCGCCCAACAGATCGGGCACGCTGGGGGTCTGTGCGAGGGCGACGAACCCCATCGCCATCGCCGTCACCGGCAGCAGCGCGAGCATCACCGCGAACCGGCGGGTGGGAATGCGGCGCAGCACCACTTGGTCGATGCCGTAGCCGATGGCGGAGGACAGCGCCCCCACGATCACGCACTGCAGCAGCAGGTTGCCGTTGTGGATCACCTGGCCGCTGCCGGAGATGCCGAACGGGGCGATCACGACGGCACCGATGGCCAGCCCGACTCCCAGGCCGCTGAGCCCGCGATCGAGTGCCGCCACGCGGCTGCCGATCACGATGTACGCGGCCCACATCGCCGACGCGCCGAAGATGAACACGATGCCCAACGGCTCGCCACCGAGTTCCACGCCCGACAACACGGCCACGCCCGACGCGGCCAGCACCAGCGCGATCGTGTTGCGTCGGCTACGGGTGAGCACCGCAGCCACGGCGATCGGGCCGATGAACTCGAGCACGACGCTCTTGCCCAACGGCAGGCGGTCGATGGCGAGGTAGAAGAACAGGTTCATCACCGCGGTGGCGATGCCGAACGCCGCGGCGGCGAACAGATCGCGTCGGGTCCAGCGACGCTGCGAGCGCCACGACACCACCAGGATCGCCAACGCGGCCGACATCACGCGGAACCAGGTGACGGTAGCCGGGCGCAGGTCGTCGAACAGGTTCACGGCGATGACCGCGCCGGTGTACTGCGAGATGCCGCCGATGGCGAACAGTGCCTCGGGTGAGGCGGTACGAGCGAACTGGCCTGGCGAGCGCAACAAGCCGGCGCGGTTCAGTCGAACAGGTCGGGGTCGGTGCGGCAGATCTCCTGCCACAGCGGCTGGAAGCTCAGCCACCCGGCGATCGGAAAGCCGGTCTGCTGGCGGGTGTAGGTGGCGTCATCGTGCGGGATCAGCTTCGGCGTGCCCGCGGCCATCGCCAGCAACTGCGCCTGGCAACTGCGGTCCATGCTGAGGAACCAGAAGGCGGCCTCGTCGACCGTCTGGCCGACCGTGAACAATCCGTGGTTCTGGTGGATCGCGGCCTTGCCAGGGCCGAAGTGGCTGACGAGGTCGCGCCCATCCTGCACGTCGAACTGCACCCGCCCGGCCTGCGCGCCGATCACCGTGTGGTCGTCGTAGAAGATGCACGCATCTTGTGTGATCGGCGCGAGCGGAATGCCCAGCGAGCTGAACGCCTTGCCGTGCACGCTGTGGCTGTGCGCTGCCGCGATGATGTCGGGCCGCGCCTCGTGCACCGCCGAGTGGATGATGAACGCGGCGCGGTTCACCGGGTGGTTGCCGTACACGACGCTGCCCGCGTGATCCACCAGGATCAGGTCGCTGACCCGGATGTGGCGAAAGCTGACGGCGAAGGGGTTCACCCAGAAGTACTCGGGGAACTCGGGGTCGCGCACGGTGATGTGGCCGGCCACGCCCTCACCGAAGCCGACACGACCGAAGATGCGCAGCGCGCCGGCCAGCTTCTGCTTGCGGTGCAGCCGTTCCTCCTCCACCGTGGCGAACGGAGTGGGGAGCGCGAGCGACACGTCCTTGGGGGTGAGCTCGATGCCGTCGATGCTGGGTGTGCGCTCGGTCGTCGTCATCCCCTCAGGTTAGGTGCGTGCCACACTGGCCCGGTGAACCGTGAGATCGCCCCGACCACGATGGCCCCGCCCGCCGCCAACTACGCCCACGCGGTGTTGGTGCAGCAGCCTGCGAGCTGGCTGTACACGAGTGGCGTGGTGCCGATCGCCTCCGATGGCACGGTGCCCGAACCCATCGCCGAACAGGCCGACGTGGTGTGGGCCAACCTGCTCGCGCTGTTGGCCGAGGCCGGTATGGCACCCACCGACGTCGTGTCGGTCACCACCTATGTCGTGGTCGAGCACATGGCCGCGCTGCCCCTGGTGATGGCCGCCCGCGACCGTCACCTGGGTGGCCACCGCGTCGCTAGCACGTTGGTCACGGTGCCCGCGCTGGCGCGCCCGGAGTGGAAGATGGAAATCGCCCTCGTCGCCGCGAGGTGATCTGTTCGAGTCAACTCAGGGCTGGTGTCAACCCGCGTATGGGCCGGCGGCAGGCGGTCGAACGTGCGAGGGACTCGAGTCAGCGGCCGACGTACGAGGTGACGAACAGCAACTTGCCGTCCGAGTCAAAGACCTGCACCCCCCAGGGGTTCTCGCCGGGTGCGAGCTCGAAGGCGATGAGCTGAGTGCTGTCGGTGACGGGTACCGAGGTGTACTCGACGCCCCGTTGTGCGCTGGACCACCAGCGAACGGTGACCGTGTCGGTCGCGCCGATGAGGCCCCACACGATCCGATGGCCGTCGCCCTCCACCAGCCCTGAACCGGCACCGCTCTGCGCGTATTCGGCGCTGAGCCACTGTGTGGCGGTGTCGCCCACACGGAAGCGCAACGAGGGGTGACCGTCGAGCGTGTCGTACTCGACCCCCCAGACGCCGTCGGCGAACACCGTGTCGTGCACCTCGCCGAAGAGCACTGGGACGTTGAAGTCGTCGTGCGCCGTGCCGGACGACCCCGCCTCGGCCCACACGAATACGATCGCGGCGACCAATGGCACGCATGCCAGCAGGAACCGCCACCAGCGGCGAAGCCAGTGAGTCATGATCCACCGTCCAGGCATTCCAGCGTGCCGCCTGTGGCGCGAACGGTGGTGATGGCGAGCGTCGGCAGCCCCGGGTGAGGGTCGGCCGGTACGCGCACGACGGAGCCGTCAGACATCGTGAGCGCGAACTCGCTGGTGGTGCCGGGGCCGAGCAGGACCAAACCGGGCGTGCCGTCCGACCAGTTCGTAGCGCGACAGTCACCCGTCACCGAATCCAGTCCCCAGTTGCTATCCAGTGCGATGCTCAGGCCCGTTTGCAGGCTGCCGCGCACCCCGATGGCGCTGTGTTGAGTGCCTGCCGCTCGCCATCCGTCGCGCAGTCGGTTGCTGTCGGCGGGGGACATGAACCCGCCGTGGGCGGTGAGTCTCTCGAACATCGCCGGCGTCACGTACCAGAGGTTGTTGGCGATGTCGATCAGGTCGGCCTCGGTCAGTCCCCAGCCGCGGACGCTGACGATCGGGCCGTCCGGCTGCGACCAGGCGATCCAGGTGTCGGACGTATCGGAGGTCACGCTCGCTCGCGCTCCGGACAACAGCGTGACGGTGTGCTGACCGGCAGCGGGTCGCGGACCGGTGTCGGCGGCTGAGGCGACCACGAGGCCAGCGGTTCCGCCCTTGACGTATTCGACGAGGCTGCCCTCGAAACTGCCGTTGAACCCCCAGAGCCCGATCGAGGCCCCCGAGCCCGCCTCCTTGAACGCGAAGCCCTCCGGCACGAAGATCGGCACGGCCACCGTGCGGTGGCTGGGGCCGCTGGAGGGGGCGTCGGGGTGGCGGGTGACCAACGTAACCACCAGTGCGGCAAGCAGGCAGGCGGCGACACTCAAGCCGATCACCACCCGGTAGCGAGAGACGCGCTCGGGAAGCGGCACCGGTCGCACGACGTGCAACGGTGGGTGCTCGGCGGCCACGAGGGTCTGCTCGGCGACCGCTCGATACGTTGCCCGCAGGCGGGCTTCCAACTCGGTCATGGCGCCAGTTCCTTGCGCAACAGGTCGAGCCCGCGCGAGACGAGCGACTTCACGGTGCCCGGACGGCACCCGAGGTGTTCGGCCATCTGCGCCTCGCTCATGTCGGCGTAGTACCGCAACGCCAGCGCGGTGCGGTACTTCTCGGGCAGGCGTTGCACGGCCTGCCAGGTCTCATCGATGGATGGCTCCTCGAAGCGCGCCTGAGCGGGGCGAGGCAGCGGTCGTGATGAGCGGCGCTCTTCGGAGCGCGCCAGGTTCACGAGGATCGTTCGCAGGTAGGCGGCCGGTTCGCGGACGTCGCGTGCCCGCGTGTAGCGGATGAACGCCTCGTGCACCAGCTCCTGCGCCACCGCGTTCGATCCTGTGATCACGTGGGCTAGGCGGGTGAGCGCGACTGCGTGGTTGCGGTACAAGTCGTCGAGTTCGTTGGTCCGCCGTTCCACGATGATCACTGTTGTACATGACTCGCCTCGCCCCGATTCGGTTGCACCCGCCCTGTCCGCGTTTGAAGAGTTGTGCAGCGTGAGCGTGCACAACTCTTCACACGCTGCTCGGGACGGACGCGGGGGCCACTCGGACACGGATGGCCGGGTGGCGGGCTCGGCCGAATACGCTTTCCGGCGTGAGCGACGAGATTCGTAACGACAGCGGCATCGAGATCAAGGCGTTGTACGACGCCAGCGACCTGGCGGGGTGGAACCCGGAGGAGCGGCTGGGCGCGCCCGGCAAGCCCCCGTACACCCGTGGCGTGTACCCCACGATGTACCGCGGCAAGTTGTGGACGATGCGCCAGTACGCCGGTTTCGGCACCGCGGCGAGCACGAACGAGCGGTTCAAGTTCCTGCTCGACGCTGGTCAGACCGGCTTGTCGTGCGCGTTCGACCTGCCCACGCAGATGGGCTACGACAGCGATCACCCTCGCGCCGAGGGCGAGGTGGGCAAGGTGGGCGTGGCGATCGACAGCATGGCCGACATGCGCCAGCTGCTCGCCGGCCTGCCGCTCGACAAGGTCAGCACCAGCATGACGATCAACAGCACCGGCGCGATCCTGCTGCTGATGTACGAACTGGTCGCGGAGGAGCAGGGCGTGCCCGCCAGCGCGATCAGCGGCACGATCCAGAACGACCTGCTGAAGGAGTACATCGCCCGCGGCACGTACATCTACCCGCCGAAGCCCTCCATGCGGATCATCACCAACATCTTCGAGTACTGCGCGCAGCACGTGCCGAAGTGGAACACGATCAGCATCTCCGGCTACCACATCCGCGAAGCCGGCAGCACGGCCGTGCAGGAGATCGCCTTCACGATCGCCAACGGCATCGCCTACGTGGATGCGGCGATCGCCGCCGGCCTCGACGTGGATGCGTTCGCCCCGCGCCTCAGCTTCTTCTGGAACGCGCACAACAACTTCTTCGAGGAAGTCGCCAAGTTCCGTGCCTCGCGCCGCATTTGGTACAAGCTGATGACCGAGCGCTTCGGTGCGAAGAAGGAAGCCAGCAAGCTGCTGCGCTTCCACACGCAGGTGGGCGGCAGCACGCTCACGGCCCAGCAGCCCGAGAACAACATCGTGCGCGTGGCCGTGCAGAGCATGGCCGCCGTCATGGGTGGCACGCAGAGCCTGCACACCAACGGCTACGACGAGGCGCTCAGCCTGCCCACCGAGCGCGCCGCCCGCATCGCCCTGCGCACGCAGCAGATCATCGGCTACGAGAGCGGCATCGCCGATACGCCCGACCCGCTGGCCGGCAGCTACTTCGTGGAGACGCTCACCGACGAGATCGAGCGCCTCGCGTGGGACTACATCGCCCGCATCGACGAGATGGGTGGCGCTGTCGAGGCGATCGAGCGCGGCTTCCAGCAGGACGAGATCGAGCAGGCCGCGTACGAGTACGCGAAGAGCATCGACAACGACGAGCGCGTGATCGTGGGTCTCAACAAGTTCCAGACCGAGGAGCCCGAGTTCGAGGTGCCGGCGAGCGACCCGTCGCTGGAGATCGGCCAGCGCGCAAGCCTGGCCGAGTACAAGGCCAACCGCGACCAGGCGCTGGTGAAGGCCCGCCTGGCCGACCTGGCCGATGCCGCCCGCGGCACGAAGAACCTGCTGTACCCGATGAAGGAGGCGTTGCGCGCGAACGCCACCCTCGGCGAGGTCAGCGACGCGTTGCGCGACGTGTTCGGCGTGTACCAGCCGGGTCGCTGACCCTGCCTGCCCCCATTGCGTTTTCGGCGCTAGGTTCGCGCCCTGTGAAACGATTGCTGCCGCTGATGGCCCTGCTCGTCGGGGGTGTGGTGGGTGTCGCGTGCCATTCGGAGGACACCGACCCCACGGCCACGTTGGGCACGGTGGGCGTGCCCACCGAGCCGACGGCCACCACGCTGTTGGAGGATGTGTTCGACACCGAGAGCGACATCACCGTGACGCTGCCGCCGAACGCGCTGTTCGGTGGTGATCTGTGCTCGGCGCTCGTGGCCGACGACTTCAAGTCGTTGCGCATCGATGGCCACAGCCCTGGTGATCTGGTCGATGTCGCTGCGCTGTCGCCCGACTCGTGCGGCTTCACGGTGAGCGCTGACCGCGTCGATCTGCAGGTGCTGGTGGAGGCGCGCACGGCGCTCGATCTCTCGCAGCCGGCCGTGGGGGCCGGTGTGCAGCCCGAGGTCTACGAGACCGTCGCGCTGGCGGCGGTCGGCTACGCCCCCACGATCCGCACGTACGTCGTGATCGTCAAGGTGGAGAACGGCTACTTCTCGGTGACGACGCCCGACTCGTCGAGCGCGATCCGGCTGGCGCGGATGGCCGCGGCCCGCGCTGCCGGCTAGCGGTTAGACCGTGCGCAGCGCGACAGCCGGCCGCTCGGGCACGGCAGCGGGCTCCACGGGCCAGCCGAGGTAGATGATCGCCACCACGGTGGTGCCCGGCTCGAACCCGGCCAGCGTGGCCACGGCATCGTTGGCCCCCTTGGGGCACGAACCCCAATAGGTGGCCAGCCCGTGGGCCGTCGCGCCCAGCAGCAGGGTCTGCACGCCGGCTGCCACCGCGTCGCGGTTCTCGGCCGTGCGCAATGGGCTGTCGCCCTCGGCCGCGCCCACGATCAGGCTGGCCGGCGTGCGCAGGTACTTCGTGAGCGCCTTGGCCACCTTGGCCGGTTCGTCGCCGTGGGCCTCCATGGCCGCGCTGATCGTCTCACCCAGGCGTGCCCGGCCGTCGCCTTCGGCGAACGCGAAGCGCCACGGCCAGGTGCGCTTGTGGTTCGGTGCCCACTGCGCCAGCTCGCACAGCTGCTCCACGAGTTCGCGCGGTACCGGACGGTCGCGATCGACCTTCATGTTCGTGCGTCGTGAGCGAACGAGAGCGGCGAAGTCGGCCGGCGTCATTCCGGGTGCTGCTCGATGAAACCGGCGACGAGATCGACCCAGCGGTGCCACAGCTGCGGCGGGTAGTCGTGGCCCATGCCGGCGATGATCTCGAGGCGTGCACCAGGGATCAGTTCGGCTGTGCGCGCGCCACCGACGAGATCGACCAGGGTGTCCATGTCGCCGTGCATCACCAGCGCGGGCACGGTGAGGTGGCGCAGGCGTTCGGCACGCGGCTCACTGGCGATCGTGGCCAGGTACTGGCGGGTGTAGCCCGCCGGGTGGTGGCAACGGTCGTAGGCCCGCGCTGCATCGGCGCGCCAGCGGGCCTCGTCGGCGAACTGCGGGCTGCCCCACTCGCGTAGCCCGTCGACCTTCTGCTGGATGTAGCCCTCGCGATCGGTCGCTCGCGGGGCGAGCAGCAGTTCCTGCGCCCGCGTCGACCTCATCCGGTGGTCGGGTTCGCCGGTGTTGCTCATCACCGAGGTCATCGTGATGCAGCGGTGCGGGTGTTCGATCGCCATCGTCTGCACGATCATCCCGCCCATCGAGACGCCGTGCACGTGCGCGCGCTTCACGCCGAGCGTGTCGAGCACCACCATGCCGTCGGCAGCCATGTCGCTGATCACGTACGCCGCACCGTGCGGCCCCGTGGGCCAGTCGTCGAACTTCGTCGACAATCCGGTGTCGCGGTTGTCGTAACGAACCACGAACAGGCCGCGGTCGGCGAACATGTTGCACCACTCGTCGGCATAGCTGGTGCACTGGCCGCCGAGGCCATTGACCAGCAGCAGGCAGGGGTCGGAGGCGTGACCGAACGTCTCGTAGTAGATCTCGACGTGGTCGTGGGTGGCGAACGGCACGTCAGTCGCCCACGAGTTCCTTGCGCAACTCGCGCTTGAGGAACTTGCCGTTGGCGTTACGCGGGATCGGCTCGCTGCGGAACCACACCTTGGCGGGGATCTTGTGCTTGGCCAGGCTGACCGCGAGGAAATGGGTCAGTTCGTCGTGCGTGAGGCTGGCACCGGGGCGCAACACGATCACGGCCGCGACCTCCTCGCCGAGCCGTTCGTCGGGGATCCCGAACACCGCTGCTTCGGCGATCGCCTCGTGGTGGTAGATCGCGGTCTCCACCTCGCTGCAGTACACGTTCTCGCCGCCGCGCAACACCATGTCCTTCGCCCGGTCGACGATGAACACGAAGCCGTGCTCGTCGATGCGGGCGATGTCGCCGGTGTTCAGCCAGCCGTCGAAAATGCTGTCGGCGCTGGCCTCGGGCCGGTTGAGGTAGCCCTTGATCACGATCGCGCCGCGCACGCACAGCACGCCGAGTGTGTCGGGGCCGGGCGGCAGATCGTTGCCGTCCTCATCGACCAGCTTGCCCTCCAGGGTGGGCACCAGCGGCCCGCACGACGCGGGCTTCGCCACGTAGAACCGGGCGGAGTTGGCGGTGATGATGCCGCATGTCTCGGTCATGCCGTAGCCGGTGCTGGGCTGGCCGGTCTTCAGCGCGCCGGCGATCTTCAGCACGAGGTCGGGCTGCAGTGCAGCACCGCCGCCGCCCATGCCCTGCAAGGTGCTGGTGTCGCGGGTGGCCCAGTCGGGGTGCAGCAGCATCTCGCGGCTCATGGTGGGCACGCCGGAGAAATTGGTGACGCGCTCGCGCTCGATGAGTTCGAGTGCACGGCCGGCATCCCACTTGTACATCAACACCACCTTGCCGCCGGCGAGCGTGCCGGGGTGCAGGATGCAGTTGCACGCCGTGACGTGGAAGAGCGGCGTGGGGGCCATGAACACCGGCGCCGGGGGAGCGGCGGGCGGGTTGGCCGGGGCCGGCACGTCGCCGGCGGCGATCGCCTTCTGTTCGGCCAGGCCGGTGGCCATGGTCATCGCGACGATGTTGAAGATGTTGTGCACCGACCCGCGATGGGTGAGCTGGGCGCCCTTGGGGAACCCGGTGGTGCCCGACGTGTAGAAGATCGTGGCGTCGTCGTCGCCGTCGATCTCTGCGGGCGGCACGCTGCCGGGGTCGGGTTCGGCCATCACCGACGCCCACGGGGTACCGACGCGCTCGCTGCGCACAGCGATGATGTGCATCGGGCGCTGGGCCGGCATGTGCAGGAAGCGCTCGAGGCGTTCGTCGTCGGCGATCAGCGCGTGTGGCTCGCTGTCGTTGAGCGCATACTCCATCTCCGGCGCGGTCCACCATGCGTTCATCCCCACCACGGCAGCGCCGATGCTCATGCAGGCCCAGTAGCTCACGACCCACTCGGGGTAGTTGCGCATCGCCACGGCCACTCGGTCGTGACGCTTCACGCCGTTGGCCAGCAGATGGGCGGCCAGCTTGCGCACCTGCGCGTGAATCTCGTCGTAGGTGTAGCGCTCGTCCTCGTAGACGAGGTACTCCTTGTCGCCATGGCCGGCGGTCATCTCCCACACCGCGCGCATGTGGGGCGGGGCGGCGGCGAACACCTTCAGCGGTACACCGCGGATCACCTCGGTGGTCGTGTGGAACGGACTACCGGGGGCATCGAGTTCGGCGCGGGCGGCGAGGTAATGGTGCATCACGCCGGTGATCATTGCCGACGCAGGGGTGCCGCCGCCACGCCTGAGGTATTTTCGTTCGATGCGCTTGTTGACGGATGATGATGGGGTTGCTCGCTGCTCGTGGTGCGGCACCGACCCCGTGTACGTGCAGTACCACGACGACGAGTGGGGCCACGAGGTGCTCGACGACGTGCATCTGTTCGAGAAGTTCTGCCTGGAGGGCTTCCAGTCGGGGCTGGCCTGGATCACGATCCTGCGCAAACGGCCTGCGTTTCGCGCCGCGTTCGCCGGGTTCGACATACCGGCAGTTGCGGCGTTCGGCGAAGCCGACGTGCAACGGCTGTTGGCCGACGCGGGGATCGTGCGCCATCGAGGCAAGATCCAGAGCACGATCAACAATGCCCAGCGTGCGCTGCAGCTGCTCGACGAGTTCGGCTCGATCCACGCCTACGTGTCGCGGTTTCGCCCCGATCACCACCCGCAACCAACGCTGACCAGCGAGTTCCGCGCACTCACGCCAGAATCGACGGCGATGTCGAAGGATCTCAAGCGGCGTGGCTGGAGTTTCGTGGGCCCCACCACGATGTACGCGTTCATGCAGGCGATGGGTCTGGTGAACGATCACATCGAAGGGTGCGAGCGTCAACCATCCTGATGGCGATACCCTTGGGGGTATGAACATCGAAGTGTTCGCGGACATCTGGTGCCCATTCGCCCACGTCGGCCTACGGGCAGTGGCCGCCGAGCGCGACCGGCTGGGCCGTGACGACGTGGTGCTGTGGGTGCGCGCCTGGCCGCTCGAGCTGGTGAACGGGGTGCCGATGGACGGCCATCACGCCGCGGAGCGGGCCACAGCACTGCGCGACCAGGTGGCGCCCGACATGTTCGCGGGTGTCGTGCCCGACAACTTCCCGTCCACCACACTGCCCGCGTTGGCTCTGGTGTCGCGTGCGTACGCGACCGATCCCCGCCTTGGTGAACGGGCGAGTTTCCTGGTGCGCGACGCGTTGTTCGAGCACGGGCAGGACATCAGCGACCCGATCGTGATCCAGCGGCTGGCGGACGAACTGGGCATCGGTCTGCCCGACGACGCCGACCACCAGCAGGTGCTCGCCGACTACGCGGAGGGTCAGCAGCGTGGGGTGAAGGGGTCGCCCCACTTCTTCGGCCCGGACGGCGATGTGTTCTGCCCGGCGTTGCAGATCTCACGAGACGAGCACGACGAGTTCGTGATCGCTGCCGATCGTGCTCGCCTCACCGAGTTCGTCGATCGCTGCCTCGTCGGCTGAACCGGATCAGTTGGCGTGCAGGGCGGCGTTGAGGCCGTCCCACTTCGCGCTGCGGGGGAGCGCCTCGACCGCGCCGGTCTGGCTGTTGCGGCGGTAGAGCAGCCCACCCTTGCCGCTGAGCACGCGAGCCTTCACCACTTGCACGCCCTCGGGGCCGTGCAGGGCCACGAGCGTGCCGGCGGTGACGTACAAGCCGGCCTCCACGACGCACTCGTCGCCGAGGCTGATGCCGATGCCGGCCTCGGCGCCCACCAAGCAGCGCTCGCCGATGCTGATCTGCTCGGTGCCGCCGCCCGACAAGGTGCCCTGCGTGCTGGCACCGCCACCGATGTCGCTGCCGTCGCCCACGATCACGCCTTGCGAGATGCGGCCCTCCACCATCGAGGTGCCCAAGGTGCCGGCGTTGAAGTTGACGAACCCCTCGTGCATCACCGTGGTGCCGACAGCGAGATGGGCGCCGAGGCGCACGCGGTCGGCGTCGGCGATGCGCACGCCGGTGGGCACCACGTAGTCGGTCATGCGCGGGAACTTGTCGACCCCGTGCACGGTGAGGACGCCGCCGTCGCGGCGCACCCGCCAACGCAACTCCTCGATTCCCTGCACCGGGGCCGGGCCGAGGCTCGTCCAGGCGACGTTGGCGAGCTGGCCGAACAGCCCGTCGAGGTTGATCGTGCGCGGCTGCATGTGACGGTGCGACAGCAGGTGCAGGCGCAGGTAGGCGTCGCTCGCGTCGGCCGGCTTGTCGGTGGTGTCGATGTGCAGTTGCACGGCGCGCACACTGACGCCACGCAGGTCGTCGCGGCGTTCGGCGATCGAGTAGCCGTCGAACACTTCGGGCATCGGCTCGTCGCCCAGCCCGCACTCGCGGAACCAGGTGTCGAGCACCGTGCCGTCCTCGGTGATGGTTGCCAGTCCTCGGCCCCATGCTGCGGTCATCGTGGTGCTCCGTTCTCAGAGTGAGGGTGGTGCGGGGGTGCGCTCACCAGCGGTTGCGTGCTTCTTCGGCGAACCCGCGGATGCCGCTGAACTCCACCGGCACCCCATCGTCGCCGACGACACGGCCCGACCAGGTGCCGAAGCACTGGTGAACCTCCATCTTCAGCACCTTCAGATCGGTGCAGTCGTAGCGGTCGAACGTGGGCGTGAGGGTGACATCCACCTGATCCGAGCCGGGGGTGCGCACCCGCCACGGCCGCATCGGGTCTGCCCAGTCGTACGTCCACTGCAGCTCTTGGCTGATCTTGGTGAGGCGCCCGTCGATGCACAATGCGTTCTCGGTGGCGCCCGTGCCCTCGGTCCACTTGCCGCCGAACTGCAGCCCGACGAGGCGCCCGTCGAGGCCGTAGCCGGAGGCCGAACCCCAGTTCCACTGGTTGCGGTAGGGCCAGATGCCGCGGCCCAGGTCTTGCACGCCCCATGCGTCGTGAGCCGCGTCGATCGACCACGAGCGCGCGCCTACGCGCACCGTCCCGGTGGCAGGGCGGGTGTTCTGCTTCGAGGTGAACTGGAACTGGCGCGAATTCCAGGGGATCATCACGTTGAGTGATTCGTGCCCCGCCGGCTTGGCCACGGTGATGTCGATCTCGATGGTGCCGCCCCCGAAACCGGGCGCCGTCTGTTGGCCGGTGGCGGTGAGGCGTGTGCCGGTGGGCGTTTCGTCGATCGCCAGATCGAGGGCCTTGTGCCGCAGCGACACCGAACCGGTGCACACCTGCTGTGGCAGCGCGAAGCCACGTGCGAGTGGCGCGATCATTCCTGCGGTGGCCTGCTCGCCGCTGGCGTGCTCCATCACCCACACGCTGGCCAGGCCGGCGTAATCCACGTTGGCGTACACCAGCGAGACGGCGATCTCGTCGGTGATCACGCACCAGTAGTCCCACTGCTTCTTGCGACCCCAGCGGCCGCGCAGGTTGGCCCGCAGCAGTGGTTGCCGCGACCAGCCGCGGGCCGCAGCGGCCAGGCGGCCGCGCGAGTCGCACTCGGCAACGTGCACCGTGTATTCGCGCTCAGCCCCCGACGACGCAGCCATCACCGGCTCAGAACTGCTCGGGGCGAAGTGTGGGGAACAGGATGACTTCCTTGATCGAGTGCACCCCAGCAATCAGCATGGCGACGCGATCCATGCCGATGCCCAGGCCACCCGTGGGGGGCAGGCCGTACTCGAGCGCCCGCAGGTAGTCCTCGTCGACGGTGCCGGCCTCGGCGTCGCCGGCGTCCTTGGCCGCTTGCTCGTCCACGAAGCGGGCGCGCTGTTCCACCGGGTCGTTCAACTCGCTGTAGCCGTTGGCCAGCTCGCGGGCACCCACGAACAACTCGAAGCGCTCGGTGAGGTAGGGGTCGTGGCGATCCACGCGGGCCAACGGGCTGATCTCCACCGGATGGCCGGTGACGAACGTGGGGGCGATGAGCGTGTGCTCGGCGGTGTACTCGAACAACTCTTCGATGATCTTGCCCGAACCCCAGCGCGGCGACACGGAGATGCCGTGCTCGGCGGCCAGCGCCCGCAACTGCTCGACCGGCTGCGACGGGTGCACCTCCACACCGGTGGCCTCGGCGACGAGATCGATCATCCGTGCCCGCCGCCAGGGTTGCGCGAGATCGACCTGGATCTGCTCGGTGGGGCCATGGATCGTGACCACCGACGTGCCGGTGGCATCGATCGCTGCCTGCGTGATGAGGCGTTCGCTGATCTCGATCATCTCGCTGTAGTCGGCGAACGCCTGGTACAGCTCGATCATCGTGAACTCGGGGTTGTGACGGGTGCTGATGCCCTCGTTGCGGAAGATGCGCCCGATCTCGAACACTCGCTCCATGCCGCCCACGATGAGCCGCTTGAGGTGCAGCTCGAGCGCGATACGCAGGTACAGCTGCATGTCGAGCGTGTTGTGGTGCGTGACGAACGGGCGTGCGTGCGCGCCGCCAGCCTCCACGTGCAGCACCGGGGTTTCCACCTCGATGAACCCGCGTCCGTGCAAGGTGCGCCGGAAGCTGGCGATGATCTCGTGGCGGATGCGGAACGCCCGGCGGGCGTCGTCGTTCACGATCAGGTCGGCGTAGCGCTGGCGGAAGCGGGTGTCGGTGTCGGTGAGGCCGTGCCACTTGTCGGGCAGCGGGCGCACGGCCTTTGAGAGCAGTTCGCAGCGCTGCACCTTCACGCTGAGCTCGCCCTTGCGGGTGGTCATGACCGTGCCGTGCACGCCCACCCAGTCGCCGAGGTCGAGGCCCTTGAACGCCTCGAACGCGTCGTCGCCGACGACGGCCTTCGACACGAACAGCTGCACCTCGCCGTCGCGATCGCGCATGGTGGCGAACACCAGCTTGCCCGAGTCGCGCGACAGCATGATGCGGCCGGCGATGGCCACCTCGAAGTCGGTTTCCACGCCCGCTTCCAGCCCGCCGTGCAGGTCGCGCAGCTCGGCGAGGGTGACGGTGCGATCGAACCGGTACGGGTACGGGTTCGCGCCGGTGGTGCGCAGCTCGTCGATCTTCTGCAGCCGCTTGGCCTTCTCGGCCGCCAGCCCGCTGCCGGTGGTGCCCTCCACCTCGCCGGCCAGGTCGCCGGCCAGGTCGCCGGGCTCGTCGCCGGGCTCGTGCGGGGTGCCGGGAAGGGTGTCGTCGCTGCTCACAGTCCTTGCACCGTAGTGCCTGCCGCTGTGCTTTCCCCGCTCGATTCGGCCGCCAGGGGCGACATGCCGCCTGCCACCGTTGGGGCGCCACTGGTATCCTTCGAGCTTCCGCCGACGACGAGTGAAGGAGGCCACCATGCAGCGACGTGCCACTGCCGTGTGTGCCGCGGTGCTTGCCGCCACTTCGCTGGTGGGCGCCGTCACCGGCGACGCGCTCGGTCCTGCCGTGGTGCCGGTGCTCGACCGGCCCGCGGTTGCTCCTGCGCCGGCGCAATCCGTCTATGTCGCGCCCACCGAGGTGATCTCGATCTCCGAGCGGCGTGGCCTTTCCCCGGCGACGAAGAGCGCCGCCGACAATGTCGCCCGCGCGTTGGGCGTCGTGCCGTCCTACGGCCGAGGGTTCAGCGTCGGCATGCGCGGCATCCGCCGTGGCGACACCGTCACGAAACAGTCCACGGGCACCGGGTGGGGGTTCCCGGTGGCAGTCACGGCCCTTCCGCTGCAGGCGATCGGCACGTTGATGGGTCGCTCGGTGTCGGGCCCCGTCTCCACCGGCATCATCGTGCTCAGCGAATCATCGGCGGCGTTCCACAACGCCGTGGTCGGCGATCAGTTCGATCTCTTCGACGCCAACATGGCGGTCGTTTCGTTCACCGTCGGTCTGGTGCTGCCCGACGCACAGGTGGGTGGCGCCGAGATCCTGATGAGCTACGACCAGGCCGCGATCCTGGGGGCCAGCACCGACACGCGCATCATGCTCTTCGGCAACTTCGACCACGGCTGGGTGAACGACGTCCTGTGGGCCAACGGGCTGGTGTCGGGCCAGTGGCTGCGGGTCAGCCGCTCGTGGGACTCCGCCGGCCCCGACGACACGCTCAGCCTGCTGCGCACCAAGCAACTGCTGGGCGAGTTCGACATCTACTACGCGGGCCTTGCCGCCAGCGGCTGGGTGGCACGCAATCCAGGTTGGAGCGCGGCCAACCTGCCGGGGGCCAAGCGCACCTACCCTGGCGGCGTCTCCGCGCTGTGCCACAACACCATCCACGCCGACCTCGACGCCGCCTTGGCCGAGGTGTTGGCCACGATGCCGTCGTTGGTGAAGTACGCATCGGGGATTAGCAACCCGAACACCTTCGAAGGCATCAACGTCACGAACTCGAACCAGTACGGCGGGTGCGCCACCTCCAGTTCGGCCCGCCTGTCGCGCATCTCCAGCGGCACCGGCAACGTGTCGCGCCATTCGTGGGGCCAGGCGATCGACGTCAGCACCATCCCCAACTGTCAGGGCTGTGTGCCCAAACTGAACTGCGACATCGTGCGTATTTTCCGCAAGCACAACTTCGCCTGGGGCGGCAACTTCCTCGAGCCCGACGGCATGCACTTCGAGTGGGTGGGCGAGCAGCGCAACCTCATTCAGACCAACGTGAACTTCTGCGACAACAATCCGTTGCCGCCGGTGCAGAGCACCTACCGGCCGCCGCCGAAGAGCAGGGACACCCTGTTCGCCGACGACGGCTGGATGGCGGAGTAGATCACCCCGTCGCAGTGCTGCCCGGCCTTACATCTGGGCCAGGCTCACCGAGTACTTGCCGGTCGGCACGGCGGCCCCACCGAGGGGCTGGTAGCAGCGCACCGTGGCGAAGGTGTAGCCCTCGGAGCCACTGCCGGGGAACTCGAGGCTGCAGCGGTGGTTGCCACCGTAGGCCACCACCATCAGCGAACCGATGCGTGCCGGGGCGTGGGTGCCACCGTTGAACGTCACCCGGCTGATCCCCAGCTCGCCCGGCACCATCTCGGTGGCCACGAAGTTCGTGCCACCGGCCGAGTTCCAGCCGTAGCCGGCGGCCACGTAGCCCGCCGAGTTGGGGGTGTGCACCCACTGGGCGCCGCCGGGCTGGGTGCCGCCCATGTGGTTGTGCGTGGTGTAGCGCAGCGAGAAGCGGGCGTCGGACAGCAGGCCGCCGCCGTGGTAGCAACGCACGAAGACCCTCATCGAGGTGCCACTGGGGCTCCAGCTTTGCGGGTTGCAGTAGCGGGTGTACGCGGGGTCGACGGCCGGGCTGACGCTGAGGGCGGTGGTGAACACCGTGCCTTCGTTCCATCCGAACGTGCCGTTGGGAATGGTGACGGTGTAGGTGCCCACGCCGGTGCGGGCCACGGTGGCGGCGCCGAACCCCGACGAGCGGTACTGGTTCAGCGGGGTGCTCATGGCTGCGGCGGCATCGGCGGTGGTGAGCGCCACGAACCCGGGTGCCACCACGCCGGCTCGGTCGGGGTGGGTGCGGTTGGTGACGTTGATGAACATCGTCGCCGTCTCCAGCGAATCACCGGGGTAGGGCACGCACCGGAACCACACGGTCACGTCGATGCCCGTGTCCTTCGTCTTGTCGATGGTGCACACCGGGTCGACAGCAGGGCCGTACGACGCATTCCAGTTCGTCAGCTGGGCGTTCACGTAGGTGCCGCCGCCCAGGTTCCGGAACGAGATCCAATAGTGCGTGGCGTCGATCTGGCCGGCCTCGATGTCGCCGCCCGACGAGTTGTAGCGGTAGGCGTTGGTGAGGCCGGGGGCGCCGCCGGCGGCGATGTAGACCACGGCGCTGCCGTCGCCGGGGCGGGCGCCGGCGATCGGGCCGGCCGAGGCCTGGTCGGTGGTGGCGCCGATGGCGGTAGTGGAGGCCAGCAGCGTTGCGGCGGCGAGCCAGACACGTGAGCGGATCTTCATGGGGTTCTCCTGTCGGGTAGTGCATTCGGGTAGTGCCCGACAAGAGCGAGGGTGAGGGCCGACCTTGCAGAAACTTGGGGGATAACCTCCAATCCCGTGGCGACTCGATTCGTGATCATCGGTGGCGGGCCTGCGGGCAACACGGCGGCGTCGCATGCGGCCCGGCTCGGTGCGGAAGTGACGGTCATCGAGCGCGACGTGATCGGTGGTGCCGCCCACTTGTGGGATTGCATCCCGTCGAAAACGATGATCGCCACCGGCGGCGCGCTCGCGCTGGCCCGGCGCAACGAGGGCATGGGCCTTGAGCAGGCCGAGGCCGGGGTGGATGTCGAGGCGCTCACCGAGCGGATCGAGAGCATCAAGATGCGCCTCCAGCGCGGCACCACCAACCTGCTGTCCAGCCAGGGCGTGACCTTGGTGAAGGGCACCGCGCGCATGTTGTCGCCGTACGACGTGGAGATCACCACCACCGACGATGCCGGTGCGCCCAAGGTGTACACCGTGCGCGCCGACGCGGTGTTGCTGGCCACCGGCAGCCGGCCGCGCATCCCCGACTGGTGCCACCCCGACGGCGAGCGGATCCTCACCACTCGCGACTGCTATCCGCCCACGACGTTCCCCGAGAGCATCACCGTTGTCGGTTCGGGCGTCACCGGTGTGGAATTCGTGCACATGTTCGCCTCGTTCGGGGCCAAGGTGACGTTGGTGGTCAGCCGCCAGCAGGTGCTGCCCAGCAAAGACCCCGAGGTCGCCGCAGTGCTGGAGGACGACTTCCTCAAGCGCGGTGTGCACCTGTTGAAGGGTGCCCGGGCCACCTCGATCGAACGCGAGGTGAACGAGGCCGGCGTCGAAGAGGTGGTGGTGCGCTGCGACGACGGCCGCGTCGTGCGCAGTTCGCACGCGGTGCTGGCCATCGGTTCGGTGCCCAACACCGACGACCTCGGCCTCGATGCCGCCGGCGTCGAACTCGACCGCAACGGCTATGTCACCATCGACCGCCACTGCCAGAGCAATGTCGGCCATATCTACGCCGCCGGCGACATCAGCGGCAAGCTGCCGCTGTCGTCGGTGGCCAGCATGCAGGGCCGCAAGGTGGCCGAGCACGTGCTGGGCATGCAGAAGATGGCGCACCGCCACCTCGACTACGACAAGGCCGCCAGCGCGATCTTCACCGAACCCGAGATCGCCGACGTGGGCCTGGCCGAGGCCGATGCGTTCGCCGTCGGCCGCAAGATCCGCGTCACCAAGGTGCCCTTCAGCAGCACCCCCAAGGCGCTGATCAACAACGACTGGCGCGGGTTCGTGAAGATCATCAGCGACCCGGCCACCGGCGTGGTGCTCGGTGGGTCGATCGTCGGCCGTCACGCGGCCGAGCTGATCAGCGTGATCGCACTCGCCGTCACCGCCAACCTCAAGGTCAGCGACATCGTCGAGAGCCTGCTCGTGCACCCGGCGCTCGCGGAGGCCTTGGCCGAAGCAGCTGAATGACCGGGTCGGGCGAGCTCGCCGCCGGTGAGTTCGGGTCGTGGCTCGGCGCGCTGCAGGAGGCGCTGCGCGGTGAGGGCGACACCGACGTGCCCTGCGGGTCGTGCGTGGCCTGCTGCTCGTCGGCGCAGTTCATCCACATCGGCCCCGACGAGCGCGACGCGTTGGCCCACATACCTGCTGAGCTGGTGTTTCCCGCGCCGCGCCTACCACGCGGGCATGTGCTGATGGGCTACGACGAACATGGTCGGTGCCCGCTGCTGATCGACGGCGAGTGTTCGATCTACGCGCACCGCCCGCGTACGTGCCGCGTGTACGACTGCCGGGTGTTCGCCGCCGCGGGCATCGAACCCGACGACGACAAGCCGCTGATCGCGGCGCAGGCTGTGCGCTGGCGGTTCGACTACCCGGGTGAGCGCGACGAGGTGTTGCATGCCGCGATGCGCGCCACCGCCGCGTTCGTGCAACGCCACCGCGCCGAGTTGCCGGAGGGTTCGGTGCCGCTCGCGGCCACCGCCCGCGCGGTGCAGGCCGTTGCGCTGCATGAGTTGTTCACGCACGGCGAGCCGACGGTGCAGGCGGTGGCCGTGGAGCTGCGTCAGGGGTGAGACCGGTTACTCGATGATGACGACGACGTCGCCGGCGCCGACGGTGTCGCCCGCCTTCACCTTGATCTCCTTCACCTTGCCAGCCTTCTCGGCGGTGATCTGGTTCTCCATCTTCATCGCCTCGAGCACCACGACGGCCTGACCGACGGCCACTTCATCGCCGACCTCCACGAGCACCTTCACGATCGTGCCCTGCATCGGCACTTCCACGTTGCCGCTGCCGCCACCAGTGGCCGCGCCGCTGCTGGCCGAACGGGCCGGCTTCTTGGCCTTGGCCGGGCCTGCTGCCACGGCCTGGCCCTCGGGCACCCACATCTTCACGTCGAAGCGCTTGCCGTTGACCTCGACCGTGGTGGTGCGTTCCACGAGCGGGTCGGCACCGTCGGCTGCCGCAGCCGGCTTGGTGGCCTCGATGCCCGAGAGATCGAGCCTCTCTTCCACCCACTTGGTGGAGTGCTCCATCGCCTGGAACTCGGGGTGGCGCAGAATGGCCAGATCGGCCGGGATGGTGGTGAACACGCCCTCGACCACCATCTCCTCGAGCGCCCGGATGGTGCGAGCGATGGCCGTGGGGCGATCCTTGCCCCACACGATCACCTTGCCGACGAGGTTGTCGTAGTACTGGCTGATCGTGTCGCCGGTCTCGTAGCCGGCGTCGAAGCGGATGCCGAAGCCGTCGGGGGCGACGAGCTTGCTGATCGTGCCGGGCGACGGCAGGAACTTGCCGCCGGCCGGGTTCTCGGCGTTGATGCGCACCTCGATGCCGTGGCCACGCCGCTGGGCAGCGACCTCGGCCTGGGTCATCGGCAGCTTCTCGCCGCTGGCGACGCGGATCTGCCATTCCACGAGGTCGATGCCGGTGATGACCTCGGTGACCGGGTGCTCGACCTGCAGGCGGGTGTTCATCTCCAGGAAGAAGAACTCGCCGTCCTGGTAGATGAACTCGACGGTGCCGGCGTTGAAGTAGCCGACGGCCTTGGCGGCCTTGATCGCGGCCTCGCCCATCGCGTCTTCGATGCCGGGCAGCATGCCGGCCGAGGGGGCCTCCTCGATCAGCTTCTGGTGGCGGCGCTGGGCCGAGCAGTCGCGGGTGCTGACCCACACGACCTCGCCGAACTGGTCGCCGACGACCTGCACCTCCACGTGGCGCGGCCAGGTGAGGTAGCGCTCGATGTAGATCTCGTCGCGGCCGAAGAATGCCTTGGATTCGCGCTGGGCGCTGTCCATCGCCTCCTGCACCTCGTCGGCGCTGCGCACCACCTTCATGCCACGACCGCCGCCGCCGAAGGCAGCCTTGATCGCGAGCGGGTAGCCGTGCTCGGCACCGAACGCAGAGATCTCGCTGACGTCCTTCACGAACTCGGTGGTGCCGGGCACGATCGGGCAACCACCGCGCAGGGCGGCCTTGCGCGAGCTGACCTTGTCGCCCATCTCGTCGATCGCGGCCGGGGGCGGCCCGATGAACGCGACGCCCTTGGCGGTGATCGCCCGAGCGAAATCGGCGTTCTCGCTGAAGAAGCCGTAACCGGGGTGCACGCCATCGGCGCCGCTCTTGTCGATGGCGTCGAGGATGGCCTCGGTGTTGAGGTAGCTCTCGGCGGCGGTCTGCCCACCGAGGGCATAGGCCTCGTCGGCGAGTCGGACATGGAGGGCATTGCGGTCGAGTTCGCTGTAGACCGCGACGGTCTTGATACCGAGTTCACGGGCGGCCCGGATGACTCGAACAGCGATCTCTCCACGGTTGGCGATCAGGATCTTTTTCAGCACAGGTGGCAATCTTTGCGGAATGGACACCCCGATTGCCACCCCGCTGCCGAATTGGCCGTTTCGCTGGCATGTCAGCGTGGTGGACGAAACGGGCAGCACGAACGCCGACCTGCTCGCCGCCGCAGCTGCTGGTGCCCCTGACCGCACCGTCCTCGCGGCTCGCCACCAGACATCGGGGCGTGGCCGCCTCGACCGCCGGTGGGATGCACCCGCGGGGGCCAACCTGCTGGTGTCGGTGCTGTTCCGCGACATCCCCGGTGATCCGCATGTACTGACCCAACGCGTCGCGCTGGCGGCCGCCACCGCGTGTGAACGCCTGGCCGGCGTGCGGCCGGTGCTGAAGTGGCCGAACGACCTGCTGCTCGACGGCCGGAAGCTGGCCGGGGTGCTCGCCCAGGCCCAACTTGGTGCCCAACCGATGGTGGTGGTGGGCATCGGCATCAATGTCGGCTGGGCACCGGAGGGTGCGGCGATGGTGGGGCACGGGGTGCAGCCGCTCGATCTGCTGGCCGAGTTGCTGCGGGCGTACGACGAGCTGCCCGACGACGTGTGGCTGACGTATCGCGACCGGCTGGGCACGATCGGAAAGCGGGTGCGGGTGGAGCTGCCGGCCACGGATCCGAGGGGTGTGCTGGAGGGCTATGCGGTCGATGTGGATCCCGACGGCCGGTTGGTGGTGGTGGACGCGGCGGGAACCTCACACCGCTTCGCCGTCGGCGACGTGGTGCACCTGCGACCCGCCAACGGGTGACCGTGCCGAGCCGATGACCGTGCCGAGCCGATGACCCGGCCGCCGAGCCGGTGGGCGGTACCCTGCGGGCCGTGTTGGCGATGGACACCACCCCGCTGCGGCGTCGCCGCCGGATGCCCACCCTGCTGGTGGTGGCCGCGTCGACCACCGTGCTCTGTGCGGCCGGCTTGTTCGTGGCCGCCACACGGGCCGCCGACGCGGTGCCCCGCGTGGCCGGCGTGGCTGATGTGCTCAGCGACCCCAGTGGTGCGGTGGACAACTACCTGCTCGTGGGCAGCGACAGCCGCGCGCTGGGCGACCCCAACACCGGAGGTACCGAGGGCGACGTCAGCGGCACGCGCAGCGACACGATCATGGTGCTGCGCATCGACAAGGCTAGTGGCGACGCAGCGCTGTTGTCGATCCCTCGCGACCTCTACGTGCAGACCTCCGGCCACACCGGTCGCATCAACGGCGCCTACAACGATGGCGCCGCCGCGTTGGTGAGCGCCGTGCAAGAGGCGCTGCAGGTGCCCGTGCACCACTACGTGGAGATCGACTTCTACGGCTTCAAGACACTGGTCGATGCTCTCGGTGGCGTGCAGATCTGCTTCGCCGTGCCCACTCGCGATGTCACCACCGGGCTGAGTGTGCCCGCACCCGGGTGTGTGCTGTTGGACGGCACCACGGCCCTTGCCTACGCCCGCAGCCGGCACTACGAGGAACTGAAGGACGGTGAGTGGATCGAAGACCCCAGCAGCGACCTCGGCAGATCCACGCGCCAGCGTGATTTCGTCAACCGCAGCCTGCAGACCGCCGTGGAACGGGTGAAGTCGGATCCGTTCAGCACCGGCGAGTTGGTGCGGGTGATGGGTGCCGCGGTGGCGATCGACGACGAACTCGACCCGATCGATGCGGCAGCCTCGCTGCGCACAGCGGTCGACGGAGGGCTGGCGACCTACTCGTTGCCGGTGGTGCCGCGCACGATCGACGGCGCCGCGGTGCTGTCGCTGGGCGACGGCGCGGATGCCGTGCTGGCCTTCTTCCGTGGCACCGGCCCTGCGCCCTCACCCAGTTCCTGAACCCGTCCGGCATACTGTTGGCCGATGCCCGACGTACGACAGAGTGATGTGATTGCAGGCGTGTACGTGGTCGAACCCTCGATCCACGGCGACCAGCGCGGCCTGTTCATCGAGACCTACCGTCGCGAGTGGTTCCCCAACGGTCGCGAGATGCTGCAGGGCAACCGTTCGAACAAGCAGCAGGGCGCGGTGGTGGGGCTGCACTACCACCTGCACCAGGCCGACTACTGGTACACGCCGGTGGGCACGATCCGCGTGGTGCTGCACGACCTTCGTGAAGGTGGCCCCACGGATGGCGCCACGCAGACGATCGACATCTCCGGCGAGAACCATCTGGGTGTGTACATCCCGCCGGGCGTCGCCCACGGGTTCGCCGCGCTCACCGATGTCGTCATGACCTACCTCGTCGACGGGTACTACAACCCGGCCGACGAACTGGGTGTGCTGTGGAACGATCCGGTGATCGGCGCCGACTGGGGTGTCTCGAACCCGATCCTGTCGGCCCGCGACCAGAGCAATCCGCTGCGCGCCGATCTGCCTGCAGGCCGCCGCCCGTACTGGCCGATGCGCACCTGAACCCAGGAGGGATCACGACATGAAACTGTTCGTCACCGGCGCCGCCGGGTTCATCGGTTCGAACTACGTCCGCTGGGTATTGGCCAACAGCGATGACGAGGTCACGATCTTCGACGCGCTCACGTATGCCGGCAATCTCGCCAGCATCCGCGACCTGCTCGACGACCCGCGCTGCAGGTTCGTGCACGCCGACATCTGCGACGAGGCGGCAGTGCTGCAGGCGATGGACGGCCACGAGTCCGTCGTGCACTTCGCCGCCGAGAGCCATGTCGATCGCAGCATCGCCGACCCGTATGCGTTCGTGCGCACCAACTGCTTCGGCACGAACGTCGTGTGCGATGTCGCCCGGCAGGTGGGCGTGGGCCGTTTTCTGCACATCAGCACCGACGAGGTGTACGGCAGCATCGACGTCGGCTCGTTCGTCGAGACGGACCGCCTCACGCCTCGGTCGCCGTACAGCGCGTCGAAGGCCGGTAGCGACCTGATCGCCCTCAGTTACGTCACCACCCACGGTCTTCCCGTGGTGGTCACCCGCTGTAGCAACAACTACGGCGCCTACCAGTTTCCCGAGAAGGTCATCCCGCTGTTCACCACGAACTTGCTGGACGGCAAGCAGGTGCCGCTGTACGGCGACGGCGGCAACGTGCGCGACTGGATCCATGTGGAAGACCACAACCGCGCCGCGCACCTCGTCCTGCAGAAGGGCACCGTGGGCGAGGTGTACAACATTGGCGCGCACCACGAGATCACGAACCGCGAACTCACGTACACGCTGCTCGAACTGTGCGGCCGCGACGAGGGCTTCATCCAGCCGGTGGCCGATCGCCTCGGCCACGATCGCCGCTACTCGGTGAACATCGACCGCATCACTGCCCTCGGCTGGAAGATGGAGCGCAGCTTCGAGCAGTCGATCGCCGAGACGGTGCAGTGGTATCGCGACAATCGCTGGTGGTGGGAGCCGTTGAAGGCCAAGGCCGCCCTCTGATGCGGGTGCTGGTCACGGGCGCCGGCGGTCAGCTGGGCACCGATCTGGTGCTGCACTGCACCGCCGCCGGCGACGAGGTGCATGCCTTCGATCGGGCAGGTCTCGACGTGTCGTCGCGGTCGGCCGTGTTGGCCGCGATCACCTCGCTACGCCCCGATGTGGTGCTGAACTGCGCCGCCTGGACCGCGGTCGACGCGTGCGAGGCCGACCCTGATCGGGCCGTGCTGGCCAACGGCCTTGCCGTGCGCTGGGTGGCCGAGGCCTGCGACCGCGCCGGCGCGCACCTCGTGCACGTGAGCACCGACTACGTCTTCGACGGAACGCTCGATCGGCCGTACCGCGAGACCGACACCACCGGCCCACGCAGCGTCTACGGGGCGAGCAAGTTGGTGGGCGAACACGAGGCGCTGGCGCTCGGCACCCGGGCGGCAGTGGTGCGCACGTCGTGGGTGTGCGGCCAACACGGCAGCAACATGGTGAAGACCGTGATGCGCCTGGCGAACGAGCGACCCCAGTTGCAGTTCGTGTCCGACCAGATCGGGCACCCCACGTTCACCGCCGACCTGGCGCCCGTGCTGCGACGCATTGCGCTCGACCGGCTCAGTGGCGTGGTGCATGCCACCAACCAGGGTGCGTGCTCGTGGTACGAGTTCGCCGCCGAAGTGGTGGCGGCGATGGGCAAGGACCGCTCGCTGGTGCAGCCGATCGCGACCGCCGATCTGCAGCCGGCTCGCCCTGCCCCGCGCCCGGCCAACAGCGTGCTCGACAACGCCGTGCTGCGGATGGCCGGGTATACGCCCACCCGCGATTTCCGCGAGCCGTTGCGCGAGACGGTCGCCGCCCTCAGTCGTTCTTGACGGTGTTCCCGAGGGTTTCGGCGACGCCAGGCGTCGCCGAAACCCTCGGGTTGAGCATGCGGCGCGCTCGGCGGGCGACGGCCTCGTCGATCATCGCCCCCGACGCATCGCGCACCGCTCCCGCAGCGCCGTCCAGCAAGGCGACGACATCGCGGGCCCATTCGATCTCGGCGGCGGTGGGGCTGAAGGCGGCGTTCACCGCGGCGCAGTGCGAGGGGTGGATCACGGCCCGTCCGCCGAACCCGAGATCGGCCAGCGTGCTGCTCGTGACGGCCAATGCCTGCAGGTCGTCGACCAGCAGGTGCACACCGCCGACCGGGGCGCCGATGCCCGCGGCTGCGGAGGCGACGACGAGCGCGATGCGCGCATGGTCGATCAGTGCTTGCCCGCCGGGCAGCCGCCCGCCCAGCTCGGCCAGCAGGTCGACCTCGCCGAGGTGACACAGCGCCACGCTCGGGGCAGCGACGATCGTGTGCAAGTCGCGGAGCGCGACGGCGGTCTCCACCAGTGGGGCCACTGCAACGCCGGGCAGCGCGGCTGCCACTTCGGCGATCCAGGCGGGTGTGTCGCATTTCGCCAGCAGCACACCATCCGGGCGGGTGGGGGAGGCGACCAACGCGTCGAGGTCGCGGCGGCCGTCGTCGCCCGAGTTGAGCCGCACCCATCGCTGTGGGCGGCGGTCGCCCGCCAGTGCTGCAACCGCGTTCGCCCTCGCGTCGGCTTTGGCTGCCGGCTTCACCGCATCTTCCAGATCGATGATCACCGCGTCGGCCTCGGTGGCGAACGCCTTCGTGATCCGGTCGGGGCGGTCGCCCGGCACGTACAACCAGCTGCGGTTCATGTGCGACGCGGCATTGTCAGTAGCTGCGCGGCAGGCCGAGCACGTGCTGGCCCACATAGGCCAACACGAGGTTGGTGTTGATCGGGGCCACTTGGTACAGCCGGGTCTCGCGGAACTTGCGCTCGATGTCGTACTCGGCGGCGAAACCGAACCCGCCGTGCGTGTCGAGGCAGGCGTTGGCCGCGGCCCACGAAGCCTCGCTGGCCATCATCTTCGAGAGGTTGGCCTCGGTGCCGCACGGCGTGCCGGCGTCGAACAGGGCCGCCGCCTGCTTGCGCATCAGGTCGGCGCCGGCGAGTTGCGAGTAGGCCCGGGCCAGCGGGAATTGCACGCCCTGGTTGGCGCCGATCGGCCGGCCGAACACATGGCGGGCGTTCGCATACTCGACCGCCCGTTCGAGGAAGAAGCGGCCGTCGCCGATGCACTCGGAGGCGATCAGGATCCGCTCTGCGTTCATGCCGTCGAGGATGTGCCGAAAGCCCATGCCTTCGGTGCCGACCAACGCGTCGTGGGGGATCAGCACGTCGTCGAAGAACACCTCGGTGGTGTTGTGGTTCATCATCGTCGGGATCGGGCGGATGGTGATGCCCTTGGCCGTGCGCAGGTCGACGAGGAACACCGACATGCCGTCGGTCTTCTTCTGTACGTCGTCGTAGGGGGTGGTGCGGGCCAGCAGGATCATCAGGTCGCTGTACAGCGCTCGCGAGGTCCAGATCTTCTGGCCGTTGATCAGCCAGCCATCGGCGGTGCGTTCGGCGCGGGTGCGAATGCGGGCGGTCTCGCTGCCGGCGCCGGGCTCGGTGACGCCGAACGCCTGCAGCCGTAGGTCGCCGTTGGCGATGGCCGGCAGGTAGGTGGCCTTCTGCTCGGGAGTGCCGTGGCGCAACAGCGTGCCCATGATGTACATCTGCGCGTGGCACGCCGACGGGTTGCCGCCCGACGCGGCGATCTCCTCGAGGATCACGCACGCTCCGGCGAGGGGCATGCCGCCGCCGCCGTACTCCTCGGGGATCAGCGCCCCCAGGTAGCCGCTGCGCGTGAGCTCGCCGACGAACGCTTCCGGGTAGCGATCGGGCTCGAGGCCGCGCCAGTACTCGTTGCCGTACCGGTCGCACAGCCGGCGCACCTCGGTGCGAACGGCTTCGAATTCCTCGGGGATCCCAAAGTCCAACGCAGTTTCCTTTCCATTCGGCAGAGCAACTCTTGCCGTTCCCTGCACCGTGGCACAAGCACCCGGGCTGCCGCAGCAGTGTTAGTTTCCGCGGTATGCGGAATCGGTGGTTGAGCGTTGCGATGTGTTCGGCTCTTTTCGTCGCTGCCTGCAGCGACGACGGTGGGCCTCGACTTGGCGACGTCACCGACGTCACCAATGTCACCAATGTCACGAACGGCGGCGGTGAGGGTGACGGTAGCTGGACCGTGTTCGTGTACATGGCCGCCGACAACAACCTCGAGAGCGATGGGCTCGACGACATCAACGAGATGATGGCGGGTGTCACCGACAACGTGAACCTGTTCGTGCTGAACGACCGCTCCGCGCAGGACGACTTCCCGTACACCGGCGACCCGATCGACGGTGTGCCCGCGTACTCGGGCGCGCACCTGCTGCACGTCACGCCAGCGGGCGTCAAGGATCTGCAGGATCTCGGCGAGATCGACATGGCCGACCCGGCAATGCTGGTCGCCTCGGCCACGACCGTGTTCGAGGCCTACCCCGCCGAGCACACGGCCCTCGTGCTCTGGGACCACGCCAACGGATGGGAGGGCTACTCCGACGACGGCAGCTCGGGCAACGGGCTGATGTCGCCCGATCAGATGCAGGCTGCCCTCACGGAAGTGCTGCAGCGGTCGGGAATGGATCGCTTCTCGGTGGTGTCCTTCGACGCGTGCCTGATGGCCGAACTGGAAGTAGCGCTCAGCATGGCCCCGGTGGCCGACTACCTGCTGGCCTCCGAGCAGACCGTGCCCAACCACGGTATGGATTACGCCGTGCTCGGCGAGGCCACCAGCGGCGACGCCGAGCATTTCGGCGCCACCATGATCGACGGCTTCCGGCAGCACTCGGAGGTGGCCGACGACGTCGCCGGCGTCACGATGTCGCTGCTCGACCTGGCGAAGATGAACGCCGTGTCGGACGCTGTCGCGGGCCTTCACCAGGCGATCGCCGCCGATCCGGCGACAGCGGTCGAGTTCCTCCGCGGCGCGGATCGAGCCGCCGCGTTCGCCTACGACGACGACCCCGGCAAGAGCTTCCACCTGCGCGACCTGGGCCAGATCGGCGACTACCTCGTCGCTGGTGGCACGTCGCTGGCCGCCGCTTCGGCGCAGCTCGTCGGTGCCGTCGACGACGCCGTCGTCGCCCACTTCGAGGGGGTGGCGTTCACCGGTGCGCACGGGCTGTCGGTGTATGCACCGATCAGCATCGAGTACTTCAGGAGCGACTTCAACGACGTCAGCACGGCCACCACGTGGTCGGCGCTGCTCGACACTGCCTATGGCGGTGGCGCCGACAGCGTCGGTGGCACCGACACCTCGTTCACCGGGGTGCCGGTGGCATCGTTCGAGAACGGCCAAATCAGCATCGCCGCCCAGGTGAGCGGGGAAGCGGCCCCGAACATCGCCAGCGTCACCGTCTTCTACGGCGCGTTCGTGCCCGCGCAGGACGGCTTCCCCGACCTGTTGCTGATGCTCGGTCGCCTGGCCGGCGACGTGCTCGACCCTGCCACTGGCGTCGTCGGTGGGGCGCTGCCCGTGCTGCAGCTGGGCATCTCGGGTGATGGCGGCAGCACTGGCCTGCTCGGCGTGTTCAGCCCGATCCCCAGCCCCGACGGCACCACCACGATCCTCTCCGTGCCCGTGCGGTACATGGCCCCCGGTGTCGCCGTCGACGATGGTCTCAGCGGCTTTCTGGAACTCACACTCGACGCCGATGCCAACATCGTCGGCCGGGCGCTCTACCTGCGGTCCGAAACGGGCGCGCTCGCGGCGGTGACACCCGACCCCAACGGCACGCTGCAGACGATCGTGCTGCAACTCGGCGCCGACGGCTCGGTGGTGCCGGTGCCGTCCGAGATGTACACCACGCCGCCATCGCTGCCCGCAGTGCTCGACAGCTACTCGATCGCCGCTCAGGCCGTCGCTCCGGGCGACGGCACGGTCTTGGGCGGTGCCCTCGGGTTCGGCGTGGTGGTGGTGGATGCCGGCGGCACCACCCACATCACATTCGCCAAGTACACCGGCTGACGGCCGGCGTCACAGCCCCAGCAGGGGCAGACACGCCTCGACGCCGTGCAGTTCGACGTCGTCGCGCTGCAGGCGGGCGGTGAACTCGTCGCGGCCGAGTTCGAAGCCGTGCAGCGTTCGCGAGTGCCCGCGGCTGACTGTGCGCCGTTGCCCGGCCACCGTGTAGCCCAGGCCGCGGGTCACGCCGAGCGACGGCTGGTTGTCGGCGAACGCGCCGGTGGTGGCCCAGAGCGCCGCCAAGCCGAGGAACCCGAGGTGCAGCGTCGCGATGCGCATCTCCTTGCCCAGGCCCTTGCCCTGATGCTCGCGGCCCAGCCACGACCCGGTCTCGAACTGCCGCAGCGTGAGGAAGTCGGCGGCCATCAGCGACGTGGTGCCCACCACTTCGCCGCCCACCAGCACCCCGAAGTTGATGTTCCAGTTCGCCGGCGACGTGTCGGCGCGGCAGCGCCAGTAGTACTGCATCGTGTTCCGTTCGAGCTGGGGCGACGGCACGTCGGTCCACTCGATCGAGAACGGCATGAACGCGGGATCGTGAACGCCGCGCTGCGCGAGCAACGCCAGCGCGCAGGCGATCTCGTCGTCGATGTAGCGCAGTTCGACGCGCGGCGTGACCACGCGCAGATCGAACAGCGGCCAGATCGGGTGCGTCATGCCCCCAGTGTGACCGAGTGGTGGCCGTCGGTGGCAGGGATTTCCCCTTGGACGGCGGCTCGATCGCCTGCGTGCGCGGCGAGATGAGTGGGAACCGGGTGGCCGAAAAGCCATGATGGATCGCATGCGCGTCGCCTACACCCTCGAGCAGTGCTGGCACCGCGTGCCCGGTGGCACGGCGGTGACCGCGTTGCGAGTGGCCGAAGCGATGGGTGCGCATCGCGACGTCGAACTCATCGGCGTGGCCGGCGCCCACCCGCGTCCGCCGCGCGAGCCGTGGGTGCCGCCGATTCACGTCGCCCATCTTCCCGTCGCCGGCGGCTTCATGTACGAAGGGTGGCTCCGCGCGCAATGGCCGCGTGTGGAATGGGCCACCGGGAAGATCGACATCGCTCACGCCACCACGCTGATCCCGTGCCCCACCGACGCGAAACTGGTGGTCACCGTTCACGACCTGGCCTTCGTGCACAACCCGAGCCAGTTCACCCGCCATGGGGTGCGCGTGTTCAATCGCAGCGTGCGCCATGTTCGCTCGCGGGCCGACCTGGTGCTGTGCTGCAGCCAAGCGACGATGGACGACTGCCTGGTGGCGGGCATCGATGCCGAACGCCTGCGGCTGATCCCCTGGGGTGTCGAGATCGACCGGGCGAGCGCCGCCGACGTGCAGCGTGTGCGCGACCACTACGAACTGCCCGAGCAGTACCTGTTGTTCGTCGGCACGGTGGAGCCGCGCAAGAACCTGAAGGGGCTGATCGCCGCGATCGAGCTGCTGCCCGACCCGCCCCTGTTGGTGGTGGCCGGCGCCCCCGGATGGGGCGATGCCGGCGGCGAGCCTCGCGAGGGCGTGAAGTTCCTGGGGTTCGTGCCCGACGACGACTTGCGCGGCCTCTACGCGGGCGCCGAGGTGTTCTGCTACCCCAGCACCCGGGAGGGGTTCGGTCTGCCGGTGCTGGAGGCGATGGTGCAGGGCACGGCGGTCGTCACCAGCCGGGGCACCGCCACCGAGGAAGCTGCGGGCGGTGCGGCCGTGCTCGTCGACCCCGCCGACCCGGCCGACATCGCTCGCGGCATCAGCGATGCCCAACGCCGCCGTGCCGAGCTGTCGGTGGCGGGCCGCATTCACGCGCAGCGGCAGAGTTGGGCCACCAGCGCCGACCTGACGCGTGCTGCCTACCTGGAGGTGTTGTGACGACTCGCGACGGCGTGCTGGTGAACATGCTGTGGTGTGTGCCCGGCAAGGTGGGCGGCTCGGAGGAATACCTCGTGCGCCAGTTGCTCGGGCTGGCAGAGCTGCCCCAGCCGCATTGGCGGCCCACCGTCGCCGTCGCCCGCGGCCTCGCCGAGGCCCACCCCGAGCTCGCCGCCGTCGCTCAGGTGGTCGAGCCGCACTTCGACAGCCACAGCCGCGCCCGCCGGATCGCCGGCGAACTCACCTGGTTGCGTCGCCACAGCCGAGACGCCGCGCTCGTGCACCACGGCGGGGGAACGGCCCCGGTGATGGCTCACCGGCCCTACGTGCTCACCATCCACGACCTGCAGTTCCGCACCTACCCCGAGTACTTCTCGCGGCTGAAGCGGGCCTACCTCTCGGCGGTGATCCCCGTCTCGGCGCGACGGGCCACCGTCGTGGCCGTGCCCAGCGAGTACGTGCGCGACTGCGTGGTGTCGGCCTATGGGGTGCACGAGGATCGCGTGATGGTGGTACCGCACGGCATCGAGCCCGCGCTCGCCGACGACGTCAGCAGTGCCGCCGACCTGCGGGAACGCTACGGCCTCGGTGAGGGGCCGATCATCGTGTACCCGGCGGTGACCCACCCGCACAAGCATCACGAGTTCCTGTTGACGATGATGCGCGACCACTGGACCGATCCCGATCTGCGGCTGGTGCTCACCGGCGGCGACGGCACGGCCGAGCACGTGGTGCGGGCCTGCACCGACTCGCGGGTGCTGCGCCTCGGGCGGGTGCCCGCTGCCGACAGGAACGGCCTGCTGGCGATGGCCGAGGCGATGGTGTTCCCCAGCAAGTACGAAGGGTTCGGGGCACCCCTCATCGAGGCGATGACGCTCGGGGCGCCGGTGATCTGCAGCGATGCCACGTGCATGCCACAGATCGTGGGCGACGCCGGTCTGGTGCTGCCGCTGCGTCCCGAGGCATGGGTCGATGCGCTCGCCGAGGTCGCCGCGCGCCGCACGGAGTTGGTGGCTGCCGGCCACGTGCGCGCCCGCGACTTCACCTCGCAGGCCAGCGGAGCTGCGCTCGCAGCGGTGTATACGCGAGCCTTAGGGGCGTGATGAACCGGCGCCCCCTGAAGCTGGCAGTGCTGTGCCCGCACTTCGCCCCCGACACCGCCCCCACCGGCGAGGTGATCACGCGCATCGTCACCGAGCTGGCCGCCCTGGGCCACGAGTTGCACGTGATCACCGCCCTGCCTTGGTATCGCGAGCATCGTCTCGAGGCCGGGTGGGAGGGCAGATGGGTGCGCACCGAGCGCACCGAGTGGGGTTCGATCACCCGCGTCAACCCGTTCCCCGGCAACGACAAGCGCAACCTGCTGCGCCGGGCCGCCGGCTTCGCCGGGTTCAGCGCACTCGCCGGGCTCACCTCATTGCGCGGCGGACGTGTCGACGCGGTGATCGCGATGTCGCCGCCGCTCACGATGGGCCTCACCGGCTGGGGCACGCACCTCGTGCGCCGCGGCCCGCTGGTGTTCAACATCCAAGACGTGTTCCCCGACGCCGCGATCGAGACCGGGGCGATCACCAACACGAAGATCATCGCTGTGGCGCGGTGGCTCGAACGGGTCAGCTACCACCGGTCCGCGGCCGTCACGGTGCTCAGCGACGACCTGCGCGACAACGTGGCCGCCAAGATGCGCCCCACGTACCGCGAGCGGGTGCACGTCATCCCCAACTTCGTCGACACCGAGTTCATCCGGCCGGGCGATCGGCTGACGGCACTGCGAAGCGAGCTGGGCATCGGGGCCGAGCCGGTGGTGCTCTACGCCGGCAATGTCGGTTTCTCCCAATCGCTCGAGATGGTGGTCGATGCGGCGGCACTGTTCCCCCAGGCCACGTTCCTCATCAATGGCGACGGTGCCGCGCGAGCGTCGCTCGAGGCCCGTGCGGCCGGCCTTCCCAACGTGCGTTTCAGCGGGTACCAGCCCAAGGAGCGGGTGCCCGAGGTGCTGGCCACCGGCGACATCCACCTCGTGCCGCTGAAGAAGGGGCTCGGCCGGGTGAGCGTGCCGTCCAAGACGTACTCGATCCTCGCTGCCGGGCGTCCGGTGCTCGCCGCCATCGATGCCGGCACCGAGGTGCCGCGGATGATCGCGGCCAGCGGCGGGGGTGTGGCCGTCGAGCCCGATTCGCCCGTCGCGTTCCACGACGCGCTGCGCGAACTGTTGGGCGATCTCCCTGCAGCGCAGGCGATGGGGGCGGCCGGCAGGCGCTGGGTGCAGGGTGCTGCATCGCCTCGCGCGGTCGCCCAGGCGTACGAGCAGCTGGTGCGTTCGCTCGCTCGCTGAGCCACCGTCGTGGCCCCATCACGAGCGCGTTCATGTTTTGCCTGCTGGAGGCGATAGCCTCGCACCCTCGTGGCCTCGTCATCGTCCGCAAAGAAAGTCGCCAAGCTCGCATCGCGTGGCAAGGGCAAGAAGGTCCGCTTCTCCGGCGGCACCACCTTCCCCGCCATCATCGCCGTTGTGTGCCTGTCCATGCTCGCCCTCATCGTCTATGCCAAGGCCTCGCTGCCGGGCGACGAAACTGGCGCGCCTCAGCCCGGCGACGAGTGGGTGGCTGCCTATTCGTTCCGTGTCTGCGACGACCAGTACACGCTCACCGGCACGCCCAACGAGCTGAACCTCGACGCCTCCACCGGCAACCCCGACAAGCTGACCGCGGGTACCGACAACGCCGACGGCATCATCCACTACCACCCGCAGACCGGTGGCGCCACCGGCCGCAAGGCCAAGCTGGGCGTGTTCCTCGACGTCTACGGCGTGAAGCTCAGCAACGACAAGCTCGAACTGCCCGAGGCGCAGGTGGGCGTCGGCGAGACGAGCTCGTGGAACGTCGACGACAACATCTTCGAGGGCACGTCGTGTGCCGGTGACGATGCGGTCATCAAGGTGCGTGTCTGGAACGACTACACCTCGGGTGCCTTCTACGACAACGTCACCGACTTCCGCAACCTGCGGCTGCTGCGCAACGGCATGGTCTTCGTGATCGCCGTGGTGCCGAACGACTACGACATCGCTCGTCCGTCCTCGGCCTGCGACCTCGAAGACTTCGGGGCCATCGGCTCCGGCGATCTGTGCAAGTCGGGCGCCGACACCACCACCACCGTCGCCGACACCACGCCCGACACCACCGTCGGCACCGACGGGGGCACCACCACGACCGCTGCCGGTTCCACCACCACGGCGGCGTCCACGACCACCACCACCGGCTGATGCGTGCGGTCGTGCTCGTCGGTGGGTTCGGCACCCGCCTGCGCCCGCTCACGGCCACCGTGCCCAAGCCGATGCTGCCCGTCGGCCATGTGCCGATCATCGAGCGGCTGATCGCCAACCTCGGCCGCAGCGGCGTCACCGAGGTGACGCTGGCGTTGGGCTTCAAGCCCGAGCCGTTCGTGCAGGCCTTCCCCGACGGGCACTGCGCCGGTGTGATCATGAAGTACGCGGTCGAGCCCGAGCCGCTCGACACCGCTGGTGCGATTCGCTTCGCCGCCGAGGCTGCCGGCATCGACGACACCTTCGTGGTGGTCAACGGCGACGTGCTCACCGACCTCGACGTGGCGCAGCTCGTCGCCTTCCACCGCGCCAAGGGCGCTGAGGCCACGATCCACCTGATCGGTGTGCCCGATCCGTCTGCCTTCGGCGTGGTGGCCCTCGATGCCGACGGTCGCGTCGAGCGTTTCGTCGAGAAACCCGCGCCGGGTACCGCTCCCAGCGACCTCATCAACGCGGGCACCTACGTGCTCGAGCCCTCCGTGCTGGCCCGCATTCCCAGCGGCCAGAAGGTGTCGATCGAACGGGCCACCTTCCCCGCGATCGTCGCCGATGGCGGCCTGTTCGCGATGGCCACCGACGACTACTGGGTCGACACCGGTCGCCCCGAGCTGTACCTGCAGGCCAACCTCGACCTGCTCTCCGGCGTGCGCCGCAACGACCACTGCACCCCCGTGCACCCTGATGCCGCGGTCGAGCCCGGTGCCCGGCTCGACCACGCCGTCGTCGGCCCCGGGGCCACGGTCGGTGCCGATGCCTCGATCACCCGTTCCGTGCTGTTGCCCGGTGCGGTCGTCGAGGCCGGCGCGACGGTGACAGACTCCGTGGTCATGGGCCGAGTCGGAGCAGGGGCTGTGGTACACGAGAGCGTGCTCGGGGCCGACGGTTCAGTCGCGCCCGGCGAGCATGTCAGCGGCGAGCGCCGCCCCGACCCCGACCACACGTGAATGCGCTCGTGGTGGGTGGGGCCGGTTTCATCGGCTCGCACCTCACCGAGCGCTTGCTGGCCGACGGCTACGCCGTCGATGTCGTCGACGACCTCTCCTGCGGGTCGCTCGGCAACCTCGCCGAAGCGCGAGCGATGGGCGGCGAACTGAAGATCCACACGCTCGACGCCGGCGCGGAGGAGTTCCACGCCCTCGTCGCGCTGCGCACACCCGACGTGATCTTCCACCTCGGGGTGCTGCCACCTGGCGAACCGGCGGAGAGCACCGCGGCCAGCGGCCTGCGGTCGCTGATCAGCGTGCTCGAAGCCGCCCGTGGGCTCGGTGGCGTGAAGGTGGTGGTGGCCTTGTCGGCGGTGTCGCTGTACGGCGATGTGCCCAGCAAAGACCTGCCGATCAAGGAGAACCAGCCGTGGACCCCGGTGGGGGTGCGCGGCGTGCTGGCCCGCTCGATCGCCGAACTGCTGGGCGCATACCGCGAGGAGCACTCGGTGGAGTTCACCGCGCTGGCGATGGCCAACGTGTACGGCCGGCGGCAACGAGCCAATGGGGGAGTGATGGGGGCGTTCGCGCACGCGCTCGCAGCGCGGGTCACCCCGATGATGGCCGGCGATGGGCGCCAGACCCGCGACTTCCTGTACATCGACGATGCCGTCGATGCGCTCGTGCGGGCCGCAACGCGAGGCAGTGGCCTGGTGGTGAACGTCGGTACCGGGGTGGCCACGGCCGTGCGTGACGTGTGGTGGCTGATGGCCGGGCCCGACGGCGTCAACCCATCGTCCAGCCCGCGTAGCCGCAACGATGTCTCCCGGTTCGCGCTCTCGCCCACGCGAGCGCGCATTCACCTTGCGTGGGCGCCTTGGACCGAGCTGGCGGTCGGTGTGCGCGCGATGGGGCGCGGCACAGCCTGATTCAGGCGATGCCTGCCGCGGCCAGCGTGCGGCGGGCCAACTCGTTGCCGATCTCGGGTGTGCTCATCACGCTGTCGGTGATCACGACGCGCATGCCGGCGGCTTCCACCGCCGGCGCGAGTGCTGCGTCGACCGGGTCGATCACCAGCGTCGCCGCGATGGGTGCGTAGAGGCGGGCGACGCCCACCACCGAGGCTTCCATGCCCAACTCCACGAGCATCCTGTCGGCCGGCCCTTTGAGGGCGACGCCACCGACGATCGGCGAGATCGCCACCACCTGTTCGCGGCGGGCGGCGAGCACCTCGTCGATGCCGGCCAGCGCGCGGATCGGCCCGATCGAGACGATCGGGTTGGAAGGGGCCACCACGATCGCCGTCGCCCGGCGCAGAACCTGCAACACGGCGGGCGTGGGCTGCGCCGCAGCGATTCCGTCGAAACGCACGGCGGACACCGGCACCGAGTGACGGCGGCGCACGAAGTACTCCTGGAACGACACCTCGATGCCCTCGTCGCGCAACGTCACCATGGTGGCAACGCGATCGTCGGTCATCGGCACGAGCCGTTGCTGCAGGCCCCAGGCGGTGGCGATCTCGGCCGTCACCTCGGTGAGCGTGGCACCCTCGTCGAGTCGCGCGGTGCGGTAGAAGTGCGTGGCCAGGTCGTGGTCGCCGAGGTTGAACCACGTGGGGGCGGCGGCGGAGGTTGCGGGGCGGACGGCGACGTAGCGGCCGAGTGCTTCCATGGCCCGCCATGTCTCGTCGCGCAACCCCCAGCCCCGGTCGGGATCGATCGCACCGGCGAGCGTGTACGTGATGGTGTCGATGTCGGGCGAGATGCGCAGCCCGTGCAGCACGGTGTCGTCGCCGGTGTTGACGATGCCCACCGTGTCGGCTGCAGGGTGGATGCCGGCGAGCGCGCGCAGGAAGCGAGCAGCGCCGACGCCGCCACAGAGCACGGCGACGGTCACGACGAGTCCTCGGCGAGCCTGCGGTACAGCGCCGCCATCTCCTGCGCACAGCGGTCCCAGGAGAACTGCTGCCGGCGGCCGTGGCCCGCGGCGACGAGTCGGCGCCGGGTGTCGTGGTCGTCGAGGGCCTCCGCGAGGTTGGCGGTGAGCGCATCGACGTCGAGTGCCGGGCCGAGCAGCGCCGCGTTGCCGGCCACCTCGGGAATTGCGCCGGCGTCGCTGGCCACGACCGGTACACCGGCCTGCATCGCATCCAGGAGCGGGAAGCCGAAGCCCTCGTCGAGCGAGGGGTAGGCGAGCACGGATGCGTGGTGCAGGAGCCACGAACGGGTGCCCTCGTCGACCCGCCCGGCGAACAACACTCGCGTGGAGGCCGAACCGAGGGCATCGACGGCCGCGTCGATCGCGGTGCGGTCGTCGCCGTCGCGGCCGGCCAGCACCAGGTCGAGATCGGGGCGATCGGCGGCGAGGCGACCGAACGCCCGTACCAACGTGGGGAGGTTCTTGCGTCGTTCCAGCGTGCCGATCGCGACGATGAATCGCCGTCCGACGAGATCGGGGATCGGGGCGGCCACCGGCGGGGGAGGCAGCGGCAAGGCGCCCCACGGCACCACGTGCACGCGGGCACCGGGCACGAGTTCGCGTACCGCATCGGCGGTGGCGTGCGAGACCGCGTGCACCGCCGCGCCGTTCGCAATGGCACGGCGCATCACCGCGCCGGCGCGGTTCACCGCAGCGCTCGCCTGGTGGGGGCTGCGAAGGAACCAGCAGTCGTGCACGGTGACCAGCCGCGGCAGCCGAACCGGTGGCACCACGTAGTTCGTGCCGTGCACGACCTGCACGCCCTGCAGCCAGCGATCGGCGCGTGGGTGCCCGGTGTGCGCCCAGCAGCGGTGGGCCACCGCAGCCGGGATGGGAAGCCGGCGCACGGCGGGCTCGGGGCGCGCGCGGAACGACACCAGGTAGTCCACGAGCTGCACGTCGGAGCGCTCGGCGAGCGCACGGTGCAGCGCCTCGACGGAGAAGCCGACGCCGCTCTTCGGCCCGTACAGCGGACCGGTGTCGAACCCCACGCGTACGGCTTCCATTGCGCGGGAAGGCTAGTCGGGAGGCAGCCGTACGGCGCCGGTTTCGCCCCATCACCAATAGACTTCGCTGACTTCACGAGCGGAAAGACGCCTCACATGCCCCGTGCATTCATCACCGGTATCACCGGTCAGGACGGACAACACCTCGCCGAGTTCTTGCACAGCAAGGGCTACGAGGTGTTCGGAATGGTCAAGGGCCAGAACAATCCGCGCATGGCGCAGATCCACGAAGAGTTCCCGTTCATCGAGCCCGTTCCCGGTGATCTCGCCGACCTGCCGTCGCTCGTGAAGGCGCTCGAGGCCACCCAGCCCGACGAGGTGTACAACCTCGGGGCCATCTCGTTCGTGGCCCTCAGCTTCAACCAGGCCGAGCTCACCGCCAACATCACCGGCCTTGGCGTGTTGCGCATGCTCGAGGCCGTGCGCATGGTCGGTGGCGCCCAGAACAACACGATGCGCTTCTACCAGGCCAGCAGCAGCGAGATGTTCGGCAAGGTGCGCGAAACCCCGCAGACCGAGCGCACGCCGTTCCACCCCCGTTCGCCCTATGGCTGCGCCAAAGTGTTCGGCCACGACATCGTGGTGAACTACCGCGAGAGCTACGACATGTACGCCTGCAGCGGCATCCTCTTCAATCACGAGGGTCCGCGCCGCGGCATGGAGTTCGTCACGCGCAAGGTCACCAACGCAGTGGCCCGCATCAAGCTGGGCCTGCAGGAAGAGCTGGTGCTGGGCAACCTCGACTTCAAGCGCGACTGGGGCTATGCCGGCGACTACGTGAAGGCGATGTGGCTGATGCTGCAGCAGGACGCCCCCGACGACTACGTGGTCGCCACGGGCGAGACGCACAGCGGCCAAGATCTCGTCGAGCTGGCCTTCGCCCAGGTGGGCATCACCGACTGGCAGAAGTATGTTCGCCAGGACAAGAAGTTCTACCGGCCGGCCGAGGTCGACCTGTTGATCGGCGATCCCACCAAGGCGCAGCAGAAGCTGGGCTGGGAGCGCGAGGTCGACTTCCCGTCGCTCGTGAAGATGATGGTCGAGAACGACCTCAAGATCGAGTCGGCCAAGCTCAAGCGCTGAGCGCCGCGGGCAGTCCCCACGGCGACCGCGACCGCGTGGTCAGCTCTCGAACGGCATGTCGATGATGGCGTCCATCATCGAACCCGGAGTGGGCTGTGCGCCCGTGCGCAGCTTGTGCCGCAACGCGATCCAGAACGCGATCAGCGACGCCGTGGACGATGCCACCAGGCCGAACTCGATCCGCCGGAACAGCTCGTCGCTGCTGAGCCAGGTGACCAGCACGAACGCGACCATGCCGACGCCCCAGCCGATGCCCACCAGCGCGTGGCCGCGCAGTGCGATGACGGCCTGGGCAAGCGCCAGCGCCACCATGTACGCCGCGCTGCCGAGCGCGAGCATCGCCATGGTGCCGCCGCGCAGATCGGCGTCGTACATCTTCTTGATGATGATCGGACCGACCGCGAACGCGCCGATCGTGCCGCTGACACCCACGCCGAGCACGAGGATCATCAACTTCTTGAAGCCCCGCTTGAACTCGTCGAGCTCGTTGCGTGCCGCCAGGCGCGACAGGCGTGGCAGCAGCGCAGCCTGCACCGCTTGGAACAAGAACAGCGGGATGCGTGATAGCAGCACGCCGTAGCCGAACTGCGTGACCAGATCCTTCTGGTTGTCGTCCTTCAGCAGGTTCGCCGCCACCGGGCCGGCGTTGACCAGGCCGGCCGCGAACACGGACCCCAGCAGCAGCCAGCCGAGGTTCGGCGTGACTTCCTTCCAGGTTGCTTCCGGGCCGTCCTCGGTGGCGAGGGCGCCGTTGGCCCACACGTAGAAGAAGCCGATCAGCGGTGCCAGCGCCACGGCGAAGCCGTACGGGCCGGCGGTCTTCACGCCGACAACGGCGAGCACCACGCACAGCACGACGCGCACGGCGCCGTCGGCGCCCATGACGACCGCGTACGCCTTGAAGCGACCGCTACCGCTGGCGATGCCGCGAGCGAGGTGCACGGGGGCGTAGCTGGCGAAGGCCACCACCAGGGCAGCCAGCATCACCCAGTCGCCGTCGAAGTACGAGTCGGTGACGAGTGGGCTGGCGGCCAGGATCACGAGCGTCACGGTGGTGGCCAGGCCGATTCCCAGCATCACGACCTTGCGCACGACAGGCCGCGTGCCTTGGCCCAAGGCGCGCCGATGCGACAACGCGCGGCCGAGTTCCTGCTCGAGCGGCAAGAAGAAGCCGGGGGCGAGCGCAAATGTGGCGAACCACAGCGACAGCACCGGGCTGAACGGTTCGTCGCCGCCAAGAGCGTTCTTGCCCACCCTCAAGAAGGCGAACGACGCGAGACCGGCAACCAGAAGGCCCACACCCACGGGGATGGTTCCCTCGGGGAGCGGTACACGCGAAGAAGTCGTCTGCTCGTCGGAGGTTGCCACCAAGTCGGCAAGGTTATCCGCGAGACTGCGGGAATGCTGCTGTCAGATGCCGCCCGTGCGCACGCGTGTGGGCACGGGCGCCGATACCACCTCGGGCGGTGGCTGCGCGCCTGCGTTGTGGTGGTACTGCTGGCGGCGGTGGCCGGTGCCGGTGCAATTGTCGCGCCCGTCGCGACGCCCCGGGCGGCCGCCGATGTGACGATCACGCTCGACGGCCACGGCTACGGCCACGGGATCGGCCTCAGCCAATGGGGTGCGTACGGCTACGCGGTCGAGGACGAGTTTTCCTGGCCGTACACGGAGATCCTCGACCACTACTACGGCGGCACCATCGCCGGAACCGTGCCGGTCGACACGGTCATCACCGTGCGCCTGCAGGCCCTCGACAATGCCCAGACGGCCGTGGTCAGCGCCACCGGCAGGCTGGTGGTCGACGGCGTGCCCGGCGGGCCATGGAAGTCGGTGGTGGCTCGCGAAACCGCGACCGGCTACTCGGTGTGGGGCAATGCCGACGCCGAGGTCTGCCCATCGACCGGTTCGTTGTCGGGCAACTGGAGCGCGCCCACAGCCGTCAACACCTCCGTCACCATCCGCACGCAGGCCAATTCCAGCACCGCCACCGACTACAGCGCGCTCGCCTCGGTGTGTGCCCCCAACGGCAGCCTGCGTGCCTACCGCGGTGTGATCAGGGCGATCAACGATGCAAATGGCCTCGCACGCACGGTGAACGAAGTGCCGGTCGAGCAGTACCTGCGCTCGGTGATCGCCAAGGAGATGTCGCCGTCGTGGGGTGCCGCCGGCGATGGCAAGGGCATGGAGGCGCTGAAGGCGCAGGCGGTGGCGGCGCGCAGCTACGGCCTCGCCGAGAACCGGTACACGTACGCCAAGACCTGCGACTCCACGTCGTGCCAGGCGTACTACGGGGCGGCCACGCGCACCTCGGTGGGCAGCGGCTTCAGCCAGGTGGAGTATCCACTCACCGACCAAGCCGTGCTGGACACCGCCGGAATCGTTCGCCGGGTTGCCACCGACCCGTGGCCGATCGCGTACACGATGTTCTCCGCGTCGTCCGGTGGCTGGACCGCCCCGGGCACGTCGTCGCTGGCCCCGTTCCCGGCGGTGATCGACGGCGGCGACGACACGGCACCGAATCCGAACCACGACTGGTCGGCCACGCTCACCGGCAACGCGATCGCGGCCAAGTATCCGACGATCGGCAGCTTCACCTCGTTGGAGGTGCTCGCCCGCAATGGCTACGGCGACTGGGGCGGTCGGGTCACGTCCCTTCGGGTCGCCGGCACGAGCGGCAGCGTCACCGTCACCGGCGATGCGTTCCGGTCGGCGATGGGGCTGAAGTCGAACTGGTTCAACGTGCGCGGTTCGGCGCCGCTCGATCGTTGTGCCGACCTCGTGCCGCCCGCAGCCGCGCCCGTCGCTGCCGGTGGGCTGGTGTCGCCGGCAGACCCCGACGGCCTGCTGCCGGCGCTGCGGTGCATCTGGCCGGTGGCCGGCTGACGCAGGTCACTTCACTCGGCGAGTGACGTTGCGCACCAGATCGTCGAGCTGACCGCGGCCGGCATCCACACGAGCGGCGATCGTCTTCTCCAGCTCGCGGCGGCGCACCTGTGCTTGTTGGAACGCAAGTACGCCGAACCCGATGCCGATGTAGGCCGCGTCGCGAGCGACGGTGATCACCTTCGTGTCGAGGCCCGCGAGCGCGTTCAGGTCGAGGCGGGAGAGGTCGAATGAGGGGGTGGGGATGCGGCTCATGGCGGGTCCTTCAAGGTCGTGGAACGGTGATTGCAGCGTACCCCACAGTGCTAACTATTGCAAGCAGTGCTCGCGAGAACGCACACTCACGAGGGGGTGACCGGCCGCGGCAGCGTCGGCACCGCTAGCCTCGACTGTTCGTGGACCCCACCGAATCGCTCGCCCCGCCCGTAGTGGCCGTGATGGTGGTGCACGAGCCGGGTGCATGGTTCGACGAGGTGCTGCGCTCGCTGGCAGCGCAGGACTACACCAACCTCAAGTGGTTGTTCCTCGTGGCCGGCGAGCCGGGCGAACTGCCGGCGATGATCCGCGACACGGTGCCGAACTCGTTCGTGCGGGCGGTGGCCGGTAACCCCGGTTTCGGTACCGCCGCCAACGAGGTGTTGCGGCTGGTCGAGGGCGACAACGGGTTCTTCTGCTTCCTTCACGACGACGTCGCGCTCGATGCCGGGGCGATCAGGCTGCTCGTCGAGGAGATGTATCGCTCGAACGCCGGCATCGTCGGCCCCAAGCTCGTCACCTGGGAGCGCGACTTCGTGTTGCAGCATGTCGGCTACGGCGTCGACCGGTTCGGGGAGGTCGACCCGATCGTCGAGCCCGGCGAGATCGACCAAGAGCAGCACGACGCGGTACGCGACGTGTTCGCCGTGCCGGCGGCATGCCTGCTGGTACGAGCCGACCTGTTCCGCGTGCTCGGCGGATTCGATCCGTCGATCCAGTACCACGGTGACGACCTCGACCTGTGCTGGCGGGCCCACCTCGGTGGCGCCCGCGTCGTCGTGGTGCCTGCGGCACGTGTTCGCCATCGCGAGCGGCTGGCGGAACGCCGCCCCGACCTGCGGCACGCGGCGATGGCCGCGCGCACGCGCATGCGCACCGTGGCCACGCTCACCGGTGCCGGCCGGCTGCCGATGCTCTCGATCCAATTGGTGCTCGTCACGCTGGCCGAGTCGATCGTCGGGTTGCTCACCGGCCGCTTCCGGCAGGTCACCGCGTCGTTCTCGGCGTTGCTCGGGATGGTGCCGCGCTCCGCGTCGTACTTCGCCCGCCGCCGGTCGCTCGTGGCCTTGCGTGAGGTGCCCGACGCGGAAGTGGCTGGCCTGCAGATGCGTGGCAGCGCTCGGTTCACGAGCTATTTGCGCGCTCGCGACAGTCGCCAGGTCGACCCCGACTCCACCACGGAACGCAGGTGGCGCCAAACCGCCGGTTCGGCGCCGGCGTTGGCCTGGCTGGCCGTGGGGGTGCTCGCCGTCACCGGCAGTCGGCAGTTGATCACCGGCGGAGTGCCTAGTTTCGGCGAGTTCCTCCCGTTCCCCGCCAGCCCGCGGTCGATGATCGGCGACTACCTGTCGGGGTGGTCGGGGCATGGGCTGGGCAGCACGACCGCAACTCCGACGGGTGTGGCGCTGGTGGCGGTGGGCAGCATCGCCACGTTGTTCCACATGGCGTTGTTGCAGACCGTGGTGGTCGTGGGCATGTTGTTCGCCGGGTACCTCGGTATCTGGCGCCTGGCTTCGCTGTACCCCACCGCCCGTGCGCGCATCGCCGCCCTCGTGGTGTACGCAGCGGTGCCGTTGCCCGCGCAGTTGATGTCGGGTGGGCATTGGTCGGCGCTCGCCTGCTACGCGGCAGCTCCGTGGGGGCTGCACCTGCTGCGGCGGATCGCCGGCATCGAGTCGTCGGGCAGCCGCCACGACGACAAGGTCGAGCACTACTCGGTGGTGCCCACACCCCGTTTGGTGCGCCGCGTCGCCCAACTGTGCTTGCTCACGGCGGTCGCGTTCGCGTTCGTTCCCGCGTTCGCGCTGGTGCTGGTGGGCATGGCCGTGTTGCTCGCAACGGCCACGATGTTGTGTGGCGGGCGCACTCGGGTCGCTGTCACGATGGTCGTCGCCGCGTTCGCCGCTTCCGCCGTGGGGGTGCTGGTGAACCTCCCGTGGACGATGTCGCTGATGGGTCGCGACGGCTGGACCTCGATCGTCGGTGTGCCGGTCACCGCCTCGCGAGCGCTGGGTATCGGCAACCTCGCTCGCTTCCTCGACGACTCGGCCGGGCCCACGATCGTGGCGGTGGCGTTGTTCGTGCCGGTGATCGTGGCGCCCCTCGTGGCGCGAGCGTGGCGCTTCACGTGGGCAGTGCGCAGCGCGCTGCTGGTGTTCGGATTCGGTGGGCTGGCAGTGCTCGACGACCGTGCGTTGCTGCCGTTCCGCATGCCCGAGCCCGGGGTGTTGCTGGTGCCCGTCGCGATCGGCGTGGCGATGGCCGCGGCCACGCTGGCAGCGGCCTTCCAGGACGACGTGTTGGGTGGCTCGTTCGGCTGGCGCCAGCCGCTCGGTCTGCTGAGTGGCGCGGCGATCGCAATCGGCGTGGTACCCGGCCTGATCACCGTCTCCGACGGTCAGTGGGGCATGCCCAATCACACCCTCATCTCCGTGCTCACCCAGTTGCCCACTGACCCTGTGGAGGGCGACTATCGCGTGCTGTGGATCGGCGACCCGCGTGCCATCCCCGTGGCGGCCTACACCTACCAGCCGGGTATCGGCTACGCGATCACCGACGACGGGCCGATCACGATCGAGCACCACTGGGCCGGTCAGCCCACCTCGGTGGAGAAGGAGATCGCCGCGTCGTTGCGGCAGATCGCCGACGGGGTCACGTTGCGCGGCGGCCGCCTGCTCGCCCAGTACGGCGTGCGCTACGTCATCGTGCCGCTCGCCGACGGCGCCAACGGCACGATCGACCGGCCGGTGAACGCGCCGTTCGGATTGGTCGACGTGCTCGAAGACCAACTCGACCTGGCGGCACCGCTCACGCGGCCGCCGAATTATCTGATCTACGAGAACACCGCGTACGCCCCGACCCGCTCGATCCTCACCCTCACCGGTGCCACCGCCAGCCAGCAGGCGGGCAGCGAGGCCATCGCCCAGGCCGACCTGCGCGACTCCACCCCTTTTGCCGTGGGTGCACCGGATCGTGGCGACGCAACTGGCGTGGTGCCCGAGGGAACGTTGCACGTGGCCGTGCCGTTCGACACGAACTGGCACCTCACGGTGAACGGTACCGAGGTGCCGGCGCGGCGGGCGTTCGGGTCCACGCTGGCCTTCGACATTCCGGCCACCGGCAATGCGGTGCTCACGTACGACACCGCGGTCACCCGGCAGTTGTGGCTGTTGGCGCAACTGATCGCCTGGGGAGCGCTCGTGCTCACGGCCAGCAACGTGCGGCCGCTGCAGTGGTTGCGGCGTCGCCACGGTGAGATCGGCGTCGCCGACCACGCGATCGTGGCCGACCTGCGCCAGCCGCTGCCGCCCGCGCCACTCACCGACGACGACGGCGCCGACGACTGGGAAGAACCCGACGAGTGGGCAGGCGGTGTCGTCGCCCCCGATCCGTGGGCGGAGGCCGGCGAGCTCGCCGCCGACGATGCGCTCGGCGGCGACGCAGCATGGGACCCGGCTCGCTGGGAGGCTGACTCGTGAACCGTCGTCACGTCACCATCCTGCTCGTGGTGTTCCTGCCACTGGCACTGCTGATCTCCGCAGCCCGCGCCTCCCCCGATCCCGCGCTCAACCCCACGTTCGCGAACCTCGCCGCGCCCTCCATGCCGTTCGTGCCGAACCTCGAGTTCTTGAACTCCACGTGGTTCTGCGCCGGTGTTCCCAACGCGGACAATGGCCTCGGCGGCACGGTGGCCGTGGCGAATCCCACCGACAACACGCTCGAGGGCCATCTCACGCTGTTCACCGATGCGGCCGATGTCGGTGCTCTCGAGCACGCGTTCGAAGTGCCGCCACGCGACACCTACACCGTCAAGCTCACCGACCTGCAGCCACAAGGCACGTACATCTCGGCGATGGTGGAGATCGCGGGTGGTGGCGGCGTGGTCGAGCAGCGTGCCGAGCACAACAGCGGCGATGCCGTCAGCCCCTGCTCGAACAGCACGTCGTCCACGTGGTACTTCGCCGACAACTACACGCAAGGCGACAGCCAGGAAGACATCGTCATCACCAATCCGTTCCCCGACACGGCGATCGTCGACTTCACGTTCGCCGGTGTCGACAGTGACCGCACGCCGGTGCGCCTGCGTGGCATGCCGATCCCGGGGCACTCGGTGCTGGTGATTCCCGAGCAGAACCTCGACAAGGACGAGGCCGTCTACGCCGTCGCCGTCACCGCGTCGCGTGGTCGTGTGGTTGCTGCCCGCTCGCAGGCGTACCAAGGTGAGCGCCGTGGGTACTCGATGAGCCTCGGCGCGCCGTCGCCCTCGCCGAACTGGTACTTCGCCGGTGGGCTGAAAGACGGCACGAACTTCGAGCGGTTCAGCATTTACAACCCGGGCGAGGTCGACGTGCAGGTGCAGCCCGTGTTCTACGGGGTGGCCAGCGAGACGTTCACGAACTCGATCACCGAGATCACGATCCCGGCCGGCCGGGTCGCATCGTTCAGCCTCAGTGACGTGCCCGACCTGCCGCTCGGACGCCATGGCGTGGGCTTCTCGTCGATGACCGGAGGGCCGATCGTGGTGGAGATGGCGGTCACCGTGAAGATCGATGGCGCGTCCGTCACCTCCGTGGTTCTAGGCGTCGAGCAGTACTTTGCCGACCCGGGCTTCCTGCAGTGGAGCATGGCGTTCGGCCCCACCGTCGCCGCCGACGAAGCGTTGGTGATCCTGAACCTCGCGTTCGTGGAGGCCACGGTGTCGATCAATGCGCTCGGCCCCGGTGGCTCGGTGCCGGTACCGGGCCTCGAAGCCGTGAAGGTCGCGGCCGGCGGTGTGGCCACCGTCAACATCCCCGATCTCGCTGCCGCGATCGGGCATCCGCTGACCGTGGTGTCCGACCAGCCGATCATCGTGCAGCGACTGCTGCCTCGTGGCCACGACCTGCCGGGCAGGTCGGCGTCGCTCGCACTTCCGGGCTGACGATGGCGCAGGTGCTCGTTGCGCTCGCGGTGGTCGCGCTGGCGGTTGCAGTCGGCCTCGTGCTTCGTCGCCGGCAGACGGTGCAAGCGCCCACCCAGGCCCACTACGAGGTGCCTGCGCAGCTCGATCGTGCCGATTTCGCCGCTACCGCCCCGTGGCTGGTGGCGGTGTTCTCGTCGGCATCGTGCACCACGTGCGCCGACGTGGTGCGCAAGGCGAAGGTGCTGGAAACGGCGCACGTCGCGGTGGTCGACGTGGAGTTCACGGCGAACCGGGCGTTGCACGCCAAGTACGAGATCGACGCTGTGCCGATCGTGGCGATCGCCGACGATCGCGGCGTGGTGCGCGCCGGATTCACCGGGCCGGTGTCGGCCACCGACCTGTGGGCCGCCGTCGCCGAGGCGCGCAACCCCGGCAGCAGCCCCGAGCCCGAACTGGGCCGACCCGACTGATCAGTCGATGGTGGCGGGCGTCTCGGACGACACCACGTCGCCCAAGTGTTCGTGCACGAGGTTGGCGACTTCCGCGCCATCCATCGTTTCGCGTTCGAGCAGCGCCTCTGAGACCCGATCGAGCGCCGCACGGTGCTTCTTCAGCAGCTCGAGCGCCCGCGCCTCTTGATCGTGCAGGATGCGGGCGATCTCGAGGTCGATCATCTTCGCGGTGTCGTCGCTGTACTCGCGGCCCTGAGTCATCAGGTCTTCGCCGAGGAACACCTGCTGGTGACCGCTCCAGGCCATCGGGCCGACAGCGTCGCTCATGCCCCACTCGCGCACCATCCGGCGGGCGATGCTGGTGGCCTGTTCGAGGTCGTTGGCGGCACCCGAGTTGAGGTGACCGAACACGATCTTCTCGGCCACGCGGCCGCCCATCGCGCGGCAGATGACGTCCTCGAAGAACTCCTTGGAGTACGTGTGCCGCTCTTCGGGCAGGCTCCAGGTGACGCCCAAGGCCATGCCGCGAGGGAGGATGGTGACCTTGTGCAACGGGTCGGCGTTGGGCAGCACGACGGTGAGGATCGCGTGGCCGCTCTCGTGCACCGCGGTGGCCCGCTTCTCTTCGGCGCTGAGCACGAGGCTTTCGCGACGGGCACCCATCACGACACGGTCGCGAGCGTTCTCGAAGTCGATGCGCTCGATCTGCTTGCTGCCTCGGCGCACCGCGAACAGGGCCGCCTCGTTGACCACGTTGGCCAAATCGGCGCCGCTCATGCCGGGCGTGGCCTTGGCCATCGTCTCCAGGTCGACGTCGGTGCCCATCCGCTTGTCGCGGCTGTGCACCTTCAGGATCGCCTCGCGCTCGCTGGCCTCGGGCAACGGCACCACGATCTGGCGGTCGAAGCGGCCGGGCCGCAGTAGCGCGGCATCGAGGATGTCGGGGCGGTTGGTGGCCGCGAGCACGACGATTCCTTCGGTGGTCTCGAAGCCGTCCATCTCGGACAGCATCTGGTTGAGCGTCTGCTCACGCTCGTCGTGGCCGCCACCGAGGCCGGCGCCACGCTTGCGGCCGATCGAGTCGATCTCGTCGACGAAGATGATCGCCCGGCCCAGCTTGCGGGCCTGCGCGAACAGGTCGCGCACGCGGCTGGCACCGACGCCCACGAACATCTCCATGAAGTCGCTGCCGGTGACGCTGAGGAAGCCCACGCCGGCCTCGCCGGCCACCGCACGGGCGAACAGGGTCTTGCCGGTGCCGGGAGGGCCGACCAGCAGGATGCCCTTGGGCACGCGGGCGCCGATCTCGCGGAAGCGTTCGGGCATGCGCAGGAAGTCGACCACTTCGGTGATCTCCTGCTTCACGCCGTCGTAGCCGGCGATGTCGGCGAACGTGGTGGATGGCTTGTCGGCCTGGTAGGCCTTGGCGCGACTGCGACCGATGGACATCACATTGCCCATCTGGCCCTGCGCACGCTTGTTCATCCACACCAGGAAGCCGATGATCAGCAGGAACGGCAGCAGCAGGCTGGCCCAGCTGAGCAGCCAGTTGCTGTCGGGCTCTTTGGTGGTCCAGTCGACCTTGTGTTCGTCGAGCAGATCGCGTTCGGTCTGGTCGGGGAAGTTGTCGCGGACCGTCGTCGTGAACTTGGTGCCGTCCTTCAGCTCACCCGAGATGGAGTTGGAGCCGTTGGTGAGCGTGAACTTTGCGACCTCGTCGAGCTCGACGGCGTTGACGAACTCGGTGTAGCTGAGCTTGTCGCCCTCGTCGGCCGGCCACACCTGGTTGAGCAGCAGCGTGCCGAGCAGCACCGCGACGAGCACGGGCACCGTCCAGCGCGGCCAACTGCCGCGAGCTTTGCCGCCGCCGGCGGGGGGTTGCGGCCCGTTCTGGTTGCCCTGCTGCTGGCCGCGCCCGGAGGGCGGCGGGGGCGGCGGCGGCGGGAGATTACTCATGCGCCAATGCTAGGGGTGAACACCGAACCTGACTCGTCAACCACCAGTCGTCAGGGGTTCGTCACGCGTCGCGCGCCTGTTCGGGAGTATCCACCACTTTCCGCGCGAACCCTTTTATTGTCTGTCGGCATGAGCAGGCAGTGTTCACGTACGGGTTGCGCCGGGCTGGCAACGGTCACCCTGTCCTATCAGTACGCGCGATCCATCGTCTGGCTCGACGACCTGTACGAAGAACGCGACCCTCACGCGTACGACCTCTGCCAGCGTCACTCGGCGCGCCTGTCGGTGCCCAACGGGTGGCGCCTCGAAGACCGCCGCACCAGCCGTCAGCTGGTGTACGCGGGCACCGGCCGTCTCGCCGGCTGACCCGCCGCTCGCCGATCGGTGCCGCACTCCGTGCCGAACGGCCGCTCACAGTAGGCTCGTCGGCCGTGCCCTCGCCGTCCCGCTCCGTCACACCTGCGCCCGGCGCGACGAACGCGACGAACGGCATCTCCATCCGCGATGCAGTGCTCACCTGGTTCGCGGCGTGGTTCGTGGGCAATGTGTTGTCCAGCATGGTGCTCGCCTCCAGCGGCGCCGAACGTGTCGCCGACGCCGGCCCGTGGTGGCTGGCCGCGTCGCAACTGGTCGCCTGGACCCCGCTGGTGGCCGCGATCGTGTTCGTCTCCCGTCGTTCGGGCACCGGCTCGTTGGTACGCGACTTCGGGTTGCGTGCTCGTCCGCTCGACCTCGTCGGCCTGCCGCTCGGTGTCGCCACGCAGTTGGTGTTCGTGAAGGCGGTGTACCTGCCGCTCAACGAGATCTGGCCCGACACGTTCTCGACCAGCAAGATCGAGAAGCCGGCCCGCGATCTGTGGCAGCACGCGCACGGTGCGGGGCTGGTGGTGCTGGTGATCGTGGTGGCCGTCGGCGCTCCGCTCGTCGAGGAGCTGGCGTATCGCGGGCTGCTGCAACGCAGCTTCACCCGCTGCACCGGTGCGGTCACCGGTGTCGTGGTCGTGGCCGTGTGGTTCGCCCTGATCCACTTCCAACCGGTCAGCATTCCCGGTCTGTTCGTGGTCGGCATCGTGTTGGGCGTGTGTGCGCAGCGCACCGGCCGGCTGGGGATGGCGATCACGACGCACATGGCGTTCAACGCCACCGGCCTGATCCTTGTCGCCAACACCTGATGGCGACACCTCACCTGCTGCCCGACATGGAAGGATTCGACCCGGCATGAGCGAGCACACTGACGACCCCGGCGAGACCACGAACGAGCCCAGCGACACCACCGAGCTGCAGCCCGAGGCGAGCGACCAGCCGATGGCCGACGCTGCGGGCGCGCACGAACCATCGCGCCTGCAGCGCGTCGGGCGGCGCATCGTGCGCCGGCCGGCGAACTGGATCAACGCACCGTGGCCCGCCGCCCGCATCGTGCAGTACCTCACCGCGCTCGTGGTGGTGGGTGGGTGCACGTTCGCGCTGTTGGAGGTGATCCACCTCGACCTCGTGTTCCGCGACAACACTCCCACCGGTGGCGACATGGGCGCCCACGTGATGGGCCCTGCCTACCTGCGCGACAACCTGCTGCCCAACGGGCAGCTCACCGGCTGGAGCAACTACTGGTACAACGGCTTTCCCCTGTACCGCTTTTACATGGTGGTACCGGCGCTGCTGATCGTGCTGTTGAACGTGTTCTTCGCGTACGGCGTGGCGTTCAAGATCGTCGCCTGCCTGGGCATCGTCACGCTGCCGTGGTGTGCATGGGCGTTCGGACGCTTGGCTCGTTTCACGTACCCGATCCCCGAGCTGATGGCACTCGCTGCAGTGATCTTCCTGTTCGACGAGAGCTTCAGCATCTACGGCGGCAACGTGAAGAGCACGATGGCCGGCGAGTTCTCCTTCTCCATCGCGTTGTCGTTGGCCGTACTCGGCCTCGGCCTCTTCGCACGTGGTCTGGAGACTGGCAAGTACCGCAACTGGACGGCGATCGTGTTGGCGCTGGCGATGTTGTCGCACGGCATCGTGCTGCTGTTCGTGGTGCTCGGCGCGCTGATCATGTGGCTCGTGTGGATGGACAAGACGCGGTTCATCTACGGCTTCACGATGGGTGTCACCGCGCTGATGCTGTCGGCGTTCTGGGTGGGGCCGTTCCTGTTCAACCACGCGTACATGACCGACATGAAGTACGGCTTCCGCCCCGACGGCGCCACCGACAGCTTCTGGGACATGTTCTTCCCCTGGCCGGCGTTCCTCGACATCGTCGTGTCGGGGTTCGCGCTCATCGGGTTCGTCAGCAGCGTGGCCAAACGCAACCTCAACGGTGCCTGGCTGGGCATCATGTGCTTCGCGCTGATGGCCGCCACGTATCTGGCCACCGACAGCCTGCCCGTGATCGGCCTGCTGTGGAACCCGCGCATCCTGCCGTTCCTCTACCTCGTGCGGCTGCTGCTGATGATGGTGGGCATCGTCGACACGGCGCACTTCCTGGTGCGCGGTTGGCAGGCTCGCGAGCTGTCGGCCAAACAGATGATGATCACCGGTGCGGCCACCGCCACGGTGGTGGGCCTGGTGGTGCTCACCTGCGAGCTGTTCTTGTTCCGCGAGGTGCCCGGCGCCGAGTACACGCAGAAGAACGGCAAGTCGGTGTACTCGTGGGGTATCGCCGGCTGGGATCCGATCACGCTCTCGCCCACCTCGAAGGACGCGGTCGCCGACGGCTGGACCCGCTACAACTTCGTGGGCTACGAAGGGCGTGGGTACTACGGCGAGTACAAGGCGCTGGTCGACACGATGGGCGCGCTGGGCGACGACCCCGACCAGGGCTGCGGGATGGCGTTGTGGGAGAACAACGGCGACACCGGTCTGTACGGCACCACGATGGCGCTGATGCTGCTGCCGCACTGGACGGACGGCTGCATCGGCAGCTCCGAGGGCCTGTTCTTCGAGGCGTCGGGCACCACGCCGTACCACTTCCTCACCGCCGCGGCGATGAGCGAGGACAGTTCGAACCCGGTGCGCGAGCTGCGCTACACCGACAACAACGCCTCGATCGGCGTGCCGATGCTGCAGAAGATGGGCATCAAGTACGTCATGGTGTTCACCGACGCGGCCAAGCAGCAGGCCGAGACACGTGGCGATCTCGAACTGGCCGCTGAGAGCGGGCCGTGGAACGTGTACCGCGTGGCTGACAGCGATGTCGTCGTGCCGCTGACGGTGCAGCCCGTGGTGGTGAACGGCCGCTCGGGCGACCAGCGCGAACGCAACCTCGAGTTGGGCACCAGTTGGTTCCAGCACTCCGACGAATGGCTGGCGATCCCGGCCGACGACGGCCCCGCCGACTGGCAGCGCATCGACGTGCAGGTCGACACCGAGCGCCGGATCGGCTCGGCGCCGATGCAGCCCGGCCGCAAGGTCGACATCGTGGTGCCGGCCGACACGATCGTGCCCGTCGAACTCCCCGAGATCGAGATCACGAACTACCGGATGGGCGACCAAGACCTCAGCTTCGACGTATCCGAGATCGGCGTGCCGGTGCTGGTGAAGATGAGCTACTTCCCGAACTGGCAGGTCGACGGCGCGGAAGGCCCGTACCGCATCGCCCCCAACTTCATGGTGGTGGTGCCCACCTCCACGCATGTGCGCCTGCACTACGAGGCGTCGGGCAGCGACCGGATGTTCTACGTGATCTCGCTGCTGGGCATCGTGCTGATGGGCTTCTGGCGTTGGCGTGGTGACGTCAAGCACCGCAACAGCCACCCGTTCCTGCTGGTGGCCACCGACCCGTTCGACGAGACCCGCTTCGAGTGGACCCCGGCCGACGGCGTACTGGTGCCGCTCGAGGAACTGGAGCACGTGGGTGCCGCGGAGGGCGACACCGGTGGGGACGGCGACACTGACGCGGAGTCTGCGGGGGATGGGGCCGGGGAAGCGCCCGGTAGCCTGTGACCCCGCATGTCCACTGACCCCAGAATTCTCGACGACATCGTCAAGGCGTACGACGTACGCGGCACGGTGCCCGACCAAGTCAACACCGATGTCGCCTACGCGCTCGGCGTGGCCTTCGCCCGGTTCTGCGGCACCGACCGTCTGCTCGTCGCTCGCGACATGCGCCCGTCGGGCCCCGAGCTGGTGGAAGCGTTCTCCCGCGGCGCCATGGAGCAGGGTGTCGACGTGGTCGATCTCGGCCTGGCCAGCACCGACCTGATGTACTACGCAGCCGGCACGCTCGATGCGCCCGGCGCGATGTTCACCGCGTCGCACAACCCGGCGCAGTACAACGGTGTGAAGTTCTGCCTCAGCGGCGCCCGCCCGGTGGGTGTCGATACCGGCCTCGACGACGTGAAGCGGATGGCACAAGAGGTGCTGGCCGGTCGTGGCCCGGCCGCTGCCGCCACCGCCGGGTCGTCGTCCACCCGCAACCTGTTGTCCGCGTTCGCCGACCACGTGGTGTCGTTCGTCGACATCGCGGCGCTGCGTCCGCTGAAGGTGGTGGCCGACACGGCCAACGGCATGGGCGGTCTCGTGGTTCCGGCCGTGTTCGAACGGCTGCCGCAGATCACGATCGAGGTGATGTACGGCGAACTCGACGGCACGTTCCCGAACCACCCCGCCGATCCGCTGCAGCCGGCCAACCAGCGCGACCTGCAGGCTCGCGTGGTCTCCGGCGGGTTCGACATCGGCCTCGCGTTCGACGGCGACGCCGACCGCGTGTTCGTGGTCGACGAGACCGGCCGCGGTCTCAGCGGTAGCACGACCACGGCGATGCTGGCGGCTGGTGTGCTGCGCAACAACCCGGGCGCCACGATCCTGCACAACCTGATCTGCTCACGGGCGGTGCCGGAGGTGGTGCGCGAGCACGGTGGCATCCCGGTGCGCACGAAGGTGGGCCACTCGTTCATCAAGCAGCAAATGGCCGAAACCGGTGCGGTCTTCGGCGGAGAGCACTCGGCGCACTACTACTTCCTGCGCAACTTCCGCGCTGACAGCGGCCTCATCGCCAGCATGCTCGTGCTCAACGAGGTCAGCCTGGCGCAGGCACCCTTGTCCGTGGTGCGCAAGCCGTTCGAGCGCTACTCGTCGAGCGGCGAGATCAACACCGCGGTCGCCGACACCCAGGCGGTCATCGACCGAGTTGCCGCCGAGTTCGCATCGTTCACGCAGGACCACCTCGATGGGCTGACTGTCGACTGCGGTCCGTGGTGGTTCAACCTCCGTCCGTCGAACACCGAGCCCCTGCTGCGCCTCAACCTCGAGGCCCCCACGCGCGACGAGTGCGACCAGCGGGTACACGAACTTCTCGCCCTCATCACCAGCGTCTAGGAGCCCCAGATGTCGCTCGACCCCCGCCTGCTCGCCGTGCTCGCGTGCCCTCTCGACAAGGGTCCGTTGTACTACCTGGGCGACGACGAAGGCCTGTACAACCCCCGTCTGCAGCGCCGCTACCTGGTACGCGAGGGAATTCCGGTGATGTTGCCCGACGAGGCAGTGGCCGTCACCGACGACGAGGCGAAGGCGCTCGACGCCCGCATCGCCTCCGGTGAACTGACACCGACCTTCACCCCCTGAAGCCCGCCCAACGGACGTGACTGCTAGCATTTCTTCGATGAAGCGCCACTCGATCGCCCGTGTGTCCCTGGTTGCGGCCGCCACCCTGGCCGCCGCTGTGGGGTTGATCCCTTCTGGCCCTGTTGCGCTCGTGGCGGCGGCCGATCCGTGCAGTCTGTGTGCCGGTGGCGAGTACCACCCGGTCACGCCCGTGCGCATCTTCGACTCGCGTCACACCGACGACACGCCGGGTAGCGCCGGGATCAACGATGTGTCGCCGCTGGGCGCCAAGCCGCTGGCTCCGTCGCGGCCCACGTTCGATGTGCAACTGCTCGGCGCGCTGGCCGGCACTCCCGGCAGCCCGCTGGCCGACCTCACCACCAACGATGTGCTGTCCGTGATGATCAGCGTCACCGTGGTGCTGCCCACTCACGAGGGCTGGCTCGCCGCCTATCCCACGGGTGAGTCGCCCGCCACGCTCAGCTCGATCCTCAACTTCTCCGCCGGGCAGACCGTGCCCAACCTGGCGATCGTGCGTCCGGGCGTCGGTGGCAAGCTCACCGTGCAGATGTTCTCGCCCTACAACGGTTCGGCCCACGTGCTGATCGACGTGCAGGGGTGGTTCTCCACCAGCAACTACACGGCCGGTACCCCCGATCCTGCCGACGAGCGTGGTACCCGCCTCATCCCGGTGCCCCCCGTGCGCATCATGGAAACCCGCACCAACTACGGCGGCACCGGCCCGCTCGGGCCGTCCGAACTGCGCCGTCTCGTGATCCGTGGCGCCGATGGAACTTCGCCCGTGGTGGCCGATGTGGTGCCCGACCGCTCCACGATCGAAGGGGTGCTGCTCAACGTCACTGCAGTCTCGCCCACGACGTCCACCTTCGTGGCAGTGGTGCCCGACGACCCGCTCGGTCGTCCCGCCACCTCGAACCTCAACCTGTTGGGCGGCGACGTGAAGGCCAACCAGGTGGCCGTCCCGCTCGACGCGCTCGGCGAGATCCCCGATGGCGACATCTTCTTGTTCAACCTCGCCGGTCAGACCGAGCTCGTGGTCGACGTGGTCGGCTACTTCGAGCGCATCACCGACGATGGCGTGCCCGAGACCCGCCAGGGTCGCGTCATCCCGCTCACCTCTCCGTTCCGTGTGTTCGACACCCGTGAGCCGTCGTTCGGTGCCGTGCCGCTGGGGCCCGGCCAGGCCGAGGCGTGGAGCTTCTCCAACTTCGCCGGCAGCGTGAACGTCGACAGCGTGTGGGTGGGCGATCAGCTCGCACTCATCGGCAACCTCACCAATGCCAGCCTCGCTCGGCTGTACCCCACGTCGCCGGTCACCGGCTTCCTGACGGCGTTCCCCGCCGATCAGTCGCGGCCCACGGCATCGAACATCAACACCAAAGAGGGTCCGCCGGTGCCCAACATGGCACTCGTGATGTACGGCACTGCTGCTGGCAAGGAGTATCAGGCGACCGTGTATAACCACGCCGGCTACACGCACTACCTGCTCGATGTCAGTGCTGTCGTCCTGGCCGATTGAGCCTCTAAGCTGAAGCTCTGCTCGGGCTGATCAGAGAGCTGCCAGTTGGCACCGGCCCGGTTCCCACCACGCTGATTCCTCGGAGGAACCACCATGTCGTCAATTGCCGCGCGTCGCGATTACCGCGTCGCCGATCTCTCCCTCGCCCCGTTCGGTCGTAAGGAGATCCACCTCGCCGAGCACGAGATGCCCGGCCTGCGTGCCCTGCGCAAGGAGTTCGGGCCGCTGAAGCCGCTGAAGGGTGCCCGCATCTCGGGCAGCCTGCACATGACCATCCAGACCGCGGTGCTCATCGAGACCCTGGTCGAGCTGGGCGCCGAAGTGCGCTGGGCCAGCTGCAACATTTTCTCCACGCAGGATCACGCCGCGGCCGCTGTCGTGGTGGGCCCCAAGGGCACGCCGGAAGAGCCCAAGGGCGTGCCGGTGTTCGCCTGGAAGGGCGAGACGCTGGAAGAGTACTGGTGGTGCACCGACCAGATGATGAACTGGCCGGACGCCACCGACGGCAGCCCGCAGGGTGCCAACATGATCCTCGACGACGGTGGCGACGCCACGCTGTTGCTGCACAAGGGTGTCGAGTTCGAGAAGAGCGGTGAGGTGCCCGACCCCACCACGGCCAGCAACGCCGAGTTCGCGATCGTGCTCGGCCTGCTGCAGCGCAGCTTGAAGACCGACCCCACCAAGTGGACCCGCATGGCCGCCGAGATCAAGGGCGTCACCGAGGAGACCACCACCGGCGTGATGCGTCTGTACAAAATGCACGAGCGCGGCGAGCTGCTGTTCCCGGCGATCAACGTCAACGTCTCGGTCACCAAGAGCAAGTTCGACAACCTGTACGGCTGCCGCCACTCGCTGATCGACGCGATCTGCCGCGCCACCGACGTGATGATCGCCGGCAAGGTGGCCGTCGTGGCCGGCTACGGCGACGTGGGCAAGGGTTGTGCCCAGGCGCTCACCGGCCAGGGCGCTCGCGTGATCATCACCGAGATCGACCCGATCAACGCGCTGCAGGCGGCGATGGAGGGCTACCAGGTGACGGTGCTGGAGGACGTGGTCGGCCAGGCCGACATCTTCGTGTCGTCCACCGGCAACGACCACATCATCACCGTCGAGCACATGCACCAGATGAAGCACAACGCGATCGTGTGCAACATCGGCCACTTCGACAGCGAGATCGACATGGCCGGCCTGGCCCGCAGCGGCGCCACTCGCGACGAACTGAAGCCCGGCACCGACCTGTGGACGTTCGACGACGGCCACGCGATCATCGTGCTGGCCGAGGGCCGCTTGGTGAACCTGGGTTGCGCCACCGGCCACCCCAGCTTCGTGATGAGCTGCTCGTTCAGCAACCAGGTGATCGCCCAGATGGAGTTGTTCGCGCACACCGAGAACTATCCGCTGGGCGTGTATGTGCTGCCCAAGCGCCTCGACGAGAAGGTGGCTGCGCTGCACCTCGACGCCCTGGGCGTGAAGCTCACCAAGCTCACCGACGAGCAAGCCGAGTACCTGGGCGTGGATCCCAGCGGCCCGTTCAAGCCCGCCCACTATCGCTACTGAGTTTTGGCGCTACTGAGTTCTCGGTTTCTGGGGCTGATTCGTCCCAATCCAGCAACTGGGGCTGTTCTGTTCCGGAGTTCGGAACGGAACAGCCCCAGTTCTGGGGTCGGGATCTGGGAAGGCCCGGTCCCGCAATGCGGGACCGGGCCTTCCCAGTGCTGTCGCCGCCAGGTCGGGAATGAGCTGCGGAGGAGCGGTGTTGATTCCTGCTAATCCCGACTAAAGTGGTCGGCAAATCACGGATCAGCCCACCGAGGAGCACTCCAATGGCCAACATCGCGAACGACGTCACCGCCCTGGTGGGCAACACACCTCTCGTGCGGATCAATCGCCTCACGGCCGGCGCCGCTGCCGAAGTCGTGGCCAAGCTCGAGTTCTACAACCCGGCCAGCAGCGTGAAAGACCGCATCGGCGTGGCCATGCTCGATGCCGCCGCAGCAGCCGGCAAGATCGGCCCCGACACCGTGATCGTCGAGCCCACCTCGGGCAACACCGGGATCGCGCTGGCGATGGCAGCCGCGGCGCGAGGCATCAAGATCGTGCTCACGATGCCCGAGACGATGAGCAAGGAGCGGCGCATGCTGCTGCGGGCCTACGGCGCGGAGCTGATCCTCACCCCCGGCCCCGAGGGCATGGGTGGCGCGATCGCCAAGGCCACCGAGTTGGCCGCCAGCGACCCGAAGTACTACATGCCCCAGCAGTTCGAGAACCCGGCCAACCCGGCCATCCACCGCGCCACGACCGCCGAGGAGATCTGGCGCGACACCGACGGCAAGATCGACTTCTTCGTCGGCGGCGTGGGCACCGGCGGCACGATCAGCGGTGCCGGCGCTCGCTTGAAGGAACTGAACCCGAAGCTGAAGGTCGTGGCCGTCGAGCCGGCCGCGTCAGCCGTGATGTCCGGTGGCCCGAAGGGGCCGCACCCGATCCAGGGCATCGGCGCCGGCTTCATCCCGAAGAACATGGACATGTCGGTGACCGACGAGATCATCCAGGTGGGCAACGACGACGCGTTCGCCATCGCCCGCCGCATGGGTAAGGAGGAGGGCCTGCTGGTGGGCATCTCCAGCGGTGCCGCCGTGTGGGCCGCGCTGCAGGTGGCCAACCGCCCCGAGAACAAGGGCAAGCGCATCGTGGTGATCATCCCGTCGTACGGCGAGCGTTACCTCTCGACGGCGCTCTACGCCGACCTGGCCGATTGATCATGAACAACTGGCGACGCGACCTCTACGCGGCGCGCGACCGCGACCCGGCCGCGCGTAGCGCGCTCGAGGTGGCGTTGCTGTACCCCGGTGTGCATGCGATCTGGGCGCACCGGCTGGCCCACCGGTTGTGGCGACGCGACCAACGGTTCCTCGGGCGCGCCGTGTCGCAGATGGCCCGCAAGTTCACCGGCATCGAGATCCACCCGGGTGCCACCATCGGCGGCGGGTTGTTCATCGACCATGGCATGGGTGTCGTGATCGGCGAGACCGCCGTGGTGGGCGAAGACGTCACGATCTACCACGGCGTCACGCTCGGTGGCACCACGCTCGACAAGGGCCGGAAGCGGCACCCCACGATCGGTGACCGCGTGATCATCGGTGCCGGCGCGAAGGTGCTCGGTGCGATCGTGGTGGGCGACGACAGCCGCATCGGCGCCAACTCGGTGGTCGTGCGCGCCGTGCCGCCGAAGTCGGTGGTGGTGGGCGTGCCCGGCCAGATCGTGTCGCGCAGCCGCGTCAACATGGCCGTGCTCGAGCCCGATCTCGACGAGGCCGTGCTGCCCGACCTGGTGGGCGCCAGCCTGTCCAGCCTGCTCGACCGCGTCGACGAGTTGGAGACCGCTATCAGCGGCGCTCCCTCCCACTCGGCGGTGCACCGCAGCGCCGACGGCGTGTGGAGCGGCCTCGACTTCAGCATCTGAGTCTGAACCTTCGGCCCACCCACCCAAACCTCCCGCTTGTGTCACACACCGACCACGGAGGACCGTGGTCGCTGTGTGACCGGGAGGGAGGCGATGAGCACGTGCAGCACGCGCGCTGGTGACTCGATGACGTCGACGGTGGTGAACTCGAGTACCACCATCCCGGTCTGCTGCAGGTGGTTCCGCCGGTGGGCGTCCTTGCGGCGGTCGCTGTCCGACGAATGACCGAGTCTGCCGCAGACTTCCACCACGACACGGGTGCCGGGAAACTGGAAGTCGACTCGGGCGACAGTGGTTCCGTTCGCGCGGAAGACGACCTGGGGTCGAGGGCGCGGCAGCCCGGCCTCGCGCACCAGACGGAGGAAGCGTCGCTCCAGGTACGACTCGCCGCCGCTGTCCAGCAGCAATTCGCGCAGTCGGACCACGCCGTACCGGCCTGATCCGCCGAGCTCGCCCAAGCGTTCCGTCAGCCGTGCCAACGCGGTGCGCCGCAGTCGTATGGCGCTGTCGATCGCCCGTTCCAGTTGCGCAGACGTGGTGCCTTGTGTGGCCCAGTCGATGATCGCGCGGGCAGCCGTCGTGGCGCGCACCCCGTCATGCCGGATCACGTCGCTTTCGTTCCAGCGTGTCGTGGTGTGCAGCACCAGGCTGCGGATGCTTCGCCGACCGCGTGGCACAAGGAACTCGGCCGTCACCGGCGTCGGTACGTCCACGCCGAGCCACGCCAGCGATGATGACCCGAACAGCGCGCCGCGATGACCGAGCCATGCGGCGCCGGCCCGCACGCTCATGTCGAACGTCGACGGTGTAGCGGCGTGGCGGTAGTGGTGTGGCGCCACCTCGATCCACAATCCGGCGTCCTGCGCTCGGTGCCATGCCTGCGGTCCCATCACGGTGAGGGCGTCGGCATCGGTGACGAGGCCGCCGTTGCAGGCACCCATCGTGATCAGGGGGAGAGAACGTTCCATGCCCCTACTGGGCACAGCGACATCGACGGACCGGCAACACCCGCTCCGGTCACACCCCGTTCACCGCCACTCGTGGTCGGTGTGTGACACAAACGAGGGTTGGGGGTTGGGGGGGTGGGATGCGGCGTGGATCAGTGGGCCGTGGCCAGGACGGTGACGTCGCCCTTGAGGCGCAGCCGGGGCATGAACACGTGCACCAGCGGGCCGATCCCGAACGTGAAGGCCACGGTGCCGATGCCGATCGCGCCCCCCAGGGCGAGGCCGACGGCCAAGACCGCCAGCTCGATGCCGGTGCGGGCCACGCGCACGCTGATACCGCGCTTGGACAAGCCCAGCATCAGGCCGTCGCGCGGCCCCGAGCCGAGCCCGGCACCGATGTACAGGCCGGTGCCGATGCCGATCGAGAGCAGGCCGACGGCCAGGTAGGCGAAACGCACGACCAACAGGTTCGAGTGCGGGAGGTGGTCGTCGATGAGGAACACGACCAGGCCGATCTCGATCGCGTTGAGCAGCGTGCCCAGGCCCATCTTCTCCTTCAGCGGGATCCACAGCAGCACGATGACCGCGCCGGTGATCTCGATCACGATGCCGGTGGCCAGGCCGGTCTTGCGGCCGAACCCTTGGTGGAAGACGTCCCACGGAGCGAGGCCGAGCTCGGAGGTGATGAACATGCTGATCCCGAGCCCGAACATCGCGAGGCCGACGACGCAGCGGAGAATTCGCTCGGGAAGGCGGTCGGCGGGCAGCGCAAGGAACATCGGCGGCGACGCTACCGGAAACCCTGTGAGACCCCCCTGGTACATATTCCACCATGATGTTCACCAGTTCCTGCGCCGGCTGCAATCAACCGGGTGTCGTGCTCTGCCACCGCTGCCGCTTCGCCCTCGCCAGCGCGAAAGCCCAGGTCAGCGATGGTGGGGTGCTCTCTCCGCTACCGTTCGAAGGCGTGGCTCGGCGGGTGGTGCACGGGCTGAAGTATCGCAACCGCCGGCAAGTGGCCAAGGTGCTGGCCACGCTGATCGCTCGCCGGCTGAAGCTCGGCCGGGTCGATGTCGTCACCTGGGCGCCCACCAGCGGCTCACGCGCTCGCGCTCGCGGGTACGACCAGGCCGAGCTGTTGGCCAGGGCCGTCGCCCACGAGCTGGGGGTGCCGTGTCGCCGCCTGCTGTACCGCTGCCACGGCCAGCAGCAAACGGGGCACACTCGCGCCGAGCGTCTGCAGGGGCCGCAGTTCCGTGCCCGCCCCGTGTCGCAGCGCCTGCGCGTGCTGCTGGTCGACGATGTCGTCACCACCGGCGCCACCATGGCTGCTGCTCGCGACGCGCTGTTGGGAGCCGGTATCGGCGAGGTGCTGTGCGTCGCCGCAGCGTCCACGCCCGCTCACGCAGGTCAGCCGGTGAAGCCCGCCCAGCGGCGCACGGTGGCGATGGCCTCGGCCGGGTCCTCGCCCACCACCACGCCGCGCATGCCCACCGCATCGGCGGCCGCCACGTTGGAGGGCACGTCGTCCAGGAAGGCCGTCCGCTCGGGCTGGGCACCCAGCCTGGCCAGGGCCAGCTGATAGATCGCCGGGTTCGGTTTGCGGATCCCCACCTCGTGGCTGTCCACGATGTCGTCGAACAGCTCGTCGAAGGGCAGCATCGGCCGCCACCGGTCGCGGAACTCGGCCACGTTGTTGGTCAGCACGCCCAACCGGAAGCCGGCAGCCTTCAGTTCGTGCACCAGGGCGATCATCGGGGTGCTGGGGCGGAACTCGATCAGCGGACCAGTGCCGGGCGCGGGCAGCGGCACGTCGATCCCGGCGGTATGCAACGCAACGCGGTTCAGCGCGCGGTTCTCCTCGAACGTGATCTCGCCACGCTCCAGCCGGTGCCACGGGTGGTCGCTGTCGGTGCCGTAGTCGCCCACCAGGATCCGGATCACGGCCTCGCGGTGTTCAGCGGGGAAGCGGGTAGCGAAGTCGCTGTGCCGCCCGCTCGCCGACAGCACGCCGCCGAAGTCGAAGATGACGGTGTCGATGACGGCCTCGGGCATCGGCGCAGTCTTGCAGCAGGGGTGCCGATGCCAAGGCTCGCGGCGGCCCCCCCGGTAGGATTTCGATCCGCATGGGCATCCTCGATCGCATCCTCCGCGCTGGTGAAGGTAAGAAACTCAAGGCTCTCGAAGGCCTGGTTCCCGACATCAACGTCTTCGAACCCGAGTTCAGGGCGTTGTCCGACGACGCCTTGCGCGCGAAGACCGCCGAATTCAAGGGGCGCATCGATCGCGGTGAACCGCTCGACGACCTGCTGTGCGAGGCCTTCTCGGCCGTGCGCGAGGCTGCCAGCCGCGTCATCGGCCAGCGTCACTTCGACGTGCAGATGATGGGTGGCGCCGCGCTCCACTTCGGGTGGGTCGCCGAAATGAAGACGGGCGAGGGCAAGACCCTCGTCAGCACCCTGCCTGCGTACCTCAACGGCCTGTCGGGCAAGGGCGTGCACCTGATCACGGTCAACGACTACCTCGCTCGCTTCCATGCCGAGTGGATGGGTCGCATCCACAACTGGATGGGGCTCGAGGTGGGCCTGATCATCCCCGGCTTCAAGGAGCGTCCGGCCGAGAAGCGGTTGAACTACGCCGCCGACATCACGTACGGCACGAACAACGAGTTCGGCTTCGACTACCTGCGCGACAACATGGCCGGCACGCTGGCCGACAAGGTGCAGCGCGGGCACAACTTCGCGATCGTCGACGAGGTCGACAGCATCCTCATCGACGAAGCCCGCACCCCGCTGATCATCAGCGGGCGCGTGGCCGATGCGGCCAAGCTCTACTACCGCTTCGCCAGCATCGTGCGTTCGCTGAAGCGCGACGTCGACTACGAGGTGGAAGAAGACAAGCGCGTCGTCGTGCCGCTGGAAGCCGGTATCGAGAAGGTCGAGCAGGCCCTCGACATCGAGAACCTGTACGACGAGGTGCAGCAGAACCTGGTGCACCAGTTGTCGGTGGCGTTGAAGGCGAAAGAGCTGTACAAGCGCGACAAGGACTACATCATCGCCAACGGCGAGGTGAAGATCGTCGACGAGTTCACCGGTCGCGTGCTGGAGGGTCGTCGCTGGAGCGAGGGCATCCACCAGGCCGTCGAGGCCAAAGAGGGCGTCAAGATCAAGGAAGAGAACCAGACGCTCGCCACGATCACGCTGCAGAACTACTTCCGCATGTACGACAAGCTTGCGGGCATGACCGGTACGGCCCAGACCGAGGCCGCCGAGTTGGCCAACACCTACGAGCTGCAGGTGGTGCCCATCCCCACCAACAAGACCGTGGTGCGCCACGACCAGGCCGACCTGATCTACAAGACCGAGGAATCCAAGTTCCGTGCTGTCGTCGACGACATCACCGAGAAGTTCGAGAAGGGCCAGCCCGTGCTGGTCGGCACGATCAGCGTTGAGAAGAGCGAATACCTTTCGCGCCAGCTGCAGCAGCGAGGCATTCCCCACGAGGTGCTGAACGCCAAGCAGCACACGCGTGAGGCGCAGATCGTGTCGCAGGCCGGCCGCCTGCAGGCCGTCACCGTTGCCACCAACATGGCCGGCCGTGGCGTCGACATCCTCCTCGGTGGCAACCCCGAGGGTCTCGCTCGCCATCAGGTGCTGAAGGAAGGGCACGATCCGTCGCTGCTCACCGACGACTTCGACCTGCCGATGCCGATCGACCAGATGCCGGAGGAGTTCCAGGCATCGCGCAAGGCCGCGCAGGCTCGCTACCAAGCGATCCTCGACGAGCTGAAGGTGTCGTGCCGCGCCGAAGGCGACGAGGTTCGTGCGTTGGGTGGCCTCTACGTGTTGGGCACCGAGCGCCACGACAGCCGCCGCATCGACAACCAGTTGCGTGGCCGCAGTGGCCGTCAGGGCGACCCCGGTGAGAGCCGCTTCTACCTCAGCCTCGACGACGAGCTGATGCGACTGTTCGCCACCGGCGCGCTCAGCTGGGTGATGGGCCGTGCCCTGCCCGACGACGAGGCGATCGAAGCGAAGATGGTCACCAAGGCCATCGAGCGGGCACAGACCACGGTCGAGCAGCGCAACGCGGAGATCCGCAAGAACGTGCTGAAGTACGACGAAGTGATGAACGAGCAGCGCAAGGTGATCTATGCGCGCCGCGACCAGATCCTGCAGGGCCTCGACCTCAAGTCCGCGGCCATGGAATACCTGTCCGACGCGGTCGACACGCTGATCGACACCCACTGCGTCAGCGAAGCCGCCGACGAATGGGACGTCGCCGGCCTGGCCAAAGAGCTGTCCACGTACTGGCCGAACGACATCAGCGAGGATGCGCTGCTGAAATTCGACGACGCCGACGACATCTACGACCTCGTGATGGCCGACGCGAAGGCGTACTACGAGAAGCGCGAGGAAGAACTCGGCGAGAAGGTGATGCGCGACGTCGAGCGTCAGGTGATGTTGCGCATCATCGATCAGCGCTGGCGCGAGCACCTGGAAGAGATGGACTACCTGCAGGAGGGCATCAACCTGCGTGCGATGGGCCAGAAGGACCCGCTCACCGAGTGGCAGCGCGAGGGCTACGAGATGTTCGGCCATCTGATGAAGGGCATCGCGCAGGACTTCGTGAAGTACGTGATGCACGTGCAGGTCATCCGCAACGATGCCCCGCAGCAGACGGTGCAGAACGTGCAGCAGACCTCCAGCGAGAACCGCCAGGTCGATGGCATCGCCGCTGCGGCCAGGGCGGCCGCAGCTGCCGGCGAGATTCCGCAGTCGGCCGCGCCCGCCGCGCCCGCCGTGCAGAAGCAGCAGACGGTCGTGAAGGACGAGTGGTCGAAGACCCCGCGCAACGCACCGTGCCCGTGCGGAAGTGGCAAGAAGTTCAAGATGTGCCACGGCGCAACCCTCTGAGGGGCCCAGCCAATGCGCGACTTCTCCGACGACCTCAAAGACCTGCGCCGCCGCCTCGGTGAGGCGGAGGGCTACCTCAAGATCTCCTACGGCCGCACACGCCTGGCCGAGCTGGAGATGGAGGTGTCGCGCCCCGATCTGTGGGATAACCAAGACCTCGCCAAGAAGGTGAACGCCGAGTACTCGAACGTGAAGGGCGACCTCGACACGTTCGACACGCTCAGCGGATCGTTGGAAGACGTGGAGCTGCTGCACGAGATGGCCCGCGAGGTCGACGACGAGAGCCAAGAGGCCGACATCGACGCCGCCGTGAAAGCGATCGGTCAGCAACTGCGCCAGCTCGACCTGCGCAGCCTGTTCACGGGCGAGCACGACGAAGCCGATTGCATCGTGCAGATCAACGCCAAGGATGGCGGCGTCGACGCTCAGGACTGGGCCGAGATCCTGTTGCGGATGTACAGCCGCTGGGCCGAACGGCGTGGGTACGCGCTGGAGGTCGACGAGATCAGCCCGGCCACCGAAGCAGGCATCATGTCGGCCGAGTTCACGATCACCGGTCGTTACGCCTACGGCATGATGACCAGCGAACGTGGCACCCACCGCCTCGTGCGCATCAGCCCGTTCGACAACCAGGGCCGCCGTCAGACCAGCTTCGCCGCGGTGCAGGTGTGGCCGGTGATGGACGCCCCCGACATCGAGATCAACGAATCCGACATCGAGATGCAGGTCTACCGGGCAAGTGGCGCCGGTGGTCAGCACATCAACAAGACGTCGTCCGCGGTGCGCCTGATCCACAAGCCCACGGGCATGGTGGCCAACAGCCAGGAAGAGCGCAGCCAGCTGCAGAACCGCGAGAAGGCGCTCAACCGCCTGAAGGCGATGGTGGCGGCCAAGATCGAAGAAGAGCACGAGGCCGAGTTGGCCCGCATCGCCGGCCGACAGGCACAGGTGGGCTGGGGCAGCCAGATCCGTTCCTACGTCGTGCAGCCCTACCAGATGGTGAAAGACCTGCGCACCGAGGTGGAAACCAGCCAGATCGACGCCGTGCTGGATGGCGACATCGATGAGTTCATGGAGGGTTACCTCCGCTGGCGACGCCGCGAGGCCGAGTGAGTGAAGTACCGTTGCACAGCTTGCGGACGGAACGAAAGCCGATGACCCACGTGGAGAAACGTCCATGATCCGACTCGAGAACGCCACCAAGTCCTACTCCGCCGAGGTGACGGCGCTACGCGACGCGAACTTCGACATCGCCAAGGGCGAGTTCGTGTTCCTCGTGGGCCCGTCAGGCTCGGGCAAGAGCACGATGCTGCGACTGATGAACCGCCAGGAGCGCCCCGAGAAGGGTGCTGTCTGGGTGGCCGGGCGCAACATCAACGACATGCCCGACAGCAAGGTGCCGCACTTGCGGCGCAACATCGGCAACATCTTCCAGGACTACAAGCTGCTGTCCAACAAGACGGTGTTCGAGAACGTGGCGTTCGCCCTCGAAGTGATCGGCAAGCCCCGCCACGTGATCCGCCAGCAGGTGCCGGCGGTGCTCGAGCTGGTGGGTCTTGGTGGCAAGACCGAACGCTTCCCGCACCAGTTGTCGGGTGGTGAGCAGCAGCGTGTGTCGATCGCCCGCGCGTTCGTGAACCGGCCGCTGATCCTGCTGGCCGACGAGCCCACGGGCAACCTCGACCCCGCGACCGGTGAAGGCATCATGCGCCTGCTCGACCGCATCAACAAGACGGGCACGACGGTCGTGATGGCCACCCACGACCAGCGCATCGTGAACATGATGCGCAAGCGCGTCATCCAGTTCGACCGCGGCGTCATCGTCCGCGACCAGGCCCGAGGTGTGTACGAATGATCTCTCGCATCCGCTACACGTTCCGCGAGATGTGGGCCAGCCTGTCGCGCAACCTCACGCTCACCGCCGCGGCGATCATCACGTCCACCGTGTCGCTGTTCCTGTTCGGTGGCACGCTGCTGATCCAACGCGCCTTCGACAACCAGCTGAAGCTCTGGACCGGCGGCGTCGAGATGATCGTCTACGTCAAGCACGGTGCGGCTGCTGATCAGGTGGCCCTGATCCAGTCGGCGTTGACCGACCAGAACGTTGTCGAGTCCGCCGACTACTGCGACGAGGTCTGCTCCACTGCAGTCGCCACGAGTCTGTTCGCCACCGACCAGGCCGCGCTCGAGCAGTTGCTGCCGCAGATCCCGTCATTCTTCAAGGTGAAGCCGGTCGACAAGGGCAGCAGCGAACTCCTCAGATCGTTGAAATCGCAGTTCTTGCAGTTGCCCAATGTGCAGGACGTGCGCACTCCCGACGATGCCGTCGACCTGCTCAGCCAACTGAAGGACTTCTTCGGGGTGAGAACCCTCGTGCTCTCGGTGGTGCTGCTCTTCGCCAGCGCACTGCTCATCTGGAACACGATCCGCACCGCGATGTTCGCCAGACGTCGCGAAATCGAGGTGATGAAATTGGTGGGTGCCACCAACTGGTTCATCCGCCTGCCGTTCATGCTCGAAGGCCTGTTGCAGGGCATCGTCGGCGCCACGCTGGGCAGCGGTGCCCTGTTGCTGGTGAACGACAACTGGACGAGTGGCGTGAAGGGCTTCCCGGCCAACAGCGGCCTCAAGGCGTTCGTGGTCACCGACGGTTATCCGGTGTGGGTGTGCTTCTGGATGATCCTGCTCGGTGCCTTCGTCGGTGCCGTTGGCTCGGCCACCGCAGCATCCCGCTTCCTCGACGTGTAGCTCGTCCATCTCTGGGTTCCCCAATTCAGGGGTGCTCGCGTAACGTCCACGCATGGACTACACGCAGATCACGTACGACGTCGCGGAGCACATCGCCACCATCACGCTGAACCGTCCGGATCAGCTGAACGCGTTCACGAACACGATGATGCGCGAGTTGCTCGATGCGTTCGATCGGGTCGACGCCGACGACGACGTGCGCGCCGTCATCGTCACGGGTGCGGGTCGCGGGTTTTGCGCAGGTGCTGATCTGTCGGGTGGCGGCGCGACATTCGCCAAAGGCGGCAGCGACATCCAGACCGACGCAGGCGTGCCTCGCGACGGCGGCGGCATGGTGTCGCTGCGCATCTTCGAATGCCTCAAGCCGGTCATCGGTGCGATCAACGGGCCGGCCGTCGGCGTGGGCATCACCATGACGTTGGGCATGGACATCCGCCTCGCCAGCGAGACCGCCAAGATCGGGTTCGTGTTCGCCCGCCGCGGCATCGTGCCCGAAGCGTGCTCGTCGTGGTTCCTGCCGCGTCTGGTGGGCATCAGCCAGGCGCTCGAGTGGTGCTACTCGGGCAAGGTGTTCCCGGCCAGCGAGGCGCACGCCGGTGGCCTCGTGCGCAGCGTGCACGCCCCCGACGATCTGCTGCCCGCCGCTCGAGCGATCGCCGCCGAGATCGCCGAGAACACCGCGCCGGTCAGCATCGCGCTGACCCGCCAGATGCTGTGGCGGATGCTCGGTGAGTCGCACCCGATGGCCGCCCACCGGGCCGACTCGCGAGGCATCGTCGAGCGCGGTGCCAGCGCCGATGCGACCGAAGGGGTGGTCAGCTTCCTCGAGAAGCGCGCGCCCAGCTTCCCGGTGAAGGTCAGCGACGGCCTGCCGAACCTGTTCCCCGGCTGGGAGCCGCCGTCGTTCTCCTGACGGGTGCCCGTTTTCGGGGTGCGTGAGGTCTGGTCATAGGCTGGCAGCGTGTCCGAAGCTGACGGTGTGACCCTGTACGAAGCGGCGGGCGGCATGCCCTTCTTCGAGCGCCTGGTAGAGCTGTTCTACGTGGGCATCAAGAGCGATCCGGTGCTGCGCCCGATGTACCCCGACGACGACATGGCCGGCGCACAGCGGCGCCTCACGCTGTTCCTCGTCCAGTTCTGGGGCGGTCCGATGACCTACATGGAGGAGCGCGGCCACCCGATGCTGCGGGCGCGGCACATGCCGTTCCCCATCGGCCCCGACGAGCGCGATCGTTGGCTGGTGTGCATGGCGGCGGCGGTGGAAGAGCTCACCGAGCCCGGCGAGATCCGCGACCTGCTGATGGGCTACTTCGTGCCCGCCGCCGAGGCGATGCGCACCGACGGCTTCCTGTAGCCCAGACTTCCCCGCGTTCAGGGGCGCAGCTGCCAGCAGGCCACAGCGCTGGCCGCAGCAGCGTTGAGCGAATCCACACCGGTGTGCATCGGGATGCACACCCGATGGGTCGCCGCGTGCATCGCCTGCTGCGTCAGCCCTGCCCGTTCCGAGCCCACCAGCAACGCCATGCGATCCGCAGGGGCGATCGTGTCGAGCGGCACCGCGTCGGCCGCAGGGGTGAGCGCACACACCACGACGCCCTGCTGTACCAGCGATCGCACGAGGGCGGGCACGTCGGTGGTGCGCGCGTGAGCGAGGTGCAGTGCGTGCCCCATCGAGACACGCAGCGCGCGGCGGGCGAGTGGATCAGCACTCGTGGCATCCACCACCAGGCCGTCCCAGCCCATGGCGAGCGCGTTGCGAACGATGCTGCCGATGTTCACCGGGTTGTCGACGGCCTCGGCGATCACCAACCGCCGACAGTTGGCGGCCAGCTCTGCCGCGGGAATTCGCAGCGGCCGCTGGAACAGCGCCACCACGGTGTACGGCATGCCCAGCTTCGTCACCGCCGCCCGCAACCGCTCGCCGCCGGCGAACACCTCGCAGCGGCCGGCCAGCTGCTGGGTGAGTGCGGGCGGTCGGAGCGCATCCACCAGCGCCATCGCGGGTACACAGCCAGCGTCCAACGCACGTTGCACCACGAGGTCGCCCTCGGCCATGAACAGCCCATCGCCCCCGTCGTCGCGGCGCTGCGGGCGGTTGGTGAGGCCGCGTTCGTTGAGCCGGAACGGGGCCAGCCGATCATCGTCGGGGTCGTCGATCAGGATCACGGCGGTGCGCTACCGAGGCTCAGTACTGCCAGTAGAAGCGGCTCCAGTCGGCGTCGCGCTTCTCCAGGAACGAGTCGCGGCCCTCCTGGGCTTCGTCGCTGGCGTAGGCGAGGCGGGTGGCCTCACCGGCGAAGATCTGTTGGCCCACGAGGCCGTCGTCGATCAGGTTGAAGGAGAACTTCAGCATCCGCTGCGCCGTGGGGCTCTTGGCGTTGATCTCCTTGGCCCACTGCAGCGCCGTGGCTTCGAGTTCGGCGTGGGGCACGACCTCGTTGACCGCGCCCATGTGCCACATCTGCTCGGCGGAGTACTCGCGCCCGAGGAAGAAGATCTCGCGTGCGAACTTCTGGCCCACCTGGCGGGCGAGGTAGGCGCTGCCGTAGCCGCCGTCGAAGCTGGCGACATCGGCGTCGGTCTGCTTGAACTTGGCGTGCTCCTTGCTGGCCAGCGTGAGGTCGCACACCGCGTGCAGGCTGTGCCCGCCACCTGCCGCCCAGCCGTTCACCAGGCAGATCACCACCTTGGGCATGAAGCGGATCAGGCGCTGCACTTCGAGGATGTGCAACCGCCCGGCGCGGCCGGGTTCGATGCTCTCGGCGGTGGTGCCCACGCTGCCGCTGGCATCGTCGACGGTGTACTTGTAGCCGTCCTTGCCGCGGATGCGCTGGTCGCCGCCGCTGCAGAACGCCCACACGCCGTCCTTCGGTGCCGGCCCGTTGCCGGTGAGCAACACGCACCCCACGTCGGTGCTCATGCGCGCGTGATCGAGCGCGGTGTACAGCTGGTCGACCGTGCGCGGGCGGAACGCGTTGCGCACCTCGGGCCGGTTGAACGCGATGCGCACCGTACCGTGCTCGACCGAGCGGTGGTAGGTGATGTCGTCGAAGTCGAAGCCAGGCACGACCTGCCAGCGGGTGGGGTCGAAGATCTCGGAAACCATGTCGACCACTCTACGGAAACCCCGCCCCCGGCTCGGAATGCACCTCGGTGGTACGGTGCAGCGCATGTCGTTCGCAACGGTCAATGGGCAGCAGTTGTACTTCGAGGACACCGGCGGCGATGGCCCAGTGGTGGTGCTGTCGCACGGCTTCATGATGGATCACGAGATGTTCGTGCACCAGGTGGAGGCGCTGCGCGGTCAGTACCGGGTGATCATCTGGGACGAGCGCGGCTTCGGCCTCACCCGCTACGACGGGCAGCCGTTCACGTACTGGGACAGCGCTGGCGACTGCCTCGCGCTGCTCGACCACGTGGGCGTCGAGCGCGCCGTGTTCGGCGGCATGAGCCAGGGCGGCTTCTTGTCGCTGCGCGTGGCGTTGCTCGCTACGCAGCGGGTGCGTGGGCTGATCCTGCTCGACACCCAGGCCGGTGCCGAGCACCCCGACAAGGTCGTGCTGTACCAAGGGATGATGGACATGTGGCTGGCCGTCGGCGCGGCACCCGAGCTGGCCGAGGCCGTCGCGTCGATCATCATCGCCGACCCGGTGGAGAACCCGAAGTGGATCGCCAAGTGGATGGCGCAACCGAACGACTACATCGTGCAACCCGGCGCGTGCCTGCTGGGCCGCGAGGACATCACCGAACGCCTGCGTGAGATCACCTGCCCCGCCCTCGTGGTGCACGGCACGGAAGACACCGCGATCGAGATGGCACTGGCGGAAACGCTGTCCGCCGGTCTCGTCGGCAGCACCGGGGTGGTGCGCGTCGGTGGCTCGCACGCGGCCAACCTGGTCAACCCCGGCCCGGTGAATGCCGCGATCCTCCAGTTCCTCGGGGGTCTACCGGCGTGACCGGGCTGAGCATCTTCGGCGTACCCGGCCTGCCCGAGATTGCACCCGGCACCGACCTCGGTGCGGCCATCCTGGGTGCGGCCGCAGCGGCGGGCACGCCGCTGGCCGACGGCGACATCGCGGTGGTCACGTCGAAGATCGTGTCGAAGGCCGAGGGGCGCACGGTGGAGTTGGCCGACATCCAGCCGTCGCCGTTCGCCCGGCAGTGGAGCGAGCAGTGGGGCAAAGATGCCGCGGTCACGGAGTTGGTGCTGAGCGAGGCCAAGCGTGTCGTGCGCCAGATCGGGCCGATCCTGATCACCGAGACGCATCACGGGTTCGTGTGCGCCAACAGCGGGGTCGACCAGTCGTCGTCGGGCGCGCACGGTCGTGCCGTGTTGTTGCCGCTCGACAGCGACGCGAGCGCGCGGGCGATCCGAGCGACCTTCCTGGCCGCCGGCGTCAACGCCGCGGTGATCGTCTCCGACACGTTCGGCCGGGCCTGGCGCGAGGGCCAGACCGACATCGCCATCGGCGTGGCCGGCATCCAGCCGATCCTCAGCTACATCGGCGAGGTCGACCCGCACGGCCACGAGTTCCAGGTACAAGCGTTGTGCGTGGCCGACGAGATCGCCGGCGCGGCGGAGTTGGTGAAGGGCAACCTCTCGCGGGTGCCGGTGGCCGTGGTGCGCGGGTACCAGTGGGAGGCCGACGACACCGCCACGATCGGGCCGGTGCTGCGCGACCAGTCCCGCGACCTGTTCCGCTGACGAGCGGGTTGTGCAAAACGTGCTGAACTACAGCGCATGGATCACGCCGAAGTCAGCCACACGATCACCGCCACGCCCGAGCGCCTGTATGCGCTGATCAGCGACATGCCTCGGATGGGGGAGTGGTCGCAGGAGAACAACGGCGGCAAGTGGCTCAAGGGCGCCACTGGCCCGGCGGTGGGCGCGAAGTTCAAGGGCAAGAACTCCAAGGGTTTCCGCCGCTGGAGCACGATCGCCACCGTGGTCACCGCCGACGCCGGCAAGGAGTTCGCCTTCGATGTCACCGTCAAAGGAATGAAGGTGGCCCGGTGGGGCTTCCGTCTGGAGGCCGCCGAAGGCGGCACGAAGGTCACCGAGTTCTGGGACGATCACCGCGTGAAGGTGATGAAGGTGCTCACCGGCCTGGCGCTCGGCATACCCGATCGCGTGTCGCACAACACGGCCGGGATGGAACACACGCTGACGAAGCTGGCCGCCGCGGTCTGAGCCCGTCTGAGCTGGTCGGGCCAGTGCAGGTCAGGTCAGGGCATGTACTGCTGAACAGCCTGCACACCCTGCGCCGGGAAGTTGATGTTCAACCCGACGATCCCCATCTCCAGGAATGCCGTGTACGCGGCGAGGTTCTCGAGCGAACGCTCGTTGGGCCACACCCAGATCGGGTAACCGGCCGCAGTGCTGTCGGTGATCAGCTGAGGGGTGATCACTTCGGTGCCACCGAACTCGGGCGGCAACTGCAGGATGCGCATGTCGAACGGCAGGGGAGTGCGGGTCAGCACCCAGGCGGTGATCGCCGCCAGGCCGGGCGACACTTCCACATCGGGCAGGAGCGTGTGGAAGTACGCCACCACCTCGTCGTCGAACGAGCTGATCACCGTTGCGTCGGCGCGATCGAGTGCCACCAGCAGGCGGGCCAGCTCGTCGGCAGCCGCCTTGGCGGGAGCGCCGCTGCCCTTGATCTCGACGTTCAACGGCAGGTCGGGGAAGCGCTGCACCAACTGCTCGAACGTGGGGATCGCGAAGTCGTCGGCCGTGTAGCCCTCGGGTGCGGAGACCGCGCCGGTGCGCATGCCGCGGTAGAGGTACGCCGCGTCTGGCTGGTCGGTGCACACGCACTCGGCGGTGAACCAGTGCGCAGCGTCGAGTGCGGCGATCTCGGCGTAGGTGAGGTCGGCCACGGCGCCAGTGCCGTTGGTGGCCCGGTCGACGGTGTCGTCGTGCTGCACGATCAGCACGCCGTCCTTGGTGAGCAACACGTTGAGATCCAGCATGTCGACGCCGGCCTTCGCGCTCTCGCCGAACGCGAACAGCGTGCTGGCCGGGAACTCGTCCTCACCCGCTGTGTGCGCCAGCACGATCGGGCGGCCGAGCGCCAGCAGTTCGTCGACCGTGGCGGCCCGCTCCACCATGGGAACAGGCGTGGTAGTGGATTCGTCGGTGCTGGGCGCAGATGGCGTCGTCGGGCTGGAGTCGGGTGAGGTGGCCGGCGAGGAATCCGTGCTGGAGCCGTCGTCGGAACAGGCCGCAACGAGCAGCAGCGAGCAGAGCAGGGCGAGAGAGGTGCGCTTCACCCCTGCAGCTTCGCGTATTCAACGGCCACCTGTGCGGCCGTGGCCGCGTTGTTGCGCACCAGTGCGAGGTTGGCCACGAGGCTGCGGCCGCCGGTGCCTTCCACCACGCGCTTCAGCAGGAACGGGGTGACGTCCTGGCCGGTGATGCCCTTGGCATCGAGGTCGGCGAGCGCGTCGTCGATGAACGAGGCGATCTCGGCCGCCGGCACTTCGTGCTCAGCAGGGATCGGATTGGCGATGCTGATGCCGCACGCCAGGCCGAGGTCGTGCCAGGCGGCGTGCATCATGCGCGCCAACTGCGCCGGGCCGTCGAGCCGACGCGGCGCGGGCAGGCCGCTGGTGCGGCTGTAGAAGCTGGGGAAGTCGTCGCTGCCGTTCACCACCACGGGCACGCCGAGGGTTTCCAGCCGTTCGAGCGTGAGGCGGATGTCGAGGATGCTCTTCACGCCTGCCGACACGACGGCCACGGGTGTGACAGCCATTTCGGTGAGATCGGCGGAGATGTCGAACGACGTGGCCGCGCCACGGTGCACGCCGCCGATGCCGCCGGTGGCGAACACCTTGATGCCCACCATCGCCGCCAGCTTCATCGTGGACGCGACCGTGGTGGCGCCCATACGGCCGCTGGCCAGCAGCCACGGCAGGTCGCGAGTGGTGGCCTTCACCACACCCTGCTCGGTGGCCAGGCGCTCGAGGTGTTCGGGCGACAGACCCACACAGCACACGCCGTCGATCACGGCAATGGTGGCCGGCGTGGCGCCGTTGGCGCGCGCGATGGCCTCCACCTCGGTGGCCAACTCCACGTTCTGCGGGTACGGCAACCCGTGGCTGATGATCGTGCTCTCCAGCGCAACGACCGGTGCGCCCGCGGCCAGCGCCTCGGCGACGGCGGGGAGAACGGAGATGCCAGCAGGATTGCCAGCAGGATTTGGGGTCGGATCGGCGGTCGGGTTCATCGGGCTCCCCAGGAGAAAGTCTGCTTGAACAGTCTGAGGCAGGAAAACGCTTCTGCCTCCACGATGTCGGAACGACTGCGCAGTTGTGACAACAGCCGCAGCAGGTGGGCGTCGTCGTCGGCCACCACTTCGAACATCAGGTCGTAGCGGCCGGTGGTGGCCATCAGGTACTCCACTTCCGGCATCTCGGCTAGCGCCAGCGCGGTGGCCTCGGCGTCGCCGGCCACACGCGCACCGATCATCGCCACTCGCCGAACACCCAGCGAGAGCGGATCGGTGACGGCCACGATCTGCATCACCCCTGCGTCGGTGAGCCGCTGCACGCGTTGGCGGATGGCCCCTTCGCTGAGGCCCACCTCGGCGGCCACCTTGGTGAACGGCATTCGCCCGTCGGCCTGCAGCAACTCGATGATCGCCCGGTCGGTGTCGTCGAGCGGGGTGGTGCCGCGTTCGGTGCTCATGCCCCGCCCCGCGCTGCGAACTCGCGGCTCGCGTCGGTGAGCGCGCGGCGCAGCACCTGCTCGATGAACACGAACTCTTCCTCGCCGGCGATCAGCGGCGGCGACAGCGTGATCACGGGTTCGCCGCGGTCGTCGGCGCGGCAGATCAGGCCGGCGGCGTACAGGCGCGGCGAGAGGTAGCCGCGCAGCAGCCACTCGGCCTGCTCGGTGGTGAACACGCCGCGAGTGTCCTTGTCGGGCACGAGCTCGATCGCGAGGAAGTAGCCGTCGCCGCGCACGTCGCCCACGAGTGGGATGTCGAGCAGCCCTTCGATGAGCTGCTTGAAGCGGCCCTCGTTGGCCAGCACGTGGCCGCACAGGTCTTCGCGCTCGAACAGGTCGAGGTTGGCGTTGGCCACCGCGCACGACACCGGGTGGGCGCCGAACGTCTGGCCCTGCAGGAACGTGGCGGTGTCGTTCAGGAACGGCTCGGCCAGGCGGTCGCTGATCATCACGCCACCCAGCGGCGAGTAGCCGGAGGTGACGCCCTTGGCGAATGTGATCATGTCGGGCTGGTAGCCGTAGCGCAGGCTGCCGAACATGTGCCCGAAGCGTCCGAACGCGGAGATCACCTCGTCGCTCACCAGCAGCACGTCGTACTCGTCGCAGATCTCGCGCACGCGTTGCCAGTAGCCCTCGGGGGGCGTGAACGCGCCGCCGGTGTTCTGCACGGGCTCCATGAACACCGCGGCCACGCTGTCGGGGCCCTCCATCTCGATCCGCAGCGCCAGGTCGTCGGCACAGCGCAGGGTGCACCCGTCCTTGGCCATGCAGTCGTTGCAGCGGTAGCGGTACGGCGTCTGCACCTTGATCGCGCCGGGCATCAGCGGCTCGAACGGCGTCTTGATCGAGGGCACGCCAGTGAGGCTGAGTGCGCCGATCGAGGTGCCGTGGTACGCGAGGTAGCGCGAAATCACCTTCGTGCGCCCGTGCTGGCCGCGCAGCTTCCAGTACTGGCGGGCGAGCTTGATCGCGGTCTCCACCGCGTCGCCACCGGTGGGCGTGAGGAACACACGGTTCAGGTCGCCTGGGGCGTAGCGCGCGAGGCGTGTGGCGAGCGTGATCGCCGGCTCGTGGGCGAAGCTCCACACGGGGAAGTAGGCCAGCTTCGCGGCCTGTTCGCGGGCTGCATCGGCCAACTCGGTGCGGCCGTGGCCGGCCTGCACGGTGAACAACCCGGAGAGCCCGTCCAGGTAACGGTTGCCCTGCTCGTCCCAGACGTAGCAGCCCTCACCACGGGTGATGATGGGCACTCCTGCGTCCGGGAACGAACCCAGGCGGGTGAAGTGCATCCAGAGATGACGCTGCGCGTCATCGGAGAGCGAACTCATCGTGGCTCCGATTGTCGTAGGGATTATCTACGACAATCGTAGCCACACTGAGGAATCGTCGAGGTCAGCTGTCGGCGGGGAGGCCGCACACGTCGACCGAGTAGGCCTCGAGGTTGTCGCTGGCGGTGGTGAACGCTTCACCATCGAGCTCGGCGGACAGCTCCGCGAACTCGGGTGCCGTGGACAGGGCGATGATGTCCCAGTCGTACTGCTCGAAGATCGCGACGATGCGGTCGACTGCCGTCGTCATCGCGTGCACGTCGCTGGCGATCTTCGCCGGCGGGTTCTTGTCGAGGTCGTGGATCATCGCTTGCATCGTGGTGAAGGCCGTCTTGACCCCATCCGAATCGGGATTGTCGAACACGCTGTCGAGGCTGTCGGCGGTGGTCTTGTAGTCCTTGATCTGCGCGCAATAGGCGGCGTCGGAACTGCCGCCGCTCGACTTCTTGTCGTCGCTGCACGCGCCGAGCAGCGCGGTGGCCGCAAACGCTCCGAGCAGAAGGGTGGTGGAACGCTTGTTCATGGGTCTCCTCATGGTGGTGCCTGCGCGAGAGCGTATCCGCGTGGCCATGGTCGCTGATATTCCGAGCGGTGCGCATAGCGTGCACACATGCTCCTCGCGCACGAACTCATCGGCCACCCCGACGATCCCGCATTGATCCTGATCCACGGCATCACCGACACCCGCCACATGTGGGACCCCTTACTCGACGCGCTCGCAGCTGGTCGTTATCTGTTGACGGTCGACCTGCGCGGCCACGGCGAGAGCGAAGACGACGACTCGAGCTACGACCCGGCGGCCTACGCCGCGGACGTCATTGAGACTGCCATGGCGCTGGGCGTGCACGATGCGATCGTGGTCGGCCATTCGCTCGGTGGCATCGTCGCCACTGCCCTCGCTGCTGCGGCGCCCTGCACGGCCGTGGTCAACATCGACCAACCCCTGCGGCTGTCGGCGTTCAAGGAAGGGCTGGGCCAGCTGGAATCGATGTTGAAGGGCGACAAGGAGACCTTCACCGAGGCGTTGGCGCTGTTGTTCTCGGCGATGGATGGGCCCTTGCCGGCAGGGGAACAGGAGCGGCTGCAGGCGCACCGCAGCGCGAAGCAACACGTCGTGCTCGGCACCTGGGCGACGGTGTTCGACTCCAGCGTCGAGGAACTCGATGCGACAGTGGAGGCGATGGCTGCGGCGGTGAAGGTGCCGTACCTGGCCGTGCACGGGATCGACCCCGGCGTCGATTATGCCGCGTGGCTGATGCGGTTGATCCCCACGGCGGGTGTGGAACTGTGGGCCGATCACGGGCACTACCCGCACCTGGTTGCCCAGGATCGGTTTCTCGCCCGGCTGGCCGCTTTCGAGGCACTGGTGCGTGCATGACATCCGAAGGTGTCGTCGTCACCGCCGCCGGCAGCGTGGGCACGATCACCCTCACTCGCCCGGCCAAGCGCAATGCCGTCACCTACGACATGTGGGTGGCGCTGGGGCAGGCGTGTCAGGCGCTCGCGGCCGACCCGGCGGCGCGGGTCGTGGTGTTGCGCGGTGCCGGCGACCACTTCTGCGCGGGCGCCGACATCGGCGAACTACTGGCCGAACGGCCGGCGCACTCGCCGACGTTCATGGACGTGAACATGGTCGCCGAGCACGCATTGGCGACGCTGTCCAAGCCGACGGTCGCGTTCGTGCAGGGCGACTGCATCGGTGGCGGCTGCGCGCTGGCGATCGACTGCGACATCCGGCTCGCTGTCGAGGGTTCGCGCTTCGGGATCACGCCTGCCAAGTTGGGCATCGTCTACCCGCCGGCCTCGCTGGAGCGCGTCGTGCGCCTGCTCGGCCCCGCCGCCCGTCGCTTGCTGTACACCGGCGACCTCATCGACGCGGACGAGGCGCTGCACCTCGGCCTGATCGACGAGCTCCTGCCTGCTCACCGGGCCGAGGCCCGCCTGGCCGAGCTGTGCGCGACGCTCAGCGAGCGGTCGCTGCTGACGCAGGCGGCCACGAAGGAGATGATCGCCGCGGTGTTGCGCCACGGCGCGGTGCCCGCCGATCTCGCCGACGCCTGGGCGCGCGAGGTGGCGGTGGCGGCCGATCCGGCCGAGGGTGTCGCCGCCTTCGCCGAGCGCCGAAGCCCGCGGTTCACCTGGAGCGGCCCCAACCCGACTGCCTGAGCACGAGGCGGCTACTGGTGCGACGCTGCGTGCGCACCTTGGCCGGTGGCCGATGCTTGCGTCTCGATCAACAGCACCCGCGCTGCCGCGCCGCGAACCGACCGGTAGCGATGGGGCAACCGCGACGGGTACGACAGGAAGTCGCCGGCGTCGAGCGTGGTGATCGCGCCGGCGACATCCACATCGACGGGGCCGGCGATCACGTACAGCGCCTCGAACCCGTCGTGCGACCACGGTTCGAGGAACTCGTGGGCCAACCCGACCAACTCGATGACATGGAACGGTGCGGCGCCGGGCAACAGCAGGCGGCGCAACGACTCGCCGTCGGTGGCGATCATCGGCACGTCGGGTGCGGCCGCGCGGGCGAGCGTCGGTTCGGCGGCCACCGATGGCCCGCCGAACAGCGCTTGGGGGGTGGTGGCGAGGGCAGTGGCGATGCGGTACAGCGACTGCATCGATGGGCGCGCGCGGCCGTTCTCGATCTGCGAGAGGAACGGCTGCGAAAGGCCGGCTCGCTCGGCGAGTTCCACCATCGTGAACTCGCCGGCGAGCCGACGTTCGCGGATCGCGGTGCCCAACGACGCCCACCGCTCGGCGTCGTCGAGCATCGTCATGGCCGGATTCCTGCGGCCGTGGTCACTTGACCAGCGGCATCACTTCGGTGGCGAAGCGCTCCATCTGCTCCTCCGCCTTGCTGTACGGATCGCCGACGAGGTGCGGGTAGATGGTGAGGTACTCCATGCCCAAGAGGTCGCGGTAGAACTGCACGCCCTCGGCAACTTCCTCGGGAGAGCCAACCAGGATCGTCTTCTGGTCCATCGACTGCTCGAGCGTGGGGATCAAGCCGGCCGGAACCGGCTTTCCATCCTCGCCCATGTAGCCGCGGCTCCAGCCGTACGGGCCGAGGAACTTCCAGAACTCGTCGTGGCCGTTGCGGGCGGTACGCATCGCCTCGTCGTGGGTGTCTTCCACGCGCACGCTGAGCACCAGCATGCGCTTCTCGTGCGGGGCCAGCGTGACGCCGTGGGTCTGCTGGTACACCTCGCCGTAGCGGTCCCACATCTGCTTGATGAACGTGGGGTGCTGGTTCCAGAAGACGGCGCCGTGCTGGTGCTTCGGGCAGTAGTCGACGGTGGGCGGGGTGGTGGCGGCCTGCCAGATCTCGTAGGGGTACACCGGGCGGGGCACGAGCGTGAGCTCTTTCACATCTGTGCCACGGTCGGGGATACCCGGAACGGGCAGCTCGAAGTGCTTGCCCTTGAACGAGAACGTCTCGTTGTCGAGAGCGCGGCGGATGATCTCCATCGACTCCTCGTAGACGTCGCGGTTGAGCACGTCGTCGGCCGCCTTGTCAGGGTTGTCGTGCGAGCCGATGGAGACGTGCTTGTCGTTGAGGTGCAGGATCTCGCGGGGCACGGTGCCGCGACCCACGCCGAGGATGCCGCGCCCGCCCGACAGGTTGTGCATCGTGGCGAAGTCTTCGGCCAGGCGCAGCGGGTTCCACTGCGGCACCACGTTGGTCATGCAGCCGATGCGCAGCGTCTTGGTGTGCGCCGCGATCCAGGCGGCGATCAGCGTGCCGTTGGGGATGACCTCGTAGCCCTCGTACTGGAAGTGGTGCTCGGTGGTCCAGAAGCTGTCGAAGCCGAGGCGGTCGGCGACCTGGGCGGCCTTGATGTACTTCAGCGTCGCGTCCCAGCACGTGTCGTTGCTGTAGCGACGATCCAGCGGGTGCGGCGCGCCGGCACCCGCATCGGGCATCTCGACGCCACCGAAGAAGAACGCTCCCAGTTTCATGTGTACTCCCTGCTCGATTTCCGTTGAGGACGAACGTAGCAGGGTATTGATGGCATCAATATCAACGGGTGATGAACGATCGGCGCGGTCGCTGCGTGATCGCCCCGACCAGCGCGAACACCGGGGCGATCAGGATCGCCCACCGCAACCCCACGCTGTCCGCGAGCACGCCCAGCGCCAACGGCCCGATCGTGACGGCGACGCCGCTGGCCAGGGCGGCGTACGCGCCCAACGACACCGAATCCATCACATGACCCGCGGTCTCGTAGAAGCGGTCGACCGTCAGCGGGTACAACAGGCCGCCGCCGAGGCCGACCACCGCGAGGCCCACCACCTTGATCGAAAGCCACGGGGCGAAGCACATCGTGGCCGCGCCGAGGCCGGCGAGCAGGAAGCCGGCGGTGATCGCGCCGCTGCCCAGATGCCGCAACACGAGCGGGAGCTTGATGCGGCCCACGAACATCGCGATGCCGAACGCCGTGGCGAGCATCGGTGCCAGGCCGTTGGACGCTCCGCCGACCTCTTGGAGATAGCTGACCCCCCAGATGCCCACCGTGAACTCGGCCAGGGTCGCGTTGATCATGAACAGGAACTGGATCGTGACCGTGCGGTTCGTGAGGTGACGCAGGCTGAACGTGCCCTCGCGGGTGCCTTCTGGAGGCTGCACGGTGCGGGCGACCATGAAGAAGGCGATCGCGATCGCAAGCGTGAGCGCGAGGTAGGGGGTGCGCCACGACGAGCCTGCGCGCAAGGCCGCACCGACCAACAAGCTGAAGGCCACGCCGGCAATCGCCGGGATGGCGTTGACCGCAGAGAACGCGGCGGCGCGGTGCTCGCCGTGGTGATCGCTGATCACGCCGGGGGTGGCCATGTTGAGCAGTGCCGCACCCGAACCGGAGATGGCCGTGCCGAACAGGGTGATCGGCCATGCCGGCCCCACGCAGAACAGCGTGACGCCCACCACCATCGCGGCGAACGAGAGCTCGAAGGCGTGGCGTCGGCCGATGGCATCGATGAGGCGCACGCCCCAGATCCCCATGCCGATCAGCCCGATGCCGAACGTGCTGCCGTGCAGTGCGGCGATCACGCCACTGATGTGGAACTGCTCGCGTAGCTCGGGCAGCACGATGCCCACGCTGAGGCAGGCGACGAGCAGGCAGTAGGCGAGTGCCGACGACGCGGTGAGGCGGTCCCACCGGAAGGTGGTGGGTGCGGCGGCCTCGGTGATCACTGATCCAGTTGTACCAAACCGGCGGGCGAACGCGACATGAGATTCCTGAAAGGATCACGTTCATGCCGGACATGGAACGGACATGAGCCGTCGGACCGCCGTTCCCGACCCGGATCGGCGCGCCCGCTACGAGGCAGTGTTCCGCGAGGTGTACGAACCACTGCAGCGATACGTGCGCCGGCGCGTCGCGGCAGCCGCCGCCGACGACGTGGTGGCCGAGGCGCTGACGGTGCTGTGGCGCCGGCTCGACGACGTGCCGCACGACGCGGTGCTGGCCTGGAGTTACGGCATCGCTCGCCGGTGTGTGGCCAACCAGCGCCGCAGCGCCGGGCGCCACACGCACCTGATCGAGCGGGTGAAGGCCGATGCTGCGGTCTCGCCCGGCGAACCCGGCGACGATCCACTGCTCGACGTCGCCCTGTCGGCGCTGCCGGAGGCCGATCGCGAGTTGCTGCACCTGTGGGCGTGGGAGGGGTTGCAGCCACGCGAGATCTCCGTCGTGCTGGGTATCAGCGCCAACGCCGTCTCGATCCGGCTGCACCGTGCGAAACAACAACTCGCCGACCAGCTGCGCGGAAAGGAACCGCTCCGTGCCGGACACGAAGAGGTTGGACACATGAAGGAGGCGCCGTGAACGACGAACTGCAACAACGGCTCAGTCGGAGCGACCCCGCCCACGATGTGTCCATCCACCCTGTCGACGGCCCTCATGCCGCAGCACTCCTGGAGCAGATCATGAACACACCTCTCACCCCCGAACCCTCCGCCGCCGGTACTCCCGGGCGCACCCCCCGCCGCTGGGCAGCGTTCGCGCTGTCCGGGGCTGCCGTGGCGGCGATCATCGCGGTCGGCGTCGTGGCCATCACCGGCGACGACGACACGACGACGGCCACGCAGGTCACGTACAGCCTCGCGGCCGGCGATCCGATGGCGATGTGCCTGCGGGTCGACGAGTACCAGCCGTCGCCCGGCCTGATCGGCCTGCGCGGCACGGTGGCCGAGGTCGGCGCCGGCACGGTCACGCTCGATGTCACCAAGTGGTACGCCGGCGGCGACGCCGACCAGGTGGTGCTGACCGTGGCCGACATGGCGAACGTCGCGCTCGACGGCGTGGAGTTCACGGCGGGCGGCGACTACCTCGTGACCGTGCTCGACGGCCAAGTGCTGATCTGCGGCCTCAGCGCCCCGTACAGCGCCGAACTGGAAGCCCTGTACGACCAATGGTTCGCAGCCTGACCTCCTCCGGCTGAGGCCGGCACCGGCTGACCGCGCTTCGGCGCGGTCAGTCGGTGTAGCGGCGGACGGTGGGCTTCTTGCCCTTGATCGTCGTGTTCTTCAACGCCGCGATCACCTTGTCGACTGCCTTGTCGGGCACGCCCACCACGGAGAACTTCTCGGTGATCTTGATCGGCCCGATCTCGCGGCCAACCAGGTCGGTCTCGTTGGCGATCGCACCCACCAGGTCGCCGGGGCGAATGCCCATGCCGCGACCGAGCGAGACATACACGAAGCCGGTGGTGCCACCCTTGGAGCGAGGATCGCGCGGGCCGCTGTCGCCACGCTCGAACTTGCCGCCCTTGCCCGGTGCGCCGCGATCGAACTTGTCGCCGCCACCTTCTGGGCGTCGCTCCATGCGGTGGCTGATGTCGGGGATCTCGGTCTCGTCGACCACGTTGCCGGCCAGTTCGTGGAACAGGCGGATGGCGGCGAGCGCGATCAGCTTCTCGTTGGCATCGCCCGACAGTGCGTTGAGCACCGGGTAGTAGGCGTCGAGGTCGTCGGCGGCCAGCGACTCGCGGATCGAGGCGACCGTCTGGTCGAGCTGAGCGGCCCGCAGGTCGGCGACGGACGGCACCTTCACGATCTGGATCGGCAGCTTGGTGAGGCGCTCGATGTTGGCCAGCAGGCGTTGCTCGCGCGGCTCGGCCAGCGTGATCGCCACGCCCTCGCGACCGGCGCGGCCGACGCGGCCGATGCGGTGCACGTAGCTCTCGGGAGCGGACGGCACGTCGTAGTTGACGACGTGGGTGAGCGTGTCGACATCGAGGCCGCGAGCTGCCACGTCGGTGGCCACCAGCAGTTCGGCGGTGCCGTCACGCAGGCGGCTCATCACGCGGTCGCGCTGAGCCTGGTCCATGCCGCCGTGCAGTGCCTCAGCGCGGTAGCCGCGGGCGTTCATCGTCTCGGTGAGCTGATCGACCTCGGTGCGCGTGCGGCAGAACACGAGCGCGCCGCCGGGGGATTCGATGTCGAGGATGCGGCCGAGCGCGGCAGGTTTGTGGTTGCGCTGCACCACGTAGGCGCACTGGCGCACCTTGCCGGCGCTGGCTTTGGTGTCGCCGCGGACGACGTTGATCTTCACCGGGTCGGTTTGGTACCGCTTCGCGATCGAGTTGATGCGCGGCGGCATCGTGGCCGAGAACAGCACGGTCTGGTGATCGTGGGGGATGCCTTCGAGGATGCTCTCGATGTCGTCGGCGAAGCCCATGTCGAGCATCTCGTCGGCCTCGTCGAGCACGACCATCTTGATGCCGTCGAGGTTCAGTGAACCACGGCCGATGTGGTCGATCACACGGCCGGGCGTGCCGACGACGATGTGCACACCACGGTCGAGGGCCTGCAGCTGGCGGAAGATCGGCTGGCCGCCGTACACCGGCACGCACTTGGCGTTGAGGTTCTTGCCGTAACGGAAGAATGCTTCGCTGACCTGCATCGCCAGTTCGCGAGTGGGCACGAGCACCAGCGCGACCGGCTTGGAGGCGGCGCGGCCGTCGATCAGCTGCAGCGCGGGGATGGCGAACGCGGCGGTCTTGCCGGTACCGGTGGCGGCCTGACCGAGGAGGTCTTTGCCGGCCATCAGGTAAGGGATGGTCTCGCGCTGGATCGGGGTGGGCTCTTCGTAGCCGAGTTCGTCGAGCGCCTTCAGCACTTCCGGGCGCAAGCCGAGGGCGGCGAAGCCGTTCTCGTGCGGTGCCGCCAGTTCGGCGGCAACAGTCTCGGTGGCAGCGGTGTCGGCAGCGGTGTCGGTGGGCTGCGGGTCGGTGACGGCGTCGTCGCCGTGGTGTTCGTTGTGGTCGTCGGACACGGTGTCTCTCATTTCATGAATCACTCAACGATAGAGGCAGGTGGACCCATTCTGTTGTGACGCTGGGCGCGCCGTCGTGCCAGGTAGGGCGGTATGTGTGGCTGGGCCGAGCGCCTGCCCGGCGAGGCCGCTTGGCAGTAGTGTCAGCTCCCGTGCCTGTCAGCGACGTCGTCATCACCGGAACCGGGTTGTTCACCCCGCCCCACTCAATCAGCAACGCCGAACTGGCCGCCTCGCTGACGGTGGCCGTGAATGCGTGGAACGCTGCCAACGCGGCCGAGATCGAGCGCGGTGAGATCGAACCGCGCCAGCTTCCCGATGCGGAGTTCATCGAGAAGGCATCGGGCATCAAGAGCCGCTACGTGATGGACAAGGAGGGCGTGCTCGATCCGCTGCGACTGCGACCGCGTCTTGCGTTGCGCGGTGAGGACGAGCTGGGGCTGCAGGCGGAGATGGCGTTGCCGGCGATCCACCAGGCCCTCGCGCAAGCCGGACGTCGTGCCGACGAAGTGGACTGCGTGATCGTCGGCTGCTCGAACCTGCAGCGGCCGTATCCGGCGGTAGCGATCGAGATCCAAGCTGCACTCGGCGCCGGCGGGTGGGCCTACGACATGAACGTCGCCTGCTCATCGGCGACGTTCAGCATTCAGTCGGGTGTCGACGCACTGTGCAACGGGTCGGCGAACCTCGTCGTGGTGGTGAACCCCGAGATCACCTCGGGCCACAACAACTTCGCGCTGCGCGATCACCACTTCATCTTCGGCGATGCCTGCACGGCGATCGTCCTCGAGCGGTCGGCCGACGCGGTCGCCACCGAGCAGTGGGAGGTGCTGCGCGGGCGGTTGCAGACGAAGTTCTCCAACTCGATCCGCAACGACTTCGGGTTCCTGAACCCCAGTGAGGACGGCCAGCGCGACCCGATGGAGCTGGTGTTCCGCCAGCGCGGCCAACAGGTGTTCAAGGAGGTGTGCCCGATGGTGGTGGCGCACATCCGCGAGCAGCTCACCGCGCTCGCGCTCGAACCGACCGGTGTGCGCCGGTTCTGGCTGCATCAGGCCAACCTGAAGATGAACCAGTTGATCGCCAAGGGTGTGCTCGGGCGTGTGCCCGACTTCGACGAGGCCCCGGTGATCCTCGACCGTTACGCCAACACGTCGTCGGCGGGTTCAGTCATTGCCTTCCACCTGCATCGCAGCGATCTCGTCAGCGGCGACCTCGGGGTGATCTGCAGCTTCGGTGCCGGCTACAGCATCGGTAGCCAGGTGGTGCGCAAGCGCTGATTGCAGCGGCTTCAGCGACCGCCGCGGAACAATGCGCTGAGGTCGAGGGAGGGCACGTGCTGCTTCGATGCCAGCGACACGTACGTGCACGAGAGGGCGTCTCGCCCGGCGCCGAACACTGTGCCCACCAAGCCGATCGCGTTCGCGAACTCTGCCGCCGGCACTGCTTCGAGCACCTTGCCCCAGATCGTCTCCTCGAGCACGTTGAACGCCGTCAACACCTCACGGATGTCGAAGCCGGCGTCGAAGCGTTCGTGTGCCAAGCGAGTCGAGTACTCGACGATCGGCACCAGGTCGTGCGTGGAGACGCTCTCACGGACGAGGCCGAGCAACAACTGCATGCGCTCGCGCACGGCCTGCGGCCCGGCCTCCGCGTAGTGGCGCTGCTGCGAGCGTTCGAGCGCCGCGGCGGCTTCGGTGATGATGGCGTCGGCTTCCCTGTCGAGCACGGCGATCGGATCGATCATGGCTGCCTCCTTCTGGGGACAACTCCACCGTACCCCGCTGCCGCCGGCGCTCAGCTCTTGATGCGCGTGTTGTCCGGGTCGTAGAGCGGGCGCAGCGATGCACTCGCCGAGTACGTGCGGCCGGCGATCTCGACCGTCCATTCGCCCTCGGCCAGCCACGCGGGCGTGACCGCCGCGCCACCGTTGGCCACCATCGCCAGGCCCACCGCGCCACCGAGCGTGTGCCCGTAGGAGGCGGCGCGCACGTACCCGGCGGCCACGCCGTTGCGGCGCACGACCTCGGCGTGGAACATCAGCGGTTCGGGGTCGTGCACGAACAGCTGCACCAGCCGTTGCGTGAGTGGGCCGACAGCCTTGCGTGCCAGCACGGCCGCTCGTCCGACGAAGCCCCCTGGCTTGTCGAGCGCGAGCGCGAAGCCGAACCCGGCCGACAACGGGTCGTCGGTGTTGTCGATGTCGTGGCCGTAGTCGCGGTACCCCTTCTCCATGCGCAGGCTGGCCAACGCCTTCAGCCCGGCGCGGCGCAGGCCGAACGGCGCTCCCGCGTCGGACACGAGGTCATACACGTGCACGGCCTGCTCGGTGGGCACGTACAGCTCGTAGCCCAGCTCGCCGAGGTAGGTGATGCGCACGCACAGCACCCGTGCGAAGCCGAGGTCGATCTCGCGGGCGGTGCGGAACGGGAACGCCTCGTTCGACAAATCGGCGGTGGTGCGCGTTTGTAGCAGCGCGCGCGAGTTCGGCCCCTGCACGTTGATCTGCGCGTAGGCGCCGGTGACGTCGGTGGCGAACGCGTGGCCGCCGTCGGCCGCGAAGTGGCGGTGCAGCAGCGACTCGACGCGCCGGTGGGCGGTGTCGGTGGCCACCACGAGGAACTCGTCGTCGGCCACCTTGGTGACCGTGAGGTCGGCCTCCAGCTGGCCGCGCTCGTTCAGCCATTGGGTGTAGGTGATCTGCCCGGCATCGCCGTTGACCGCGTTGGCCGACAGCGTGTCGAGCAGGCGCCCGGCGTCGCGGCCCTGCACGCGGAACTTCGACATGAAGCTCATGTCCATCACCACCACGGCTTCGCGGCACGCGCGGTGCTCGGCCTCCCAGTTGGCCCACCATGTCGGTCGCGTCCACGTGAGCGACCCATTGTCGGCGACGTTGCCTTCGCCGGCGAACCAGTCGGCGCTCTCCCACCCGCTGACGTCGCGGAAGTACGCGCCGTGCTGCACCAGTCGCGAGTGCAACGGCGAGAGCTTGGCGTTGCGGGCCGTGTGCAGGGCCTTGTTCGGGTAGTGGCACTGGTACACCATGCCCAGCGACTCGACGGTGCGCGTGCGCCGGTACTCGGGGTTGGCCTGGTAGCGCTGCAGCCGCGCGGGGTGCATGCCGGTGACGTCGGCGCCGGGGTCGCCGTCCGCGATCCAGTGCGCCACCATGCGGCCGAGGCCGCCGCCGGTGAGGATGCCGATCGAGTTGAGCCCCGCCGCCACCCAGTAGTTGTGCACCTCGGGCACCGGGCCGACGATCGGGCGCAGGTCGGGGGTGAAGCTCTCCGGCCCGCAGAAGAACGTGCGGATACCGGTGTCGAGCGAGCGCGGCACCCGCGACATCGCCGCTTCGACGTAGGGGCCCATGCGATCCCAGTCGGGCTGGATGGAGGTGAACGACGAGTCGTGCGGGATCGCCTTCACGTTCCACGGCGCACACTTGGTCTCGAACAGGCCGATCATCAGCCCGCCCACCTCTTCGCGGTAGTAGCCGAAGTTGGCCGGGTCTTCGATCACCGGGCAGGCCGGGTCGAGGCCCTCCATCTGCTCGGTGATCAGGTAGTAGTGCTCGGCGGCCTGCAGCGGGATCGACACACCGTTCTTCTCGCCCAGCTGCCGTGCCCACATGCCAGCCGCGTTCACCACGTGCTCGCACTCGATCGTGCCGTGGTCGGTGACGACGCCACGCACGCGGCCGCCGGTGACGATCACCTCGATCACCGTCACACCCTGCGCGATCGTGACACCGGTCTGGCGGGCGCCCTTGGCCAGCGACATGGTGGCGTCGACCGGGTTCACACGACCGTCGCCGGGCACGTAGAAGCCGGCCAGCAGGTCGTCGGTGCGGGCCAGCGGGAACAGCTCGGCGACCTCGCGCGGCGACAACTCGTGCACGTCGACGCCGCAGTGACGGTTGAACGTGGACACGCGCCGGTACTCCTCCAGGCGGTCCTCGTCGGCGGCGAGTTCCACGAACCCCACGGGCTTGAACCCGGTGGCCAGGCCGGTCTCGGCCTCCAACCTGGTGTACAGGTCGCGGGTGTAGGTGCGCAGTTGGGTGCTGGTCTCGCTGGTCGAGCCGAAGGTCACCATCAGCCCGGCCGCGTGCCACGTGGTGCCCGATGTGAGCTGATCGCGCTCCACCAGCACGGTGTCGGTCCAGCCCAAGTGCCCGAGGTGGTAGGCGATCGACGTGCCGATGATCCCGCCACCGATCACGACGACGCGAGCGCGTGCGGGCAGGGTGATCGCGGCGTGATGGCTCATGTCGTCATTGAACCAGCCCCGCTGGCTACGTTGCTGCCCATGACCGACGAGGAACTCATCGCCGCCGCCTGCCCGATCATTCGCGACACCGGTTGGGCGTTCTACTTCGCACCGGCCACGGTTGCCCGCGGCGCCGAGCTCGGGCTCGACCCCGTGCAGTTCTACGCCATGGGTCGCGGTGGCGTGCTCGGCGACGTGGAACCGGCCGTCGTGTCGTCGTCGTTCGGCTACTTCAACCCGGCGATGGTGGCCGGCCTGTGGAACGCGGGCAAGCAGAAGGTAGCGCCGCGCGTGGCCGCCGCGGCGTTCATGGAGTGCAGCGCGGAACATGGGCGGGCCAAGCTGGCCGGTGTGCCCGCGCTCGGGGCCTTCGTGGCCGCCGGCGAGAAGGTGCTGGCCGCCTGCGATGGCGACGCGTTCGCACTGTTCGCCGGCACGGCGGCCGAGCCGGCTGCCGCCGATGCCCCCGGTCGAGCGATGCAGCTGCTCACGATCCTGCGCGAGTACCGCGGCAGCGCGCACCTCGTGGCGATTCGGGCGGTGGGCCTCGACACGCGTACGGCGCACTTCGCCAAGCGCCCCGACGACATCGCAATGTTCGGTTGGTCGGCCGACGACGCCCCCACCGTCGACGACGGCGTGCACGCCAAGATGGCCGACGCCGAGGCCCTCACCGATCGCCTCGTGACGCCCGCCTACGCGGCGTTGCCGCCGGCCGAGCGGGCCGCGTTCGTGGCCACGCTCCAGGCTTGCCAGGCGGCGCTCACGTCCTGAACAGTGGCGTTGCCGTGGCCGCGGGCAAGGCGGTGAACCATGGGGCTCCTCGAGCAGCAGCGTGAGCTGTAGGGAATGGACGCGCCGGCCCGACGGCTGGTGGGGGTCCGGCCGCCGTCCTGACGACCGTGTGACGGCTGACACGTCGTAGGGTGGTGGTCATGAAGGAGCTCATCTACCACCGCCTGTTGCTGCCCGCCGTCGATCGCAATGCGGATCGGCCCTGCGCCACCAACGCTGCAACCGGGGCCACCGACACCTACGCGCAGCACCTCGACAAGGTGGGTCGCCTGATCGGTGGCCTGCAGGGCCTGGGCGTGGGTCGCGGCGACCGGTTCGCGGTGATGACGCTGAACTCGCCCGAGTATCTGCAGATGTACCACGCGGCCTTCCTCGGTGGTGGTGTGATCAACCCGCTCAACCTGCGCTTCGCCCCCAAGGAACTGGCGTACGTGCTGAAGGACTCGGGCACCAAGGTGTGTTTCGTCGACGGCTTCTTCGCGCCGCTCATCGATGCCGTGAAGGAAGAGGCGGGCATCGAGCACGTCGTGCTGGTGGGCGCCGGCGACGTGCCGCACACGGTGGGCTACGCCGATCTGCTCGGTGGCCACGACGCGGTGATCCCCGATGAGGGCGAGGAGACCGATCCGGTCGTGTTGATGTACACCGGCGGCACCACTGGCCTGCCCAAGGGCGTGCTGCTGGATCAGCGGGCCGAGATCCTCAACGCCTACCACGTGATGATGACGCTGCAGTTCGGCCGCGAGTCGGTGAACCTGATGCAGACCCCGATGTTCCACGCGGCCTCGATGTTCAGCGTGCTCGGTGGCCCTGCCAAGGGCGCCCACAGCGTGATCGTGCCGATGTTCGACCCGAAGGCCGTGATGGGCGCCGTGCGTCAGTACAAGCCCACGCTGACGGTGATGGTGCCGACGATGATCGGCATGGTGCTGGCCAACCCCGAGTTCACCCCCGACGGCTTGCAGTTCGACGACCTCGTGTACGGCGCCTCGCCGATGCCGCAGGCGCTGCTCGAGAAGCTGCTGCCGATCTACCCCGACACCCGCGTGTGGCAGGGCTACGGCATGACCGAGAGCAGCAGCGTGCTGTGCCTGCTGGGCCCCGACGAGCATCGTGCGGGCGGCAAGTACCTGCGCTCGGCGGGCATGCCGATGCCCGGTGTGGTGCTGTCGATCCAGGACGACGAGGGCAACCTCGTGCCCACCGGCACCGCCGGCGAGGTGTGTGCTCGCTCGGGCAACTACATGATCGAGTACTGGAACAAGGCCGACGCGACCGCCGACGCGTTCCGCGGCGGGTGGTACCACACCGGCGACGCCGGCTACCTCGACAGCGATGGCTACCTGTACCTCGTGGACCGCGTGAAGGACATGATCGTCACCGGTGGCGAGAACGTGTATTCCACCGAGGTGGAGAACGCGGTCGCCAGCCACCCGGCGGTGCTACAGGTGGCGGTGATCGGCATCCCCAGCGACCAGTGGGGCGAGGCCGTGCACGCGATCGTCGTGCTGCGAGAAGGCGCCACGGTCACGGCCGACGAGCTGATCGAGCACTCGCGTGGGTCGATCGCCGGCTACAAGGTGCCCAAGAGCATCGAGTTCCGCGCCGAGCCGCTGCCGCTGTCGGGTGCCATGAAGGTGCTGAAGAAAGACCTCCGCGAGCCCTACTGGGCGGGTCGCGAACGCAAGGTGAACTGACCATTCGCGGTCAACCACGCAAGCCACGGCGGGGGCTACTCTTCGGCGACCAACGTGATGTTGTCTCCGGAGGTGGGTCATGACGTCGAACCGAACCAGCAGTCGCGCAGGTCGCTGCGTCGTGTCGTTCGTGGCGTTCACCGGGCTGGGCCTCGTCGCCGTCGGCTGTTCCGACGACGATTCGGCGACCGAGCGGGCCACCACGCCCACGGTCGCCGAGGCCGATGGCGCGCCGGTGCTCGGTGATCCATCCGCCACGGGTAGCCAGCTTGCCGAGGAGTTCTTGATGATCCTGCAGGACCAGGACATGGAGGCGCTCGATGCGTATCTCGCCGACGGCTTTCAACTGCAGCGCGCCGACGGCACCGGCGCGACGAAGGCCGAGTACCTCGAGAACCCGGCGAAGGTGGGCGAATTCCAGTTGGGCAGGAAGGTCACGGGCGTGCAGGACCGTGGTGTGCTCACCGTGCGCTGGTCGGTGAAGGTGCAAGAAGAGATCGACGGCGTCGCCACGGACGCTGGCGAGGCGCCTCGGCTCAGCACGTTCGTGTGGCAGAACGGTCGTTGGCGGATGGTGGCGCACGCCAACTTCGTGTTGCCCGCCGATGCCGTCGCCGAGCAGTGACCAGCTGGATAGTGGGTCGGTTCGGATGACGAAGCAATGGTCGGTGGCGGCGGACGATCGCACGGGCGCGTTCGAGGTGGCCGCGTTGCTGGCCACGACGATGGGCGAGGGTCCGGTATTGGTGACCGTCGGTGCCCCCGCAGCCACACCCGCAGCCGAGGGTGCGCCGGCTGCGGTGGTCGACCTGCAGACGCGGGCGCTGCCCATCGACGAGGCTCGCCGGGCGGTGGCACACCTCGAGCCGACCGATGGCTGGGCCGGCCACAAGATCGACTCGACGTTGCGTGGCAACTGGGCGGCCGAGCTGCGTGCGCGTCGCCAGGCGGGCGGGCGGCGAGTGATCGTGCTGGCCGGCTGGCCCGATCTCGGCCGCACCTGCGTGCACGGTGTCGTGCGGCTGTTCGACGAGCCCGTCGGCGATCTGCGCCAGCACCTGCCCGAGGCCTCATTGGTGCCGCACGCGGCCGGCCTGGCCGCCTGGTGGCGATCAGGTGGCGGGATCGCCGCCTGCGACGTGCCCGACAACGAGGCGATGCACGCGCTGGCAGCGGTGATCGCCGGGTTCGCCGCCGATGAAGTGCTGGTGGCCGGGCCGGCCGGTCCGCTCGCGGCGGTGGCGGCCGCCGGCCTGCGCCGAGCGGCTGCACCTCCACCGCGGCCCTCCGTGCGTGGCACTGCGCTGGTGGTGTGCGGCAGCGCGAACATCACGTCGCATCGCCAGATCGAGCGGCTACGGATGGCGCGTCCGCACCTGGAGGTGGTGGCCGCGCCTTCCCCCACGGCCGGCGGCACCGACGATGGCGAGATCGAGCTGTCGCTCGGCCCGGCGTTGGCCGTTGCCCAACAGGCGCGGGCTCGGCTCGCCGCGTTGCAGCCCGAGACCGTGGTGATCATCGGCGGCGACACCGCGGCGGCGGTGCTGGGTGATGCCCCACGACGTGTGGGCGGGATGATCGCGCCGGGCATGCCGTGGAGCCGCGACGAGCATGACGGCGGGCCCTTGGTGATCACCAAGGCCGGCGGATTTGGTGGGCTGAATGCGCTCAGCGACCTGTTCGCGGGCGACACTGGATGACATGACAGCACCTCTGGCGATCACGATGGGCGATGCATCGGGTGTCGGCCCGGAGATCATCCTGCGCGCCTTCTGCGAAGGGGGCCTCGGCCCCGACGTGATGGTGTACGGCGACGCGGCGATCCTGCGCCACGGCGCACTGCTGCTCGGGCTGCGCGTCGACTGGGACCGCTTTCCGCTCGTCGATCTCGGGCTGCTCGCCTCCACCGATCACCGCCCGGGTCAGCTCGATGCGGCGACGGGCGCAGCAGCGCGCGCGTACGTCGAGCGAGCGACGCGCGACGCGCTCGCCGGCAAGGTGTCGGGCCTCGTCACCATGCCGATGAACAAGGAGGCGACCCAGCTGTCCGACCCCACGTTCGTTGGCCACACCGAGTTCGTCGCCGCGCTGTGCGGGGTGGAGCGGGTCACGATGATGCTCACCAACGGGCATCTCGCCGTCACTCACGTCAGCACCCACTGCTCGCTGGCCGACGCGATCACGAAGGTGCGCACGCCGCGTGTGCTCGACGTCGTACAGCTCACCAACGACACCCTCCGCCGGTTCCAGCTGCGACCGCGGATCGCGGTGTGCGGGCTGAACCCCCACGCCGGCGAACACGGCATGTTCGGCACGGAGGAGGCCGAGCACATCGTGCCGGCGATCGAGGCCGCGGTGGCCCAGGGCATCGAGTGCAGTGGCCCCCATCCGGCCGACACGGTGTTCTACCAAGCGGTGCACCGAAGCAGGTACGACGCGATCGTGTGCATGTACCACGACCAGGGTCACGGCCCGATGAAGCTGCTCGCGTTCGACACGGGCGTCAACGTCACCCTCGGCCTGCCGATCGTGCGCACGTCCGTCGACCACGGCACGGCCTACGACATCGCCTGGACCGGTGTGGCCTTCACCGACTCGCTGCACCACGCGCTCGCGTACGCGCGCAAGCTCGTCGTCAGGCGCTGAGCCTGCGCTCAACCGGCGGGCAGCTCGTCGAGCAGCTCGCTGAGTCGCTTGGTGATCGGCCACGCGCCCTCGCTGGTGTTGGCGATGACGGTGTGCGTGAGCCGGGAACCCGGGTGGTGCACGCTGCGGAACGACACCCCCGCGTCGTAGCCCTCGAGTGACACCGCATCACTGGTGCGGTGCAGCCAGAACCCCAGTCCGTACCGGTCGTCGCCCGACTCGGTGGTGCTGCGCGGGTGCACCATCGCGGCGACCGTTTCGGGGCGCACGATCCGCCCTGCGAACACTGCAGTCCACAGCGCGTGCACGTCGGCCGTGGTGGTGTACGCGCCACCGTCGCCACTGCCACGCACGGGCAGGTGGAACACGTTCGTGCGCAACCCTTCGGCATGCAGGTAGCCGGCGGCCATCAGCGCATCGGGCTCGTCGGAGCGCGGGAAGCCGGTGGCCGTCATGCCCGCCGGCGTGCACACGCGCGTGTGCACCAGGTCGTGGAACGGCACGCCTGCGGCGCGTTCGGCCAGGAGGGCCACTACCACGTAGCCGCCGTTGCAGTAGGCGAATGCGCTGTCTGCGGGAAAAGCCGTTGCGCGGCCGGCGAGCATCGGCAGGTATGCCTCGGTCGTGGCCAGCACGTGCACGGGCACCGGGAGCACGTGGTCGGTGATGTCGCCCAGGGTGCTCTCGTCGAGGTAGTCGCCGATGCCCGAGCGGTGCCCGAGGAGGTGCTCGACGGTGACGTCGGGGGCGATCAACGGCAGGTCGTCACCGAGCAGCGAGCGAGCGGTGGTGTCAAGGCCGAGCACGCCATCCTCCACCAGCGACATCACCGTGAGCGCGGTCAGGCCTTTGGTGGCGCTGGCAGTGCCGAAGCGGGTGTGCATCGTGTTCGGCGTGCGGAGGCCGCGGTGGGTGAAGCCGTAGGCGCGCTCGAACACAGCGCCATCGGTGAAGTCGACCCGCACCGCGCCCGAGAACGACGTTGCACCCGCGATCTGCTCGACCGCGTGCTCGATACCGGAGCGGGGGCCGGGGCTGCTCATGCCCCGGACTCTACGAGGTCATGCCGTTCAGCCCGACCAGCCCGCGCGCCAGTTCGATCTCGCCCATGTGACGCAAGCCGTGCTGGTAGATCCAGCATTCGGCGGCGTCGAGCAGCGTGATGCCCTGGTCGCCGGCGACGCGCGCGCTGTATGTGCTGGCGATCTGCGGCGGGAACGGGCGGGTGATCACCACTCGGTCGAGTTCGACGGGGTCGAGATCCGCCAACCACCCTTCGGTGCGGGCCATCACGGCGCGCATGTACTCCTGGAACGCGTCGTAGTCGCCGATGCGCTGGTGCACCATCTCGTCGACCGTGCGGTGCTTGCCGTGGTCGTCGATCTCCATCTGCACCTTGGCCTGCCAGTCGGCATTCCAGATCGGGGGAGTGCCGGTCATCATCATGAACGACGCGTCCCACATGTTGGTGATGTGGAACAGGCAGAACGCGATCGGCAGCACGCCCTCGCGTTCGAAGTGGTTGACGTGTTCGATGGTCATCGTCTCCACCGCCTGGTGGTAGAGCGAGTGCATCGCCTTCATGCGGCGCTGCAGCGAGTCGAGGACGGCCGGGTTGCTCATGAGGTACTGCTCATTTCTATTCGCGGGCCATTTCTGCCGCGGCGGTGGCGGCGATGTCGGCCTTGCTGGCTCGTGTGTGGATGTCGAAGCGGGCGCGGTGGATCGTGCCGGTGAACGCGAACGGCGCGGTGTAGTCCTCCACCGCCGGGGCCACGCCATCGCGGCCGATGTCGAGCCCGGTGGAGCCGAGCATGCGCACGATCCGCCCGATCGGCGTGGAGGCCAGGTCGGTGCCATCGACCGCGATGTACAACGAGTCCGGTTCGCCGCGCTCGAAGCGGGCCACGACGGTGTGCTCGCCGGGGGTGAGCGCCACCGGTGCGCTTGCCCGGTAGTGGTCGCCCAGCGCGTTGTAGTCGAAGTGCAGCACGTCGTCCTTGATGAAGAACGAATGGCCCACGCTGTGGTTGCCGCGGGCGTACAACACGCCCTCCACCAGCCGGTCGGCCGGCACGGTGGTGTCGATCGTGAGCGTCCAGTTGCGGCCACCCAAGGGCGGGCACACGTCGGAGGGGATGTGCGAGATCGGTGCCAGGTACTCGTACGACAGGCGGGCGTGCGGCGTGCCGGGGCGGGGTGCGCCGCCGAACAGCTCGATCGTGCGGTCGTCGAGCGGTAGCACGCCCATCTCGCCCGCTTGCGCCCACCACAGGTCGATCATCTCGCGCAGCTTGTCGGGTCGCTCAGCGGCCAGGTCGTGGCACTCACTGAAGTCGGCGTCGAGGTCGAACAACTCCCACTCGTCGTCGTAGGGGTTGCCGGGGATGTGGTAGGTGGTGGCCTTCCACGCCTTGCCCTCGGTGTCGAGCGCCCACAGGCCGCGGTGGCCCATCTGCTCGAAGTACTGCACGCGGCGTTGCGGGGGAGCGGCGGCGTCGTCGAATGTCGGCGCGATGGAGGTGCCGTGCATCGGGATCTGCTCGACGCCGTTGGCCTGCGTGGGCGCCGAAGTACCGGCGACGTGCAGCACCGTGGCGGCCACGTCGACCGCGTGGCAGAACTGGTGGCGCACCTCGCCACGCGCGGTGAAACCCTGCGGCCAGTGCACCACCAGCGGGTCGCGAACGCCGCCGCCGTAGGTGTTCTGCTTGTACCAACGCAGCGGGCTGTTGCCGGCCTGTGCCCAGCCCCATGGGTAGTTGCTGTGCGAGTGGGCGGTGCCGATGTCGTCGAGGCGGTGCTCGACGATCTCGTCGACGTTCTCCCAGTTGCCGTTGAAGAAACTGAACTCGTTCATCACACCGAACGGGCCGCCCTCGCGGCTGGCGCCGTTGTCGGAGAGCACCATGATGAGCGTGTCGTCGAGCAGGTGCTGCTGTTCGAGGAACGCGGTCAACCGCCCGATCTGGTCGTCGGTGTGTTCGAGCATCGCCGCGAACGCCTCCTGCAAGCGGCAGGAGAACGCCTTCTGGTTGGGGGTCAGGTCGTTCCACGCGGGCACGCCAGGGTTGCGCGGTGCCTGGGTGGTGCCGGCGGGCACGACGCCCAGTTCCACCTGGCGCTGGTACCAACGTTCGCGCAGCACGTCGTAGCCCTCGTCGAACTTGCCCTTCCAGCGGGCCAGGTAGTCCGCCGGGGCCTGGTGCGGCGCGTGCATCGCGCCGAACGCGAGGTACAGGAAGAACGGCCGGTCGGGGCGCACCGACACCAAATCGCGCACCCAGCCCAGCGACTGGTCGACGATGTCTTCGCTGAAGTGGTACGGCCGCCCATCGGGCATCGTGGCCGGGGGTTCGAGGTGGTGGTTGTCGCGAGTGAGCTCTGGGCTGAACTGGTCGCTCTCGCCCTGCAGGAACCCGTAGTACTTGTCGAACCCCTTCTGCAGCGGCCAGTTGTGGTGCGGCCCGGCTGCCGACGTTTCCTCCATCGGCGCCAAGTGCCACTTGCCGGCGGCGTAGGTGGCATACCCGTGCGGGCGCAGCAGTTCGGCGATGGTGGCGGCGCGCGGGGTGATGCCTCCGCGCATGTGCGGGTAGCCGCTGTTCCAGTTGGAGATGCCGCGCATGCCCACCGCGTGGTGGTTGCGCCCCGACATCAGGCACGCACGTGTGGGAGAGCACAGCGCAGTCGTGTGGAAGTTGTTGTAGCGCAGGCCACCGGCCGCCAAACGGTCGATGTTGGGCGTGGCCAGGGTGCTGCCGTAGCAGTTGAAGTGCGCGAACCCGGTGTCGTCGAGCACGATCATCACCACGTTCGTACCACCCAAGCCGGCCGGCGGATCGGGCCACCACGGCTGCGACTCGGTGTGCGTGCGGCCGATTCGGCCCTGGAACCCGGGTTCGCTCAACATGCCTGCCCCCTCATCCCCCTCGTGCCCTTGGTGCCAGGACAGTATGTCTTGTCAGAGCGACTGTCAACTGTTACGGTGCCCTCATGTCGCCAGCAACGCCCGTCACTGTCGAGTCGCCCGCCAGCGTCGACTTCCACTTCGACGTGATGTGCCCGTTCGCGTTCCAGACATCCAAGTGGATGCGCGCGGTGCGCGACGAGTTGGGCCTCACCGTCAACTGGCGGTTCTTCAGCCTCGAAGAGGTCAACCGGGTGGAGGGCAAGAAGCACCCGTGGGAGCGCGAGTGGAGCTACGGCTGGTCGATGATGCGCATCGGCGCCCTGCTGCGCCGTACCGACATGGCGTTGCTCGATGCGTGGTACGCCACCGCCGGCAGCGCGCTGCACGAGTACGGCCTGAAGCCGCACGATCCGGCCATCGCCCGGCAGCTGGTGGAGGGGATGGGGCTCGACCCGGCGCTGGTGGATGCCGCGATCGCCGACCCCACCACCCACGACGAGGTGCACACCGAGCACCAGCGCGTCATCGACAGTGGCGGCTTCGGTGTGCCCACGCTGATCTTCCCCGACGGCCAGGCGCTGTTCGGCCCGGTGCTGATCGATCCGCCCACCGGCGCCGCGGCAGTGCGCCTGTGGCGCGGCGTCACCGCCTGGCTCGAGTTCCCGCACCTCTACGAGCTGCAGCGCCCGAAGACGGCTGCCGACCAGCAGGCGATCGTGCAGTCGTTCCAGCCGTACCTCGACGGCCGCGACTGGGTGAGCATCAACCGTGGCGAGGTCATCTCGTTCGGCGGCGGTGCCCGGCTGCCGGAAGGCGCCTGACATGGATCTCGAGGTGGATCGTCGCGACCTGCACCACGTGCGCGTGGTCGATGTCCCTGCAGCCGAGCTGCACACCGGCCAGGCACGGCTGAAGGTCGACTCGTTCGCGCTCACCTCCAACAACATCACGTATGCCGTGTTCGGCGACATGCTGCGCTACTGGGACGTGTTCCCGGCGGCCGACGATGACGGCGGCACCGAATGGGGTCGTGTGCCCGTGTGGGGGTTCGCCGACGTGGTCGAGTCGACGGTGGGTGCATTGTCGGTGGGGACGCGTGTGTACGGCTACCTGCCGATGTCCACCGATGTCGTGATCACGCCCGGTCGCTTCGACGAGCGCGGCTTCTCCGATGTCGCGGATCATCGTGCCGACCTCGCCGCGGCCTACAACCGTTATGCCTTCACCGCGGTCGACCCGGTGTACTCGGCCGAGCACGAGGCGCACCACGCGGTGCTGTGGCCGCTGTTCTTCACCGCGTTCGTGATCGACGACTTCCTCGACGACACGCTCATCGGCACCGGCCGCCTGGGTGGCGACGACGGGTCCGGCACGGTGCTGATCTCCAGCGCCTCCAGCAAGACGGCGATCGGCGCGGCCTTCCTGCTGTCGCAACGCACTGGGCTGCATGTCGTGGGCCTCACCTCGCCGGGCAACGCGGCGTTCGTCGCCGAGTTGGGTTGCTACCACGAGGTCGTGACCTACGACGCGCTGCACCTGCTGCCCGATGGCGTTGCCGCGTTCGTCGACATCGCCGGCGACCAGGTGGTGACGCGAGCCGTGCATCAGCACTATGGCGACCGTCTGCTGCACAGCATGATCGTCGGCGGCACCCACTGGGACGTGCAGGCGCAGTCCACCGCGCTGCCTCCTGGGCCGCTGCCGGGGCCGGTGCCCGAGTTCTTCTTCGCGCCCACTCAGCTGGCCAAGCGCGCCAAGGAGTGGGGCCGCGCCGGGCTGGAGGTGCGCACGGTGCACGCCTGGGAGGCGTATCGCACATGGGTCGCCGGCTGGCTGCGGTTCCGCGCTTCGAGCGGCCCGGCCGAGGTGGAACACACCTACCGAGAGCTGCTGGCAGGTCGCGTGGATGCCACGATCGGCCACGTGTGCACGATGGGGCCGTCATGAGCGCCGCCACGGCTCGGCCGGCCGACGCGGGTGAAGCCCTCGACGCAGCCGACGGGCGCCACGCCCGCCGTGATCGCAACCGTCTGGCCGTCGTCGATGCGATGCTGGGCCTCTACCACGAGGGCAATCTCGACCCCTCCTCCGACGAGATCGCAGCTCGCGCAGGACTGTCGCCGCGCTCGTTGTTCCGCTACTTCGACGACCTGCACGACCTGGTGCGGGTGGCCGTCTCGCGCCAGTACGAGCGGGTGCGGGCGTTGGCCGATCTCGATCTGTCCACCACCGCCCCGCTCGGCGAGCGCGTGGAACGCCTGGTGCAGCAGCGACTGCGCCTGATCGGCGCCACTGCCTCGGTGGGCAAGGTGTCGCGGCTGCGCGAACCGTTCCAGCCGCTGATCGCCGAGCAGCTCACGCAGGGCCGCACCCTGCTGCGGGCGCAGCTGCAGCGACTGTTCGCTCCCGAGCTGGCCGCGATGCCCGCGCAGCGTGCCGCCACCGCGCTCGCGGCGATCGACGTGCTCACCTCGTTCGAGGCCGTGCAGTTGCTGCGTGACGACCAAGGGCTTCCGGCCCAGCGCATCGCCGCGACACTCTCCGACTCCGTCACTCGGCTCCTGGAGGCCTGACTCATGCGCATCACCCTGCTCGGCACCGGTTCCCCGATCCCCGATCCCCGGCGCGCCGGGGCATCCACACTCGTCGCCGCCGACGGCCTCACCGTGTTGGTGGACTGCGGCCGTGGTGTGCTGATGCGGCTGGCAGCTGCGGGGGTGGTGCCGCCGATGCTGCACGCCGTGTTGCTCACTCACCTGCACAGCGACCACATCACCGACCTCGGCGACGTGATCACCACCCACTGGATCATGAGCCCTGCCCCGAGCACGCTCACGATCTATGGCCCGCCCGGCACCACCGAGGTGGTGGCCGGCACGCTGGCCTCGCTGGCGCCCGACGTGCGCTATCGCATGGACCACCATCACGACCTCACGGCCGGCCCGTCGGTCGCCACGGTGGAGGTGGCTCCCGGCGACGTGTTCCAGATCGAGCAGGCCACGGTGCGAGTGGGTTCCACCGACCACCGGCCCGTGGAACCGACGGTTGCGTTCCGTATCGAGATCGACGGCAAGTCGGCCGTGTTGGGCGGCGACGGCGTGCCCTGCGCGGGCCTCGACGAACTGTGCCGCGGCGCCGATGCCTACGTGCAGACGGTGATGCGCGCCGACATCGTCAAGCTGGTGCCCAACGCTCGCTTCCAGGACATCCTCGACTACCACTCCACCGTCGAGCAGGCGGCCCAGACCGCGGCCCGCGGTGGTGTGGGCGCGCTGATGATGACGCACTACATCCCGGGCATGCAGCCCGGCCAGGAGGACGAGTGGCGTGCGCTCGCCGCCGCCCATTTCGCCGGACCGATCGTGCTCGGCGACGACCTCACGTTCCACGAATTCTGAACCCGCCACACACCGGCCAGCCACACACAGGAGCCCAACCAATGCAGATCTTGCGTACCCCCGACGATCGCTTCGCCGACCTGCCCGGCTATGCATTCGCCCCGCACTACGCCGACATCACCGCGATCCCCGGTGATCCGGCCAGCGGGACGCTGCGCGTGCACTACCTCGACGAAGGGCCGGCCGACGCCGCGCCGATCCTGCTGCTGCACGGCGAGCCGTCGTGGAGCTACCTCTACCGGCACATGATCCCGATCCTCACGGCCGCCGGCCACCGCGTGGTCGTGCCCGACCTGGTGGGCTTCGGGCGCAGCGACAAGCCCACGGCGCAGGACGACTACACGTACGCACGTCATGTTGCCTGGATGAGCGAGCTGGTCTTCGACCTGCTGGATCTGCGCGACGCGACGTTCTTCGGACAGGACTGGGGCGGCCTGGTGGGCCTGCGCCTTGTGGCTGCGCAGCCGGATCGCTTCGCTCGCGTGGTGGTGGGCAACACCGGCCTGCCCGACGGCAACGGCAAGGCCAGCGAGGCCTTCCTCGCCTGGCAGAAGTTCTCGCGCGAGGCCGACGTCTTCCCGATCGGCGGCATCATCAACGGTGGCAGTGCCACCGACCTGAGCCCGGAAGTGATCGCGGCCTACGACGCACCGTTCCCCGACGACAGCTTCAAGGCCGGCGCGCGCATCTTCCCGTCGCTGGTGCCGAACCTGCCCGATCAGGCCGAGGTGCCCGAGAATCGGGCCGCCTGGGCCGTGCTCGAGCAGTTCACCCGTCCGTGGCTGTGCGCGTTCAGCGACAAGGACCCGATCACCAAGGGCGGCGAGAGTCCGTTCATGCGGCGCATACCCGGCGCGCAAGGGCAGCCGCACACCACGATCGTGGGTGGCGGGCACTTCCTCCAGGAGGACAAGGGCCCAGAGCTGGCCGAGGTGATCCTCACGTTCGTCGACCAGACCCGCCAGGCCGGGGCCTGATGTACGGCACCATCCGCCACGAGATCCGTATCCACCGATCGGCCGCCGACGTCTGGGCGTTGGCCGGCGACGCCGCTCGGCTGTGCGAGTGGTTCCCGGGCATCGTCTCGTCGGAAACGAACGGCAACCAACGCACGATCGTCACCGGTTCGGGTATCCCGATGCCCGAGGAGATCCTGGTGTGCGACAACACCCAGCGCCGGTTCCAGTACCGGCTGACGCTGCCGGTGTTCACGCACCACCGCGGCACGATCGACGTGATCGACCTGCACGACGACACGTGCCTCGTCGTGTACTCCACCGAAGCCGATCCGCGCACGATGGCGCTGGTCATCGGCGGCGGCACCGCCGGCGCGCTGCAGGAACTGAAGCGCCAGATGGAAGGAGCCCGCTGATGGGCCGCAAGATCCTGTTCATCACCACCGACCAGCAGCGCTACGACACGCTGGGCTGCAACGGCGGCACGATCGCCCGCACGCCCGTGGTCGACGGCCTGGCGGCCCACGGCGTGCGCTACGAACGCGCCCACCCGCAGAGCGTGGTGTGCATGCCCAGCCGCAGCACGATGATCACCGGGCAGCACGTCAGCACGCACGGCGTGTGGATGAACGGCGTGCCGCTGCCCGAGACCGCCCCGTCGGTGGCCGAAGTGCTGCAGACCGCCGGCTACCGCACGGCGATCATCGGCAAACCGCACTTCGAGCCGTTCCTCGATCCGTTCGCCCGCTTCCCCGAGAACGGCTTCGCGGCGAAGGGCACGTTCGGGCCGCACCGTGGGTTCGAACACTTCGAGTCGGCCACGCACGGCGCGGCCGGCCCGCTGCACTACGCCCGCTGGCTGCTCGCCACCCATCCCGAGGCCGTGGGCATGTACTACCCGGTGCTCGACGGTTCGCTGGAAGTGAACGCGATGGGTGGCGGCGACACGGGTGCGCCGCAGGCATGGGTGAACAACATCCCCAAGGAGTGGTACCACACCGACTGGGTGGCGGATCGCACGATCTCGTGGCTCGACTCGCTCGCCGACGACGACGACTGGTTCTGCTGGATGAGCTTCCCCGACCCGCACCACCCGTGGGACCCGCCGGCCAGCGAGGTGGGTCGCATCGACTGGCGCGACCTGCCGCTGCCCGCCGGCTACATCGCCGACCAGGCCGAGCGCGAGCGGGTGCTCGATGCCAAGCCGCGCCACTATCGCGCCTGGTACGACGGCCGCCTCGTCAGCAACTACGAGGCACCGCTGGCCTGGGTGCCGGCCACGCTCACCGCCGATCAGGTGCGCGAGGTCAACGCGCTCAACGCGGTGGAATGCGAGTTGATCGACGAAGCCATCGGGCGGGTGCTGGCCGCGATGCGTGCAAAGGGCTGGGACGACGACGTGGACATCGTGTTCACCACCGACCACGGCGAGTTGCAGGGCGACTTCGGGCTGCTGTTCAAGGGTCCGTACCACGTCGACGGGCTGATGCGCCTGCCCCTCATCTGGCGTCCGGCACCTTCATCCCGCCCTGCCGACGCCGCAGGGACCATTGTCACTCGTCCGGTGGGGCATCTGGATCTGGCCCCGACGTTCTGTAGCATCGCGGGCGTGCCGGTACCGCAGTGGATGGAGGGGAAGCCACTTCCCGTCGACGACCTCGATGCCGACACCCGCGCCTTCGAGCGTGTGCTCACGGAATGGGACAGCGAATTGTTCGGGGTGGGTGTGCACCTGCGCACCATCACCCGTGACGGGTTCGTCTGCACCACGTACCTTCCTGGCACTGCGCACGACGGCACGGAGGGCGAGCTCTACGATCTGAACGACGACCCGCTGCAGCGCGTCAACCGCTGGGACGACCCGGCGATGGCGGCCTTGCGCAGCGACCTGGTCGCCGATCTCTGGGACCATCAACCCCCGCAGCAGTTGCCCCTGCGCGGGGTGGAAGCCCCGGTGTGACCACCCTTCGTGGCTATTGGCCAAGTCGTTGGCCGGCAGAAGATGGCGGGCCCACCCGCCGCCAGGCACCCCTTGGCGGTGGCGGGCTCGGGCTGATCGAACGCAAGGGCGGCCGCCTGGCGGTCACCTCGCGTACGGCGATCGCGTCCACGATGGTCGTGTTGCGCGATCCCGGCGAGGTGTACCTGTTGTGTCACACGGGCGGTGCCGGCGCGGTCGCGTGGGTCGAGCAGATTGATCCGATCACGCTGGCGACGGTGCGCCGCTCGCCCGACCTGCCGGGTGGCCCCACGTGGCCGGGTGGCTTGGCGTGCCACGAGAACGGCTCGCTGTATGTCGTGTTCGGTCGCCATGCTCACCGCCTCAGCCCCGCGCTCGACGTGATCGCCTCCACGCGCCTGCCCCGCGATCGGCCGTACAACAGTTTCGTCATCCTTCCCGACGGCCACCTGGCGACGAAAGACTTCGGCGGTCTGCGCGCCGGGCAGACCGAACCCGACGGCATCGGCGACTCGGAGGTGGTGATCCTCGAACCCGAGTACCTCGACGAAGTGGCCCGCAAAGGAATACCGGAGCCGTCGATCGCCCGGCTCAGCGCCGATGGCAACGACATCTACGTGATCGGCGACTCCAGCATGTGGCGGATGCGGTGGGACGGTCGTGCGCTGTCGCTCGATTCCAGCTACCGCGGTCTGTACCGAACGATTCCCGGCCAGACGTACGGCTGGGACGCCGTGATCGAATCGGGCGCGGCCTGGTTCCTCGACAACGGCGCCGGCACCGAGAAGTACGCAGGAACGTTCAGGGGCCTGGGTACCAGCCCGGCCCCGCTGCACTTGGTGCACATCAACCTCTCGACTGCGGAAGTGATGCTCACCGACGTGTGCGGGCTGCCCGGCGGCATCGTCGCCAACCCGCCGGTGCTCGACCCGGTGCGCCGCATGGTGGTTGCCTACGACAGCGGCAACGGGGTCGTGGCCGGCTTCCGTGTCGACACCCGTGGCCGCACCAGCCCCCTGTGGCAGCGCGAACTGAACCATGCCGCCCACCCGCTGCGATTCCCCGACACCGGCGAACTGGTGTTGTGCGACTACGACCCGATCAGGCGCACCGACCAGGTGGTGGTGGTCGACATCGAGACCGGCGACGAACTCGCTCGCGCCGACACGGGTAGCCCGGTGCAGTCGGTGCTGTTCGGCGCCCCCGGATTCGGGCGCGACTTCTACATGTGTTCGTTCACCACGGTGAGCCGCTTCTCCGTCGAGTAGGGCAGCGGCGCGTCGGGCTACATCGCTTCGCGTTCGTCGTTGGCGTGCACGACGCGGATCGGGTTGCGGCGCGACGACGGGGTGCTGAGCGGGTCGCGGCGAGCGGGGATCGCCAGCCACCAGATCAGCAGTACGCTGATCAGTTCGGGCACGTGCGACACCTCGTTGACCAGCGGCACGGTGCCGTTGGCGAGGTCGACGATCGCGGTCACCAGCAGGGCGCCGGCCAACACGCCGGCCACCGGCAGCACCGTGCGCGCTCGCGCCGGGCGCACCGCGGCCACCAGCAGGGCGACGGCGTAGGCGATGCTGAACGCGCCGAGGTGGCGGCCGTCGTGAGCGTTCGCCTCACCCTCGCCGAGCACGAGGTTCGGTACCGCCATGACCACGATCTCCACGGCGACGACGATCAGCAGGACTCGCACCATGCTCCACTTGCCGGCGCGGTCGAGCACGGCATTGGTCTTCGCCACGCGTCGCGACAGGTCGGGCATCGCCTCCGCCGGCTGCAAGGCCAGGCGCCGCCGGCTGCCGTCGATCGCGGCGGCAAAGGTGGAACACGACGGGCAGCGAACCAGGTGCGCGTCGACCAGTCGGTCGTCGATTCCCGGGTCTTCGCCGTCGGCCCGAGCCGAGATGGCATCCTGCCAGCGTTCGCAGCCCATATGGATCATGTCGTCGCGAACCGTCGTTCGGTTCCCGACAAGTTGTCGCGAGGCCATCGGACACACCAGACTGGCCTCGTGAGCGAGGTGGACACACTGCTGCCGCTGCTGCATGCGGCTCGTGAGGGTGACGACCGCGCCGTGCGTGAGCTGGTGTCGCGTACGCAGCCGATCGTGTGGCGGGTGTGCTCCGTGTTGGGTTCGCCGGGTGAGGAAGAAGACCTCGTGCAGGAGACCTACCTGCGTGCGCTGCGGTCGTTCGACTCGTACCGTGGCGACGCACCTGTTCGCGCCTGGCTGTTGTCGATCGCTCGCCACGTGTGTGCCGATCATGTGCGCAAGCGCGCCCGGCAGCGGCGCCTGCACGATCGTCTTTCGCGTGTGGCCGGCACCGATCAGGCCCCCGACTCCGAGGCGATCGACCAGTTGCTCGTGGCGTTGCTGCCCGATCAGCGTGAGGCGTTCGAGCTCACACAGCTGGTGGGCCTGTCGTACGAAGAGGCGGCCGACATGATGGGTTGCCCCGTTGGCACGGTGCGGTCACGTGTCGCTCGCGCCAGGGTGGCGCTCGTCGCCGCCGTGCGCGCCGCCGAAGCCGTCTGAGCCCTGCCCGGCGTGGTCGCGGCCCGAGCCGGCGATCACACTGCGGTCGCGGCCGAGGCGCTTGGCAACGTACAGCGCCTCGTCGGCTCGGGTGTAGAGATCGCTCGGCTCGTGAGCCGCGTTGAACGCCACGCCGATCGACACGGGTGTACCGACGCGGCGCGCTGAGTCGGAGAGCCGTTGCGCCACCGCCAGCGCTTCGTCCTCGGTGGCCACGGCGACGATCGCGGCGAACTCGTCACCACCGATCCGGAACAGGGCGTCATCGGCGCTGACCGCGACGCCGAGCGCTGCTGCCAGATCGCGCAGCACTTGGTCGCCGTGCTCGTGACCGTGGTTGTCGTTGACGTGTTTGAAGTGGTCGACGTCGATCGCCAGCACGGCGTACGTGTCGTGGTGGTGGCGCGCGTGGTGCAGCGCTTCACCGAACGACACATGGTGCCCGAGGCCGGTGAGCGGGTCGCGGCGAGTCATGTCGCGCAACGACGCGAGGTGGCGCGCGTTGCTGAGCGCGCTGCTGGCGAGGCTGCCCAGCAGTTCCATCTGCTCGACGGTCTCGGTGGCGGGCACCGACCCGCGGCGATCGGTGACCATGATGTAGCCGAGCTGTTCATCACCTCGCGCGATCGCAGTCACCACTACCGAGCCGAGCCCAGCCCGCCGCAGCGCATCCGAACCGGGGAACCACTCGTCCTCGACGGCGCCGACGGTGTACACCGAGAGCGGCCCGTCCATCCACTCGCCGATCGCCGCGAGGCTGTGCTGCGAGAGTGCTGCGAGTTGTTCGGCCAGTGCTCCGCGAGCGACCGCGGGAGCGAATCCCGAGGCCCGGTTGCCGATGACCACCATCCCGGTATCGGCTCCGGAGAGCGCGAGGGCAGTGTCGAGCGTGACCTCGAACAGGTCGGCTTCGTTGTCGAGGTCGACCAGCCGAGTGGCCTGGTCGGCGACGAACTGCCAACCCGTCGGCTGCGGAATGCCACCCAGTTCGGCCATTCGGGTGGAGAAGACGGCAGCAACGGCTGCCGCCACGTCGGCGGTGTCGGCCGGCAACGGTGTCGGCGACTCGATGTTGACCGCGCCCACCGTGGAGCCGTCGAGGAAGATCGGCACGCACGCCTCGTGCTCGACGCGGTCAGAGGCCGGCAGGTAGATGTCGCTCGTGCGCACGTCCACGACGTGGGGCTCGCCGCTGCGCACGGTGGCCGAGATGATCCCTGCCAGCGGGGGGAAGCCGTCGCGGACCTGGAAGTAGCCGCTGGCCCCGAAACACCGCAACCGTCCCGAGCGCACGAGGTACACGCTGGGCAGCGGAAAGCCCATCGCCACAAGGTGATCGCACACCGTCTGGGCGCACGCGGTGAGGCTGGAGGCGCGTTGCAGTTGTTTGCGGAGGTGGTCGAGATCTCGATTCACTGCCATTGCATCGGCACGCTCGCGTTGTTGAATGAGGAGTGCTGACCGGCTTCGTGGTCGTCATCCAGCCTGCCGGGCGGTTCAGCGCCCTGTGTGCAACCTAGAGTGCGCGCACAGCGCGGCCGACGCGCCAGGATGGGGCGGTGATGGGTCGGACTCAGCGGGAGACGTCGATCGACACCGGGGCGCTGTACCTCACCGTGCACCGCGAGTTCGCTCGGCTGCTGGACTCGCTGACGCCGGCCCAGCTCCAGACGGTCGTCCCAGCGGCCCCGCAGTGGTGCGTACGTGACGTGGCCGCCCACGTGGTGGGGCTGGCAGCGGCATTGAACGCGCAGCACCTCCCGGCGGCCGACGACGAGGGCGGCACCGCGTGGGCCGCGGGCCACATCGCCGCGCGAGCAGAGACGTCGGTGCCCGAACTGCTGGCGGAGTGGGATCGCGAGGCGCCGGCCTTCGCGGACGGCTTGCGGCTGTTCGGCTACGAGTTCGGGTGCCATTTCGTGGCCGATCTGCTGGTGCACATGCACGATGTGCAGGCCGCGCTCGGCCTGCCGCCGTACGCCGACCCGGTTGCGCTGGTGGTCGCACTCGACCACTACTGCGACCACCTCGGCGGCCTGTTGGCTGCAGCCGGATGGGGAATGGTCGTCGTCGACAGCAGCGACGGCGAGGTTCGGTCGGTGGGCGTTGGCGCCGAACGCGCCCGGGTTGCAGGCTCGCCCTACGACCTGCTGCGCAGCTTCAGCGCTCGGCGGAGCGAACGTCAGGTGCGCTCACTCGCATGGACGGGCGATGTGGACGCGTTCGTGGCGTTCCTGCGCGACTGTTGGTCAGGTGGCTACTCGCTGCCGCTGGCCGACCAACCGTGATGCTGCGTCAGTAGTGGCGCAGCTCCACCACGGCACCGTCGGGGTCGCGCACGTACAGCGAGGTGCCCATGCCGCGTGCTCCGTAGCGCGGCACCGGCCCTTCCAGCACGTGCAAGCGGCCGCTCTGCGCAAGTGTGTCGAGGTCGGTGGTCCGCACGACGAGGCAGAAGTGCTCGAGCCGGCCGTCGTCGGTGCTGCCGGGCACGAGGTCGATGATCGTGTCGGCGCCGACCCGAACGGATGGGAATGGTGCGGTGCCCGCTCGCCACTCGTCGACGCGTACCGCGGCGAGGCCCAGTACGTCGAGGTACCACGCGAGCGTGGTCGCCACATCGGCACACTTCAGCACGATGTGATCGAGCGCGGTGACCTGCACGACCGGCTTCACGAACTCATCGTAGGCGCACTCCGCACATAGGATCGCGCCCATGTCCGCACCACTCGTGGAGACCACTCGCGACGGCCATGTGCTCGTCATCTCGCTGCGGCGGGAGGACAAACGCAACGCCATCAACGTGGCGCTCGCGTATGCGCTCGACGAGGCGCTGAACCTGCTCGACGATGATCACGAGCTGTGGGCCGGTGTGCTCACCGGCACGCCGAAGGTGTTCTCCGCGGGCAGCGACATCGCCGACCGGGGCGACTACCGCACACCTCGCGGCGGCGAGTACGGCATCATCCGGCGAGTGCGGCGAAAGCCGTTGATCGCCGCTGTGGAAGGGCCTGCGCTCGGTGGCGGGATGGAGATCGCGCTGGCGTGCGACCTGGTCGTTGCCGCGCGCACCGCGGTGTTCGGCCTGCCGGAGGTGCGCCGCGGGCTGCTGCCCACCTCGGCCGGGTTGTTCCGTGCCCCCAACGCGCTCCCGCTCAACCTTGCTCGCGAGTTGATCCTGCTGGGTGATCCGATCAGTGCCGAGCGCGCCCACGCCGCGGGGTTCGTCAACGCGCTGGCCGACGAAGGTGGCGCGCTCTCCGTCGCCCTGGCGATGGCGCAGCGGATCTGCAGCAACGGGCCGGTTGCGGTGCAGGCCTGCGTGGCCGCGATCAACGGTTTGCTCGCCGACGGTGACGAGGCTGGGTGGGCAGCCACCGCCCGGGCAACCGAGGCGATTCTCGCGTCGGACGACATGAAGGAGGGCGTGCAGGCGTTCTTCGAGAAACGCACCCCGCAGTGGAAGGGGCGCTAGCAGGCCCCTGACCAGGGTTTACCCTGGTAGGGGCCGTATCGTGGCATCGAGAGACGGGAGCTGAGCGTGTCCGAGCGAAAGACAGTCGCCCCCGTCCACGTCGACGCACCAGGGAACGTGCTCACTGCCGTGGTCGGCATCGGTTCGTCAGCGGGCGGGCTGCAAGCACTCACCGAACTCGTTGCCGGCCTGGTGCCAGGCGCTGGCACTGCCTACGTCGTGGCCCAGCACCTGGCCCCCGACCACCCCAGCGTGCTCGTCGAGCTGCTGGGCAGGGCGACGCGCCTCGCGGTGCAAACCGCGCAGGATGGCGCCGTGCTGCGACCCGATGTGGTGGTAGTGGCACCACCCCGATACGACATCGCGGTGGAGGGTGACCGGCTGAAGGTGTTCGAACCCGACGAGCGGGTGGCGCCGTGCCCCAGCGTGGATGCGTTGTTCGAGTCGATCGCTCGGTCGTGGGGCGTCAAGGGTGTGGCCGTGGTGCTGTCGGGCACAGGTGTCGACGGGTCACAGGGCATGCGTTCAATTCATTCCCAGGGCGGCCTGACGATCGCCCAAGCCCCGGAGACTGCCAGATTCGACTCGATGCCACGGGCAGCGATCGCCCTGGGCGGTGCCGATCTGGTGCTCGCGGCTGGTGCGATCGGCGAGCGGTTGTCGGCCTTGGGTCGATCGGGTCCGTGGCCGCAAGTCCCACTGCTCGGGTCGCAGCCGGAGGTGCTGACCACGGTGTCGGCCCGCTTGAAGCGCGTGCTGGGCATCGACTTCTCCCAGTACAAGGAGAACACGCTGCAGCGACAGCTGCAGCGGCGGATGGCGGTTCGCCTGGTCGACACGATCGACGACTACCTGCCGATCCTGGAGGCCGACGCATCGGAAGCGCATTTGCTCGCGCGTCACCTGCTGGTGACGGTCACGTCGTTCTTCCGCGACCCCGAAGCCTTCGCCGCGCTCGCCGCACGACTCAGCGAGCTGGTGCGTTCGCGCTCGTCTGCGGAACAGCTGCGCGTCTGGGTGCCCGGTTGCGCGACCGGCGAAGAGTTGTACTCGCTGGCGATGCTGTGCAGCGAGGCGTTGGGGCGACCTGAGGCGCTCGGCCAGCAGCTCAAGATCTTCGGTACCGACCTCGACGAGACCAGCCTGGCGGCCGCCCGCCGTGGCGTGTATCCCCTCTCGGCCGCAGAGCAGATTCCCGGCGATCTGCGTGCCCACTACACCACCGAGACAGCGGCCGGGCTGGAGATGTCGCCGAGGCTGCGCGACTGCGCCGTGTTCGCCCGGCACAACGTGGGCGAGAACCCGCCCTTCCCGCGAATGGATCTCGTGTCGTTCCGCAACACCCTGATCTACTTCACCACACCGCTGCAGGACCGCGTGCTGAACCTGTTGCGGTACTCGCTGGTACCGGGTGGGTTGTTGTTCCTGGGGAAGTCCGAGACGCTGGGTGCCGCCAGCGCCGGCTTTCTCGTCCTCGATCGTGAACACAAGATCTTCGAACACGTGGCCGACGATCGGTCGCCGCTCACTCCGTCGCGACCGGCGCGGCCGGCATCGTTCGCGACGCCGCTGCTCGCACCCAGGCGACTACTCGGGGAGCGCCACGACGCTCCGGAAGACCACGTGACGCTGCTCGAGTCGCTGATGAGGGCGGTGGCCCAGCCATGCCTCGTGCTCGACGAGAACCTCGACCTGGTGGAAGTAGTCGGCGACGTGTCGCCCTACTGTCGGGTGCCGGAAGGGCCGTTGCTGACGTCGGCGGGTGCGTTCCTGCGGGCCGAACTGCAGGCGGAGGCTCGTGCCCTGCTGGTGATGGTGCATTCCGGTGGTGCCCCGGCCGGAGGTCGCCCGATCCGGATGATCGGTTCCGACGTCGTCGTACAGATGGACGCGCGGTCATTGATGGTGAACGGCCGGGGGCTCGCGGTGCTCACGTTCGTGCGGGTCGACACCGAGCACGCTGCGCAGGCGGTGACCGGGGAGCGCGACGAGCGTCTCGACCGTGAGTTCGAGCGCTTGGAGCGCGAGCTGATCGCGACGCAAGACTCGCTGCGGAACACCATCGCCCAGCTGGAGGCGGTCAACGAGGAGCTGGAGACGTCGTCGGAGGAGCTGCAGGCAGCGTCGGAAGAGCTGCAAGCGTCGAACGAAGAGTTGGAGGCGACGAACGAGGAGCTGCGGGCGACGAACGAGGAGCTGGTGGGTCTCAACCAGCTGTTGCGCGCCCGTGCCGACGAGCAAAGCGCGCTGAACACCGACCTCGAGAACATCCAGAGCGCATCCAATCAGGGCATGGTGATCGTCGACCTCGACATGCGTGTCACGCGGTTCACCCCCCTCGCCGTGCGCCTGTTCGCGCTGCTCGCCGACGACATCGGGGCGCCATTGCTCTCGGCGCCCACGACGGCTCAGATCCCCGGGTTGGAAGCGGCGCTACGCGGTGTGCTGGCCGGCGAACCGCGCTGCACGCTGGAGGCGTCGACCCTCGAGCAGTCGTATCTGGTGAGCATCGCTCCGTACCAGGATCGCACCGGTCTGCGCCGGGGTGCCGTCCTGACGTTGTCCGACATCACTGAGGTGGTCACGTTGCGGCGCACCGCCCAACGGGCGCTCGGCGACTTCACCAAGGTGACGAATGCGTTGGAAGAGGCCGTGTGGAAGCGCGACCCCACGATGCGCGAGCTGCAGTACATCAGCGATCCGATCCTGTCCGTCACGGGCTGGTCGGCGGCGGAGCTGATGGTGCAACCTCACCTGCTCGACGATGGCATCGTCGTCGAGGATCGCGCCCGGGTGCAGGCCGCCCGTGCCAACACCGACGCGTGGTCGGTGGAGTACCGGATCACCACCCGCGACGGGCGCGACCGGTGGGTGCGCGAGTCGGCAGTGCCGATGCTGGGCGGTGACGAGCCGATGGTGGTGGGCACCATGGCCAACATCTCCGATCGTGTCGCGGCGCAAACCGAGGCGAGCGATCTGTCGCTCGTGTTCGAAGCGGTGTACGAGAACAAGTCGTTCGGGGTGGCGGTACTCGACGCAGATGCCCGCGTCGCCATGGTGAACTCGGCCTTCTGTGCGCTGGTGGGCTACGAGCGCGGTGGTGTGGTGGGCCGCCCCATCTTCGCGTTCGGTCACGCCGACGAGCACTCGCTCGCCGACGAGTGCCGACGCCGAATCGGCTCCGACCCCGTCGACGCCGAGCCGACGACCCATCAACTGATGCGCAACGACGGGGCGTCGGTATGGGTGACGATCGATGTCCGTCGGTTGGTTCGCCCCGTGGGCGACTCGGTCGCGTTCGTGATCGTCCAGGACATCACGCTGTTGCACGAGAGCACGGCCCTGCTGTCGCGCCAAGCCCGGTTCGACGAGTCGGGCACTGGCCTGTTGAACCGCGCTGCGTTCCGCACCGAACTTGGACGTGAGCTCGCGCACTTCGGGCGTTCGGGCGAGAGGCTGGCGCTGATCTGGCTCGATCTCGATCGGTTCAAGGAGGTCAACGACCAGCACGGCCACGAGGCCGGTGACATCGTGTTGCGAACCGTTGCCCAGCGGCTCACCGGCGGTCTGCGTGCGGGCGATCTGCTGGGACGGCTCGGGGGTGATGAGTTCGGCATTGCGGTGGCAGGGCATCGCAGCATCGCCGAACTGGAACTGTTTCTGGCCCGCCTGCCCGAGCTGCTCTCGGAGCCGATCGCGTTGCCGGAAGCGCTGGTGACAGTCCGCGGCAGCTTCGGTGTCGCGTTCTTCCCCGATGACGCCGTCGAGTTGGACGCGCTGCTGCGATCGGCCGATGCGGCGATGTATGCAGCCAAGTCCGGTGGTGGGAAGTCGCTGAGCTATTTCACGAGCGACCTGAACGCAGTGGCAGACGAACGGCGGGCGATGCGGTTGGCGATCGGCGCAGCGCTGACGAAGCACGAGTTCGAGCTGTACTACCAGCCGGTGGTGAGCGCGACCGACGGGTCGTTGCACAAGGTCGAGGCGCTCCTGCGTTGGCACCGCGACGGCAGGGTCGTGGCTGCCGGTGAGTTCATCGGCTTCGCCGAGGAGAGTGGCCAGATCCGCGAACTCGGCCCGCTGACGTTTGCGCTGCTGCGTCACGATCTGGAGACGTTGCGCGCCGGCGGGCATGGTGGCCTGCCGGTGAGCGTCAACATGTCGGCGACGCAGCTGGAGGACCGCTCGCTCACCGCGTTGCTGTCGCACTGGCCGACAGCAACAGGGCTCGCCGGGCTGGTGGTGGAGATCGTCGAGTCCGTTTTCCTTCCCGCGGGCAGCCAGGCGATGGCGGCGCTGGGTGCCCTCTCGGCCCAGGGCGCCGCGATTTCGATCGACGACTTCGGCACGGGCTTCTCGAACCTCCAGCTGCTGCAAACGCTGTCGCCCACCTACATCAAGCTGGACAAGAGCTTCCTCGACGGTGAACCCGACAGTGAGCGTCGTCGCCAGCTGCTGCGCGCAGCGGTAGACATCGCCCATTCCATGGGTGCACTCGTGGTGGCCGAAGGCGTGGAGACCGAATCGCAGCTCACGATGTCCCGCGATCTGGGGGTCGAGCTGCTGCAGGGCTATCTGATCGCTCGACCGATGCCGGTGGGCGACCTCCTGCAGTGGATCACCGCGAGGAACGCTGCGGCCGACAAAGTCGCCACACTCCCGACGATGTGACCCGCCGGCCTCAGTCGTTGTCGAGCTTGTCGACGATCTTGTGCGCGGCGTCGGCCAGGTGGCCCTTGAGCCCCTTGTGGTCGGCCTTGTCGGCGGCGATCTCCAACTCGGCATCCACCAGGCCCAGCTGCGCCCGGACGCCGTCGACGAGGCCGATCTTGCCATCGCGGTCGGCGTCGTAGGTCTCGATCTGGAGTGCTTCGTCGGCGTCGGTGGTCTCGCTGCCGGGATTCTGCGTGCCTTCGTCGTTCGACATGCCCACAGTATGCCGGAACCATGGCCCGCGCAGGGGAGCGGATCAGCCGCCGACGACGGCTCGCAGGCGGCCGCTGATGATCGCCTCGGCCTCGCCGACGATCCGGTCGATCAGTTCCTTCACCGTGGGGATGTCGTGGATCAGGCCTTGCGACATGCTCGCCCAGTAGATGCCCTTGGTGATGTCGCCGTCGGCCAGCACCTCGCGACCCTTGTCGCCGCGCACCAGGTCGGAGACATCGGCGAACGTGGCCCCGGGCACGGCGAGGCGGCGCACCACCTCGTCGGACACGTCGCTCTTGGCGACGCGGGCGGTGTTGTGCAGGCTGCGGAAGATGAGGTTGGTGGCCCGCTCGTCGTTGTCCACGTACGCCTGCTTGACGTTGGGGTGGATCGGGGCTTCGACGGTGGCGCAGAAGCGGGTGCCCATGTTGATGCCATCCGCGCCCAGCGACAGCGCCGCCACGAGGCCGCGCCCGTCGGCGAACCCACCCGACGCGATCATCGGGATGCTCACCTGGTCGGCTGCGCAGGGTACGAGGATCAGGCCGGGGATGTCGTCCTCGCCCGGGTGGCCGGCGCACTCGAAGCCGTCGATCGAGATCGCGTCGACGCCGTTCTTCTCCGCCGACACGGCGTGGCGCACCGAGGTGCACTTGTGCAGGATACGCACGCCGTTGGCCATGAGGTACTCCCAGATCGGGGCGAGTGCGGGGGTGCCGGCGGTCTCGACGATGGTGACGCCGCACTCCACTGCGGCCTGCGCGTAGGCCATGTAGTCGGGCGAGTTGCGGGTGGGGAACACGGTGAGGTTCACGCCGAACGGGTTGCTGGTCATCGCTCGGCAGCGCTCGATCTCGGCCCGCAGCGCCTCGGGGGTGGGCTGGGTGAGACCGGTGAGAATGCCCAGACCGCCGGCATTCGACACGGCAGCGGCGAGCTCGGCCAGGCCCACGCCCTGCATCCCGCCCTGCACGATCGGGTGCTGAATGTCGAGCAGGGTGGTGATGCGTGTCGTGAGCGCCATGAGAAAAGAGGTTACTCTTTTCGCTGCTGCCCGTCGAACCGCGCTTCGACCAGCCCGTCGAAAGGCAGGGTCGCGCCGAGTGCCTCGGTCAGGGTTCGACGAGGGGGAAGTTGGTGAGGAACGTGTCGAGGTTGCCGAAGATCGTGGCGGCAACCGCCAGGTCGCCGGTGGCTGCCACGGTGCCGTCGGCGATCGCCGCGCTGATCGCATCGAGGAACGGCACGTTGCCGTCGATCAGCCGGTAGAGCACGATCTTGGGCATCGCCAGGGCCACGCCGGCGGCGGCGTCGTGGCGGCCGCGAATGGCGTGCAGGACTCGGTTGCTGAGGCCCAGCACCCACTGCTCGCCGAGGTCGGTGAACGTGATGTTGACGGTGGCCTCGAGCCCGCCGACCTGCTCGGCGATCAGCCGCACCGCGAGGCTGTCGAACAGCTGGTCGGGCGTCATCGCCTCGAGGTAGCCGCTGCGGCCGGCGGGCGATCGCGGCAAGGTGCCGTTGCGCAGCTCTTGCGCACCCATCAAGAACGCGTTGCGGAACGTGGCCGACTCGCTCTGGTAGCCGAGCTGCTCGAAGGCATCGGCCTGCAGCTCGCGAGCCTCGGTGTTGGTGGGGTCGGCGAACACGAGGTGGTTCACCAGCTCGACGACCCAGCGGTAGTCGCCGGCCGCGAACGAACGCCGAGCCGACGCGATCAACGCGTCGGGCCCGCCGGCGAGCTCCACGTAGCGAGTGCCGGCATCCACGGGCGGCAGCTTCCACAAGTTGGCCGGGTTGCCGTCGTACCACGACAGGTAGCGCTGGAACACGGCCTTGATGTTGTGCACCAAGTGGCCGTAGTAGCCCACTGTGTGCGACTCGGCCTGGAACTCGGGCGGCATCTGCAGCATCTCTGCGATCTCGGTGGCGTTGTAGCCCTGGTTCGCGAGACGCATCGTCTGGTCGTGCACCCAGCGGTACAGGTCGCGCTGCAGCACGAGGTACTGCAGCACGTCGTCGTTGCCCCAGCGCGGCCAATGATGCGAGGCGAACATCAGCTGCACCTGGCTGCCCCACAGCTCGATCATCTCGCCGATGTACTTGCTCCACTTCAGCGAGTCGCGCACCAGCGCGCCGCGGATGGGTACGAGGTTGTGCATGTTGTGCGTGCAGTTCTCGGCGGTGCACAGCCAGCCGTGGTCGGGGAAGAAGAAGTTCATCTCCGCCGGGGCCTCGGCCTCGGGTGTGAGCTGGAAGATCACCCGCACGCCATCGATCAGCAGTTCGGTGCCGGTGGCGGTGATCTCCTCGCTGGGCGCGATCAGCCCGGGAGGCCAGAACGGGATGGCCTTGCCCAATCCGCAGTCGACGTGGGTGCGCGGACCCGCCGGCAGCAGCGGGCCGAACTGGTAGGTGGCGCGGCGGATCATCGCGTAGCCGGCGATCACGTTCTCGCCGATCGTCTCGTGCAGGAAGTGTTCGGGGGCGATGATCCGGCAGCGGCCGGCATCCACGTCGGCCTGCGTGGTGACACCGAGCACCCCGCCGAAGTGGTCGGTGTGCGAGTGGGTGTAGATCACCGCGGTCACCGGCCGTTCGCCGAGCGTGGCGTTGGCGAGATCGAGGCAGGCTTTCGCGCAGGGCTCGACCGTGAGTGGGTCGATGATGATCCACCCGGTGGCGCCGGCGATGAACGTGATGTTGGAGATGTCGTAGCCGCGCGCCTGCCAGATGCCGGGGGCCACCTCGAACAGGCCATGGATGCCGTTCAGCTGGGCCTGGCGCCACAGGCTGGGGTTCACGGTGTCGGGGTTGGTGCTGCCGCGCTGGATGAACTCGTAGCGGCTCTGGTCGAACACCACGCCGTACGGCGTGTCCACCTTGCCGCCGGGCAGTTGCGCGAGCAGCCCGTTCGACGCGCGGTCGAAGTCGGCCGGGTCGAAGCCCAGTTCGACGGGAGCATTGGCTGCTCGCGTGTGGTCTGTGGCGTCCTTCGGTGCTGTCCCCATCGGGCGAGTCTCGCACGCTGCCAGGTCGTGGTGCCGAGCCGGGCTGCGCCGCGGGGAACAGCGTGCGTAGCATCGGGATCGTGAATCGACGTGGCATCGTCCGCTGCGCCCTGGCAGCCGTGCTGTTCGGGGTGTCCACCCCGGCCGCCTCGCGGCTGGCCGAGCGGATGGGCGCGTTCGGGCTTGCCGGGCTGCTGTACCTCGGCGCCGCGCTCGCGGTGCTGCCGTTCGTGGGCCGAGTCGCACCCACGAGGGCGGTACTCCGTCGCAGCGCGGGCAGGTTGAGCATTGCGGTGCTGTTCGGCGGCGCGATCGGGCCGGTGCTGCTGGCACTCGGGCTGCAGCGCACACCTGCCGCGACGGCGTCGCTGCTGCTGAACCTCGAACTGGTGCTCACCGGGGTGTTCGCGGCGCTGGTGTTCGCCGAACACCTCGGCGGGTGGGTGATCTCCGGCATGGCCCTGGTGGTGGGGGCCGGCCTGGTGCTGGGCATTCCCGGCGAGGCCGGGCTGCGCTGGGGTGCGCTGCTCGTGGTGGGCGCGTGCGCCGCGTGGGCGGTCGACAACAGCATCACTGCCAACCTCGCCGACCTGGCCCCGGTGCACATCACGTTCGTGAAGGGTGTGGTGGCGGGTTCGGTGAACCTGGCGATCGGTGCGGTGCTCGACGGTATGCCCACCGGGTGGCCAGTGGTGTGGGCGCTGGTGGTCGGTGGCGTGGGCTACGGCGCCTCGATCACGCTGTGGGTGTCGGGGGCGCGCGACCTCGGTGCGGCTCGCGGGCAACTCGTGTTCGCCGGGGCCCCGTTCGTGGGCGCGGTGGTCTCGTGGACGGTGCTCGGCGAGGACGTGGGCGTGCGCCAGGTGCTCGCCGCAGCGATCGCCGCGTCGGGTGTGGCGCTCGTGCTGCGCAGCGGCCACGGCCACGCTCATCGGCACTCACGGATGCTGCACGACCACGAGCACGACCACGACCCGTCACGCGTCGATGGTCACCACACGCACGACCATCCCGACGGGTTCAACGGCCGCCACCGCCACGAGCACGTGCACGAACCCGTGCAGCATGCCCACGTGCACGTTCCCGATCTGCATCACCGTCATCGCCACGAGTGAACAAGCCGGCCGCGCCTCCGGCCGCCTTACGGGGTGGCAGCGTACGGGGTGGCGGCAGTGGCCAGCGCGATCACGATCTGCTCGACCTGCCCGTCCTCGAAGTCGCCCGGGGACGAGAAGTTGCCGACATCGACCACCAGGTAGCGGTCGCCGACGGTGACGTACACCTTGTCGCGCCACGGGCAACCGTCGGTCGAGCTGAACGCACACTGCACGACGGCCGAGTCGCCAAGCCCTTCGATCACCTTGTTGTGCTCCAGGTCGTCGGCGATCTGCTGCAACGTCGTTGCGTCGGCGTCGGTGAGCGGCAGGATTGCCAGCTGCACGTAGAACGGGTCTTCGATGTCGGGGTTGGCCGACGGCACGGTCGACTCCCAGCGGCAGATCGGCACGCTGCCCTCCCCCCTGTCGGGTACGCCGTCGGTCATCGGCTTGCCGACGGTGTCGGACACCACCTCGGTGGTGAGCAGCGCACACGGCTCGCCGTCCCAGGATCCTGCGGGTGCGCCGGATTCGTCGGGTGCCGCGGTGTCGGATGGTGTGGCGCCGCCGCCGGAGTCGTCGCTGCATGCCACCAGCGCTGTCGCCCACAGCATCGCCACCGCCACCGCGGTACCTGTTCGCTTGTTCATCTCGCCGTCACTCCGTTCGCCGTCGTCGTCGGTCACTCAGTCTTGCGCTCGCGAGGTGGGGGTGCTGCAACCGGGCGCGTGGGTCAGGCGTTGAAGGCGAGCGGTAGGCCAGGGCGGTGCCATGTGGCTCGCACCAGCCGTCCTGTCACCGAGCAGGTGATGAAGGCCGTGCGCAGGTCGGGGCCACCGAAGCAGATGTTCGTGACCGCACCGTCAGCGAGCGCGGGCGGCAACGTGTGCAGCGTCCATGCGCCGTCGGGGCTGATCTCGCTGATGCCGCTGTCCACGAGCGTGCCCACGCACAGCGAGCCGCTGCTGTCGACGGCCAGTGAGTCGAGTGCGTGGGCGCCAGGAAGGCCGATCAGCAGCGACCAGTGATCGAACTCTTTGCCGCGGAGCGCAGGGTGGAGGCCGTAGCCGAGGGACGGGGCCGTTTCGCCCGGAGCGGTGATGCGACGGCGGTGCACCTGGCGGGTGTGGGTCTCGGCCCAGTAGAGCACCGAGCCGTCGGGTGACAGGCCGACGCCGTTGGCGGCGGCGGTGCCCTTGACCACACGGCGGATGTGCGTGCCATCCGGTGACGCGTAGAAGACCGAGCCGCGCGTCGAGTGGTCGGTGAACCAGAAGTTGCCGGTGTGGTCGAACACGAGGTCATTGGGCGTGCCCACCGACACGCCCTCACACTCGGTGTACAGCGTCGTGACAGCACCGGTCGCGAGGTCGACGCGTTGGATGCGACCGTCGATCGCGGTGGCAGGAGTGGTGCCGCCGTTGTTGCACACGTACAGCGCGCCGTCGGGGCCGATGGCCACACCGTTCGGGCCACCTTCGACTTCGGCGACAGTGCACGTGCTGCCGTCGGGTAGCACTCGCGTGATCCGATCGCCGTTCAGTTCCACGACGATGACGCTGCCGTCGGCCATCGCCACCGGGCCCTCGGGGAAGGCGAGTCCGTCGGCGACGACATCGACCTCGCGCAGCTCAGGCATCGCCGCCGGCGGGCTTCACCGCAACCCCTTCATACATTCGGGCGACGGTCTCGGGCCCTCTGTCGGAGTACGAACGGATCTCGGTCATCGTCAAGCCCGCGTCGGTGATCAGGTCGGGGATCGGCCGGTTGAGGTGGCAGCCGCCGGCGATGCGCTTCCAGACCGGGGTGACGCGGTCCTGCCAGGTGGCCGCCTTCGGGTGTGGCGAGCGCCCGTGTTCGACGAAACGCAGGCTGCCACCGGGCCGCAGCACTCGGTGTACCTCCGAGAGCGCGGACTTCACGTCCGGGATCGTGCACAGGCTCCAGGTGATGAGCACGTGATCCACCGACTCGTCGGCCAGCGCCACCGTCGCCCCGTCGAGCCCGATGTATTCCACCGGCACACGGCTGGCGGCCACGCGTGGCGCGGCGATCTTGCGGCCGCCACCTGCGGGCTCGATGGCGAACACCTTCCGCACGGTGCCGGGGTAGTGGCGGATGTTGCGACCCGACCCGAAACCCACCTCCAGTACGTGGCCGTCGAGCCCGGCGGCCACCCGCGCCCGCGTGGATTCCACCTGCTTGCCCAGTGCGAGGTCGATCACCCGCGGCAGCACTCTGTTCTCGTAGAAGCCCACGACGCCCCTTTCATGGTCGGGGGCACCATAGCCTCACTGCGGTTCGCGGGGCAGGCCGAGCAGGCGCTCGCCGAGGATGTTGCGCTGCACCTGGCTGGTGCCGGCGTAGATCGTGTCGGCGACACCGTTGTACAGCGCGCCGACCCACGAGGCGCTGGAGTTGGGTGCGCCCGGGTCGTCGCAGCGGTAACCACGGAGGGGGGCGCGGCCTTCCAGCACCATCGCATCGGCTCCCATGATCTCGACAGCCAGGCGGGTGACGTCGCGGTGGTACTCGCTCCACTGCACCTTGCTGATCGAGGCTTCCGGGCCGATCACGCCGGTGGACAGCACGCCGGTGAGGATGCGGTAGCCGAGGTAGCGCATGATTTCCACCCGGCAGTACGCGGCGGCGATGCGGTCGCGGATCGCGGGGTCCGTGAGGCGGCCGCGCTCGCGGGCCATCTGCACCATCCGGTCGAACTCGGCGCGGAACAGCACCGGGTTGGTGGCCGCCTCGTCGCCGCGCTCCAGCGAGAGCAGGCTGTTGGCGACCTCCCACCCGTTGTCCACCTCTCCGATGACGTTGCCCCTGGCCGTGCGCGCGCCGTCGAGGAACACCTCGTTGAAGCCGGGGTGGCCGCCCATCTTGCGGATCGGCACCACCGTGACACCGGGCTGATCCATCGGCACCATGAAGAACGTGAGGCCACGGTGCTTGGGGGCGTCGGGGTTGGTACGGGCGAGCACGAAGATCCAGTTCGCCTCCTTGGCGCGGGTCTGCCAGATCTTCTGGCCGGTGATCACCCACTCGTCGCCGTCGAGTTCGGCCTTGGTGCGCAGACTGGCGAGATCGCTGCCGGCGTCGGGCTCGCTGTAGCCCTGGCACCACAGGTGCTCGGCGGAGAGGATGCGCGGCAGGAAGTACTGCTTCTGCTCCTTGGTGCCCCACTTCAGCAGCAGCCCGCCCATCATCTTCAGGCTGAAGTTGTCGTTGGGGCCCACTGCGGGAACGCCGGCCTTGGCCAGTTCCTCCACCAGCACCACTTGTTCGAGTTTGGTGAGGTCGCCTCCGCCGTAGTGCTGCGGCCAGCTCACGCCGAGGAAACCGTTGTCATTGAGGATCTGCCGCCAACGGTCGGTGAACGCGAAGGCGTCCTCTCGCGACAGCGCGCCGACGCCTTTCCAGTCGGCCGGCAGGTGGTCGGCCAGGAACGCCTTCACTCGCAGCCGGAACGCCTCGGCCTGATCGGAGTAGTTGGGGTTCATCTCATTGCTCCACGAACGGGGGGAGTGGCGGCAGGACGGCGTCGGGTTCGAGCGCGACGAACTGTGGCGCACGCTTCTCCACCAGTGCGGCCACGCCCTCGCCGAAGTCGGGGTTGTCGGTGCGAACATTCATCCGCCTCATCGTCTGCAACCACACCTCGTTGGCCTCGGTGTAGTCGCGCGACAGGTCGCCCCACACCTGCCGGCGCATCGCGGCCATCGAGATCGGCGAGCTACCCGTGGCCAGCCGGCGGGCGTAGGCCTGCGCCTCGGCCAGCACGGTGTCGTCGTCGGTCACGCGGCTCACCAGGCCGATGCGCAGGGCCTCGTCAGCCTCGACGCGCTTGGCCGTGTAGAGCAGATCGAGTGCGTGCTCCACACCGATCAGCCTGGGCAGCAGCCACGACAGGCCGTACTCGGCAGGGATGCCCAACTTGGCGTAGGCGGTGGAGATACGCGCGCTGCGAGCCATGAAGCGGATGTCGCACACCAGCGCCTGCACGATGCCGATGCCGGCACAGGCACCGTTGATCGCAGCGATCATCGGCTTGGGGATGGTGAGTGCATAGTGCTGCGAGCGGCGGCCGGCCAGCACCAGCCCGCCGCCACCGGCCACACCCTCCAGGCGCTTCGAGTCGAGGCCCGGGCAGAAGCTCGTGCCCGCCCCGGTGAGCACGATCGCGCGCACGTCGCGATCGGCCGTGGCCCGGTCGAGTGCATCCCAGTACTGCGCCTCCATGTCGTGGTTCCAGGCGTTGTGCCGCCCCGGGTTGTCGAGCGTGATCGTGCACACGCTGTCGGCGACGTCGTAGTGCACGTACTCGGGGGTCTGCTCACTCATGGGTGGTCTCCGTGGTCGGTGCCGGAGGCATTCGGCGCGGGTGCGGCCTTTGCCACCGTATTCGCGAAGCCCGCCAGCACCCAACGGGCGGTGCGTTCCAGCAGCTCGGGCTGCAGCGGCTGCGCGGGCCGCAGCGGGCGGGTGCCCAGCAGCCAGCCTCCGAACAGGAAGTGCAGCGACGCCAGCAGGTCGAGCGCATCGGCAGCGCTGTAGCCCTCGGTGAGCACCAGGTCGAGCACCTTGTCCGACACGCGATCGGCGGCGCGCGACCTTCGCTGAGTGGCCAGCACGCGGCCGCCGACGCCGGGGTAGCGAGAGAACGTGTGATGCATGTTGAGCAGCACGATCACGATCGCGTCGTCCCACGCTGCCGAGCAGGTGGTGTCGAGGTCGATCTCACGGGCGACTCGCTCGCACAGCCGGTCGACCAGCTCGTCGCGACCGTCGATGTAGTGGTAAACGGCTGGGCTGGACACGCCGAGCGCATCTGCTATGGCCTTCACCGTCAACGAGTCGAGTCCGTCGCGAGCGACGAGGGGCAGCGCGGCATCGAGGATGTCGTCACGCGACAGCGGGGTCGGCTGCGTTCCGCCGCGTGACCGTTTCGGCGGTTGCTGTCGTTTCGATGTCGTGGGCGTGGATGCAGCAGGCATGGCTTGACCGGCACCATTTATGCATATTAAATGAGCGGGGTCAACGGCTCTGCGGGGGTGGAGCCACGAAAGGGATGTGCGCATGGTCGCCGAACTGACGCCAGACGATCTGCGGGGCTACAACGCCACGATCGCCGGGCTGCGTCCGATCCCGGTGGCTGTCACCACGGCCCACGGTGGCCGCGCCAACGGCCTGATCACCCTGTCGGCCGGGTCGGCCAGCATCGTGCCCGAGGCGCCCCGGGTGGTCGTGAGCATCACCACCTACAACTTCAGCCACGACCTCATCCGTGACGGTGGGGTGTTCGTGCTGCACGCGTTGTCCAACGCACCCGAGCTGATCGAGGCATCGCTCACGATCATGCGCGCGCTCGGCGGCCGCAGCGGCCGCGACGGCGACAAAATGGCCGGGTTGCGCACTCGCGTCGGTGTCACCGGCGCACCGATCCTGCTCGATGCCCTCACGTTCGTCGAGGCCCGTGTGCTCCGCTCGCTCGACAACGAGGAGAACACGTTCTTCGTCGGCGACGTGGTTGCCGCCGGTCGGCTGAACGCGGGCGGCAAGCTCGACATCGGCGCCGCCTGGGCGGGCCTCGGCGACGAGTGGACCGATGCGTACGAGCACGACCACGAAGCACAGATCGACGACAGCCGCGCGCGCCGCGGCCTTCCCACCCTCCACGCCTGAACACAAGGCTCTCCTGAAAGGCGGCTCACCAATGCAGCAGTGCCCCATCGCCCACGGTTACGACCCACTCGAGCGCAGCACCGTGCTCGACCCGTACCCGGTGTTCAACCGCTTGCGTGATGAAGGCCCGGTGTTCTTCATGCCCGAGCTGGATCACTACATCGTCACCAAGTACGACGACGTGGAGAAGATCCTGCTCGATCGCGACACGTGGAGTGCAGCGATCGCGTCGTCGCCGCTGCTGCCGATCTGCCAGGCCGCGCAGGACGTGCTGGCCGAGGGCTACCACCGCGTGCCCACGCTGAACAACAGCGACCCGCCGCGCCACCCGCTGATGCGCAAGTCGCTGCTGTCGGTGATCACCCCTCGGCGCCTCAACGACCTCGAGCCGGTGCTGCGCGCCTACTGCGAGAACCTGGTGCTGGGCATCAAGGACGAACCGGTGATCGACTTCGTGGATCGCCTCGCCTTCCCGTTCCCCGGTTTCGCCGCGTTCAGCTTGCTCGGCTTCCCGCCGGAGGACACCGAGATGCTGAAGGACTGGAGCGCACAGCGGGTGCTGCTCACCTACGGCCGCCTCAGCGACGAGCAGCAGGTGGAGATCGCGCACATCGTGTGCAAGTTCTGGAAGTACTGCGAAGACCACGTGGCCAACAACCGGGCCAATCGGCAGGACAACATCGTGTCGGAGCTGATCACGCTGGCCGACGCCAAGCCCGAGCAGCTGAACGATTTCGACATCGTCAACATGGTGTATTCCATGGCCCTCGCCGGCCACGAGACCACGTGCAACACGATCGGTAACGGAACCCGTGCGCTGCTCACCGACAGGGCGCAGTACGAGGCGTTGATCGCCGATCCGGCCAAGGTCGCCAACGCGGTGGAAGAGATCCTGCGCTACGACGGCCCGGTGCTGAACCACCGGCGCATCGCCACTCGCGACACCGAGGTCGCCGGCGTCAGCATCCCTGCTGGTGCCAAGGTGATGATGTGCTTCGCCTCGGCCGACCATGACCCGAACGTGTTCGATGACCCCGATGCCTTCCTGATCGACCGCGACAACGCCGATCTGCACCTGGCCTTCGGTAAGGGTGCGCACTTCTGCCTCGGCGCCGCGCTCGGCCGCCTCGAGGTGAAGATCATCCTCGAACTGCTCACTAGGCACTGCCCCAACCTCGAGCTCGTGCCCGACCAGGTGGTGGAGTACAGCCCCAACGCGCTGTTCCGCGGCCCGCTGGCGATGCAGGTGGCCCCCGGCGGCCTGGCCCGGATCAAGTGATGAGCTTCGAGCCGACCGTCGACGAGGTGGCGTTCAGGGCCGCACAGAAGCTGATCCGTGCCACAGCGTTGCGCGGCACGCCCCTGGAGGGCGACAGCTGCAGCAACTGCCTGTACTACCTGGCGCCCGACGAACCACTGGCGTTCTGCTGGCACGAGAAATTCCAGAGCTTGGTGAGCCACGACTGGTGGTGCCAGTTCTGGGCCATGAGAGAGGATTGAGATGACTGCGCCCGAGTACAGCCGCGACGAGGTGGAAGCCGCCTTCCGGCACTACTTCGTGGTGGGTCCGGCGATGGAGGACTGGATCGCCTGGTCGCAACTGTTCACCGACGATGCGGTCTACTTCGACCACTTCTACGGCAAGTTCCGCGGCCCGCACGAGATCCAGTTGTTCCTCGAGAGCACGATGATGACCGGCAAGCACTGCTACACCGCGCTCGAGTGGTACAACATCGAAGGCAATCGCATCGTGTGGAAGGGCCTCAACCTGGCCGACCATCCCGATCCGTCGCAGCCGCCGTTCTCGTTCCCCTCGCTGCAGATCATCCACTACGCCGGCGACGGCAGGTGGTCCTCCGAGGAGGACTGGTGGATGCAGCCCGAGATGGTGAGGTACGCCAAGGGCTACTGGAAGGCCTGCCAGGCGATCGACCCTGCCTTCCCCGACCAGTTGTCGCGCAAGCACTGGGGCGACATCGAGTGGGCCCGTCCACCGGCCGGTCATGCCGCCACCCCGTCGTGGCTGGGTCGCGAGCACGAGGTGCCCACGGTGCGCCGCATCGACGACATGACCTTCGGCGAGCGAGTCTGACCCGTGGCCATCGACCTCGCGCCGCACCTCGATCCGGCGCACACCGCAGTGGTGGCGCTGGAGGTGCAGCAGCACATGCTCGACCCGAAAACCGCGCTGATCCCCGGCGTGGCCGCACACGCCGAGGCGATCGGCCTGGTGCGCAACGTGGCCGCGCTGATGGCCGCGGCCCGCCGCTTGGGTGCTCCCGTGGTGTACGTCAGCGACGAGCGGCGAGAAGACGGCAAGGGAGCCGTCAAGAACCTGATGATCGGCAGGGCCATCGCCGGTGCCGAGTCGCGCAGCTGGAGCCACGGCCCGATCCACCACCTGCTCACGCCGCAGCCGGGCGACATCTCCCTCGGGCGCGAGCACGGCATGACCGGCTTCTACACCACGCCCCTCGACGCTTACCTGCGCAACCTCGAGGTCACCACCGTGATCCTCGTGGGCGTGTCGGCCAACATCGCCGTCGCGGGCACCGCCATCGAAGCGATGAACCTGGGCTACCGGGTGATCGTGCCCAACGACTGCATCGCCGGCGACCCACCCGAGTACGTGCAACAACTGTTGAAGTTCACCATCCGCAACGTCGCCATGGTTGCCCCGGTGCAAGCGATCCTCGACCACTGGGCCGGCGTGCCCGCGGCGTGAGCTCGGAACGGCGAACTACGGCAGGCGGGTGGCGCCCAGCAGCAGGAACGCGGGGCGCTCCGCCTCGGCGGCCCAGTCGGGGTGCGCGGCCAGGTCGGCGGACGACGGGCCCCACTCCACCAGCGATGTGAGCGCGAAGCCGGCGTCGAGCAGGCCGGTCACATAGGTGGTCAGCGTGCGGTGCTGTTTCACGACACCGGGTGCCAGCCAGTCGGTGATTCGCGGCCCCTCGTCGAAGTAGCGGTCGAGCGGCCAGGTGGCGTCGCCGTCGCCGTCCACCACGAAGGCCGCGCTGGACGGTGCGGTGAACACTGGGTGCTCGAGCGAGCACACGAACACGCCGCCTGGCACCACGGCCTGCGCTACCACCGTCAGCAGGCGAGGCAGGTCGGTGAGGTAGTGCAACGTGAGCGAGCAGTAGGCCACGTCGAAGGCCAGTGGCGGCAACACCAGCGCGTCGAGATCCTGCCGCTCGTAGCTCACTTGCGGATGGGCCGTGTGCTCGCGTGCCGTGGCCAGCATCTTCTCCGACAGGTCGATGCCCAGCACCTGCTCGGCGCCTGCCGTCGCGGCCCACTGGCAGAACCAGCCGGGGCCGCTGCCCAGATCCACCACCCGCAACCCGTGCAGCGGCGGCAGCATGGCCCGCAGCGCCGGCCACTCGGGGGCGGCGTCGAGGCCCGATGACGACCGCGGCAGCTGCCCGTACGCGGTGAAGAACTGCTCGTCGTCGTAGATGTTCTGGGCCATGCCCGCAGTCTCCCACCACGACGCCGATAGGTGGGGTGCGCGGCGTTGCATCGCGCCTCGGCAGCACCCAGACTCTCGTGCATGACAACCCGCCAATCGCTCCACTCGCTCGCTGCCGTCACGCTGCTCACGATCGCCGCGTGCGGCGGCGGGAACGACGCAGCCTCCGACGCGAGCGCCTCCACCGACTCGTCGGCGCCGGTGCGCGTCGTCGAGGTGACGATGGCCGACATCCGCTTCGGAACCGAGTCGCTGGCCGTCGCCGCGGGCGAGACGGTTGAGTTCCGCTTCACGAACGACGGCGAGATTCCGCACGATGCCTTCATCGGCGACGCCGCGGCACAAGCGCAACACGACATCGAGATGGCGGGCATGGATGGACACGATCACGCGATGCCCGGCGGTGTGACGGTGCAGCCCGGCGCCACCGAGTCGCTCACGTACACCTTTGAGGATGCAGGTGAGCTGGAGATCGGCTGCCACCAGCCCGGCCACTACTCGGCCGGGATGAAGATCGACGTCACCGTCGGCTGAGACGCCGCCGGCCTGGCCGTCAGCGGGCGGTGCCGACGCCAACGGCCGGGGCGATCACCAACACCTCATCGTCACGGCCGAGTGCGAGCGGTGCCCGCTTCGACGGGTTCACCACCACCTGGCCGGTCGTCACCACGCGGTATCCGATCGCGCTGTGGCCCTGCGCCGACGCAGTCACGACGACGTCGGCGAAGCACGTCGCGAGGTGGGCGCCATAGCCCGGGGCAGGGCGCAACTCGATCGAGCAACCCTCGCGGTCGAACAGGTCGTCGAACACCTGGCCCAGTTCCGAGCGTTCGCTGAGCTGGGCCAACATCAGGCTGGTGAGTTCATCGCTGACCACGAAGTCGTCGACCCCGGTCGCCTCGGCCAACTCGGCGTTGCGCTGGTCGAGCATCTCGGCGACGATGCGCACTGGCCCGATGTCGTCGGCCTGGCGCACCTGGTTGAACGCGAGCAGCGTCAGCAGGGTGCGAGTGTCGGCCGTGGTGATGGGCAGGGCGTCGCGGTATCCGAGCACGATCACTTCGTGGAACGAGGTGCGCGCCGCGTGCGCGGCCACGATCTCAGGACCACCCACCATTTCGCTCACTTCGAAGCGAACGTTGTGGGTGGTGATCTGGTCGCGCACCTGGGCGACATCCACCAACCGCGGATCGAGCAGCACTTCGACGGTGGTGCGCTGGTCGAGGAACTCGTCGAGCTCGGCGATGACGCGAGGACCCAACGTGCTCCAGCCCACGACGACGATGCGCCGCGGTGATTCGGAGACCGCCGACCGCTCGACCGGTAGCAAGGTGCCGACTGCCGGCGTGGTATCGACGAGGAACTTCGAGTCGTCCTCGACGACTGCGATCAGCTGATCGCCGGTGGCGAGCACGCGGTCGGCCGCAGGGTTGAGGGTCACCACGCCGTCGGCGGTCAGCACGCCGACGAGTGCCGATCGGTCGAACGCGAGCTGTGCCGTGGCGTAGGTGGAGCCGACCAGCTCGGTGAACGGAGCGAAGTACATCTCGTCGCCGTCGAAGTCGAGCAGTTCGCGGAACACGGCCGACAGGCCGCGCTGGCGGCAGGCCTGTGCGGTGAGTTCGGCCACGACTGCCTCGCTGCTGACCGTGACAAGACCCTCGCCGAGCAGCGACTCGATGGATGCCGCGGTGCCGGCGTTGACGACCTCGGCGACGATCGGGGCGTTGCCGCCACCATCGGCATGACCGGCGCGAAAGGCGCGGATGGCGAGCAGTGTCTTCACCACGTTGTCGTCGTTGCCATCGCCGATCACCAGGATCGAGCGGGCGAGCGGCAAGCTGGCGAGGCCCAACGCGTGCAGGTTCCACGGCTCGGCGCTGCGGCACACGATCTTGGTGGTGCGGGTGTCGGGGATGAAGTCGCGGAGGCGCTCCTCCATCTCGGTCTTGTCGGTCTCGGCCACGAGCACGACCGCCGCGTGCTTCGTCGACTCGTTGGCGATCACGAGTTCGCTCACGATCGCGGGCACCCGATCCGACCAGCCGAGGATCAATGTGTGGTGGCTCTCCAGCACCTTGCTGCGGCCCTTGCGCAACTCCTCGACCCGCTGGTCGATGGCGTTGGCGATGAGGCCGATGAGGCTGCCGGCAATGAAGATGCCGGCGAGCGTGACGACCAGCTCGATCGCCCGCGTGGCGAAGCCGGTGTCACCGGAGAAGGTGCCGGCATCGAAAATGCGCAGGAGCGACTTCCAATAGGCTTCGAAGAACCCCAGGCTGCTGGTTTCGCCGTCGATTCCCGACAGTCGGAACACCGTCAGCGCCAGTGCCGCGACGGCCACCACGGCCAGCGTCAGGAACCCGAGCCAACTGATGACGACGGACGGCCCGCGCGACAACGCGGCATCGAATCGGTAGCGCAGACGCGCGGTGATTCCCGGCTTGGTTGCTGAGGTGGGTGACTGATCCGACACGAGTTCGCTCCCGCTGTTGTTGTCCCGCGGCGAACTGCCCGCCCGTGGGTCGTAGGGCGCCATCCAACCACACCGGTGCAGGGCATCGGCCAATCGCGCCGCGCGATGCGTCGTCAGCTGTTCTGCAGGCTGCGGCGCAGCCCTTCGGCTTCCATCCGCATGTAGCGCTCGATCTTCTTGCCGAGGTGGCGTTCGATCCTTTCGGCGAAGCGGCCGGTCTGTTGGATCGTGAGGATCACTCGCACACCGCCGTCGGGCTGCGGCAGGATGCGGTGCTGCGCTGTCGACTGAACGCCCGGCAGTGCTGATGACCACGTGAACGACGTGTTCGGGGTCCATTCGTCGACCACCCACGTGGCGGTGCCGAGGCCAGGCTGCGAGATGCGCACTCGACTGCCCAATCCGAACTGTCGGTCGTCGAGTGTGCGGATCTTGCGCACCGACTTCGTCCAGACCGGCCAGCGGTCGATGTCGGCGAGTACGGCCCACACCCGGTGTGCAGGCGCGGCGATCAGGGCCTCTGCTCGGTACGAGCCCATCGCGCTGTCACCTCCGTACTCTCCCTCTTGACGGCGCCAGAGTAGCGGCTGCAACACCCGCAGATTCCGCGGGTCCAGCGCCAGCGCGTGCCCTAGATTCGCTGCGGGGAACACCACACAGGAGCAACACCATGCGATCCGTCACCGCCTACGCCACACCAGGTCCCAGCGAGCCGTTCGGGAAGACCACGATCGAGCGCCGCGATCTGGAGGCAGGCGATGTGCTCATCAAGATCGCGTTCGCCGGCATCTGCCACAGCGACATCCACACCGGTCGCGGCGAGTGGGGTGCGACGCACTACCCGCTGGTGCCGGGCCACGAGATTGCCGGGGTCGTTGCCGAGGTGGGTACCGGCGTCACGAAGCATGCCGTGGGCGACCGTGTCGGTGTGGGCTGCATGGTGGATTCGTGCCGTGAGTGCGACAACTGCTTGGCGGGCGAGGAGCAGTACTGCCTGAAGGGCAGCACCGGCACCTACGGCGGCGTCGACAAGTACGGGCGGTACACCGACGGCGGGTATTCCGAGTACATCGTGGTCGAGCAGGATTTCGTCGTGCGGATCCCCGACGGTCTGCCGCTCGATGTGGCCGCGCCGCTGTTGTGCGCCGGCATCACCGTGTACTCGCCGTTGCGCCACTGGGGCTGCGGCCCGGGCAAGAAGGTGGCCGTGGTGGGCATGGGCGGCCTCGGCCACATGGCGGTGAAGATCGCTGCGGCGATGGGCGCCGAAGTGACGGTGCTGTCACATTCGCTGTCGAAGGAGGCCGACGGCACGCGATTCGGCGCGCACCACTACTACGCCACCAGCGACCGGGCCACGTTCAAGCAGTTGCGCAACTCGCTCGATTTGATCATCAACACGGTGTCGGCGCCACTGCCGCTTGACTCGTACCTCGGCACCTTGCGGCTCGACGGGGCGATGGTGAACGTGGGCGCACCGCCCGAGCCGCAGTCGGTGCGAGCGTTCTCCTTGATGGGCGGTCGCCGAAGCCTGGCAGGGTCAGCCATCGGCGGCATTCGCGAAACGCAGGAGATGCTCGACTTCTGTGCGCAGCACGGGCTGGGTGCCGAGATCGAAGTGATCAGCGCCGCGCAGATCGATGCCGCATGGGACCGCGTGGTGGCCAGCGACGTGCGCTATCGCTTCGTGATCGACACGGCGACGTTCTGATCGGCACCGGCCGGCCACGCGCCGGTTGTGAAATTAGGTGCCTCTTTTCGCGGATTCGCGTGACACAAGTGTCAGGTACGTGTTACTGTCCTGTCCCGGCGACCTGTCGAATAGACGGGTCGCCGTACTTGGGGAGGAGAGTTGCACGGCGGTGCAGGCATGTGCCTGTGCCGTGAGCAACTCACGTTTATGTCTGAAAGGGCAGCACACAACATGATGAAAAGTTCCAAGCGTGCACTCGCGGCACTGCTGGTGCTCGGCCTGACGGCCGCCACCGCCTGCAGCGACGACGACAAGACGAGCGACAGCTCCACCGTGACCACCGAGGGCTCCACCGAGTCGACCGGGGCCACCGAGACCACGGCTGCCGAGGTCGATCCGCTGGGCGAGCCCAACGCTGCCGCCGGCGAGACCCTCAAGGTCGGCTACATGTGGTCGGGCGTGTCGGCTGCTGTCGACAACTCCACCGACCTCCAGTCGGCCCAGGCTGTCACCAGCTGGATCAACGAGTACGCCGGTGGCCTTGGCCCCGACGGCCGCAAGCTCGAGCTCATCGATTGCCCGGCTCCCGATGCGGCCACTTCTGCTGCCTGTGGTTCCACCATGGTGGAGTCGGGCGTGTCGATCGTGCTGTTCAACGTCATCGGCGATCCCGGCCCCTGGGCCACCACGGTCCTCGCTGCCGGCATCCCGATCTTCGCCTTCTCGTCGGCCCACGCGTCGATGACCGCCGCCCCCGGCATGGCCTTCACCATGACCAACCCGGTCGCCGGCATCGCCTACTTCCCGGCGAAGCTGGCCGTCAACAACAACGCCAAGCGCACCGCTGTCGTCGTCATCGACGTGCCCGGCGCCACCGGCCCGGTCAACGCCCTCGGGCCGATGATCTTCGAGCAGGAGAACGCCGGCCAGCTGGACATCGTTCCGATCTCGCCCACGGCTCCCGACCACTCGTCGGCGATCCAGGTCGAGCTGCAGAACAACCCCGACGTCGTGTCGATCATCGGCAACCCGGCCTTCTGCTCGCTGACCATCCGCGCCCTGCGTGATGCCGGCTACGAAGGTGTCATCGGCATGATCGGCAACTGCATCGACGGCGACATGCTCGAGCAGCTCTCCAATGGCGAGCTGAAGGACATCTACGTGTCGTACGCCGGTGGCGAAGACCCCGAGAACGCCGACTACGCCCTGTTCGTGAACATCCTGGCGAAGTACGACGACGCGATCTCGCCCCACGGCACGCCGGCCGGCGCCTTCGTGGTGCTGGAGAGCTTCCGTCGCTTCATGGAGGACTACGCCGGCGACTACAGCTCGGCCGATCTCGCTGCCCACATTGCCGGCCACGCCGGCGTGGATCAGCCCACGGTTGATGGTGGCAAGCTGGTGTGCGACGGCACGGCCCTGGCGATCGTGAAGATCGCTTGCACGGCCAACTACGTGATCGGTCAGCTCGACGAGACCGGTACGCCGGTGAGCTTCGAAGGCGCCTGATCCTTCGCAGTAGCTAGTACGCAGTACCTCTGAAGGGGTGGTGTCGAGCGCTTGCTCGGCACCACTCCTTCGGTCGTTTTGGCCCGCGACCATGCCCGGTGAGTCCGGTGTACGCGGGTCGCCCCGAGCGGACAGTGGTGTCAGATCGACCTCCCCAATTGGGTCACTGTTTTCGTGTGTTCGCCGTCACATGTGCTACGGTCCATGCCGGTATCGCCTCGCAAGGCGGTGCCATCACTGGGGAAGAGTCGGCACCGATCGCGACCTGTGTGTCTCGTGAATGCGCCGCTCGGCCGCGGTCCTGCAAGTAGCGCACACCTGTCAGATTCAACTCACGGAACGGAACTGCCGCCCATGATGAGCCACTTCGGGTTCATGCTGCTCGGACTCGGTGCCGGTGCTGCCTATGCAGCGCTGGGGATGGCACTCGTGGTCACCTACCGAAGCTCTGGCGTGATCAACTTCGCCAGCGGCTCGATCGCCGTCTACGCCGCGTTCGTCTACGCGTACCTGCGCAAGGGCCTGTTCGTCACGATGATGCCGGGCACCCCGAAGACGGTCGACATCGGCGGTGACCCAGGGTTCGTGCTGTCGCTGCTGGGGGCACTCGTCATGTCCTCGCTGCTGGGGTTCTTGTTGTACGTCTTGGTGTTCCGGCCGTTGCGCACCGCGCCACCTCTGGCACGCGTGGTCGCGTCACTCGGTATCCAAATCCTGCTCGTGCTGGTGATCGTGAAGCGCATGGGCACCACCCAGACGCCGGTGAAGAAGGTGTTCCCCGACTCGAAGATCGAGCTCGGCACCGCCGTTGCGCACAGCGACAAGATCTGGACCGCACTCACCGTCGTTGCCGTCGCCCTCGCCCTGTCGGCGTTGTTCCGCTTCACGAGGTTCGGTCTCGCCACCCGTGCGGTGGCCGAGAGCGAGAAGGGTGCTGTGGTCAGCCGCATTTCGGCCACCCGTGTCGCCGCCCTGAACTGGATGCTGTCGTCCGCCGTCGCCGGCCTGGCCGGTGTGCTGATCGCCCCGCACATCGCCGTGGTGCCGATCGTGTTCTCGCTGTTCGTGGTGCCGTCGCTGGCCGCAGCCGTGGTGGGGCGCTTCGAGCATCTCGCGGCCACCGTGGTGGCCGGCCTGGTGATCGGCATGCTCGAATCCGAGGCCCAGTTCCTGCACTCCACCTGGTCGTGGTTCCCCAGGAGCGGCGGCCCCGAGTTGGTGTCGCTGGTGATCGTGCTGGTGGTGCTGGTGGTGCGCGGCAAGCCGTTGCCCGCCCGCGGCGCCCTCATCGCCCGCTCGCTGGGCAGGGCACCGCGCCCGCGCAACCTGTGGTCCACGGCAGCCGTTGCCACCACCGCGGCTGTCGCCCTGATGTTCTTGTTCGACGGCAAGTGGCGCCAGGCGCTGATCCTCAGCTTCGTGTTCGGCGTGCTCTCGCTGTCCCTGGTGGTGATCACCGGGTATGCCGGGCAGATCTCGCTGGCCCAGCTCACCTTGGCCGGCACCTCGGCCTACATGCTCAGTTACGTCACCCAGACGATGGACATCCCGTTCCCCATCGCCCCGCTCATGGCGGCGTTCGTGGCGATGATCATCGGTGTGGTGGTGGGCCTGCCCGCCTTGCGTGTGCGCGGCCTCAGCGTGGCCGTGGTCACGCTGGCCCTGGCGGTCACGCTCGACGCGGCATGGTTCCGTAACACCGACATCGTCGGCTTCGAGGGTGGTGTCACCGCCAAGGAGCCCGAACTGTTCGGCTGGCACCTCGGCTGGGGTGTCACCCGTAACTCCGACCACATCGCCTTCGGGTGGATGGCACTGATCACGCTGGTGCTGGTGGCCCTCGGCGTCGCGATGCTGCGCCGCAGCCAACTCGGTTCGGCGATGGTGGCCGTTCGTGCCAACGAGCGCTCCGCCGCTGCCGCCGGTGTGAATGTGTTCCAGGTGAAGCTGATGGCGTTCGCGATCGGCTCGTTCATCGCCGGTCTCGGTGGTGCACTCATCGCCTACCGCTACGGCACCGTGAGCGACCAGCAGTTCACGCCGCTGCTCGGCCTGTCGGTGTTCGCCACCGCCTACCTGGCCGGCATCACCTCGGTGTCCGGTGGCATCGCCGCCGGCTTCATGGCGATCGCGGCCCTTTCGTTCACCGCGATGAACACCTGGTTCGAATCCTCGGTCGGCCCCTGGTACAACGTGCTCACCAGCCTGCTGCTGATCGTGACGGTGATCACCAACCCGGAAGGCCTGATGGGCCCGAACCATGTGATCGCCGACAAGCTGCACGCGAAGCGGCAGGCGAAGAAGAACGCCGGCAAGGTGGCCGAGGCCGAGCCGCTGCTGGGCACGCTCGTTGCCGCCCCGATCGACGTCCACGGCCTGCCCACGCTGCTCAGCATCAAGGACCTCCACGTGGCCTACGGCGGCGTGGTGGCCGTCGATCAGGTGTCGTTCGACGTGCCGCAGGGTGCGATTGTCGGTCTGATCGGCCCGAACGGGGCCGGTAAGACCACGATGGTTGATGCCCTGTCGGGCTTCGCCCGCAGCACGGGTCGGATCACCTTCGACGGGCACGATTTGGAGGGTCTGAAGGCTCACCAGCGCGTGAAGCGCGGCCTCAGCCGCACGTTCCAGGCGATCGAGCTGTACGAAGACCTGGCGGTGGAGGAGAACCTCGAGGTTGGCCTCGCCAGCGGTCGCCAGGGCCACGGTGCACACGCGATGAAGAGCCTCGACGAGACCTGTGAAGTACTCGGCCTCACCGACGTGCGCGAACGCCCGGCAAGCGAGTTGTCGCAAGGCCAACGTCAACTCGTGTCGATCGGCCGCGCGATGGTGGCCAAACCGAAGCTGCTGCTGCTCGACGAGCCTGCCGCGGGCCTCGACTCGAAGGAGAGCGAATGGCTCGGCCTTCGCCTTCGCGACGTGCGCGACCAGGGTGTCACCATCTTGATGGTGGATCACGACGTGAACCTGGTGCTCAACCTGTGCGACTACATCATCGTGCTCGACTTCGGGCGCCTGATCGCCGCCGGTACGCCCAGCCAGATCCGTAACGATCCGGCCGTGATCAAGGCCTACCTCGGTTCCACCCACTCAGAAAAGGCTGCTACCAGCTCGGAAGGTGCTTCCTCATGACCGCTCTGCTGCACACCTCCAACCTGGTCTGCGGCCACGGCAAGATCGTCGCCGTGCGCTCGCTCGACATGGAGCTCCACCCCGGCCAGGTGTTGGCCGTGCTGGGCCCTAACGGTGCGGGCAAGACCACGTTGATGGAAACGATCGCGGGCCTGCTGCCACGAATCGAGGGCGAAATGACGCTCGAGGGCAAGAGCCTTGCCAGCGGCAAACCGGCCGAGGCCAACATGGCCGGGGTGGTGCTGGTACCCGACAACCGGGCGCTGTTCACCACGCTCACCGTGCGCGAGAACATCGAAATCGCGCGGATCAAGGGTCAGAACCGCGTCGACGAGATGATTGATCTGTTCCCTGCGCTGGCGAAGCGGCTGAAGTTGAAGGCCGGTGCCTTGTCGGGTGGCGAGCAGCAGATGCTGGCGATGGCCCGCGGGCTGGTGCAGAACCCGAAGGTGTTCTTGGTCGACGAGATGAGCATGGGCCTCGCGCCGATCATCGTCGAGTCGTTGTTGCCCGTCGTGCGCAAGGTGGCCGACGAGACAGGTGCCGCTGTGGTGCTCGTCGAGCAGCACGTCAGCCTGGCGCTGGAAGTCGCCGACTCGGTGATGGTGCTGGTGCACGGCGACGTGTCGCTGCGTGGCTCGGCCGACGAGTTCCGCAAGGATCAATCACGCCTGGAGGCTGCGTACTTGGGCGCCGGCGAAGGAGCACACGCCTGAGCAGGCACACCGACAGCACGTTCACGGCCGTCGACGGCCTGGCCATCTACCACCAGGCCTGGCTGCCCGACGGCGACGCTCGAGCCGTGGTGCTGCTGTTCCACGGGTTGGGCGAGCATTCGGGTCGGTACGCGCACGTGGCCGAGGCCCTCGTTCAGGCCGGCTACGCGGTGCATGCACTCGACCACCGCGGCCATGGCAAGAGCGAGGGCAAGCGGGTGTACGTGAAGCGCTACGACGAGTTCCAGCGCGACCTGGTGCAGTTCCGCGAACTTGTGACCGCCCAGCACCCCGGCCTGCCGTTGGTGGTGATGGGCCACAGCATGGGTGGCAACCTGGCGATGGGCCACGTGCTCGACCATCAGGAGGGTGTGCGCGCGCTGGTGCTCAGCGGCCCAGCCCTGAAGCTGGGCGAGTCGCTGCCCAAGTGGCAGGTGGGCATCCTGTTGCTGATCGCCAAGGTGTTCCCCGGGTTGCGCCCGCAGGCGCTCGCGGCCGATGCGATCAGTCGCGACCCCGAGGTGGTGCGAGCCTATTTGGACGATCCGTTGGTGTTCAGTGGCAAGGTCACTGCCGGCCTTGGCGCGGCGTTGATCAGGGCGATGCGTTCGTTCCCCGCGCGCTACGCCTCACTGCGCCTGCCGCTGTTGCTGCTGCACGGCACGCACGACCAGCTCGCCGACGTGGCCGGCACACGCGAACTGGAACGGCTGGCGGTGAATGCGCAGGTGACCGCGCACTACTACGACGGGCTCTATCACGAGGTGTTCAACGAACCCGAGCAGGCCACGGTCATCGCCGACCTGGTGGCGTGGTTGCAGCACGTGGCCTGATCGACTCACAGCCCGCCTCAGGGCTCCGGCGTCCAGTGGCGCGGTCGTAGGTCGGGAACGTCTTCTGCGGTGAGTACCGTCCAACTCGGAGGATGACGGCACGAACGGAGGCGGCGATGGTGCGGACGATGACGTGGGTGGCCGGTGGCCTGGTGGTGGCGCTGGCCGGCGCGTTCCTGGTGTTCTTCCTCGGGATGCGGCGCAAGTGGACGTTCGTGCAGAACGGGGTGCGACGGATGAACCGACGGTTCTTGAACCCGCGGCAGCTGCGCACGGCCGGGTCGGCGGGAGCGTATGCGGGCGTGATCCACCACGTGGGCCGCGTGTCGGGCGCGCCGTACGCCACACCGGTGGGGCCGTTCCCCGTGGAGGGCGGGTTCGCGATCAACCTGCCCTACGGCACCAGCCCCGACTGGGTGCGCAATGTGCTCGCCGCCGGCACTGCCACGCTGGTGGTGAACGGCACCAGCCACGAGCTGGTCGCCCCCGAGGTCGTGGCGGTCACCGAGATCGAGCAGCAACTACCGGCCAAGGAGCGCTCCACGCTGCGCGTGTTCGCCGTGCGTCAGTCGCTGGTGCTGCACCATCCGCCGACGGTATGACAGCGCTCAGCGCGCCGGCCGCCCGTTGCGCGGCTCGATCCACAGTCGCACCTTCACCTGGTCGCCGATCGCCAGCGACTCGGCGCGCCGCACCTTGTCCTTCACGGGCACGAGGTACTGGCCTTGGCGAGGGAACAGGCTGGTGGTCCACTCCGTGCGGCCGATGCGTACTCGCACCGGAATCACGCCCCATCCGTACGTGACCTCGTTGGCGATCTCGCGCAGGTCGGCGCCATCGTCGTCGGTCATGGCGATGAAGTGGAACGGCGAGGGGCCGCGCCACTCGAACAACTCGCCGGTCCAGGAGGAGTGCACGTACCGCAGCGTAGGTTCACCGCCGACCCACGGATGAGGCACACTGCCAGACGTGATCGTGGACTGCGCTGCTTACACCGACGGGGTGCGTACTGACGTGGACCCTGCACCTGCGTCGCTGCGGGCGTGGTGCGGGCGTGAGGACTCGTTCGTGTGGCTGGGCCTGCGGATGCCCAACGAGAGCGAGTTGTCCGACGCGTGCGAGGCACTCGAGCTGGATGACGTGTCGGCCCCCGACCTGCTGCAGCCACATGCCCGTCCGGTGCTGTCGATGGAGGGGCCGACGTTGCTGATGGTGCTGCGCACCGCTCGCTACGACGACCGCCAGGAAGTGATCGTGCTCGGCGAGATGTCGGTGTTGGTGGGCCCTCATGCGGTGATCTCCATCCGTCACGGCCAGGCCAGCCCGCTCGCGCAGCTGCGCCACGCGCTGGAGGCGGCCGGCGAACCCTTGCGCAACGGGCCTTCGGGGGTGCTGGCTGCGATCATCGGGCGGGTGATCGCCGACTACAGCCCTGCGCTCGACGGCTTCGAACGCGACGCGGTAGAAGTGGAGCGCGACGTGTTCTCCGACACGCGCATGCAGCCGGTGCGGCGCCTGTACCAGCTGAAGCGCGAGGTGCGCACTCTGCTGGTGGCGATCGATGCGCTGCAGGATCCACTGCAGCGCCTGATCCGCACGGTGGGAGCAGCGGTGCCACCGGAGGTGCTGGCCGACCTGCAGGAGGCCGCCGACCAGCTCGACCGGGCGGTCACCCGCACCCAGTCGTTGTCGGGGCTGCTCGATGCGGCGCTCACTGCCAGCCTCGCCCAGATCTCGGTGCAACAGAACGAAGACATGCGCCGCATCAGCGCCTGGGTGGCGATGGCCGCCGTGCCCACGCTGGTGGCCGGCATCTACGGCATGAACTTCGAACAGTTCCCCGAGCTGCAATGGACCTACGGCTACCCGCTGGTGCTGAGTGGTATGGGCCTGATCGTCGGCCTGATGTACCGCAGCTTCAAACGCGGCGGCTGGTTCTGACCCGACGCGGCACACGCTGCCCTTCTGCACTGCGCTACGGCTGAACCACCCCCCAGCCGCGACGCTGCAGCTCGGCGGCGAGCATGGTGCTGGACACCTTGCGCAACGCCAGCTCGGTGCTGGACCCGCCTGCACGCGGCGCTGCTGTGCGCGGCGTTGCCTTGGGTGTGGCGGGAGCGGCGGTGGCTGCTGCGGGGGGCGGCGGTGCGGCACCGGCACCGTCGCCGACGCCCTCGGCCTCGAGCTGCTCGATGAACGCCTCGACCTCGGAGCGCGTGAACTTGCCGGCCGCCTGCCGCTGGGTGAACCCCAACGGCCCGCGAGCATCGCGGAAGTCGGTGTGACCAGCGGCCTCGAGCAGGGCGAGCAGCTGTTGCACCTGCTTGGCGGGGGCGGGGGGACCGGAGGCTTGACCGAAGGACATACCCGCAGTGTGCCCGAGGGGTGTGACGCGGTTGGTGATGCTGCGTGGAGCGGTGGCGCACGCGTACTTGAGTCCCTGGTGCCGGTGGGTGGCTCGGGCGCACGCTGACCGCATGAACGTCGCCTCTCGTCACACCTACTCCGCGACACCGGCGGTCGTGTTCGCCGCGATGACGACGCCCGACGTCCTTATCGAGAAGTACACGGCGCTCGGGCACCAGGACGTCACGATCGTGGAATGGACGGAGTCCGCTGGGGTGGTACGGGTGACATCGAAACGCAAGGTTCCGATGGAGGTGCCGGGTTTCGCCAAGCGGTTCCTGAACCCGCTGAACACGGTGGAGCAGACCGATGAGTGGCAGCCGGCGACCGCGAAGGGCGAGCGCCACGGCACCTGGAAGGTGTCGGCCTCCGGCGTGCCCGTGTCGGTCGGTGGCACCCTGCACCTCGTCGCCGCGCCCAAGGGCCGCACCGTGGTGGAGATCACGGGTGATGTGTCGTGTTCCATCCCGTTGCTCGGCGGCAAGCTCGCCAGCTACGTCGGCGCCGACGTCGAGCGCACCATGCGCGCCGAGGAAGCGTTCAACGACACTTACCTCGCTGGTGGGTAGGGCCTCTGGTGGGTAGGGCCTCGCTGGTGCGTAGGACGCTCGCCCGGCCAGGGCAGACTGGTGCGGCATGGAACCGATGGGGCCGAAGCTCGCCGAGGGTCGTGACAGTGAGATCTTCGAGCATGGCAGGGGCAAGGTGTTGCGCGTCGTCCGCGACGGGCGCTCGCTGGTGGCCGAGGCGGAGGTCATGCGCTACGTGCGCATGCACGACTATCCCTGTCCGGAGGTGTTCGACGCCGGCGACGGCTACCTGGTGATGGAGCGCCTGGATGGGCCGACGATGATGGACCGGGTGGGCAAGCCACCGTTCCCCTTGCGGCGCGCTGGGCACCTGCTGGCCGAGTTGCACGAACGACTGCACCGGATTCCCGCTCCGCCGGGGATCGCCGTCGCGCCGCTGCCCGGTGATCGAGTGGTGCACCGCGACCTGCACCCGATGAACGTGATGATGACCTCATCCGGGCCGATGGTGATCGACTGGTCCAACGCATCTGCGGGTGATCCGGCGTTCGACGTGGCGGACACCTGGGTGCTGTTCGCCTGTGCCACACCACCCATGTCGGGCATCGATCGGTTGATCGTTCCGATCGGCCGCAGGGTGCTGCTGCGCGCGTTCCTCAGCCGGGTCGATGTGGAGGCGGCGCGGCGTGCGATCCCGGCGGCTGTCGAGCATCGCCTCACCGACCGCAACATGTCCTCGGACGAACACGCCAGCATGCGCACGTTCGCCGCCTGGGCCGCGGGTGGGTGAGATGGCGCGGCCAGGGCCGACATCACACAGTGGAGCTGGGGAGAATCGAACTCCCGTCCATCAGGCACTACACGTACGTGCTACGACCATTCCCGACCTTCTCCCTGACGCAGGGAGACCGGCGGGTCAGTTGGCCATCGGTTGCCCGGTGGCCCGCGAATCGTCTTTCCGAATCGTCATCGGTCTTTCCCGACGTCAGCAGTCTTTTCCGCTGTCATCCCCCGCTTCTGGTGCCAGGCTGCGGTGGATCGGCCCCGTGCGCCATTTCTGGTCACGATGTCTCTTCACTACCTGAAAATCAGGCGGCGAGAGCGAACTGCTCGTTGGCAATTCTGTTGTTGCCCCGTTTTACGAGTCTGAGCAACTCGGGTCGCACGCCCGCCCAGTGAATCTGACGTCGAAACCAGTCAGCCCCTTGATTGGGATAGCGCCGCCACGCTACCAGCAGTGCGACACCGGCGGTCCGCGGGCAAGGTGGCAGACTCGCGGGGATGAGCATCGACGAGCGGACCACGACCCTGGGGCCTTGGGAGCGACGGCGTATCCGTACGTCGCTGGAGATCGAGTGCATCGCGCTGGGCCTCATCGCCGAGCGCGGTCTGGACGCGGTGACGGTCGAGCAGATCGCCAATGCGGCCGGCATCTCCACCCGAACGTTCTTCCGCTACTTCAAGAACGTCCGCGACGTGCTGACGCCGTTGTCGGCGCGTGAGACCGAGCGGCTGTGCGAGCTGGTGCTGCAACGGCCTTCCGACGAACCCCTGCTGGATGCGTTCCGTGCGGTGTACCAGGACTACGCGGACAGTCTGGTCGGCATGTACGACCCGGACGATCCGGATGCCGAGCTGAAGACCACGGCGTTGGCGCTGTGGGGCCGCATCGTGCAGCGCGACCCCGAGGCCGGGCTGAGCCTGGGGCATGTGAATGATGTGCTCACCAGCGGCTTCGAAAGGGTCATCAGGATCCGGCTCGGCCTGCCCGATGACGATCGGCTCACCGCTGGGGTCCTGGGCGCGGCGCTGGGCGGTGCGGTGTGGTTCACCTATGTGCACTGGCTGCAGTTGGGCACCACCGAGCCCCTGCCCGGGTACCTCGATCGCGCCTTCGATCGCCTCGCCGAGCTCCGCTGAACGCACGAGGCTCATCCTGTGTCATACTGACTGACAGAACTTCGGGGAAGGGGACGTCAATGGCAGGGGACCGCGCGAGCAAGGCCCGGTACGGGAAGATCGACTGGGAATACGGGGCCAAGCTGGCCACCACGCCACCCGCCGACGACGGTCCGATCTGGATGGTCAACCTGATGAGCTACCGCGAGAAGGCCGACTACGCGGACGGCCGCAGCAGCGACATCAGCGGCCGCGAGGCCGACGACCTGTACGCACCGTTCGGGCCGTTGAAGGCGATCGGCGCCGAGATCGTGTTCGTGGCCGACGTCGACACGCAGTTCCTCAACCCCGAGCCGAAGTGGAACCGGGTGGCGATCGTGAAGTACCCCACGCGTAAGTCGTTTATCGACATGCAGGAGCGCCCCGACTTCAAGGAGCTGCACCACCACAAGGACGCCGGCATGGCCAGCACGTTCGTGATCGGGTGCCTGCCGATGGCCGACATCCCGTTCATCCCCGAGGGCTCGGTGGAGTGGACCGACGTGCCGCACCCGCCCACCGATGCCGACCCGTACGTGCAGGTGATCCACGTGCTGAAGTTCCACGAGCAGTCGTCGATCGGCGAGATGGGCACCTACACCGACCACGCGGCGAAGGTGGCGCTACCCCACGGGGTGCGCCTGTCGGCCTGGTTCCAGGTGGAGGGCACGATCATGGGCGACGGGCGCGGGTGGGACCAGGTGCGGTTCAACACGTTCCCCAGCCGGCAGGCGTTCCTCGACGTGGTGTTCGACCCCGACCGCCTGAAGGCTCAGGCCGAGCACCGCGAAGTGGCGCTGGCCGACACGTACACGATGATCCTGCGCCCCACGCTCGACCGCCTGCACGAGTCGCTGAGCTGAGCCGGCCACCGCCGGAATGGCTCGCTTCACTCGCGCCGAGTTGCAGGCGCTGCACGGCACGCTCGTCGACGACCTGCTGGGTGCACGCGTGCGCCTGCTGTTCGTGGGGATCAATCCGGGGCTGTGGACAGCGGCCGTCAACGCCCACTTCGCGCGCAAGGGCAACCGCTTCTGGCCGGCGTTACATGCCGCGGGCATCACGCCCCACCTGGTGGACGCGAGCGACGGGATGCGCCCTGACGATCTGGCGATGATGCACGAACTGGGCATCGGCATCACCAACGTGGTGCCCACCGCCTCGGCCCGTGCGGACGAACTGACCCGTGCCGAGGTGCGGGCCGGTGCGGCCTCTTTGGAGGCAAAGGTGGCGCGTGCGCAACCGGCGGTGGTGGCGGTGTTGGGGCTGACCGTGTACCGCGAGGCCTTCGCCCGTCCGAAGGCGGTGGCCGGGTTGCAGCCCGAGCGGCTGGCGGGTGCGGAGCTGTGGGTGCTGCCCAACCCCAGCGGGTTGAACGCGCACGAGACCGTGGCCTCGCTGGCCGCCGCCTACCGCGAGGCGTGGTTGGCAGCTACTCGTTGACAGGTCGGGGTCGGGCAGCGACTACTCGGCTCCGTCTCGTCGTTCCGATTTCGAATCCGCCACCAATTCGAAATCGGAACTACGAGACGGGGCGCGTAACAGGTGGGTGGGAGCCGACCGAGGCCGCCCCGGGCAGGCTCACGCACCAGGCGCGTCGCGCAACCGCACGCTGAGGCAGGTGACGCACCCCTCGAGCTTGATGAACTCGGAGATGTCGACGAGCACCGGGATCAACCCGGCCGACTTCAGCAGCACGATGCTGCGCGGGCAGTCGTGCGACATCAGCACGTGGTCGTCGCCGAGCAACACGACGTGAGCCCCCGATTCTTCGGGCATGCCGAGGAAGCGGGGGAACGCGTGTGTGTCGTCGACCACCCGCTCCCAGCCGATGATCGTGGCGTCGGGCAACGCGGTGACAGCCGACTTGAGGTGCAGCACGGACGTGATCGGCACGGTGATCACCGTGGCGCCCAGCGGTTCGAGCGCCGCCCGCAGCTGGCTGATGCCCTCCCCGTTGGTGCGCCCGCCGCGCCCGACGTACACGGTGTCGCCCACCTTCAGCACGTCGCCGCCGTCGAGCGTTCCCGGCGCCGTGATGTGCACCGTGCGGTAGCCCAACGAGGCCACCGTCGCCGCCGCGGCAGCGACCTCGGGCTTGCGTTCGTCGGCACCCGGACGGGCGATCACCGCCAGGTCTTTGAACACCACCATCGTGTCCTCGATGAACACCGAGTCGGGGCAGTCGGGGGCCGCCGGCACCTCGATCGTGCGCCACCCGCAGGCCTCGAGCGCAGCGACGTAGCTCTCCCATTGGCGTAGCGCGAGCTGGAAGTCGACCGGCGAGCGGTCGATGTGTGTGACCAGGCCCTCTGTCAGCCGCGGGCTGGGCCGGCGCACGAGCGCCAGCTTGCTCATCGCTCGCGCCCCTTGGCCTGGCGGCCGAGGGCCTTGGCCATCTCCATCTTCACATCGCGCTCGGCGAGTGCGTTGCGCTTGTCGGCCTTCTTGCGGCCGCGACCGATGCCCAGCTCCACCTTCACCCGGCCCTCCTTGAAGTACAGCGACAAGGGGATCAACGCCAGGTGCTCGACGGCCACCTGGTGCGCCAACTTGTCGATCTCGCGGCGGTGCATCAACAGCTTGCGGGCGCGGTCGGGGTCGTGCGCGCCCACACCATGCGCGAATTGGTACGGCGGGATGTGCACACCATCGAGCCACACCTGGCCGTTGATGATCCGGGCGTAGGCGTCGGCCACTTGCGCATGGCCTTCGCGCAGCGCCTTCACCTCGCTACCACTCAGCACGATGCCGGTTTCGAACGCGTCGATGATGTCGTAGTCGCGCCGGGCGCGCCGGTTGCTCGCGATCAGCTTGTTGCCCGCTTTGTTGGTGCGGTCGCGAAGGGGCGCCATAGGAAGGCACAGGGTAGCGGTACCCTTCGCAGGCGATGACTGGGATTCCCTCGCTCACCTTCCCTGCCCTCACCTTTCCCGCGGGGGCATACGCCGAGATGATCGCCTGCGCGTACGCGGCGTATCCGCTGGAGGCATGCGGGTTGCTGGTGGGCACCGGCACCCAGGTGCGCCGCTTCGTACCGTGCACCAACGAGGCCGCCTCGGCCAAGGTGTACGCGATCCCCGGGCGCGAACTGTTGCGCGCCGAGCGGGCGGCGGAGGATGACGGGCTGGAGATCGTGGGCGTGTTCCACAGCCACACGCACAGCGAGCCGTACCCCAGCCCCACCGACGTGGCCCAGGCACCCGACCCGGGCTGGCAGTACGTGATCGTGAGCCTCAAGCGCGAGTCGCCAGAGGCGCGCTGCTGGCGCATCGACCAGGCCGCGGCGGTCGGGCAGCAGATCTCCGAAGTGCCGCTGCTGGTCCTCCCGCTACAATCCTGACTCCATCGGTCGGATTATCGACCAGTCGGGTGAGGGAGCGTGTCGTGACCATCAGCCAGAACGTGCTCGATCTGATCGGGAACACCCCGATGGTGGATGTCAGCCGTCTGTCACCGAACCCGCGCGTGCAGATCATCGCCAAGCTGGAGAGCCAGAACCCGTTCGGGTCGGTGAAGGACCGCATCGCCAAGCAGATGATCCTGCGCGCCGAGCAGGACGGCACGCTGGCTCCCGGCCAGACGATCGTCGAGCCGTCGTCGGGCAACACGGGTATCGCACTCGCCGCGATCGCCCAGTCGAAGGGCCATCCGATCAAGATCCTGATGCCCACCAGCGTGTCCATCGAACGCCGCCAGATGCTGGAGGTGTTCGGTGCCGAGGTGATCCTCACGCCCGGCGAGGAGGGCAGCAACGGCGCAGTGAAGCGGGCAATGGCCCTGGCTGCCACGCATCCCGAATGGTGCTTCCTCTACCAGTACGGCAACGACAACAACCCCCGCGCGCACTACGAGGGCACCGGCCCCGAGATCCTGCGCGATTGCCCGGAGATCACCCACTTCGTGGCCGGCCTGGGCACCAGCGGCACGCTGATGGGCACCGGCCGGTACCTCAAGGAGCACAAGCCCGGCGTGAAGGTGATCGCCATCGAGCCCCCGCTGGGCGAGAAGGTGGAAGGCCTGCGCAACCTCGACGAGGGCTACGTGCCGCCGCTGTTCGACGCATGGCACGGCCAGCAACTGCTGGACCGCAAGCGCGTGGTGCGCCCGCGTGAGTCGATCGAGTGGACCCGCCGCCTCGTGCGCGAGTGTGCGGTGTTCGCCGGCATCTCGTCGGGCGCGGCCTTGGCCGGCGCGGCGAAGGTGGCCTCGGAGATCGAGGAAGGCGTGATCGTGTTCATCGTCTGCGACGGCGGCTGGAAGTACCTCAGCACCGGCGCTTACACCGACGATCTCGACGCCGCCGAAGCTAAGGCCGAGAGCATCATTTACTTCTGAGCGGGAGCGGGAGCGGGAGCGGGAGCGGGCGGGCAGGGCGGGTCGCGGCGGCCTGGCTGCCGGTGGCGGGCGGCCGGGTGGAGTGCGCCCCTGGTCTCGTCGTTCCGATTTCGAATTCAGTGATGCGCGTGTGCCATCGGTCAGCAAGCGGCCGCTGGCGCCCTCATGACGGCGTCGTGGTGCCCGGGCCAATTCGAAATTGGAACGACGAGACGGAGCGCGCACATGTCCCCGGTAGGCACCCGACGAGGGACCGCCAGGAGCGCGACCGGCTCAGCGGCCGAGCACCAGCGTCAGCAGGCCGCAGAACACCACGAAGGCGGCGGTGAGGCGGCGGCGGTGGTCGCCCTCGCCCAACAACTTCCACCCGGCCAGCGCGGCCAGCACCACACTCGATTCGCGCAGCGCCGTCACGTACCCGACGGGAGCGTGCCGTACCGCCACCAGCACCATGCCGTAGGTGACGAGCGAGGCCAGCCCGGTGATGGTGGACATCCGCCAGTTGCTGCGCAGCACGGCGACCATCTCGCGCCGCCGTCCGGTGGCGAGCGCGAAGATGGTGTTGCTGCTCATCGTTCCGATCGACGAGGCGAAGACGTAGGCAACACTGTCGGTGGTGCGTGCGCCCTTCGCGTCGGAGGTGGTGTAGAGGCCGATCGCGCACGCCAGCAGGAGGGCAGTGGCGAGGTGCACGCCGGTGGCGCCGTAGGCCAGCAGCGCCAGGCCGCACACCACCACGCAGATGCCCACGATCTCGAAGGTCGTGAGGTGGTCGCGCAGGAACACCACGCCGCAGATCGCAGCGATCGCCGCACCACCGCCTCGCGCCACCGGGTAGCTGACCGAGAAGTCGCCCACCGTGTAGGCGCGGGCTAGCAGCCACACGTACGGCAGGTGGATACAGCCGCTGACAGCGGCCCACATGTAGCCCTGCCAGGGCATGCCCCAGATGATCTCGTAGCCGATCATCAGCGGCAGCGAGAAGACGGCGCCCATGAAGAACTGGGCCCACAAGGTCATGTAGATGTCGCCCTTGGAGCGTTTGGCAACGAGGTTCCAGCCGGCATGGAGCACGGCTGCGCCCAGGGCGAGCAGCGTGGCGAACAGCATGGGTCAGGCGTCTGCGGAGGCTGGAACCGCAGCCGGATCGGGCACCGCGCCACGCTTGGGGCGCACCCACTGGCGGCCAAACAGGTAGATCACCGGCAAGGTGAACAGCAGCGGGCCGATGAACGCGAACGGGCGCGACAGCCACCACCAGCCGTCAGGTGAGCGCGCTTCGTTCTTCTTGCCGGCGAGCGCGTATGTGACGGCGCGGTGCATTGCCATGCCGGTGGTGTGGAACAGGAACAGTGGCATCGAGAAGCGGTTGATCGTGTCGTTGACCTTCGCCCAGCGAACGCGCACCAGGCGAGCCTCCATCCGCGGTCGCAGCACCTCCGCGACCCCGGCCTGGAACAGCACGAGCGCCACGATGCACAGCGTGGGCGGGGCCATGTTCGAGCGCTCGCCCGGTACACCGACCATCGAGCCCGGGTAGAGCCCACTGAACACCAGGCCGGCCAGCCCGGCCAGCCCGGCCCACAGCAGCGTCCAGTCGGCGCGCCGCGTCGCGTGCACGAGGCGTTGGTAGAAGAAGCCCAGCTGATGGCACAGGCCCCACACGGTGATCATGTTGAGGATGCCCAGCCACTCGTGGTCGTAGCGGAAGCGGAGGATGTCGACGGCACCGGCGGCAGCGGCGAAGAACACGAGAACGATCGAGTCGAATCGTTCGTGCAGCCACAGGAACACCGGCAGCAGCGCAACCAGCCCGATGTACACGCCCATGAACCACAGCGGGCTCACCACCAGCAGCACGGCGCGGCCCATCCATTCGAGGTTGAAGACCGCGCCCAGCACGATGCCGGCCACCACCCACACCACGAACAGTGCAATCGCCGGCACGGCCAGCCGCTTCAAACGCTTGAACACGAAACTGCCGAGTCGCTCGCCCTTGGCCTGCGCCTTCTGCCACGAGATGAGGTGCGAGTAGCCGCCCACGTAGAAGAACAGCGGCATCACCTGCAGCAGCCACGTGGCGGCCCACAAGCCGGTGGTGAACCCGATCGGGCTGGTGGCGTGCGGCCCGTCGTCCTTCCAGATGACGATCGTGAACACCCAGTGCCACGCCACCACCACCAGCAGGCTGAACGCGCGCAGGAAGTCGATGTACCGGTCGCGTGTCGGTGACGCTTCGGAGGAGTCGGTCACAGGTACCCTCGGCGCTGTGTCCACGGATGCACAGCCCGAGCGTACGCGCTGGCGATGGTCCACCGGCGGAGTATTGCTGGTGCTGGGCGTCGCCAACCTGATGTCCAACCGGGTGATCCCCGACTGGGCCTACGTGCCGTGGAACCTCTGTGTCGCGGCAGTCATCACGGTGATTGCGGTGAGAGCCGCGACATGGAGCGAGATCGGGTTCACCGAGTGGCGGCGCGGGTTGGCGTGGGGTGCCGTGCTGTTCGTGCTGACCTCGGGCGTGCTGCTGCTGGCCATCACGATGCCCGCGTTCAACGACATGTACCACGACAAGCGGGTCGGGGCGGGCACGGGGGAGTGGCTCTACCAGGCGTTCCTGCGCATCCCGCTGGGCACGGCCGTGCTGGAGGAGGTGGCGTTCCGTGCGGTGCTGCCGGGGTTGTTGGCCGTGCGCTTCGGCATCCTGCGCGGCAGCCTGCTGGCGTCGCTGTGCTTCGGGCTGTGGCACGTGCTGCCCGCGCTCAGCCTCAATGAGGTGAACCCGACGGCGACGAAGGTGTTCGGTGACGGTACCGGTGGGGTGGTGGCGGCAGTGGTGTTCGCCGTCGTCGGCACCGCGTTCGCCGGCATGTGGTGGTGCTGGATCCGGTACCGCTCGCGCAGCGTGCTGGCCACGATCATCGCTCACATCGCGTCGAACTCGGTGGCCTACACGATCGCGTTCGTGGTGGGGCACTGAACACGGGCCCGGCGGGCACCCGTTAGCCCCGCCAGTTATCGTTGTGCCGATGGATCGGCCGATCGGGATGTTCGACAGCGGTTTCGGTGGGCTCACCGTGGCCCGCGCCGTCATCGACCTGCTGCCGCACGAGCATCTCGTGTACATCGGCGACACCGGCCGCTACCCGTACGGCCCGCGGCCGCAGGCAGAGGTGCGCGAGTTCGCCCACCAACTGGCCTGGAGCCTGGTGAACGACTTCGACGTGAAGGCGATCGTCGTCGCCTGCAACACCGCCTCCGCCGCCGCGCTGCACGAGCTGGAGAACGAGATGCCGGTGCCCGTGTTCGACGTGATCGCGCCCGGCACCCGAACGCTCGTGCAGGCCACCCGCAGCGGTCGCGTCGGTGTGATCGGCACGGTGGGCACGATCTCGTCCGGCGCCTACGAACGCGAAGTGCAGGCGCTGGGTGCCGGCGTGGCGCTCACTGCGGTGGCGTGCCCCGGGTTCGTCGAGTTCGTGGAGCGCGGCCAGACCAGCGGCGAGGAGGTCACGATCCTGGCCGACCGTCTGCTGGCCCCGGTGAAGGCCGCCGGTGTCGACACGCTGCTGCTGGGTTGCACGCACTACCCCTATCTCGCCGACGTGATCGGCACCGTGATGGGCGGCGATGTCACGCTGGTCAGCAGCGCCGACGAGACGGCCCTCGTCGTGCGCGACGAACTCGCCGTGGCCGGTCTGCTGCGCGAGCCGGCCGACGACCTGGCCGAACCAGCGCAGCACCGATTCCTCTCCAGCGGCGACATCTCCTGGTTCGCCGACCTCGGCGGGCGCCTACTGGGCCCCGAACTCCGCGACGCCGAACAATGGCATCACGACACCTGATCATCAACCCACCTCTGCACCATCAACCCACCAAGGACCACACCATGACCCGCCCCGACGGCCGCGCTACGAACGAACTGCGCCCCATCACCTTCGAACGCGACTACACCGAGATGGCCGCCGGCAGCGTGCTGGTGAGCTTCGGCAAGACCCGCGTGCTGTGCACGGCCAGCATCGACGAGAGCGTGCCGCGCTGGATGAAGGGCAGCGGCAAGGGTTGGGTGACCGCGGAGTACTCGATGCTGCCCGGCGCCTCGCCCGAGCGCATCGATCGCGAAGCGGCCAAAGGCAAGCAGAGCGGCCGTACGGTCGAGATCCAGCGGCTGATCGGCCGTTCGCTGCGCGCCGCGTGCGACATGAAGCTGTTGGGCGAGCGGCAGGTGATCGTGGATTGCGACGTGCTGCAGGCCGATGGCGGCACCCGCACCGCCAGCATCTGCGGCGGCTACCTCGCGTTGCACGACGCGCTCACCCGCCTCGTGCAGCTGAAGGAGATCAAGCAGCACCCGTTGCATTCGTTCTGCGCGGCGATCAGCGTGGGTGTGGTGAACGGCATTCCCGTGCTCGACCTGCCGTACGTGGAGGACAGCACTGCCGAGGTCGACATGAACGTCGTCGTGCTGGGCCAGCCCGGTGGTGAGCCGAAGTTCGTGGAGGTGCAGGGTACCGCCGAAGGTGCCGCGTTCAGCCGCGACGAGCTCGACCAACTGCTCGCGTTGGCCACCGGTGGCCTCGGCCAGATCATCGACCTGCAGGCGCTCACCATCGCCACGCCGCCCACCCCCAAGGTGCTGGGGCGCTGACTCCGTGATCCCCCTGCCGCAGTTGGTGTGCGCATCGGCCAACCAGCACAAGGTGGCCGAGATCGCGGCCATCCTGGAAGGCGTGGTGGACCTGCTGCCGCGCCCCGACGGTGTGCCCGACGTGGTGGAGGATGCCGGGTCGCTGGAGGGCAACGCGCGTCTCAAGGCCCAGGCGATCTGCACCGCCAGCGGGCTGCCGGCGGTGAGTGACGACACCGGCCTGTTCGTGAATGCGCTCGACGGAGAGCCGGGTGTCGACACCGCGTACTACGCCGGACCGGGCGCCACGTATGCGCAGAACCGCGCCAAACTGCTGAGCGCCATGGCAGGTGCCACCACTCGGGCCGCCCACTTCCGCACGGCGGTGATGGTGGTGTGGCCAGATGGCCGCGAGTTGTCCGTGGAGGGTGTGTGCGCAGGCTCGATCGCCACCGAGGAGCGCGGCGAGCGCGGGTTCGGCTACGACCCGCTGTTCATCCCCGCGGTGGGTGCCGACGGCGCAGCGAACCTGCGCACCTTCAGCCAGATGAGCGATGAGGAGAAGAACGTCATCAGCCACCGAGGCCGGGCGTTCACCGCGCTCGTGGTGGCGCTCAGCCGCGCCTGAGAAGGCTCACCACCCGCGCAGGTCGATCGCCCAACGGTCGACGACCTCCTCGCCGCGCACCACCCAGGCCACCTCGTGCAGGGCCATCGTCGGGTCGATGTGCGCCGGCACGACGCGCACGCGGTCGCCCACGCGCAGGGTGGTGTCATCGGTGGTGGCGAAGGTGACGTGCTCGTCGCTGAGGAACCACACGTCGGCGGGTTGCCCGTCGAGCGTCTGTACCGCGGGGTTGCCGTGGTCCATGCCCATCGCTTTCAGGCCCACGTCGGCGACGGCGAACCCGGCCGACGTGGAGATGACGGTGCCGATCACGAAGCAGGCCTGCTGGAACGGCAGCCCGAGCCGGGCGTAATGCGTGTCCATCAGCGCGTAGCTGCCGGCCTGCACCTCGGTGACGCGGTCGTGCAGGTGGTAGGTGCCGGTGCCGCCGGCGCTGACGACGTCGCCGCCCACCAGCGCGTGGGCCGCGAGCAGGCGCTCGACGCAGGCCTGTACCTCGGCGCGCTGTCGCTCTCGGTCGTCGACCATCATCAGGTGGCCCTCGTAGCCCATCACGCCGCGCACGGCGAGACCGCGACCGCGGGCGAGATCGGCGATGCGGCCGGCGTCGGCGGGCGCGCACCCGCAGCGTGGGAGGCCGACGTTCACGTCGACCAGCACTTCCTGTAGCCCGGCCCGCGCTGCGGCCTCGATCGTCTCCGCAGAATCGACGGCGATGGTGATGCGGGCGTTCTGCTGGGCCTCGGCGAGGGCTGCCAGTCGCGTGGGGTCGAGCACTTCGTTGGCCAACAGCAGGTCGTCGCCCAGCGCGGCGGCCGCCATTCCCACCATCTCGCGAGGAGTGGCGCAGGTGAACGCGGCGTGGCCGGCGGCGCGCTGAAGCGCGGCGAGCGAGGTGCACTTGTGTGCCTTCACGTGCGGCCGCAGCGCGGTGCCGGGGAGGGCCGCACTCATGGTGGCCAGGTTGTGGCCGAGCAGGTCGCGGTCGATCACCAGGGCCGGTGTGGGCAGATCGTGCACGTGCATGTTGCGCCGATCTTCGCGCGACGGCCCTGGTCGCCTACGCTATGGATAGCTCGCTTTACGAGCGGTGTCTATTAGGGTTACCTTACAAGGAGGAAGCCATGCGGCTCTCGGAGGTACCCGTCGGCGGGAGTGGAGTGGTGCGCAACGTGGCGGCGGGTAACCATGGGCAGGGGCGACGCCTCGAAGACCTCGGTGTCATCAGCGGCACGACGGTGCGCGTCGAACGTCGGGCCCCGATGGGCGACCCGACGATCTACGAGGTGCGCAACGCGCTGCTGGCGATTCGCCGTCACGACGCCGAGCTGGTCGACGTGGAGTTGTGCCAGACGGCCGCAGGTGCTGCTGATGACGCACTGTGAACCCGAGTCGGGTGGGGTGATCGCGCCCGGCGCGCTGCACGTGGCACTGGTCGGCAGCCCGAATGCCGGCAAGACCACCATCTTCAACGCGCTCACGGGGCTGCGGGCCAAGACGGCCAACTACCCGGGGGTCACCGTCACGCGCCGCGAGGGGGTGATGCACGTCGATGGTCGGTCGGTCGTGCTCGTCGACCTGCCCGGCACGTACGGCCTCGATGCGATCAGCCCCGACGAGCAGATCGTCAGCGACGCGCTCGCCGGCGAGATCGAGGGTGTCGCGGCGCCCGATGCGATCGTGATGGTGGTCGACGCCACCACGTTGCACAGGTCGCTGCTGTTCGTCGGCGAGTTGCTGCGTCTCGGCCGGCCGGCATGCCTCATCGTCACGATGATCGACGAGGTGGTGGCCCGTGGCGGGTCGGTCGACATCGACGCCCTGTCGCGCGCCGTCGGCATTCCGGTGGTCAGCGTGGTGGGCCACCGTGGCATCGGGATGGACGAGGTGCGCCAGTTGCTGGCCCACCCCGACGAGTGGGTGGTGCCGGTGGTGGCCCCTCCCGCAGACGCCGCCGGCAGGTCCGCGTGGGTCACGTCGGTGCTCGTCGGCGCGTACGTGGCCCCGGGCCGCGACCGGCGGTCGCGGCGTATCGACGCGGTGCTGCTGCACCCGGTGTGGGGCGTGCTGGTGTTCGCGGCGGTGATGCTCACCTTCTTCCAGGCGATCTTCACCGTCGCCGCGCCCGCGATCGACTGGCTCGATTCGTTGTTCGCGTGGATGGGCGACCAGGTGCACGCGCACCTCGCCGGGCGCCCTGGCGACTTCATCGCCGACGGCGCGATCGCCGGTGTCGGCGGCGTGGTCGTGTTCCTGCCGCAGATCGCGCTGCTGTTCTTGATCCTCACGTTCCTCGACAGCGTGGGCTACCTGGCCCGCGCGGCCTTCCTCGCCGATCGCGTGATGGGGCGCTTCGGGCTGGAGGGGCGCAGCTTCGTATCGATGCTGTCGTCGTTCGCCTGCGCGATCCCGGGCATCATGTCCACCCGCACGATCCCCAGCGAACGGCGGCGCATCGCCACGATGATGGCCGCGCCGCTGATGACCTGTTCGGCCCGTTTGCCGGTGTTCACGCTGTTGATCTCCGGGTTCGTGCACGACCGCTCGCTGTTCGGCCCGTTCCGCACGCAGGGGCTTGCGTTGTTCGGGCTGTACGTGCTGGGGGCGCTGTCGGGGTTGCTCTATGCCGGGGTGCTGCACCTCACCGCGCTCACCGGCACGGCTGCGCCGGTGATCCTCGAGCTGCCCCCGTATCGCTGGCCGACGCTCAAGGCGGTTGCGTACCAGACCTGGGAGGGCGCGTGGTCGTTCTTGCGCAAGGCGGGCACGATCATCCTGGGTAGCTCGCTGGTGCTGTGGGTGCTGCTGAACGTGCCGGTGGCCACTCCGCCGGCGGGTTCGACCGAGCAAGCGGCCACCGCGTACAAGCTCGAGCACAGCGCCGCGGGGTACATCGGTCGTGGCATGGAGCCGTTGTTCGCGCCGCTCGGGTTCGAGTGGCGCACGAATGTCGCGCTGCTCGGCAGTTTGTCGGCGCGGGAAGTGTTCGTGTCCACGCTGGCGATGACGACGGCCGCGGAGAACGAAGACTCGCTGCCCGACCGGTTGCGCGAGTTGCGCCGCGACGACGGCTCCTTGGTGTACGACGCCGAGACCGTGGCCGCGCTACTGGTGTTCTTCGTGTACGCGTTGCAGTGCATGTCCACCGTCGCCGTGCTGCGTCGCGAGACGAACTCGTGGCGCTGGCCGATGATCGCGTTCAGCTCGATGTTCGTGCTCGCCTACGTGGGCGCGCTGGTGGCAAGGACGGTGGTGCATGTCCTCCACTGACGCGTCACCGATCTGCCACACGGAGCGCACCGACGACCCGATCGTGATGCGCTGGGTGTGCGTGTCACCTCAGGTCGGCGGGAACGGTGGGCGGGTGGCACCGCCCGGCCCGCTTGCTGCTGCAGCGCTGTGGGTGGAGGCTGGTGCGTTGTACGTGCGGGCCATCGATGCCGACTGGGCCGTCGTCGACCAGGCGGTGCGCGCTGCGCTCGCAGCTCATGCCGGGTGGTTGTGCACCGACGACGCGGTCGGGCCGCCGTCGCTGGCCACGCTGCAGCGGGTGGTCGGTGCCGCCACCCAGTCGCTCACCGGGCTGCACGGCGGGGTCATCGAAGTGGTCGGGCTCGTGGGCAACACGGTGCAGGTGCGGATGGGCGGCGCGTGCCACGGCTGTCGCTTCACCGACGAGACGCTGCGCCGGTTGGCGCAACCAGCGCTCGACCGTGTGTACCCCGGGCTGGTGCTGACCGTATTGCAGTGATCAGGGGTGCAGTGATCAGGCGTCGAGTGAGTGCAGCCGCGAGATGATCAGGCGGTCGAGCCCGAGGTCGTAGGCCTTCTGTTGCGAGGCCATGTCGTCGTGCGACGCCCAGCCACTGCAGTCGAACGGTTTGTCGCCTGCGGCCTCGCGTGCCGCAGCCAGGTAGCGCGCCGAGTGCGGGCTGCTGAGGCGGATGTTCACACCGTCGGCCTGGTGACCGGCGATGACGGCCAACTCGACGCTGTTCACGCCGACAATGATCGGCATCGGCTCGGCCGTGGCGCGCACGACCTGGATGTTGTGCACCACGTTGGCGTGGCGATCGGCCAGCAGCGGCATGATCGGGATGCCCCGCTCGTGATGCTCGCGCGACCACGGCGTGTCGGGTGCGGCACCGGCCCCGATGCCGAGCGTGAAGCGGCCACCGCTGATGCGGTAGGTGGTGGACGCGCAGAGCGCGAGCAGTGCCGGGTGGCGGTTGGTGACGTTGGCAACCAGCGACCCCAGCTTGATCGTGCTGGTGGCCTCGGCCAGTGCGCCCAGCAGGGTGAAGCACTCGAGGACATCGCGATCGCCGCCCACCATCGCGCCGTCGAAGTGGTCGAGCACCCACGTGGTGTCGAAGCCGTCGGCCTCGGCCTGCAGCACTGCCTCGCGCAGACGCGGGAAGTCGTTGTGGCCCGAGGAGAACTGGACATCGATCAGCATGTGCCGACGGAGAGACTCGAACTCTCACTGACGGCGCCCTAAACGCCGTGCCTCTGCCATTGGGCTACGTCGGCGGCAGGGTGAAAAGGCTACTGGCGCACGCGGAGGGGAGGGCGCGTAGATTCGCGGCATGGCGTTCAACGGATTCCCAGCGGAGGCGTTCGACTTCTTCGAGCGGCTCACGGCCGACAACTCGCGCACGTTCTGGCAGGCCAACAAGGGCGTGTACGAGCAGTCGGTGAAACAGCCGATCACCGAGTTCGTGGAGGCGATCGGCGACTACGGCCCACTGCACATGTTCCGCCCGTACCGCGACGTGCGCTTCGCCAAGGACAAGACGCCGTACAAGGAGAACGCCGGCGCGTATGGCGAGAGCCAGGGCGGCACCGGCTACTACATCCACCTCAGCACCACGGGCATCTTCGCCGGCGCCGGCTACTACAACATGGCCAGTGATCAGCTCGAGCGGTTCCGCGCCGCGCTCGACGCCGACGCCACCGGCAGCGAGCTGGAGGGCCTCGCCCGTGCGTGCGAGAAGAAGGGCCTCACCCTCGGCTCGATGACCGCGCTGAAGACCGCACCACGTGGGTTTCCGAAGGACCACCCGCGCATCGAGTTCCTGCGCCGCAAGGGCCTGTTCGCCGGCAAGGAATGGCCACTGGCCAAGTGGATGCACGCCAAGCAGGCGCTGCCCAAGATCATGGCGGTGTGGCACGACGCCGCCGAGCTGACCGCGTGGCTCGACACCCACGTCGGCCCCAGCACCCTCCCCCCGGAGGACTGGGGCGGCCGGTAACCCGAGCTTTGGCGATGAGACGGTGTACCACCCGGTCTGAACGCCAAAGCCGCTCCCGCTACGCGACGGGCACCCACACCAGGGCGATCTGGGTGACCTTCACGTCGGTCTTCTCCAGCGGCACCGGCATGGTGGTGACCTCCTTGGCGATCGCCATCCACTTCATGTCGATGTCGGTCACCTCCTGCGTCAGCTCGCCCTCCAGCGCCTCCATCTGCTGGTGCAGCAGCTGGATCTTGTCTTCGGCGGCGTCCAGCCGCTCGGACGAGGCGTTGGTGCGACCACGGCGGCCGGCGGCGCTGCCCGCCTTGTTGAACACCGAGCCCAGCAGGCCGCCGCGCGACTTGCTGCCGCCCAGCAGACCGCCCAGGATCGAGCCGGCGGTGGACAACAGCTCCTCGTTGCGGCGGCCCTTGGCCTGCGCCTCCAGTACCTCGGCGCGGCCCTCGGCCTCGGTGATCTGCTTGCGCAGCGTGTTCACCTTCGCCTGGTACTTGCCGCGCAGCGCGGCCGTTTCCTCGTCGCCCTTGGCGTCGGCGAGCTGGTAGCAGCGCTGGAAGAACGCGTCGGGCGCCTCCCCGGGTCGGCTGTAGGCCTTCAGCTGCTTGTTCGTCTGAATCTCCAGGCTGCGGCTGCGCACGAGGAAGTCGACCAGGTCGCGTTGTGCGGCGGTCCAGAGCGTCTTGGTGTTGATCGGCGCGTCGGGCAGGCGGTAGCTGGCCGACGGCGGCACCTCCACGCGCAGGTCGCGGTCGTCGTAGTCGACCGCGATCGCCCGGCTGGGATCCAGCTGGGCCGGCAGCGGGAAGAGCACCGCCTCGTACTCCTCGTCGTGGATCAGGTCGGCCTTGTCGTCGTCGTAGCGCAACGCCACGCGAGCGACGATGGCTGCCTCGAGGTGGGTGCCGCGCGGGTCGCCGCCGATCGCCGCCAGCCACGGTGCGGCCGGGTCGGCATAGCGCACGGCCACACCGTCGGCCACCTTCGGTGAGACGGGGGAGAGGTCGCCGGAGGCGTCGGTGGCCGCAGGGGCGATCGTGGGGGAGGTGGGAGCGGCGGCCGCTGCGGGAGCGGGCGCCGGTGCAGAGGGCGCGGGCGCTGCCGCCTGCGCATCCTTCTGATCGGCCATCAGCACGGCGATCTGGTCGCGGGTGAGCGGGCCGCGCAGGTAGCTCATCGCCCAGCGGGTGGTGAACACCTCGGGCTTGTCCTTGCCGGCGCGGCGCAGCACGAACTCGCGCTTGGCCAGACCGCTGATCGTGTCGCCCACGGCGCCCACGTCGACGCCACCGGCCGCGGCGCTCATGCCGTCGAGCAGCCGCTGCTTGTCGCGGTCGGTCTGCAGGCGGCCGATCATCCAGGTGCCCGCGTTGGACAACGCCTTGTAGTCCACGTCGACCGGGTTCTGCGTGCTGAGCACCACGCCCACGCCGAAGGCGCGGGCCTGCTTCATCAGCGTCATGATCGGCTTCTTCGTGGGCGGTGTGGCGGTGGGTGGCAGGTAGCCGGCCACCTCGTCCATGTACAACAGCGCGCGCAGGTCGGTGGTGCCGCTCTGCTTGCGCATCCACGTCACCAGCTTCGACAGCACCAGCGTGGTGACGAACTGGCGCTCCTGATCGCTGAGGTGAGCGGTGGTGACGATCGCGCAGCGCGGCCGGCCGTCGGGCGTGCGCAGCATGCTGTCGATGTCGAGCGCCGGACCGGTCATCCACGCGCCGAACGACGGTGAGGCGAGCAGGCCGTTGAGGCGCATCGCGAACGCCTGGCGGTCCTTCGGCGGGAAGAACTGATCCAGCTCGAACACGCCCAGCTTGCGGATCGGCGGCGTCATCACCATGCCCACGAGCGTGGGCAGGTCGAGGCTGCGGCCGGAGGTCCACTCGTTGAGGATCAGGTTGCTGAGCAGGATGTGCTCGCGGCTGCTGAGCGGGTCGGCCTCGATGTCGACCAAGCTGAGCAGGCCACTGACGAAGCCTTCGATCTCGTCGCCCACGATCTCGGGGTCGGCCCCGCCGCCCGGAGCGGTGAGCGAGCCGACGATGTTCAGCCCCACGCCCGAGCTCGAGCCGGGGGTGTACACCGTGAACGTGGCGCCCTTGCGTAGCGCGGCGATGCGATCCGGGCCGACGCCCCACCCGGCCAGGCCCTCGGTCCAGGCCTTGGCCTGCGCGGCGGCGAACTCGGGCACGCTCTGGCCCGCCTTCGAGGCGTCGCCCTCGTTCACCCACGGCTCGAAGTCGGTGGACGCCAGCGCGGGGAACGTGAGGCACAGGTTGGTGAGGTCGCCCTTGGGGTCGATCAGCAGCGTGGGCACGCCGGCGGACAGTGCCTCCTCGATCAGCACGATGCCCAGGCCGGTCTTGCCCGAGCCGGTCATGCCCACGATCACGCCGTGGGTGGTGAAATCGCCGCTGGGCAACAGCACGTTCTTGTCGGTGCGCGTGTGCTGGGCGGGGTCGATCAGCCCGCCGAGGAGGAAGTCAGCCATGGCTGGCAAACCTAGCGGCCAGGCGACCGCAGCGCCCGCGCCGCGTCGGTTGCGTCGCTACTTCAGCGTGATGCGATAGGCGCAGCGCTGGCCGCCGTCGAGCACGTGCTGCTCGCGTGCCACGGTGGCCTCGGGGCCGATGGCCTTCTGGAACAGCTCGAGCTCGGCGCTGCACAATCCGGAGCAGCTGTCGGCCGCGCCGCGGATGGGGCAGTGGTGTTCGACGAGCGTCACCTCGCCGTCGCCGTCGATCGCCTCGGCCAGGTAGCCCTCGGCGTTGCGCAGCTCGGCGATGCGGTGCACCTTGCCACTGACCGTGGATTCGCCGTCCAGCACCTTGCGGTAGTTGGCCAGCTGACGCTCGGCGCGCGTACGCACCACAGCTTGCAGCGCGTCTTCGCCGAGCGCGCTGCGGATGCTGGCGATCAGCTCGACCGTGAGGTCGCTGTGGCGATCGGCGAACAGCGAGCTGGCGGAGGCCGCGAGGCGCCAGTGCACGGGCGGGCGGCCGCGGCCGCTGCTGGGTGCGACCACACGCTCGACCAACTCGGCGATCTCGAGCGCTTCCAGGTGCTGGCGGATGGCGGTGTCGGTGAGCCCGAATTCGGCAGCGAGTTCCGGCGCGGTGGCCGTGTCGGCGCGCTTGAGCCGTTCGATGATGCGGCGCTTGGCACCCGACAGATCTGTGGCCACGTCCGGCATGGCGGTGAGCCTACCGATTCCACAAGCGGCAACTTCGTAAAGAGGATGGGCGCGATTGGGCCTGGTCTTTGACAAAATGTCAACCATGACTTCTCCTGCTGCTGGGCTCGCGCCAGCCGACCCGATCGCCCATGCCCTCGAGAACCAGTTCGGGCTGGCCGATCGCGTGGTCGACGCCGCGGCGTTGGCGAACAGCGCGAAGCGGTTCCGCGAGCGCGGCATCACGCTGCCCACCTTCGCCCAGCTGGCCGACCCGTCGACGATCGACCAGCGCCTGCTCGGCGACTCCGACAAGAACGGCCCCGACGCGCGCAACTTGTGGCGCGTGCACTGGTACAACGACCTGGCCGGCAACCGGGTTGCACAGCCCGACCATGTGGTGCTGCCCAGCAGCCTCACCGGTGTGGAGAGCCCGATCATCGTGGTGTTCGGCGACCGCTTCCCGATGATCACCGCGCACAAGGTGTTGGCGGCGTACGCGTGCCTCGCGCCCCGCGTCGTCACCGGCCAGTTCGACCCCACCCGCCACCGCGCCATCTGGCCCAGCACCGGCAACTACGCGCGCGGCGGCATCGCCATCTCGCGCATCATGGCTTCACGCGGCGTCGCCATCCTGCCCGCGGGCATGAGCCAGGAGCGTTTCGACTGGCTCGACAAGTGGTGCGAGAACCCGAAGGACGACGTCATCCGCACCGTCGGCACGGAGAGCAACGTCAAGGAGATCTACGACGCCTGCAACGAGCTGGCGAAGGACCCCGGCAACTTCGTGCTCAACCAGTTCTGCGAGTTCGGCAACCACCTCGGCCACTACGAGGTCACCGGCCGTGCACTGGGCCATGCGTTCGAGACGGTGCGCGCCGCCAGCGGCCGCGACCTGCGCCTTGCCGCGTTCACCAGCGCCACCGGCTCGGCCGGCACGATCGCGGCCGGCGACCGGCTGAAAGAGCAGTACGGCACGAAGATCGTTGCCGTCGAGGCGCTGGAGTGCCCGACGATGCTGGAGAACGGCTTCGGCGAGCACAACATCCAGGGCATCGGCGACAAGCACATCCCGCTGATCCACAACGTGATGAACACCGACCTGGTGGTGGGCGTCAGCGATCGCAGCACCGACCAGCTGTATGCGATGTTCAACAGCGAGGACGGCTTGGGTTACCTGGCCGATCGCCGCCACGTGCCGCGCCAGGTGCTCGACACGTTGCAGCACTTCGGGCTGTCGTCGGTGTGCAACGTGCTGGCCGCGATCAGCACGGCCAAGACGCTGGGCCTGGGCCCCGACGACGCGATCGTCACCGTCGCCACCGACGGTGCCGCGCTGTACCCCAGCGAGTACGCCAAGATCACCGCCCGCGACTTCGGCAACGGGTTCACCAACCTCGATGCCGCGCAGGTGTGGGGCGAGCACCTCGCCAACGTCACCACGGCGCACACGATGGAGCTCACCGAGCGCGACCGCAACCGCATCTTCAACCTCGGCTACTACACGTGGGTCGAGCAGCAGGGCACGCCCTTCGAGCTGTTCGAGGCCCGTCGCCACCAGTCGTTCTGGCAGGGCCTGCGTCACCTGCTGCCGGTGTGGGACGGCATGATCACCGAGTTCAACGAGCGCGTCACCGCCGGGTCGTGAGGGCCGCGTGATGCAGTCACCGCTCGTGGCCGGCTGGTCGTGCACGGTGTGCGGCGCGTCGGTCGACATCGCCGTGCCGTTGTCGTGGCGCTGCCCCCGCGCCGGCGATGATCGCCACCATGTGCTGCAGCTGGTGCAGGGGGCCGCGGTGCTGCAGTCCGCCGGTGACGCCAATCCGTTCCTCGGGTTCCGCCAGTACCTCGCGTGGGATGGCTTCGCCGCGGCCGCCGGCCTCACCGACGCGGCTCGCGCTGCCGTGGTGTCCGAGCTGGAAGCGCACGTGGCTGCCGTGGAAGGGCGCGGGTTCGTCACCACTCCGTTCGCTCGCGCCGATGCGCTCAGCGACGCACTCGGGTTCGCCCCGGGTGGTGGCGTGTGGGTGAAGGACGAGACGCACAACGTGGGCGGCAGCCACAAGGCTCGCCACCTGTTCACGATTTTGTTGCACCTGCGCACGGCGGAGATCGCCGGGCTGGCACCCTGGTCTGCTGGTGGGGGGTCGTCGGCCTCCGATCGGCCGCCACTGGCGATCGCCTCGTGCGGCAATGCGGCGATCGCCGCCGGCACCCTCGCTGCTGCCGTCGGCTGGCCGATCCGGGTGTTCGTTCCTTCCTCGGCGGATCTCCACGTGACGAAAAGGCTGGCGGAGCTGGGGGCGACGGTCGTGGAGTGCCCGCGGCTGCCCACCGACCCGCCGGGCGACCCGTGCGTACACCGCTTCCGCGAGGCCGTGGCCGCCGGTGCGGTGCCGTTCAGCGTGCAGGGCACGGAGAACGCGTGGTGCCTCGACGGCGGCCGCACGATCGGCTGGGAGATGGTCACGCAGGCGCAGCAGCAGAGCGTGGCGCTCGACCGGGTGTTCGTGCAGGTGGGCGGGGGAGCATTCGCCGCGTGCGTGACGGCCGGGTTGGCGATGGGCGGCAGCCTGCCTCGTCTGCATGCCGTGCAGACGCAGGCCTGCGCGCCGCTGGCCAGGGCGTGGGAGCGCTCGCAGGCGTTGGGTGGGCCGCAGCAGGCCGGCGGGCACTGGGCCGACTGCATGTGGCCGTGGGAGCACGTGGGTGAGTCCGCGGCCGACGGCATCCTCGACGACGAGACCTACGACTGGCTGCCCGTGTTGGCGGCAATGGCCACCACGGGCGGGTCGCCGGTGGTCGTGGCCGAGGCGGATGTGCTGGCCTCCAACGAAGTGGGCTGCCGCGCCACCGGCATCGACGCCAGCGCCACCGGCACCGCCGGCCTGGCCGGGCTGCTGGCCATTCGTGGAGAGGTGGGCGCGCACGAGCGCGTGGCTGTGGTGTTCAGCGGCGTGCGACGATGAGTGCGTGAGCGCTCCGCCTGAAGGTCGCAAGCCGAAGGGCATCAGCTGGGAGAGCTGGATCGACCGCCAGATCAAGGAGGGCTGCGAGCGCGGCGACTTCGACGACCTGCCCGGAAAGGGCAAGCCGCTCGCCGGCCTGGACGGCGTTCGCGACGACGACTGGTGGCTGAAGGCCAAGCTGCGCGCCGAACGGCTGAGCTACCTGCCGCCCACGCTGCGCGTCCGCAAGGAGCTGGAAGAAGCGCGAGAGGCGATCGCCGCGGCCACCCGCGAAGACGTCGTGCGCGGCATCATCGCCGACATCAACGACAAGATCCGCAGGGTGAATCGGTTCGGGGCGGAAGGCCCACCCAGCACGGTGATGCCCATCGACGTGGAGGCCACCGTCGCCACGTGGCGTGCCATACGCGAGGGGCGCTGACGGGCGGTTCCCAGGAACCGCCGCCTGACGGAGGCACCGCCAGGTGAACAACAGGCGAACTGTTCGGCGTTCGGGAGGCGGCGACCCTAGATTCACGGCCGTGAGCGACAAGGCGCACTCCCGCAAAGACGACCACGGCATGTCGATGGTCGAGCTCGAGCAGTTGATCGAAGCACTGCAGGCCGACCTGTCGGCCGACGGGTTCGTCGAACGCGGCCTGTCCGTGGAGGGCACGTTCGACGAGATCGACGACCCGGTGCTCATCGGGCCCGACGGGAGGCCGGTGATGACGTGGAAGGAGGGCTATCCGTACGACGAGCGGATGAGCCGTCACGACTACGAGGAGGACAAGCGGCTGCTGCAGATCGAACTGCTGAAGCTGCAGGCGTGGCTGCAGAAGACCGGCCACAAGGTGTGCCTGCTGTTCGAAGGCCGCGATGCCGCCGGCAAGGGCGGCACGATCAAGCGGTTCATGGAGCACCTCAACCCGCGCCTCGCGAGGGTGGTGGCGCTGGGCATCCCGACGGGCCGCGAGCAGGGCCAGTGGTACTTCCAACGCTGGATCGCGCACCTGCCCACGGCTGGCGAGATCGTGCTGTTCGACCGCTCGTGGTACACCCGCGCAGTCGTCGACCGTGTCATGGGGTACTGCACGACCCAGCAGTACCTCGAGTTCCTGCGCCATGTGCCCGAGTTCGAACGCTCGCTCCAGGCGTCCGACATGACCGTCATCAAGCTGTGGTTCTCGGTGTCGCGCAAGGAACAGGTCACACGCTTCACGATCCGGCGGATCGACCCGGTGCGCCAGTGGAAGCTCAGCCCCAGCGACCTTGCATCACTCGACCGCTGGCACGACTTCACCGTCGCCAAGGAAACGATGTTCCTGCACACCGACACCACCGAGGTGCCCTGGACCGTCGTGCGCAGCAACGACAAGAAACGTGGCCGGGTCGAGGCGATGCGCTCGGTGCTGGCCCGCTTCGACTACACCGACAAGGACCAAGCCGTCGTGGGGGTGCCCGATCCGCTCATCGTCGGCCCACCGGGCTTGGTGTCCGTCGACGCGGGCGAACTGATGACCTGAGGCACGCCACGCGGCTCAACGCTCGAGCGCGGCGCGAAGATGGCCCCATGGACGATCGTGCACACTTGGAACTGGCAAAGGTCGAGGCCCGGCTCGGCCGGATGGAGGGCGGCATCCCGATCGGCGCGGCCCTCGTGACCGCTGACGGCTCCGTGCTCGGGGTGGGTCACAACCGCCGGGTGCAGATGGGCTCCGCGATCCGTCACGGCGAGACCGACGCGCTCGAACGCAGCGGCCGGCAGCCGGCGTCGGTGTACGCCCGCTCCACGATGTACACCACGCTGTCGCCGTGCTCGATGTGCACCGGGGCGATACTCCTGTACGGCATCCCGCGGGTGGTGATCGGGGAGCACCGCACGTTCATGGGCGACGAGGAGTTGCTGCGGTCGCGCGGCGTCGAGGTGATCGTGCTCGACGATCCCGAGTGCGTCGCGATGATGAAGGAGTTCATCGCCGCCGAGCCGACGTTGTGGAACGAGGACATCGGCGAACCCGACCCGGTGTGACGTGTGTCGCGTCGGCGCCGATCTGGAACCGGCTGCGGTGCCCGCAGCGTCGTATCTGGAGCGCCCGCCGGCCAGACCGCGCGGAACACAACGCGGTACACGGCGCGGTACACAGCGCGGAAGAGCGAGCGCTCGTCCGCTGACACGAAGGAAGGTACGTCATGAACGAAATGACGATCGACAGCCATGAGCCATATCTGATCGTCGACTCCCCGTACGCGGTGGCCCGCTGGCGGCCGCTCGTGAACTGGGTGTTGTTCATTCCGCACTGCATCATCCTCTATGGGCTGCAGGCCTTGTCGCGTGCGGTGTTCCTGGTCTACTGGGTGATGTTCCTCTTCACCGGCAAGCTGCACCCCGGTTTGTACAACGTGATGGTGATGTACGAGCGGTACAACGCTCGCACCGGTGGCTTCCTGGTCGGTTTCTCCGAGGTGTATCCGCCGTTCGACTTCGCCCTCGACACGGCCGACAACAACGCCTATCCGGCCGTGCGGCTGACCCTGCCGGTGGTGCCCGAGTCGGCACCGAGGTCCGCGGCGCTGAATCTGCTCAAGGCGATCCCGCACTACCTGGTGCTGATGATCTACTTGATCGGCGCGGCGGCCGTGGCCCTCGTCGGCTGGTTCGCGGTGCTGTTCACCGGGGCGTGGCCGCACGGCATGCGTAGGTTCCTGGTGCGCGTCAGTAACTACCAGTATCGCATCTGGGTCTACGTCACGATGGTCGACAACACCTATCCGAAGTTCGGTCTGCGGGCCGCGTGACCGGCGACGTCGCCTGCGCGAGCGTCAGCGGGCAGCCTCAGCCCGGCTCGACCTCGTGTAGGCGGCCATCGTGCACGTCGTAGACGAAGCCGCGGATGTGATCCTTGTGGCGGATGAACGGGCTGTGGTGCAACCGGTTCATGCTCTGGCGAGTGTCGAGGTACGGGTCGGCGAACGATTCGAGCGCCCACCACGGCTTCATCCCCACCTCGGCTTCGAGCTCGGCCTTGAACTCGTCCTCGGTGATCGCTTGCAGTCCGCAGTCCGTGTGATGGACGAGGATGATCTCGCGCGTGCCCAGCAGGCGCTGCGACAGCACCAGCGAGCGGATCACGTCGTCGGTGATCACGCCACCGGCGTTGCGCACGATGTGCGCCTCGCCGTGTTCCAGCCCGAGCATCTGGAAGATGTCCATGCGGCTGTCCATGCAGGCCACGATCGCCAGGTGGCGCCGCGGGCGCAGCGCCAGATCGCCGTCGTGGAACTGGGCGACGTAGTGCTCGTTGTTGCGGAGCAGTTCGTCGGCGCTGGGCCGGAAAGGCGGAGGAGCAGGCTCGTCGGTCATAGCTGCCTGGGACGGTAGCGTGGCCGCATGACCGACACCACCCGCCCCATGGCGCTCGACTCCGGTATGGATCCTCGTCTCGACGTGTTCAACCGCCTGCTGAAGAACCGCGTGGTCATGCTCGGTACCGATGTCAACGACGACATCGCCAACCAGATCTGCGCGCAGTTGTTGTACCTCGAAGGTGAAGACCCCAACGCCGACATCTGGCTGTACATCAACAGCCCCGGTGGCTCGGTCACGGCCGGCATGGCGATCTACGACACGATGCAGTTCGTCAGCTGCGACATCGCCACCGTGTGCATGGGCATGGCCGCCAGCATGGGCCAGTTCCTGCTCACCGCCGGCGCCACGGGCAAGCGCTACACGCTGCCCAATGCACGCATCATGATGCACCAGCCGCTGGCCGGCCTGCGCGGCCAGGCCACCGACATCGCCATCCAGGCCGAGCAGTTGGCCTACACCAAGCGGCGCATGGCCGAGCTGATCGCCCACCACTCGGGTCAGCCGCTCGAGAAGATCCAGGCCGACAGCGAGCGCGACCGCTGGTTCACCGCCGACGAGGCCAAGGCCTACGGCTTGGTCGACAAGGTCATCGTCAAGCGCGGCGAGATCGTCTGACGCCGATCGTCTGACCCGTTCGGGTTCCGCCCCTCAGGGGGCTGGCGGCGGCGTGCCGATCTGGATGCCACACCGTTCCATGGTGTAGCTGATCACCCGGTTGGCGGCGCGCTCGCTGGCGCGGGCGGTGTCGGCCACGTGTTGCACCGAGGCCGGGTCGTTGGGGTCGACGGCGGCGGCCGTTTCCATGCTGATCACCACGATGTTCCACTCCTGCTGCACAGCCAGCGGCGCGGTGGAAGCGACGGCACGCCACGAGTCGATCACCCGGTCGATGTCCTCGGGGGTGACGATCACCGGCGAGCTGAGGTCGGTGAGGTGGTTGCTCACTTCGTTGCAGTAGTTGCCTTCGGTGCGCTTCGTGGCGTCGTCGCTGCATGCCCCGAGCGCACCGGTGGCGCCCAGTGCGAGCGCGAGAAAGGCGGCGGGGAAGGCGGCGGGGGAGCGCGGACGCATTCGCCGATTCTCCCACCCGAGTGCTGTGGTTCGGCGGCACCCCTCGTCACTCGACCGGCCAGGTGGTGATCGGCGGGGAAGCCGATATGTTCCGCTTCATCCGTCGGGGAACCGGTCGCCGTTCCCTCCCTCGTCCCTCGGCGCGTCTCGCGCCGCTGCGTTTCGTCGGAGGTGGCGTGCCATGCTCGCTGCAGTTCGTTCCGCCACGGTGTTCGGTGTCGAAGGGCGCCCGGTCACCGTCGAGGTGCACGTGTCCACCGGGCTACCGGCATTCCAGATCGTCGGCCTGCCCGACGAAGCGTGTCGCGAGTCGCGTGATCGCGTGCGCGCCGCGGTGCTGTCCAGCGGGCTGCGCTGGCCGTCGTGCCGGGTCACGGTGAACCTCGCCCCCAGCAGCCAGCGCAAGGGTGGCTCGGGGCTCGACCTGGCGATCGCCATCGGGTTCCTCGCGGCGAGTGGGCAGATCGCGGCCGAGGCGCTGGAGGGCATGGCGTTCGTGGGCGAGGTGGGCCTCGACGGCAGCCTGCGGCCGGTGGGTGGGGTGGCGCCGATGGTGGCCGCGATGTGTCCTGCGGGGCACGAGGCGCTGCGTCCGGTCGTGCCCGTCGCCAGCTTCCGCGAGGCGCAGGGCGTCGCCGGCGACGGCGTGCGCGTCGCCTACTACTTGCGCGAAGTGGTCGACGCGCTCAACGCCGAGGCACCGTGGCCCGAACCGCCCGAGGGCGAGTTGTTCGAAGTGGAACCACCCGCCCCCGACCTCGCCGATGTGCGCGGCCAAGCCTTGGCCCGCCTCGCACTCGAGGTTGCGGCCGCCGGTGGGCACCATCTGTTGCTGGTGGGCCCGCCCGGCTCGGGCAAGACGATGCTGGCTCAGCGCATGCCAGGCCTGCTGCCCCCGCTCACTCGCGCCACGTCGCTGGAAACCACGATGGTGCACTCGGCCGCGGGTGTGCGCCTGCCCGCCGGGGGTTTGGTGTGCCGGCCGCCGTTCCGGGCGCCGCACCACAGCAGCTCGATGGTGTCGCTGGTGGGCGGCGGCAGCACCGCGTTGCGCCCCGGCGAGATCTCCGTCGCACAGGGCAGCCGCGAGGTATGTTCCTTGACCATGCGGTGTGTGATCTATGCCCGGTTGTCGCGCAAGACCGACACGAACAGTCTGAACATCGTGGACCAGGTGACGCGCTGTCGCGAGCATGCCAGGGTTCGTGGCTGGTCGGTGGTCGAGGTGATCGAGGACATGGGGGAGTCGGCGTTCGATCGCACCGATGTGGACGCCCGCCCGGGCTACGGCCGGCTGCTGGAGCTGGTGCGTGCGGGCGGGTTGGAGGTGGTGTTGGCGTGGCGGCCTGACCGGCTGTGGCGTGATCCGATCGAGGCGGCGGTGTTCTTGCGCGACTGCCACCGGCATGGGGTGCTCCTGGTGTCGTCGGTGACGGAGGGGGATCGGGATCCGGCGAACCCTGGTGATGAGATGGTCGCGACGATCGTCGCCGCGGTGGGCCGCTACGAGTCGGCCGCGAAATCGGCGCGCTTGCGCGCGAAGGCCCGCCAGTTGGCCGAGTTGGGGGAGGTGGGTGGTGGCGGGTCGCGCCCGTTCGGGTTCGAACCGGACCGCCGCACCATCCGCGAGTCGGAGGCGGCCGTGTTGCGGGAAGCTGCGCAGAGGGTCCTGGATGGGGCCACGCTGGCCGGTGTGGTCCGCTGGCTCACCGATAGTGGGGTGGAACCTGTGGCGGCTTCTGGCTGGTCGTCGACGATCGTGAAGCGCATCCTGCTCGCTCCCCGCACCGCCGGCCTGCGCGAGCATCAGGGGCGGGTGGTGGGTCGGGCGGTGTGGCCGGCGATCATCGACCCCGAGATCCGTGTGCAGCTCGTCACTGTGTTGACCGACCCGGCCCGTACCAAGAACCATGGCGGCCACTCGCACTACCTGTTGACCGGTGGGATCGCCCGCTGTGGGGTGTGCGGTCGCGCGTTGATCGCCCGCCCCCGCGGCGACGGGGCCCGCTGCTACGTCTGCCCACCGGCCGGTGATGTGAACTTCCGGCCTGCAGGGTGCGGGAAGATCCGCCGCCTCGCTCACCTGGTCGATCAGGAGGTGATCGCCCGCCTGCAGGTCGTCCTCGCTGAGGTGGATCCGCTCGACGTCGACGACGCCGGCGACCAGGCCGCCCTGGCCGAACGTGCCGCTGTGGCCGAGATCTCCAGGTTGGAGCAGCAGCTCACCGAACTGGCACGCGATCACTATGTGGCCGGGCTGATCACCCGCCCCGAGTACTTCGCCGCGCGTGACCCGATCGCCAACCGGGTGACCATGCTGCGTACCGGGCTCACCCCGCGCCGTCGGCGGCCGCAGCCACCGGTCGCGGTATCCGAGATCTTCGACGGCGGTGACGTCGACGCGCAACGCGCGGTGCTCGCCGACTGGATCGACGCTGTGGTCGTTCTGCCGGCGGTGCGCGGGCTCAACCGGTTCGACCCGACCCGCATCGAGGTCCGCTGGCGCCAGTGATCTATGGCCGCGCGTGCGGGTAGTCGATGGTGGCTGTGTCGCCGTCTCGTACGTGTTCGGTCCAGCGGAGCCGGTCCCAGTAGCGCAGCGTGTGCCGGCCTGTCGGGTCGGGCAGCCACGCCGGCCCAGCACTGTTGCCGTCGGGTTCTGGCCAGCCGGCCGCCGCCCGCTTGAGCAGCACGGTGAGCACGATGGCCCCGCCCTCTGAGGCCTTGGCCGGGCCTGGTGTGACGGAGATCGCTTCCCATCCGACGGACCCGAGGTTGGTGGTCATCTTCTGCAGGCTGCCGTCGTGCGCCCATGCGTGGATCTCGAGGTACTCCCACAGTTGGCCGGGCATGGTCATCGCCTGTTGGGGAAGTCGGTGGTCTGGGTGGTGCCGTCGGAGACGTGTTCGGTCCAGCGGAGCCCGTCCCAGTAGCGGGTGGCGAATCGGCCGGTCGGGTCGGGGTGCCAGCCGCCTTCACTGCCGGCGGGCGAGGGCCACGGGGCGATCCTGCGCTTCAACAGCACGATGATGCGGTTGGTGCCGATCGTGGGATCAGCGGCCGACAACCCGACCGTCTCCCACCCGAGTGACCCGAGGGCGTTGAGCTGCATGTGCAGGACTTCCTCGAGCGTGTTGGTGCTCACCGTCACGGTGTGGAACTCCCACATCGTCTCGCTCACTGGATGGTGCCCGGCCCCGGCATGCGCGCGGTGATGGCGGCGGCCGCCATGCACACGGCGAAGCACACGAGCCCGGTCGCCGCGAACAGCAGGAACAGGTACCAGTTGAACGCCCCATGCTGCGAGTCGACGATCGTGTAGTTGGTCAGCGTCGCGCCTCGGTATCCGCTGGTGTCGGTGCTGACCTTGAGGGCGAAGCCGGCACCTCCTCCGATGGCGAGGCTGAGGATCAGCATCATCCATGCGTGCCGGTAGGAGGGTTCGTCGACGACTTCGTTGGTGCTCATGCCCGGACGGTAGTTCCCTCCCGTGCGGGCTTCAATAGTTCGCTCGGGAACCTTCGCGCGCCCCTTCGGCATGATCTCGGTTCTGGCGGTGCCAGGCGGAGGGTTGGGAGGGTGTCGTGGTGGAGGGGTTCGAGGGTGATGGTCGGTCGACGGAGGAGATCATCGCTGCGATCGAGCTGTCGCTCGATCAGCGTGCGTGGTCGCGGTCGATGGCTCGCCAACGTCATCCGTCAGGACTTCCCCGGTCAGTCGTTCCAACGCCACTGCGAGACTCCGTACCAGTCGATCGAGCCGGATGACCTCGGCCTCCAGATGGGCTGTCCGGCTGATGAGTTCGCTGCCCTCGGCACCCTGCCCGAGGTTGGGGTGATCGAGCGCTGCAAGCGTGCCGGGGGTGAGCTTGAGGGCTGCCTCGATGTCAGGCCACATGGCTGGGTCCGGCCGCGCCCCGCGAGCCCACCTGTGCACGTTCGACTGGTCCCGGCCGAGAGCGATCGCCAACGCTCGGGAAGCGCCGCGGCGCTGCTCTATGTGCTCGCGGATTACACGGCTTCCAGGCCACTCGGACACGGGATGAGTATGACACGCAGGGCATTACTTCTGCCGTAACGGTGTAACTACACCTTGCGTATCTGGCGAAGATGTGCAATATTGCGGGTCGTGCAGAACGTTGACGACAGCCCCTTCCTTGATCTGGAGGACGTGCGCCGCATGGTGAGCAAGTGGGCGGTCGACTGCGGCCGCCGCGTGCAGGACCGTCGGACGTCCTTGAACTGGGATCGCAATCGCCTGGCCACCTTGGTGGGCACCACCGAGGCCACGATCACACGCGTCGAGCAGGGTGTGATCAACCCGCGGGACTACATGAAGCTGGCGATCGCCGCGGCGTTGGTGGTCGAGGTCGAGGATCTGTGGCCGTACCCGCGCCGTGCTGACGTGTTCGCGCTTGCCCCCGCAGCGTTGGTCTGATCATGGCTGGCGGATCGGTGGTGTTGTCGACGGTGGCGGAGCGTGTCGCTGCTGAGCGCGAGGCGCAGGGCTTGCCGGTGGTGCCGGTGGTGCCGGTCGAGGTTCGTGCCCGGATGGCGCGGGTGTTGGCGCGGGTGGTTGCTGATCGTGCAGCGAAGGGTGTGGCGTGATGGCGTTTCGTACGGTGGGTGTGGCGGACGATCTGGGTAACGGTCTGACCGGGCATGTGTGTGAGTCGGGCAGTGGCGATCGGCTGGTGACGTGGTACGAGGTGTGGTGCCACCACTGCGGCCGGGTGTGGGACCGGGACATCGAGTCTCGCCCTCGCATCAGGACGACAGCGTTGGCGAACTGCTCGTACGACCCGGTTGATCCGGAGCCGGCCGACTTCCCGGTCGCGGCGCGCAACTACTTCGAGTGCTATCGGTCGGCGTGCCACACGTGCAACGTGGCACCGCTGTCGTGGGTGGAGTGGTGGGCGCGCTACGGCGGCCGCTACATGGAGGTCGCTGCAGGTGGGGTTGCCGTCACCTCGCCTGCAGTGTTGGACGCAGCAGGAGCCGTCGAGCCCCTTGAGGGTTCGGACGGAGGGGAAGCCGTGGCTGCGGCTCCTGCTGTGCTGGTCGCGGTGGAGGTGTCGTGCGTCGGGGATGGTCCCCCCGAGGTCGCCGGCGCTGATGCTTCTGCTGCGTTGATCGTCTCGGGGGGTGCGCCGCCGGTTCCGCCACCGGTTGTGCCGCACCTCCCGGGGCGTTGCTCGCCGCGGTCGCTGCGCAACGAGATCGCTCACGCTCTGGCCGAGCGCCGTTGGCCGGCCGGGTTCACCGTCGGCGGCTTGTCGACATTGCAGCTGCGGCACTCGCTCGAGGACGCGCAGGCGGCGATCGAGACGTGCTCGTCGTACGTGTTGTTGTTCGGGCCGCAGGCGTTGATCGATGAGGTGTCGCGGTGAACCTGGGCGATTTCTTCGTGCGGCCGGTCGCGCCGCCTCAGGGTGAGCCGGCCCGCTCGTCGGCTGGTGCGTTGGCGGTGCATTGCATGGTGTGTGAGACCGACATCGTGCCGTTCACGCCGATGGCGTATCAGGCGGGCACGACGTTGGCGGTGCTCGTGTTGGACGCGAAGGCTCACGTTCGCACCGCGCATCCGACTGCGAGGTGGGTGCCGTGAAGCTGTACATGCATCCTGCCCGGTTGCGTCGCCTCCAATCGCCGCCGGTGTACTGGATCACTGTCGGGTCGCTGACGTTGGCGTCGCGGAACCAGGTGCGGTCGTCGTACCGGTTCGATCGCAAGATGGGCGCGACGGCGGCGCAGGCCCGGCAGCGGGTCGTGTTCGTGTTCGCGATCGAGTGGCAGCAGGTGGCGGCCTGATGAGCGTTCATGAGACCACGGCGAAGCATGTGTTCATCGGTGCTGCTGCCGAGGTGGAGGCGTTGTTGCCGGCGTTGGATGACGCGATCCGGTTGGGTGTGCCGTTGCGCCTGATGTCGCATTGCATGTCGTTGGAGGATCTGCGGCGGGTGCAGTCGGTCGCGGTCGGCTATCTCCCGATGTGGGTGTGGGTGTGGGTGTTGCCGTCGGGTACGAACCGGTCTGCGGATCTCCTCCACCTCGACCCCGACCAGCTGCCCACGGCCACGGCCACTGTGGGGGGTGGTTGCTGATGGTTACCCCGTCGCCGACTTCGAAGGTGATGATGTTCGCCCCCCGCCCCACCAGCGACCCGCGGTCGCATGTGGTGGTCAAGCCGTCGGTGCGGCCGGCCCCCTTGTACGAGGACGTCGTGCAGGCTGAGGCCGAGGCCGTCGCCCCGGTGGTGCCGCCGTCCCGGTTCCGGGATGCCCATCTCCGCCAGATCGGGCGCACGATGGGCCGGCGAGGGGTGTGGCCGGATCTGTTCGATCGGGCTGCGGATCCGGACGTGCCGGAGATGCCGACGTTGTTGGCGTGCGCTCTGGATCGTCTCGGACAGTTCGTTGCCGCCCAGGGCCTTGGTGCTCCCGGCCCGATCACCAACACCCAGGCTGTCGAAGCGCTGTCCGTGATCTGCGCCCATTTCCGGCCCACCCCGGGGGAGGTCCGATGATGGGCGACACGGTTGACCCGGGCGCCCCGTCGCTGATCGGGCAGGGCACTTGGGTGCTCGATGCTCAGGGTCGGGTGTGGTGCATGTTGGGCCGTCACGGGTTCACCCACCAGCTCAACGGCTGGTGGCACGGGTCCCCGCGTGACGGCCTCACCCTGGCAGTCACGAACGCTGCGACTGTCGACGCGTTGGACGCCTGGGCGGCGGCGAGCGTGTGGCCACCGGATCGCCGCACGAACGGAACGAGGTTCACCGATGTCGCCGTATGACGATCTGTCGATCGTGCACATCGTGATCGCCCTGGCGTTCGCGGTGGCGGTCGTTGTGGTTGCGGCGGTGTGGTCGTGAGTGCCCGCGCCGACTATCCGGTGTTGGCCGCCACGGCGGACCTGTTGCCTGCCCGCCCGTGCGAACGGTACGGGCCGGAGTTGCGTGCGGTCCTCGAGGAGATCGACGGGTTGCGGTCGCGCACTGGTGTGGTGTCGAGGATCGAGGCGTTGCGGGCCCGGGCTCAGGTGGCGGAGGCGGACGCTGACCGGTTGGCGCGCGCGTTGGCGTTGTGCACCGGGATGGCGACCAGGCCGATGGTGCGTTCAGCGTTGGAGCTCCACGTTGCGGCGATCCGGGAGCGTGTCGCGTGACGACGACCTGTGAGACCTGTCTCTCGTGCGGCAAGCCGGCGGTGGCGCATTGCCCGTCGTCGACGTGCACCTGGTGGCGGTGCACCAGCTGCTGCAGCTACGGCTCCGCTGTGCGGTTCCACAAAGACGAACGACCGAGGTACCAGTGATGATCGTCACGACAGATGATGCCCGCCAGCCGGCGTCGACGACGGTGTCGTTCGACATGCAGTCCGCACAGGTGGTGATCGTCACCCCGCCGACCATGCTGATGCAGCCGGCGGTGGTGTTGTCGATGTCGATCGGCGAAGCTGTCGAGATCGCTGCGGGTGTGCTCGCTGTGTTGGCCAACGCGAACGCGATGCTCATCGCGAAAGCAAAGACCGACCTGCCCGCCCGCTGGTGCGACTCCACCGGCCCTGCCGCGCCGGATCCAGATTCGGGTGGCGGGTCATGACCGGCCACGAGGGGACCGAGGCCCCGGCCGTGTGGGTGTCGTTGCAGCGTTCACCGGAGATCTACGAGCTGCGCCGCGCCAGCCGTCTGGTCGCATGCGTGTGGTGGATCCACCCGCCGGCGCATCTGTCGGTCGTGATGGCCCGCATCCTCGACAGCCTGAACCGCCCCGCGGTCGACTGCGCGCCGTCACCGTCCCCGACGTGGTCGTGTGCCCTGCTGCCGTGCACGGAGGGGACGATCCCGGCGGCGTGGGGTGTCCTCACTGTCGATGCTCTCGACAGGCCGGCTGTCGAGGCGGCGCATGTGGTGTGGGAGATCTTGCCGTTGCGGCTCGATGAGTGGCATCAGCGGATCGTGGACGCGTTGAACGTCGGTCGCGGCATGCCCGCGGTCACTGTCGCACCGGATCCGCCGGCGGGTGTGGTGGCGGCATGAACCGGTTCCAGAAGCGGAGAAGCTGATGTTGTACATGCATGCCCCGGAGGTCGCTGAGATCATCCGAGATCTGACCGCCCAAGGCGAGCCGCACCATGAGTTGAGTGATGCGGGTATTCGCATCGAGGCGTTGTTCATGGACAATATCCCGATGTCGCACGGCCGCCTCGTGTACGGCCGCGCGCGGAAGGTGTCGGGCCAGACGGCGTGGTGGGCGCAGTACGGGTCGCACCCGGCCCGGGCTGAGCGTTTCGATCCGGCCACACCGTTCGGTGTGGTGGAGATCGCTCACCCGATCTGGTCGTCGCTGAGCGAGCACAAGCGGATCGCTCTGGTCGACCATGAGTTGTGCCACTTCCGGGTGGACTGGGAGGCCGAACCGCCGGCGCTGATGATCCGAGGTCACGACTTCGAGGAGTTCGCTCAGGTGATCCGCCGGCGTGGCCTTTGGAACGCGAGCGCCGTGAACGTTGCGAACGCGATGGCCGAGGAGTTGGCGGTGGCGATCGAGTCGATCGAGTCAGAGATCAATCCCGCCCCATCGGACGGCGAGACGTGATGAACGAGATCTCGGTGTTCGATCAGTGTGTGGCGGCCGGGTTCCCGGTGGCGCGCCTCGAGCTGTCGGGTTTGCATTCGAGTCGGGTGGTGGTGGTGGCCACCAACTTGGACGGTTCGGTGTGGGTGCGTCTGCCGGCTGCGGGTGGTGAGCCGTTGTGTGTCGAGCGGGGCTGGTTGTCCGGGTTGGGTGAGTCGCCGCTGGTGGCCCCGTCGGCGACCGGTTTGGGTGAGGTGCCGGTGCGCATGCTCGTCGAGTACTTCCGTGCGGGCCAGGACGGGCTTGCTGATCATCAGGTGGTGTCGTCGGCTGCGTCGATGGTCGCGGGCTATCGGTTGCAGTTGGCGACTCGTGGCCTGGTGGTGCAGGACGCGTCGAGGGTGCGTCCGTCGCCGGGTGGTGTGCGTGCGCACATCTGGATGATCACCAGTTCTGGCCGGGAGCAGGTGCGCCCGCCGTGTCCTCGTCCGCCTGTGTTGGCCGCCACCGGCTGACCCCTTCTTCTTCTATCCAGCATCCCAGCAACCCCCCGAAAGGGCTCCCCATGACCAGTACGACCAGCAAGAAGCCTGCCGCCACCAAAGCGGCCGCCAAGACCACCCCGGCGAAGAAGAGCGCCCCGGCCAAGAAGCCGGCCGCAGCGAAGAAGAGCACCCCGGCGAAAGCATCGGCGGTGAAGAAGGCGCCGACCCTGGTGCGCCTCCCTGCTCAGCCCACCGTGGCACCGCCGTCGTCGGCTGGTGGGATGGTGTTGCGCGAGGTGAGGTACCAGGATCTGTACCCGGCCGGTGACAACCTGCGCGGCACTCTCACCGATGTGTCGGAGCTCGCTCAGTCGATCGCCCAGGTCGGGATCTTGGAACCGTTGACGGTGGTCGACGCCAACCCGGCCGGCAACCGCGACATTGGGTATGGGGCGGGGGAGCGGTGGGTGATCGTGGCCGGTCACCGCCGCCACGCCGCTGTCGGCCTCCTGCTCGCCGATGGCCGCTGGCCGAAGGATCGTCCGTTGCCGTGCGTGTCGACCGCCGCTGACGGCGAGTTCACGTCGGACGCGGATCGGGTGGTGATGATGCTGGTCGAGAACCTGCAGCGGGTCGACCTGAACCCGGTCGAGGAGGCCCGCGGCTATCAGCGGCTGATCGACGCCGGATGGAAGCAGAAGCGCATCGCCGAGGCGGTCGGCCGTGACGAGAACAGGGTGTCGTTGCGCAAGCAGCTCCTCAAGCTCCCGGCCGGCTGGCTGACCGAGGTGGAATCGGGGGCGATGCACCTAGGTGTGGCCCAGGCGTACGCGGCGTTGCCGATCGAGGTGATCGCCCATCTGGCCGCCCTGCCCCACCGCCCCACACCCGGGTATGCGCTCGATGCCGCATGCCGCGATTACACGCGTGCCCTCGCGATCGAAGAGGTCAACAAGTTCACCGCCCACCACGACCTCGAGTACTCGAAGCAGTCCCGGTGGGAACTCGAACGCAAGCATCAGCAGGCCACCACGACCACCGTCGCCGGCCTGCCATCGGTGTTGGTCCCCGAAGGCTGCACCCATGTGTCGATCGAGATCCCCACCCAGGGTGGCCTCGAAGCGAAAGCGACGATCGTGCTGTGGGCCACCCCGCCCGCAGCGGCCGACAAGGGCCCCGACGACGATGACCCGGCCGAACAGTGGCGCAAGGAATGCGAACGCATCGATCGTGAGCACCGTGTCGCCCTCCACGGCTACGGCACCCGTCGTGCCGAGTTCGCCCGCCAGTACGCCCCCACCCTCACCGGCAAGGACGTCGGCGCCGCCGCCATCCTCTACCTGCGCGACGAGGACGGCGAGGAGGCCCAGTTGGCCAAGGATCTCGGCTGGGTCGAACCCGCCGGCGTCGACGAGGACACGATCGAGGCGTCCCTCGCCGCCTGGTGGGCGATCCCGAAGAACCTGGTCGCCGGTATCGGCCTCCACCTCCTCGAGGTCTGGTCCCCGCCGAAGATGCTGCTCGACCCGTACCTGGCGGCACTCACCACCACGATCGGCCCCGAACCCGCCAAGCCCGCCTACCCGCCCCACCCCGACCGCCCCACCAGCGACAGCGCCGGTGACCAGGCCGCCGACGAGGACGACGGCGAGTACGTCCCGGACGACGGCGACGACAACCCCTACTGCGTCGAACCCGACGACTCGACCGAGACCGACAGCGCCGTCCCGGGCCCCGACGACGACGTCGACGGTGATGGCTTTGGGGTGGACGCGTGAAGCCCCGCCCGATCACCGACACCGACCTCGCATCGTTCGCCGGGATGAACCCGACCGTCTGCGTGTTCACCGGGCCCGGCGAGATCGAGTCGGGTGTCGCCCCGTGCGAGGCCATCGTCACCGACGACACGGAACCCGCCACGCCTGGCCTCGCCGCCAAGCCGGTCGTGCGCGTCCCCTGGCTGCCCGACAGCGACGACATCGAGGCACTCGCCGCCGGCGGCACCATCTGGCTGTCGAGCTGGGGCGGGCTCCCGATCCACTCGATGATCGTCGACCCCGCGGTCGCCGCCACCGGCCCGGACGCCCGCAACGGCGAACCCACCCTCACCCACCACACCGCCGCATGGGATGACGACCACGCCTCCTGGAACTTCGACGATGGCACCCCGGCCGAGGATGGCCTCCCGATCGACGTCCCCGCCCACCTGTGGGACCGCCTGCAGGCCGCCACCGTCGAGTACCAGCAGGCGTACGACGCCCTTGTCGCAGCTGCTCGCCTCGACCCGAACGAGGGCATCAAGGCCGAGGTCTGCGACCGCTACCAGGGTGAACCGACAACCATGCCCGCCCACTCGTTCACCGCCGTCAACGGCGACCTGGTGCAGGTGGCCGAGCGCACCTGGTGGCCGGCCTGCGCCACCTGCGGCCGCAACGGCGACGCACACAAGGACGGCAGCGATGGATGACGTGACCACAGCCCACAGCATGACCCTGCTGCCGCCTGCAGCGGACAAGTGCCAGGAATGCGCCGTCGACCACCCGGCCGACTGGCCGCACAACCCCGACTCGTTGTTCTACAAGGTGAAGTTCAACATCGACCACGGGCGGGTGCCGACGTGGCGCGACGCCTGGGCACATTGCACGCCCGAGGTGCGCCGCTCGTGGTTCGATCTGCTCCAGCCCAAGCTCGCCGATCTCGGCATGCAGCCGCTGCCCGCCGACGAGCTGCTCGACCCCGATGTCGTGCAGTCGGGTGGTGGCAGATGACCCGCCGCATGTCGTGCTCGATGACCGTCCCCGCGGTGCGGGCGCGCACCAAGACCGTCACCCGCCGTCACGTCGACACCTGGAAGAACCTGAAGCCCGGTGATCGGCTCACGCTGATCGAGAAGGGCATGGGCCTCCCCAAGGGCGCCCGCCAGGTCGAGCTCGCCGACGTCGAGATCGTTGACGTCCGTGTCGAGCGGCTGGGCATGGTCATCTTTGAGAAGTTCGCCACGAAGCACGAGGGTCTGCCGCATCTGACGGGCCAGCAGTTCATGGAGTTCTGGTCTCGGGGCCACGGCTACGGCGCGTGCACCGCCTACGCCGTCATCGCGAACTACCCCTGCCGTCGCATCGAGTGGCGCTACCTCGACGGAGGCAACTGAGATGCCCCACATCCACAAGTACAACGTGGCGCGCCGCCCTGAGGAGGCTGGGCTCGGCTTGCACACGATCCCAGGGATCGCCCGCACCATCGGGGTCGACACCGCGGGCGATCTGGTCGTCTGGTACGAAGAGCACCCCGCAGACAAGCACGACTTCGTCGTCGCTTTCACCGGCGAAGACCTCGACCCCCGCTACCAGGTCGTTGACACCACGGTGTGGTCCGGCCTCGTTTGGCACCTGGCGGTGCCCCGTGGGTGACAAGACCGGTATCGAGCGCGCCGCGGATCTCCACCACATCACGCGCACGAACCTGCCATGGCGCGATGCCACGAGGACCGTGTGCGGCAAGCCGATCAGTCAGTACCGCCCCGACCTCGTGATCACCCTCGCTGACGCGCAGTCGATGCAGCGCCGTCTCGGCCAGCAGCGGTTCGCGCTCGCCATCTGCATGACCTGCGCCAACAACGTCGGGCATTGGGCCGAGTGGGACGCCAACCCCATCATGCGCTTCCAACGTGAGATCAACGGCAACGGGATGGGGCGCGATCGCGACGACCAGGTGGTCGAGAACGAGCTGCGCGCCGTCGCCGCTCTGATCGAACGCCATCGCGAAGAGTTCGACGACATGGTCACCGCCCTCTCCGACGGTTCGGTCATCACGATGCAGCAGCTCCGTCGGAACCGACAGACCAAAGAGGCCGGCCGTGGGTGACAAGACCGGCATCGAGTGGACCGACGCCACGTGGAACCCCGTGAGCACGTGGCCGGGGGTGCACGCCTCACCTGACGGCCGGGTGCGCGGGCCGTCCGGCAAGCAGCTGGAGCCGTACGTCAGCAGGACTGGGCACCGCTACTTCCTGATTCGACGGAAGAAGCTCTGGCTGCATCACGCGGTGCTGCTGGCGTTCGTCGGCCCCCGCCCGGAGGGTGGCATCGGGCGTCATCTGAACGACGATCCGGCCGACAACCGAGTGGAGAACCTCGCATGGGGCACGCTGAGCGACAACGCCCAGGACGCCCTTCGCAACGGTGGTCGCGCCACCGGGCCTGCTTCGACCTCGCCGCTCGCAGTGGAGGACGTGCAGCTGATCAGGCAATCACCGGCGTCCAGCCGCGAGCTGGCTCTGTACCTCGGCGTGTCGCACACGACCGTGCAGAAGATCCGCCGCAACGAGAGGTGGCAGCACGATGGGCGATAAGTCGAAGATCGAATGGACAGACGCGACGTGGAATCCATCGACAGGCTGCGATCGCACGTCGCCTGGCTGCGACAACTGCTACGCCCTCACCCTCGCCAAGAGGCTCAAGGCGATGGGCGCCCCGAACTACCAGAACGACGGCGACCCGCGCACAAGCGGACCTGGGTTTGGCGTGATGGTCCATAAGCAAATGCTCGATCAGCCTTTGAAGTGGAAGCGTCCGCGCCGGATCTTCGTGAACAGCATGAGCGACCTGTTCCACCCGGACGTGCCCTTCGACTTCATCGCTGACGTGTTCGCCGTCATGGCTGTCGCTCGCCAGCACACCTTCCAGGTGCTCACGAAGCGGGCGCAGCGGATGGCTGCACTGCTCGGAGCGGACATGTTCAGGGGATTCGTCGACGACGCCATGACCGGTGCGGCGGGCGGGTATGCGCACATCGAGACCGGGGACGTTGGCTGGCCGCTGCCCAACGTGTGGCTCGGCGTGTCGATCGAGAGCGATGCCTACGCCTTCCGGGCGGACTACCTGCGCCGCACGCCGGCCGCCGTGCGCTGGATCAGCGCCGAGCCGCTGCTCGGCCCACTTCCGTCGCTCGACCTCTCCGACATCGACTGGGTGGTGGCTGGCGGCGAGTCCGGGCCCGGTGCTCGCCCGATGCACCCCGACTGGGCGCGCGACTTGCGCGACCGCTGCACTGCGCCGCCCGACTGGCGGGCCGACGAAGGGCTGCGTCCGCGGTTCCTGTTCAAGCAGTGGGGCGAGTGGGCGCCGATCGCCGGTCACAACGAGAGCTACGGCCGCTGGGTCGATCCAGTGACAGGGGCGACGAGGGCGGTCGCGACACCTGCCGCTGCGCTGATGTCGCACTTCGGTAAGCGCGCCGCTGGCCGCGACCTGGACGGCCGCACGTGGGACGAGTACCCGGAGGTGGTGGCTTGTGGCTGATCTGTACCAGCCGGGGGAGGCGTGGACACCGAGGTCGTACGCGGCTGCGGTCGCGCGTGGTGAGGCCGGTCAGCGGCCGCGTCTGGAGTTGCGTCTCCCGGCCGCCTATGTGCCGCCGAGGCCTGCGCCGGCTTCCGGCCGGCTGTCGGGTGCTGCGCAGCGTGCAGCCCGTCAGAAGGGCGGCAAGTGACCGTGCCGAACTCGTTCTTGCAGCTGGTGCATTCGGTCGCGGATCCGGACGCGACCCCGTCGTTGTCGGCTTCCGAGTGGATCGCCCGGGCGAACTGTCTGGGGGTTGATCCGGCGTTGTTCTTCCCCGGCCAGGGTGAATCGACCAAGGAAGCCAAAGAGGTCTGCACCGGCTGCACCGTGAGGGTCGAGTGCTTGGAGTATGCGATCGAGACCGGTGAACGGTTCGGGATCTGGGGCGGCAAGTCCGAACGCGAACGCCGGCGGATGCGTGGCGATCGCCGCCGCGCCGAACGGCAGCTGCCGGCCCCGACCCCGCTGGTGGTGGTCCCCGCGACCGCCATCGAACACGAGCAAGACGAACAACGAGGAGGGTGTGATGTTGGATTTCACTGAGTGGGTCGCGTCGCTGCGCGAGTCCCGGATCGAGATCGAGGCCGAGATCGCCGCCGCGCAGGCGACCGTGGCCGAGGCCTCGGAGCAGCTGGCCCGGATCGACGCTGCGATCGCCGCGCTCGACGACAACGCGCCCGCCCCGCAGCTGCAAGCGGTCGAGAACCTGAGCCCGACGACTCCGCCGGCGGCGGCTGCCGCACGGGCGGGCAAGCAGCCGGCCAAGAAGCAGCCGGCCGCCACCGGGCCGTTGAAGGTGGTCGACGGGCAGGACAAGACCCTCGTGGTCTGCGACGTGTGTGGGAAGTGGGTGAAGCCGGCAGGTCTGGGTATCCACAAGGCCAAGGCCCACCCGGCCGCCCCACCAGCTGCCCCGCCGGCCCCCGTGCCCACCCCCGCCGCGGCGCCAACCCCGGACCAGGACGATCCGCTCGACAAGCTCGCGCCGTCCGACGACACCCCGAGCCTGGACGAGGTCGCGGCCACCTACCGGCAGGCGCTCGCCGATGGCAAGGGCCCGGTCTCGGTGCTGTGCAACAAGTTCGGGTTGTCGCGCATGTCGGCCGACTACCTCGTGGGCCGCGCCCGCCTCGAGGGGTTCGACCTGTCGTTCCCCGCGCTCGACGAAGCAACCCGCCTGCTCGACGAGGCCGTCTGACCGATGGCAGTCGAGAACCTGCGCCAACTGGTCGACCGGCCCGAATGGATGGACGACGCCGCATGCCGCGGTGTCGACCCCGAAGTGTTCTACCCGCCGATGCTGGTGCCGACGCCCACCGGACTCGAGCGGCAAGCGAAGTCGCGTCGCTATCGGGAGGCGATCGCCACCGCGAAGACCTACTGCCGGCGCTGCGACGTCCAGGCCGAATGCCTCGCCTACGCGCTGGCCACCGGCGAATCCCACGGCGTCTGGGGTGGTCTCGACCAAATCGAGATCCGCAGGATCCGCGCTCGACGAAAGGAAGCCAGCTGATGGCCAACCACGACCACACCTGCCCCGCCGAAGCACACCTCCACACCACCACCATGCCCGCCTTCTTGCGCGCTGGTGTCCACGTCATCGTCCTCGACGACCTGCTGGTCGGGGTCGTGTTCAACGACGCCCTCGCCGCCCGCCTGTGTGACCTGATCAACGTGCACGGTCTGCTCGAGATCCCCGACACGCTCGCCTGCCCCTGGCCGGCCCCAACCGGGCATGCCACCGCGCTACCCGCACCAACGGTGCAGCGATGAGCCGTTACCCGATGCGACCGATCGTCAAGCCGCCCCGGTTTCGCGCCACGTGGATGCCGATCCAGGACGTACGCCTCCTCGACGACTGGGGCCGCCACCTGCGCCGCATGTTCCACGGTGACGTCCCGTACCTCGTCGGCTCGGCGTTGCAGCGCGCCGACTGCCGCGACGTCGACGTCCGCATCATCCTCGGCGACCGGAAGCACGCCGAGCTGGCCGCGCTGGTCAGCATCCCGCGCCTGAACGTCATGCTCTCGCTGTGGGGCCGCCAGGTCACCGGCCTGCCGATCGACTGCCAGGTCCAACAGATGACCGCCGCCAACACCCAGCACCCGGGCGCCGGCCGACGACACCCGCTCGGCCTCGGCGGTTGGGATACCGACCCGGATCTGGTGACCGGATGAGGTACATCACCCGCCCGTTGACCGACGAAGCCCGCGCCCGCCTCAAGGCCGGACCGCGCGGCCAGTCGTCGCCGTTCTCGTCCACATGGTCGGCAACGCTCGAGATCCTCGACCGCGAGCTCCACCAGCTCGGTGTCCGCACCGAGTTCGTGCTGCAGATCGACTGCTCCGAAGCCGATCTCCGCCTCGACGGCCAGTTGCGCGCCAACGCCCGCCCTGCCTCACCCGCTGTCGCTATCTCGATCGAGACACGCGCCAAGGGTGCGCTGCTGTTCACTTGCGGCCGGTTCCACCACTGGCAGGACAACGTCAGAGCGATCGCTCTCGGCCTGGAGGCGCTCCGCAAGGTCGAACGCTACGGCATCGTCCAATCGGACGAGCAGTACCGCGGATGGCAGGCGCTACCCCCGGGCACGCCGATGCCTGCCGCCAAGATGACCTACGAGGAGGCGTGCCGCACCATCACCGACCTCGCCCACGTCACGTTCATCAGCACGGGGTGGGTCGCCGACCAGCTCGACCAGCTGTACCGCAAGGGAGCGATGCGCTGCCACCCCGACCACGGCGGAGACCCGGCGAGCTTCACCCGCCTGGTTGAAGCCAGAGAACTGATCGCGAGCCGCAACGCATCGTGAACTCCCTGACGGCGGTCGCATTCACCATCTGGGCACCTGCAGCCCTCACAGGCCCGCTGGTGGCCTTCGCGCGCCGCCACGTCCGATACCGCATCGCACGCCGCCAAGTCCGCCAGAACGGCCTGCGAACCCGGATCGTGCCCGATCCGCGACTGCGGGGCTGCACATGAACACCATCAGCCGCCCCGTCGCCCAGTCGCTGTTCCCCGACATGCGCGCGGACCAGGCCACCGGCCCGCTACTCACATCGGTGGCCACCGGCAGCAACGCCGACCTGATCGCCTCGATCGCCCCGCTGCACCTCACCGGCCGGGTCCTCGATGTCACCTACGGGCGCGGCATGTGGTGGACGAGGTATCGGCCGGCCGATCTCACCTGCCACGACCGCGACACCCTCGACGGGGTCGACTTCCGTCACCTGCCCCACGCCGACGAGTCGTTCGACGCCGTCTGCTTCGACCCGCCGTATATCCCCCACCACTCGCCCGCCACATCCACCGCGCGTGACTTCATCGACCGGTTCGGCACCGGCCGGGGCGCGACGACACCCACCGAACTGTTCGAGCTGTTCGACGCCGGCCTGACCGAGTGCGAACGAGTCTGCAAGAGGGGGGGGGGTGCTGCTCGTGAAGTGCAACGACTTCTGTAACGGACGGGTGCTGCACCTCGGGCATGTTCGCATGATCACGACCGCCGAAGCGTTGGGGTTGCGCACCTACGACCTGTTCGTGCACAACACCGGCACCGGCCCGGGTGTCGGATCGATCGTCGACCAGCACCGCGCTGCCCGCGCGCATTCGTACCTGATCATCTTCCGCAAACCCCTGCGCCGTCGGGCGGTCACGTCATGACGTTGCTCGCGCTCGCCATCACCACGGTGTACGTCATGCTGGTCGCCTGGGCCGCCCCGTCGATCTACCGGTGGGGCCGCGCGTCTGTCGTGCTCGCCGAGTGGCGCCGCCAGGTCGTCGCTGCACAGCTGGTTGCGCTCGGCGTGGTCGATCCGCCTCCTGCCCGGCAGCCTCTCGACCGCGCTGCGGGGCACGGCCACAACCACGTCGAGCAGAAGGCCCGCCGGCGTCATGCCGCGACCCGTCGCCGGCTGGCCCACAAGGCGCGGCACCGGTGAAGGCTGGTCCGATCAAGCAGCAGACGGCGCCGCCGCTGATGATGTACGGCGCGGACGCGGCGAAGCTCGACCAGCTCGGATGGGACGCACACGGCCTGTTCTGGGCCGCTCAGATGTGGCTGATCACCGGTCACAACGAACACCAGATGCTCGTGCCGAAGAACAAGCTCGAGAAGGCAGCGAACCGCCGCCGCTCGCTGAAGGTTTTGGAGGCCGCCGCGGCTGAGTTGGTCGAGGAAGGCATCTGGCTCGACGGCGATGAGCACTGGGTAGTGGTGCTGCACCACCAGCCGCCGATCGATGACTGGCGGAATCCGGTGCTCCGGGCACGATGGCTGCGCGACAAGAACCTGAAACGCGACACGGACCTGCTGCAGCGCATCAAGGACCGCGACCGTCTGCTGTGCCGCTACTGCGGTGCACGGACCCGCTGGGATGGCGATCAGAAGTCGAAGCTGTCAGGAACCTACGACCACATCGACCCGGACGGCGACAACTCGTTCGAGAACGTGGTCATCGCCTGCAGGCACTGCAACTGCACGCTCAAGAAGGACAGGACGCTGGAGCACGCCGGCATGTCGCTCTATCGACCCGGCACGACCGCTGAGGACATCTCAGCCGGTCGTGCTCGGCCGATCGGGGCCGCAGCGGGTGCTCACGCCAATGCCCCTGATCGAAGGGCCAGGTCAGACCCTGAACCGCCCGAAGAGGGCGACCCTCCCGATCCCGATCTGATCCAGATCGGATCGGGATCACGGCCCGATTCTCCTTGCGCGCCTGCGCGACTCCGGACCGATCCCGATCAGAACCGGATCGGATCTGGATCCGATCAGCCCGCCGAAGGCGGCTGCTCGACCGCGCCCGTGTTCCCGTTCGTCGATGATGAAGGAGTTACCCACCTGTGAAGAAGTCCGATGGGTTCGTTCGTGAGGTGGACACGGTGCGGTATCACACGACGCGTGTGGTGGTGCGTCCGCATGGGTCGGGGAAGGCGCGCGCGTTGGCGATCGAGGTGATGTTGTCGCGTGTGGCGAAGTTGATGGCACAGGCCAGTTCGGTGTCAGCGCGTGCGGACGGGTTCTCGAAGAACACACCGTTGAACGGGTCGCCTGGTGGTGGCAAGGGTGGCGGCCGGCTGATGCGCATCGAGGAAAGCGACGGGGTGGATCTGGTGCCGACGTCGTCGACCGAGGTAGCGGCGATCGATGCTCGGCGCGCCTACGACCCGGTGGCTGCGCTGGGTGTCGAGGTGTCGCGCCGAGTGGGTGTGGTCGCCCGAGAGTTGGATGCGGTCGAGCGTGCGCTCGACCGGTTCGACGAGCTGCAGAACCGTGACCGCCAGGCTGATCCGCCGATGTGTTGGGTGGCGGCGAAGATGCACAACCTGCCGTTCGATTTCGAGTGGGAGCCGTGGCGGCTGACCGACTTCGCCGGCCAGCTCGACGAGCCGTTCGACGAGGCGCGCAAGGTGTGCAAGTACGTGTACTGGTTCGTCCGGGACCACAAGCGGCTGCCGACACGGGCGGAGATGGTCAAGTACCTGGAGAAGCAGACCGAGAGGATGATGCAGCGATGATTCGTCGACGTCGTTCACGAGGCGGGAAAGCGCCCGCTGGCGCACCGCTCGACCCGGTCCGGGCCCAACAGTCACCACCCACACCGCCTCAGTCGGCCTCGTCTGAGCATCTCGCCCACCTCGAGCGCCAGATCGCTAATGCGGTCGGCTGGGTGGACGCCGACGCATGGCGTGCTGCTCTGGCAGGCACGATCCCGGAACCACAGACCCCGTCCCATCTGGGTGGGGGTTGGCGCACCGTCGCAGCGTTCCTTGCTGCTGCCCTGCGACACGAGGTCGGCGATGGCGGATCACAGGAGAGTCGAGCGGCGCTGGAGGCCTACGACGCCATGCCAGCGATGCACACCGCCGACCCTTGGGAGTTCGACAACGTCCAGTCAGGCGGGGACTGGGTCGTCTTCGACCCACCTGAGCCGTGGCTCCATTTGATCGGACAGGACATCATCGTCTGGATTGGCGACGAGCGGCACCGTCGCCACGTTGACAGATTCGATGCCGCCAGTGGCCGGTTCATGGTCAGCCGGCTTGAGGATGAACGGTGACGTCCAGCGTCGTGCCGCCTTCCCTACATCTCTCGTGCAACGCTGTGACCTGGGGATGCTTGCATTGCGGGTCACACGCGTGTAGTTTGGCTCTCAGATTGGGGATCGTGGCTCTCAGCCCGGTCCCCTCTGCGCGTCCGAGACCCGTTCGTGGCGTCTCGTTCAGTGCAGTTCACAGGTTCTGCCGGCCGGCTTGGTGTGGTTGCTGGGCCTCGATGGTTGGTCGGCGGATTTCGTGGGTCACGCGACGGTTTCGGCTGGTTTGTGGTCGATTCGTGCGTGAAAACACCCCCGGGGGGTGTGTTCCGTGCGGGCGGAAGTGGCGGGAGACCCCGCATGGCCGTCTTTTGGATGTAGGACCTTTCGACGTGGTTTCCCCCCGATCCCCTTTTTTCGCGGTCTGATGCGGCGGTGTTTGACCTGCTCACGGGCCTTTTCTGGCCGTGGTTCTCGGTGTGCGGCGTGTGCGGCAGCGAAGAAGGCGGCTCGTAATCAGGCCTCGCGTCAGGCGGGTGTGGTGGTGCCGTCGGGTTCGTCGTGCTGGTTGTGTGGTGAGCCGATCAATCCTGCGTTGAAGTATCCCGATCCGATGTCTGGGTCGGTGGATCATGCCCGCCCGCTGTCCGCCGGCGGATCGTCCAGGTTGGAGAACCTGCGGCCGGCGCACCTGGTCTGCAACGTGCGGCGGAGCAACAGGATCGGGTGAGTCATGCCGCGCAGGAAACCAGCAACAGCTCGGGCGAATCGTGAGACCCGGGACATCGGGCTCGTGCAGTTGGCCAAGCAGGGGATTCCTGCAGCCCCGACGGTTGATGCGCAGCCGGTGTCGAAGCATGTGGCCGCGGCGTGGGCGACGTTCTGGAAGTCCGATGTGGCGGGCCTGGTCGTGGATGCGGATCGGCCGGCGCTCGACAGGTTGTTCGAGTACTACGAGTTGCGGGCCCGGATGTTGACGGCGTTCATGTCGGAGCCGTTCTCGACTGGGTCGACTGGTCAGACGGTGGTGCACCCGGCGGCGAAGGAGATGGCGTCGCTCGACACGAGGATCGTGGCGCTCGAGGACAGGTTCGGGATCACGCCGGCGGGCAGGTTGAAGTTGGGCATCGTGTTGGGTGCGGCTGCGAAGTCGTTGGAGGAGATGAATGCCCGCTTCACCGACGGTGCCGGCGGCGAGGAAGAGGACGACGACGAAGTCGACCCTCGCCGCGCCGGTGCGATCAACACCACAGCGGCCGGGTAAGGCGCAGCCGGCCAAGAAGGCGGCGGCGAAGAAGGGCGCGCTGCCGGCAGCGAAGGCCGCGGTGAAGAAGAGTGCGGCGCCGGCGAAGTCGCCGTCACCGGCCAAGAAGCGTGCGGCGAAGGCCGCGCCGGTGAAGAAGGCGCATCCCGGTTCCGGGACGACGGCGAAGGCCTCGTCGAGGAAGCGGGCGGGGGTTGCTGTTCCTCCGGTCGTGCCGCCGCCGTTGCGTGAGTCGCGTGGCGGCCTGGCCTGCAAGTGGCAGCAGTCGATGTTGGTGCACGGTGAGGGCGATCTGTACGGCAAGCCGTACCGGCTGTTGCCGTGGCATCGTGAGTTCAACTGGCGCTGGTTCGAGGTCGACCCCAACAGCGAGATGGGCCCTTGGTGGTGGCTGGAAGGTTTGGTCGGTGCCGAGCGTGGCGCGGTCAAGACCGAGCTGCTCGGTGCGTTGGCCATGACGGAGATGGCGGGCCCGGCGCAGCTGCGCAACTGTCGATCGACACCACTGGTCCACATCGCTGCGGCCGCGCTGAAGCAGTCGGGCGAGATGTTCCGCCAGGTGCAGATCATGGCGGGCGGCGCGAAGGGCCGTGAGGTCACGACTGCGCCGCTGGCCGGCCTGTTCGAAGTACTCGACACGACGATCTCGTTCCTCGACGGCCGGCCTGGCCGCATCGAGCGTGTGGCCGCGGAGGCGGGCACGAACGAGGGCGGCAAGACGACGTTGTTCCTGGCCGACGAGCTCGCCGAGTGGACGGGCCGCAAGGCCGACGTGTTCGACGTGTTGAACGCTGCGACGACGAAGCGCATCGAGCCGGGTCGCACGATCGGGATCTCGATGGCCGGCCGGATGAAGGGCGCTGTCCCGTTCGATGACGACGACCCGCTGTTGTGGAAGTTGTACGTGCGTGGCCTCGACGAAGCGAAGCGTTCCGACTCCCGCTACCTGTTCGACTGGCGCACGGCGCCGGTGGTCGACTGGGAAGATCCGGCGTCGCTCGAGGCGGCGCTGCGGAAGATGCGTGGCGCCGATGTCACCTGGTCGGTGAAGGTCCGCCTGCGCGAGATCATGACGCGCAAGATCCGCCGGCAGCAGGCGCAGCGCCTGTACTTGTGCCAGTGGCCTGATCGCACGATGGGCGGCTGGTTGTCGGAGTCGCCGGGGATCTGGGCGGAGAACGTGGCGGAGGATGCGATCCCTGAGGACGGGTCGGATGTGGTGGTCGGGGTCGACATGGCGTTGCACTCCGATCACGTCGGGCTGATCGTGGCCGGCCGTCTGTCGGATGGTCGGGTCGGCTGGTATCCGCGGTCGTGGGTGCCCGACACGTCGGGCCGGATCGACCATGCGGACGTGTTCGCCACGATCGCCGGGCCGTTGGCGACGCGATGGAAGATCAAGCGGGTGGTATACGACCCGAGGTTCTTCGAACTGCCCGCACGCTTCCTGGAAGACCAGGGGTTCACGGTGGTCGAGTTCCCGCAGTCCCCGGAGCGGCTGATCCCCGCCGACCAGATGTTGCACCAACTGGTGCTCGATCACCAGGTCGTGCACCCCGACGATCCGGCGTTGAACGATCACGCCGGGAACGCCGCCTGGACCGAGTCCGAGCGCGGCAGGTACCTGTCGAAACGCAAGTCCGGTATCGCCGGGAAGATGGACCTGATCCGGGCCGGCTCGATGGCCACCTGGGAACTCCTCGCCGGCGACAACACCAATCACGGTGCAGCGACAGCGAAGGCTGCACCACCGAACGACGGCCAGTTCTTCCGGCCGGCTCAACGACTCAACCTGTAGGAGCGGCCATGTCGCGCGTGTCGAACTTGCTCGCAGCTGTGGGCGTGATCCTGATCGTGGTCTGCATCGTGTCGCTGTTCGGGTGGGAGATCGGCGGGCTGGTGCTCGGCTGCTTCTGCCTGGCGTCGTCGTGGTCGATGTTCCGTTGGTCGGCCTCGGCCCCGTCGGGTGTGCAGCGGGTGACCGATGCGGGCCCGGTGCCGGCGGTGGCCACGGTCACTGATCTGCGGCGGGCGGCCTGATGAGCCGCCACTGGCTGTTCCCTCCGCGTGCTGTCGAGGCGACTGCGCACGAGATCGCGATGACCGGCGCCGCCGGCGGTGGGGGCTATGACCCGATCGACGGCGACCGCGGGTTCGTGCAGCTGGGTGCGTCGAGCCGGGAGATTCCCCAGGTTGCGCTCGAGCGGGCTCGCACCTCGTCGATCGCTGCGTACCGGGCGAACCCGATGGCCCGGGCAATCATCGATACCTACACGAGCTTCGCCGTCGGCGACTCGGGGGTGTCGATCCTGTGCCAGGACCCGATCGTGCGCCCGGTGATCGATGCGTGGTGGAACGACCCGAAGAACCGGTTCGCTCCGATGCAGGCAGCGATGATGCGCTACTGGATGCTGATGGGCGAGTTCGCCCCGGAGTACATGGTCGGCGAGCAGACGGGCATCGTCCGTTGGTGCCCGATCGACGTGTCGAGGATCACCACGGTCGAGCTCGAGAAGGGCAACCCGTTGTGGCCGTCGGCGCTGCACTTGCGTTCGATCGGTGAGTCGCAGCGGCGCACGATCGCCCAGGTCGACGACATCACCGGTCTGCGCACTGGTGATGCCGGGTTCTTCCCGGGCTGGCAGACCTTGCTCACCGATCGGCGTGGGCAACCGTTCCTGTCGCCGATCCTCGATGATCTCGACGCGTACGGCATGGTGTTGTCGAACCTGATCGACCGCACCGCGCTGGCCCGCTACATGGTGTGGGACGTCACGGTGAACGGCGATCAGACCACCGTTGACGACTTCATCGCGAAGCGTGGCGGGCAGCACGCGCCGAGCTCGGGCACCATCGAGGTCCACAACGAGGGCGTGAAGTGGGAGCCGCAGACCGCTGACACGGGGTCGTTCCAGGACACGAACACGTTGGCGTCGATCCTCACGAACGTCGCCGGCGGCATGGGGCTCGCGAAGACGTGGCTCGCCGACTCTGAGGGAGCGAACCGGGCGACGTCGATGTCGATGGCCGAACCGGTGCGCCGGCGTGTCGGTGGCGTGCAGTCCGAATGGGTTGGCGGTGTGATGACCGAGATGGGCCGCTACCAGGTCGACCGTGCTGTCGCCGCTGGCAGGTTGCCGCGCATGGTCGAGTCGACGAACAGTGCGGGCGACACGATCATGATCCCGGCTGCTGACACGGTGACGATCAAGGGCCCGGCGATCGCCGCTGCTGACAGCCAGGTCACCGCCGCGGTGTTCCTCAACTTGTCGCAGGCGCTCGACCACATGATGGTCACCGGGGTGCTGCCCAAGGAGGCCGCTGCGTTGGCCGCGCAGACGGCGTGGGAGCAGTTCGTCGGACAGCCCCTGCCATCGAATCTTGCCGCGAAGGCGCAGGCCGACCCGACCTCTGCTGCTGACGATCTTGCCGAGCTGGCCGACAAGGCCGGCGAAGCGAAGCTCCTCCGTTTCCAACGCACCTGACCCACCACCGTCCCTGATCAAGGAGACCCCCATCATGAGTAAGTTGCCCTCGCGCGCTGAAGCGTGCGCCCTTCTCGGCTGCGCCGACCGCGAGCTCGTCACGATCGACGACTCGCCGGCCGGTGTCATCTACCGGATGGCCGACGGCACTGCGCTGATCGACGTCGTGCAGCCCGATGCCGCCGGCAAGACCGGGCTGATGTTCGCCCATGCCCCGGCGCTCGACGGCGGCCGCGAGTACTCGGGCAGCTTCCCGGTGTTCGCCCCGTTCCCCGACGATGCACCGGCCCGCAAGCGTCGGGCGAAGCCGAGCGACGATGGCACGGTCGATGACCTGTCGAAGCTCACCCCGGCCAAGCTGGTCGCGCACGGTGCGGCGCAGGACCCGCCGGTCGTGCTCGACCCGTCCCTGTCGAAGGCCGACATGCTGGTCGTGCTCGCTGATGCTGCCGCCGCCAAGGAAGCCGCCGACGACGAGAACGGCGATCAGGGCGGTGACGGCACCGCCGCCGGCGCAGGCATCCCCGCCGACGAGGGCCACGCTGCAGGTGGGGGCAACGATGGTGCCGATGCTGGCGGGCCCGGTGCTGCTGGCGGTGCGCCGCTGTGATCCCGCGCACGATCGGCACCTGGACCGCCCGGGCGTTGGAAGCGGTCGCGGCGACGGCGAAGGCCGGGCAGTTCGTGTCGTGGCCGGCGTCCAAGGGTGAGGCCGTGGGCATGGTCATGTCGGTGCATCGCACCAAGGTCGTGCCCGGGGTTCCGCACCAGCAGGAGGCCTCGGTCGAGGCGCCGGCTGCACGCGTGCAGCTGTACGCGCGCGTCGGCGGCGCGTGGGAGGCCACGACGGCATACCTCGGTATCCCTGTCGGGAAGCTCACGCCGGTCGATCCGTCGCCGCCTGTCGCTGCGACTGTCGCTGCGACTGAGGCGGTGGTCGCCGGGTCGTTCAACGCGATCCGCTCCGCTGTCGAGGAAGCGATCCGTGAGCGCATCGAGGAACTCGCCGGCGTGCGCCCGTGGGTGTACATCTACGACCTGGGCGCCAGTTGGGCGGTCTACGAGATCGAGGGCACGATCGGCTGCTCCGAGATGTACCTGGTCGACTACATGTTCGACGAGGCGTCGGGTGTCGCCGTGCTCGTGTCGGATCCGGTCGAGGTTCGCCCGGTCACCCTGTACCAGCCGGTCGTCGAGCAGCAGGGCACCGAGTCGGTCGTTCGTGAGGACGGCGGGTTCCGTCTGCTGGCCGCTGCCGGCACCGGGTCGGATGGTGGCCGGATCTTCCGGGTGCTGATGATCCGCTACGGCGATTCCAAGAACGGTCGCCGCTACTCCGAAGCGGTGATGCGCGCTGCCGCCCCCTTGTACGAGGGCGCGAAGGCGTACGACCATCACCGCACCGATGCGGAGATGGCGACCTCGACGATCGCCGGTCTGGTCGGCACGTTCCGCAACGTCGCTGCCACGGGTGTCGGCCTCGAGGCCGACCTGTGCCTGTTGCCGTCGGCGGTGCACACCGCTGAGGCGTTGGACATGGCGCTCGCCAACCAGGCCGCCGGCCTCGACCCGCTGATCGGCCTGTCGCAGGACGTGTACGCCCGCTGGAAGTCGACCAGCGCGAACGGCCGTGTTCTCCAGGAGGCCACCGAGATCATCTCGGTGAACTCCATCGATGTCGTCGCCAACCCCGCCGCCGGCGGGCATGCGACGCGAATGGTCGCCGCGATGGCGCCCAACCCCACCACCACCACCACCTCCAAGAAGGAGTCCACCACCGTGAACCTCAAGCAGCTGTTGGCGCTGCTCCGAGCCGCCGAGTCGGCCGCCCAGCGGTCCGCACTGCTGCAGGAGCACGCACACGTCATCGAAGCCGCCGGCCTGACCAACGACGAGGCGCTGCGCGCCTCCGAAGCTGGCCCCGCCCCGGCACCCACCACCACGCCGGCCGGTCCGGTCATGCTCGCCCGCGAGTCGCTCACCTCGGCCCCGGTGATCGCTGCGGCGATCGCCGCCGCCAAGGTCGACGTGTCCCGCCACGTCGAGGCCATCAAGGCCGAACTGCCCGAGCAGTTCACCGAGGCCGACCTGGTGACCACGGTCGCACGGTTCGAGCGTGCGGTCGAGGCTTCCGGTCTCACCCCGACGGTCCCTCACGTCGAGGTGACCGCCGATGCGACCGACAAGTACCAGGAGGCGTTCGACCTGATGCTCGACCCGCGTCGCCCGGGCGGCTTCCGGTCGCTGAAGGAGGCGTACGTCAAGCACGGCGAGCTCACCGGTTCCGGCCGGCAGGCGTCGTCGATGTTCGACTCGGACTTCAACCAGCGGCTGTTCCGCGAGTGCACCACGGTGGCCCGCGGCAACGAGCGGTTCATGTTCGACTCGGACCGTGCGACGGAGTCGATCGAGACGGCGACGTTCGGTGAGATCTTCGGCGACTCGATCACCCGGCGCATGATCGCCGAGTACGCGCAGCCGTCGCTGGCCACGTGGCGCAAGATCGTGTCGAGCGTGTTCACGCTCACCGACTTCCGCACGCAGCGCATCACGTCGCTCGGCGGCTACGGCGTTCTGCCCGCGGTCGCCCAGGGCGCCCCGTATCAGGCGCTCACCTCGCCGTCGGATGAGGAGTCGACCTACGCGGCGTCGAAGCGTGGCGGCACCGACGACTGGACGTTGGAGGCCGCCCGCAACGACGACCTGCGTGCCCTGCAGCGCATCCCGCAGAAGCTCGGTCTGGCCGCCGCCCAGACCTTGTACCGCTTCGTGTGGGACATGGTCGCGACGAACCCGACGCTCACCCGCGACTCGGTCGCCTTGTTCCACGCCTCGCATGCCAACACGACGTCGACCGCGCTGTCGGCGACGGCGCTGGCCACCTCGCGCAAGAAGATGCGCACCCAGGCCGCGTACGGCGACACGAGCGACATTCTGTCGCTGGTGCCGAAGTACCTGCTGGTGCCGTCGACGCTCGAGGAGCTGGCGTGGCAGCTGTGCACCAGCGCCGTGGCGCTGCCGTCGGGGGCCCCGGTCGGTGCGGCGTCGAACACGCCGAACATCCACCAGGGCATGGAGCCGGTGGTCGTCGACTACTGGGATGCGTCCTCGACGACCCAGTGGTACCTCGGCGCCGATCCGGCGTTGTGCCCGACGATCGAGATCGGGTTCCTCGACGGGCGGGAAGAGCCGGCGCTGTTCATGCAGGCCGACGACACCCAGGGCGCCACGTTCAACGCCGACAAGGTGGTCCTCAAGGTGCGCCATATCTATGGTGGGGCCCCGATCGAGTACCGCGGCTTTCAGCGTGGGAACAGCTGACCGGTGTGCCGCTGCCGGCTGTGATCGGCAGGCACAACGAAGGGTCTGGTGCAAGAAGCACGCTATGCGCGTGCACAGGCACGGAGACCCTGACATCGTCCTCCAGATCCGCGGCGACGATCGGGCCCGCTTCATGTCGCACGTCGACATGGACGGGCCCGGCGGGTGCTGGCTCTGGCTGGGCGGTGTCGACCGCCACGGCTATGGGAAGTTCGAGCTTCCCTCACGGACGGTCAAGGCCCACCGCTTCTCGTACGAACTTCATGTCGGCAGCATCCCTCCAGGACTGGTGATCGATCACGTCCGCGAGTGGGGTTGTCGGCATCGATCGTGCGTGAACCCTGATCACCTTGAACCGGTCACGGTTCGAGAGAACACCGTTCGGGGCATCGCTGCCCGGGCGTCGTCCATCAACCACTGATCGTCGTGCGGGCGGGGCCGTCCCAACACCGGCCCCGCCCGCCCGGCACCACCACCACCCGAAATCTCTCGTTCTTCGAAAGGAACACCCATGCCCGGTATCAAGGACATTCCCGGCGACCAGGCCCGTGAGGGCTATTTCCCCGGCCACGCCACTGCGGGTACAGCGAAGGAAGTCGCGCTGTTCCGTGCCCCGTTCCGCTGTGTGATCACTGCCGTCGAGTTCATCCCGGCGTCGGCGATCACCGGTGCCGACACCAACTACTTCACCCTCAAGGTGCGCAACCGCACGACCGGCGCCGGCACGGCGATCCCGGCCGCGTTGGCGTTCGTGTCGGGTGTCGATGGTGTCGCCTCGGCCCCCAAGACGATCACCCTGTCGGCCACGGCTGCCGACCTGGCGATCGCCGAGGGCGACGTCATCACCGCCGAGAAGGCCGTGACCGCTTCCGGTCTCGCCTGCCCCGACGGTCTGATCGTCGTCCACATCAAGGCCGCCTGATGGGTGCGCGGTCTGCCCCGGTCGCGCTGGCTGCTGGTGCACTGGTCACCAGCGTCGGCGCGCTGGCCGGCGTGTCGTTCCGTGAGACGGCCGGCGCCGCTGCGACGGTGAAGCTCTACGACAACGCTTCGGCGGCGTCGGGGAAGCTGCTCGGCACGTTCGGTCTCGCTGCGCTCGGGTCGATCGACACCGAGTACGTCAACGGCCGCCAGATCACCAACGGCGTGTACGCCGTCATCACCGGCACGGTCGAGGGTTCCATCTTCATCTGAGCCTCGGCTCACAGCCTGAAAGGGGGTCGCCGTGCAGCGAATCCGCCAATCCGCAGCGGCGACCCTTCAGGTCGTGCTCACTGACCAGTACGGCGACCCGGCCGACGCCGACGGGTCGGTGACCGTCACGGTCGATCGTGCCAACGGCACCGAGCTCGTCGCCTCCACCGCAGCCGGCCACACGTCGGGTGAGGACGGGGTGTACACGGTGGCGTTGACGGCGGCACAGACTGCGACGCTCGATGAGCTGACAGCGACATGGCATGACGTTGCGAACAACGTCGACTGGGTCACTCACCATCGCATCGTCGGCGGGTTCCTGTTCACGATCACCCAGGCCCGCGAGTACGACGATGTGCTCGCCGACGTCACCAAGTATCCGACTGCTGAGATCGCCGCCAAGCGCGACGAGGTCGAGGACGAGGCCGAGTGGATCTGCAACCGTGCGTTCGTCCCCTCCTATGCAAGGGTCACGGTCTCTGGTGCTGGCACCGATCGGTTGACGATCGGCAAGCACGACATCCGAGTCGTGCGCAACATCCGCGTGTACAGCGTGCTGGGCGGCGCCTACACAGATCTGACGGCGGGCGAGCTCGCGTCGATCGCCCGCCTGGGTGGCGGTGAGATCCGTCGCACCGACGGCGGGATCTTCCCGTGGGGGACCTCCAACATCGTCGTCGACCTCGAGTACGGGCTCGACGGCCCGGATCAGCGGCTCACCGGCGCCGCCATCACTCACCTGCGGTCGCGGTTGAACCAAACCCGCAGCCTGCTCCCTGACCGCACCAGGTCGTTCTCCGACCAGTCCGGGAACACCTACGAGCTGGACGGCCCCGACGCCTACCGCACCGGCATCGACGCGGTCGACAGCGTGTATGCCCGCTACTCGATGCGCACCCGCAACGCCCAGGCGGCCGACGGGTCGGGCGGGGCCCCGGTGCCGGCGTCTGGGTCGCTGTCGTTCGATCCGCAGTGGGGCGGCCTCTTCCGTGGTGGCCCCCGGTGACCGCACCCAACACGTCTGCGGTGTACGCCGTGTGGCGCGCGTTGGAACGGCTGCTGAAGGCAACGACGTTCACGGTCGAGGACCCCACGGGGATCGACATCTGGTTCGGTGATGTGCTGATGCCGCCGGCGGAGGATCGGGCCAGCATGGACCGGATCGCTGTCGCATCGTTCGTCGAGCCCGCCGATCAGGAGTGGGGCCCGATCGGGAAGGGTTCTCGTGAGGAACGTTTCACCGCACAGCTGCAGGTCCTCACCGCCATCCCTGGTCGCACCGCCCTGCAGGCGGCCGTTCAGCTTGAGGCGATCACGTCGAAGATCGAGCTGATGTTCCGTGACCTGGCCCAAACCCGTCGTGCCGGCACGGAGCCGGCCGAGTTCGCCCCCTACCCATCGTGGAACGTCGAGCTCGGCGACATGTCGCCCCGTGTCGTTCCCTCTGCCGATGGTGCGATCGGGTCGGCCGTCATCTCTGTCCGCTGCCAGTTCCGCATCGGAACACCACCCAACACGTGAGGTACACCAGATGAAGATCCGCTACAACGGCACGTCCGCTGTCGACATCCCCGGTCACGACGACGTGCAGCCGGGCCAGGCCGTCGACGTCGACGATCTCGTGGGGGAGAGCCTGCTCCTCGCTGGCCACGCCCACACCGACACCGGTGAAGTGATCGCTCCGCCCGACCCGCTGTGGTCCCGTGCGGTGCCCGGCGACGACCCCGAGCTGCCTCTGTCGGCCGAGCCCGCGCCGTCGACGACGGATGATCCCGAGCCCGCGCCGTCGACGACGGATGATCCCGATCTGGTCAACGTCGATCTGGTGCTCGACGACCAGGTCGTCGCCGCTGTCAGGAAGCCAAGGGGTCCGAAGGGGCCCACCACGAATGACCCGGCTGTGGCCGGAGAGGAGTCCTGACCATGACCACTGCTTCGGGTTTCGACAGCCAGTGCGGCTACGCGGTCGAGTCGCCGTCTGGGACGTTCACCGCGCCGACGCGTGCGATCGAGCATGTGAAGTCGGGGTTGAAGTCGACGCGTCTCGACACCCCGTCGAAGGGCATCAAGGCCGGCCGCCGTGGTGTCGTGCGGATGATCAAGGGTGTCGAGGTGGTGGCGGGCTCGATCGTGCACGAGTTGTCGCCGGCGAACACCGGTGTGATCTTGGTGCAGGGCATGGGTGCGGTGTCGACGTCGGGGTCGGGGACGTACACGCATGTGATCACCCCGGGCCCGCTCGTGGAGGAGCGCACGATGTCGGTGCAGGTCGGTACCCCGTCGTACGACGGGACGGTCCGCCCGTTCAACTTCTCGGGCTGCCAGATCCAGGGGTTCTCGATCGACGTCAACGCCGGCGCTGACACGGTGATGTTGAACACCGACTGGGTTGGTCAGCACATGCAGTCCACCGGCGACGGCGACACGGTTGCGGCGTTGACCGCGGCGTCGTATTCGTCGGCCTGGTCGCCGTTCTCCGGGCTGCAGGCGGTGCTGTCGATCGCCGGTGACGAGTACGAGTTCGACACGCTGTCGTTCTCGGCGAAGAACGGTCTGCGCACCGGGAACTACACGGCCCGCTCGACCACCCCCGGGCGTGCGAAGTTGTCGAAGGAACAGGATCCGCGCCGGTGGACGTGCGCGGTCAAGTCGGACTTCTGGGACCTCACCGTGCTGAACCGTGCGTTCGCCGGCACCGAGGTCGCGTTCTCGCTCGCCCTGACCGCAGGGTCGACGTCGCTGACGTTGGCCGGGAACGTGCACACCCAGGTGGAGTCGCCGACGGTCGAGGGCACGTCCCTGATCAAGGATGCGCTCAACCTGGAGTTCCTGTCGCCGTCGGTGGATGCGTCGGCGTGCACGTTCACGCTCGTGAACGCCGACTCGGCCCCGTAGCCGGCGATGTCGGATCCGCACAAGCTCGCCTATCACGCGCTCGCGAAGGCTCTGGCTCGGCTGCCTGGTGAGGTGGTGCCGTCGCGGGCGATGTCGCAGGCGGTCGGTGCCCGGTTGCAGCCGCTGGTGGCCCGGGCGGTCGTGAACGATCTCGGCAAGACCAAGGTGTCCGGCTGGGCCGGCCAGGAGGCTGAGGGTCGGGCAGTCATCCTCAAAGGCGGTGCGGTGATGATCGTCCGCGAGCGCCGGGGCGCTGGCCTGATCCGTGTGTTGGATCGTGGCCGCCATCTCGGTGACCCCGGCGTCTTCCAGGGGCCGGGTGCGAACCGGAAGTTCGGCACCACCTCGCGCACGAAGTCGGGGAAGGTCCGCCAGGTGCGTGCGGTGAAGGGCAAGAAGTGGAACGGGTACACGGACCCGCAGGGCACGTGGACTGATGCGCTGCAGCTGATGCGTGCGGCGGCGCCCGCCGCAGTGCAGGAACACGTAGCGGCCGGGCTGGCCGACAAGATCCGGGAGGTGGTGACGGGTGGATGACCAGCGGCTGAGGTTCATCCTGGATTTCGTCGCGCAGACCGCCGGGTTGAAGAACGCCCAGGAGCTGGCGGAGCAGCTCGGCACCGAGCTCGACGACACCCAGGATGCCGGTACGAAGATGGCGGCCGCGTTGAAGGCTGCTGCGGACAAGGCGTCGCAGGATCTCGAGGAGACCATCGCGATCGCTGACCGTCTGGGTGAGGCGTTGGGCCCGGAGTTGACGTCGAAGGTGAACGTCGACGAGATCGCCGGCAAGATGCGCCAGGTCGGCATCACGACCGAGGACGTCGAAGCGAACATCGACAGCTTCCGCCAGTCGCTCTCGCAGATGGCCGCCACCGCCGACACGGTCAAAGCCCGCGTGGGTGACGTCGATACCGCTGTGCAACGGGTGGGAGACACCTCGACCAAAGCACGGAGCGCCACAGCGAACTTCGCCGGCAACCTCGCGCAGGAACTCCCCGGCATCTCGGCGGCGATGGGCCCGCTGAACATGGGTATCTCGCAACTGGTCGAGGGCCTCGCCGAGGGCGACATCAACTCGAAGGCGCTCATCGGCTCGCTGGCCACGATGGCCATCGCCGGTGGTGTGGTGGCGTTGGCGATGGGTGAGTACGCCGACGAGCAGAAGCGAGCAGCGGAGGTGAAGGCCTTCCGGGCCGATGTGGTCAAGACGTTCACGTCAGCGTTACGCGAGGGCACCGATGCCACGGCGGCGTTGATCGATCATCTCAACAGCGTCGGGAAGGTGGCGCTCGAGCTGCGCGGCGTGATGGGTGATGCCTTCTCGGGTGACGTGGCTGATGAGATGGCCCGCGCTGGTGTGACCCTGACGATCTTCGCCGAGGCGACGACCGGCGGCGCCGAGGGCATGGCCCGGTTGGAGGCGGCCCTACACGCGTCGAATGCGGAGGCTGGTGACGCAGCGCGCGTGATGCTGGCTGTGCGCGAGTACCAGGACATGTACACGCAGTCGACCAAGACCGCAGCGGCGTGGTCGGCGTTGAATGCCGACGCCGTGGAGCGTGAGCGTCGTGCGCAGGAGCGGTTGGCGGAGCATCTGTCGATCGCTGAGAAGACCCGCCGTTCGTACACGAGAGCGGTGATCGAGAATCGGGTGGAGACGGAGCGGTTCCAGCAGTCGATCGAGCGTGACCGGTCGTGGGCGCAGACGCAGCAGTCGATCGTCGACACGCAGGAGACCCTCGACGGGTACAAGCAGGCGGTGGCTGATGGGACGATGTCGCAGGAAGAGGCGTCGCGTCGGTCGGTGATCGCTATCGATGATCAGAAGCTCGCGGTGTTGGAGTATGCGACTCAGGTGTTGGGGTTGCCGGCGTCGCAGGTGACGAACATTCTGGCGGACGTGGAGGGTGTCGACGATCTGCAGCGGTTGATCGAGAAGCTGGAGCAGCTCGAGCGGATCAACCGGCGCATGAATGGTGATCCGAACTGGATGACCCCCGACGGGATCAGGCCTGGGGGCTCTTCAACGGCTCAGGACGCGGCGAATGCACAGTCGCAACCCCGCCGCGATCAGAGGTATGCCGACGCTGAGGATTCGGGTCGTCCGATCGTGGTGCAGATCGTTGTCGATGATCGGACGGTTCAGTCGATCACAGCGCGCCAGCGGTCGCTGGGTAGGGGTGTGAAATGACGCTCACGATCGGCCGGTGCGTGTTGGATGACAGCCCGGATGGCGGGTCGATCCGGGTGGCTGGTGATCGGTTGTCGTTCCGGTGCGACATCACCGCAACGTCGGTGTACGAGTGTTTGGCGCGGATCCAGCAGTTGTCGGGTCTGGTGAACAACCCGGACGAGGAGGTGTTCCCGTTCGTCTGGTCGGAGGACCCACGGTTCGACGGGTTCTATCGGGTTCGTTCGGTGGATGTGACCCCGTCGGCGTTGTTCTTGTCGACGGGCTATGCGTCGTTCTCGATCGAGTTGGAGCGCGTTGCGGGCGGGTACGGCCGGCCGTTGTTCGAGACGATCGCCACCCGTGTGCTGCGGCCGAATGACCATGCGGTCACCACGCCGGTGGGCGTCAAGTATGCGGCACCGGAGGAGAGCGACTCGTCGATCGTGTTCTCGTCGTCGTTGACGACAGCTGATGGGGTGCTGCGCTACAAGACGGCGGCGTGGGCTGCGGAGACGTACGCGTGGACGAGCTATTGCCCGGCTGCGCACTACTACGACCAGTCGGCCCGGTTCGAGATCACGGTCGACCCGGACACCCAGCCGTACTTTCCGGTGGTGGGCCGGCAGATCCCGGTGTCGATGCTCACGACTGATCCTGGTGCGGGTGGCTGGGGGTTGTGGCGGCTGACGAACGGCTGGACGAGCGTGTATCCGATCGTGATCCCGGATTCGGGTGGGGTCGAACGGTTCGGCATCATCGTGGCCGGCCAGCAGGATGATGTGGTCCCGAGGTTCTTGGGGTGCGGGTCGTCGGTCGCCAGCCTGGTCGACATGACGGGCGACGCCGACGGTGGGTTCTGGGCGCCGATCCTGTTGGTGAATTCTCCGGAGCTGGTGGTGGTGCGTCTCACGTCGCATGCGGGGTACACGTGGGATTACTCGTTGCGGCTGGGCGACACGCGGGTAGATGTCGCTCTGGCCACGAGTTCTTCGGGGTCGTACACCGCCGGGATCCAGGTGTTCGGTTCTGGTGGGACGGGGATCGCGTCGACGTCGTTCACGGGTGGTGTGCGCGCGACGGCGGGTGTGGCGCGCTACGCGATCGCCTGCGCGAAGACGCCGGCCGCTGGTTATCCGAATGTCACGCAGGGTGCGACGGGGTACTCGTCCAGCACGGGGCACCAGTTTGCGGTGACCGACAACTACCTCGCTGGCGTGTCGACGACCACGGCCGGGTTGCTTGAAGCGTTCCTGGCTTACCGCTCGGAGCGTCGTCGGGTGGTGGCGCGATGACGGTCACTGAGATCCTGCAGAAGCCGGGCCGGTTCAATCTCAAGTTGCGCCCCGACACCCCGTACGGGGTGCGGGCGGCGATCGCAGCGTTCGATCATGTGGTGATCACGCCGACCCGCCTGCGCAATGCCAGCGATTTGGCTGACGCCACGATTCTCGCCCGGGCGCTCTACACGGGGGTGATCACCAAGTTCCCGACCCCGTTCGAGATCGAGGGTCAGGGGTTGGAGTTCTGGTTGGGCACCGACGACGGGCGTGGTGATCTGCTCGACTCGTTGGTTTCGAACACGACCGGGAGCTTGTCGACCTGGTGCACGTCGTTGCGCCCGTCGTCGTTGTCGGCGGGCACCGTGACGAACACCGGCACGGGGACGCTCACCTACGGCTACCAGTACATGTCGCGGCGGGAGGCGTTCGACCACATGCTGCGCGCCGTTGGCGCCGAACGCCGGGTGAACCCGAACTTCACGCTCGACGCGGCGCTGGCCACCACCCTGTTCGTGTCGACCCCGACGGCCGTGATCACCCGCAAGCCCGAGGGCACCGAGGGGGCGCTGACTGGCATCGAGGCCACCCATGCGAACGCTGCGGTCGACGTGGACGGCTACACGACGAAGGCGATCGTCGTCGGCAAGGCGGGCGACGGTGCGATGGTCGCGGTCGGGTCGGCCACCGGGTCGAACGTCTACAAGGACGGCCTGAACAACAACGTCACGCTCGAGCGTTTCGTGAACGCCCCGACGACGCCGGCGGCGTCGATCAGCGCGTATGCGTCGAGTGTGCTGGCTCTGTATTCGTCGATCCGGCGGACGTTCACGCTGTCGTCTCGCACCTATGCGGCCCCGTTGCGGGTGCGCCCGGGCGACTGGGCGTGGGTGTTCGATCCTGAAGACGGTTTTGTCGACATCGCCAACCAGGTGCAGTGGCGCGGCGAGGTGACGACCCCGGTCAAGTTGCGGTGCAAGGAGATGACCTGGCCGGTGCAGTCGGGCATGGGGGTGATGGCGCGCCGCTCTGGTGCGACGCCGACCTATCTCGACCTCTCCGACTATGTGCTGTGGGAGACGTCGGACACCGAGTGGGCTTTCGGGGCCACCGCCGGCGATCCGGAGCAGGATCCGACGCAGTTGGGTTCGGCGTTCCTCGGGGTGAACCCGGAGATCGTGGCCCGCACGGCATTCGCCAGCGTGCTGCCGGATAGGGACGGGTCGACCGATTACAGCCTCGTGTACCGCGACGGGAACGTCACGAAGATCTACGACAGCGTGGCCGCCGCCGACGTCCTGACGCTCACCAGCGCGAAGTTGCTGACGGTCTTGGACATCACGGCCAGCCAGTTCCTCCGCTCGACCTTCGCGACGTGGAACGGCGCCTGGTCATCAGCACCGATTCAGGCCGACCACTGGGGCGCCAACAACACGTCGCTGGCCCTGCACGCGAACACGATCGGCCCACAGCTGACCGCGGTGCAGGGTCTTGGTGAACGTTTCAACATCCGCAACAACAGCGACACTGCCTATGGCTCGATAGCGGCATCAGCGTTCACGGTCGCATCCACCATCCGCATCAAGGACGACGTGGCGACGGTGACTGACGCCGACCTGCTCGCCCGCATCGCAGCGGTGCCGCTCAAGAACTTTCGTTTGAAGGACCGGCCGCAGACGTTGCGCCTGTCGGCCAAGTTCGCAGCTGTCGCGCAACGCTGGAAGGACACGGGTCGTACCCCGCTGGTCCCCAAGCCGAACCATCTCGAGTCGCACGATCACGACTGCGGTATCGACGGATGCGCCGGCACTCCCGACTCGCCGTGCTGCATCACCGCCAATGACACCCCCCGGTTTGGTGTGATCGCTGAGGACCTGCACGCCCACGCCCCTGAGGCGACCGTGCTCGACGAGGGCGGCATCCCGGCCGGATACGACGTCGACCAGCTGGCTGCGATGGCCTTCGGTGGGGTCGGTGCCTTGTTGCGCCGGATCGTCGCGTTGGAAGCCCGGATCGTCGCGTTGGAGGCCACAGCATGACCGACACCACCTGTGAACCGTCCAGGCCACCGGTCGCCCCGCCGATCGGGCACGACGTGCAGCTTGAGCCGTGTGAAGCGCCGCCGCGGTACCTGTGCGACGGCCGCTACCAGCTGATCGTCGACGATCCCGCCGACTGCCCCGCACCGTCGACCACAGAGCCGGCCACCACCACGACCACCGTGGTCGTCGAGGTCGGCACCCCGCCGATCCCGGCCACCGGCAGCACTACGCGCGTCAGCGTCGGCCTCGCCCTGGTCGTGGCCGGTGCGCTGCTCGTGCGAGTCGCACGGCGCTCGACATCGAAGGAGACGGTCTGAATGCGCACGATCCAGCCGAAGGGTGCGTTGGTGATCGACTGGTCCACACACTCGTTCGATGTCGAGTGGGCTGCCGCCCGGGGGTATGTCGGCGGGGTGTCCTACCTGAACGGCAGCCTCAGCCGTGGTGAGCCGCAGACGGGGGAGAACTGGAAGGTGCTGACCCCGGCACGGCTCGCCCGGTCGGTCGCCGCGTTGGGTGCGATGATGCCGGTGTTCGAGTCGGCCAAGCGCCGGCCGCTAGACGGGTTCTCGGCCGGTGCGCAAGATGGGCGGTCGATCAACGCTGACTGCCTGGTGCTCGGCTACCCGACCACGGAGACGGTGCTCGTCGCGTACGACTTCGATGTCACGCCCGCGACGTTGGCGACGTGTGTCGCCTATTGGGATGGTGTGCGCTCGACGTGTGCGCATCCGCTCGGCGCGTACGGCGACGACAACATCTTCGACGCGATCGCCGGCCGCGGTTGTGTGCTGTTCTGGCAGGCCGCGGGTTGGGCCTGGTCCGGTCGCGCCGTGTCGGACAAGGCCGACGTGCTGCAGCTGGTCGGCTACCTCGTCGACCCCGGCGGCGTGAACGCTGATCGCAACAAAGTGCTCAGGCCCTTCCCCATGTGGGCCGGCCCTGACCCCGATCCTGTGGAGGACGACATGACCATCATCTACCGTTTCACCGACGCCAACGCGGTGCTGGTGCGCCAGCATGATCTGCGGGTGCCGGGGGAGTGTGCCGGCTGGTCCGGCCCGGGCACAGACCCGAAGGTGCTGCCCTGGTTGGCGGCGCTCGATCGCAACGGTGCCCGCACGGTGACGGGCGCGGTCGCTCAGGTGTGCGCCGGCCTGTTCTTTGTGGGCGACGTCGCCGAGTTGGCGGCGAACGACGGGCGCCACAAGTGGACGGGCCACGAGTTCCGTGGTGTCCTGCCCAAGCTCGACCTGACCGGCGGGGCAGCGCCGTCGGGCAAGGTGTCGGGCACGTTCGTCGGGACCATCGGCTGATGCCCACGCTCGGGTTCTCCCACTGGCCCTACACGCGGGTCCCCACACGCCAGGACAACCGGCCCGCTGGCCGGTCGCGCATCGGCCGCGGGTTCCACCCGAAGAAGGTGCGCTGATGCTCGCCGCCGGACTCGCCCCCGCCGAATGGGTCGGCCTGGTGCTCACGGGCGGCTCGGTCATGGCCGGAGCGTGGGCCATCATCCGGTCCACGTCGATCAAGACGACGCTCGACGTCGTGATCCTCGGCAACGAGGAGCTGCGCAAGATCAACGACGACCTGCGCCACGAGCTCGCCGCCGAGAAGCTGCTGCGGGTCGAGGACAAGGCGCAGGCCCGTGCCGAGATCGCCCGCCTCGAAGGCCAGCTGCAGGTCCTCACCGGCCACCTGGGCGAATCGATCGCCGCCGCTGTCGTGCGATCGCTGCCAAAGCCCACCACCACCACGACCACCACCGTCTGAAGGGACGACAACTGATGAATCCTGTGAATCTGCTCACTCTGCTCCCACCGAGGCTTCGGCGTGTGTTGTACGCCGTGCTCGCCATCGTCGGGCTGCTGCAGACGGTCTTCGGCGGGTTGTTCCCGGCTGACAGCCTGGTCGCGAAGATCCTCGTGGCAGCGTCGGCGTTCAGCCTCGCTGTGGCAGCCGGCAACGTCCCGACATCGAGTGCGCAGCCTCCCTTGTCACCAGCAGAGGTGGAAGCGATCCTGAACCGAATCCAAGTGCTCAAGACGCTGGTGCCGGGCTGGTGGTGGAGCGCATCGACGGCCGACCTCCCCGCGGCCGCTCGCGACGTGCTCGATGGGATTCGCAGCCTCGTGGCGCTGGTTCCCGGCAAGACGACGGAGACGCCGCAGGCACCCTGACATCGCCCGCTACGTCGTAGCCTGCTACATCGAGCGCCCCGCTCACCGGCAACCGCCTGCCGGTTCGAGTGGGGCGCTCACTGCCGTTTTCGGGCAAGGCTTCGGGTTGCGAAGGTGTCCGGGTCTGTTGGTGGTGCGCGCTACTGTGCGGCCCATGGCGGGTAGCACAAGCTCGGGAGCGAAGCCCAGGTCGAGGCGTGATGTCGATGAGCATCGTGCGGAGACGGAACGCATGAGGGTTGTCGGGGTCTCGATGATCGGCGGCAAGGTCGCTGAGGGCGTGAAGTGGGGGATCATCTTCTGGTCGGGTCAGTGGCCGCTGCGACGTGTTGCCGATGCGTTCACGGAGGCTGCCGGAAAGAAGACGTCGATCGACGTGAGTGTCTCGGTGACGATCTCGATTGCGTTGACGATCGCTGCGGGCACACAGTGGGCGCGGATCCGCCGGCAGAATGCCGCGCTCAAGGTTCTGCGCGAACGGAACGAAGAATTGAAGCATGACAATGACCAGCTGCGTGACGCCCTGGTGGCGCGACGTGAAGCGGATTAGCAAGATGTTGCTGCAAGACTATGAAGCCCTGAGGAAGGTGAGGTGGTGGAGATGAATGCACAGGTCGCGTGGCTGCTGTGGTCTGTGGGGGCTGCGGCGGCTGTGATCGCTGTGGTGAAGTTCCCCCGGCACATTCTCCAGTCAGCGATGATCGCCCGGACTTGGCAGCTGCTCGATGAGCTCGACAGCAGCATCCGTCGCGGCGATCTGCCGAGCTCGTCGGCGGAGGTCCGCCGGCTGCGCGAGCTGATCTACCGGTTTGCGAAGTCAGCGGACAGGGTGCGGGTGATGGACCTGGTAGCGATCAACCTCGCCCGCAAGCAGTTCCCTGACGGCAATGCTTCGAGGATTCCGACGGCGCCGCCGGCGTTGTCGAAGAGCCAGCGCGAGCTGTTCACCCAGTACCGGGATCGGATCACGTTCTACAGTCCGTTCATCGCTTTGACAGGCACATGGGTTGGTCTGTTGGTGCTCGGCGTGGGGGCGTTCCATGTCGTGGTGTCGCTCGGGGTTCGCCACCTGTTGCGCCGGCGGGCCGAGAAGCCGCCGACGTTCGAGCAGAACTCGCTGGTCGATTGGTCCATGCTGACGTTGCGCGCCGAGGCAGAAGAACACGAGGCCAGCCGGGGCCGACACCTGGTCGGCGCCGCCTAAACAGCACACTTCCCGCCTGGTGACATTGCTCCTGGCTGGCCCACGGTGGCGTGCTGTTCCTCGACGAGTTGGGCGAGTTCGCCCCGGCCGTGCTCGATGGCCTCCGTCAGCCGCTGGAGGAGGGTGTCATCCGCCTTGCTCGCGCTCGCGCCTCGGCCAGCCTGCCGGCCCGCTTCCTGCTCGTCGCCGCCACCAACCCGTGCCCGTGCGGCGGGGGTGCGCCAGGGGTCTGCGAGTGCGACGACGGCGCCCGCCTGCGCTATCTGCGGCGGCTGTCGGGGCCACTGCTCGATCGCTTCGACCTGCGCGTGGGTGTCGAGCGGCCCACGGTCGACGACCTGCTGGCCACCGGCGGCGGCGAGCCGACCGTGGTGGTGGCCCAGCGGGTTGCCGCGGCCCGACGCGCCAGCCTCGATCGCATCGGCATAATGCCCTCCGAGATCCCGCCGTCGCGGCTCGACGAGTTGGCCCCGCTCGATCCGGCCGCGCGTGTGCGCCTGCGCGAACACCTCGAGTCCGATCAGCTCACCGGCCGCGGCTACCACCGGGTGCGCAGGGTGGCGCGCACCTTGGCCGACCTCGATGGTGCAGCCGAGTTGGTGGCCGATGAGCACGTGGTGATGGCGATGCAGATGCGAGTGCGCTTGTCGGTGTCGTCGCGGGTGCGTGCGGCATGAGCCCCACCACCACCACCGATCTACCCGCCGAGGCGTACGTGGCCGCGCTCGCCGGGTTCCGCAACATGAACGTGCACCGCCTCAGCGCGTTGCTGCGCCATCATCCGCCCGAACAGGCTTGGGCGGTGGCGCTGGGCGAGGCGCCCACGCACGGATTGGTGGCGAGGGTGCTCTCCGACCCGTACGTGCGGGCCTCGTGGCGCACCTGCGCCGGCGAGCGCCCACCGGGCGAAGTGTGGGCGCGCTGCCACGAACTGGGCTTGCAGGTGCTGCCCTATGGCGCCCCGGGCTATCCCGCCTGCCTGCTCGACGATCCGCTGCCGCCACCGGTGCTGTTCGTGCGCGGCAACCTCGGCCTGCTCGCCGGCCGTCGGGTGGCGATCGTGGGCACGCGCAACGCCACGGCCGGCGGGCGCGAGGCGTCGCGGTCGATCGGGCTGGGGTTGGCGGCCGCTGGGGTGCACGTGGTGTCCGGGCTGGCCCGCGGCATCGACGGGTGTGCCCACCAGGGTGTGCTGGCCGCGGAAGGCGAGGGCCGCCCGATCGGTATCGTCGCCTCCGGGCTCGACGTGGTGTACCCCCGCGAACACCGCGACCTGTGGCAGGCAACGGCCAACTGTGGCCTGCTGATCAGCGAGTCGCCACCGGGCACCGCGCCGGAAGCCCACCGGTTCCCGCTGCGCAACCGGATCGTTGCCGCGTTGTCCGAGGCGGTGGTGGTGGTCGAGTCGCGCGAGCGCGGTGGCTCGTTGCTCACGGCCGGCGATGCGGTCCACCGCGACATCACGGTGATGGCGGTGCCCGGCCCGGTGGGCAGGCGCGCCTCGGCCGGAGCCAATGCGCTGATCCTCGATGGCGCGGTGCCGGTCACCTGCGCCGACGACGTCCTCACCTTCTTGTCCTTCCAGCACGGCCATTCGGCGGTGCTGGCGGCCGATCTGCGGGCGCGGCCCAAGGGCGACGACCTCGCGGTGTACCGCGAGCTGCAGCGCGACCCGCGCACCATCGACGGCGTCGCGTTGGTGCTGGGGCTCAGCCTGGTGGATGCTGCGATGCGGCTCGCCCGGCTGGAGGTCGCGGGGTGGGTGGCGCAGGCCGATGGGTGGTTCGAATGTGTGGGTTCACCGCTGAGATGAGCTTCACGGAATACCCTGTCAGCAAATGCCCACCACGCGTTCGTCTCCCGCGCCCATCGAGGCGCCGCACGAGGTGGGCCGCGCCTGGCGTCTCGACGACTTCCTCGCGTCGCTCACCGCCAGTGCGCAGCACACCGTCAGCGCGTACGGCAGCGACCTACGCGACTTCGCTGCCTGGGCGCAGTCGGCTGGTGCGCACGATCCTGTGGCGGTCGATCGCCTCATGCTGCGCAGGTATGTGTCTTCGCTCACCACACGCGGGTTCGCCAAGCGCAGCGTCGCGCGCAAGGCGTCGGCGTTGCGTCGCTACTTCGGGTTCCTGCGTCGCGAAGGTGTGGTGGCGGTCGATCCCAGCCTGTCGTTGCGGGCGCCTGCGGGCGATGGGCGGCTGCCGCGTGTGCTCGATCACGACGATGTGTCGGCCTTGCTCGATTCGGCACCGGCCGCGAACGAACCGGAATGGCGCCGACTGCGCGACGACGCCGTGCTCGAAACGCTGTATGCCAGCGGCATGCGGGTGGCCGAACTGTGCAGCCTCGATGTGGATTCGCTCGATCTCGCGGCGGGCGCTGCCACGGTGTGGGGCAAAGGTGCCAAAGAGCGGCGGGTGCCGCTGGGTAAACCCGCCGTCGTTGCGCTGCGCGCCTGGGTGGCAGTGCGCCACGAGGTGGTGGCGCCGGCGATCGGCCCGGCGTTGTTCGGCAACGAGCGGGGTGCCCGGCTCACGCCGCGCGACGTGCGTCGCATCATCGATCGCCGCTCACCGCGCCCCACCCACCCCCACGCGTTGCGGCACACGTTCGCCACGCACTTGCTGGATGGCGGGGCCGATCTGCGCGCGGTGCAAGAGCTGCTGGGCCACGCCAACGTGGCCACCACACAGCGTTATACGCATGTCAGCAACCACCGGTTGCGCGACGCCTACACAGAAGCGCACCCTCGAGCATGAAGAGCGACCTGAACCTCGACCTGTGCTGGCAGCGCTGGTTCGACACACGCGACCCGGTGGCACGCGATCGCATCATCGTGCACTACTCGCCATTGGTGAAGTTCGTCGCCGGCCGCGTCGGCGCGGGCCTGCCCAACAGTGTCGACCCCGGCGACCTGGTGAGTGCCGGTGTGTTCGGGCTGATCGATGCCGTCGAGCGGTTCGACCCCGAGCGGGGCGTGAAGTTCGAGACCTTCGCCGTGCCGCGAATCCGCGGCGCGGTGTTCGACGGGTTGCGCTCGCTCGACTGGGTGCCGCGCTCGGTGCGCAGCCGTGCGCGCGAGGTAGAGGGCGCGTTCCAAGAGCTGGAGGGTCGGCTCGGCCGGGCACCTACCGATACCGAGTTGTCGAAGCACCTCAAGCTCACCGCGCCCGAGTTCCAGAAGTGGCTGGCCTCGATCGCCTCCACCACGGTTGGCCCACTCGACCGTGCGCTGGTGGCGGGTGCCGAGCCGCGAGCGCTCACCGGCGACGTGCCCGACTCGCCGTCGGCGATGGTGGAGGAGCGCGAGGTGCGCCGGCTGGTGCGAGTCGAGCTGCGCAAGCTGCCCGAGCGCGAGAAGCTGGTGCTGTCGCTGTACTACGACGAGGGGCTCACGCTGGCCGAGATCGGCTCGGTGCTGGGCGTCACCGAGAGTCGCGTGTCGCAGATCCACACGAAGGCCGTGTTGCACCTGCGCGCCAGGCTCAGCGCCACCGGCGTCACCTGACCACACCACGCCGTTCGCCGGGGTGGCCCCGATGATCGCCGCGCTCGCCCTCGTGGTGGCCACGTTGGCCCCCGGCTGCCTGGCGCCACCGGTTCCAGGCCCCGTCACGCAACCGTTCCGGGCACCTGCCTGCACGTATTGCCCCGGCCACCGGGGCATCGAGTTCGGTGCCCTTGCGGGCACTCCCGTGAGGGCGGTGGTGGCCGGCACGGTCACGTTCGCCGGGAAGGTGGCCGGCACCACCTACGTCGTACTCGCCCAGGCCGACGGGCTGACCGCCACCTATGGGTTCCTCCAAGCGCCGGCGGTGCGCCGCGGGGCGGTGATCGCGGCCGGGCAGGAGGTGGGGCGCAGCACGCAGCGGGTGTACTTCGGGTGGCGTCAGGGCGACCTGCCGGTCGATCCCACACCGGTGTTGGGTCGCTGGCGCGGTCGCTCGCGGCTGGTGCCCACCGATGGCAGTCGCGGCCGCCCAGGCGGTGCGGGCACCGTGCGGTTGCAGTGCCCAAGCGGGTTGAGCGAGCCGTGACACCGCCCGATAGCATCTTGCGACGGTGCCCACACCAGGTGGGTCACAGCAACACGCACGCGCTCACCTGCGGTCGCCTCGGCGCCCGAGCGCGTGCACCACAACCGCAGGAGAGGAGCAATCACCATGGCTGTCGTCACGATGCGCCAGATGTTGGAGGCCGGGGTTCACTTCGGTCACCAGACACGCCGTTGGAACCCGAAGATGAAGCGATTCATCTTCGGTGAGCGCAACGGCATCTACATCATCGACCTCGACCAGACGATGCAGCGCGTCGAGGCCGCCTACAACTTCGTTCGCGACCTGTCCGCCAAGGGCGGCACGGTCCTCTTCATCGGTACCAAGAAGCAGGCGCAGGATCCCGTGCGCAGCTACTCCGAGAAGTGCAACATGCACTACATCAACGAGCGCTGGCTCGGTGGCATGCTCACCAACTTCGAGACGATCTCCAAGCGCGTCGGCAAGATGCAGGAATACGAGCGCATGCGCACGGCCGGCGAGTTCGAGGCGATGCCGAAGAAGGAAGCCCTGCTGCTCACCCGCGAGCTCGAGAAGCTGCAGAAGAACCTCGGCGGCATCCGCGGCATGAACAAGCGCCCCGACTGCATCTTCGTGCTCGACACCAAGAAAGAGCACATCGCCGTCACCGAGGCCAACAAGCTGAAGATCCCGGTGATCGCCGTCGTCGACACCAACGTCGACCCCGACGTGGTGCAGTTCCCGATCCCCGGTAACGACGATGCCATCCGCGCCAACGCGCTGATGTGCCACGTGATCGCCGAGGCCGTGCTCGAAGGCCGCTACATCGCCAACAAGCGCAACCCGCAGGCTGCCCCGGTCGCCAAGCGGTCGGCCGAGGACGAGGCTGCCTTCGCTGCGGCCCAGGCCGATGCCCGTCGTCAGGCTGCCGCTGCGCAGGCCGAGCGCGACGCTCGCGTCGCCTCCACCGCTGACACCGCAACCGACGCCGCTGACACCGAGACCCCCGCAGAGAGCTGATCGAGATGGCATTCACCGCGAAGGATGTACAGGCGCTGCGCCAGGCCACTGGCGCAGGCATGATGGACGCCAAGAAGGCCCTCGAGGCCAACGACGGCGACATGGAGGCTTCGAAGCAGTGGCTTCGTGAGAAGGGCCTCGCGGCCAGCGCCAAGCGCGACGACCGCGAGAACACCCAGGGCCTCGTGGCTCTGCTCATCGAGGGAAATGTGGGCGCGATCGTGAAGCTGAAGTCGGAAACCGACTTCGTCGCCTCCAGCGATCTGTTCAAGGCCGAGGCCGCCGAACTGGTGAAGCTGGTCGTCACCAAGAGCGAGGCCGCCGTGGCCGAGCGGGCCACGATCCTCGACGACCTGAAGATCACGCTGAAGGAGAAGATCGAACTCGGCGAGGTCATCCGCATCGAGGCTGCTGCGGGCAACGTGCTCGACAGCTACCTGCACCAGCAGGGCGGCCGCGGCGTCAACGCCGTGCTCGTCGAGATGTCGGGTGCCACGCAGGAACTGGCGCACGACATCGCCGTGCACATCGGGTTCGCCCGTCCGAAGTACCTCAGCCGCGAGGATGTCCCCGCCGACCTCGTCGCTCACGAGAAGGCCACCCTCGAAACGCTCAGCCGCAACGAGGGCAAGCCCGAAGCGGCACTGCCGAAGATCGTGGAGGGGCGCCTCAACGGATTCTTCAAGGATGTCGTGCTCGTCGAACAGGCCTACGCCAAGGACGACAAGCAGACGATCAAGCAGCTCATCGGCTCGGCCTCGATCGTCAAGTACGCCCAAGTCGAGATCGGCTGATCGCCATGGCCTCTCCCCGGTGGAAGCGAATCGTCTTCAAACCGTCGGGAGAGGCATTGGCCGGCCCTTCGGGGTACGGCCTCGACGGCGCCACGCTGGATGCCACCGCCCAGGAGATCATCGCCGTCCGGCAGATGGGCGTCGATGTCGTCGTCGTCGTCGGTGGCGGCAACTTCTGGCGTGGTCGGCAAGGCGCCATGACCGGGATGGATGCCACCCAAAGCGACCACATCGGCATGCTCGGCACCGTGATGAATGCTCTTGCGCTGCAAGATGCACTCGAGCGCGCGGGCCAGGTGACGCGCGTGCAGAGCGCCATCGAGATGCCTCGAATCGCCGAGCCGTACATCCGTCGGCGAGCGATGCGTCACCTCGAGAAGGGTCGCGTCGTGATCTTCGCGGCCGGTACCGGCAACCCGTTCTTCACCACCGATACCGCCGCCGCGCTGCGGGCCGCCGAGATCGATGCCGACGCGCTGCTGAAGGGCACCCACTCGGGCGTCGACGGCGTGTACGACGCCGATCCGCGTTTGGTGCCCACCGCGACGAAGTACGAAGAGGTGAGCTACATCGAGGTGATGACCAAAGACCTCAAGGTGATGGATGCCACCGCGATCGCGTTCTGTCGCGACAACAAGATCCCGATCGTGGTGTTCGACATGTCGTCGCCCGGCGCCCTGCAGGCCATCCTGCGCGGTGATCCCGTGGGCACCATCGTCCGCGACAAGTAGCGCACGCCGGGTCGGTCGCCGGGTCGGTGGACGGGCCCCGGCGACCCCCCATGCACGGCACACACGCTCCAGGCTCGGTACGCTGGGGGAGTGACCGAAGAAACGATCCTCGACGCGCTCGAAAAGATGGACAAGGCCGTTGAGCACGTGCAGAGCCAGTTCACCACTGTGCGCACGGGCCGTGCCACGCCCTCGCTGGTGGAGAAGCTGCTCGTGGAGTACTACGGATCGCACGTTCCGCTGCAGCAGTTGGCCGGGTTCCAGGTTCCCGAGGCTCGTCAGCTGATCGTGAAGCCGCACGACCCGGCCACGATGGCGGCGATCGAGCGGGCCATTCGCGACAGCGACCTGGGCATGAACCCCAGCAACGACGGTGTCGTCATCCGCCTCAACTTCCCGGCGCTCACGGAAGAACGGCGCAAGGAGTACGTGAAGGTGGTCAAGCACATGGCCGAGGACGGCCGTATCGCCGTGCGCAACATCCGTCGCGATGCGCGCAAGCACCTGGAAGCCGCCGAGAAGGCCAGCGAGATCTCGGCCGACGAGCTCGAGCGCGCGGAGAAGGAATTGGAGAAAACCACGCACGACCACGTCGAGCTGATCGACAAGGCCTTCGGGCGCAAAGAGCAAGAGCTGCTGGAAGTCTGATCGGCCTGTTGGTCGAGCGGACGATGATCGAGGAGGCTGTATTCGATGACTGACGATCCGTGGCGTCGGCGAGAAGAAGACGACGATTTCGGCCCGCCGCTGTTCGGTGACGGCAGCGAGGCGAAATCGTCCGGCCTTTCCTTCTCCGCCGCCGATCCGTTGCCTCACTGGACGGCGCCCGCGACTGGTGAGCTGCCGCGCGTGCTGCACTCCGACGCGAACGACACCACCGACGACGTCGACGTGTGGTCGTCGTTCTCCGGTGAGACGCCTGCGTGGAGCGATGAGCCAACGACTCCCGAGCGAACTCGCCGTCCTGCCAGCTTCGACGACCTCGACGCGATGTCGCCGCTGTTCGACGAGCAGCCCACCGGCCTGTTCGACGACCCCGTGCCGTTCGAGGAGCCTGCTCCGCCGCGTCGCGAACCCGGCCGGATCCAGATCGGCACCGATCCCACCGACGGTGCCATGGCCCGCCCGATCTCGCAGTCACGCCGGCCCCGCCCGGGCGAACCCGGCGCACGTGGCGCCCGCCCGCCGCGGCCGGCCGCCCCCGGTATGGCCGCTCGCGGGCCGGCCCCGAAGGCCCCCGGCGGCACCAAGGCCCGCGACATGCCCACCGCCATCGCTGTCGGCCTGGTGCTGGCGGCGGTGTTCCTGGGTGCGCTGAAGACCAAGCCGTGGGCCGTCGGTGTGATCGTGGTGCTCGTGCTGGGCCTCGCCGCGGTCGAGTACTTCGACCGTGTGCGTGAGAAGGGTTACCAGCCGGCGTTCATCCCCGGCATCATGGCCTGCGTCGCCGCACCCACCGCGGTGTATCACTACGGCGTCGGCGCGCTGCCGCTGGTGGCGTTCTTCGCGTTCGTCGCCTGCGCGATCACGTTCGTGGGCGCACCTGGCCTCGACTCCAACCCGATGCCGAACATGGCGATCACGTCACTGGGCATCACCTGGATCGGCCTGATGGGTTCGTTCGGTGCCGGCATCGTGTCGTTCTCCAACATCCCCGGTGCCCGCAACATCGGCACCGACACGCTGTGCCTGCTGGCTGTCGGCGTGGTCGCCAACGACGTTGGCGCACTGTTCGTCGGCAGCGCCGTGGGCCGCACGCCACTGCGCCCCTGGATCAGCCCCAACAAGAGCGTCGAGGGGTTCCTCGGCGGTGCGGTGGCCACCATCGGTGCGATGCTGCTGATCGGCATGGGCGGCTACAGCGACACGTGGTCGAGCACCGGCGACCTGCTGCTGCTGGGCCTCACGATCGCGATCATGGCCCCGGTGGGCGATCTCACCGAGAGCATGTTCAAGCGCAACCTCGACGTGAAGGACTTCGGCTCGATCATCAAGGGCCACGGCGGTGTGCTCGACCGGTTCGACGGCTTCTTGTTCGTCATGCCGGCCGTGTACTTCCTGCTGACGTACCTCGAGCCCTGGGCCGCCTGAACCCTGGGCCGCGTGAGTTCTCGGCCGCGTGAGTTCTCGGCCGCGGAGTAACGCGGGGCTGGCGCTGACAGACTCTGTGCCGTTATGAGCCCTGTCCGCGTCGCCATTGCCGGGTCCTCCGGTTCCATCGGCATGCAGACCCTCGATGTCGTTCGTGCCGCCAACGCGCTCGAAGGGCAGGGGCGTTACGAGGTCGTGGCACTGGGGGTCGGCTCATCGGTCGATGTGCTGATCGCCCAGGCACTCGAATTCCGCCCGCAGGTGGTGGCCGTCGCCAACCCTGCGTTGCGCGCTCAGGTCGCCGCGGCGCTGCCGTTCGCCGAGGTGGTGGCTGACTTCGCCGATCTCGTGCAACCCGCCGACGTGGTGGTGAACGCAGTCGTGGGCTTCGCCGGCCTGCAGGTGACGGTGCGCACGCTGCAGCTGGGTAAGCGCCTCGCGCTGGCCAACAAGGAGAGCCTGATCGCCGGCGCGCCCGTGGTGCAGCCGCTGCGCTCGGTGCCCGGCGCCGAACTGGTGCCGGTGGACAGCGAGCACTGCGCGGTGCACCAGTGCCTGCGCTCGTCGGCGTTCGCCGGCCGCGAGGTGTCGCGAGTGGTGCTCACTGCCAGCGGCGGCCCGTTCCGTGGTCGCACTGCGGCCGAGCTCGCCGAGGTTGGTGTCGAGCAGGCGTTGGCCCACCCGACGTGGAAGATGGGGCCGAAGATCACCATCGATTCCAGCACGTTGATGAACAAGGGCCTGGAGGTGATCGAGGCCCACGAGTTGTTCGGCACCCCCTACGACCAGATCGAGGTGGTGGTGCACCCGCAGAGCGTGGTGCACTCGATGGCCGAGTTCACCGACGGCAGCACGATCGCGCAGCTGTCGATGCCCGACATGCGCCTGCCGATCGGGTATGCGCTGGCCTTCCCCGCCCGCATCGGCACCCCATTCGGCCGCATCGACTGGTCGGCGCTGCGCCGCCTCGACTTCGAACCGCCCGACACGGCGACGTTCCGCTGCCTGTCGTTGGCGTATGCGGCCGGTCGTGTCGGTAGCACTGCGCCGGCATGGTTGAGCGCCGCCAACGAAGTCGCCGTGGATGCGTTCCTGCAGGTTCGCATCCGCTGGCACCAGATCGCCGAGGTCAACGAGGCCGCGCTCGATCGGTACGAACCCAGCGCCGACAGCACCGTCGACGACATCATCGCTGCCGACGCGCGAGCGCGCGTCGTGGCCCAGGAGGTATTGCCCGCATGAGCCCCAAGTGGTTCGAACAAGAGATCGTGTCCGGCGGCACGCAGCCGGCCGAGGTGCCGGCGAAGGCGGAGCGCTCGACGATGATCATCGGCACGGTGGCGTGGCTCGCGCTGTTCGTCGCACTCGGGATGTGGCGGCCGTGGTCGTTGGTGTTCGTGTTCGGGCTGGCCGTGTCGATCATGCTCCACGAACTCGGCCACTTCTGGACGGCCCGTCGCAGCGGCATGAAGGCCACGCAGTTCTTCCTCGGCTTCGGCTCGCGAGTGTGGAGCACGCACCGCAACGGCGTGGAGTACGGGTTGCGCGCCATCCCTCTCGGTGGCTTCGTGAAGATCATCGGCATGACCAACGTCGACGAGGTGCCGGCCGAGGACGAGGCGTACACATACCGGCAGGGTAGTTATGCCCGGAGGATGTGGGTGATCACCGCCGGGTCGGTGATGCACGGCATCATCGCCATCGTTCTGGTGACGTCTGTGTATGCAGTTGCCGGCGACCTGCAGGAGGCTGGCCGGGTCACCGTCTTCGGGGTGGAGGCAGACAGTCCCGCGGATCTTGCCGGCCTCGAACCGCACGACGTGGTGGTAGCGGTTGCAGACACCCCAGTTGCCACGTCCGACGAGTTCCGCACGCTACTGGCCGCGACGGAGCCCGGTACGTTGATCGATCTCACGGTGCAGCGTGGTGGCGAAACCGTGCACCTCAAAGCCACGTTGGTGCAGAATCCGTCGATCGAGGGCGAGGCGAAGGGTTACCTTGGGGTTCGCTCGTCATCCATGGAGCGGGTGCCGATGTCGTTCGGTTCGGCGTTGATCGAAGGCCCGAAGGATCTCTTTGTTGGGCTGGGCGACACTGCGGTGGCGATTGCCAAGATCATGAACCCGGTGAACGTGTACGGCCATCTCACTGGCAGTAACACTGACCCCAGCACCAAGCCGGGCACGATCGTGGGCGCCACGAGCATCAGCGCCGATGTGGGCGAGTACGACGGCTGGGCCGGCATGTTGCTGTTTCTCGCCGGCATCAATCTCTCGGTCGGGGTGCTCAACATGTTCCCGCTGATGCCGCTCGATGGCGGCCATGCGGCGATCGCCACGTACGAGCGCCTGCGTTCGCGTCGTGGACGGCGGTACTACGCCGACATCAACAAGCTGATGCCGGTGGCGGCGGTGTGCATCGCGATCATCGCGTTCATGTTCCTCACCGGCTTGTACCTCGACATCCTCAAGAACTGACGCGTCGGTTCACCGCTGCGGGCCTGAACTGCCTGTTGACAAGTAGTGCTGGCCCTGCCACTCTACGTGGTAGTCGGCGGCGGTGATGGTGGCGGGTGATCCCCAAGTTGGGGCGGCAGGCGGAGTACGCAGGCGTGTGGCGAGCCAATCGGCGGTCGCCGTCCGTGTGCGAAGCCTCGAGAGTGGTCAGGGTGGAGTACACGGCGAGGGTCCTGGGCCCGGAAGGAAGCGGACGAACACATGTCAATGGAACAGCAACTCGGCCGAGTGCTGGCGGAACTACAGACCAGTTCTGGCGACATCGAGGCCAGCGCAGTCGTGTCCGAGGATGGCCTGATCATGGCGTCCTCCCTGCCCAAGGATGTGGAGGAGGGGCGCGTGGCCGGCATGAGCGCAGTCCTTCTCTCCATGGGCAGCCGAGCTGCCATTGAGCTGCGGCGGGGCGATCTGGAGCAGGTCACCATCCAGGGTTCGGTGGGCTATGTCGTGATCACCCAGGCCGGACGGCATTCAGTGCTCGTGGCGATCGCGAACAGGGGCGCCAAGCTGGGGCTGCTGAACCTCAACATGTCTCGTGGCGCCGCGGCCATCGGCGCGGCGCTCTCGTAGGCGGCGATCGTGCATTTCCTTTTCGACTCGGTCGACCACAAGAACATTCTCTTCGACGAACTGTCGACAGGCGGAATGGTGCAGGCGAACCAGCATCTGATCGTCAGCGACGGGGAGATGATGGTGCTCGACCCCGGGGGCCACAAGGTGCACACGAAGCTGTTCGCGCAGATGGCGTCGGTCGCGCCGATCAACCAGCTGCGGCACATCTTCTTCTCGCATCAAGACCCGGATATCGTCGCCGCGACAAATGCATGGCTGATGATGACGGATGCGAACGCCTACATCTCGCGACTGTGGACGCGCTTCGTGATGCACTTTGGCATCGACGATCTCGTCACTGAGCGCATCCACCCGATCCCCGACGGCGGAATGAAGATCGTCGTCGGCGCAACCGAGATGATGATCCTGCCGGCTCACTTCCTCCACTCGCCCGGCAACTTCCATGTGTACGACCCGAGGAGCAAGATCCTCTACTCCGGTGATCTCGGCGCGTCGCTGGACTCTGGCTACCGAACCGTCACCGATTTCGCTGCGCACGTCCCGCTGATGGAGGGCTTCCACCGGCGCTACATGCCCGACAACAAGGCGACGAAGCTGTGGGCAGCCATGGTGCGCGACCTCGACATCGAGATCATCGCGCCGCAGCACGGTGCCATGCTCGAGGGCAAGGAGATGGTGAACCAGTTCCTCGACTGGGTGGTCGACGTTCCATGTGGCATCGACCTGATGAGCGACGTCTATCGACTTCCGTCGTGACGACCCGGCCCGTCGTGGTGACGTCGGTTCACCGGTGCGGGCCTGGCACACTGGCACCCGTGAGCTTCGAACGACGCACCACACGGCAGATCTCGGTCGGCAAGGTTCTCGTTGGTGGGGGTGCACCGATCACGGTGCAGTCGATGACCACCACCAAGACCTCCGACGTGGAAGGCACGCTGCAGCAGATCTATGCGCTGGCCGCGGCCGGCTGCGACATCGTGCGCTGCACGTGCAACGAGGCCGAGGCCGCTGAGGGCCTGGCCCAGATCGTGCCCCGCTCGCCGATCCCTGTGATCGCCGACATCCATCACCAGTACAAGATGGCGCTGGCCGCGATGGAGGCCGGCGTGCACGGCCTGCGCCTCAACCCCGGCAACATCCGCAAGCCCGAGCACATCAAGGCCGTGGCCAGCGAGGCCAAGGATCGCAAGCTGCCCATCCGCATCGGCGTGAACGGTGGCTCGCTCGACCCCGAGCTGTACATCAAGTACGACGGGTTGAAGCCCGAGGCGATGGTGGAGAGTGCGCTGCACGAGATCTCGTTCTTCGACGAGGTGGGCTTCACCGACTACAAGATCAGCGTGAAGGCCTCGAACGTGCCGATGATGGTCGAGGCCTACCGCCAGCTCGCCGATGTCACCGATGCGCCGTTGCACCTGGGCGTCACCGAGGCCGGGCCGCTGCCCGCCGGGCTGCTGAAGGCCACTGCCGGCATCGCCACGCTGCTGCTGGAAGGCATCGGCGACACGATCCGTTACAGCCTCACCGCCGACCCGGTGGAAGAAGCGAAGGCTGGCCGACAGTTGCTCGAGGCGCTCGGCCTGCGCACGCGCAAGAACGTCGACCTGATCGCCTGCCCGTCGTGCGGGCGCGCCGAGGTGGACGTGATCGACATCGCCAACCGTGCGATGCAGGCCTTCGGCGAGCGCAAGCTGCCGCTGCAGGTGGCGGTGATGGGCTGCGTGGTCAACGGCCCCGGCGAGGCGCGTGAGGCCGACCTGGGCATTGCCGCCGGCAACAAGCGCGGCCACCTGTTCGTGAAGGGCCGCAACGTGGCGGTCGTGCCCGAGAGCGAGATGGTGGAGGCGTTGGTGGAGTGGGCCGAGTTCATCCACGAGCACGGCACCGACGCGGCCATCGCCCGCGCCGACACCACGATCGCCGAGCGCGAAGCTGCCAAGGATCGCGACCGCGCCCTGGGCGAGCAGGGTCTCGACGCGAACCACGCGCAGGAGAAGATCGTCGAGATCCGTCGCACCGTCAGCGGCTCATGACCGTGCACGTGCCGCTGTTCGAGTTCGACCCGTCGCCCGACGCGGTGATCAATCCCTCCATCCACTCGCCGCGGTTGGGCTTCCCCCGGCATGCGGTGATGTGCTGGTTCGGCAATGTGGTGCGCGAGCGTACGGCCGGTATCGAGCCCGTGCACCATGTGCCGTTCGAGCATGGCGACCACGCGATCTGCATCATCGAGCACGGCGGCACACCCGTGGCGCTGGTCAGCCCTGGCGTGGGCGCACCTGCGGCCGTCACCAGCCTGGAGGTCGTGATCGCGCTCGGCGCCACGTACATCATCGGCTGCGGTGGCGCGGGGATCGTGAAGGCCGGGTTCGATGTGGGTCATGTGATCGTGCCCACTGGTGCCGTGCGCGACGAGGGCACCAGCTACCACTACGCGCCGTACGACGCGGAGGTGGCGCCGCACCCGCGAGCGCTGGCCGCGATCGACGACGTGCTCACCGAGGCCGGCGTGCCCCACGATCGTGGCCTGGTGTGGACCACCGATGCCTTCTTCCGCGAGACACCGGCGAAGGTGGCCCGGCGGCGCGAGCAGGGTTGCCTCGCGGTCGACATGGAGGCTTCGGCGATGTTCGCCTGCGCCGCGTTCCGTGGCGCAACCTACGGCCAGTTGCTGTACGCCGGCGACGACGTCAGCGCGGCCGAGTGGGACCACCGCCACTGGGACCAGCAATCGGGAGCGCGTGATCGCTTGCTCGACCTCGCACTCGACACCGTTGTGCGGCTGTGACGCCAACGGTCATCTCCATACCGCTCGCGCTCGCGCCGGTGGTGTCGGTCGTGATCCCCACGAAGTCGCGCGATCGAACGCTCGCCGCCCTTGCGAGCGTGGCCGGCATCGCTTCGTGCGGAATCGCGCTCGAAACGATCGTGGTGGTGAACGGCGCCCCCGACGTGGCGCACGAGCTGCGTGACTGCACGCGTGGCGTGCGAATCGTGGAATCGCGAGTGAACCGCGGGCTCCCCGGTGCGATGAACCTCGGGCGAGCGAGTGCCGTTGGTGAGTTCGTCCTGATGCTGCACGACGACTCGCTGCTGTCGCCCGAATGGCTGTCGGTGACGCTCGCCGCCGCCCGCGAGCACCCCGATGCGGGAGTCGTCGCCGGCACGGTGCTGTCGCCCGACGGCTCGCTGCAGGGCGTGGGGTGGCTGATCTTCTCCGACGGCATCACCATGCCGCCGTGGCGAGGCGAGCCGCCGCCCGCCTCCGCATTCTCCGTGGCTCGCCGAGTGGACTACGCGTCGTCGAGCGCGCTCCTCGTGCGCGCCAGCAACTGGGATGCCATTGGCGGACTCGATGAGCGGCTGTACCCGGGGTACTACGTCGATGTCGATCTCGCCTTCGCCACGCGTCGGGCGGGCAGCTGCGTGCTGTTCGTGCCCGGGGCGACCTCGCACCATGTGAAGGGCGCCAGCACCGAACTCGCGTTCCGCACGTTCGTGGCCGAGCGCAACCGGCCCGTGTTCCTCGCCAAGTGGGCCGACGATCTCGCCGAGCTACCCCCGCCCGACACGTCGCTGGATCTCGCTCAGCTGATTGCTGCAGCTGATCAGCGGCCGCTGCGAGTGGGCGGTGTGGTGCCGGTGCACGGCTCGCCGTTCGACGACGAGTGGTACGAAGCCACCGCGGCAACGCTCGCCGCCGACTACGCGCGCCACCTCGAAGAGCAGCGATCTGCCGACAGCGCTGCGCAGGTGGTCGAGCCAGCCGCTCAGCCCACGCCCCGGGCGTCGATGATTCGCCGATTGGCTCGCCGGCTGGTCAGAGCCCGCGCGAGCGGACGATGTCGACCATCTCCGCCAGCGAACCGCTCAGGCGGTCTCTGTCGGAGATGACGGGGTCGGCGCAACCCCACTCGATCTGCAGCTGCGGGTCGTCCCACCGGCAGGCGATGTCGTCGTCGGGGTCCCACTCATGGCTGACGCTGAAACACAGCCCCGACGGCTCGGGGAAGTAGAACCCGTGCCCCACGCCGGCCGGGATCAGCAGCGCATGGGTCATCGGCTGAAGATCGATCGTGCGCACCGTGCCGAGCGTGGGCGACGCGGCGCGTAGGTCGCGCAATCCCACCCGCATCGACCCGGTGAGCAGCATCAGCAGATCGGTGTGGCGCGGGTGAACGTGAAATCCGCGCATCACGTTCGCAGTGTTGTGCAGGTAGTTCCACTGCACCGGCCTGAACTCGGTGTTCCAGCCCGACCGAAACAGCTCGACGAACCCGCCGCGCTCGTCGTGAACCGGGTGAAGCGCATGGATCCGCACCCCTTCGATGTCCGTCACGGGTGCCGTCACGTGGTCATCGTACTGTGCAGTGCGGCGATGATCTCGACGACCGCGAGGCCGTCGGCGGCTGTCGTCGCCGGCGGCGCTCCACCGAGCAGGTAGTCGCGAAACACGCGCAGCTCACGTACCAGTGGGTACTCGGCCGACACTTCGAGGAGTTCGTCGTCGAACTGGACGTGGGCGGCATACGCGCCGTCGAGCACGGCGCGTCCGCGTGTGCCCATCACAGTGATCGTGCGCGTGACGGGACCGGGAGCGGTGCACACCCGCCAGCGATGCAGGGGGCCCGAGGCCCACGAGCTCTCGGCGACCAGGTCGATGCCGCCGGACGACTCGATCATTCTGCCGGAGGTGCGCTGCGGCCAACTCCCCACGATGCTGCGGCCGATCGAGAGCTCGTGCGGTGCCAGCAGCCACTCATCGTCGATGTCGGTCGCCGGAACGGAACTGCCCAACCGCTCGGACTGGATGGTCACGAGTGTGCCGAGGCGACCGCTGCCGACGGCCGCGGCGAGCGCTTCGACACCCGGGTGGTAGTGCCACTTGTGCATCACGAAGACTCGCTGGCCGTGCGCTGCCACCAGCCGACGCGCGGCCAGCACGTCGGCGCTGAGCGGCTTCTCGACGAACACCGGTAGGCCCATGTCGGCCGCCGCGAAGGCCAGCTCGACGTGCAGTCGAGTGGGCGCTGCAACCACCGCGCCGTCGATCGCGGCGAGCTGTCCCGCCTGTTGCAACGAGGGTGCCGCCAGCGCTCCCGCCTGCTCACCACGCTCGCGACCTGCTGCCGTCGGGTCGACCACGACCACGGTGCAGCCCAGCGTGAGGAGGTCGCGGACGATGTGCACACCCCACCGTCCGCACCCCAGCACAGCGACCGTCGGCCCGCCGGATGCAGCGATCATGCGGACGCTTCGGCTGTGCCGGTGTCGCCCTCGGCGATGCGAAACACAGTGCACGGGCCTTCGAGCACGGTCGACTCACCAAGCGCCAAGTAGGCGGCCTGGCCGCGGCGCAGGGGACCGCTGTCGCCTTCGGTGCACAGCAGCAGCTCGCGGCCGGCTGCGGTGTGCGTCATCCGGCCGGTGACGTCGAAGCGCCACAGCTCGAACGGTGCATCGGGCGTGGCGTAACGCCAGCGCCCTGGCTGTTCCTCGGTGGCCCGCACGACAGGATCGGCGAGCGGCTCGTAGCGCAGCACACGCAGCAGCTCGGGCACGTCGACGTGCTTCACGGTGAGGCCGCCGCGCACGACGTTGTCGCTGGCGCCCATGATCTCCACGCCCACGCCGTAGAGGTACGCGTGCAGGTTGCCCGGCCCGAGGTAGATCGCCTCGCCGGGCATCAGCCGCACGCGGTTCAGCAGCAAGGTGACGGCCACGCTTGGCTCGTCCGGGTACACGTCGTCGAGCAGCGTCACCAGCGTGGCCTCGGGCGAGTCGTGCAGGCGGCACGCGGCCACGGCCGGGGCCGCCGCGATCGTGCCCTGGTACAGCCCGGCCACCGTCGCCTGCAGCCCGTCGCGCTGCAACGCCTCGGCCAGCTCGAGAGCACCGACCTCGCGCAACAGCTGCACCGTGGCGGCCACCGGCCGGAACCCACACAGCGCGTCGAACGGAGAAAGCGCGCACAGCAACTCGGGCTTGGCGAATGGGTCGCGGTACACGCGGCGCGGGTCGGTGAGGGCGATGCCGGCCTGTTGCTCGCGTGCGAACCCGGCCTGCGCCGTGGCCGTGTCGGGGTGGGTCTGCAGCGACAACGCCTCGCGTGCGGCGAGCACCTTCAGCAGATACGGCAGTTCGCCCGCCACTGCGGCCAGTGGCGCGCCGTCGGCCGTGGTGGCAGGCCCGCCCGCATGGGTGCCGAGCCACCACTCGGCCCAGGGCAGGCCATCGGGTTCTTGTCCCAACAGTTGCGGCAGGGCGGTGTGGTCGCCCCACGCGTAGTGCTGCACGATTCCGTGGATCCGTCGCATCCTTCCGACGCTACCTGTGCGTGGTTTCAGAACAGGCGCAGCTCGTCGGGGCGCATGCCGCGCAAGTCGTCGTAGTCGACCTCCACCACGCGGAACCCGCGGGCCTCGGCGAGCACACGCGCCTGAGGCTTCACGACCTGGGCCACGAACACGCCGCGCACCGCGCCCAGCGACGAATCCAGGTGCAGCCGTTCGATGTAGCGGGCCAGCTGCTCCACCCCGTCGATGTCGCCTCGGCGCTTCACTTCGATCGCCACCACCTGGCCAGCTGCGTCGCGGCACACGAGGTCGATCGGCCCGATGGCGGTGGGGTACTCGCGGCGCACCAGCGTGAGGCCGTCCTCGATGGCCTGCGGCGAAGCGGCGAGTAGTGCTTGCAGGTGTGCCTCCACACCGTCCTTCTGCAGGCCGGGGTCGTCGCCCAGCTCGTGGGCGGTCTCGGTGAGCACCTCCAGCAGCGTGATCGTGAGCGTCTCGCCCTTGGGGTTGACCACCGTCCAGTGGTCGCCGTGGTCGACGAGCGTGTTGGGTGCGTTCATCCAGTTCAGCGGCTTGTAGGCGCCACCATCGGCGTGGATGGCCACGCAGCCATCGGCTTTCACCATGATCAGGCGCACGGCCTCGGGCAGGTGGGCATCGAGCCGACCTCGGTAGTCGACAGTGCAGCGGGCAACGACGAGACGCACGGGCAGCGACGTTACAGCTCGCCGTGGACGATGTGGCCCAGTTGGCGCCACATGGCGGTGAGGATCAGCGCCGAGCCGACGAACGCGAACCAGAACGGGCCGGTGACGCCCCAGATGCTGGCGACCACGCCGCCCACGATCGAGCCCACCACGAGGCCGGCCACGACACCGGTGAAATACACCCCGCCGACCCGCCCCTGGTACTCGAGCGGCACGGCACGTTGGCGGATCGAGGTGGCCGTCGTGCCCCACGAGGCCTCGTGCACGCCGAACACCGTGAACACCACCAGGGCCACGATCGGGGTGCGGGTGATCGCCAGGGTGAGGTGGGTGGCGGTTTCGATGATCAGGCCCGCGCGCATGATGTTGGCCGGGCCGATCGTGCGCTCGAGGCGGCCATAGATGATCGTGCCGGCGACTCCGCCCACCGCGCCCGCGGTGGTGAGCAGGCCGAAGCCCACCTCGCCCATGCGCAGCCGCTCGATGGCGTAGAGCACCAGCACCGACCACGCGGCGCCGAACGTGACGTTGAACGTGATTGCCGTGAGCGTCAGCGTGCGTATCGGCGGGTGCTGCCACAGCCAGCGCGCGCCGTCGCGGATGTCGTGCCACACGGCGGGCCGTTGTGCCTGGGCCGGGGGCTGGGTGAGCGCGATGCGGCCGATCAACAACGCCCCCAGAGCGACGGTGACGGCCTGCGCGGCGAACGGCGAGAACATCCCGGCGGCGAACAGCAGCGCTCCGATCGGCGGGCCTGCCATCCGGTTCAGCGTCAGCGCCCCGAACATCAGCCGCGAGTTCGCCACGCCGATGTCGGCCGGGTCCACCATCATCGGCAGCAGTGTCTCGGTGGTGGTGTCGACGAACACCTCGGTCGTGCCGAGCAGGAACATCGCCACCAGCACGACGGCAATGCTCACCGAGTCGGTGGCGACGGACATCGTCAGCACCACCAGCACGAAGGTGCGCGCCAGGTTGCCGACGATCACGACTCGGCGCCGGTTGAGGCGGTCGGCGACGACGCCCGCGTACACGCTGAACAGCAGCCACGGCAGGCGTTGCAGTACAGCGGCGGCAGCGACCGCAACCGGATCGCGGGTCTGCGAGGCAACGAGCAGCGGCCCGGCCGCAAGCGCGATGCCGTCGCCCAGGTTGCTGATCCACGACGATGCCAGCAGCCAGCGGAAGCGCGACCCCATCCGAGGCGGGCAGATCCAGTCCACGGCCCGACTCACCGGCCGCACGATATCGGTTCAGCGGCTGACGTGATTGCTCATTTCGCTGCAGCATCCACTTCACGGCTTCGTGTCACACGCCCGCCACGAATCTCCGTGGTCGACGTGTGACAAGACCGATCGAGGCGGACACAGTTGGCGACTCGGCGGGTGATAGACAAGCGTCGGTGGCCGACGATCTGGTGCAACGAAGGCGCGCCTGATGGGCACGGCCGTGCTCACGTCGGCTGACCGGTCGGAGGTGTGGGGTGTGCTCGGCCTGGTGTGGCTGATGTTGACCCTCGACTGTCCTGTCAACTGGAGCATGAGGATCGTCGCCTTGGCCCGGATCAGCAGGTTGCGGCCACCGTGGCCGACGATGCTGGCAAATGGCGTTGCTCCCAGCGATGTTGGTGGCTTGGCCGATCATCTTGCCGATCGCAATGCTGCCCAGGTTCGCCGCCGAGGCGCCGGACACGCTGGGCTTCGAGCGGGTTTGGTTGGTGCTTGGACGCCGCTTGGGCGATGACGCTGCCTGGGCTGAGTGTCGCCGAGGGGTGCGTGTCGGGAGCGTGGTGCGACATCGGCGCCGTGAGGTGGGACGACGATGAGGGCCTCCCTTGATGCCCGTCGACCTGGCCTAGCGCGCGACGTGGTCGCGCATGCGCTTCTGGATCAGTTCGCGTCGGGCTTGTAGCTCGCGGTAGGTGAGCTGCTCGGTGGACGAGTCGACGCCGAAGCCGGCCTTCACGCCATCCATGTTCAACTCGACCTTGCTGGCGTCGATGCCGAGGTCGCGGGCCAACCGCTCGCCGTGGCGTTCGGCGAACATCATCGAGATCTTGGTGATCTCGCCCAGCAGATCCAGGTCGGGGGCCAAGCGGGCCATGGCGCCGTCGAGGAACACCATGTTCTTCACGTACAGCATCAGCTCTTTGGGCAGGCGCGCGCCGTAGCCCAGCAGGCTCTTCACCACCCGCTGCACCTCGGCCACCAGCTCTTCGCCCGTGAGCGTGGTGGGGTCGATCGTGGCCTGGTCGAGCCGCAGATCTTTGATCACCGCATCGAGGTCGGTGTCCATCGGCAGCGCGCCCAGGTCGCGCATCGCGGCCATCTGCCCCTTCACGTCGTTCGTGGTGGCGCCGATCATCAGCCGCAGGAACGCCAGCCGACGGTCGCCGGTGAGCCTTCCGACGATGCCGAAGTCGAGCAGCGCGGTGCGGCCGTCGGGCAGCACGAACAGGTTGCCGCCGTGCAGGTCGCCGTGGAACACGCCGTAGACCATCGCGCCTTCCATCAGCGCCACCATCGCCGTGCGCACCACTTCCTCGGTGTCGATGCCGGCTTCCTTCATGCCCACCACGTCGTCGAAGTTGAACCCCTGCACGCGCTGCATCACCAGTACGCGGCGAGTGACGAGCGTGGGGTGCGGGCGGGGCACCACATAGCCGTGGTTGCCCAACTCGTGCAGCATCGCCGCGATGTCGATCATGTTGGCCGCTTCCATGCGGAAGTCGAGTTCCTCCACGATGGTTTCGGCGAACAGCTCCACCAGCGCCGGAGGGTTGGCCAGCGAGGCAATGGGAATGCGCCCCACGAGGAACGGGGCGATCCACGACATCACCTTCAGGTCGTGGCGCACCAGGCCGGCAACTCGTGGCCGCTGCACCTTCACCACCACCTGCTCGCCGGTGATCAGCGTGGCCGCATGCACCTGGGCGATCGAGGCCGCGGCGAGGGGAGCGCGCTCGAATACTGCGAACACATCTTCCAGGCGTGCGCCGAGGTCGGCCTCCACCACCGCGCGAACGGCAGCGAACGACTCGGCGGGCACCTGGTCGCGGCATTTCTTGAACTCGCTCACCAACTCGGGAGGGAACAACCCTTCACCGCTGGAGATGATCTGGCCGAGCTTGATGTACGTGGGCCCGAGGCGCTCGGCAGCGCCGCGCAGGCGCTGCGAGATCTCGGCCCGGCCCGCTTCGGCGGTGGGGTAGCTCCCACGACGCTTGCGCCACAGCCACGGCAGCACCGCGCCGCCGAGTGTGCGTACCACCACCAGCACTCGCCTGCCCGGCGGCAGCTTGCGCTCCTTGGTGAGCGTGGGCACCTCGGCGTGAGCTGCTGCCCGCAGACGTGGAGCGAGATCGAGCCAGCGGATCGCAGCCCGGTCGAGCGACCAGGGGCCCTCGTCGGTGAATGCGGCCCACTGGCGGTCGTCGCTGACGGTCATCCCTGCATGATCGCAGCGAACCCGGCCACTCCGCACCGCGAGCGTCCGATGTCACCACCCGATGAGTTGTGCGGATACGGTCGCGGCGTGACCGTTGCCGCGCCAGCTCCCGCCTCCTCGCACGACGAGATGGTGCACGTACTGGGGCGCGACATCGCCTACAAGTGGGTGGTCGCGATCGTGTACATCTCCGCGCTGTTCCTCGATCTGCTCGACACCACCATCATCAATGTGGCCCTGCCCGTCATGCAGAGCGAACTGCACACCACGAAAGTGGAGTGGGTGGTGCTCGGCTACACGCTCAGCCTGGCGGTCTGGATTCCCACCAGCGGCTGGTTGGGCGATCGCTTCGGCACGAAACGCACGTTCCTGTTCGCGCTCGCGGCGTTCACCGTGGGGTCTGCCGCCTGCGGCTTCGCGCAGTCGATCGGGCAACTGATCGCGTTCCGCATCCTGCAGGGCGTGGGTGGCGGAATGCTCACCCCGGTGGGGATCGCGATGCTGTTCCGTGCCTTCCCGCCGGCCGAGCGAGCGAAGGCGTCGACGGTGGTGATGGTGCCGATGCTGGTCGCTCCCGCCCTCGGCCCGGTGCTCGGCGGCCTGATCACCACCCACTTCGAGTGGCGCTGGATCTTCTGGGTGAATGTGCCCATCGCCGTTGGTGCGCTGTGGTTCGGGTTGCGCAACCTGCGCGAGCATCGTGAGCCGTCCGCGCAGGGTTTCGACCTGGCCGGATTCGTGCTGTCCGGCGCCTCACTGGCACTCGTGGTGTTCGCGCTCAGCGAGGGGTGGCAGTCGGGCTGGACGTCGCCGCTGGTACTCGGCACGGGGGGTGGCGGCCTGCTGTGTGGCGCGCTCACGGTGTTGGTGGAGACGCGTGTGTCGAACCCGATGCTCGATCTGCGCCTGTTCGGCAACCGCATGTTCCGCACCTGCAACATCGTCAGCTTCTTCTCCAGCGCCAGTTTCCTCGGTGTCACGTTCGTGATGCCGTTGTACCTGCAGAACGTGCGCGGGCTGAGCCCGTTGGCCAGCGGCCTCAGCACGTTCCCGCAGGCGCTGGGCGTGATGGGTTCGTCGCTCATCGCCGGCCGGCTGTACGCCAGGGTCGGCCCGCGGCGGCTGATGGCCGGCGGATTCTTCTCCGCGACGTTGGCCATCGCGCTGTTCATCTCGATCGACGCCACCACCGACCTGTGGCTGATTCGCGGGCTGATGCTGCTGCGCGGGTTCTGCATGGGGTTCGCGTTCGTGCCGATGCAGGCGGCGAGCTACGCCACCATCCCACCGGCACAGAACGGGCGAGCGTCGTCGCTGTTCTCCACGCAGCGCCAAGTGGGTATCAGCTTCGGCGTCGCTGTGTTGGCCAGCATTCTGGCCTCGTTCGGCGCGATGACGCCGTACGCGTTCCTCTCCGACGTGCCGAGGGCGCTCGCCGGTGTGCGGTGGGCCTTCGCTGCTGCGGTGGTGGTTGCGCTGATCGCCGCGGTCGGCGCGCTCTTCATTCGCGACGAGGAAGCGAAGGCGACGATGGCGGCTCGCGCTCGCAGTTGAGGGCGCGAGTGCGGTCAAGGGCGCGGGCCGGCAGGTGGCGCGCCTAGGGTGCGATCCATGCGGCGGGCGTGGATCGGGTTGTTGCTGGCAGCGAGTGCACTCACGGCATGCAGCGCCGACGCGGGGGTGCGCGCCATCCGCATCGAGCCGGTGGCGGCCTTCGCCAGCGGGCCGATCCCGATCGACGCGGCGACTCGTGTCGTCACACTCGACAATGGGCTGACGGTGTACCTACGACACAACGACCGACCCGGCGGCAGCGCCTCGATGCGCCTTGTCGTCAATGCTGGCTCGGCCCAGGAGACACCCGACCAGTCGGGCGTGGCCCACTTCCTCGAGCACATGCTGTTCAACGGCACCGAGCGGTTCCCGGCCAACGATCTCATCGACGTGTTGCGCGGGTTCGGCATGGAGTTCGGCGCCGACATCAACGCCTACACCTCGTACGACGAGACGGTGTACGAACTCACGGTACCCACCGAGAATCGTGACAACCTGAACACCGGACTCGACGTGCTGGCGCAATGGCTGTCGGCAGCGACGCTCGACGAGCAGGAGGTGGTCGCCGAGCGCGGCGTCGTGCTCGACGAGTGGCGGGTGCGCGACCAGACCTTCGACGGTCGCCAGGGCGCTGCCTTCGAGAGCATGCTGCTGGATGGCTCGGGCTACGACGGTCGTCAGCCGATCGGCGGCGAGCAGGCGATCGCGGCGATGACGTCGGCACCGATCCGTGCGTTCTATGACGCCTGGTACCGCCCCGACAACGCCGCGATCGTGGTGGTGGGCGACATCGACGTCGCCGAGATGGAGGCAGCTGTGCACGAGCGCTTCGACAGCGCCGTCGCTCGTGGCGCTGCCCCCCGTCGGCCCCTGTTGCCGGTCGGTCCGTTCACCAGGCCGACGGCCGTCGTCCTCGCCGATCCCGACACGCTGGCCACGACGGTGGTGCTCGACATTCCGATGGTGGCGCAGCCGGTCACCGACACAGGTCGAATCCGCGATGTGCTGGTGCTGGTGTTGGCGGTCGACATGATCGCCACCCGGCTCGACGACGATGTCACCCGCGGCGAGGTGGCGTTCCGGTCGGCGTCGTCCACGCTCGACAACCCCGTGCGCGCGGTGGCGGCTACGGGCGTGGCACTCGATGCCGACCCATCGGCCGTTGCTGCCACCGTCGACGCAGTTGCGGTCGAGTTCGAGCGCGTACGTCGGTACGGATTCGACGAGGCGGAACTCGCACGAGCCACCGAGTTCTATCGCAGTGGATTGCAGGCCGACTTCGATTCCGCCGACACGGTGGCCGACGCCCAGTACGCGAGCAACTTCGTCGACCACTTCCTGGAGGGCACCTCCATCGCCGACGCGACCTTCGAGTACCGCACCTACACGTCGATGCTCGACTCGCTCACCGCCGCCGATGTCACCGCCGCGTTCGCCGCGCACGTGGCCGCGAGCGCTCCTCATCTGTTCGTCAGCCTTCCGGGGTCGGCCCCCGACCAGCCCACTGTCGACGGTCTGCTGGCGCTGCTCGCCGGGATGGGTGATCGCGACATCCAGCCTCGCGCCGCGTCGGAAGCCGTCGGCGACCTGTTGATGGAGCGACCGGCGCCCGTGGAGGAGACGACGGTGGAGGACTTCCGCAACGAGCCGGACCTGTTCCTCGACACGACGCGGCTCACGTTCCCGAATGGTGCCGTCGTGCTGCTCAACACCACCGACATCGCCGTCGACGACGTGGCCATCGAGGCGACCAGCCCGGGCGGGCTCACCGTGGTGCCCGAGGCCGACCTGTTCGCCGCCAGGTATGCCACCGAGGTGGCCGTGGGGAGCGGCGTGGGCGACCTCGACCAGGTGTCCGTCGAAACGGTGCTCGGCGGTGCCAACGTGTCGTTGCAGGCATATCTGGCCGACCACTACGAAGGCTTCAGCGGCGCCAGCACGGCCGACGACCTAGAGCTTGCGTTCCAGCTGATCCACCTGTACATGACCGCCCCGCGGTTCGAACAGCGCGTGCTCGATCAGGTGAAGCAGGCCGATCGGGTGTACATCGACGACCCGTTGGGCGACCCGGATTTCGCTGCGTACGACGCACTCCTGCGGGCACGCTTCGGCGACTCGCCGTTGTACCAACTCGTGCCCACGGCTGCGCAGCAGGATGCCGTCGACCTCGCCACGGTCGAGCGGACATTCCGCGATCGGTTCCGCAACGCGTCGGATTGGGTGTTCGTGTTGTCGGGTGACTTCGACCTCGACACCGCCACCGAGCTGGCCCGCAGCTACATCGGCACGCTCGACGGTGATCGCACTCGCGAGGCGAGCGGAGCCAACGCTCCGCCGCCACCTGCAGGCGTGGTGGAGCGCACCGTACAGGCGGGCACGGGTGCCACTGCCTCGCTCACGTTGCTGTTCACCGAACCCTCCGACAGCAGCAGGTTCGAGTTCGTCCGCGCCGATGTGCTGACCCAGGTGCTCAGCAACCGCCTCACCGACCACATCCGCGAGGAGCTCGGCGCCTCGTATTCGCCGTACGCGATCTCTGTGGTCGACCGGTGGCCGGAGGAGATGGTGCAGACCTACGTGTCGGTCACCGGTGACCCGGCGGCGATGACCCAGCTCGCTCAGTCGGTGCGCGACGTGCTCGTCGACCTTGCCACGAACGGGCCGAGCGAAGCCGAGTTGGAGGTGGCGGTCGCCGCGGTGCAGCGGGAGTACCTGTTGTTCGACAACGACTCGGTGGCAGTCACCCTGCTCGACATCCTGCGCGACTTCGAGGAGAGCGACACAGCCCTGGAGGCCTACTCGCAATTGGGGCAGTTGACGGTGGCCGATGTGCGGCAGTACACCGCGCGGGTGCTGCCGAGCGACCACTACGTGCAAGTGATCCAGCTACCCGGTTGACCGTCAGCGGGCGCACTGCCGAGCGTGCTCAACCGTTCAGCTGTTCAACGCAGCCAGGCAATCGGCTGCATACTCCTTGCGGCAGATCAACAGGTCGGGCAACCACGGGTCGCGAGCGTTGAAGACCATCGGTGAGCCATTGATTCGGCTGACGTGCAGGCCGGCGGCGAGGGCCACTGCAGCGGGTGCGGCGCTGTCCCACTGGTACATGCCGCCGTCGTGCACGTAGATGTCGGCTTCGCCCACCACCACTGCCATGGCTTTGGCTCCCGCCGAGCCGAGGCGCACCGCATCGGCATCGAGCGCGTTGGCGATGCGCACCGCCGAGTACGGGTTGCGCGTGCGGCTGGTGACCAGGCGCGGGCGCGCCCGGGTGATCGGGGGCAGCTCGGGCGCCGGATCGGTGGCGAACACCAGGCCGAGCGCGGGCAGGCTGACGGCGCCGGCGGCGAGGCGGTTGCCAGCCCACAACGCGACGTGCACCGCCCAGTCGCTGCGCCCGCGTTCGCCGTACTCGTTCGTGCCGTCGAGCGGGTCGACGATCCAGACGCGATCGGTGACGAACCGGCGCGGGTCTTCGACGCCCTCCTCCGACAGCACCGCATCGCCCGGCCGTTGCTCGGTGAGCGCGTCGAGCAGGAAGTGGTGGCTCGCCATGTCGCCCGTGTCCATGATCTGCCACGAGGGTTTCCCGCGGGCAGCCATCTCTTCGCGAAGTGCAACGAGCAGTCGGCCCGCTTCGACAGCCAGGCGGATCGACAGTTCGTGGTCGTCCTCGGGTGCGAGCGGCGAGGTCGGCTGATCGACGTCGGTCACCGGATCACCGGCGCCCGACCCGCATTGCGTCGCGCACGAGCGCGCGCACCTGATCCTCGGGTGCGCCGGCGGCCACCAGCGCGGCCACCTGTTCCTCCAGCTGCTCGGCCGCGGCCTCGTCGAACGCGTCGATGCGGCCCTTGGGCAGCACCGCCCCGGTGCTGATGAGGGCGACTGCGGCGAGCACGATGACCAGCCCGATCGTGAGCACGACACCGGCGTTGTTGCCGTTGACACTGGCGACGATGAGACCGGCGATGCCCGCGACGAACACGGCCGCGCAGACTCGGGGAAGCCAGCGGCGGGCCATGATCAGCGGGCCAGCGGCTTGTACTTGATGCGGTGCGGCTGATCGGCCGACGACCCGAGTTCCTTGTGGCGCCAGGCCTCGTACTCGCTGAAGTTGCCCTCGAACCAGCGCACCTGGCTGTCGCCCTCGAACGCCAGCACGTGCGTGGCGATGCGGTCGAGGAACCACCGGTCGTGGCTGATGACCACCGCGCAGCCGGGGAAGTTGTCGAGCGCCGTCTCCAGCGCGCGCAGCGTGTCGACGTCGAGATCGTTGGTGGGTTCGTCGAGCAGCAGCACGTTGGGCTGCTCCACCAGCGTCAGCAGTAGCTGCAGGCGGCGGCGCTCGCCACCGCTGAGCGTGCTGATCGGGGCGAACTGCGCGTCGCCGTCGAACCAGAAGCGCTTCATCAGGATCACATCGGCCAGCGACGGTTCGCCCTTGTCGCCGGCGACGGCTTCACGCACACGCTGTGCCGGGTCGAGACCGCTGCTGAGCTGGTCGAAGTAGCCGATCTTCACCGTGGCGCCGCGTTCGATCTCGCCGGCGCTGGGCGTCAGCCGGCCGGCCACCAGGTTCAGCAGCGTGCTCTTGCCGGCGCCGTTGGGGCCGACGATGCCCACGCGGTCGCCCGGTTCGAAGGCGACCGACACACGGGCCAGCACCGGCGAACCGTCGGGCCACGCGAAGCGGACGTCGCTGACCTCGATGCCCTTCGACCCCAGCCGTTGCGACCCCATCGAGAGCGCGAGGTCGCCTTGGCGGGCAGCGGCCTGCGGGCGACCGTTCACGAGGGCGGTGGCGGTGGCGATGCGGGCTTTCGGCTTGGCGGTGCGGGCGGGTGCCCCACGGCGCAACCAGGCCAGCTCGCGCACAGCCAGGTTCTTGCGCACCTGCTCGGCCACCTCCGCCCGCTCTTCGCGTTCGGCGCGGCCGGCCAGGTAGGCGGCGTACCCGGATCCGGCGTGGCGGGTGGCGGGCATGTGCACGTAGGCGGTACCGCGATCGATCTCCAACACTTTGGTGGTGACCCGGTCCAGCACGTGGCGGTCGTGGGTCACCAGCACCAGCCCACCGCGGTAGGCGGCCAGCCATTCCTCCAGGAACTTGATCGCGTCGAGGTCGAGGTGGTTGGTGGGCTCGTCGAGGATCAGCGCCTCGTACTCCCCCACCAGCAGGCGGGCGAGGGCCACTCGCTTGGCCTGGCCTCCCGACAACTCGTCGGTGCGGGCGTCGATCAGCGCCGCCATGCCCAGCCGGTCGAGCATCGCCTCGCCCTCCCAGCCCGCCCCCACGGCGTCGCGCACGGTGCCCTCGGGCAGCTGTGGCTGCTGGGTGAGGAACCCGATGCGCGCACCTCGGCCCCAGCGCACCTCGCCGGCCTCGGGAGCCAGTTCGCGGCCAAGCATGCGCAGCAGAGTGCTCTTGCCGCACCCGTTGAGACCCACCACGCCCACGCGGTCACCGTCGCTGATGGTCAGCGAAACGCCGGCGAACAGGGGCCGGTTGGGACGGGTGGCGGTGAGCCCGGAGGCGTCGATCAGGATCATTGGTCTTCAGTCAAAAAGTGAGATCGCCAGGCCCGAAGGACCTGGCGATCTTCGTGTGGGCCGGGCAGGATTCGAACCTACGTAGGCTGTGCCGGTTGATTTACAGTCAACTCCCTTTGGCCACTCGGGCACCGACCCTCAGCGGTTTACGAGGCTATCGCCTCCAGTACGCTTGGCGCATGTCCAGTTTCGATGTCGTCTCCGAAGTCGACCGCCAAGAAGTGAAGAACGCGATCGATCAGGCTCAGCGTGAGATCACCACCCGCTTCGACTTCAAGAACACCAACTCGGCGATCGAGCTCGCCGATCTCGCCGTCACCTTGCGCACCGTCAGCGAGGATCGGCTGAAGGCGCTGCGGCTGGTGGTCGAGGAGAAGCTCGTCAAGCGTGGCGTCTCGCTGAAGGGCCTCGAATGGGGCACGGTCGAGGAAGCCACGCAGAACACCGTGCGCCAGGTGGTCACCATCCAGGTGGGCATCAGCAGCGAGAAGGCTCGCGAGATCAACCGGATGATCAAGGAGAAGGGTCCCAAGGGCATCAGCAGCCAGACCCAGGGCGACACCGTGCGGGTCAACGGCAAGAAGCGTGACGACCTGCAGGCCGTGATCGCGCTGCTGAAGGGCGCCGACCTCGGCATCCCGCTGCAGTTCGAGAACTTCCGCGACTAAGCGGTGCAGCCGGCGGCGTTCGGGTCGCCGGCCGGGTGAGCCGCCAGCGCACCCCAACCCTCCAGCGGATCGAGTATTCCGCGCTCGTCGCCGGTTCCCACCGAGTCGGCGCCGAACACCGCACACGCCAACTGTTGCGAGGTGAGCTGCGGGTACGCCTGCAGGAGGTGACGGAACTGCTCGGCGCGCAGCGGGGCACCGCCCAGCGACAGGCGCGTCCGACCATCGTTGGTGGCGATCGCCGCACCGGGGTCGCAGGCGCTGACAGTGAGCTGACCGGTGGTGGTACCCGGCACGGCGATGACCGACGTGTTCGACTCGGCCGGCGCTCGGCCGGCCCAGGCCTGGAACGTGCCGACCACACCGTCGAACGCGGCGGGGTCGACCTGCACGAGTGCAGTGACGCACACGCCGCTGGTGCCACGCACCACCGACACGTCGTCGCCGCGCCACGCGAGCGCCGCGCGCCAGGCCGTGTCGTTGTCGAGCCGGGCGGCCAGCACGTGGTACCAGAACAACATGCCCTGCGACTGGGCGGAGACGGATTCTGGCTGGCCCGACACGAGACGACGGAGGTCGAGGGCCTGCCCATCGGTGATCAGCGCATCGGATTCGATCAGGTCGCGGATCGTGGCGGGCGCGCCGACGAAGAACGGCGCCAGCGCCAACCCCGTGCGCGAGGCCGCCGCGGTGGCGAACGGCACGGTGGAGACCGGAATCTGGAACGCGGTGTAGAGCGTCTGTTGCTGGGTGTTCACGTTCACCCGTTCGGCGTCGTCCACCAGCGAGGTGGCCGTCGCCAGCGCATCGGCGTCGTACAACGCCCTGGTACCACGAGCCACCGCAGGCGGTGCACCGGCGATGCGGCTACCCCAGCCGTACTCCTGGTCGAGCAGCGCGAGTGTGAGCGCGCGCTGCAACGCGAAGCGCTCCAGGTCGGCGGGCAGGCCTTCCACCACATAGATCGTCTCGCTGCCGGAGTCGTAGAACGCCGGCGAGTCGGCAATGCCGGCCAGACCCAAGGTGCCGACGTCGAGCGGGCCGTTCAACAGGCCGAGCGCCCGCCACTGGCCGGCGGTGGCGTCGACGTTGTCGTCGTTCAGTCCGAACGTGACGTTGATCAGCTTGGAGGAATACTCGCCTGCGGGCAGCGTCGTCACGTCGACGGCGTGGTCGAAGGTCAGGCCACGTGCCGACTCCACCTCGGCGGCCAGCGCCTTGGTGTCGCCCTCCCAGCGTTGATCGAAGAAGTAGTACTTGGCGGCGAACAGCCCACCGCCGAGCAGGCCGAGCAGCACGACGGTGGCGAAGAACCGACGCACCGGGTGTCGCTTGATACGCCGGCTGGTGGGGGTGATCGAGGAAGCCAGGTCGGAGTAGCTGCGACGCGGGGCGACCGACGACGGTCGCGGGGCGTACATCTCGTGCTCGCTGAGCGACGGCATCACCGGAGCGGCTTCTACTACCGGCTGGTCCGCGGTGGCGATGCGCGGCACTTCCACCGGCCCGACGGGCTCCTCGAGGTCGGGCAGGAACGCCAGCCGGTTCAACTCGGCCTCCACCGCCGGGGTGGAGGGTGGCGTCACCGACGGCGAGAAGACCGGGGTGGGCACGGTGAAACCAGAGGCAGCGAGCACGTCGTCGACGGTGGCCATCCACGGCGGGTTGGCCACCTGCACCAGCGCTTCCGGCTCGGGCTCGGGCTGGTGCGCGGGCTCGGGCTCGGGCTCGGGCTCGGGAGCAGGAGCGGGGGCCGTCGGCGTGTGGTGCACCAACAGCGACATCGGGGGGAGGGCGGGCGCCGGAATCAACTGGGCGCGGAAGTCGTCGACCGTGGGCGCCTCGGCCTCGGGAGCGCGCACCACGTGCTCCCAGGTGAGCTCACGCAGCTGAGCGGCCGGCTCGGAGGTGGCGACACCCGGGTCGCGGTGAAACAGCGGCGAGTCGAGGCGCAGGCGGAAGTCGTCGAGCGAGAAGCGACCGACAGGGTCGTCGCGTTGCGCACCGTCGGCCTGTGTGCCGACTGTGCCACCTGCTGGTTCTGAACCCTCGCTGGCCACGTCGTTTCTATCGGTCGGTCACCGGGCGGTCTTGAGCAGAACGAGAAGGTTTCAGTCCTCGGTGGGGGCGTCGGCCGCACGCCGCTGCAACTCGTTCACGACGCTGGCGTCGGCCAGGGTGGTGGTGTCGCCCAAGTTGCGCCCTTCGGCGACGTCGCGCAGCAGTCGGCGCATGATCTTGCCGCTGCGTGTCTTGGGCAGATCCGGCGTGAAATAGATCGTCTTCGGCTTGGCGATCGCCCCGATCTCGTGCGCCACATGGTTGCGCAGCTCGTCGATCGGCACGTCGAGCCCACCACGAAGCGTGACGTAGGCGATGATTGCCTGGCCGGTGGTGGCATCGTTGGCCCCCACCACGGCCGCCTCGGCGACGCTGGGATGGCTGACGAGCGCCGACTCCACCTCGGCGGTGCTGATCCGGTGCCCGCTGACATTCATCACGTCGTCGACACGGCCCAGCAGCCACAGGTAGCCCCCGTCGTCGAGTTTGCAGCCGTCACCGGCGAAGTAGCGGCCCTGGAAGCGGCTCCAGTAGGTGTCGCGGTAGCGGTCGGGGTCGCCCCAGATGCCGCGCAACATGCCCGGCCACGGGTTGGTGAGCGTCAGGTAGCCACCACCGTGGGTGACGAGTTCGCCGTGGTCGTCGATCACTTCGGCGGCCACGCCCGGCAGCGGGAACGTGGCCGAACCCGGCTTGGTGGTGGTGCAGCCCGGCAGCGGGCTGATCATGATGCCGCCCGTCTCGGTCTGCCACCAGGTGTCGACGATCGGGCAGCGGCCACCACCGATGAACTGGTGGTACCACATCCAGGCCTCGGGGTTGATCGGCTCGCCCACCGAGCCCAGCAGCTGCAACGACGACAGGTCGTGCTTGGCCGGCTCCTCGCCACCCCACTTCATGAACGTTCGAATCGCCGTGGGCGCCGTGTAGAACTTCGTCACCTTGTACTTCTCGACGATCTCCCACAGGCGGTCGTTGCCCGGGTAGTTCGGCACGCCCTCGTACATCACCTGCGTGGCGCCGTTGGCGAGCGGTCCGTAGACGATGTAGCTGTGGCCGGTGATCCAGCCCACGTCGGCCGTGCACCAGAACACGTCGGTGTCGGCGTGCAGGTCGAACACGTAGCGGTGCGTGTAGGCGACGTGCGTGAGGTAGCCGCCGCTGGTGTGCATGATGCCCTTGGGCTTGCCCGTGGTGCCGCTGGTGTACAGCAGGAACAGCAACTGCTCGCTGTCCATCGGCTCGGCGGGGCACACCGGGTCGGCCGTCGCCATCAGCTCGTGATACCAGTGGTCGCGGCCGGCGGCCATCGTGACGTCGTTGCCGCCGCGGCGCACCACCACCACGTGTTCGATCGTGGGAGTTCCCTCCAGGGCCTCATCGGCGAACGACTTCAGCGGGAAGACCTCGCCGCGGCGGTAGCCACCGTCGGCGGTGATCAGCACCTTGGCCGAAGCGTCGTTGATGCGATCAGTGAGGCTCTGCGCGCTGAAGCCGCCGAACACGACGCTGTGGGCCGCGCCGATGCGGGCGCAGGCCAGCATCGCCACTGCAGCCTCGGGGATCATCGGCAGGTAGATGTTCACCCGGTCGCCGGCCACCACACCGAGGCCCTTCAGCACGTTGGCGAAGCGCTGCACCTCGTCGAGCAGGCCGGCGTAGGTGACGGTGCGGCTGTCGCCCGGCTCACCTTCCCAATGGAACGCCACCTTGTCGCCCTTGCCCGCCAGCACATGGCGGTCGAGGCAGTTGAAGCTGACGTTCAGCTTCCCGCCGATGAACCACTTGGAGAACGGCAGCTGCCACTCGCAGATCGTGTGCCACTCCTGATCCCAGTCGATCAGCTCCGCCGCTTGCCGCGCCCAGAAGCCCTGGTAGTCCTGTGCCGCCTCGTCGTAGAGCGAGGTGTCGGCCACCAGCGCCTGGCGCTTGAAGTCGGCCGACGGTGGGAAGATGCGCTGCTCGTCGAGCAGTGCGTCGATCGTGTCGTGTTCCTCAGCCATGGTTACCCCCGGAGCCGGAGGCTAGCGCAGCACTCCCGCGCTCCACTCGACCGCGAGGAACGCACCGAGGCCGTTCGCTTCGAGCAGGCTCTCTGCTTCGCGCACGCGGCTGCGCATGCGCAGTGCGGCAAGGGTCGGCGCGGCGGCAGATCGCTCCCACACCTCGCGTCCCTCCTCCACCAGCTCGGCGATGTCCCACCGCTGCAGGAACTGGGCCTGCGTGCGCACGCCGGTGGGCTCGGGCAGCTGATCGAGGCACACCTCTGCGGTGATGTCCTGCTCGCCCGCCGACCGCAGGTAGTGCGCGCCGCGTTCGTGCCCGCGGTACGTGCGCAGCCACTCGCGCCACGGTCGCCGCGCCAGCATCGCGGTTCGCGCCGTGCAGTAGTCGATGCACAGCACGGTGCCTCGCTCCATTCCTGCGATGGTGTCGGCGACCCAGCGCGCAGCGGCCGCCTGCACCGGCGCCCGCGAGCCGTGCGGAGCGTCGACGGGCAGCCACGCCCAGTCGGCCGGAGCCGGGGCGAGGCGCTCGCTCAGCGACCCATCAGCGGCCACCTCCACCATCGCCTCGCGCCAGCCACCGTCGAACACGGCCAGCCGGAAGGGCAGGTTGTCGAGCAGTTCGTTGGCGATCACCACTCCCACCAGCGGCCCCGGCGGAAGGTCAGCTCGCGAGTTCACACCGGTGGGGTGTTGCGCGCGCTGCGCCGCAGACACCTCGACGGCCACGTAGCGCTCGGTCAAGTGCGGCGCGGCCAGCAGGATGGTGCGCGCCAGCGTGCCCGGCCCGGCACCCACCTCGACGACGACGAACTCGTCGGGCTCGCCCAGTCGCCGATACTCCGCGTCGATCCAGCGCGCCAGCACGGCGCCGAACAGCGGACCCACCTCGGGCGAGGTGAGGAAGTCGCCGCGACGGCCGGCCTTGCCACCGGTGTTGTAGAACCCGTGCGCGCCGTACAGCGCGATGGCCATGTACTCGTCGAACTGCAGTGCGCGACCGGCAGCGCGTTGCGCCGCCAGCAGTTCGTCAGCCGCCGAAGGCACCGGTGAGGTCGGTGATCGCACCGACCTTGGCGATGATGCCGGGCACCACGCCGAACGCCAGGGTGGCAACACCACAGATCGCGAGCGCGGCCTGCAACGACGCCGGCACCTTCACGGACGACGTGTCGGCGTTCTCGGGGACGGGCTTCATCCACATCTCACGCATGACCGTGATGTAGTAGGCCGTAGCCACGACGGCGTTGGCCGCGCCGATGATCGCGATCGAGTAGCCCCAGCCGCCACCGGCGTCGACCGCGGCGCGGAACGCACCGAACTTGGCGTACCAGCCACCCAGCGGCGGGATGCCGGCCAACGAGGCGAGGAAGATCGTCATCATCACCGTCAGGCCAGGGGCGTAGGTGAACAGGCCGCCGTAGCTGGCGATCTCGGCGCTGCGGGTGCGCCGGGCGACGGCGATGATCACGGCGAAGGCGCCGAGGTTCGTGGCGGCGTAGATGATCAGGTACACGATCACGGCTCGCAGCGACGACTCTTCCGAGCCGTTCGTGTAGGCCATCGCCAGCGCCATCAGGATGAATCCGCCCTGGCTGACGCTGGAGTAGGCCAGCATACGCACGAGGTTCTTCTGCTTCAGCGCCACGAGGTTGCCGATCGTCATCGTGAGCGCGGCGAGCACCCACATGAACGGCCGGTACACGTCGCGAGCCAACGGGAAGGCCAGGTACACCATGATCATCAGGCCGACGAAGCCGGCCGCCTTGGAGGCCACGCTGAGGAACGCGGTGACCGGGGTGGGAGCACCCTCATAGGTGTCGGGCGCCCACGTGTGGAACGGGACGGCGCTCACCTTGAACGCGAAGCCGACGATCACGAACACGACACCGAGCACCTGGATGCCCACCTTGTCGCCGTCGAGCGTGACGGCCTTGCCGATCTCGGTGAGCTGGGTGCTGCCGGCGATGCCGTACAGCAGGCTCATGCCGTAGAGCATGACGGCGCTGGCGAAGACACCGAGTAGGTAGTACTTCACACCGGCTTCGTTGCTCTTGCGATCGCGCTTCTTCCAGGCCGCCATCATGTAGGCCGGAATCGAGAGGAACTCGAGCGCCACGAACACGCTGATCAGGTCGCGTGAGCTGGCCATCATCACCATGCCGAGCACGCTGCTGAGCAGCAGCACGTAGTACTCGCCCTGGTAGCCCGACTTCTCGTCCATCTCGTGTGTACTGAGCAGCACCACCACGTAGCCCGCCAGCAGGAACAGCGCCTTGAGCACGAGTGCGAAGTTGTCGACCACATAGCGGCCGCTGATACCCGGGCCGCCGATCGCGTCGCGCACGTCGTCGCCCCAGACGGCGAGTGTGACGATCGGAAGCAGCGCGCCCAGCAGCACGAACCCGCTGATCGTTCCCGTGATCCACCGACGGTGGTCGGGCACGAACAGGTCGACGAGCAGCACGAGGCACAGGCCGGCGGCGAGCACCAGCTCGGGCGCGAGCGCGTGATAGTCGACGATGGGCGAGCTGAAGGCGATCATTGGATCACTTCCCGAAGACCGAGGTGAGCTGCTGAACGGCCGGATCCATCACGTCGAACATCAGCGAGGGCACCACACCGAACACGAGAATGGCGACGAGCAGCGGCGTCCAGGCCACCCACTCGAACACATTCACGTCGTGGATGTCCGTGTTGCCATGATCAGGGTGTCCATGGTCGTCGTCGCCGTGGCCCGAGAACTCGCCAGTCGGCTCGCCGAAGGCGGTGCGCTGGTACAGCCACAGCAAGTAGCCGGCCGCGAGCACGGTGCCGAAGGAGGCGATGACCGTGAGCACGCGATAGAGCATCTCGTGGTTGCCCATCGACGGGTCGGTGAGGATCTGCGCCGGGTTCCACGAGGCGAGGATCGCCGGGAACTCGCCCCAGAAGCCGGCGAGGCCGGGTAGACCCAACGAGGCCATCGCGCAGAAACCCATGATCCAGCCGAGGTGCGGCACCTGCTTCAGCATGCCACTGAGGCGCTTGATCTCCAGCGTGTGGTAGCGCTCCTTCACCGAACCAGCGACGAAGAAGAGCATGCCGGTGATGAGACCGTGGGCCACCATGCCGAACAGCGCGGCGTTGATGCCCAGCGGGGTGAGCGTGCTGATGCCCAGCATCACGAAGCCCATGTGGGCCACCGAGGAGAAGGCGATAAGGCGCTTCATGTCGGTCTGCGCGAGGCAACCGAGCGCGCCGTAGATGATGCCGATGACAGCGAGCACGGCGATGATCGGCGCCCACGTCTTGGCCGCCTGCGGCAGGAACGGGATGGCGATGCGCACGAAGCCGTAGGTGCCCAGTTTCAGCAGGATCGCGGCCAGGATCACCGAACCCTGCGTGGGGGCTTGCGTGTGCGCGTCGGGCAACCAGGTGTGGAACGGGAACATCGGCACCTTGACGGCGAAGCCGACGAACATGCCGCCGAAGATCCAGATCGAGGTGTTGCGAGCGACGTCTGGCCCGTTCTCGTTGAACCACTGGAAGCTGAAGTTGGCGGCCTCGGGGTCGGCGGCGTTGTTCTTGGTGATGATGAACATCGCGATGAACGCCACGAGCATCAGCGCCGAACCGAACATCGTGTAGAGGAAGAACTTCAGCGAGGCGTACTGGCGGTTCTCGCCACCCCACACGCCGATCATGAAGTACATCGGCAGCAGCACGACTTCGAAGAACACGAAGAACAGGATCAGGTCTTGCGCGATGAACGTGCCGGCCATACCTGTTTGCAGCACCAGCATCAGGATGAAGAACGCCTTGGCATTGCCCGGCTCCGGCACATGGTTCCAGCTGTAGATCATCACCAGCACGGTGATCAGCATCGACAGGATGTACAGCGGCAGGCTGATGCCATCGAGGCCGATCGTGTAGGTCGCTTTGATCGGCGAGATCCACTTGTTGGTGGTGAAGAACTGCAACTTCTCACTCTGGTCGTAGTCGAATTTGACCAGCGTGTAGATGCCCACCCCCAACGTGGCGATCGCAGTGAGCAGGGCGACGCCCTTGGCGGTCGCCTCGTCCTTCTTGGGGATGAACAGCATCACCAGCACACCTGCCAACGGCAGGAAGGTGCCCAGGCTGAGCAGCCATTGTTGTTCTTGAATCATCGCATGTCCCTTTGACGAGCCGACTAGCTGTTGACGAGTACGAGTACGAGCGCACCGACTGCTGCGGCACCGAACAGCAACGCTCCGTACAAGTTGACCTTGCCTGATTGCACCGGCTGCAACGCGCCACCCGCATGGGTGGCTGTTGTGCCGCTGCCGTTCACCACACCATCGACCAGACCCTGGTCGATGTACTTGTAGACCATCTCACCCGTGCGCTTGCCACCCTTGCCGACGGCGTTGACGATGCCGTCGAGGATGTGCTGGTTCGTCCAGTAGGCCGCCGCGCTGATCGGGTGAGCGATGCCACGGACGATGACCTTCTCGTAGAGCGCATCGAGGTAGTACTTGTTGACGAGGAACTTGTGCACCCCGCCGAGGATCGCATTGCGCTGCGTGAGGCCCTTCAGCGGTGAGTTGCCCTCACCGAACACCGCCTTGCAGATCAGCAGGCTGACGATGAAGCCGGCCGCCACGAGGGCGATGCTGGGCACTGCGTTCATCCACTCGAAGTGCGGCGCCTCGGGGATCTCGACACCGATGCTGCTGTGCAGCCAGCGGTGGAAGTAGTCGGTCTCGAACGGCTTGGCAGCGGCGTTGAGGTAGCCGGCCACGAGCGCGAGGGCGCCGAGGATGATGAGCGGCACCGTGATCTGCCACGGCGAATCGTCGGGGGCGAACACCAGCGGCTTGCCGTGCACGACCGGTGCATGGTGATCATCGGAATCGTGACCCTCGTCGTGCGCCGGTTCGTGGCTGTGATCCTCGTGCTCGTTGACGAAGTGGGCGGCGCCACCGCGGGCCTTGCCGAAGAACGTGAGGTAGGTGGCCCGGGTCATGTACGCGGTGGTCATGAAGGCACCGATGAGCCCGACGACGAAGAACACCTTGTAGTCGTTGCCCTTGGCCGAGTCGATGATCTCGTCCTTGGAGAAGAAGCCACTGAAGAACGGCACGCCGCACAGCGCAGCGGTGCTGATCATCCACGTGAGGAACGTGATCGGCATCTTCTTGCGCAGACCGCCCATGTCCTTCTTCATGTCGAAGCTGTGGTGGCTGCCGGTGTGAGCCACCGAGCCGGCGCACAGGAACAAGCAGCACTTGAAGAACGCGTGCGTGAAGATGTGGAACACGGCCGGCATCCAGGCACCGACGCCGAGGCCCATCATCATGTAGCCCAGCTGACTGACGGTGGAGTACGCCAACACCTTCTTGATGTCGTTCTGCACGAAGGCCAGGCCGGCGGCGATCAGCACGGTGATGCCACCGATGACGGCGATCAGGTTGAAGTGGTGGCCGGCGAGGTTGATGTCGAGGCCCGTGTGGAACACCGGGTACAGACGGGCCACGAGAAACACGCCCGCCACGACCATCGTGCTGGAGTGCAGCAGCGACGACACAGGCGTGGGGCCGGCCATCGCGTCGGGCAACCAGGTGTGCAGCGGGAACTGGCCGCTCTTGCCGATGCAGGCGATGAACAGCGCCACGGCGCCGAGCGCGAGCAGCTTGTGGTCGCCCGTGAACTCGGCGGCCTTGGCGTTGATCTCACCGATGTCGAGCGTGCCGAAGAGCGCGAGCAGGATGCCGGTGCCGACGAGTAGGCCCATGTCGCCGACACGCACCGTCCAGAACGCCTTGAGTGCGGCCTCGCTGTTGGCCCGCTCTTCCCACCAGTGGCCGATGAGCAGGAACGAGCAGAGGCCCATGATCTCCCAGCCGAGGATCAACTGCACCATGTTCGGTGCGAGCACCATGGTGAGCATGCCGGCGGAGAACAGCGTGAGGCTGCCGAAGAAGTGGGTGTACCGACGGTCGCCGCGCACATATTCCGTGGAGTAGATCTGCACGAGCGTGGAGATGAACGCCACGAGGATCAGCATCATCATCGCCAACCCGTCGATACGCGACCCGATGCCCACCTTCAGGCTGCCGATCTCGAACCAGGTGGTGCTGTGGGTGACGGCTTCGGCGTGCTCGGTCTTCCCGACGAGGTCGATCCACTGGTAGGCGGTGCCGGCCGAGATCACCAGTGAGGCGAGCATCGAGGCGATGCCGATCTCGCTGCCACCGCGGGGCAGCTTCTTGCCGAACATGATGATGAGGAAGAACGCGATTGCAGGGATCAGTGGGATCAGCCAGGCGTGGTCGAGGAACCAGCCCGACGCCTGCGCCACGGCCTCGTGTTCGGTCTCGGATGCGAACAGCATTCGTCAGCCCTTCATTTCCGACAGGTCGTCGAGGGAGATGGTCTTGCGGTTGCGGAAGATCAGCAGCACCATCGCCAGGCCCACGCCGACCTCGGCGGCCGCGACCGCGATGATGTACAGCGCGAACACGTTTCCGTCGTTGTTGCCGCTGTCGGCCCACAGGCGATCGAACGCGAGCAAGTTGATGTTCACCGAGTTGAGAATCAGCTCGATGCTCATCAGCACGAGTACGGCGTTCTTGCGCACGATCACGCCGTACACGCCGATGCAGAACAGCAACGCGCCGAGCAGGAGGAAGTTGTTGACCAGCATCTCGACCTCAGTCCTTCCGGGCCAGCACGATGGCGCCGATCACGGCGGCGAGCAGTACGAACGACAACGCCCAGAACGGCAGGGCGTACGTGGAGAAGATCTTGTCGCTGAGCAGGCTGTTCTGGCCCACAGTGCTGCCTTCACCGCTGACGGCGATCTTGGTGTCGTCGAACCCCTTCACCAGCACGTACCCCATCACGCCCAGCAGCAGCAGGGCGACCGGGGCACCGATCTTCCAGGCACCGGCGTTGTCGAGATCGACGTCCTTACCGAGCTTGGCGCGAGTGAGCATCACGCCGAACAGGAACAACACCATCACGGCGCCGATGTACACCAGCACCTGGGTGACGGCCACGAACTCGGCCGACAGCAACAGGTACTGAGCGGCAGCACCGGCCATCACGGCGATCAGCCACAGCGCCGCGTGCACCACGTTGGAGCTGGTGACCACGCGCAACGCGCCGATCACCATCACCAGGGCGATGATGCCGAACCCGATGTTCTGGGCGACTTGGATGTCGGAAGCGAGCAACATCACTTCCCCTTCTTCTTCTCGGCGCCGGCCTCGAGCTCGGGGGCTTCGGGGACGGTTTCCATCCACTCGCCGAGCTTGATCTTGTCGTGCAGCAGGTCGGCGATCTTGGGCTCGCTGTATTCGTACTCGGGGCTCCAGAAGAGCGCATCGAACGGGCACACTTCCACGCAGATGCCGCAGTACATGCACAGCGCGTAGTCGATGTCGAAGCGATCGAGCTTGTTCACCTTGCGCGGGGCGCCACCGGCGCGGCGCGGCGGGGCGAGTTCTTTGTGGCCCTCGATGTAGATGCACCAGTCGGGGCAGCTACGCGCGCACAGCATGCAGGCGGTGCAGTTGTCTTCGCGCAGGGCGATGACGCCACGGGCCCGGATGGGCGGCGTCTCCTTCTCGTGCGGGTACTGCACGGTGGCCGCGCCACCGCCGAACTTCTTCGGCTTGAGCGTCTGCGCCATTGTCTTGGCGGTGACGCCAAGGCCCTTGAGGAGGCCGGGAACTTGGGGCTTGTTCGCCATCAGAAGGCCACCTTGAAGATCGCCGTGAGCATGATGTTGATCAGCGACACCGGGATGAGCACCTTCCAGGCGAAACGCTGCAGCTGGTCTTCACGGAAGCGCGGGTAGCTGAACCGCACCCACATGATGATGCCCGCGAGCACCATCATCTTCGTGATCATGACCAGCGGACCGGCGACGTTCATCCAGTTGTCGATCGAGTCGACCGAATCCCAGCCGAACCAGCTGAACGGAATGCCCCAGCCACCGAGGAACAGCACGCTGGCGATGAGGGCGAACACGCCGGCGGTGGCGAACTCGGCGATGAAGAAGATGAGGAAGCGGAAGCCCGAGTACTCGGTCATGTAGCCCGACACGAGCTCGGACTCGGCGATCGGCATGTCGAACGGCGTCTGCGTGAGCTCGGCCTGCACCGCGATCATGAACACCAGGAAGCCGACGAACTGCGTGGCGATGTAGGGGTAGCCGAGGCCGTCGAAACCGAAGATGCTGTCGCTGTTCTGCTTCAGCACGATCGTCTGCAGGTTCATCGTGCCGGCCTGGATGACGACACCCAGCACCGACAGCACCATCGGCAGTTCGTAGGCGATCAGCTGACCGGCGGCACGCAAACCACCGAGCAGCGAGTACTTGTTGGCACTGCTCCAGCCGGCCATCAGGATGCCCAGCGTGCTGATGCTGCTGACCGCCAGCATGTAGAAGATGCCGGCGTCGAACTGGGTGAAGTAGGCGTCGGGGCCGAACGGCACCACGGCCACCAGCAGGAACGTGCTGACCAGCACGATCAGCGGGGCCGCACGGAACACCCGCTTGTCGGCGCGGGCCGGCGTGATGTCTTCCTTCTGCAGCCACTTGCCGACTTCAGCGAACAACTGCATCGAGCCGTAGGGGCCGGCCTCCATCGGGCCGAGACGACTCTGCATGAAGCTCATCATCTTGAACAGGAACAGGTACACGATCGTGCCGGCGGGCAGCAGCACGGCGACCGTGCCACCGAGCACCCGCAGCAGCGACTGGCCCCAGTAGGGAATGGTGACTGCGAGGTTCATCGGTCGATGTCTCCCAGGATGAAGTACAGCGAGGCGAGGATGGAGATCACGTCGGGGACGTACACGCCACGCAGCACCCACGGCACGATGGAGACGTTGTTGAAGCTGGCCGAGCGGATCTTCACGCGGAACGGGCCGAGGTCGCCCTTGCTGACCACGTAGTAGCCCATCTCACCCAGCGGGTTCTCTGTGCTCACCCAGGCTTCGCCTTCGGGCACCTTGATGATGCGCGGCACCTTGGCCATCACCGGGCCGGCCGGCATGGTGTCGAGCAACTGGTCGACGATCTTGGTGGCCTCGCGGGTTTCCTGCAGACGGATCCAGCAGCGGGCGAAGCTGTCGCCGTCGGGGTGGGTCCAGACCTTCCACTCGACCTTGTCGTAGGCGAGGGGCAGGCTCTGGTCGCGGCGCAGGTCCCAGTCCACGCCGCTGGCGCGCAGGTTGGCGCCCGACAGGCCGTACTGCTTGGCCACCTCGGCCGGGATCACGCCGATGCCACGCAGGCGGCTCTGGAAGATCTCGTTGCCGAACAGCAGGTCTTCCATCTCGTCGCAGAAGTTGCGCAGCTTCTTCATCACCTGCTTGCACTCGGTGATGAACCCGGCCGGCAGGTCGTCCTTCAGGCCGCCGATGCGGTCGAAGTTGGGGTGGAACCGACCACCGGTGACCGACTCGATCAGGTTCAGCACGTGCTCGCGGTCGCGGAACGCCATGAACACCGGAGTGACGGCGCCGAGCTGCACGCCAAGGTCGCCGAGGAACAGCGACACGTTGGCGATGCGGCTGAGCTCGAACAGGATCGTGCGGATGTGCTGGGCGCGAGGTGGGGCCTCGATCTCCATCAACTTCTCGGCGGCGAGGATGAACGGCACCTCGTTGGCGAAGCTGCCCAGCCAGTCGATGCGGTTGACGAGTGCCGTGACCTGCGGGAACGTGCGCACCTCGGTGAGCTTTTCGTAGCCGCGGTGCATATAGCCGGCGCTGGGCTCGGCCCAGATCACCTGCTCGCCGTCGAGGCGCACGATGATGCGCAGCGTGCCGTGGGTGGCCGGGTGCTGCGGGCCGATGTTGAGGGTCATCCCCTCGGTCTCCAGCTCGACGTTCAGGCGGGCATCAGCGGCCTGTGCCGCGATGTAGCTGAGCTTCTGACGATCTGCGATGTCAGTCACGACTCACTCACCACTCTTCTCGATGGTCGGGCTCATGCTTCGCCCTCACCGTCGTCGTCGCCACCGGGCAGCGGTTCCACGTCGGCGATACCGGGCCACGGCTTCACCATGCGGGCCAACAGCGGGAAGTCCTTGCGCAGCGGGTGACCCTCGAAGTCGGTGGGCAGGTACATGTTGCGCAGGTCGGGGTGGCCGGCGAAGCCGATGCCAAACATCTCGTGGCACTCACGCTCGTGCCAGTTGGCGCCGGCATACACCGACACCCAACTGTCGACGGCGAACGAGTCGTCGGGCACGTCGGCCTTGATGGTGACGCCGAAGTGCTTGGCGAGGTTGGTGACGCGGGCGAACACCTGAAAGCGGGTGCTGCCACCGGCGTAGCCGGGTTCAATTTTGGGCACGATCTCGGTGCTGCGCTCGGGAGCCGGCGCGGTGGGGTCGTCCTCGCCCTTGCCGAACGGGCTGGGCAGCCAGTCGAGGCCGGAGAGGAAGCAGAAGTAGTCGCAGCCGACGGTGTCGCGCAGCACGCGGCCGGCCTGCTGCCAGGCTTCGGCGCTGACCCGCACCCACACGTCGTCGTTGGGCTTGATCAGGCTGTCGAGCAACTGTGCGCCGAGTGCTTCGCGCAGCGCGCTGACCACACCCTCACGGAGTGCATCGCCGGGGAGGGCAAGCGTGTCGTCACTCAATGGGACCACCACCCACGACGATCGGCTCGCGGACGATGGCCTTGTAGCCCTCTCCACGCCAGCGGGCGCCCATGTCTTCGTTCTTGATCCGCTGCTGCAGCAGCACGACACCCTCGAGCAGGGCCTCGGGCCGCGGCGGGCAGCCGGGCACGTAGATGTCCACCGGGATGATCTGGTCGACACCCTTGGTGACCGAGTAGCTGTCCCAGTAGGGCCCGCCGCAGTTGGCGCACGAACCCATGCTGATCACGTACTTCGGCTCGGGCATCTGCTCGTAGAGGCGCTTGATGCTGGGGGCCATCTTGTCGGTGACGGTGCCCGAGATCACCACGAGGTCGGCCTGACGGGGGCTGGCGGGCAGCGGGATGACGCCCAGGCGCATCACGTCGTAGCGCGGCGAGGCGAACGCGGCGCCCATCTCGATGGCGCAGCAGGCGAGGCCCCACTGGTACACCCAGAGACTGTAGGAACGGCCCATGTTGAACAGGGACGTGAGTGGTTTGGGCAAGCGCCCTTTGTCGACGAGACCCATGTGGTTACACCCAGCGCAGTACGCCCTTGCGCCACGCGTACACGAGGCCAAGGAGCAGGACGAAGACGAAAATGCCCATCTCGACCAGGCCGAAGGTGCCATAGGTCTCGAGGCGGGTGGCCCACGGGAAGATGAACACTGCTTCCACGTCGAACACCACGAACAGCAGGGCGAAGATGTAGTAGCGCACCTGGCTCTGCGACCAACCGTCGCCGACCGGGTTCACGCCACTCTCGTAGGCGATGTTCTTCTCCGCCGACGGCTTGTTGGGCCGCAGGATGGCGGAGATGCCGAGCAGGAGGCTGGCCAGCACCAGAGCGATGGCCGCGAACCACACCACGTTGAGGTAGTCGCGCAGGAAGTCAGACATCGCGGACGAAGCTACTACGCCACGTGAACGGCATCACAAATGGTGCGACCACTTTCCGCTTCTGGCGGTTCGCCGTACCCAGTGGAGGTGTGGAACCGCTTCCGATCTCCGGCCTGCTCCTGCGTCGTGCCGTGCTGGGCACCCTGCTCGCCGTGCGGCGACCCCTGTCACCCAGTGACCTGGCGGCTGCCCTCGCTGCTGCGGGAGTCACCACCTGCCCGAACCTGACGAAAGGCCCCAGCCGGGTGATCGCCGACCTGCTCGCCCATCAAGTGCGGATCGGGAAGGTGGCCAAGGTGGGGCCGGCGCTGTTCGCCGTGCTGCCGGGCAGCATGAGCCGCTCCACCCGCCAGCGCTGCCTGCGTTGGCAGCGCGAGGTGGCGAGGCTGCGGGCCGAGGTCGCCGACTTTCCGCCCCGCATAGTTGCTGCCGGGTCACCTCTTTCGGACGCGACAGACGTGACCGTTCCCGACGCTCCCAACTCCCTCGGGTCTCCTCTTTCGGACACGCTGCGGCTCGCCGACAACGCGTCCGAAAGAGGTGACCCCACGCGTCCTTCACACCCGCAGGGGCAGCCCGCCGCTGCCTGCGCGTCCGAAAGAGCCGAGCAGGCTCACAACTCAGCCTGTCCTGACGGACGACATCGCTACAGTGCGCCGATGTTCACCATCGCATCCGCAACGATCGAGGACCTCGATGTCCTCGTCGAGCAGGGTGGCGCATTGTTCGTCGAAGACGCCGGCAGATACGACACGTTCATCGATTTCACCTGGTCGGGACGAGAGGGTCGCGCCGACTTCGAGCGGCTGATCGCCAGCGACGACTGCCTCGTGCTGGTGGCCAGCAATGACGCGGGGGTGGTTGCCCACCTCGTCGGCTACATCCACGATGCGTCACCGACGCGGCATCCGGTCACCTACGCAAACCTCCGCAGTTTGTACGTCGCACCTGAGACCCGGCGACAGGGTGTGGGAGATCGCCTCACACGCTCATTCGTTGACTGGGCGCGCGCCAAGGGCTGCGCCGAGGCCCATGTCGACGCCTACGCCGGCAACGAGCCAGCGCAACGGCTCTACGAGCTGCATGGCTTCGTCGTGAGGAGCACCGCAAGGGCACTGACGCTGTAACTCCGGAGCGGGTTCAGGCGGGGGGAAGGGCTTGAGTGGCGTCGAGCCACCAGGCCATGCCGGCGGAGATCTGCTCGCTGGTCATGCCGCCGGCGTAGAACGCGCCAGACGACGCCGGGGTGCCGACGTTCGCCTTCGCGTGGGCGACGGCCTCGGCCAGATCGGCGGCGAAGCGCTCCACCACGCCGGGCTGGGTGTTGGGGCGGGTGACGCAGAAGTGCACGGCCGGCGGCATCTGCAACCCGTTGAGGCGCCAACGACGCGTGCTGAGCGCGTCGTTCACCAGGAAGATGTCGAGCCCACTGGCGGCAGTGGTGGTGAACGCAACGTTGAAGAACGGGTCGCCCAGCACCTCCAGTTCGGGCACGGCCTCGATCGCAGCACGCAACGCGGCGGCCGTGCGGAAGATGTCGGCCGCGATCGCCATGTAGCCCTCGCGACCCAACGACACCATCGCCGCCCACGCCGCAGCGATGATGCCGCCCGAGCGCGAGCCGCTCATGCCGGGCGAGGTGTACAGCCCGCCCGGCCAGTCGGGCACGATGAAGTACTGCAGGCGGCGCAGCTCGGCGGTGCGGTACAGCAGCACGCTCGAACCCTTCAGGCCGAACCCGTACTTGTGGGTGTCGGCGCTGATCGACGTGACTCCCGGCAGCCGGAAGTCGAACACCGGCACGGGGTACCCGAGCGCTTCGCCCCACGCGAGCACGAACCCGCCGAGGCAACCGTCGACATGCAGGTTGGTGCCCAGTTCCAGGGCGAGCGCGGAGAGTTCCTCGATCGGGTCGACCAGGCCATGCGGGTAGGTGCCGGCCGAGCCGACGAGCGCGACCGTGTTCGCGTCGCACAGCGACCTCACCGACGCCATGTCGGCCACGTAGCGGTCGGTGACCGCAGCGCGCCGCACCTCGATCCCGAAGTAGTGCGCGCCCTTCAGCAGCGCCGGATGGGCGGTGGTGGGCATCACCACGTTGGGCCGATCGATGCCGCGCTCGCGACCCCACTCGCGGTACACGAGCAACGGGTTCATCAAGCTCTCGGTGCCACCGCTGGTGACCACTCCGATCGCCTCGGGCGCGTGCAGCATGTCGGCGGTCATCGTGATGATCTCGCCCTCGAAGCGCGTGGCGCTGGGGTACATGTCGCGCTGCAGCACGTTGGCATGGCTGTAGTGCCCATACACCTCGTTGAGAAACGCGTAGTGCGCCTCGTCGCCGCTGTAGATGGAACCGCTGATCCGGCCCTCGTGGTAGGGCGAATCCTCCTCGGTGGCCATTGCCTCGATCTCGGCGAGGATCTGCTCGCGCGGCCTGCCCTGCTCGGGGAAGGCACGCACGACGGGGTAACGATCGGCGTAGGGGTACAGGCCCATTGGTTCTCCTCAGGAGGTGGCGAGAGCGGGGTGGAGCGTGGCGAGGCGAGCGATGCAGCGAGCCATCGCATCACGGTTCGTCGGGTCGGGGTCGTGCACTGCGTCGATGTGCAACAACGATGGCACGGTGGCGATGTCGAGCAGGCCGAGCGCGTGGAACGCGAGGAATGCAGCGCCGCGAGCGTTGGTGGCGCGAGGCTCGGCGAGGCGGTGCACGGGTCGGTCGAGGCAGTCGGCCAGCAGCTGCGCCCACAGCGCGCTCTGGGCGCCGCCGCCGCCGAAACGCACGAACGGGAACGGCGCACCGACGAACGACTCGACCGCGGGCAGCAGCCAGCCGAGGTTCTGCGCCACGCCTTCCAGCGTGGCGCGCAACGCGTGGCGCCGGTCGTGCTGCAGCGACATCCCGATGTACGCGCCACGCACGTCGTCGTTCGGGCTGGGAGCGATGGTGCCCAGCAGCCATGGCAGGAACTGCACCCCATCGGCTGACACCGCTTGGGCATCGTCGAGTGCGGTGGCGATGTCGGGGTAGCCGTACAGCTTCTGCGCCCATTCCAGCGCCCGGCCGCCCAGGCCGTTCTCGGCCATCACGTAGTACTTGCCCTCCAACGGGCTGGGCACGGTGAGCACACCGGTGGTGAGATCGCCGCCCATTGCACCGACATGGCTGACGAGCACCGAAGTGGTGCCGATGATCACCGACCCCGCGTCGGGGCCGAGCGCTCCGCTGCCCACTGCCGACGTGATCGAGTCGATCGTGCCGGCGATCACCGGCAGTCCGGCTGGTATCCCCAGTTCCGTCGCTACGGCGGTGGTGAGTTCGCCGACGATGTCGTTCATGCCGATCAGCTGCGGCAACTTCGCCGGCTCGAGCTTCGTCGCCGCCACGAGATCGGGGTCGTAGTCGGTGGTACCCCACGTGCGGTTGTCGCACACCAGCTGTCCGAACATGGTGGACTGCGTGGCGGTGACGCGACCCGTCAGCCGGGCGGTGACGTAGTCCATCGGCTCGACCAGCGCGGCAGCATCGGCGTACGCCTGCGGGTGGAACTGCTGCAGCACGTGCGCGTGAGCAATGTTGTCGTTGCCGCTGGGCAGCGGGATCAGCCCGTGCCGTTCGAGGAACAGCATGAACGACTCGTCGGTGAGCAGCGTGAGGTTGTGCGCCGCGCCGCGTGTGTCCATCCACAAGATGCACGGGCCGGTGGGGGTGCCGTCGGCCGCCACGGGCACCGTGCTCATGTACTGGCTGGTGACGGCGATGGCCACGATCGATGGCGCGTGCGCCACCGCGTCGAGCACCTCGTGGGTGGCATGCACGATCGCCGTCCACATCTCGCGCGGGTCCTGCTCGGCACCACCTTCGGGAAGGAAGGTGGTGCCGACAGGAGCGCTGCGCCACACGTGCGTGTGGCCGGTGTGGTCGACGAGCGCGACCTTGGGGCCGCCGGTGCCGAGGTCGATGGCGAGGATGCAGCCGGTCATGTGGTGGTGCTTACACCGCCCGGCCGTGCTCCACGGCATCGAGCTCGCGCTCGATGGCCATCAGTTCTTCCTTGCTGCCCTGCACCTTGGGCCCGGTGAACCACTTCTTGCCGCTGATCCGCCAATACCCGAGCACGAAGATCGCGGCGAGGAGGATGAGTGGCCCGGTGAAGTTGAAGTTGTTCTGTCGGAAGAACGACCCGTCGCCGTAGATGTCGTTCTCCGCGCCCCAGATCGGCCAGAACGGCCAGAAGAGCGGGGCGACGAACAGGATCGAGATGAAGCCGATCCAGACGATCGACATCCAGCCGACGATCTTGTGTCGGCCTTTCAGGTTCCAGGGGCCGACCTGGAAATCGGGGTTCCGCAAGCGCAAGTAGATCGGGATCCCGTACGAGATGTAGAGACCGATCACACAAATCCCCGTCATGGCGAAGAACGCTGTCGAGTATCGACCGGCGCCGCTGCCGCGCACATAGAGCGAGGTGGAGCCGACGATCGCCGACAGGGCGACACCGAGCCACACCGAGTTGGTGGGCGTACGCGTCTTCTTGTTGATCTTGTGCCAGTGCTTCGAGCCGGGCAACGCCCCGTCACGGCTGAACGCGTAGATCATGCGGCTGTTGGCCGTCACCGACGCCAGGCCGCAGAAGAACTGGCCCATGATGGCAATGAAGATGAGCAACTTCGCGGCACCGGTTCCGAGTGCATCGGAGATCAGGCGCGGTGCAGCGTTGACGAGGAACGGATCGTTCGCACTGCCGAACGCGATGTCGCCGTAGGTGCCCAACGGCAGATCCGGTGTGACGCCGGCACCCTTCTTCGGCAGCGCAGCGATCATCGCCAGGTTGAGCACGAGACCGGCGATGGCTGAGATGTAGATCGAGCGAACGATCGCCTTCGGAGCTTCGGTACGTGCACCGACGGTCTCCTCGCTGACGTGGGCCGATGCGTCGAAGCCGGTGATGGTGTACTGCGCGAGCAACAAGCCGAGCGCGAACAGGTAGATCGTCACGAACATACCGCCCGTCCACCCGGTCATGCCGGGAGGTGCTGCGTCGAAGGCACCGGCGATACCACGGCTGTTGCTGGGCGCGATGAACAGCACGCCGGCGATGATCACCACGCCGACAACGTGCCACCACACGCTCACATCACCCATCAGTTTCACGAGATCGATGCTGAAGGTATTCAGCAGACCGTGCACCACCAACACGATGAGGAAGATGACGAAGACGCTGCCCACGGTGAGACGGAAACTGTCGTCGAACAAGCGGATGAAGTAGGCGATGAACACGGACAACGCATAGTCAACGCTGGCGATCACCCCGATCTGGCCGATCAGGTTGAAGTAGCCGGTGAACCACGACCAGCGCGGCGCGTTCTTCTTGGCCAGCTTCGCCGACCAGTAGTACAGGCCACCGGCAGTGGGATAGGCCGAGCAGATTTCGCCCATCGCCATGCCCACCAGCAGGGCGAAGAAGCCCACCACGATCCAACCGATGGTGATCACCCGCGGTCCGCTGGTGACCATGCCGAGCCAGAAGCTCGTCATGCCGCCGGCCAGGATCGAGATGATCGAAAAGCTGATCGCGAAGTTGCTGAATGTACTCATGCCGCGATGCAGCTCCTGGGCATAGCCCATCGAGTGCAGATGGTCGCGGTCCTCGTCCACGGTCTCGGCCATGGAACCCCCTTCGTTGTAGGAATCCGGTGACCCTTGGCCCTCGCGAATTCCCCAATTCGGGCGAAGGATCAACGGTGGTCTAGCACGTCGTGAAACTCGCTCGTGACAACCGCATCGAGGAACCAGTCGACGATTCGGTCGGCGTTCGGGCGGCTCTGTGACACGTTCGCGCGTGAGGTCGCCATCAGTTCTTCCGCGCTGGAACCGGTGCGCGCCAACTCGTCGGCGCCGGGGCCGGCGCTCCAGCGGCGCAGCATCGTTTCGGTGGCCTCGGGGTGGAACTGAGTGCTGAAGGTGCGCCCCAGCTGCCACGCCTGTGGCCCCACCGCGCTGCGGGCCAGTTCGGTGGCACCGGGTGGCAGCGACACCATGTCGTAGTGCCACTGCAGCCACGGGCCTGCGGCGATCGTGGTTGGGATATCGCTGGCCACGCTCATCCAACCCACCTCTGGCTCGCTCGCCCGTTGCACGCTGCCGCCCAACGTGTGCGCCAACACCTGGTTGCCGAAGCAGATGCCGAACACCGGCACCCCACGGCGAACTGCCGCATGGATCACGGCCGACTCGGCGGCCACGTTGTGCGCCACCTCCGGCCAGTACACGCTCCACTCGCTGCCCAGCAGCAGCACCAGATCGTGACCATCCAACGGCGGCCACCCGCCTGGCTGCTCGCGATGGCACTCGTCGAACGCGAAGCCGTGCGAACGGAAGCGCTCCCCCACGAAGCCGGGGTCGGCGTCATTGGCGTTGGCGATCAGCAGAGCACGCACGGCGGCATCGTACGCGTCAGGCCTCGGTCGAGATGAAGACGTTCTTCAACTCGGTGTAATGGTCGAGCACCCGCATCGAGTGCTCGCGGCCCAACCCGCTCTGTTTGAACCCGCCGAACGGTGTCCAGTAGCGCACCGACGAGTTGGAGTTGACGCTGATGGTGCCTGCCTCCATGGCTCGCGACACTCGGAGCGCCTTCGCCCCATCGCGGGTCCAGATGGAACCCGACAGGCCGTACTCGGTGTCGTTGGCGATGCGGATGGCGTCGGCTTCGTCGTCGAACGGGATCACCACCACCACCGGACCGAACACCTCCTCGCGTACCACCCGCGCGTTGGCGTCGGTGGGCGTGGCGATCATCGTCGGGTGCCAGTAGCCGGGGCCGGTGGGTACGTCGCTGGTGAACACGGTGTCGAGGCCGTCGCTGAAGCTGCGCACGGTTGCCAGGTGTTCCTTGGTGACCAGCGGGCCCATTGCGCTGCTCGGCAACATCGGGTCGCCGATGGTGAACTCCTTGGCAGCGGCGATTAGCAACTGCAGGAACCGGTCGAAGGCCGAACGCTCCACCAGGATCCGGCTGCGCGCGCAGCAGTCCTGACCGCTGTTGTCGAACACGGCGCCCGGTGCTGCCGCGGCGGCCTTCTCCAGATCCGCGTCGGCGAACACGATGTTCGCGCTCTTGCCGCCCAGCTCGAGCGTCACCCGCTTCACCTGCTCGGCACAGCCGGCCATGATCCGCTTGCCCACCTCGGTGCTGCCGGTGAACGACACCTTGCGCACGTCGGGGTGCGTGACGAAGCGCCACCCGACGTTGCCGCCGCTGCCCACCACCACGTTGATGACACCCTCGGGTATGCCGGCCTCCAGCGCCAACTCGCCCAGCCGCACACTCGTGTGCGGAGTGATCTCGGCCGGCTTCAGCACAGCCGTGTTGCCGGCGGCGATGGCCGGGCCCAGCTTCCAGCCGGCCATCATCATCGGGAAGTTCCACGGAGCGATCAACCCCACCACGCCCAGCGGCTCGGGGAAGGTGAGGTTCACGCCGCTGGCCACGGGAAGGGTGCTGCCCCCGAACTTCTCGATCGCTCCTGCGAAATAGTGCATCACGTTCGACGCGTTGTTCGCGCACCACACGCTGTTGCCGATGGTCATACCCATATTGCGGGTCTCCATCTCGCCCAACTCCTGCGCGTGGTCGGCGATCACGTCGGCGTAGCGCCGCATCAGGCGGGCACGGTCGGCGGGGGCGATCGCTCGCCACACCGGGCCGGCGGCCTTCGCCTTCGCGATGACCGCATCGGTCTCCTCCACCGAGGCGGACGGCAGGGTGGAGATCGCTTCTTCCGTGGTGGGGTTGTACAGGGTCACGTTGGGCACGGTCGCGAGGGTAGCTGCGCGCCCTGCGTCACGCGGCAGAATGTGGGCATGGCACAGCCGCCCCCGCTCATCGCCATCTGTGCCCGCGTGCTCACGTTCTCCGACGAAGGCAAACGCGATGCATTCTCCAGCAGTCAGCCGTACAGCCGCGCCGTTGCGCGAGCCGGCGGGGTTCCCGTGCTCGTCCCTCCGATCAAGGAGCTGTCGTCGAACGCGGCCACCGTGCTGCAGCACTTCGACGGCGTGCTGCTGCCCGGCGGTGGCGACGTCGATCCGGCGCGCTACGGCCAGGAGCCCGACGAGGACACGGTGTACGGCATCGTGAAGGCGCACGATGATCTCGACATCGCGATCTGCCACGCGGCCATCGAGCTCGATCTGCCGATGCTCGCGCTGTGCCGTGGCATGCAAGTACTCAACGTTGCGCTCGGCGGAACGCTGGTGCAGGACATCGCCAACGACGACCACTGGATGCGCGAGCACACGGTGACCCTCGCCGAGGGCAGCAAGATCGCCAAGGCGTGCGGTACCACCATGCTCGAGCACTGCCACTCGGTGCACCATCAAGGGCTCGACATGCTGGCCCCATCGCTCGTGCCGGTGGGGTGGGCAACTGGCGGCCAACTCGAAGCGGTCGAGCTGCCGTCGGCCTCGTGGATCGTGGGCGCGCAATGGCACCCCGAGGACACCGCGCCGCACAAACCGCAGCAGCAGGCGCTGTACGACGAGCTGGTGCGGCGCGCGGCGGCGCGCGCGCACGCCATAGGCTGAGCCGATGGCTGCTCCCCTGGTCCTGATCGTCGGGCGCTTGGCCGACGAGGCCAAGGGCGTGCGCGGCGAGCCGTTCGCTGTCGGACGGCGCTACTTCGAGGCGGTGGCGCGAGCGGGTGGCGTGCCGCTGATGCTGCCGCCGATCACGTCGCTGGCCAATGAAGTGCCCACGCTGCTCGACCGTGTCGACGCAGTGGTGCTGCACGGTGGCGGCGATGTCGACCCACGGCGCTACGGGCAGCAGCCGACGGCCGAGCAGCTGTACGGAGTGGTGCACGAGCACGACGAGATCGAGCTGGCCGTGGTGCACGCGGCACTACAGCACGACCTGCCGATGCTGGCCATCTGTCGCGGGCTGCAAGTGCTCAACGTTGCCCTCGGCGGTTCGCTGCAACAAGACATCGGCACCGAGTCGCACTGGTTCGCGTACCACGAGGTGACGCTCGATCCGGCCTCGCGGATCGCCGAGGCGGTCGGCACCGCCGCACCGCGCGCCTGCCACTGTGTGCACCACCAGGCGCTCGATCGTGTGGCCGCCGACCTGCAGGTGGTGGGCCGCACCGCCGATGGCATCGTGCACGCGTGCGAACTCCCAGCCGCGCGCTGGGTGGTGGCCACCCAATGGCACCCAGAGGATTCGGCCGCAACCGACCCCGAACAGCAAGCCCTGTTCGACGCCCTCCTGCGCCACTGCTAGCCCCCAACCCTCCCCGTCCATCCGGTCGGGCGCGATTTGGCCCGCTGGTGACCACACCCCGACCCACGGGCGCGATTCGTACGCTCGGCGGTAGGAGATCGCGCCCGTGGGCGCGAGAGGCACCGGCGATATGTTGGCCGCGACTTCCCCCTCCTGTACTCCAACGCACAAGGAGGGATCATGCCGATCTGGCGTTCCCGTGTCGACGATTGGTTCCGCACCCACCACGGGGTGATCAGCCTGCCCCAGCTCCGCCTGCTGGGCTGCTCGCCCAGCACCGTGCAACGCATGGTCGCCCGCGGCGAGCTCACACCGCTACTACCCGGCGTGTTCCGCAGCGCGCAGTGGCCCGAGAGCGAGATGCAGTGGCTGGCTGCCGCGTGCGCCCGCAACCCGCTGGCGGCGGTGGCATTCACCACCGCCTGCAGGGAGTGGCACTACCGACGGGTCGACGACCTGCGTCTGCACCTACTCGTGCCCCATGGCTCCACGCCGCTGATGGAACCATTCGTGGTGCATCGCTGCCGACGCATCGACCCGGTCGACATCGTCGAGCGAGAGGATGGCATTCGGCTCACCAGCCCGCCGCGCACGCTGTTCGACAGCGCGGACCTGCTGGGCCTCGCGGCATCGCGCAGCGTGCTCGAGCAGATCCTCAATGAGCGGATGTGCACCATCGACACGGTCGTCGACACCTTCGTGCGCCTCGGGCATCCGAACCGACCCGGCACGCAGACGATGCGCGCCGTCCTCGGCTCGCGCCCGAAGTGGCGCCGCGCGCTGCAGTCCGACCTGGAGTTCCGGGTTCTGGAGATGATCGAGCGCATGGGGCTACCAACGCCGTTGCCCCAGTGCCCTGTTCAACTGCTCGACGGCAGGATCATCCACCTCGACTTCGGTTGGCCCGAGTGGCGTGTCGGGCTGGAGATCGACGACCCGGCGTGGCACGACGGCGTGCAGGAACGGCACTCCGACATGGGGCGCGACCGCAAGGCGGCGGTCGTCGGGTGGCAGGTGCTGCGGGCGTCGAAGATCGATGTCGACGGCGCGCTCGCCGATGCCGTCGACGACGTCGCGAGCGTGATCCGCCGTCGCCGCCTCGCGGCATGATCCGCGCCCACGGGCGCGCTTCCCAGCCACCACGCGTACGAATCGCGCCCGCGGGTCGGTGGGTGGTCACGAGCGGGGCGAATCGCGCCCGACCCTGCTCGGTGAGGGTGGGTCAGGGGGCGGCGTGGATCAGCCAGTCGGGGAAGAACCCGACGGCGAGAGTGAAGCCCACGGAGAGGGTGATCGCCACGTTGAGCAGCACGGGCACGCGCACGGCTTCGCGGGCATCGTCGCCGACCTCGGGGTCGGCGATCCACATGCTGATCATGATCCGCAGGTAGAGGAAAGCGGCGATCACAGCCGACACCATCGCGATGATCGCCAGCGCGTAGCTGTGGGTGCGCACGCCATCGCCGATCACGCCGAACTTGGCGACGAAGCCGCTGGTGAGCGGCACACCCGCTTGGGCCAGCAACAGCACGGTCATGCCCAACGCGAGCGCCGGCTTGGTGCGGCCGAGGCCTCGGAAGCCGGCCAGATCGGTGGCGCCGTCACCCGTGCGGCCCACGGCCGTGATCACGCCGAACGTACCGCCGACGAGCACGGTGTACACCAGCAGGTAGATCAGCACCGACGACACGCCGGTGCTGATGAGGCCCGCACGGGCGTCGTGCGCGGCGGCTTCGACGCCCACGAGGATGTAGCCGGCGTGGCTGATGGAGGAGAAGGCCAGCATGCGCTTCACGTTGGTCTGCACCACGGCCATCACCGAACCGCCCACGAGCGTCAGCACCGCCAGCAGCCAGATGGCGGGGCGGTAGTCGGCTGCCCAGGTGGGAAGCGCCATCAGCAGCACGCGCAGCATCGCCGCGAACGCTGCGGCCTTGCCCACCGATGCCATGAACGCGGTGACCGGCGTGGGGGCACCTTCGTACACGTCGGGCGACCAGAAGTGGAACGGCACCGCGGCGACCTTGAACGCGAGGCCCACCAGCAGCAGCGCGATACCCGCCAGCAGCAGGGTCTCCTTGCTGCGGTCGAGCACGATCACATTCTCGGAGGCCGCCAGGATCTTGCCGAGGTTGGTGCTGCCGGTGCTGCCGTACACCAGTGAGACCCCGTACAACAGGAACGCCGACGAGAAGCCACCGAGGATGAAGTATTTGAGGCCGCTCTCCTGGCTGGCGGCGCGCTTGCGGTGGCTGGCGGCCATCACGTAGAGCGCGATCGACAGGATCTCGAGGCCGAGGAACAGCACGATCAGGTCGTTGGCGGTGCCCATCACGACGGCACCGATCGCGGCCAGCAGGTACAGCGCGTACAACTCGGGGCCGTCGATGCCTTCGCGGCGCAGGTAGTCGTCGGTGAGCAGCGCAGCCAAGATCACGCCCACGCAGACCGTGATCGCGATCCACACACCCGGCTTGTCGAGCCACATCGCGTCGCCCACGAGGGTCTTGGTGCCCTCGTGATTGATGCGGTTCCAGAGGATGAACGACATCACCGCGGCGGCACCGGCGACGGCCACCGTGAACAGCGCGTAGCAGCGCTTGGGCCACGCTGGCATGAGCGCGCCCACCACGAGCAGCACCATCGCACCGCCCAGCAAGATCAGGATCGGCGAAAGCGCGAACCAATCGACCTTCGGGCCCTGCAATGTGTCGGCGGCGAGCAACGCGCCCATCAGCCCTCTCCCTCGTGCGATTCCACCGGCTCCGCGGGTGCGGGAAGCTTGAAGTCACTGTTCTCGCTCACGTGCGTGAGCAACTTGTCGACCGACGGCTGAATGCGGTCGAGCATCGGCTTCGGGTACAGGCCGCAGAACACGATCAAGCCGATGAAGGGCAGCAACAACATGCCCTCCTTCCACTTGAGCTCGGCGAACGACTTGTTGTCCTCGTCGGGCTCGCCGTGGAACACCCGCTGGTACGCCCACAGCAGGTACAGCGCAGCGAGGATCACCCCGCTGGCGGCCACGACGACCCACCAGCGAGCGGTGGCGAACGAGCCGATCAAGATCATGAACTCACCGACGAAACCGTTGAGCCCGGGCACGCCGATGCTGGACAGCATCACGACCGTGAAGGCTGCGGCGAACACCGGCGCCACCTTCTGCAAGCCCTTCAACTTCGAGATCTCACGAGTGTGCCTGCGCTCGTAGATCATCCCGACGAGGATGAACAACGCGCCGGTGCTGATGCCGTGGTTCACCATCTGCATCACACCGCCGGTGATCGCCGACGAGGTGAGCGCGAACGTGCCGAGCACGATGAAGCCGAGGTGGGCCACCGACGAGTAGGCGACGAGCCGTTTGAGGTCGGTTTGCATCGTGGCCGCAATCGCGCCCCAGATGATGCCGATGACCGCGAGCGTGAGGAACAGCGGGCGCGACCACACTGCGGCCTCAGGGAACAGGTACACCCCGAAGCGCAGCAAGCCGTAAGTGCCCATCTTCAGCAACACGCCGGCGAGGATCACCGAACCGCCGGTGGGCGCCTGCGTGTGCGCGTCGGGCAGCCAGGTGTGCAGGGGGAACAATGGCACCTTCACGGCAAACGCAATCGCGAACGCGAAGAACAACCATCGCCCGGTACTGGCGGCGAAGTCGGCGTTCTCGGCGATCTTGATCAGGTCGAACGTGATCTGCCCGTTGTCGGCCTTTGCCAGCACCGCCGTGGCGATGATGCCCACGAGCATGAACGCCGAGCCGATCATCGTGAACAGGAAGAACTTCGTGGCTGCGTAGATGCGGTTGTCGTAGCCCCAGCCGCCGATGAGGAAGTACATCGGCACGAGCACGATCTCGAAGAAGACGAAGAACAAGAACAGGTCGAGGCTGATGAACGAACCCATCACCCCGGCCTCGAGCAGCAGCATCCACGACAAGTAGCGCTTGTGGTCGTGGTGCGGATCGATGCCGGCGATCACCAGCGGGAACAGCACACCGGTGAGCACCACGAGGAACAGCGAGATGCCGTCGATGCCGAGGTGCCACGAAATTCCCCACGCCTTGATCCACTCGTGTTGCGAGGTGAACTGGAACCCGGCGTCGTCGGTGGCGAAACCCGCCAGCAGCCACACCGACATGCCGCCGGTGAGCACGCTGGTGACAAGCGCGGTGACCTTCACGAGGTCGGGGTGGCGCTTAGAGACCAGCGCCACCAGCACCGAGCCGATGGCCGGCACGAGCACCAGCATCGTGAGAATCGGGAAGTCGGTCACAGCAGGCCTCGAATCACGACGAACCACACGAGCAGCAGCACGACGCCCGAGCCGATGGCTGCGGCGTAGTTGCGAACGTTGCCGCTCTGCAGCAGCCGCACCTTGCCGGCCGTGCCGCGCACGAGCGCACCCGAACCGTTGACCGCGCCGTCGACGACGTGCGCATCGGCCCACGCAACGCCGTCGAAGGCCTTCCGGCCGGGCCCGCCCATGAAGGCGCTGACCGTGCTGTCGTAGCGCCAGGCGTCGGCGAGGATCTGCGGCTCGATGGCCTTGAACTTCCTGAAGTAGTAGACCGCGTAGGCACCGGCGATTCCGACGAGACCGACGGCGATCGCCACCAGCGCCAGCGGCAGCTTGGCGGTGTCGCTCTCGTGCACGCCGACGACGGGCTCGAGCCACAGGGCCAGCCGCTCGGTCGTCGTCTTGAACGGCAGGTTCATCGCGCCACCCACCAGCGACAACACGGCCAACACCACCAGCGGCGTCACCATCGTCCACGGGCTCTCGTGCGGCTGCAGGTCGCCGTGAGCGCCGTTCTCCTCGTGGGCGTCGTGCCAGCGGGCCTTGCCGTAGAACACCATGATCACCTGGCGAGTCATGTAGTACGCGGTCAGCAAGGCGGTGACGAGGCCGACGATCCAGAGCACGATGTTCTTGTCGTACGCGGCGAGCAGGATGTCGTCCTTGCTCCAGAAGCCGGCGAACGGCGGCACACCGGCGATCGCCAGCCAACCCACGATGAACGTGCCGGCAGTGATGGGCATCACCTTGCGCAGGGCACCCATGCGACGCATGTCTTGCTCGTGGTGCATGCCGTGGATCACCGAGCCGGCACCGAGGAACAACAGCGCCTTGAAGAACGCGTGCGTGACCATGTGGAAGATGGCGGCGGTGTACGCGCCCGAGCCGACGGCGAGGAACATGTACCCCAGCTGGCTGATCGTGGAGTAGGCCAGCACCTTCTTGATGTCGTTCTGCGCGACGGCAATCGTGGCGGCGAACAACGCGGTGGCGGCACCGACGATCGCGATGATCGTGGTGGCGTAGCCCGAGCTGGCGTGCAGCACGGGCCCGATGCGGCACATCAGGTACACGCCGGCCGTGACCATCGTGGCCGCGTGGATCAGCGCCGACACCGGGGTGGGGCCTTCCATCGCGTCGGGCAGCCACAAGAACAGCGGTAGCTGAGCGCTCTTGCCGCAAGCGCCGATGAACGCGAACAGGGCGATGGCCGTGGCGGTGCTGGTGGCCAGGCCGTGAGCGGCGCCGTTGATCGCCGAATAGTCGAGCGAGCCGACGGCCCAGAAGGCGAAGAACATCGCCATCATGAAGCCCCAGTCGCCCACGCGGTTGGTGACGAACGCCTTCTTGCCGGCCGTCGCCGCCGAGTCCTTCTCGTGCCAGAAGCTGATCAGCAGGTACGAGCAGGTGCCCACGCCTTCCCAGCCGAGGAACGTGACGAGCATGTTCGAGCCGAGCACCAGCATCAGCATGCTGAAGGCGAACAGGTTGAGGTAGAGGAAGAACTTGCTGAAGCGCGGGTCGCCGTGCATGTAGCCCACCGCGTAGAGATGGATCAGCGAGCCGATCCCGGTGACGAACAGGCACATCGTGATGCTGAGCGGATCGGCGAGGAACGCGAGATCGATGTGCGCGCTGCCGAGCGGCACCCACTGGAACAGCGTCTTCACGTGATGGCGCTCTTCCGCGGTCTTCGACATCAGGTCGAAGAACACGCCGACGGTGACCACGAACGAAGCACCGACCATCGCCGTGGCGAAGTAGCCGGCCTTGGGGTCGCCCAGCTTGCGGCCGAACAACAGGATGCACACGAACCCGGCGAGGGGCAGTGCGGGGATGAGCCAGACGACGTCGAGCATCACATCAACCCTTCAACTCGGACAGGTCGTCGGTGGTGGCGTTCGGCTTGTGGCGCAGGATCGCGACGACGATGCCGAGGCCCACCACGACTTCGGCGGCGGCGACCACCATCACGAAGAACACAGTGCTCTCGCCACCGACATCGCCCATCTTCTTCGCGAAGGCCACGAAGCTGAGGTTGACCGCATTGAGCATCAGTTCGATGCACATGAACAGCACCAACGGGTTGCGGCGCACCATCACGCCGACGACGCCGATCGCGAACAACGCCGCCGACAACAGCAGGTACCAGGTGGTGGTGGGCTGTATGGCGGCGATCACTGTGCGCTCCCGGTGACGTACGACTCGCCCTTGCGCGGCTTGCGCGCCAGGATCACGGTGCCGACCACGGCGATGACGAGTAGCACCGAGGTGAGCTCGAAGGCCAGCACATGGTCGCTGAACACGTCGCGGGCGAGGGCGCGGATGTTGCCGTCGTGCGGGTCGAGGGCAGCGTCGGTGACGGCCTGGCTGGGCGTCACGACGGGAACTGGGTGCTCTCGCGAAGCGATCACGGCGAGACCGAGCAACGACACCAACCCGGCCCCGACGGCGATCGCCACCGGCCGCTGGATCTTGAACGGCTCGACGTGCAGGTTCTCGGCCTGATCGATGCCCAGCAACATGATCACGAACAGGAACAGCACCACGATCGCGCCGGCGTAGACGATGACCTCGACGGCGGCGAGGAACTGTGCGTCTTGGGCGACGAACAGCACGGCGATGCCGAACAGTGTGAGCACCAGGCTGAGCGCGGCGTGCACCGGATGGGTGCGCACGACCACGCCGACGGCACCGCCCAGCACCATCAGGCCGGCGACAGCGAATACGAACAGTTCCATCAGTCGGCCGGCCTTTCTGCGGCGCGCACGCCATAGCCGAGTTCGGTGCTCCATCCGACCTTGCCGACGAAGTCGGCATCGCCGCCGGGCGCCGTGGCACGCATCCAGCCGCTGGTGAGCAGGTCTTCGCCCTCGCGCCAGTCCTCCCACGGCAGGTGCTGCGGCTTGCCGTCGTCGCCCACGACCAGCTCGGCCTTCGTGTACACGGCGTCGCGGCGACTGGTGAAGCTGAACTCGAACAGCTTGCTCTCGGTGATCGCCTCGGTGGGGCAGGCTTCCACGCACAGGTCGCAGTGGATGCACCGCAGGTAATTGATCTCGTACACGAACCCGAAGCGCTCGCCGGGCGAGGTGGGGTTCTGCGGGTCGTTGTCGGCGCCGCGCACGTGGATGCACTTGGCGGGGCACACGCCGGCGCACAGCTCGCAGCCGATGCACTTTTCCATGCCGTCGTCGTAACGGTTCAGCACATGGCGGCCGTGCAACCGCTCGGGCTTGGCGATCTTCTCGTCGCGCCCTTCAGTCTTCTTACCCTTCTTGGCCACGCGGCCGCCGGAGTACGGCGTCGTGACCTTCACGCCGCCGAACACCCTGTGCTGTCGCAGCGTGATGAGGAATCCGTCGAGGTAACCCATCAGAACATCGCCCCCTCTCGTTCACGGTTGCGGGCACTGACCTTCGACGCGAGCTGCAGCAGCCCTGCGCACACCCCCATCACGGCGAGGCCGGCAATGCCGACGACCCAGCGGTTCCAGCCTTCGTCCTGCCCGACACGGAAGAACGCGAGCAGCATGAACCAGCCGAGTGCCAGCGGGATCATCAGCTTCCAGCCGAGGTTCATCAGCTGGTCGTAGCGCAGGCGGGGCAACGTGGCCCGGAACCACACATAGATGTACAGGAACACGAGCACCTTCAACAGCAGCCACACCGTGCCGCTGAACGGCCCGAGGAACGACAGGATGTTGGAGTTTCCGCCGATCTTCAACGGCTGCGGCCCACCGAAGAACAGCGTGACGATCACACCGCTCATCGTGATGGTGTTCATGAACTCGGCGAGGAAGAACAGCGCGAAGCGGATGCTGGAGTACTCGGTGTTGAATCCGCCCACCAGCTCTTGCTCGGCTTCCACCAGGTCGAACGGGGGTCGGTTCAACTCGGCCGTGGCGGCGATGAGGAACACGATGAACGGCACCACGCCGGTGGCGATGATGCTCCAGCGGCTGAGCGAGAACTGCGAAGTGACGATGCCGTTCGTGCTGAGCGTGCCGGTGACCAGGATCACCGTTGCCAGGCTGAGGCCCAGCGCTGCTTCGTAGCTGATCATCTGCGCCGAGGCACGCACCGAACCCAGCAGCGGGTATTTCGAGCCCGAGCTCCAACCGGCGAGCATGATGCCGTACACGGCGATGCTGCTGAGCGCCAGCAACAGCAGCACGCCCACTGGCGGGTCGGCGAGCTGCAGCTTGGTGGCCTTGCCAAGGATCTTCACGGTGCCGTCGCGGCCGTCGGCGAAGTTGCCGCCCAGCGGCACGACGCTCCAGACCAGGAAGGCAGGCACGAACGCGAGGTAGGGCGCCAGCTTGAACACGAACCGGTCGCTCTTGTCGGGGATCAGGTCTTCCTTGAAGAACAGCTTCGTGCCGTCGGCCAGTGTTTGCAGCAGCCCCTTGGGGCCGGCCTTGTTGGGGCCGATGCGGTTCTGCATGAAGGCGATGACCTTGCGCTCGAACCACACCATCAGCATCGTGCCCACGAGGCCGACGATGAAGACCACCACCACCTTGATGAGGATGATCAGGGTCTCGGTGCTCCAGAGCTTGATGTGGTCGAGAAGTGTGTCGACAGCGAGCATCAGATGTTCTCGATTCTGACGTCATTGACCGCGGCGGTGCAGTCGATGAGGTCACCGACGTTGGCACCGGAGTGACGGAACGGCACCCAGACGGTGCCGCGCAGGACGGAGTCGTCGGCGACCACGTGCAGCACGACGGTGGCTCGCGAGCCGATCACCTTCACCGCAGCACCCTCGGTGGTGCCGACCCGACCGAGGTCGAGCGGGTGCAGGTGCACCATCGACGGCGTGGCCAAGTGGGCCAGCGACGGCGACGTGGCGGTACCCACGGCTTCGTCGTACATCGTGCGGCTCACGACCAGGCGGAAGTCGTACGAGTTGCGCTCACCGATCGGGTTCGCGATCGGTGCCAGCGGGGCGATACCTGTGGGGGCGCCGGCGACGATGCCGTCGGTGGCGGCGGCGATTGCCGCTGCGGTGATGCCCTCGTAGCCGGGCACGTGCCACGCGATGTCGTCGGTGACGTTGTCGATGGTGTCGTAGCCGAGGTCGCTGCCCAGCTCCATCGCCAACTCGGCGGCGATCATCCAGTCGGGGCGAGTGTTGCCTGCGGGTGACACCTGCTGGGCGACGGTGGTGACCCGGCCCTCGAGGTTGGTGGTGGTGCCGCTCTTCTCCGCATACGCGCTGGCGGCGAGCACGACACTCGCCAACTGCGTCGACTGCGTGAGGAACGTGTCGATGGCGATGATCCGGCGAGCACCGGCGAGCGCCCGGCGGGCGAGATCGGTGTCGGGGAAGTCGGCCAGCGGATCGGCGCCCAGCAGCACGAGGCACTCGATCTTGCCGTCGGCCGCGGCCTGCAGTACCGAGCGGGTGTCGAGCCCGCCCTCGCCGGGGCGCATGCCCACCTGCAGCGCGCCCACCACGTTGCCGCGGCGGAAGGCCGGCAGCACGCGGCTGCCCGGGGCGGCGGCGAGCACCGACCGGAGCGCAGCGACGGTGGCCACCGTTGTTTCGGCCAGGTTGGCCCGGCCGGCCACCACCACCACATCGCCCTTGGCGATCTGGGCGGCGATCTCGGGATCGGCGAGCGCCTTCTCGACCACCGACTGCTGCGTACCCGGCTCGTAGCCGATGGTGCGCCACGCGTAGCGGCTGAGCCCGGTGTGCTTGGGCGTGAACTCGATGATCCTGCTGCGGCGCTTCTCGGCGGCGGCACGCAGGCGCAGGTACAGCACCGGCAGCTCTTCCTTCAGGTCGGGCGCCAGCAGCACGATCGTGCTGGCCGTCGCGGCCTGGTCGATCGTGGCTCGATCGAGCAGCAGCACGTCGGCGGGCAGGCCATCGCCCATCTGCGGGTACACGTTGGGGGTACCGATCACCTCGTGGGCGAGACGGCTCCACAAGTAGGCGTCTTCGTTGGTGCCGCGGGCGCCACCCAGCACGGCGATGCTGTTCACGCCACCGGCGGCCCGGGCAGCACGCAACTGCACCGCCACTTCCGTGATCGCGGCACTCCAGGTGGCGGGCACGAACTCGGTGCCGTCATGAATCAGCGGCTGCAGCACTCGGTCGGGGCTCTTCACCGACTCGAAGTTGAAGCGGCCACGGTCGCACAGCCAGCCGTGGTTCACGGGATCACTGTCCACGCCCATGTAGCGCAGCAGCTCGTCGCGGCTGCTCTGCACGACCGTGCGGCACCCCACCGAGCACGTGGTGCACGTGCTCTCCTGCTGCGCCAGGTCCCACGGGCGGGCCTTGAACCGGTAGGGCGTGGCGGTCAGCGCGCCCACGGGGCAGATCTGCACGGTGTTGCCGCTGAAGTAGCTGCTGAACGGTTCGTCGGGGAACGTGGTGATGTGCGTGTCGTTGCCGCGGCTGTTGAAGTGGATCAGCGCGTCGCCGGCCACCTCGTCGGCGAAGCGGGTGCAGCGGTCGCACAGGATGCAGCGCTCGCGATCGAGGAACACCAGGTCGCTGATCGCGATCGGCTTCTCGTAGTGGCGCTTCTCCTCCACATAGCGGCTCTCGCCGGGGCCATGGCTGAACGTCTGGTCCTGCAGCGGGCACTCGCCGCCCTTGTCGCACACGGGGCAGTCGAGCGGGTGGTTCGCCAGCAGCAGCTCGATGATGCCCTCTTGCGCACGCTTCGCGCCGGGCGACTCGGTGTCCACCTTCATGCCGGGGGCCACGGGCACCATGCAGGCGGGTTGCAGCATCGGGCCGCGGCCGCCGTCGATATCCACCATGCACATCCGGCACATGCCCACCGGCTCCATGCGCGGGTGGTAGCAGAAGTGCGGGATGTAGTCGCCGGCGCGTGCGGCGGCGGCGATCACCATCTCGCCCTTGGTGCTGACCACCTCGTGACCGTTGATCGTGAGCCGCACCTCGTTCGGGTCGACCGGGATGTCAGTCATGAGCCAGCACCTACAGCAGTCACGGGGATGGACGTGCGCTTCATCAGCTTCGCCTGGAACTCGTCGGGGAACAGCGTGAGCGCCGAATCGACTGCGTTGTAGGCCGACGGACCGACGAAGCAGATCGTGGTCATCTTGAACGGGAACGGCGCCGCCGCGATGCCGAGGCGCTCGCTGGCAGCGTGCGGGTATTGGCCGGGCGTGATCGTCTGGCCGATCTCCAGCAACTGGTCGAGGTCGCGCTGCGTGCCGCGGCCGGCCACCACGCGCTCCATGATCCGCATCAGCCACGTGCCACCTTCACGGCAGGGCACGCACTTGCCGCACGACTCGTGGGCGTAGAAACGCACCAGCGTGAGCGCCATCGCGGGGATGTCGGTGGTGTGGTCCATCACCATGATCGCGCCCGAGCCGAGCATCGAACCGGCGGGGCCCACCATCTTCGCCTCGAACGGCAAATCGAGCTGCTCGGGCAGGAACCACGGGGCCGAGCCGCCGCCGGGGATGAACGCCTTCAGCTCGTTGTCGTCGCGAATGCCACCGCAGAACTGCTCGCCGTAGATCACCTCGCGGAACGTGGTGGTGCCGTTGATGATCTCGTACACGCCGGGGCGCTTCACGTGGCCGCTGACGGCGATCATGCGCGTGCCGGGCGAGGTTTCGGTGCCGATCGCGGTGTACGCGGCGGCGCCGTTGACGAGCAGCCACGGCAGGTTGCTGAGCGTCTCGACGTTGTTGACGATCGTCGGCTGGCCGTACAGGCCGATCGCGGCCGGGAAGTACGGGGGCTTCAGGCGCGGCATGCCGCGGTTACCTTCCAGCGATTCGATCAGCGCGGTCTCCTCGCCCACCACGTAGGCGCCGGCGCCCCAGTGCAGCACGATGTCGATGCTGAAGTTGGTGCCGAGGATGTTCTTGCCGATGTAGCCGGCCGCATACGCCTCGTTGAGCGCAGTGGCGACGCGCTCTTGCGCGAGCGCCATCTCGCCGCGGATGTACAAGAAGCACTGCGACAGGCCGGCCGCGTAGCTGGCGATCAGGCAGCCCTCGATCAGCTGGTGCGGATCGCGCTCCATCAGCAGGCGGTCCTTGTAGGTGCCCGGCTCGGATTCGTCGCCGTTCACCACGAGGTAGCGCGGGAACACGCCTTGCGGGGTGAGGCCCCACTTGGTGCCGGCGGGGAAGCCGGCGCCGCCGCGACCGAGGATCGTGGCGGCCTTGACCTCGTCGTGCACCTCGGTGGGGGTGCGGCCGAGCGCGGCCTTCAGGCCGGCGTAGCCGCCCGTGGCGAGGTAGCGCTCGAGCGAGTAGCCGTCGTCGTACTTGAAGCGCGAGGTGACGATCTGTGGGCGGTCGCCGTCGTCGCAGTAACCGGGTGCCCAGGTGTAGCGGCTCACTTGGCGGCCTCCGAGATCCATACGGGCGGGGCCGTCACGGACTCGGGCGGCACTGCGCCGACGGCCTTGTTCGCGGGAATGTGCTGGCGCACCTTGGCGACCGTGCCGTGCGGCGGCACTTCGCCGTCGAGGCGGCCGGCGGCCAGATCATCGAGCAGCTGGTCGAGATCGGCGGGGGTGACCTTGAAGCGGTAGCGGTAGTTCACCTGCAGGCACGGGGCCTCGGTGCACGCTGCTTGGCATTCGGCGCGCTCGAGCGTGAACAGCCCGTCGTCGGTGGTGCCGCCGGCCTTGATGCCCAACTTCGCCTCGGCGTGGTGCAGCAGCTCGTCGGCGCCCATCAGCGCGCACGACAACGTGCCGCAGATGTTGACCAGGTACTTGCCCACCGGCTCGAACTTGAACATCTCGTAGAACGTGGCCGTGCCCAACACCTCGGCCGAGGTGGCACCCACGAGTTCGCCGATGTGCGCCATTGCCTCGTTGGTGACATAGCCGTCCTGCTGCTGCGCCAGGTGCAACAGCGGGATGGTGGCCGAACGAGCCTTCGGGTAGCGCCCGATGATCTCCTTCGCGTGCAAGACGTTCGCTTCGTTGAGACGGCTCATCGGTCCACTTCTCCGAGCACGGGGTCGACGGACGAGATCACGGCGACCGCGTCGGCGACCAGGCCGCCGCGCATCATGTGCGGCAAGCATTGGATGTTCACGAAGGATGGGGCGCGCACGTGCATGCGGTACGGCGTGGCCGAACCGTCGCTGGCGATGTAGCAGCCGATCTCGCCACGCGGGCTCTCGATCGCCACGTACACCTCGCCCTCGGGCACCTTGAAGCCCTCGGTGAAGATCTTGAAGTGGTGGATCAAGGCCTCCATGCTCTCGTCGATGCGAGCGCGCGGCGGGGGCGTGACCTTCTTGTTCTGGATGCGGTAGTCGCCGGTGGGCATGCGATCCAGGATCTGGCGCACGATCTTGATGCTCTCGCGGATCTCGTTGAGGCGGATCGCGTAGCGGTCGAAGGCATCGCCGTAGCTGCCGACGATGACGTCGAACTCCACCTCGTCGTAGTGCAGGTACGGCTGGTCGCGACGAAGGTCCCAGGGCACGCCGGTGCTGCGCAGGATCGGGCCGGTGGCGCCGAGGGCCATCGCCTCGGCCTGAGTGATGACGCCCACACCCTGCAGCCGGTCGCGCCAGATCGGCTGACCGGTCATCAACACGTCGTACTCGTCGAGGCGCGGCGGGATACTCTCCAGCAGGTGCAGCACGTCGTCGCGCCAGCCCTCGGGCAGATCGGCGGCCACACCACCGGGGCGGATGAAGTTGTGGTTCATCCGCAGGCCGGTGACCTTCTGGAAGAAGCGCAGCACGTCTTCACGCTCGCGCCAGCCGTAGATCATCATGCTGACGGCGCCGAGGTCCATGCCGTTGGTGGCCATGAACAGCAGGTGGCTGCTCATGCGGTTCAGCTCGCTGAGCAGCATGCGCATCCAGACGGCGCGCTCGGGAATGTCGCCGTCGATGCCCAGCAACTTCTCGGTGGCCATGCTGAACACGAGTTCGTTGTTGAGCGGGCTGAGGTAGTCCATGCGGGTGACGTTGGTGCCGCCCTGCATGTAGGTGAGGTTCTCGCCCGTCTTCTCCATGCCCGTGTGCAGGTAGCCGATGATCGGCTTGCAACGCAGCACGGTTTCGCCCTGCAGTTCGAGCATCAGGCGCAAGACGCCGTGCGTGCTGGGGTGCTGTGGCCCCATGTTGATGATCATCGTCTGATCCTCTGAAGGATCGACGGGGATGTCGCCGAGCTTGGCCGCATCGGCCTCGCTCATGCGCAGCACGGCACCCACTTCACGCAGCAGTTCGCGGGCGGTGATCTCGCTGCGCGGCTTGAGGCCCTGTTCGGGGTCGTTGCCGCCGCGGATCGTGGAGACGATGTCGGTCATGACTGTGGCTCCCGCGCGGGGAAGTCGGCGCTGAACTGCACCGGGATACGGCCTTGGTCGTAGTCCTTGCGCAGCGGGTGGCCGTCCCAGTCCTCGGGCATCAGGATGCGGGTGAGGTCGGGGTGGTTGGTGAACGCGATGCCGAACATGTCGTACACCTCGCGCTCCATCGCCTCGCTGCCGGGGTACAGGTCGAACAGGCTGGGGATCGTGGCATCGGCTTCGGGAACCTGCACGCGCACACGGATGCGCTCGCGGCGCTCGATCGACAACAGATTCACCACCACCTCGAACCGCTCGGCGGTGATGCCCTCGGGGAGCGTGCGCCCCGGGTGCGTGAGGAAGTCGACGGCGGTGAGGTCGGCGCACATGACGAACGTGTCGTCGAGCAGCGCCTTGACGGTCTTCACGTACTCGTCGCGTGTCGGGTGCAGCACACGTTGGCCGCGGCTGTCGGAGAGGGGGACTCCGTAGAGGCTCATCGGATCACCGGGTTCCAAGGATGACGGGCACGGGCTGCGCTCCCGCCGGGATCTCGGTGACGTGCAGGTTGGCACCTGCGCCCGTGGCCTTGCGCCGCTTGAGCAGTTCGCCGTCCTCGATCTTCTGGTGCAGCGTCTCGATCGCGTGGATCAGGGTTTCGGGGGTGGGCGGGCAGCCGGGGGCGTACACATCCACCGGCACCACCTGATCCACACCCTGCACGATCGCGTAGTTGTTGAACATGCCGCCGCTGCTGGCGCACACACCCATGCTGATGACCCACTTGGGCTCCATCATCTGGTCGTACACCTGGCGCAGCACCGGTGCCATTTTCTGGCTGACCCGGCCGGCCACGATCATAATGTCGGCCTGGCGCGGCGACGCGCGGAACACTTCCATGCCGAAGCGGCTGATGTCGTAGTGCGCGGCACCGGTGGCCATCATCTCGATGGCGCAGCAGGCCAGGCCGAACGAGGCCGGCCACGAGCTGCGGCTACGCGCCCATCCGACGAGATCTTCCAGCTTGGCCGTGATTGCGTTGTGCGGGATGCCGCCGAAGCCGTCGTCCTGAATGTCCTTGATCAGGCTCACGCGGCAGTCCCTTCCGGACGACCTTCGAGGCCCACCCGGCGGATCGTACTGCTGGAGGTGCGCTCGGGGGACAGCGCCGATTCCAGCAATCGCTGCTTGGTGACCGGCCCCCACTCGAGCGCGCCGCGGGCCACCACGTAGACGAACGAGGCGAAGAACACGACGCTGAAGGCCAGCATCTCCCACAGCGCGTACGAACCCAGGAACACTCGATCCACGGCGAACGGGTAGATGAAGATCAGTTCGATGTCGAACATGATGAACAGCATCGCGACCACGTAGAACGTGACCGGGAAACGCTCGGGAGCGTCGCGGCTGGGCACGATGCCGCACTCGTACGGCGCTTGCTTGGCCGCGGACGGCCGACGTGGCGCCAACAGACGCGACGCCGCGAAGCTGAGTGCACCGAACAGCACCGCCAGGATCAGCAGACACACGATCGGCAGGTACTGACCCATGTGATCAGCCCTTTGCCGGAAGTGCCTTGGCCGCTCGGTTCTCGTCGACCCGCTTGTCCCGGTTGTGCAACAGCCAACACAGGAGCAGGAAGACGATCAGCGAGAGGATGCAGATCTGCGCCGCGGGCACTCGCTTGTCGCCCATGTCGCGGATCATGTACACGTACTCGTGCGGGCGGCTGGTGTCGATCACGGCACGCGCAGGTGCGCGGCCGGGCTCGGTGCGCTGCGGCACGAGCGGAGCGATCTCGACCAAGGCGTAGTGCGGCTTGTGGAAGAACGCGAGGAAGTCGATGCGGTCGTCCCAGAAGGTGGGGCTGCGCTCACCGCCCTTCTCGAACACGTTCACCACCACGAACTCACCGGCGGCGAACGCGCCGCCCTCCTCCACCAGCACGCTGCCGGCAGAGCCGGCCTGCTGGAACGACGGCAACGCCGAGTCGAGCTTCTTCCAGCCATCGGCCCGCAGCAGTTCGGTGACAGCTTTGGCGTCGGCCGCGTAGTCGCCGGACAGCGTGACCGGGGCGTCGAGCGCACCCACGGAGGGCAGCTTGGCCGTGTCGCGGATGAGCGTCTTGCCCGCCACCGGTTGCCAGGTGGGGTCGTCGCCCAACAGGCCCTTGCCATAGGTCCACCAGATGGCGCTCATGATGAACATCCAGCCGAACAGGCCGGTGAGCGCCACAAGGAATCCGAGGCGAGCGCCCAAGTTGGTACCCAGGATCATGTAGAGGCTGCCGCACAGCACACCCACCGCGATGATCACGATGAGGGTGCCACGAAGCTCCCATTCCCAGTTGACAGCCAGCAGTGCACTCATCACAGACTCCGCACGTATTCGACGATGGCCTTGATCTGCTCATCGGTGAGCAGGTGACCGAAACCGGGCATCCGACCCGTGCCCTGACCCTGCATGCCGTACTTCTTCCCGTTGGAGGAGCCCGCCTTGATGAACGTGATCATGTCCTGCTCGCTGGGGAAGTGGGCGTTGGTGGCGCCGCCGGTGAGGTTCCAGCCGAATGCGCCTTGGCCGGGCACGCCGGGCTGGCCGTAGCTCCACCCCGAGGTGTGGCAGCGGGCGCAGCTGTAGGCACCGCTGGCGAGCTCGAGGTTGAACAACGCCTCGCCCTCACTGGCACCGGGGTTGGCCGCCAAGTAGGCATCGACGCTGGCCTGGATGCTGCCGCGGTCGGCCTGCGGTAGCACGCCACCCTCACAGATCGACGGGTCGGCAGTGGCCGTGAAGTTCTTGTCGGTGGCGCAACTCTCGGGAGCGAGTTGGATGCTCTCGAGGTACACCAGCAACGTCTCGATGTTCTGTTCGGTCATCGGGCCACCACCGAGTGCACCCCACGCCGGCATCGGCGAGAACGATCGGCCGTAGTTGAGGATGAAGCGAACCTCTTCCTTGCTGTACCGGTAGAACACCGTGTTCAGCGCCGGGGCGTACCAGTTGACGGTCTTCAGCTCGCCCGTGTTCGGGTCGGTGACGGCATACGGAGCCTGGCCACCTGGGGCCTCCATGCCGCCGTGGCAGCCTGAGCAGTTGAAGCCGAGTTCGGCAGTGGGCTTGAAGAGTTCTTCGCCCCACCAACGGAAACGCTCTTGCTGGCCCGACACTGCGCCGGCCTGGCGGCTGGGCTCGAACGCCCAGTACAGCGGCAGACCCACCACGAGGGTGATGAGCAGCAGCACGCCGAGCACCTGCATCCGCTCGAGACGACGGCCTTCCAGCACCTCGTCGTCGTAGTACGGCTTGCGGTTCGGAGCCATTTCGACTTCTGAACCCAACTCGCGACGAGCGCTGAGTTGGTTCAGGAAGAAGTAACTGATCCAGCCGATGGTGATGACTGCAAACAGCACCCATGCGACCGCTGATGTGTTCAGCGCGATCATCCGTGTCCACCTCCACCGGTGATGCAGTGCGGACCCTCGGCCTCTTGGCCGGTGGTGTTGGTACCGATCGGTGCGCCGGTGAACACCGTGGACGTGTCGATCACGACGTCGCCGGAGCCCGAGACTGTGACAGCGAAGTGGTCCATGCCGCGCGGGGCCGGGCCACCCTTCTTCTCACCGGCACGGTTGTACTGCGAACCGTGGCACGGGCATTCGAACCACTGGCTGCTCTTGCACTCGGGCACACGGCAACCGAGGTGCGGGCACTTTTGGTAGAGGGCGACGACGCCATTCTCCATACCACCCAGCACCGTTGCGTACTCCTTGACACCCTTGGCCTTGGGCAGCGCCTCGGGCGGGTACACCGTGATGTACGAGCGAGCGCTCGACGAGTAGAAGAAGCCGGCGTTGCTGCGGATCGAGGACAGGATGTCGTCGAGCTTGCCGACGCTCACCTTGCCGCCGAACACCGGAGCTGCGGTGGGCCACAGGAAGGCCACGAATCCGGCAGCGGCGAACGACGCGAGGCCGGCGGTCATCAGGGTGACCGTGGCGCGGTTGAGGAACTGGCGGCGGCTGACGCCGATGGCGTCGGGATCCGGGGCGACCCACACGCTGAGGGGAGCGGCGGGGGCAGGTGCGGGAACGCGTGCCTGGACGGCGGCGCGCTCGACGTCCTTGCCGGTGAGCGGGAGATCGATCTCCGCGTCTCGGTCGCGTCGTCGCGTCTCGCGGCTGAGGGCGCCGGCACCGCGAACGTCGCTCTTGCGAGCGGCGCTGAGCAGCACCACGGCGGCCAGCAGCACGATGGCGGCGACAGCGATGGCGATGATGGCTGCAGAACTCATGACAGCGGGGGCCTCACAGTTCGAAGAAGAGTCCGTCACGCCACGGGAGCGTGAAGTTGAAACCAGGACCACGGAAGAACGAGCCGATGATCACGAGCACTGCCCAGAACATCAGGTGCACCGTCATCAGCGAGGTCGCGAACTTGCGATCCTCGGGCTTGTTCGACGGGTTCTTGTCGATGTACGGGGCGAGGATCAGCACGATCATGCCCACGCCGGGAATCGTCACGCCGGCCACCATCGGGTGGAACATCGTGAGCAGTTCCTGCAGACCGAGGAAGTACCACGGGGCCTTCGACGGGTTCGGCGTCTTGTTGATGTTGGCCTGCTGCAGCAGCGGCGCGTTCACGAACACCGAGAAGAAGAACGTGAACGACAGGCACAGCAGGGCGGCGACGAACTCGGCAGCCAGCAGGTGCGGCCAAGTGTGCACCTTGTCGACCGGCGACGCCTTGACGTCTTGGATCGAGCCGCTCTTGACGACGGTGAGCAAGCGCTGCGTGTGGCCGCCGGGGCCGGCTGCGAGCGGCACGCCGCCGCCGGCCGGGCCGGCTGCGACGACGCTGGCAACCTTCTCTTGCACGGCCACAGCGCCACCGCTGTCGCCACCTTCGGCCTTGCGGGCCTTGCTGCGCTCGAGCAGGTGCGCGGGGATGCGCGGGTCGGATGCGGCTTCAGCGGGTGCTGCGGCCGGGGCCGACTCTTCGGCCGCCTTGTCGCGTGCGACCTGCGCACGCTTCAGGAGGTGTTCGGGGATTTCGGTCATTGATCGCCTCCTTCAGCTCAGAGCGGGCCCGAGATTCCGCCGTCTTTGCGGACTCTCCAGAAATGGACGGCCATGAAGATGATGATGACGAACGGCAGGAACAGCACGTGCAGCACGTACCAACGCAGCAGCGTGTCGCCGCCGATCTCCTTGCCGCCCAGCAACACGAAACGCACCTGCTCGCCGATGACCGGCGAGTAGCCCATCATGTTGGTACCCACGGTCACGGCCCAGAGAGCCAGCTGGTCCCACGGCAGCAGATAGCCGGTGAACGACAGCAGCAGGGTGAGCATCAGCAGCACCACACCGATGACCCAGTTGAACTCGCGCGGCGGCTTGTAGGCGCCGTGGTAGAAGACGCGGGCCATGTGCAGGAACACGCTGAGCACCATCAGGTGAGCGCCCCAGCGGTGCATGTTGCGCACAAGTAAGCCGAATGTCACCGAGGTCTGCAGGTTGGAGATGTCGTTCCAGGCCTGCACGTCGGTGGGGCGGTAGAAGAACATCAGGAAGATGCCCGTGACCGTCAGCAGGATGAACAAGAAGAAGGACAGGCCGCCCAAGCACAGGGTGTAGCTGACCTTCACCGCATGCCGCTTCACCTTCACCGGGTGGAGGTGGTACAGCACCGAGTTCATGATCACGTAGCTGCGGTTACGCGGACTGTCGGTGTAGCCCTTGCGGAAGATGCTGCCGGGCCGGAAGATGCTGTTCCAGGCCTGGCTGCCCTGCACGCCGTCGACCGTCTTGTTGAGACGGTCTTTGACGGTGGGACGCGGTGTCTCATCGAGGATCTTTGCCATCGTTGTTCCCTCAGAGCCTCATGCCGTAGGCATAGCCGTGGTTGTTGGTACGAGTGTGCGAGTCGCCGGTGATGACCGGTGCTCCCGCCTTGCCCAGGATGATCACGCCCGTCGGGCAACGGTCGACGCACAGCTGGCAGCGAGTGCAGATGTCGTCGTCGATGATGAACAGCACATTGTCGCTGGGGTCGAGACCCGGCTTCTCGGTTCCCGTGGCCTCGGCGATCGCCGAGGTGTTCACCATGTGGATGCACTTCCACGGGCAGATGTCGACGCAGCCTTCGCACATGATGCACTCGGACTGGTCGATGTGGATGAACTGCTTCGGCTTGACGGCCTTGGACAGGTAGTCCGCGTCCACCTCGACCAACACGTAGTCGTCGGTGTACGGCATCATCGGTGGATTGGCGTCGGTCTTCGCCATGCGATCAGCCCTTCTTCACCAAGGGGCGACCGAACGTGCTGGTGGCGACCTCGGTGGACGGCTTGGCGTCGCCGCGCTTCTGCCACACGTGCCACAGGAAGATCATGAGGCCGAAGTACCACAGGTGGATGACGACCACGACGATGTCGCGGATCGCTTCGTACGACATGGTGAACGGGAACGGGCCACCCAGCGCCTTCGGCTTCAGGATGTCGCCGGGGCCGTAGATGATGAGGTTCTTGGTCCAGCCGAGCTCTTTGTCGGCATGGTCGATGAACTGGTGCGGCACGACGCCGAACGCCACGAACATCACGCCGAACGTGAAGACGGAGGCGAGCATGGCTTCGCCCCACGACGTGGGGGTGCCCTTGGGCCGGCGCTTGGAGTACGGGATGACCAACAACGACAGAGCCGTCGTGAGAAAGAACGAGAACAGGAAGGCCTCGTTCATGCCGGGCCACTTCAGCACGTTGGTTTCGAATGCGATCAGCAACTCCGCTGCCCTTCCTCGTGAACTGCTGCACGAACTGTAGTCACCAGACCCCACGTCGATACCAGTTCGTGCGCGAGAACGCGACGACGAGCTACGTGGACCGGTGTCACCGCATTGGTCTACCACGCCGGGCGCGGTGATCCATTGCCCGTTGTGAACTCGTGCACGGAGTGGCCTGCCGAACAGGTTTCTCTCCCGAGGATTTCCCGAACACGGTGCTCGGCCGTCTATCGTTCACCTTCGTGACCGAGATTCCCGAGCACCTGCTGAAGCGCAGCCAGTCGCGCCGTGGCGAGGCCGGCGGCGACGCCGTCTCCCCTGCTGCTGCTGCCACCCCTGCCACCACCCAGTCGGCAGCGCCTGCTGTCGCCGCGTCCAAGGCTGCGGCCGTGCCCGCCGGCCCGCCGCCGGCCAAGCCCGACATCCCGGTGGTGGCCGCCTACAAGGCGCGCAAGAAGATCCCGGTGTGGGCCATGGTCACCCTCAGCATCCTGCCGCTGTGGGCCTTCCTCTACGTGATCGCGCTACGGCCCGTGCCCGTGAAGGCCACCGGTCCGCTCGGTGCCGGCACCAAGCTGTACACCGGCTGCGCTGCGTGCCACGGCGACGCCGGTCAGGGCGGCATCGGCTACGCGTTCACCAACGGCTCGGTCATCGCCACGTTCCCGCACATCGAAGACCAGTTGCGCTGGGTTGCCCTCGGCAGCGATGCCTACAGGAACGCCGGCGTCGACATCGCCGGCGACCCGAACCGTGAGGGCGGCGCACACATCGCTGGTGCACTCGGCGTGATGCCGAACCAGGCACCCACGCTCACCGACGCCCAGATCCTCGCCGTCGTGTGCCACGAGCGCTACGCCCTCGGCGGCGGCGACGAGGCCTCGGCCGAGTTCGCACTGTGGTGCGCCACCGACGCCCCGGTGTACCTGGCGCTCGAAGCCGGCACCGCCTCGTTCGACAACGTGCACGAACAGTTCGCCGCCGATGGCGTGTTGGAGATCGGCCGCGTGCCGCTGGCCGGCACCACCGCCGGCTGATCTGCCCCGGCCTGCGGGCCACACTCGAAACACAACTCTTGTGGCCGCTTCCGCACGGGAGCGGCCACACTTGTCTCTCGTGACCGAGACCACCACCACTGACGTGCTCGTGATCGGAGGTGGCCCCGCCGGCGCCGCCGCCGGCTACTGGTTGGCCCGCGAGGGCCACGACGTCACCATCGTCGAGCGCAAGTACTTCCCTCGCGAGAAGACCTGCGGCGACGGCCTCACGCCGCGCGCCGTGTACCAGTTGGGCGAGATGGGTCTGGCCGATCAGCTGGCGCCGTATCACCGCTATCACGGCCTGCGCGCCACGGGTATGGGCAAAGAGCTCGAGCTGCAGTGGCCGTCGCACTCGATCTACCCGCAGCACGGCTACGTGGTGCGCCGCCGCGATCTCGACCAGATGGTGGCACTCAACGCCGAGAAGGCCGGTGCCCGGCTGCTGCAGGGGCACGAGGCGGTGCAACCGATCGTCGACCGCGGCTTCGTGCGCGGTGCCACGGTGCAGACCAAGGACGGCGAGACCAAGGAGATCCACGCCAAGTACGTGATCGTCGCCGATGGCGCGAACAGTCGCTTCGGCCGCGCTCTCGGCACGTTCCGCACCCGCGAGTGGCCGTACGGCACTGCCATCCGCACGTACTGGAAGACGCCGCGCCACGCCGACCCGTGGATCGAGTCGGCGCTCGACGTGAAGGATCGCAACGGCAACCCGATGCCCGGCTACGGCTGGATCTTCCCCGTGGGCGACGGCACGGTGAACATCGGCGTGGGCCTGCTGTCCACCTTCCGCGACTTCAAGAGTGTCAACACCACTCACCTGCTCGATGCCTACGCGCACCAGGTGGCCGAGCGGTGGGAGATCGACCCCACCAACCCCGAGGCGAAAGCCACCAGCGGCCGCATCCCCATGGGCGGTTCGGTCGGCCCGAAGGCGGGCCCCAGCTACCTCGTGGTGGGCGACGCGGCCGGCAGCGTCAATCCGTTCAACGGCGAGGGCATCGACTACGCCTACGAGACGGCACGCATGGCCGCCCAGGTGTTGCACGAGGCGCTCGTGGCCGGCGACCCCTCGATCCTGCAGCAGTACCCGCGCATGATCGACGACGAGTACGGCGAGTACTTCAAGGTGGCCCGCCTGTTCGCCCGCGTCATCGGCAAGCCGGTACTGATGCGCGAGCTCACCCGCGTGGGCATGAACAGCCGCACGCTGATGGAGTGGGTGCTGCGGATCATGGCCAACCTGCTGCGCGACGACGAGAAGGGCCCCGCCGAGCTGGCCTACAAGGCCGCCGCAAAACTGGTGAAGCTCGCCCCCAACGCGTAGGCGGGTTCCGGCGGCTACAGGGAGGCGAGGAGGGCGGACGGCGCGGCGCGGAGCACGTCGGTGGCCACCGAGGCGGGCAGCAGCTCGCACGCGGCCTCGGCGCGGTCGGCCCACTCGCGGGCGACCGACATCGCGGCGGTGAAGCCACCGTTGCTGCGCACGATGCCCAACGCCTTTTCGCGTTCGGCCATGTCGAGCGGCTTGCCGAGCAGCGCGTTCAGCTCCACCGCGGCGACACCGCCGGCTTGCAGGGTGCGCAGCACGGGCAGCGTATACACGCCCTCCACCATGTCGTGCCCGGCGGGCTTGCCCAGCTGTTCGTCGGTGGCGGTGATGTCGAGCAGGTCATCGACGATCTGGAACACCATGCCGTAGGCCTCGCCGTACTCGGTGAGCGCATCGATGATCGGCCGATCAAGCTCGGCCACGAGGCCACCGATGCGGGCAGCAGTGGCGTACAGCGAGGCGGTCTTGCCGCTGATGCTGCTGAGGTAGCTGGGCTCGGGGCGAGCCGCGTTGTACGTGTGCCGCAACTCCTCGATCTGGCCTTCGCACAGGCGGCCGATGGTGCGGGCCAGCAGCCCGGCCACCTCGGTGCCCAGCGATGCGGCGATCTCGGATGCACGCGACAGCAGGAAGTCGCCGGCAAGGATCGCCTGCAGGTTGCCCCAGCGGGCGTTGACGGTGTCGACACCGCGTCGGGTGTCGGCTTCGTCCATCACGTCGTCGTGGTACAGCGTGGCAAGGTGGGTCAATTCAACGACGACGGCAGCATCTGTGACTCCGGGGGCTGCTGGATCACCCAAATTCGCCGCGAGCACAGCAAGTAGCGGCCGGAATCGCTTTCCTCCTGCATCCACGAGATGCCGCGCCGCGGCCGAAACGAAATCATCATCACTCTTGACTGCTTGGGTGAGCCGAAGTTCAACATTGGCCAGACCTGCGGAGACTTCCGCATTTAGGCGTTCGTCGCCTAAGTCGTAGCTGACCGATGCATTCACCACTGCTCCAGTATGTCGTATGCCCAGCTAGCGAACGAAGATCGACGCTTTCTCAGCCAAGTCGAGGAACGGCTGCGGCAGGATTCCCAACACCATGGTCAATG